>NZ_JAPPSQ010000099.1 GCF_026652115.1 Algoriphagus sp. PAP.12 | reverse complement strand
TGGAGAGAATGTGGGAAGCTACGCGATCAACTTGGGAAGCCTGGATGCGGGTATGAACTATGCGATCAATTATACCGGAGCCAGCTTCACGATCACCAAAGCCACAATCACGGGAATCACCTTTGCAGACGGAATATTCGTGTTTGACGGTACTGAGAAGAGCCTAGCCATCACAGGAACGCTTCCATCTGGAACATCGGTAGCTTATACAAACAAC
>NZ_JAPPSQ010000098.1 GCF_026652115.1 Algoriphagus sp. PAP.12 | reverse complement strand
TGGGCAATATCGAAAAAACACTTCTCTCAATATTAACAGTCAGTCTACTTTAAAACTCCATGGCAGCACCGTAATTTACGGAGACTTGAGACTGAATAGTGGAGCAACTTTGGAATTTGTAGGAGATGATAATTCCATTACGATTTATGGCACAGTAACTGTAAACAGCGGAGCTCAGATTATCGGTAACTTTAACGATACAGAAGGAAAATTGAAATAAAAAAAGTAATTCAGGCAACA
>NZ_JAPPSQ010000097.1 GCF_026652115.1 Algoriphagus sp. PAP.12 | reverse complement strand
TCTGCCGGAGTGAAGTTGATCGAATAGTTTCCTCCAGCGTCAATAGTTCCCTGCTGGATTGCATACATTCCCACATCATCTCCAGCCATTCTAGTCAAAGCACCGGTAACAACAGCTCCTTGAATATCTCCGTTCTTTAATCCTGCAACTTGATAGCTGAATACAGGATCTGGATCTCCATAGACTTTGCTCTGCCCTGCATCTGCGGTAATATCTAAAGTTGCTTTGGTGATCTCAAAA
>NZ_JAPPSQ010000096.1 GCF_026652115.1 Algoriphagus sp. PAP.12 | reverse complement strand
AATCCAAGAGCTACGGCAGCGGACATCACTGCGAACAGCGGAACAATCTGTGAAGGCGATGACTTTACCTTGAGTGCTACAGCACCAGGTATCACGAATCCAGTCTTCCACTTCTATACCGATTCTGATCTGAGCAATGAGATCATGGATCTGACCGTGTCGCCTGCAACGACAACGACTTACTATGTGAGTGTCACAGGCGACAATGTCTGCGAAAATGCAGCAGGTGATGGAGCTGAACTGGTAGT
>NZ_JAPPSQ010000095.1 GCF_026652115.1 Algoriphagus sp. PAP.12 | reverse complement strand
ACCAAAATAATCTTAAAATCCTCTTCCAGGATGTTATAGATAGGTTTCCAATAAACTCCGGTACTTTCCATGGCAATATGGGTAATGGAAAGGGAATTCAACCATAATTTAAGCTCCTCGATCTGGGAAGTGAAAGTCCCAAAGGTCTTGGTCTCAATCTCAACGTCATTACCTCTGACCGTGGCAACGATCGTCTTTTGGTGAACATCGAGGCCGCAGCCTCGCTCAATCACCTGCTCGAATTTGATTTGTGC
>NZ_JAPPSQ010000094.1 GCF_026652115.1 Algoriphagus sp. PAP.12 | reverse complement strand
CTCAAGTTTGGCTAATTTCTAGCATGAAACAGAGTGGATAGAGTAGGATTATCAGATTTTTTAAGTTTTTGCAATTTTTTCTGAATTGTTACGAAGTCGGAGAAATTGATTTTTGAGGTATTTGCCCATGTTATAGCCCTAAATTGATTGATCAGATCTCCAGTTGTAGTTCGGATCGATTTAGTCACTTTATACCATTTTGGTCTGGGTAAAACCTGTTTTTTGGCCATTATTGAAGCAATAAGTAGCATTGAATAA
>NZ_JAPPSQ010000093.1 GCF_026652115.1 Algoriphagus sp. PAP.12 | reverse complement strand
GCACTTCAAATTATTTTATAAATGTTGGGCCTGTAGCTCAGGTGGTTAGAGCGCTACACTGATAATGTAGAGGTCCGTGGTTCGAGTCCACGCAGGCCCACTCTAACAGAACCAAAAGCGGTTCTTAAATAATTGAAAATCTTCTGGGGGATTAGCTCAGCTGGCTAGAGCACCTGCCTTGCACGCAGGGGGTCAACGGTTCGAATCCGTTATCCTCCACTTTATAAAGATGATTAATTCATCTTCTCTTCCCAAAACGATT
>NZ_JAPPSQ010000092.1 GCF_026652115.1 Algoriphagus sp. PAP.12 | reverse complement strand
AATATGTGTATCCGTGAGTTCGCACGTTGCCAAATGACAGTTGGTGTCACTGGTTTTGTCAAGTAGAAAAGTACGCTTTTCTTTGGTTTAAACATCAGAGATCATGAAACTAATCCACTTTCTAAACCAATTTCCAGATGAAGAATCCTGTGAACTCTTCATTAAATCTTACCGGGAGAAGTCCGGTATTTATTGTAAAAAGTGCGAAAAAGTGACTCGTCATTACTGGTTCAGTGGTGCGAAGTTTTTCGAATGCAGTCATTGCCGGAGAAGAAGTTCA
>NZ_JAPPSQ010000091.1 GCF_026652115.1 Algoriphagus sp. PAP.12 | reverse complement strand
TAATAATGCCATTGAGAACAAGATCAGACCGATAGCCTTAGGTCGGAAAAACTACCTGTTCGCAGGGTCCCATGATGCAGCACAGCGGGCAGCAATGATTTACTCGTTCTTTGCCATGTGCAAGATCGAAGATGTTAATCCTCAACAGTGGCTCAAATATGTCTTTGACCATATCATGGACACAAACATCCAAAAAATAAAAGAACTCCTACCGAAAAACTACAAACTTTCCCTAGAAATAAATCAGGATAAGTAAAGATGCGGTTGCTCGGGGGGATAC
>NZ_JAPPSQ010000090.1 GCF_026652115.1 Algoriphagus sp. PAP.12 | reverse complement strand
AAGCATCAATACCACCTGGGCAAAAATATCACCGATTACATCTCGGAGACGTTCTGACCGGAATCGATTGATCGTGTGGTGATCGGGACGCTGCATCCCCGCAAGCCACATGAACACAATGTTCTCCCGGACCGCTTTTTCGAGTTTGCGGGATGAATAACAGTTTTCTAAGTATCCATAGACCAGAACCTTTAACAACATCTTGGGATGATAGCCGCTGGATCCGTTCTCCGAGTATCGGCTATATACCCCACTCAGATCTATCCGCTCAATGATCTGGTGAACAATACGGCCTGGATGATGGACG
>NZ_JAPPSQ010000009.1 GCF_026652115.1 Algoriphagus sp. PAP.12 | reverse complement strand
TACTGTTAAGGATGATGCGCAAAGCTCAGATATTGATGTAGAAAATCTATTTATCTGCTTGGGAGAATCGGTTAATCTGACAGCCACTTCCAGCACCATAACCAATCCAATTTTCAGATTCTATTTGGATGAGGATTTGACTGAGGAAGTTTCTTCTACATCTATCAGCCCACAAGTAACCACTCGTTATTATGTGACAGTTGAAGGGGATGAAGTTTGTGAAAGCAAGCCAGAAGAGGCTGCCCATTTGACGGTAACTGTAAGAGTGACTGAAAAACCTGAAATCGAAAATCCAAATCAGGCATTCTGTAATACCGATAACGCAACCTTAGAATCAATTGCCATTGTTGGAGAAGGAATTCTTTGGTATTCAAGTTTGGATTCTGATACTCCACTTCCTGCCAATACACTTTTAGTCGACGGAGAGACTTATTATGCAAGTCAGACGAATCCTGCGACTAATTGTGAAAGTGTTGAAAGGGCTATGGTTACCATTCAGATTTTGACTTGCGATATGAATGACGGTCTAGTTATTACAAAAACTGCGAATAATGTCCAAGTGTTACCAGGAGAGGAAGTTGTTTATACGATTACAGTTCTTAATTCCTCAGAGGTTCCAATGTCGGATGTGACAGTAAAAGATGAATTGTCAGATTATCTGGAATACACCAGCTCTACAAATGGTGGAGTAAATGATGGAGGTACAGTTACTTGGAATCTAGCCTCTATAGATTCCAAGGAAATTGTGGAACTTCTCTTAACTGTAAGAGTGAGTCAGGATACGCCTGTGGGGACTGAAATCAGCAATGTTGCTATCATTTCCAGTCCTGATGATCCTGATACTCCAAAAGAGACTGATCCTGAAATTATTACAGTTGTAAATCCTGTTTCATTGAGTGTTACGAAGTCTGCTAACGTAGAAACTGTACTTCCAGGAGGTTTGGTTGTGTATATGATCAATGTCATGAACTCAGGTCAAGGAATAGCTGGGGATGTTACGATCCATGATACACTTGATGAAGCGCTTGAGTTTATCGCTGCAACTGATGGAGGAACAGTTTCCAATGGAGTTGTTACCTGGGAAATCTCAGAACTGGGAGCAGGGGAGAGTAGAACGGTTACTCTAGAAGTACAAGTGGCTGAAGATGTAACTGGTGGTACTGAAATTAGCAATGTGGCTATCGCATCCAGTCCAGATGAGCCAGAGGGTCCAAAAGAATCTGATCCGGAAATTGTGGTTGTTGAAGATCCAGTTTCTCTGACCATCAGTAAGTCTGCCGATAAGAAGGAAGTTCTACCAGGAGACCAGGTGATTTATACTATTACAGTAACGAACCCAGGTTCTCAATTGGCTGAAAACCTAATCATATCAGATACTCTGAATTCCAACCTTCAATTCATCAACGCCTCAGAATCGGGAGTATTGACAGAAGGAGTGGTTGTTTGGGAATTGAATGAGTTGGCAGCAGGGGAAAGTAAGGTGTTTACCTTGACTGTAGGAGTAAATGCATCCACTCAGGTTGGAACCTCGATCAGCAATATCGCAGTGGTTACTGACCCTGATGATCCTGACTCTCCGGATGAATCTGATCCTGAAATTATTGAAGTAATAGACCCTGTTTCATTTACTATTACCAAGGTTCCTGATGTTGAAAAGGCCATGGTAGGAGATCAGATCACATATACCATCATCGTTTCCAATATATCTGAAGAGGTTAAGGAATCAATTTTGGTAACTGATACCCTCACTGAAGAACTGACCTTTATTTCAGCAGATCAAGGAGCAACCTTTTCGAATTCAGTGGTTGAATGGATTATTCCATCCCTGGCTCCAGGTCAAGTGATTGAGTTGACCCTTTTGGCTCAAGTCAATGAAATGGCTGAGGTTGGTGATATATTATTCAATACTGCCATTGTGGATGATCCGAAGGACCCAGAAACTCCAAAAGAATCTGATCCTGGAGATGGTGTCGAGGTGATCGATGATCAAACCGGAATTCAGGTTTGGAAATATGCTGATCTGGAATCCGTAGAGGTTGGGGAAATGATTGATTACATCATACGAATTGAAAATGTGGGAGAATATACTGCATGGGATATTTCAGTTGTGGATTCATTGCCTGCCGGTACCATGGTAATGAATATGGAACCCGAAGGTGAACTGTCAGAAGAAGCAGTTTCTTGGATGATTGAATCCATGGATGCCGGAGAAGTGATGGAAATAAATCTAAGATTGATGGTGACCGAAAAAGTGGATGAAAATCTAGTCAATTGGGTATTTATCTCTGGAAGAAACTTCCCGGACACTGAGACATCTTCTGATCCTGTTCCGGTAGATGAGTTACCAAATGAGGTGGATCTTGAAATTACCAAAGAAGTTTCATCACCTCTGATTATGATGGAATCCAACTTTGAGTATAAGATTTCGATTACCAACAACTCTGAAGCCAGGGCAAATAAGATCGTTATGACAGATACTCTTTCTAGTGCTGTGGAATATCTGGGCCATGATGTAAGTGCAGGAACTGCTTCATACAATTCAGAAAACCGAACCTTGACTTGGATGATCGATGAGTTGGAAGCAGGCGCGACCCAGATGCTGACTTTCAGAGTCAAAGCCATAGCCGAAGGAGATGTATCCAATACAGCTTGGGTGAGTTCAGATGATGTTGAATTGGATCCAGATGATAATTCATCTACCGTGGATCATAGGCAGATGTTCTTTGAAATACCAAACGTATTCACTCCAAATGGAGATGGAAGAAATGATACATGGGTACTAAGAGGACTGCAAGAGTTCTTTAGTAGAAATGAAATCTTGATAGTCAATAGATGGGGTGTTGAAGTGTATCAGTCCGATGATTACCAAAATGACTGGAACGGAGATAATCTGGTGGGTGGAACTTACTACTACCAAGTGAATCTATGGGATCATGAAGGTGTGATGCGTACAATGACAGGTTTTGTAACAATAATTAAGTGAGCAAGATGAAATTCTTTAAAATAACATTGATACTAGTAGGATTCGTCCTTTGTTCTACTCAATTGGTTCAGGGACAGCAGGTTCCTCAGTATAGCCAATACATTTTTAATCCAGTATTTATCAATCCTGCTTATGCTGGATACAAACAGCAGCTTTATCTCCAGTCCTATTACCGAAAGCAATGGACTGGAGTGGAGGGGAGTCCTGAAACATTTGCAGTAGCAGGAGATACCTATTTGGAAGATTCCCAGCTAGGAGTTGGAGGGCAAGTTTTGACTGATAAACTGGGAGCTCAAAAAACAACGGCTGTTTATGGAAATTTAGCCTATCATTTGAGATTGACGAATACAAAATATTTGTCATTCGGTGTAGGAGCAGGAATAGTGAATGCTCAATTGGATGGAGGGATCCTTCGCCCAGATCAGGATGATGATCCTTCTATTCCCGTTGGGAAAGATAGGATGACATATCCTGATATGAAATTTGGCCTGTTTCTCTATGATGAAAAATTCTATGTAGGTCTTGCGGCTGATCAGATGCTTTCTTCAGTGGTGAATTTTGACCAAGGAGATATCATGGTAAAGCCAAGCCCTCACATTTACCTTTCCAGTGGGTACCATTTTGACTTGAATTACAATTTTGCTTTGGTTCCTTCTATCATGTATATGGATGATTTCAATGCTCCGGCAAGATTGGATGTAAATGCTTCCTTAATTCTTAACGATACCTTTTGGTTAGGGGCTGGATACAGAGCAGGAATCAATATGCCAGGGAGGGAAATTCAAGATGGATTAAAAAAATCCACTGCTGTAATCGGAATGGTTCAGGTTCAATTAAAGCAGGGCTTGCGATTGGGATATGCCTATGATCATTCTTTGACAGGTTTCTCTGTCAATACCTTTACAACACATGATATTTCAGTAGCCTTTTTATTCCCTCCAAAGAGGGTAAGATTAGTTTCACCACGTTTCTTTTAAGTCTATTTCCATGAGGAGAATATGTTTACAATGTCTCGTTTTTTTGATTTTGTTTTCCTGCAAGCCTTTGGCCTACAGGGATTATATGGAAGGGGTTTCCCTTTCAGATGGTTTGAATTATTCAGAAGGTATTAACAGTTTCTTGAAAAGCTGGGAGTTGTCACCCATGCCTGAGTCTGCCCGCGGGTTGGCTCAGGCATATTACAAAACCCGAAATTTTGAACAGGCTGAAGAATGGTATAGCAGACTCAATAGAGATGGGGATTTGGATTCATTGGATCTGAAACCTTTTGCAGAGGTGTTGATTGCAAACTCCAAGTATTCTGAGGCTGAAGAAATCTTGACGCGATTAGATCCTGATCAATCCAATCCTGAACTTTCTTTTTTGCGGAAGACGGCAAGTGAGGGAAGGGATTTGTTAAATCAACCCAATGATGCACAAGTTTCTTCTTTGAAGGAAATCAATTCGACATTCTCCGAATTTGGACCTTTTCTTTCTACCGAGGATGTATTGTGGTTTACCTCAGATAGAATAGGGGAAACTAAGAAGCGAGTAGATTCCAGAAATGCCCTGAATAGCAATGTGTATGGATGGACTGGAAATGGCTATTTATCCATGTATTCAGCAAGTTGGAAAAAGGAAGAAAAGGTTGTTTCTGGCACTGCTCAGAAAGATGAACAATTTGCAAGCAACCTACATGTTGGTCCTTATTTCCAAAGCGGTGATAATGTGTTTTTAACGCTTACGCAAGCTCAGAAATTTGATAAGTCAGGGGAAGGGAAGGCCCGAAACTATACCTTATTCCCGGAGGTCTTTTTTGCCTTGGACAGTGATTCTTTGATGATGGAAGATTTTAGTCCACTGGATTTTAATAATGCCTTTGCTTATTCGGTGGCGGATCCATTTTACGATGCAGCTAATTCCAAACTGTACTTTTCATCTGACATGCCTGGGGGCCAGGGGAAAGCTGATATTTACTATGTCACTTATTCTCAAGACCAAGGTTGGTCTAGTCCCGTAAACTTAGGAGCAGATATCAATACTTCAGAAGATGAGAGAACTCCCTTTATCGATCAAAATGGGGATTTGGTTTTTTCAAGTGCAGGTTATCCAGGAATCGGTGGTCTAGATGTTTTCAAAGCTGAAAAATCTGGGATTAGTTTTTCAAACCCTGAAAATCTAGGAAGTCCTGTGAATTCCAATAGGGATGATTTTGGCTTCTTTTTAGTGGATGGAAAGTGGGATGAGGCATTTTTAGCTTCTGATAGAACAGGAGGAATGGGATTGGATGATATTTATTGGGTTGACCTGAATGTGCAAAAGGAACTAGTGGTAAAAGGGAAAGTGCTAGATAAAGAGACAAAGATGGAATTGTCTGATGCCGTTGTGGATTTAAAATCCAGCAATGGAGATGTTTTGGCTTCTTTTGTTACCAAACCAGATGGGCAATTCAGGTTTGAAGTTGAATTGGGACAGTCACTTGAAATGATAGGCCGAAAGACTGGATATTTGGATGGTTCGGTATCATTCAATTTACCTGAGAATCCTTCCGACTCGGTTTTCTATCAGGATATCTACTTAGATCAAATTCAGGTGGGGAAAACATATACATTGGAAAATATCTATTATGATTTTGACCGATGGGAAATTCGTGAAGATGCCAAACCCGAATTGGATAAACTAGTCCAGATTTTAAAGGATAACCCGACTATTCAAATTGAACTTTATTCTCATACCGATGCAAGAGGCTCGGATAATTACAATTTGAAGCTTTCGGACAAAAGAGCGAAAGCTGCTGTGGATTATATTCTCAATATGGGAATCAGTGGGAACAGAATGAAAGCGATTGGCTATGGCGAAACCCAACTATTAAACCAATGTTCCAATGGGGTAGAATGTTCGGACGAGGAACATCAATTGAACAGAAGAACTGAATTTAAGATTACGCATTATTAATCACCGGATTTTTTCTGCTCTGAAAAGGCCTCTGACAATTTGTTAGAGGCTTTTTTTATTTCACCAAATGTGATTTTGAACAAAAAACATCCAGATTAGTTATTCCATACGTAGGTATATGAAGTTGATTTAATTCGGTGATTTACAAAAAAATATGGTATCATTTTGGGCCTTAATTTTTTGAAATGAATTAAATCCGTGAAATTACCCCTCTTATTTAGTTCCCCTATAACCAGTCACCCAAATAGTAAACTAGTGAATAAAAATGCAAAGGTTGCCTTGGTCGCCTCCATGCAACCCTCATGTTTTGAAAAAAAACTTGTAAGAATATTATTAGAAAAAGAATTTGAAATCGTTCTTCCTTTGAAAAAGGAGGAGGATGAATATTTTCTTAAGAAGGATTTGTCTCCAGTGGATTTGGAGAAAATCCATGTATTTAATTGTGACTTTTCGAATGAAGAAGAATCACAATTGTTTCAAACTTATCTGTTTGAGACTTGGTATCCGCTTGATGCGATTTTTGTCAACTTCTACCAGCATAATCAAGAATTGAAAATAAATGATTTAACCAATAAAAATCTTGAGGATTTATTTAGTCAAGGAATCGTTCCAAGTTTTAATTTCTGTAAATGTATTCTTCCTTTAGTTCATGAGAAAGATTCCAAAGTACTAGTCTTCAGTGTTTCTCATCAAGAAGAATATCGGAGCCAGGATTTTGGAAATAGAATGGTGAGATCCTGTAGAGAAATACTATTGGACTCAATAAAAAAAGAAAGACAGGAAATCGGCCCTCCAATTGATAATGTTGAAATCCTAATCGGAAAGAAATGGGCAGAGAAAAAAGAAAAGTTAGAGGAGAGTGCTACCTTTTCAACGATTTTTGAAAAAGTTGAAAATTATATCCTTACTGGAGAAATTGAAACCAACTTACTCCTTTGTTAAAAAATAAAACAGGCTCTCAAACAAATGAGAGTCTGTTTTATTTTTATCAAGATTTTTTAACTCAAAATCTTATCCAGACTAGCCACACTTTCCAGAATGTAATCTGGATTGACAGTTTGTAGCTGCTTGGAAGTTTGGGCTCCAGTCAAAACGCCTACAGTCAAACCGCAATTGGCATTTTTTCCTTCTTCAATATCAATGGCTGAATCTCCAGCTTTTAAGACAGCCTGAGAATCTGTGACGCCTACAATTTCCATCGCTTTAAGTATCATATCTGGACCAGGTCTCCCATTGGTCACATCATCAGCAGTAACCAATCCATCAATATCCTTACCGACTTCCCAACCTAGTTTATCTACCAATGATTGGGCAGTTTTTCTATCATATCCTGTGTTGAGAACAACAAAGACCTCTTTGGAGCGTAAGGTCTCCATCATTTCTTTGACTCCTTCAAAAGTCTTCACATCCAAGTTTTCATATGCTGCTTTCAATTCCGGCTTGAAATTCCCGAAAATCTCAGATGCTTTTTCTTTGACCTCTTTCTCCTCTGTACAATTGGTCAATACATCAATGATGGCCTGGTGTTTTTCTTTTCCAGCTCCATATTCTAAAACCTGGTCCAAGCTAACGCCATAGCCTTTGTCGTTGATGACTTTCTGGACGGTTTTATAGACGACATTATCTTCATCTACAGTGGTTCCCGCCATATCAAATACGGCTAGTTTGATCTTGCTCATTTTAATTAAATAATTGTTCAATATGTTCTTTTGAAAATCCAGCACTTCCGGTCATTCCTTTTCCACCGATTCCAGTCACCACATGGATATGTTCATCAATGGTTTGTTGGAAAATATCTTTGGTTTTGCATTGGGAATATACCCCAAACCAACGGTGAGCTATTTCATAAGTTGGAAGGTCGATTATCTTTTTGGCTTCATCAATCATGAACTGATCGATATCCATATTCAAATCATAACCTAGATCATCACTGTCTTTGGCATCTGCATATTCATGAGAATCTCCCAAAATCACTGATCCGTCAGTGGCTTGTTTGAAAAGGATATGAACTCCCCATTTTTTCTCCAAAGAATCCTTAGGTTCCCTGCTTTTGACCTCTGCGAATGATGGACATTCATGGAAAGCCTCGTACCTGCGAATCGATAATCCTGTCAAAATAGAACCCGGAAGTATGTAGCTTTTTGACTGAGGTTTGGTTAGCATCATTTGAAGTTTAGTGACTTCTAGATCACTTTCTGTAAAAATCTCAGGGTAAAGAGTCTTGAAATCACGACCATTACAGATAATGACCTTTTCTCCTTTGAATTTGTTTCCAGCAGCGGTTTCCAGCCAAACACCATTTCCGGTATTGCTACAGGAGACCACTTGATGATTTGGGAAGTAAGCTAGCCCTTTTTCATGAATCAAGTATTCCAGTAGCCTGTGAATCATCGTTTTCGGTTCAACTGTCACTTCCTCAGGAAAAAACAATCCACCTACCGCATAATCCCTTCGCAAGCCAGGATATTTAGCCAAACAAGCTTCTTTGGAAAGCAATTCGGAAGTATATCCATTGGATTGATTGATGGAAAAAAGCTCCTCGATCAATTGCTGTTCTTCTTGGTTAGAAGCCAAGTATACCGATCCATTATTTCGGACAGTGACATCAAACTTGGCTTGGATTGATTTGTAGATTTTTAGGCTTTCCCGACCATAGGTTTGCCATTTGCTGTCCATTCCAGATGGGACAACTTGTCCAAAATTGCGGGTAGTAGCTTCTTGAGGTGCTTTGTCCTTTTCAAGGATAGCCACCTTCAATCCAGCTTCCAAAGCATGATATGCATGAAATGCTCCAAGCACTCCACCGCCTACAACTATTAAATCATACATGGTAATGTTGATTATATTGATAAAAAGGGTATTTCAATCTGTGTTTCATGGCTTTACTCCAACTCTAAAATGTTTGCCTTCTTGTCCCAATTCAAAGGCTTTTTCCAACTCATCTAATGGAAATTCTGCCCCGACCAGCTTTTCAAAAGGGAATCTGTTTTTGGCAGTGGAAACAAACTCTATAGCTGTTTGCAAGTCTTCTGGCGTGTAATTATGTAGCCCTTTGATGGTTAGGATTTTTCTGACCAAAACTTCTCCATTGATTGCTAAATCCCTTTGAGGAAAAACAGATCCCACCAAAATGATAGTCCCACCGATTCCCAAGAGTCCGATGCATTTTTCAATGGCTTCCGGCGAACCTGAAGTCTCAATGACGATGTCAATCCCTCCAATCTCCTGATTGGCGGTTTCTATTTCTTTTTCAGGATAAAGAAAGGTTTGATCTGCTCCGAATTCCTCTGAAGAATTCAATTTTTCAGAATTGATGTCCTGAGCCCAAACCTGGTTAGCTCCCAGGAATTTTGCTTGGGCACAAGCCGATAATCCAAGCATTCCAACTCCGCTAACCAATACGTTTTTATCTGAAATATCTCCAGCCATTCGGATC
This sequence comes from Algoriphagus sp. PAP.12, assembly GCF_026652115.1. Taxonomy (GTDB): domain Bacteria; phylum Bacteroidota; class Bacteroidia; order Cytophagales; family Cyclobacteriaceae; genus Algoriphagus. The sequence goes on along the minus strand of NZ_JAPPSQ010000009.1, from coordinate 206,895 downwards.
GCTCCTGCAATTGTCGCATGACTACAATTGATAGGAGCTGCTTCTTTCAAACTTAGATTAGATGGTAGTTTGAAAATTGCAGTTCCTTTTCGCAAATGAGTATGTGTGGAAAAGCCTCCATTCAACTGATATTCCTCGTTGATTTCTTCATGCCCATATTTGTAAAGTCTTTCAGATTTTTGAGGAAATCCCTTTAGGGTATTCTCCGAAAGGGGGTCAAAGGCAAAAACGGTCCAAGTGACTTTGTCTCCAACCTTGAGAGAATTCCCCTGATAGTCAGAGATGCCACCTTGAGATAAATCAACTATCTCTCCAATGACTTCATGTCCTAAAACGCTATTCGTGCAGGAATGCCTTCTTCCGTAAAAAGTATGGAGATCACTGGTGCAGACAGTGCTGTAGGAATTTCTTACTAGGACTTCTCCAGGTTTTAATAGCGGGAATTTAAACTCCTCTAAGTTAAAAGGGGATTTGATTCCTTTAAAAACCATGGCTTTCCCAATATTTTCCATGATGGATTAATTGATTTCAATGAAATATATTACCAAAAGAATCACCTCAGATTGTGAGGTGCCGACAGGGACGTGTGGGATTTTTCCATTGAAGAAAAGAGAATCATTTTCTCCTAATGCAATAGAGGTGTCTCCTAATTCAAAATTCAGGCTTCCTTTGATTACGTATAAGTATTCTAGGCCTTCGGTTGAAACGCGGTCTCTCTTAGACGACTTTGAAATTGTCAGAAGTGAAATTTCCAAAGAAGACTTCTCGATCTTTCTATTCAAGATTAATTCATAATCAAAACCAATCGATTCTTCCTCTTTCTTAATCGATTTGTAGTCCGATCTTTTGATCAGGATGTATTCAGGGGAGTTAGGGTCTTCTTTAAGATCTGAGAAAAACTCGTTGAGATCAGCGTTGAGAGCTTGTAAGACCTGGATTAGAGAAGGAATTGTCGGGTAGATTCTTCCATTTTCAATTTTGCTTAGCATTGCAATACTGATTCCTGATAGATCTGAAAGATCTCCGAGTTTAAGGTTTCTAGATTTTCTCAAATCTTTGATCTTACCCCCGATATAGCTGGTCAGATAGTTTGAATTTTCCATGAATATCAAATTCTAATTGAATGAATCGAACTAGTTGAAAATGGCTCAATCCATTTCTATCAAAGGTTATTAAAAATTTCATAATAAGAAAATTAATTTCCCTAAACGAAAAATTAATACTATAATAACATTCTGGATTCTTGGGATTATTTGTTTGAGTCTATTTTTGGTCAAACGCCCTTATTATAATTTACAGTGATTTTTAAAACTCAAAAACTGTTCAATTTGAGATTGAATAAAGTATCTATATCGAAAACTGACCTAGTCTTACTTAGTATGGCATTTTTAGCCTATACGGGAATGTATGCGGCAAGGAAGGCATTTTTGGCCGGACAATTTGAAGGAATTAGTGACCTGGGGACATTCCATTTTAAGACACTTTTGATCATTAGTCAGGTGATGGGCTATATGCTTTCAAAGTTTATTGGGATTAAAGTCGTGTCAGAGCTGTCTGTTGGAAAAAGATTCACAGCTTTGATAAGCCTCGTTGGATTCAGCATCCTTATGCTGTTGGCCTTCGCGGTAGTTCCAGATTGGATAAAGCCAGTGGCAATGTTCCTGAACGGATTGCCCTTGGGAATGATTTTCGGGATTGTATTGATTTACCTCGAAGGCAGGAGGAATTCCGAATTATTGGTAGCGGGCTTGAGCGCTACTTTCATTTTTTCCACCGGTTTTGTCAAATCAATCGGTCTTTGGCTGATGTCTTCCTATGGGATTTCCGAATTGTGGATGCCATTCGCGACTGGATTATTGTTCTTTCCAATGTTTGTCGCTTCTTCTTTTATCTTAAGCAAGGTAAAAGGTCCAAGTTCTTTGGATATAGAAATGAGGACTGAGAGAAAGCCTATGGAGCGATCGGATCGTATCAAGTTTCTAAAAAAACACGGGGGAGCATTCTTATTTCTCGTTTTGATCTATGTTCTTTTGACGATTGTACGTGATTTCAGAGATAATTTCATTGTCGAATTTTGGAAAGAGCTGGGAATGTCAGGTCAACCTGAGCTCATTACATTAACTGAGATTCCGATTGCCATTGTGGTGTTGCTAATTTCAGCTGCTGGGATCTTGATTCTGGATAACAAGTCCGCATTTCGATCCGGGATGTTTTTGACTTTACTTGGGGCTGCATTGATGATTTTGGCTACAATCCTTTTTGGAAATCAATTAATGGATCCGATTCTTTGGATGATTGTTTCTGGTTTTAGTATTTATCTACCATATATATTGTTTCACTGCTTAATATTTGAAAGGTTTATAGCAGTTTTGAGATTTAAAGGGACTGTTGGATTCTTGTTTTATATAGCTGATGCTTTTGGTTATTTAGGAAGTGTTGGAATTATGTTATATAAAGAATTGGCAAGCCCATTGGTTTCTTGGGTAAACTTTTTTACCAGATTGAATTTGGTTTCAGGAATGCTAATAATACTTTTTGTTTTGGCTTGTTTACTGGTTATGAAAACCAATGCTTTGAAACGAAAGTTGAGAAGGTTGGAAAAGAGTTTGTTTTGATTTTAATTATTTGAAAATCAATATTTTCAAATAAATTACTGCTGACCGGAATAGGAATTTGAATTGATGGGTATCCATTTAATAGGTATCCTTGAAGCACCAGTTTTTAAAAGCTTGATTGAACTGTTTTCTTATGATTTTTTTCAATATTTAATTACTAAATCATATTGTAATTAATTGTTTAATACATGATTGATTTTGTTTTTATATAATTGAATTTCATCTCCTGTTTTATGTGGTTTGTTTAATTTTAAAAATATATTTTCATTTATTTTTCTCTATTTATATTCGTTCTTAAATTATAATGTAAAAGTTTTTAAGAATGGATTTTTCGGAAATTGTATTAATAGATGATGATAAGCTTTATACAGAAGTGGTGAGAAAAAGATTGTGCTCCTTTGGCTTTAAAAATAATGTAAAGATATTTTTTGATGGGAGTAGGGCTATTGATCACCTTAAAGAGCTTTCTAAACGGCTGTTTGATCAAAAAGATAGATTGATTTTGCTGGATTTAAAAATGCCAGTATTGGACGGTTGGGGCTTTCTCGATGAATTCGGAAAGTTCGATTTCCAATTTAAAGAGCACTTTAAAATTGTGGTAATCACGAATTTTATCGGGATGGAGCAAAGAAACAGAGCGATTGCCTATAAAGAGGTGATAGGCTATTACCATAAGCCATTTAATAAAACCAGTATTAGAGGAATTCTGGAAGATTTAAAAGTTTCGTTTCAGGAGGAATAGCATTCTTTTCTTTTTCTAAGTCCTTATTTTTCATCAAATTGATTCTACATAAATTTCTATGCAGATGAAAATTAGAAAAGCTGCCATTGATCGTGATTTTGAAGCGGTCTGGGAGTTGTTTTCCAAGGTAATAGCAGGTGGGGATACCTATGTTTTTGACCCTCAAACACCCAAAGAATCTCTTCCAAAACATTGGTTTGCTGATTTCATGGACACTTTTGTAGCTGAAAAGGAGAATGGCGAAATAGTAGGGACCTATGTGATCAAACCTAATCAAATTGATTTGGGTAATCATATTGCAAATGGGAGCTATATGGTCAGCCCTAATTATCAAGGGAAAGGAATTGGGACGCTACTTTGTGACCATTCATTGGAGTTTGCCAGTCAAAAAGGATACAAAGGAATCCAATTCAATATTGTCGTAAGTACTAATTTGCCAGCTGTTGCGCTTTGGAAGAAGTTTGGTTTTGAAATTATTGGAACTACTCCAAAAGGCTTTAGACATCAGAAAATGGGATTTGTTGATACATATATCATGTTCAAGGAATTAGGCTAATTGCTCAAAAAATGCTTTTTTGTGTCTCAATTCTAAAATTAATTCCCTCAATACCGTGAAAAGATTCTCTGGTTTTGGAAAAGGTTTATTCCTTATTTCTCTGTTCTCATCCATCTTCCTGTTTTCGGCTTTTTCTCAAAATACCAGTGAGACCCAGCCTAATATTGTTTTCTTTTTTGTGGATGATATGGGCTGGACAGATACTTCTGTGCCTTTTTTCTCTGAAATGACAGAGTTAAATAAAAGGTACAAAACTCCTAATATGGAGAGGTTGGCTAATGAGGGAGTGAGGTTTACCCAAGCCTATGCTTATGCAGTTTGTTCTCCCTCGAGAGTCAGTTTGTTAACAGGGGTCAATGCCGCCAGACATAAAGTAACCAATTGGACCTTGAGAAAAGATCAATCTCCAGATGATGATATCCCTGTGGTCAAATCACCTGATTGGAATTTAAATGGACTCAGTCCAGATAGATCGGTTCCTAGGACTTTTTATTCGCCCACTTTACCAGCGGAACTGAAAAAACTTGGCTATAAAACCATTCATGTAGGCAAAGCTCATTTTGGAGCGATAGGGACTCCTGGTGAAAATCCACTGAATCTGGGTTTCGATGTCAATATAGCTGGGCATGCTGCTGGAGGGCCTGGGAGCTATTGGGGAACCAAAGATTTTAGTGCAGCATGGAGAACAAATGGGGAACATATTTGGGATGTGCCAGGACTGGAAGAGTACCACGGAAAGGACATTAACTTGACGGAAGCATTGACTTTAGAAGCAAAAAAGGCTTTGACAGATGCTGTGGAGGAAGAAAAGCCCTTTTATCTCTATATGTCTCACTATGCAATTCATGCGCCTTGGGAAAGAGATGATCGATTTTACCAAAAATATGCAGACCAAGGTTTGACAGAAAGGGAAGCTACTTATGCCTCAATGATCGAGGGTATGGACAAATCTCTTGGAGATATAATACATCACTTGGAAAAACTTGGTGTCTCGGATAATACCATAATTGTCTTTATGTCCGATAATGGAGTTCACAAAGAGGTTCCTCAAAATCTACCATTAAGAGGGTATAAATTAAGTCCATACGAAGGAGGGATTCGAGTTCCCTTGATTGTCAAATGGCCAGAAATTGTGCAGCCAAATTCCCAGAATGGGGATTATGTATTTATAGATGATATTTTTCCAACATTTTTGGAAATGGCAGGCCAAGTTGATATACAGAAAAAATACGAGATTGACGGCCAAAGTTTTGTTACATCTTTGATAGAAGGGGAAAAGGGAAATCAAGAAAGGGCGATTTTATGGCATTATCCAAATACGTATTACAATCCTCCTTATTCAATCCTTAGAAAAGGGAATTACAAACTGATCTATCACCATGCTGACCAGAAGTTGGAGCTGTTTAATATCGCAAATGACATCAGTGAAACTCGGGATTTGAGCCAAGTTCAAAAATTGAAGACTATTGAAATGGCTCTATTGATGACAGGACTTTTACAGCAAACAGGAGCTCAAATGCCAATTATTAAGGAAACAAATCAACCCGTTCCTTACCCGGCTTCAGTGATTGAGTAATTAAAAAAGAGGCCATCTTTTGCTTGGAAACAAGCCTTTCAGACAGCCTCTTTTCCCATTTGAACTTTACTTTTTGACCAATGTAAATTTTCCTTTGACTTCAACCTCTTCTGCAATCTTTTGAAAGACAATCGAGGGGATTTCGATTTCATGATTCTCTAATTTTATTGGAAAATCGAATTCGGCTTCCAGTTCTTGGCCAGTTGATTTGATAGTTCCTTGAATAGTAACTTCTTTACTGACTCCATGAACAGTCAAAGTGCCTTTGGCGGTTGCGGGATAAGTTCCAGCTTTCTGAAGGTCCAGTTTTTCAATGATTTTTCCTTTAAATGTCGCAGTTGGATATTTTTCACTTTCTAGATAGTTCTCATTAAAGTGCTCCTGCATTAGTTTATTAGAGAATTCAAAATCGATGATTTTCATCTGTACAGCTAGCTCTTCATTATCCGTGTTTAGAATTGCTGCCACTTTATTATTCACCGCTTCAATATCCTCCAAAGGCGCATCAGAATGAAAAGAAATCATTCCACTTTTGGTGGAAAAAAGACTTTGTCCATTTGCAATGAAGGCGAAAAGCAGCAGGTAAATGGCGATTGCTATTTTTTTCATTTTGAGGTAAAGCTTAACGTTTTTTGTCAAAACTGAAGGTTCTGGAAATATTAAACCCGTAGAAAATGTCCGCATTTTCCCAAGTGCCTGTATTCAATCCAATAAATTGCCGCTCGATCATGCCTCTAGCATTGGTGAAGTGCAATTGGAATACGTGTCCGCCAGTATCAATATCAAATCCCATTGAAAGGGAGTTGTGGTAAGGATAGGCATAGCCGGTGGAGGCTTCAAAGCCATTTCGGTCAACAAGATTGTAGTAATATTCTAAAGAGAAAGTTACTCTGTTGCTGATTTTGTACCTGCCCCCCATGCCAAGAGATATCAAGTTGTTATCAAATGAATTGCTTTCAGTTTTGTTGAAATGGATAAATGTTGGCATCAACTGAAATGAGAATTTTTCATGGAATTTTCTAGCTATCAGGGCCTGTCCTGTATAAGTCCATCGCTCTGGATTCGTGTAGAAAACCATCTCATCCCCCGAATTCATTACATAGCCAGTAGGCATGGTATTTATAGCCATACTTCCATAAGCAGTAACTGTGATCGGGAAATGATTGGATTGTCGTAGTACTTTGTATTTGGAATATAAGTCGTAAGTTTTTTCCTCAGAACTTCTACCTGCACCGATAAGCCATCGATCCGTCAATCCGTATTCCAGACTTAAACGGATTCTAGCCTCATCCAACCCGAAGAAGTTGGAGATGAAACCGCTATTGACTGAACCAAAACGGTGAGAAATCCAAAAATTGAGATGGTTTTTGGAAACCGTTTCAATGGTTTGACCATTAATCAGACGAGAAGCTTTGAATGTAGCCTGGGTGAAAGTGGTATCTTGCTCCATGTCATCATTGAGCATGTTTAGCAAATCGTCTTGGGCGAAAACTCCTGATCCGCAAAAAACCAGTAGTACTATAAGCTTGAGTTTCTTAAGCATGATAGATAGGTGTACGGTGGGTTTTATGAGAAAACCCGTAGGGTGGTACCGGTTAGTTCGGTATTATAAGAAGTGATTCCTCTTTTTCCTTCAGAGTTGAGTCCTACTCCTTGTGTAGTGTATCTAGCACCATGTTCAGTACAATAAAATTCACCTGAACTTTTTTGGTAAATGACTTTTGCTCGATTTTCATGAGTGCAAATCTGAGTGACTGCAGCAAAAGTTGTCTCTGAAATCCGTGCAATTACGATCCTATTTGTGATTAGGTAGTTGCCTACGGTGTTTAGTCCCGAATTGGCAGAAGTCGAAAGATCTAGGGTAAAATCAACAGAGCCTCCTGTCGGAGTGTTGGATTCATTGGTGCAAGAACTCAAAGTAGAAGCCCCACAATAAATTGCTAATAAAGAAGCGCCTTTGAAACCCAATTCTTTTAAGAATTGATTTCGTGATAGTTTGTTTTCCATGGTTGATTTAAATTTTAATTAACAACCAATGTAACGGCGAACCTCTTAAAGTATTCTTAGCCTAATATTAAGATTTGCTTAAATTTTATAACGTATATAGTCGTAATTAAAACTAAAATCAGAATTATGTTTTGGTAAATTTTATTGGGTAAACTTTTATTTGGATTTAGTCTAAGGGGGTAAAATGGGTTTTTCTTGTCCCATTAAAACATGAGTTTTACCAATAGTTTAGTCTTTTACCTTTTTGGATTCAAAATAATTCTTGAAATAAAGCAAGTGATATTGGACTGATTCTTCCCAATATTCCCAGTTATGGCCTCCTGGATTGGCAGTAAAAGTATGTGGAATGTTTAGATAGTTGAGCTCTTCATGCAACTTGAGATTCGCTTGGAAGAAAAAGTCATCCGTCCCGCAATGGATAATAATTGGTAAGTTGTTTCTACTCAAAAGATGCAATTGTCCCATTACAGAATAATCTTTCCATCTTTCAGGAAATTCTGATTTTTCTCCCAAATAGGATTTCATATTCCAATTTTCAGGAAATGGGGTGATGTCTACTCCGCCGCTTTGACTTCCTGCTGCTCCATAGATATCCTGATGTCTTATGGCCAAATACAAAGCCCCATGTCCTCCCATACTGAGTCCTGTAATAGCTCGACCTTCTTTTGCAGCCAAAGTCGGATATTTTTCATCTATAAACTCCACCAATTCTTTAGAAATGTAGGTTTCATATTGGGAATCCTCCTTTTCAGGGCTATCCCAGTACCAGCTATCAAAATTGCCATCAGGAGTAACAATGATCATTTGGTGTTCCTCTGCTAAATCAATCAATTCGGGAACTCCATCGATCCAAGATTTATAGTTGCCTGAATATCCATGCAATAAATAGGTGACAGGATATTCCTTGGTCAAATCCAAAGTTTCGGGTGCAATGACCACCGCTTTGATCTCTTTCTTCATGGATTTGCTAAAAGTGCTTACAGTATCTACCTGAGCTTGACTTTTGAAAACAAGACTTGTAAGAAGAATAAAGGTTAGGAAAAATGGAAACAGGAGCTTTTTCAAGGTTTTTTGTGGTTATTTTACTTGTTCTTCAAATAATTTTTCGAGGGTTTTATCCAGATCTTCCGAGAAACCATTATGAGGTCTGGAAGTCTGAATTACCGAACTTCTTACCGCTGTCAGCCAGCGGAATCTTGATGCCAAATCCATATCGCCAATCGGACTTCCTTTTTGGCTTCCCTGACAGATTTTTTCGAAGGATTTCAAATTGGAAAGTATGGTTTCAACGTCCGCCTCAGGATCAAGGCATTGGAGCTTTTCTGTGTGCAAATGTATTTTGGCTTTCAAAAAGCCACCTTTCCAATCACAGATAATAACACCTGCATTGATAAATTCTTCCCGTTCCACCCGAGGTACCACCCGGATGATGGCATAATCATATAAGCGAAGTCCTTGCATCTTGGGTTTCTTTGGTGAATTGATCTGAATTGGATAGGCGAAGGGCCAAAAAGTCCTGATAGACTTTTCTGGCTTGGTTGGGGTCTTCTTCATCTCTGCCTGCCAAAAGCCATTCGTCTGGGATGATTTGGACTAATTTTTCAAAGAATTCTGGACTCAAATGTTGTTTCAGTTCTTCATTAGCTTCTTCCAGAAGACTTGCTTGTGGGAGCAAAACATGATTTTTGATGATAGGAAAAGGATTGATAGCGCTTTTCTCCCAATTGACCCAATTATGTTGGAACAGGAACGAAGCCCCATGATCGATTAGCCAAAGCTCCCGGTTCCACATGAGCATATTGGTGTTTCGGAAAGTTCTGTCCACGTTGGTGATCAACATGTCCAACCAAACAATTTTGGAAGCCAAAAGGGGATCCAAAGTCATGGCCAAAGCATCATAATTAATTGCTCCAGAGAGAAAGTGAAGGGCTAAGTTCAATCCTTGGCTTCCTTTTAATAAGTCTTGGATTTCCTCATCTCCCTCTGATCTTCCAAAAGCCGGGTCCAATTCTGCAAATACCAATTCTGGGACTTTCAAGCCTAGTTTTCTAGCGATTTCACCACCTAATAGCTCCGCAATTAGAGCTTTTTCACGCTGTCCGGCACCGCGAAATTTCAAAACATATTTGAATCCGTCATCGGCATCTGCCAAAGCAGGCAAGGATCCACCTTCTCTCAAAGGAAGGATGTATCGGATCACATTGACGGTCCTTAATTTTATTTCCTTTTCCATGTTCGATTTTGACCGGGCCATATTTACACCCAGAACATTCATATTCAAAAATAGAGATGATTGGGATTAATACCTGTCCTTTTACAGAATTGATTTTTCCAGTCGGTAGAGTTCAGTCTCAAAATCAATTGATTAATCTATTAAAATCCAAATAGTTATATAAATCTTAGGTCGCTGTCGAACCTTCCATGGACAATAGGTTGAGACTTTGCCAGTTTTTGACTTATCTTTGTTTCTTTCAAAAATCACCAAAATGGTATTAGAATTCGAAAAGCCAATAGCTGATCTGGAGCAAAAACTTCAGGAAATGAAGGATTTAGCCAATGGTAGGAATATCGATTTAAGTTCAGATATTGAGTCCCTGGAAGAAAAAATCCTTGCTTTGAAAAAAGAAACCTTTGAAAACCTGACTCGCTGGCAACGGGTTCAGCTGTCCAGACATGCTGATAGACCTTATGCCTTGGATTACATTTACGAGATGACCAATGATTTTGTGGAATTGCATGGAGATAGAAATGTCTCTGATGACAAGGCCATGATTGGTGGGTTGGGAGATTTGGATGGCCGTACGGTCATGTTCATCGGTCAGCAAAAAGGTAGAAACACCAAACAAAGACAATTGAGAAACTTTGGGATGGCGAATCCTGAAGGCTATAGAAAAGCACTTCGCTTGATGAAAATGGCGGAGAAGTTTGGAAAGCCAATTGTTACGTTGATTGACACCCCGGGAGCATTTCCAGGATTGGAAGCTGAAGAAAGAGGTCAAGGTGAAGCGATTGCAAGAAACATCAAAGAGATGTTTATGCTGAAAGTTCCAGTGATTTGCGTCATCATCGGAGAAGGTGCATCTGGTGGAGCTTTGGGTATTGCGATCGGCGATAAAGTAATGATGTTGGAAAACTCTTGGTATTCTGTGATTTCTCCGGAAAACTGTTCTACAATCCTATGGAGATCTTGGGATTACAAAGAGCAAGCTGCAGAAGCTTTGAAGCCAACAGCTACTGATATGAAAGGAAATGGATTGGTAGATGATATCATTCCTGAGCCTCTTGGCGGGGCGCATAAAGACTTGAAATGGATGTCCAACACCTTGAAAGGAGCAATTTTGGAGGCCTTGAAAGAATTGGATAAGATCAAACCTGAAAAACGAATTGACCAGCGAATTGATAAATTCTGTTCAATGGGCGTGGTAGTCGAATAAGGATTTATCATTTTCTATAATTAAGCTAGAAGCAATCTTTTCCCAGGTTAAGGTTGCTTCTGGTTTTTTAACCCTAATAAAAACCCGAAATGGAATTATACACTGTCAACACAGGACTTTTTAAATTGGATGGAGGAGCAATGTTTGGGGTAGTTCCCAAAGTGCTCTGGAGTCGCTCAAATGAAGCTGATGAAAACAATCTCTGCACCTGGGCGATGCGTTCATTATTGGTTGTTGATGGCAATCGGGTGGTGTTGATAGATAATGGGATTGGAGATAAACAGGACGCCAAATTCTTTTCTCATTATTACCTTCATGGAGATGATTCTTTGGAGAAATCCCTAAAAAATCTAGGCGTTGGTTACCATCAGATCACGGATAATTTTCTGACTCACCTTCATTTCGATCATTGTGGAGGTGGAATCAAGTATGGCAGCCATGGACAATATGAAGCTACTTTTCCAAGAGCTACTTATTGGTCCAATCCGGATCATTGGAAATGGGCGACAGAGCCCAATCCAAGGGAAAAAGCCTCCTTTCTGGAAGAAAATATCCTTCCGATGGAAGAGTTGGGACAGCTTCAGTTTACAGACTTAGAAACGAACTCTCTCTTCCCTGGATTTGATTTCATTACCGTTGATGGTCATACCGATAAGCAAATGCTTCCTAAGCTTCAGTACAAAGGGAAAACGCTTGTTTTTGTCGCTGATTTGCTTCCTTCGGTAGGACATATTCCGATTCCTTATGTGATGGGTTATGATACCAGACCTTTATTGACCATGGATGAAAAGGCCAAGTTTTTGGAAGAAGCTGCTAGGGAAGGATATATCTTGTTTTTCGAACATGATCCTGTCAACGAATGCTGTACTGTGAAAATGACCGAGAAAGGTGTCCGAGTTGATCAAACATTCAAATTGCATGAAATCTGATTTGAAAATTGGATTGGCACTTTCTGGTGGAGGAGCCAGAGGAATTTCCCATTTAGGGGTCTTAAAAGGACTCAATGAGGTTGGGATATTTCCTAACCAAGTCAGTGGGACTTCAGCCGGAGCAATTGTGGGAGCCATGTATTCTCAGGGATATCAGCCTGAGGAAATACTCAAAATTATTCTGGATACCAACTATTTCAAATTCATGAAGCCGGCCATTTCTTGGACCGGACTATTGAAAATGACCAGCGTTGAAAGCCTTTTTAAATTGTATCTTAAGGATAATGATTTTGCTAAGCTTCAAATCCCCTTGACAGTGACAGCAACGGATATCAAAAAAGGGAAGACTGTCTATTTCTCTCAAGGTGAACTGATTCCTGCAGTCATGGCTTCTGCCTGTATACCAGGAATGTTTGAACCGATTGTCTACAATGGGAAGCATTTGGTAGATGGAGGAATCCTGAATAATTTACCTGTGGAACCGCATGAGGGGACCTGTGATTATGTGATAGGCGTGAGTTGCAATCACCTTCCTGAGGAAAGCAATATCAAAAACATGAAAAACCTGATTGAGAGATCGGTGATCATGATGATGAACCATAATGTCTATAGCCGCAGAGATAAATGTGATTATTTCATAGAGTCTCCGGGTTTGGGGAAGATTGGGGTTTTTGATTTGAAAAAGGCACCAGAACTTTATAAGGCTGGATATGATGAAGTCCGGAGGTATATTGATGAAAACCCATCTATTTTAGAACTTAAAAATGCTTAATTATCAATTAGAAGAGTATGATGAAGTTTCTTTCTCGTATTGTATTTTGGATTACTGGTTGGTCGCTCAATGACAACTGGCCAAAAGGGCTGAAAAAAGCCGTTTTAATAGCCATACCTCATACTTCCAATTGGGATTTGCTGTATGCCAGATCTGCGTTTTATCTGATGGATATTCCCGTTCGATTTACCATCAAAAAGGAAGTGATGGTCGGACCATTGGGATGGTTTATCAAAGCATTGGGAGGGATTGCTATTGATAGAAAGCGTATTCCTGGTGGAAGAAAACAAACCTATACAGAAGCAATGGTCAATATGCTCAAAGAATCTGATGAGTTGGTGATCATGGTGACTCCGGAAGGCACCAGAAGTGCTGTGAAAAAATGGAAATCAGGATTCTATCATATTGCTTTAGGGGCAGATGTTCCAGTAGTAGTTGGTTATTTGGATTACAAAAAGAAAGAAGCGGGCATTGGGCCAGCCATTTATCCAAATGGAGATATGGATGGGCAAATAGAAGAAATGATGGCCTTCGGCAGAACGGTCACAGGAAAATATCCAGAGAAAGGGATCCAATAAGGATCCCTTTTTTTATATCTTGATCTTAAATTTTCAATTCCTATGATCACTTGCCAAAAGCACCTTTTTTCTCTCGCAGAGGATGTTTCCTATTTAAACAATGCCTATCGAGGTCCTGTTTTGAAAAGTTCGGAACAAGCAGCTATAGAGGATTTAAAGAGGATGAGAAATCCTCAAACCATTGCTCCCGATGATTTTTTTAATGGAGTAAAAAAAGTGAAAGGGTTATTTTCTCTATTGATCGGTTCTGCATCTGATGAAGTTGCGATTATACCAAGTACTTCCTACGGTTTTGCTGTCGCATTATCCAATTGGAAAGTTGCTAAGGGCAAGAAGGCTATCACAGTGGAGGACGAATTTCCTAGCGGTTATTTCTCCATCAACCGCTGGGCAAATGAGAATGAAGCTACTTTGGAAGTGATCAAAAGGCCAGATCGTGTTGAAGGAAAAAATGAGCGTTGGAATCAAATGGTAGTGGATGCAATCGATGAAAATACAGCAGTCGTCCTGATTTCCAGCGTACATTGGATGAGCGGCTGCCGCTATGATTTAGAAACCATAGGAGCGAAGTGTAAACAGGTTGGAGCTTGCTTTATTGTGGATGGTACCCAGTCTGTAGGTGCTATGCCCATTGATGTCAAAGCCTGTCAAATAGACGCTCTGATTTGTGCAACTTACAAATGGCTTTTGGGGCCCTATTCATTGGGGATCGCCTATTTCAGTTCCACCTTTGATCAGGGTAGACCTTTGGAAGAGTCATGGATGAATCGAACCAATTCCCAGACCTTTTCGAGTTTAACGGATTATCAAGAAAAATACCTTCCTCAAGCCAATCGATTTGATGTTGGGGAGACTAGCCATTTTGTATTGATGCCCATGTTGGAACAATCCTTAAAGCAACTCTTGGAGTGGACTCCTGAAATGATTCAGACTTATGATTTTGAGCTGAAAAAATCGCTTGCGGACTTTCAGGGAAGTATAGGATTGGGAATGGATATGACTACCTACTCTTCGAACCACTTATTCGAACTTCCTTTGAAAGAAGGTTTGAATCCACTGGATTTGAAGGAAGTATTGGAGCAGGAAAAGATCTATGTTTCTGTTCGAGGGAAAGCTTTAAGAGTATCTATTAATCTTTTTAATAATCAGAATGATATAGGTCATTTGATAAAGGTATTGTTGAGGTTTTAATTCAAGATTTAATTTAAGTTTTTGAAGGGCGGTGATCGCCCTTTTTTTATTTTGATTTATCTTATTAACTCTAACAATCTGATCCAAAATGTCTTTTAAACCCTACCTTTTTGTCTTCCTTTTTATTGGGTTGATTTTTTCTTGTAGCCCAAAAGCAGAAAACCTATTCGAAGCTGATATTATCATTTATGGAGGCACTTCTGCGGCGGTAACTGCAGCAGTTCAAGCCAAGAAAATGGGTAAATCAGTGTTGGTTGTTTCTCCGGATACTCATTTGGGCGGGCTTTCTTCCGGAGGTTTGGGTTTTACCGATACAGGGAATAAATCAGTAATCGGTGGATTGGCCCGTGAGTTTTACCATCGTGTTTATTTACACTACGAGCAGGATTCTGCATGGAAGTGGCAAAAGCGGGAAGAATATGGCAATAAAGGCCAAGGTACCCCGGCCATGGACGGAGCAAACCGGACCATGTGGATTTTTGAGCCTCATGTTGCCGAGCAGGTTTTTGAAGATTTTGTAAAAGAAAATGACCTTGAAATCTATCGGGATGAATGGCTGGATCGGGAAAATGGATTGATATTAGAAAATGGGGCAATCCAATCTTTTCAAACTCTTTCAGGAAAGACATTTCAGGGAAAGATATTCATCGATGCCACCTATGAAGGAGATCTGCTGGCCGCAGCGGGTGTCAGTTATTTTGTAGGTAGAGAAGCCAATACAGTTTATGGTGAAAATTGGAATGGGGTAGAGGTTGGAGTTTACCAACATGGTCATTATTTCCAGGATTCGATCAGTGCCTATAAAGTTCCAGGTGATCCAAGTTCTGGGCTTTTACCAGAGATTTCTGATCAAGCTCCAGGAATCAATGGAGATGGAGACAAAAAACTCCAAGCCTATAATTTCAGAATGGCATTGAGTCGAAATCCAGATAATTTGATCCCTTTCGAAAAACCAGAAAATTACGATCCTACACGCTATGAATTGTTAGCTAGGGTGTATGCATCAGGATGGGATGAGACATTCAATAAGTTTGACCCGATCCCCAATAATAAGACAGATACTAACAATCACGGACCTTTCAGTACGGATTATATTGGTAAAAATTACGATTATCCAGAAGCTTCCTATAAAAGGAGAAAGGCGATCATTCAAGAACATGTGGATTATCAAAAAGGCCTGATGTATTTCTTAGCCAATGATCCCAAAGTGCCTCAAGAAGTACGTGATGAAATTTCAAAATATGGATTGGCAGCTGATGAATTCACTGATAACGGTGGTTGGCCGCATCAGATTTATGTAAGAGAAGCGCGTCGAATGATTGGAAATTACGTGATGACTGAGCACGATGTGTTAGGTGCCAAAGAAGTGCCTCAACCGGTAGGAATGGGTTCTTATTCATTGGACTCCCATAATACGCAGAGGTTTGTGACTCCGGGTGGTTTTGTGCAAAATGAAGGAGATATTGGAGTCCATCCGAAGCAGCCATATTCAATTTCATATGGGACATTAATTCCCAAAAAAGAGGAAGTGAGCAATCTCTTGGTTCCGGTTTGTGTTTCTAGTTCCCATACCGCTTTTGGATCGATCCGGATGGAACCTGTATTTATGATTTTGGGACAAAGTGCTGCCGCTGCCGCTTCACTTTCCATCGATGAGGAAATTGCTGTTCAGGATTTAGAATATGAAACTTTGAGAGAGGTTTTATTGGAGGAAAAGCAGGTTTTGGAACAGTAATCTTTATTTAAAAGTAAGAGTAAATACCGTCTTTTCTCCTGGAATAGATTCCACAGAAAGACTTCCTCGATGGAGGTTCATAATCTGTCGTGAAATGGCCAAGCCGATACCTGATCCAGTCTTTTTAGTGGTATAAAATGGAACGAAAATGCGTTCCAAGGCTTCTTTAACAATGCCTGGACCATGATCTTCTACTTGGATCAATGTCCCCATATCTCCATGTGAAATCCCTCTTAGGCTAATCATTCGATCAGCTTGTTTTTGCATGGACTCGGACGCATTTTTTACCAAGTTGATCAAGATCATCGTAATTTGATTGGGATCACAGCTGATTTCAAGGTCTTCAGGAAGAATCTCAGTTTTGACAAAAGTTTCATTGGTCTTGAGCTCTTCTTTCATCAGCATCAGGACTGTTTCAAATAGCTCCTGGACAGGAACAATTTCCTTTTTAGGCTCAGGAATATTGGTGTAATCACGGTAAGCATTCACGAAATTAACCAGCCCTTTACTTCGGTTGGCAATGGTGTCCAGACCTTCTTGAATATCCAAAAAACCGTCTCGTTTGATCAACATTCCTTCAGTTTGCACATAGCTGTCCTCATCCAGGATCGTTCTCAAAGAATCCACCAAACTGGAAATTGGGGTGATGGAATTCATGATTTCATGACGGAGGACTTTGGTTAGGTTCTGCCAAGCTTCCAGTTCATTGGACTGCAATTCAGCGTTGATGTTTTGCAAGGAAAGCAAGGTCCAACTTTGACCTCCCATTTTCAGGGATGTGGATTGAATAATCAAAAACAAACTTGAACTGGCTTTAAAAGAAGTCCTTTGTCCGGGTTTCATTTCCAAAACCTCTTTGAGCAAAACAGGTGAAAGCCTTCCCAAATCATTGATATCACGGAATTGAGGGATTTGTAACAACTGCTTGGCGGCGTTGTTGATCACTCCGATTTTACCGGAAGGATTAAAAGAGATAATCCCAGTATTGATGTGCTGAATAATGATCTGAAGAAAGAGCATTTGTTCTTCTTTTTCCGCCCGAGTCTGCTTGAAGACTTCCATCACTTCATTGAAAGCCATGTTAACTTCCCTGAAAGAATTCCCCATTTTACTGTCTGAGGTAAAGGAGCTGGAAAAGTCTGCAAATCGAATGGAATCAAGGAATCTTGCCAACTTTTGGTTGATGGAGTTGACATAGTAAATCATCTCCCCAACGATCCCTGCTACCACCAATCCCAGGATGGCTGGAGCCAAAATCAGATCCTGGCTGAAATACAGCCAGATTCCCAAGAAAAGGCAAATGGTGATCAACAGGATACGAAGTGTAATCCCGACTGAAAAACGCCTATAGACCATATTTTTCCAATCTTCTATACAGTGAGGATCGAGTCAGTCCTAATTCCTCGGCAGCTCGAGTAATATGCCCATTATGCTTTTGAAGTGCCTTTCTGATCAAGATTCTTTCCACATCCTCGATATTCAAATGCTCCAAACTCACGTTTTCCTCTGATTTTTCTGGCTGATTAACCTTTTGAAGGAACAAGTCTTCTGGCTGCAATATATTGTGATTACTCATGATTACTGCCCGCTCGATACTATGTTGTAGTTCACGGATATTCCCAGGCCATTGGTATTTGATCATCCTTTTCAAAAGAGGCTCAGAGGCCTTTCGGATGTCTTTATTATACTTTTTGGAGTAAAAACTGATAAAATGATCTGCAAGCAAAGGAATATCTTCTACCCTTTCTCGAAGTGGAGGCAATTGGATCTCAATAGTATTGATTCGATAAAGCAAATCCTGGCGGAAACTGTTATCATAAACCATGTTATGAATAGGCATATTGGTAGCCGAAATCAAGCGAATATTGACATCCACCGGCTTATTTGCTCCAACTCGAGTGATTTGGCGATTTTGTAAAGCTGCTAACAACTTAGCCTGGAGAGGAAGAGGAAGGTTTCCTATTTCATCTAAAAACAAAGTCCCTTTATGAGCCTGCTCAAACCTCCCTGCTCGATCTTCTTTTGCATCAGTAAATGATCCTTTTTTATGTCCAAAAAGCTCGGATTCAAAGAGAGTTTGAGTAATTGACCCTAAGTCAACTCCTACGAATGCTTCTCGGCTTCTTCTTGAATTTCTATGGATTGCTCGTGCAATAAGTTCTTTTCCTGTTCCGTTTTCACCTAAAATAAGAACGTTGGCATCCGTTGTGGCTACACGTTCTATTGTTTCAAAAACCTTTTGCATGGCTGGACTCTGACCGATAATATCCTTGAACTTATTGTCCATATCCTGCTGCAAAGCGGCCTTTTGATCTTTCAATAGGTTCACCTCCAACTTTTTCTGACGGAGTTGCAATGCTGAATTTAGTGTTGCAAGCAATTTCTCATTTTCCCAAGGTTTCAAAACAAAGTCAGTTGCACCTTCTTTAATGGCTTTCACAGCTAAATTGACATCACCATAGGCCGTAATCAAAACCACGACTGCAGATGGATCCAATTCCAAGATTCGGTCCAACCAATAAAAGCCTTCCTGACCAGAACTCACATCCTTGGTGAAGTTCATGTCCAGCATAATCACATCATAATTTTCATTATGTGTCAAAATTGGAAGTAAGTCAGGATTGGTCTCTGTATCTACTTGTGCAAAATGTCTTTTCAAAAAGATTTTAGCCGCTTTAAGCAAATCTTCATTGTCATCTACTATCAGGATTTTGCCTATTCGTTGCTCATTCATACCAGGTTCGTGTTAGGATTTTATCATTAAATGGACGCAACCCATTGTTCCAAAAGCTTGCCGAATTCTATCAATCGAAACAAAATTGATAAAATGTGCGATTTCAAAGGATTTTGACCGATTTAGGTCATTTGGAATAGGGAATGAATTTAACAGAATAATTTTCGGAATTGAAATGTTTTGTTCGCTGGCGGACGAAAATGTTCGAGTCCTGAAAAGCCATTTTTCCAAAAAACCGAATTGAAAGCCTCCAAAAGGCATTTTTTTGATGGCACATCATTTGGCATAATGGGATAGGCCCGAAAAAGGCAATACGCACAATGGATAGAAAAATTGAAAAAAAGACCTGGACACCCAGGAAGATTGCATGGTTTGCCGGAGGAGCAGCAGTTCTTCTAGGTATTATTTATCAAATCGGATTTGCTGATCATAGATCGACAATGAATGTGGAACGCGACCGCTTGAGTATAGCTACTGTGAGCACCGGAGAGTTTACCGATTATATATTGGTATCCGGTCAGATTGAGCCAGCTCAGACCTTTTACCTGGATGCGGTAGAAGGAGGGATGGTTGCTCAAGTCGTTCGTGAGTCAGGTGCTCTTGTTGATGCAGGAGATACCATATTGATCATGGCTAACTCAAATCTACAGCTGGATGTGATGCAGCGAGAAACCATGTTATATGAGCAGATTAATAATTTGAGACAAACCAGGCTCTTTTTGGATCAAAATGATCTAAACCAATTGGGTCAGCTTGCTGAAATCGATTATCAAATTTCACTTTTGGAACCACAATACAAGCGATTCAAAGAATTGCATGAGAAGAAACTGGTTTCTGACAGAGAATTTGAAGAAGTAGCTGAACAATACGAGTACAACCTGAAAAGAAAAGAACTGACTTATAAATCTTATCAGAGTGATTCCATTGCGAGAGCCTATCAGCTGGCTCAGTTGAGGCAATCTGAAGGAAGAATGAATGCTTCCTTGAATGGGGTAGGTCAGATATTGAACAACCTAGTCATCAAAGCTCCAATTGCAGGCCAATTGGCTATGGAGCAGATTGAAGTTGGCCAGGCGATCAATTCTGGTGAGAGATATGGACAAATTGATGTATTGGATGAGTTTAAAGTGAGAGTTCCTATTGACGAATTGTATTTACCAAGAATCGGACAAGGATTGAGAGGGAAGTTTACCCTGAGTGGTCAGGACCATGAGTTGGAGATTTCCAAAATCTATCCAACCATTACCAATGGGCGATTTGAAGTGGACATGGTTTTCACTGGAGAAAGTCCAAAAGGAATCAGAAGAGGTCAGTCTGTAAGGATCAGATTGGAATTGGGAGATAGTGAAAAAAGCTTGCTACTTCCGACTGGTGGGTTCTTTAAGGATACCGGAGGAAATTGGGTATTTGTCTTGAATACATCTGGAAATGCCGAGAAGAGAAATATCAGATTGGGAAGAAAAAATCCAGAATACTATGAAGTGCTTGATGGATTGGTTGAAGGAGAAAAAGTCATTGTTTCCGGATATGAGAATTTTGGAACAAATGAGGTGTTGGAATTAAAATAATGGGAGCTGAAGCTGAAAATTTTAGGTTTTATGCAACCAAAGGATGGAATTTATCATCTAAAAAATAGGCAAAGGATTGAATTAGAATTTCTTCCGACTTCAGTCTTCTGTACCAAATCCATTGATTAATAAAGAAAACAAAAAATAGAAAATAATATTACTAAAAACCGCTAAGCACTATGACCAACGTAATTAAAACCGTCAATCTGAGAAAGCTTTATACTACCGAGGAAGTTGAAACTACTGCATTGGACGGAATTCAAATAGAAGTCAAAAAAGGTGAGTTTGTAGCTATCATGGGACCTTCTGGTTGTGGTAAGTCTACGCTTTTGAACATCATCGGACTTTTGGATAATCCAGACGAAGGAGAGTATCATTTCCTGGACCATGAAGTAGCCAAATACTCCGAAAGACAGAGATCATCTTTAAGAAAAGGGAATATCGGTTTCGTGTTCCAAAGTTTTAATCTGATCGATGAATTGACAGTATTTGAAAATGTGGAGTTGCCACTTTTGTACTTAAAAATTCCTTCTGATGAGCGAAAAACCCGCGTTGAGGAAGTTTTGAACCGAATGAATATTATGCACCGTAGAAATCACTTTCCACAGCAGCTTTCAGGTGGTCAGCAACAACGTGTGGCCATTGCCAGAGCTATCGTAGCTAAGCCTTCTGTGATCCTTGCCGATGAGCCTACAGGTAATTTGGATTCTAAAAATGGGGAAGAAGTGATGCGTCTATTGGAAGAATTGAATAATGAAGGAACTACCATCGTGATGGTAACTCACTCTCCCCATGATGCCAACTACGCCCACAGAATCATCAACCTATTTGATGGAAAAGTTGTGACCGAAAATATCCGGGAGCAATTTCATGTTTGAGAATTAACAATTGAAAAATTATAAAATTTGAAAATTGGTCATTTCTAATCATTGGATTTCAAAGAAAAGAGGAAGTCTCATGTTGAAAACTGACCAATTTTCTTTTTTGGAAATGGAATTCTAGTTGACACTAAGAACTTCCAACTTCCAACCTCTAAACATCCAACTTCAATGCTCCGACACCAACTTCTTCTTGCCATCCGTAGCTTCCTAAAGCACAAAAATATTTTTGCCATCAATTTGTTTGGATTGGCAGTGGGCCTGACTACGGTGGTGTTGATTATGCTATGGGTGAAGGATGAGACTTCCATCAATCGATATCATTCTCAGGTAGATCAGATTTATACAGTACTTACCAACCATGACAATGCCAATGGAATGGTTACGATTCCTTATACACCAGCGAGGTTGGCAGAGGCATTGAAAGAAGAGTTACCTCAAGTAGAAAAAGCCAGCGGCCTTTCTCCATTTATTGATGGAGTTTCTTTCGAAAGTGGTGAAATCACAATGGAAGGGGCCGGTTTATTTGTTGACCAAGACTACCTTGAAATTTTTGATGTTGATTTCTTGGTTGGAAGTAAGGAAAAGGCCTTAACTGGGATCAACTCCATTGTTTTGACCGAGTCTTTGGCCAATAAAATTTTTGGTTCACCTCAATTGGCTTTGGGTAAATCTCTTCATTGGAAAGTTTTCAATTTTCAGAATGATGTAGAAGTAACGGGGGTGATGAAGGACCCGGGAAATCTCGATGTCCGGAAGCCAGAATTCTACCTAGCCTTTCCCTATTTTGTTGAGATGCTAGGGGATGGTGCACATTGGGATAATTTCAATAGCACCACCGATTTGCTTTTGAAGGAAGGAACAGATGTTCAGGCATTCAATGAGCAGATAGGAAGTTTTATTAAAGATAAAGAAGCGAATTCCAATGTCTCTGTCTTTGTTCAAAACTTTGGAGATACCTATCTCTATGGCACCTATGAAAAGGGAAAGGTGGCTGGTGGCAGAATTAGTTATGTCAAGATATTTTCAGCCATCGCCATCTTTATATTACTAATAGCCTGCATCAATTTCATGAATCTGACCACGGCCAGATCCATGAGCAGGTTGAAAGAAATCGGAGTAAAAAAATCAATGGGAGCGAGTCGTGGAGGCTTGTTTACCCAGTTCATTACAGAGTCTTTACTATTGACATTTTTTGCCTTGATCCTTGCGGTCTTGGCCGCATATCTTCTGCAGCCGATTTTCAATCAAATCACATCCAAGACTCTTTCTTTGCAATTTGGAACCCAGATTTTCTTGATTTTAGGCGGGATTTGGTTGGTTACAGGGCTTTTAGCAGGGATTTATCCAGCAGTTTACCTTTCCAAATTCAAGCCGGTGGAGGTGATGAAATCCAATGTGAAAGGAAGCTTTGGAGAAATCTTGGCCCGAAAAGGATTAGTGATTTTTCAGTTTTCTATTTCCTTGTTACTCATCATTGGAATCACAGTTTTGAGTAAGCAAATGAGTTTTATTCAAAGCCAAAACTTGGGATACCAGCAAGAGCATTTATTGGAATTTAATGCTTCAGGGATAGATCCTCAGAAATTGGATGCTTTTTTAGAGCAAACTAGAAATATTCCTGGTGTGGAGAATGCCTCCAGTTTATCACACCCACTCGTAGGTTTGGCAAGCTCTACCATCGGATTGGAATGGGATGGCAAAGATCCGGAAGATCAGATCAAATTTGAAAATATCACGGTCAATATGGAGTTGATCGAAACCATGGGATTTGAAATGGTAGCTGGCCGTACTTTTTCACCGGATTTTGGAGATGAAAGCAATAAAATCATTTTGAATGAAGCTGCGATTAAGACCATAGGTTTTCAGGATCCAGTTGGTCAAATCGTAAACCTTTGGGGTGAAGACAAGGAAGTGATTGGTGTGGTCAAAGACTTTCATTTTGAGTCCTTAAAAGAAAATGTTAAACCGGCATTCCTGAAATATGATCCGGGTTTTGCCCAAAAAGTGATGGTTAGGATCAATGCATCCAACCAACCAGAAACTATTGCAGGGATAGGGGAGGTTTTTGAAGATTTTACAGGCCAACCCATCAATTTGAAATTTATGGATGAGGATTATCAGTCGCTTTATGCCTCTGAGCAAAGAGCCTCCTCCTTGGCCAAGTATTTTGGGCTAACTGCCATTTTCCTTTCCTGTTTGGGACTATTTGGTTTGGCAGCTTTCACAGCGGAAAAAAGAAAAAAGGAAATTGGAGTCAGAAAAGTGATGGGAGCATCGACTACCGGAATATTGACTCTGGTATCCAAAGACTTTGTGAATCTAATCTTGGTATCGATCCTAATTGCAGTTCCGATTGCTTGGTATTTAGCCAATTCTTGGCTTGAGACGTATGCATTTCAGACCAACTTGAGTTGGTGGATATTTGCAGGTTCAGGTGTTTTGTTAATCCTGATTTCATTAGTAACTGTTGGATTTCAAGCATTCAAAGCCGCTTCAGCCAATCCAATCAATTCTCTTCGAAGTGAATGATGTTTGAAGTAGTAAGCAGCTAGAACCAAGTATCAAGAGTCAAGATAAAGTCTTCGCCAATGACCATATCTTCACGGTCATAAGATAAAAATGTCTCGTGGAGCACGAGACTGGGCATAAATTCTGGTGTGGACACGAGACAGTGCATAAATCAAAAACCAAAAAATGGTCAAAATGATTGTCAGCCTTTAACATTGAAACCTTTGAACTTTCCAACTTAAATAACACAACCTACCCTAAACTTAACCAGCCTATCTATGTTTGAGAATTATTTCAAAATCGCCATCAGGAACTTAAAAAAACATAAGTTCTATACCTTCATCAATATTTTTGGATTGTCTGTAGGGGTAGCCGTTTGTATGATTATCACCCTTTTTGTGGTCAATGAATTGAGTTACGACAAGCATTTCAAAGATTCTGACAAAATCTATAGAATCCATGCAGATATCATTTTTGGAGGAAATCATTGGAATATGGTGCAGTCACCAGCCCCAATGGCAGAAGCATTGCCAGAGGAATTTCCTGAAGTGGAATATGCTGTGAATTTCCGTCAGAGAGGTTCATATTTGGTGAAAGAAATAGACCAGAATATCAAAGAGGATAATGTGATCTGGGCTAGCAAGGACTTTTTCAATGTATTTGGAATTCCATTGCTGGAAGGTAGTCCTGATGGGGTATTGGCTGAGCCTAATACCATGGCAATCAGTAAGAGTACAGCCGAAAAGTATTTTCCAGGAGAAAGTGCCCTTGGCAAATCTCTGATTTTGGATAATGACCTGGACTTTAGAATCACCGGGATTTATGAAGACATTCCTCAAAATTCTCACTTCCATTTTGACTTTTTATTGGCCATGGAGGGATTGGAAGAATCTAAAACTACATCTTGGTTGAGTAACAACTTTCAAACCTACCTTAAAATTAGAGAAGGATCTGATGCGGATAATTTGGATGAAAAGCTGAAGAGTTTGGTTAAGAAAAATGTGGAGCCTGAACTGGCGAAAGTCTTTGGAGAGGGAGCAACTTTGGATGCAATGTTGGCTGACGGTGGAAAAATGGAATACATGGTTCAGCCCCTTGCGGACATCCATTTAAAAAGTGATTTGATGGGTGAATTCGAACCGAATTTCAACATCACTTACGTTTACCTTTTTGTTGCCATTGCCTTATTCATATTGGTAATTGCCTGTATCAATTTTATGAATTTGTCTACGGCGCGCTCTTCGAATAGAGCTAAAGAAGTTGGCATCAGAAAAGTAATGGGATCTGTGAGATCCCACCTGATCCGACAGTTTTTGATGGAATCGATTTTACTCAGCTTTATTTCATTTATGATTGCCATTCCGATAGTGGCACTTTTGCTTCCAATTTTCAATGATTTGGCGGGTAGAGCCCTGGTGATGCCTTTTTCCCAATGGACATTCTATGGGATATTGATGATAGGAGCGATTGTTACCGGTATTATGGCTGGGATTTATCCCTCCTTCTTCCTTTCTGGGTTTAAACCAGTTAGTATTTTGAAGGGAAAAGTGGCTATGGGGATGAAGAGTGGTATGATTCGAAGCTCTTTGGTGGTTTTCCAATTTGCCATTTCTATTATTTTGATCATTGCTACAGTGGCAGTTTTCAACCAACTCAACTATATCCAAAACAAAAAGATAGGTTTCAATAAAGATCAGGTAATTACTGTCAATGATGTCTATGCTTTGGGTGATCAGGCTGAGTCCTTCAAATCAGCCGTTCTTTCCAATAGTATGATGGAAGGAGGGACGATTTCTGGTTATCTCCCAGTTTCAGGTACCTATAGAAGTGATACTCCTTGGTGGGCACAGGGAAAAGACCCAAAACAAACAGAAAATATGGTCAGTCTCCAAAACTGGAGAGTCGATTTCGATTATGTCAAAACATTGGGAATGGAAATCGTAGCAGGAAGAGATTTTTCGATGGACTTTCCTTCTGATTCCAGTGCGGTGATTTTGAATGAAACAGCCTTGGCCAACTTCAATTTTGAGGGTGATCCGATCGGACAAAAGATCTATACAATGGCTGGGAATAATGAAACCATGAACCTGAATGATTTGGAAAGTAAAACAGTCATCGGAGTCGTAAAAAACTTTCATTTCGAATCTCTCAAAGAAAACATCGGTGCAGTCATGATCTTTCTAAATGATGGCCCTGAAGGAATTGCCTCTTTCCGATTCAATTCCGCAAATACGGATGAAGTCATCAATTTTGTTGAAGCAAAATGGAATGAAATCGCTCCCGGGCAACCCTTTACCTATTCGTTTTTGGATGATCGGTTTGGAAATATGTATGCTGCGGAAACCAGATTGGGTAAAGTATTTGGCATCTTTGCAGGCTTTGCGATCCTGATTGCTTGCTTGGGATTATTTGCTTTGACAGCCTTTACAGCTGAGCAAAGAACCAAGGAAATAGGAATAAGGAAAGTATTGGGTTCCAGTATTGGAAGTATCATAGTGCTACTTTCCAAGGAATTTGCAAAGCTTGTGGTTATCGCATTTTTGATAGCTTCTCCTATTGCCTGGTGGGCGATGAAAAAATGGCTGGAGGATTATCAGTTTAAGCAAGACTTGGGATGGGAGGTGTTTATTGGAGCTGGAGTTTTTGCGATATTGATTGCCTTGCTGACGACCAGTTATCAGTCTATCCGAGCGGCGACCACCAATCCGGTGAAGTCCTTGAGAAGTGAGTGATTTTAGAGCGGAGAAACAAGAGCTGAGAATCAAGAGTATTGAAGAAAGTTTCTAAATCTACCCCTGAGGTATTTCGAAAAATTGTTTTGAATAGGAATGGGTTTTAACCCGTTCCTATATATCTAATCATATTCTATTTGGGCTTTAGTTCTTTTTAGAATTTTTAGGAATTGAAGTTCAGGATTTCAAATCCTGAATAGCTTTTACCATGCATCAATTTTTTTCGACCGCCAGCGTGCAAAATTGACTTTGTGCGAACAATACTTTTAAGACAAAAGTCCCCAAACTGACCGTA
Source organism: Algoriphagus sp. PAP.12 (assembly GCF_026652115.1). Classification (GTDB taxonomy): domain Bacteria; phylum Bacteroidota; class Bacteroidia; order Cytophagales; family Cyclobacteriaceae; genus Algoriphagus. The sequence goes on along the minus strand of NZ_JAPPSQ010000009.1, from coordinate 180,042 downwards.
AAGCCTGTTTTTGCTACTTGGCATTACCTGTGTAACATTTTAATGGCATCAGCATTATAAAGTAGAACACTCAAAATTCATCTCCTTTTCAAACGATTGAATTATCTCAATGCAACCTTTTGAATTGGAGGGACATCTTTATTAAAACTAAACCAACTCTTTTTTCTATTCCGCTTAATCATTAACTGTCCACCAACATGTTTAAAAATTACTTTAAAATTGCGCTCCGAGGTTTCAAAAAACATAAGCTTACTTTTTTCATCAACCTTTTCGGTTTGTCTTTAGGACTGTGGGCAGCGATTCTCATCGGTCTGTGGGTGGATTCTGAGCTAAAAATGGACCGGGAGATTGCCGATATCGAAAGGATTTATAGAGTCATGGAGCATCAAAGTTATGGTGCTGATATTTTCACTACCACTTCAACTCCCGGAGTTTTGGCTGAAAGTATGAAAGAGACTTTATCCGAAGTCGAATATGCATCCACCTACACTTGGAATCAACCCCAACTGTTTATTCAGAAGGATAAAAGAATCAAATTGGATGGACTTTATGCAATGCCAGATTTGCTTCATATCTATCAGTTTGAGACTTTGGAAGGGGATATCAATCGGATGCTTACAGAAAACAATCATGTTGTTCTTACGGAAGAAGGGGCGATTTCCTTGTTTGGTAGAACAGATGTGGTGGGAGAGGATGTGGAGATTCGTCAAGGAACTGATTCCAAGAATTTCATCGTACAAGGTGTCCTGAAATCCCTTCCTAAAAACTCCACCATGAAGTTTGAATACTTGCTTCCTTACCAGGTGTTTTTTGATGAAAATGACTGGCTGAGCGATTGGGGAAATAATGGTCCGAGCACCATCATTAAGCTGAGAGAGGGAGTGGACGGAGAAGCCTTTTCTAAGAGTATTTCAAATTACATTGCCGAGAGAAATGAAGATTCCAATGTAGAGCTTTTTGCCTATCCGAGAGGTGAATTGTATCTCCATGGGCAATGGAAAGATGGAATGCCTGTGGAGGGAAGAATCAAGAATGTGAAGTTGTTTGCCATGATTGGGATTTTTGTATTGATCATTGCTTGTATCAATTTCATGAATTTGAGTACGGCAAAATCCCAAAAAAGAGCCAAAGAAGTTGGAGTGAGAAAAGTCTCTGGTGCCAATAAGAATTCTTTGGTATTTCAGTTTTTGAGTGAATCGCTGCTGATCACCCTATTCGCAGCTTTTTTTGCCATCCTTTTGGTTCAGGTGACTTTGCCAATATTCAATAATCTGACTGGGAAGGATATGGCTGTTCCTTATTTTTCAGGTCTATTCTGGCTTCAGATTCTGGGAATTATTGTCCTGACGGGATTGGTTGCGGGTTCTTACCCGGCATTCTACCTATCTGCTACAAAAGTGGTTTCTGTTTTTAGGTCCTTTACTAAATCAGGAAAAGGTGTGGTGATGGCCAGAAAAGGCTTGGTACTATTCCAATTCATTTTAGCAACCATTCTGATTGTTTCCACGATGGTGGTCTATCAGCAGATCAATTTTGCCATGAATCAAGATCTGGGATATTCCAAAGATCAGTTGATCCAGGTCCCTTTGGAGGGGAAACTTTTGGAAAGCTTTGATGTGTTCAAAGCCGAATTGGAAAAAGATGAAAATATCCTTTCAGTCAGTAGATCTTCTTTTGCTTTTATGGGAAGAACCTCAAATACCGGCGGAGTGTCTTGGGAAGGAAAAGATCCTGAAAATGCGGCCTTGTTTGAAATCATTCGTGTTGATTATGATTTCTTGGAAACTACCGGGTTAAGCCTGGTAAAAGGAAGAGCATTTGACCGCGCAAATGGAGCAGATTCTGTATCTGGTGCAATTCTGAATGAAACCGCATTGAAATTGATGGAACAGGATCAAGAGGGGCAGGAATTTTTCAGAATGTGGGGAGATGAGAGATCAATCACCGGTGTAGTGAAAGATTTCCATTTCGAAAGTTTTAGAAACAATGTAGCTCCAGCAATCCTGCTCTTAGATCCAGCAAACAGCTGGCAAGCGTATATCAAAGTAAATACGGATAAGATCCGTGAGACAGTTGCTTTTATGGAAGCGACAGGAAGAAATTTGAATCCTGAGTTTCCATTTGAATACAGCTTCATGGATGAAAATTATGCAAGACTTTATCAAGAGGATGTGAGACTGAGGGACTTGGCTCAATACTTCAGTATTTTGACCATTTTGATTTCTTGTTTGGGATTATTGGGACTTTCTGCCCATGTCGCTGAACAAAAGACCAAGGAAATTGGTATTAGAAAAGTCTTGGGAGCTTCCACTTTCTCCATTTTGCAGGTGATCAATAAGGAATTTATCCTGATTGTTTCATTCTCAATTTTGATAGGATCAGGAATTGCCTTCTGGGTCATGCAAGACTGGCTGAAAGGCTATCAGTACAGGATCAATTTCGAGTGGTGGTTTATCCCGCTGGCTGCGATTACCATTTTTGGAGTGGCATTCTTGACTGTGACATTGCAGTCTTTGAAAGCGGCACATTCCAACCCGGTGCAAGCCATTAAAAGTGAGTAAAATTAAAGGTTAATTTATAGTAAAAATACCTCCCTAATTTGGGAGGTTTTTTTGTGTCAAAATGCAACCTATTCGATTTCAATTGCATCTACATTTTTGGAAGTCAAAAAGAGAAATAGTTTTAATTCTTTCAAATTCGATTTTGAACTGGATAGGATTTATTCTAGATGAAAACAGGATAATTTTCTTCTAAAAACTTTGTCCGCTAGCGGTCGAAATCCAATTGATACGGACAGTGAATTATTGAAAAAGCACTTCCATTGCCGTAGAAGGGCTTTTTTAGACCTTGGCACAATTGATGAATTTAAACTATAACCTAATACTATTATGAAGCACACTATGAATACTGCGAAAACCACAGCCTTGATCGTTTTACTCTTTTTAGTAGGTCTGACGGCTAATGCACAAGGAACTGAAACCCGAACCCCAGGGAATTTCACCAAGATAGAATCTGGAGGAAGCTGGGATGTCTTTGTGGAGATAGGAAATAGAGATGAAGTAAGAATCGAATCCGAAAATATTGATTTGGATAAAATTATTACCGAGGTGGATAATGGCAGATTGAAGTTGAAACTTGAAAAAGGAAACTACCGAAATGTCCGATTGAAGTTTTACGTGACAATGCGTGAAATCGAAGGTCTAGGATCTTCTGGATCAGGTTCTATCACTGTTGAAGACAATATCGAAACTGATAAATTGGCTCTAGGAGTATCTGGTTCAGGATTGATCAAATTGAAAAATGTACATGCCAGAACTGTTAGTGCCGGTATCAGTGGTTCCGGTGATATTTTGATCGAAGGTGGTTCAGCAAAAGATGTTCATGTCGGTCAATCTGGTTCGGGTAATTTTGAAGCCATTGATTTGGAAGCAGAATCTGTAGATGTAGGAAAATCTGGATCAGGAAAAACGTATATCACTGCAATGGAAAACCTAAAGGTAGGAGCTTCAGGATCTGGAAATGTATACTACAGAGGTGACCCAAGAATGCAAGTGGCGGCTTCTGGTTCTGCCAAAGTTGTAAAACAATAAAATAACCCAGCCTTATGAATGGAAAAGCCGGTGAGAATATCTTGTCGGCTTTTTTTGTCTAAAATCATCCATCTAAAACCTTGTCTTATGTTTAAAAATTACCTGAAGATTGCCTATCGGAACCTGGTTAAAAATAAGATCTATACCGGGATTAATATTTTGGGGTTGACATTGGGACTGACCTGTTGCTTGCTGATTTTTTTACAGGTAAAAGATGAAGTGAGTTATGATAAGTTTTGGGAGGATCAAAAGGAAATATATAGAGTAAGTTTAGAGAGGATCTATCCTGATCATATCAATCTCTATGCAATCATTCCAGACGGATTCGCAGAGGTTTTCAAGGATGAAATCCCAGAAGTGGAGGATGCCACCAGGCTTTTTACATTTGGGGACTTTGCAAGCATGGTTCAAGTGGATGAGGATTTTTATGAGGAGCGATTGGTAGCAATGGCAGATTCAAATTTTTTCGAAATGTTTCCCATTCCCATGGTTGCTGGAGATGCCAAAACGGCCCTTTATCAGACCAGCGCTTTTGTATTAAATGAAAAAACAGCACTTAAATATTTTGGAACCACTGATGTAGTGGGCAAACAGCTCAAAGTCAACGGGCAGGATGTAGAAGTGACGGGAGTGATGCAGGACTTACCAGGCAATACCCATTTCAATTTTGATATGATTGGTTCTACTGCTGGTTTGCCTTTTAATCAAGATCCAACTTATGCAGGTTTTTCTGCAATGACCTATATCAAATTACTACCGGCAGCCTCTTGGGAGAAGGTTCAGAATGCTATTCCTCCTTTGGTAAAGAAATACGCAGCGGGTCAAATAGAACAGAATACCGGAGTAAATTACGATGACTACATCGCTGCCGGAAATGGCTATAATTACTTCCTTCAACCACTCGGAGATATCCATTTGACTTCCAAGCTTCAGAATGAAATGAAAGCGAATGGAGATATTCGTTATGTATATATTTTTATTTCCATTGCCATTTTCATCCTGCTGATTGCCTCTGTAAACTTCATCAACCTGGCAACTGCTAGGTCTTCAGAGAGAGCCAGAGAAGTGGGAGTTAGAAAGGCAATGGGGTCAGACCGTCAACAGTTGATTATCCAGTTTTTGATGGAGGCGGTCTTGCTGGTGGTTATCAGCTTGGCCTTGTCCAGTATTTTGGTTGGCTTGGCGCTTCCATTTTTCAATGATATGGCTCAAAAGACCTTGTCAATTGGAATGGGCGAAGCCATCGAGCTGATCCCTTGGCTTTTGGGAATGGGGATTTTTGTGTCACTTGTAGCAGGCTATTATCCCGCATTTCAAATCTCAAAGATGCATGCTGTTGAAATCATGAAGGGGAAGCTTTCCTCTACTAGAAAAGGACAATTTTTGAGAAATGGATTGGTTGTTTTCCAGTTTACCATTTCAATCATGCTGATCGCTGGAACCTTGATTATTCAGCGACAAATCAGTTTTATCCAAACCAAAAATCTGGGCTTTCAGCGAGAAAATGTTCTTGTTGTTGATCGCTTTGGACAATTGGAAAACCCAGAAACTTTCCGGAAAGAGGTGTTGAAAATTCCAGGTGTACTCAACGCCGGAGGAAGCAGTACGATGCCGGGAAATTCATTCTTTGGCGTGCAATTCACTCCTGAAGGAAAATCAGAAGTGCTGACAGGTAAAGGCTTTGTTGCCGATGACTTTTTCTTAAATGCCATGGGAATCAAAATGACCGATGGGAGGATGTTTGGAGAGGAATTCAATGACAGTACCTCTGTGATTCTCAATCATGCCGCAGCGCAGGCTTTTGGCTTGGAAGACCCTATCGGAAAGAAAATATATAGCGGAGCAAATGTCAATGGGGAGCAAGTCAATATCCCGTATACGGTGATTGGCTTGGCAGAGGATTTTCATTTTGAATCTTTGCATTTACCGATCACACCTTTGGCGATTTTCAGTACAGAATCTGCTGTAGGGTTCCAGAATTTCTTGGCTTTGAATATTTCAGGGGATAATCCTCAGCAAACCATCGCTGAGGTAGAGAAATTGTGGAATACATTTGGCCAAAATCAGCCCTTTTCATTCTCGTTTCTAGAAAATAATCTTCAGAAGCAATATGTAGAAGAACAAGTTTCCAGTAAAATTTTGGCCTCATTCTCAGTCTTGGCAATTCTGATCGCATGTATAGGATTATTTGGTCTGGCTGCCTATACAGCCTACAAAAAGACCAAAGAAATAGGAGTGAGAAAGGTTTTGGGAGCGTCGACTTCTGGCTTAGTTTGGATGCTGACTACCAATTTTAGCAAACTGGTATTGGTAGCCTTTGTGATTGCTGTTCCAATTTCCTATTGGGCTATGGGTGAATGGCTACAAACTTTCGCTTATCAAACTGAACTCAACCCATTGATTTTCTTATTAGCTGGAGTTTTGGTGATGATAATCGCCTTGCTCACAGTGAGTTACCAGGCTTTTTCTGCAGCCAGATCCAATCCGGTTAAAAGTTTAAAAAGTGATTAGAGAGCCAAGAGTCAAGAGTCAAGAGTCAAGAGTCAAGAACCGAGAACCAAGAATCGAGTGAAAAGAGTAAAGATTACCCCTGCGACCGTGTCTTCACGGTCACTAAGAATAAAATATCTCGTGAGGACACGAGACAGGGCGAACGTGAATAATGAGCCAAGAGTTAAGAATCGAGAGACTAGAATCCAGAGTCGAGAACCAAGAATCAAGAGCCAAAAAAGAGACTAGAGAACAAGGAACGGAGATTTGGACCGATAAAAGCTAATTTTCCAATTTTCCAATTTTGTAATATTTCAATTCAGAATTCATGTTTAAAAATTATTTTAAGATCGTATTTAGGAATGCTAAAAAGCATCCGCTTTATGTCTTTATCAACTTGTTTGGTTTGGCCATAGGAATGGCAGTGAGTATTGTGATTTTGTTGTATGTCAAGTTTGAATTGAGTTATGACAACTATCACCAAGATGTGGATAGAATTTATCGTGTTTCCCGAGCCTGGTTTAATCAGGATGGTCAGGAAAGCCTTCATCTAGGCCATGTTGCGCCTCCATTTGGACCACTGATTCAATCAGATTTTCCAGAAGATGTAGAATTCTCGGCCAGACTGATGGGGGCTGATCCTTTGATCAAAAATGGAGAAAACTCATTTGTTGAGGAACGCTTTTTTATGGCTGATCCTGAGGTATTCGATGTGTTTTCATGGAAGGTGAAAGAAGGAGAGGGTAAAGAAGCTCTGAAAGAAGCAGATGGTGTAATTCTTTCGGAAAGTACAGCAACTAGATATTTTGGCGATCAATCAGCAATTGGGAAAGAGCTGGAAATGGAGATTGCAGGGATGGAGTTTACGCTTCAGGTGCGAGGTGTGATGGAAGATATGCCTGAAAACTCGCACTTTCATGTGGATTTTTTGACTTCTATGATTCCTGTTGTCCAGTTTTACGGTGGGCAGGAAGCCTTTATGGGTAATTATGGATCCAATAATTTTTCAACCTATTTAAAACTAGCTGACGGAGTAAATCCGGAAGCTTTTGAAGATAAGTTGGCTGGGATGATTGATCGTCATATGGGAGAAACTGGTCAGGGAATCCCGATGTCAAAGACCACAGATTTATTTTTATGGCCGATTCAGGACATCCATCTGCACTCCAATTTGGATTCAGAAATTGAGGCTAACGGCAATATCGATTATGTCTATATCTACGGAGCAGTTGCTTTATTTATTCTTTTGATCGCCTGTATCAATTTTATGAATTTAAGTACTGCCAGATCTTCCCTCCGTTCCATGGAAGTAGGCTTAAGAAAAGCAATGGGGGCGGACAAACTCGTTTTGGTTCGCCAATTTATGGGAGAAGGCTTTGTGATGACTTTTTTGTCTATGATTATCGCTTTGATTTTGGTATTCCTATTCCTACCGATTTTCTCAGATTTTCTTGAAAAACCACTTTCCTTAAACTTTTTCAGCCACCCAGAATATCTTCTTTGGATTGGAGGAATAATCCTATTCGTAGGAATGATTTCAGGGAGTTATCCTGCACTTTTCCTTTCAGGATTTGCACCGGCAAAAGTGCTCAAAGGAGCTTTTAAAGCCGGAAAAGGGCATGAAAATTTCCGATCCGTGTTGGTGGTTGGTCAGTTTGCTATTTCGGTAGTTTTGATCGTGGCTGTATTGGTGGTAATCGGGCAGTTGAGCTATATGCAAAACAAGGATCTGGGCTTTGAAAAAGAGGATATGGTGGTTTTACCAAGTAATGCTGCAATCAACGAAAACTATCTGATCATTAAGGATCGCTTGGAAAATCAACCTGGAATTATTGAAGTTTCTATGTCCAGTAGAGTTCCTTCTGGACGCTTATTGGATTCGCAGGGAGCAACTACCGAAGTCAATGGAGAAATGACCCAGTTGAATCTTCGAATAGCTGATGTTCATGTGGCCCATAATTTCTTGGATACCTACGGTATTCCAATTGTCGCAGGGCGTGATTTTGATTACCAATTAGCGAGTGATTCAACAGAAGCATTTATTTTGAATGAGGCTTCAGTCAGAGAAATTGGATGGTCTTCACCTGAAGAAGCTATTGGGAAGGCATTCAATTATGGAGGTAGAAGAGGCTTTGTGACGGGAGTGATGAAAGATTTTCACTTCGAAAGCCTTCACCAGCCAATTGTACCTATTGTCTTCATGATTTCTCAGGACAGAAATAATAATGTGAGTATCAAATATGTGGCAGGTAAAAGAGATGAGGTTTTGGCTTACCTGAGAGGTGAATGGGCTGATTTTAGACCTGGGTATCCTTTCGAACCTAATTTTATTGATGAAGGATTTAATAGACAATATGAAGCTGAAGCACGTGTGAAAACCATCTTCACTTTCTTCTCAGCTTTAGCCATTGTGATCTCAGTTTTGGGTCTTTTGGGCTTGGTGACTTTTGCAACCGAACAAAGAACCCGAGAAATAGGAATCAGAAAAGTAATGGGAGCAGAGACTTCCAATATTTTGCTTCTATTAGGGAAAGACTTTCTGAAGTTAGTAGCCATAGGTTTTGTGATAGCTATTCCTATTTCCTGGTTTGGAATGGATAGTTGGCTTCAGGACTTTGCTTACCACATTGGTATTTCCTGGACCACTTTCTTGTGGGCCGGAGGTATTGCAGGAATCATTGCTGCTGTTACGGTGACCAGTCAAACCATCCGTGCTGCTTGGGCAAATCCGATTAAGAGTATCAAGAATGAGTAAAAAATAGATCCAAGAATCAAGATCCAAGAGAAACAGAATTTTATAATATTTCAATTTTAAAATTTTACAATTCGAATTATGAAAATCAACACAAAAATTGCCGCAGTTATGCTAATCGTATTTGGATTGGCTTCTTGCGTACAAGCTCAACAAACAGAAACCAGAACTCCTGGACATTTTACCAAAGTACATTCAGGAGGAAGCTGGGAGGTGATTTTGACTGAAGGGAATAAAGAAGAAATCCGTATCGAGGCTAAAGGAGTAAGCTTGGATAAAGTGAAAACCGAAATCGACGGAGATGTTTTGAGTGTCGGATTAGTTAGAGGGAACTATAACAATGTGAAGTTGAAGTTTTACATCACCTATCGTGAATTGGAAGGAGTGAGATGTTCTGGTTCCGGTGAAATGGAAGTGACCTCTCCAGTTGAGGCAGGTGAGTTCTATATCGGGCTTTCTGGTTCAGGAGATATCATCATGAATACCTTGGAAGCAAGAGAATTGGAAGCCTCAATTTCTGGTTCGGCTGAAATTAAGATCAAAGGAGGTGCGGTAGATGAGGCCGAAATCAAGCAGTCAGGTTCAGGAGACTTCTTGGCAGAGAATTTAGCGATTGGGGAATTGAACGTTTCCAAATCAGGATCAGGCGATACTGAGGTGGGAGACTTGGGAGAGATCTCTGTAAGATCATCAGGCTCTGGAGATATTATTTATTCAGGTTCCCCTAGAATGGGTGAAGTCAGAGTTTCTGGCTCCAGCTCCATCCGTAAGAGATAATTAACCAATTGCACCATAAAAAAGCCCTTTCAGATTAAATGACAGGGCTTTTTTGGTATTACATCAAAAATCCATTTTCCACCGGATAAGGTTCTGGGATGTCTTTGTCTCTGATCATTTCGAGCAAATCAATTTCAATTGCCCTAGTAATTGATGATATAGGTACATCATTGTAAGCTGATTCAAATGGGTTTTCCGAATAGTCCCCGATTCGATCGACCAAAAAGAAAATCCAGATGATGATTCCAGAAAATGGAATGGTCATCCAATGATGGAGGCTGTCTGACTGGATGAAAATATCCAAAAGGCCAAATGGAATCAATGCACAGAATATGTAATTGATAAAAAGACCCGTAGAGGCATATTGTCTTGGAAAAGGAAAGTTTTTGATTCGCTCCGTCATTCCCTGGTCTGTATAGAGTCGAGTAATCAGTTCATGGAGCCAGATGTGTTTGAATTCCGAGATTTGACCACTATCCTCCAATTCCTTTACAGCTTTGGTCTGATTGAGTAAAATCTGACTCGGAAGGTTGCTGTGTTTTTTCAATTCTTCAATTTCTTCTTTTGAAAGGTAACGTTTGATTTCTGGGAATACCCCCTGAATTGCTTCCTCCATGAAATGAGGTGTAAAAACAAGCTTGTCCACTGCACCATTGTGCTCCCAAGATTTACCTGCTCTCATGGCATGTTTCAGTGCGATTACCCAAGCAAGGTGCCGGTAAATGATTTCCTTTTTCTTCTCGTCAGAGACTTCTTCTGAGACAGGAAGAGATATGATTCCTGTTGCAAAAGATCGGCTGTCGTTGATGATTGCTCCCCAGATTTTTCTGGCCTCCCATGTTCGGTCGTAGGAGGAGTTGTTTTTAAAACCCAGATAAAAAGCCACGGCAATACCTATTACAGAAATAGGTTGCCAAGGAAGGTAAAAAGGAATCTTGGTGATTTCATAGATTAAAATCACCGCAGCAGAGTATAGGAATCCGTTGAGCAAGATTTTTCTCGACCATCGAATCGTGCTATAAATGTGATAATGCCTTTTGACGTACATAGGTGATGATTTTTTCTTTAAACTACTGATTTTTAACCGATTTTGCTATTGGATGTGAGCTATGGAATTTCATTGCTCGAAATCGGACGAAACTGTTCGGATCTTATAGGAGGAATTTATGAAAATGGCCTTAGAGTGCTTAATTCGGCCATTTTTACTGGCATAATCCTAGGATAATATTTTCCGCAAACCTGACCTATTATGCTTAAAAACTACCTGAAAATAGCTTGGAGAACTCTTCAGAAAAATAAACTCTATACGGGACTGAACATTTTTGGGCTGAGTTTAGGTTTGAGCAGCTTTTTGATCATTCTCTTGTTTGTTCAGGATGAGTTGAGCTATGATCGTTTTTTGCCGGATTCAGATCAGATTTTTAGGGTCAGTGCGAATTGGGGGAATGCTGAAACCGCAAGTTATGCGACAGCTCCACCTGCATTGGGAGTAAGGGTTTCAGAAGATATTCCTGAAGTAGAGGCAATGACACGAATATTGAAATGGAATGATTTTACGATCCAGCCTGCAACAGGCCCAAACAGGGAACAAATTTTCAGAGAAGAAAAGGTATTCTATGCTGAGCCTGGATTCTTCAATGTCTTCGATCTTTCTGTTTTGGCAGGAAGTAAAGAAAAAGCACTCTCAGAGCCCAATCTTTTAGCTATTTCGGCTTCAATGGCTCAAAAATATTTTGGTGATGTGGCCCCACAGGAATTGATTGGGAAAGCTCTAATGATTGGTAGCAATGAGCCGGTAGCAAGGGAAATCGCAGTGGTCTTTGAAGATTTGCCTTCGCAGTCACATATGCATTTTGACATGCTCGTCTATGAACCGGGGATGTACAATGAGATATTTTTAATGGATTCCTGGACTTGGCCTATTTTGAATACCTATCTGAAATTTCCTGAAGGTAAAAAGGAACAGGTTCAAGAAAAATTAAACCAGGTCGTTGCCAATTATGCGATTCCGGCCTTTGGAAGTGAGGAGGAAGGTTCAGACTTCAACTTACAACTGATGCCCATTCAAGATATCCATTTGAAATCTCATCTGCTTCGGGAAATGGAAGCTAATGGATATGAGGGTTATGTTTACATGTTTTCTCTGGTGGCCCTTTTTGTATTGCTTTTGGCATGCATCAATTTCATGAATTTGGCAACTGCGAAAGCTGGATTGAGAAGCATGGAAGTTGGGGTTAGAAAAGTAATGGGGTCGCAAAAATCTCAGCTGGTTTTTCAGTTTTTGACGGAAGCGTTTTTGGTCGTAGTGGTAGCCATGGTCTTTTCTTTGATTTTAGTCCAGTTATCCAATGGATTGTTTAATCAGATTTCAGGAAAAGAACTTCAGTTTAACCTGATCCAGAATCCACTGATCTTGACAGTGGTGCCAGTTTTGATAGTAGTTTTGACTTTTTTGTCAGGGGCTTATCCTGCGTTTTACCTTTCTTCTTTCAAGCCACTTCTGGTGATCAAGCAACAAATAGGAGTTGGTAAAAACTCGCATACTTTCCGAAATACCCTGGTGGTTTTCCAGTTTGCTACCTCCTTGACATTGATCATTTGCACTTTGCTTGTCCAGAGGCAATTGTCTTTTATCCAAAACTCCAATCCTGGATTTAACAAGGAACAACTGCTGATCATTCATAATGACGGGGAAGTTCAAAATGAAGAAAGAGAGGCGTTTAAAAACATGCTTTCTTCTCAGTCTCAGATCAATTCTGTGAGCTTTTCAACAGGGATTCCCATGACTGGCCAGTTCCAAATGCGCTCATTCAACCTTCGAGATTCGGATTTGGAACATGGAATGAACTGGTATGAAGCTGATGCCGACTATTTAGATGCCTATCAGTTCGAATTGGTGGAAGGGCGCAACTTTTCCATGGTAGAAGGCGTGGATCAAAGCAAAGTAATCATTAATCAAAAGGCCGCTGCATACCTTGGGATTGCTCAAGATCCGATTGGACAAATAGTAGTTCGCAATCAAGGTGAAAATGATGAGGCACAGTTGGAAGTAATCGGAATGGTAGAAGATTTCAACTTTGAGTCCTATAGAAATGAAATCAAGCCTTTGGTAATCGAGTACATGCATGATTATTATCTCAGAGATTATATCAGTATCAGGTTGACTTTAAATCCTTCGGAGGCAGGGATAGAGGATATCCAAAAAACTTGGGAAGGATTTGTCTCCAGAGTACCGATGAATTACACTTTTTTTGATCAGGATTTTTCAAGGATGTATCAATCTGAGATGAAAATGGCTGATCTGCTCAAGGTTTTGACATTTTTATCCGTCCTGATAGCCTGTCTAGGCTTATTTGGCTTGACAGCTTATACTACTCATCTGAGAACCAAAGAGATTGGTATAAGGAAAGTATTTGGAGCCTCAGGAGTCGAAATTTTCATTATGCTTTCCTCCTCATTCTTGAAATTGGTATTGATAGCCATCGTTTTGGCGATTCCAGTTGCTGTCTATTTGACCAATCAATGGCTTTCAGATTATGCTTATAAAACGGGAATCAGCATAGGTTTGATTTTGCTTTCCGTTTTGGCATGTCTTGTAATCGCTGGATTGACGATTTTCTTCCAAAGCTACCAAAGCACCAGATCTGAACCCATCCAAAGTTTGAAAGATGAATAAGAGAATCAAGTGTCAAGAACCAAAAGAAAAGAGATTAGAGATATGGATCAGGATTCACTGGAGCAATAATGCAGCTGAGACTAATTTTTCAATTTTCCAATTTTGAAATATTTCAATTAAGAAAAACATGCTGAAAACTTATATAAAAATCGCCTGGAGAAATCTAAAAAAGAATAAACTGGTTTCTCTAATCAACATTTTGGGACTTTCTCTCGGATTAGCTACCTGCTTGGTAATTAGCCTGTACGTGATAGAAGAGTTTAGCTATGACAGGTTCTATGAAGACTCGGATCGGATTTTTAGAGTAAATCTTGAGGCAAAAATTGGTAACGAACTATTGGATGAGGCAAGCGTCATGGCACCTCTAGCCACGACTTTGAAAGAAGAGGTTTCCGGGGTGGAAGATGCCACAAGAGTCATCAAACTGAGTTCTGAAACCAAAATTAACCTAGATAACCAAGTGATCCGGAAAGGAACCACAGCGATAGTTGATCCTAATTTCTTTCAGGTTTTCTCTCTTCCTTTTGTCAAAGGCAATTCTGCTACTGCTTTGAATACACCGAATTCTATTGTTTTGACAGAGGAGCAGGCCAAAGCACTTTTTGGAGAAAGTGACCCAATCAATCAAGTGATCCAATTGGAGGATATAGGATATCACCATATGGAATACAATAATTTATCTGGGGAATATTTGGTGACAGGAGTAATTCAAGATATTCCTTCCAATTCCCACTTTCACTTTGATATGTTTATTTCAATGCTTGGTAGTCCTGATTCCAAAAATCAAAGCTGGCTATCAGGAAGCTATGTTACCTATGTGCGCTTGAATGAAGCAATCAAAGCAGATCAAATTGATGAAAACCTGCTTGCTATTTCCAGAAAATACATGGAAGGGCAAATGCAACAGGGTATGGGAATGAGTTTTGATGAATTTTTTGCAAAGGGAAATTTCGTTTACCTCAAACTACAGAATCTGAAAGATATCCACTTGAATTCTAAGTATAATGGGCATGGAGATTTCCAGGCAGGTGGAGACATGCAAACTGTAATGATCTATTGTGCCATCGCAGCTTTTATGTTGCTCATCGCCTGTATCAATTTTATGAACCTGTCCACTGCAGGGGCTTCTCAAAGACTGAAGGAAATTGGGGTGAGAAAAGTAATGGGTTCTGATAAGCAACAGTTGATTTATCAGTTTTTATCTGAGTCCTTCTTGGCGATCTGCTTAGCCATGATTTTAGCATTTGTTATGGCTAGTATTGCAGTTCCTTTCTTTAATGATTTTTCAGATAAAAGTTTAACCGTTTTGTCATTATTGGATCCCTTGTTTCTAGGGATTATTGGATTGTTGATTCTCCTGGTTACGCTAATGGCGGGTGGTTATCCGGCATTTTTCTTATCAAGTTTTAAACCAATTGAATCACTGAGAAAAAGAGCTTTTGGGTCGAATAAAAGCTCTTTCAGAAGCGGTTTGGTGGTTTTTCAATTTGCTGTTTCAGTAGCATTGATCATCGCCACTTTGGTGGTTTCCCAGCAAATGAAATTTATTCAGGACAAAGACATTGGATATGATAGAGAACAGTTGGTGGTGCTTCGGGATGCGGGTCTTCTTGGTGAGCATTTGGAGGTATTTATGAATGAACTTCGCTCTGACCCTCGAATCAGTCATTTGACCAATTCGGCTTTTATCCCTTCAGGACCTACAGATACCAACGTCCAAAACCTGGTATCCAAGGACGATCCTACCCAGACCACCAGAATGATGCAGTATGGAATAGATGAAGCATATATTTCCACACTGGGAATGGAATTGATTTCTGGGAGGAATTTCTCTTCAGGTAGAGGAAATGAAAAGAATAATATTATTCTAAATGAGACTGCGGTCAAGGAATTGGGAATTACAGAAGATCCTGTTGGGGCTGTTTTTGAAATCATGACGGACAATCAAGGAGGGAGAGAAGATGTCCAAGTCATAGGTGTAGTGAAAGACTTTGTGGCAAAGTCCCTTCGTGAACCCATTAAGCCTTTGATGATGGTGTACAATCCGTATTATAGTTTGATTTTGAAAGTGGATAGGGCTGAATTGCAGCCGCTTTTGCAGGATATAGAGACTACATGGAATGGCTTCGATATCGGGGAAGCTTTTCACTATGCCTTTTTGGATGAATTGTATAATGAAACCTATATCCAAGAGGCCAAAATGGGTTCATTTCTGATGGTATTGGCTCTGATGACCATTTTTGTAGCCTGCTTGGGATTATTTGGATTGGTTACATTCACAGCTGAGCAAAGAGTCAAAGAGATAGGAGTTCGTAAAGTTTTGGGAGCCACTGTAAATCAAGTGGTCGGTCTATTGGCTAAAGACTTTATCAAATTGATTGTCATTTCCTTGGTGATCGCTATCCCACTAGGAAAATATTTGATGGATTTATGGCTAGCCGACTTTGCCTATCATGTGGAAATTAGCTGGTGGGTTTTTGCATTGGCTTCTTTGATTGCAATAGCGATAGCATTTGCAACGATCAGCTTGAGAAGTGTCCGGGCGGCATTAATGAATCCTGTCGATAGTTTGAAAAGTGAATAATTAGAGTCGAGAGCAAAGAACCTAGAATCGGTAGATTGGAGATAGAATATGAAAACCTTCGAACTTCCCAACCTTCCCACCTTCATACTTTCCTTTCGACCGTGAGCGAACATTATTGTCCGAGGAAATAGGTGTTTTTGTTGAAAATGGTGGTTTTTTGGCTCTTTTGACCTATTCATCATGGCACAAAAGTGGAAATAGTTGAAGTGGATAATCAGTAGCAAGTATCAAGAACCGAGATCCAAGACTAAACATCATAGGTAAGAACTTTAAAACCTTTGGAACCTTCGAACCTTCCAATTTTTGAACATAAAAAACCATGCTGAAGAACTACTTTAAAATCGCCTGGAGAAATCTTTTGAAAAAGAAGGTTTATTCTATCATCAACATAGTGGGCCTAGGGATAGGAATGACTTGTTGTGTTTTGATTTTCATGTTCGTTCAGGATGAGCTTTCCTATGATCAATACCATGTCAACAAGGATAGAATCTATCGAGTGATTGATGGAGAATCGATAGAGGGGCAAAATCCGGATTATTCTTCTTTTTGGGTTTGGGGAAATGCTCCCGTTGGGCCTGCGCTACAGCTTGATTTTCCTGAGATTGAGAAAGTTGTCCAGTTCTCTGGTAGAGCAGATATCTTGTTTACAGTTGGCGATGTTACTCAGCAAGAGGATGGGATTTTGTTTATGGACTCCACAGTTTTTGATGTATTTAGCTGGGACTTGATTGAAGGAAATCCAAAAACAGCATTAGTGGCTCCCTACAGTGTGGTTTTGACAGAAAGTGCAGCCAAAAAGTATTTTGGTGATCAACCTGCTTTGGGAAAAACCATGAAAGGATCAGATGTGGCAGGCAGAGCGAATGGTGGAGATTACACTGTGACCGGTGTAGTGGAAGATTTGCCCTCCAATTCCCATTTCAAATTCGAGGTTTTATTGTCGCGTATCACGAATATTCAATCCAGACCTGATGTGTTTGAATCTTGGGGATATGTGGATACTTATACTTATTTCTTGGTCAATGATCAATTTGATCGGGCTGCCTTTGAGGCAAAACTTCCTGATTTTGTCAAAAGAAGGGCTGGGGATGAAAATGGTGAAAATTATGCTGTTGCGATCGAATCCTTGAATGATGTCTACTTGCATTCTGTAGCAGGAAGACAGCCTGGAGAATTAGGTTCCCTTTCTAATATTTATGTGTTTTCGGTGATTGGTCTATTCATTTTATCCATTGCCATCATCAATTTTATGAATCTGTCCACCGCTAGGTCTTTGGAAAGAGCCAAAGAAGTGGGAATCAGAAAATCTATTGGTGCTGATCGAAAAAGTCTGATATATCAGTTTCTTGGTGAGTCATTGATTATTGTTTTGCTTTCTGCGGCAGTTGCAGTGGTTTTGATGGCAATTGCATTGCCATTGATGAATGATTTGACGGGAAAAATATTTGCCTTGCAAAGTGTCATTAATTGGCAAACACTTCCATTTATCATAAGCTTAATTATTCTTGTTGGACTTTTGGCAGGATCGTATCCAGCCTTGGTTCTATCCTCATTTAGACCAGTTGCAATCCTCAAAGGGATCAATAAATCAGACCAAAAAGGAGTAAACCTCAGAAAAGGATTGGTTGTATTTCAATTTAGCCTTTCCATTGCTCTGATTGCCGGGACTATCATTGTCTATAATCAAATGAACCTTTTGCTCAATAAGGATATGGGATTTGACAAGGAGCAAATGGTCATCGCTGATTTTAATTATGATGGGAGTGTGACCAACGTTTCCTCTTCCTTGAAGAGTGAGTTGGAATCTAAATCTGACATCCTTTCGGTGGCATTTTCCAGAAGTGTTCCAGGAAGTCATTATCCAAATGCCGGTACCCATATTGAAAACCCGGATGGAGAAATGGTTCTCCAAGTCCAACCCATATTTCAAGTGGGGGTTGATTTTATTGATCATTTTGGATTGGAATTGGCAGCAGGTAGGTCCTATTCAAGAGATTATCCTTCAGATTCAACATCCGCGATGGTGTTAAATGAATCCGCTGCAAGACAATATGGCTATTCGAATCCGGAAGAAATTATCGGTAAGAAATTCGATCAATGGGGGAGATCAGGAACTGTCATTGGGGTGGTGAAAGATTTCAATTACACCTCCCTTCATGAAGCGGTTGAACCGTTGACTTTGCCATTTGCAGCTTTTGCTAGCCGATATATGAGTGTCAAAGTGAAAACTGAAAACCTTCCTCGGACTTTGGCGGAAATTGAGAGTGTCTGGAAAGAATTGGTGCCACAAAGACCTTTCATTTATAGCTTTTTGGATGAGGATTTCAATGCTCAATATGAATCGGATTTCAGGTTCAGGAAAATCTTTACCACTTTCTCGGTATTGGCCATTTTCATCGCTTGTTTGGGACTTTTGGGCTTGGCGACCTATACGGCTGAACAAAGAACCAAAGAGATTGGAGTCAGAAAAGTATTAGGAGCAAATACCGGAAGCATAGTAGCCTTGCTTTCAAAGGATTTTATCAAACTGGTATTGGTGGCAATCGTGATCGCAACTCCAGTCGCTTGGTATGCCATGAATAAATGGCTAGAAGGTTTTGCCTATCAGTCGCAAGTTCACTGGTGGGTATTCTTAATCGCGGGAATATTGGCTGTGGTTGTCGCTATAGTAACGATCAGTTTCCAATCCATCAAAGCAGCTTCTATGAATCCAGTGAAGAGTTTGAAAAGCGAGTGAATTTGAAAGTATCTAGTAGCTAGATTTTAGTATCAAGAATCCAGAATCAAGAGAAAAGTGAATAGAGATTGGAGAGCAATTGAAGTCAATTTTTCAATTTTCAAATTTTGGAATATTTCAATTTAGAAAAGCATGTGGAAAAACTACCTTAAAATAGCTTGGAGAAGCCTGTTGAAAGCAAGAGGGTTTTCAATCATTAATATTGCCGGATTGGGGATAGGCATTGCTGCTTGCCTTTTGATTTCGGTCTATATCATTCATGAAACAAGCTATGACAGTTTTGTTCCAAACTCTGAAAATATTTACCGAGTAGTGCGGCAGTTTGATTTTGAGCAAGGAACTGAGAGAAGTGTACATTTCTCGGCAAATATGGCTCGAACAATCAATTCAGATTTTGATGAAATTGAGCAATCGGGTCGATTAATGGACAATGAACTTTTCTATGGTTCAGGCTCCAATGAAATCCAATTTGACGATGACCCCATGCAGCATCATGAGGAAAAATTTGCCTATGTAGATCAGTCTATTTTGGATATTTTCAATATTCCTATGGTTTATGGAGATGCGAAAAAAGCTCTTTTAGATCCTAATACCATTGTCATTTCAGAGTCGGTTGCTGAGAGGTTTTTTAAAGATCAAAATCCTGTTGGTCATGTGATTTATCTAAATGGAAACAGAGAAGATCCTCGCAAAATAAGCGGAGTGATGCGAGATTTTCCGACCAATTCCCATTTGGATTACGATTACTTTCTGACTTTAACAGGGATAGAATTTGAGCCTGGTG
Source organism: Algoriphagus sp. PAP.12 (assembly GCF_026652115.1). Lineage (GTDB taxonomy): Bacteria > Bacteroidota > Bacteroidia > Cytophagales > Cyclobacteriaceae > Algoriphagus. The sequence goes on along the minus strand of NZ_JAPPSQ010000009.1, from coordinate 160,652 downwards.
AGCAAGATCGATGGACTCAAAATAACTATAAAACCTATGTGACATTGAGACCAGATGTAGAGGCGGAAGTCTTCGGGAAAACGTTGGGATCCACGGTCATCAATAAATACATTTTACCTGCATTTGTGGCCCAAGGAAGAGCACTTCCGGAAAATTTTGAACAATTGTACAGCATGTATCTGCAGCCAATGACTGATATCCATTTGCATTCGACATCTATTGAAGATGAAGCAAGCTTTCGAAGTGATATCAAAATCATTTGGGTTTTTGGAACTGTGGCCTTGTTTATCCTCTTTTTGGCCTCCATCAATTTCATCAATTTATCTACAGCAAGATCAGCGAATCGAGCAAAGGAAGTTGGATTAAGGAAAGTAGTTGGATCCGGAAGAGGAAGTCTGATTTCCCAGTTTTTGACCGAATCGATGTTGATTTCGATTATCGCATTTATGGTAGGGATTGTCTTGGCCGAATTGTTTTTGCCATTTTTCAACCAAATGTCGGGAGTAGAGCTGACTTTGCCTTGGAGACAGCCTCTATTTATTCCCATTCTTTTGGCTTCATCACTTTTGGTTGGAGCAATGGCCGGTTTTTATCCAGCTATCTACCTTTCGGGTTTTTCACCAATTAAAGTACTCAAAGGAAAATTGAGACTAGGTAGCAAATCAGGAGGACTTCAGAGCAGTTTGGTAGTCTTCCAATTCACAGTTTCTATTATCCTGATCATTGGGACATTGATCATCAATGAGCAGCTGAATTTCATCCTAACTTCCAAAATTGGGTTTGAAAAAGAGCAAGTGATTCAACTGTATGGAACCAATATGCTGGGAGATAAGGATGAGTTATTCAAAGAGGAACTAGGCCGAATTCAAGGGGTTTCTTCGGTGTCAATCAGTGATTATTTGCCATTGGAAAATACCAAGAGAAATGGAAATTCATTTGTCAACGAAGGAAAAGAAAACATTGATGTGACTGTTGGAGCTCAGGCTTGGCAAATAGATGAGGATTACCTTTCCACTCTGGGAATTGAATTGTTAGCCGGAAGAAATTTTGATAAAGATCTTGAATCGGACAAGAGTGCTGCCATCATCAATGAGCAGATGGTCAAGGAATTAAATCTGACAGACCCAATTGGAAAGCGTATTTCTCGCTATGGTCAATTAAGTGAGGTTATTGGAGTGGTGAAGGATTTTCGCTTTGATAATATGAAGCAAAGGATTGAGCCTTTGGCCTTCTTTTTAGGTAAAAGCAATACCATATTTTCTGTTAAAACAGAAACGGCAGATATGCCGGCATTGCTTGCAGAGCTTGAGGGCAAATGGAATCAATTTGTTCCCAATCTTCCTTTCCGTTATGCATTTATGGATGATTCATTTGCTCAGATGTATGACAATGTCAGTAGGGTGAAGTTGATCTTTACCAGTTTTGCCGTATTGGCAATCTTGGTAGCATGCTTAGGACTATTTGCACTTTCTGCTTTTATGGTGGAGCAAAGAAGCAAGGAAGTTAGTATCCGAAAAGTACTGGGAGCTTCCATGGAAGGGATTTTTGGGATGCTTACCCAGAAGTTTCTTTTGCTGATTTTTGGTTCACTGGTGATCGCTTGTCCATTGGCTTATTACTTTATGGAAAACTGGCTAAAGGACTATGAATATAAAATTGATATTGGCTGGCAGGTATTTGCGATTTCAGGAGCATTGGCCCTAGGGATGGCCTTGTTGACTGTCAGCTTCCATGCGATCAAATCCGCAAGAATCAACCCAGTTGTTACATTGAAAAGTGAATAGAGTATCAGGAACCAAGAGAAAAGAGATCTGAGAAGCGATAACTGTACCGACAATAAAACCTTAAAACCTTCCAACCATTTACTTTTAGAACCATGTGGAAAAACTACTTTAAGATAGCCTGGAGAAATATCACCCGTAGTAAGGGATATGCCTTTATCAATATTGGCGGATTAGGAATCGGTATGGCAGCCTCTATTTTGATTTTGATTTGGGTGCAGTTTGAAGTTTCCGTGGATCGGTTTTATAAGAATTCGGATCGTATCTATGCAGCCTGGAGAAACTCAGAAATGCAAGGAGAGATTTCATCTTGGGACTATACACCTGCTCCCTATGCTCCAGCCCTGAAAGAAGAATATCCTGAGGTGGAAGAAGTAGCCCGTATCACGGAATGGGATCCATTTCTCTTAGCGGTGGGCGAGAATAAATTCACTGAACAAACTACCTTCACAGATCCTGGATTTTTCAAGATTTTTAATTTTGAGGTTGTGGAGGGTGATCCTGTAGAGGCTCTTTCAGCACCTGATAATATTGTTTTGACTGAGTCTTTGGCCCAAAAGCTTTTTGGGGAATCTTCAGCAATTGGTAAGACTGTCAAAGCAGAAAACCAACTTGATTTTGAAGTAAAGGCAGTAATTAAAGACCTTCCAGAAAATACTGCGTTTCCTTTTACTGCTTTTTTGCCTTTTAAAAAATTGGAGGCTATGGGATGGGTGGATGATTTCTGGGGAAACAACTCCTACAGGACATTTACCATGTTGGCTGAAGGAACCGACATCGCTTTATTCAATGATAAGTTTAAAGGCTTTACAAAGAAATATTGGACAGGAGGGGATGATATTTCTGATTTCCTTTTTCCAGTCAAGGATTTGCATTTGTATTCAAAATTTGAAAACGGCCAATCAGTAGGAGGAAAAATCGAATTGATTCGAATGTTTGGAATCGTTTCGGTGATTGTTCTGATCATCGCAGGGATCAATTTCGTGAATCTAAGTACAGCCCAGAGTGAAAAACGATCCAAAGAAGTTGGGATTCGAAAAATCTCAGGGGCAGGAAAAAGCATGCTAATTGGTCAGTTTTTGGCTGAATCCATATTAATTGCCCTTTGTGCTTATGTATTGGCATTGGTCATTGTTTCTATGACTTTCCCTTGGTTTACAGATCTGATCGGGCAGGAATTAAGTAATCCATTTTATCAGCCGTTTTTCTGGATTTTATCTATCGTGTACATCCTTTTCGTAGGGATTTTAGCAGGAAGCTATCCGGCATTTCTGATGAGTTCATTCAATCCAACGGTGATTTTCAAATCCAAATTGGGAGTCAAAAGGAATTGGGGAGTTCGTCCAAGGGAAGTTCTCGTTGTTTTTCAGTTTGCAGTGGTGGTTGCTTTGATTTCCAGTGTGTGGATTATCCGAGATCAGGTAGAGTTTGTTCAGAATCGCGATATGGGATTTAATGAAAACAACCTCATATTCCATCAGGTAACAGAGTCTATTCGAAAGAATAAAGTAGCCATGAGAAATGAATTGATGGCTTTGCCTGAAGTGGAAAGTGTTACCTATACTTTTTCTCCCTTGACTGAAATCTATAGCGATACCAATTCGATGGATTGGCAAGGGAAAGATCCTGATTACAAGCCCAATATTTCCAGAATGGGAGAAGATGCGAATCTGGTTAAAACTGCTGGAATGGAGCTAATCGCCGGTAGAGATATTGATATTTTCAACTATGCTGGAGATAGTACTTCGGCAATCATCAATGAGAAAACGGTTGAAATAATGGGCTTTGATGACCCTATTGGTCAGGTGATCAAGGATGATGATGATGAATTTACGGTGGTGGGAGTGGTGAAGGACTTTATCATGGAATCCCCATTTGAGGAGGCTAGACCTATAGTGGTAATCGGTCCAGAGAGAAATCTAAATTTTATCCATATCCGATTAAAAAATGGAGAAAATATGGTGAATTCATTGGCTAGTGTTGAACAGGTTTTTGCAAAGTTTAATCCGGATTCACCCTTTGAATACAAGTTTGTGGATCAGGAAAACGAGCAAAAATTCAAGTCTCAGAAGCAGACAGAAGCTTTGACTTCTCTATTTTCGGGATTGGCTGTTGTAATATCCTGTATGGGCTTGTTTGGTCTGGCTACATTCATCGCTGAAAGAAGGAAAAAAGAAATTTCGGTTCGAAAAGTATTGGGAGCTTCAGTCTCAAGTTTAGTGGCATTGCTTTCTTCTGAATTCAGCAAGTTGGTTTTGGTTTCCGTGATTATTGGGATTCCACTTTCATGGTATTTTATGAAAGATTGGTTGGATACATTCGACTATAGAACTTCCATTGATTGGAAGATATTTGTAGGAACCGGAATAATCACGATGGGGATCGCTTTGTTGACGGTAAGCTTTCAGGCGATCAAGGCAGCCTTGATTAACCCAGCGAATACATTGAAAAGCGAGTAGGAATTCATTTTATCTACCTTTTAGCAGGAAAGGGGAATTGCTGAGTTTGAGTTTCCTGAGCAGGACTTAAATAATAGAAGTCACGGATATTAACCTGTGGCTTCAATTTTTTCAAAGGCCTTTCGATATTTTTTTTAAAGGAGGTGGTTAAACTGTAACCTTTTCTTACTCAATCTCATCAAAGCAATATGCTGAAAAACTACATTTTAATCGCTTGGAGGAATTTGCTTAGAAATAAGTCTTTTAGCCTCATCAATATTTTAGGATTGGCAGTGAGCATGTCCGTGTGCCTTTTGATCATCATGGTTTTGGTGGATCAATACAGCTACGACACCTATCATTCCAAAAAAGACAGGATTTATAGGGTTCATACGACCCGTTATCATGAGAATAATGGAGAGACGGCCAGCTCAGCCCTTCCCTTGGCCGAAAGACTGAGAGCTGATTATCCGATTATCGAAGAATCTGCTGCTCTGAATAAAGAGATTGGCGGGGATGTGATTTACGAAGATAAGTTTGCTACTGGAGGAGGATATTTTGCCGATGGAAATCTTTTTAAAATCCTGGATTTCTCCTGGAAAGAGGGCGATCCCAATACTGCTTTGCAGGAACCCTATTCATTGGTGATTTCCTCAGAAATGGCTGAAATTCTTTTTAAAGATGAATCGGCTTTGGGCAAAACGGTAGCCTTTCATGATAAGGACATCAAGCCGATGGACATTGAGGAGGGAAATATTGAAACCGACTTTGGCTACTTTACCATCACGGGGGTTTTGAATCCGACACCCGGGAAAACACATCTTCCTTTCAAGTTATTGGCTTCTTTGAGTACGATGAAATCCTTGCCTGAAGGAGCTGTATTTTCAAGAAAAGATGAGGATTGGGATGATGTATGGACCAATTATACCTATGTGCTATTGAAAGAAGGTCAACAAAAAGCAAACCTTCAGAGTGCTTTGGATGAAATCTCTGAGCGGATTTATGCTCAAAAGTATGAAGGGAAGCATTCGTTTAAGGCTGTTTCATTAAGGGATATTACCCCAATCGGATTTATTGGGAATACGACCCACGTATCCATTCCCAAAGTGGTTTTGCTCATATTGGGGATCTTGTGTCTGATAGTGATGTTCTCGGCTTGTTTGAATTACACCAATATGTCAGTAGCAAGATCATTGACACGTGTAAAGGAAGTTGGTATTAGAAAAGTGTCAGGAGCAAATAGAAAGCAGATTTTTGCTCAGTTTATTACCGAAGCTGTGGTGATTTCACTTTGTTCATTGCTCTTCGCTTTTGCGATTTTGCAAGTTCTTCAAGTGGGTTTTGAGAATTTGACATTCAATCAATATCTGAAGATCTCTTTTCAGCAGAGTCTTCCGGCCATGCTTCTATTTTTGGTTTTCAGTTTATTGGTAGGTTTTGTGGCAGGTCTACTTCCGGCGACTTATGTGGCCAAACTCAATCCCATTAACCTATTCAATAAATTATCAGGAGTAAAGCTTTTCAAAAGCATGGGAATCAGAAATGCCCTCATGGTAGTGCAGTTTACTATCTCTTTGATATTCATCATCTCTGTAGTATTGATTCAGTCTCAGGCTCGTCATATTTTAAATTTTGACTTTGGTTTTGACAAAGAAAATATCGTGACTGTAAATCTTTTTGATGCTGATAATTACGATCGTTTTGCACAAGCTCTTTCTTCTAATCCCAATGTATCATCAGTGGGAGGTAGTTCATTGATTCCTGCAGCTGGTTGGAATTTTGGAACTGAGGTAGTCAACCCCGAGAATCCTACTGACAGTGTTTCTACCAATTTTTTTGATATTAATTCCGGGGCTGTGCAAACCTTGGGATTGGAAATAATCGCTGGTAAGAACCTGCCTTTTGAAGGAAGTGAAAATCAGGTTTTGATCAATGAAACAGCCTTGAAGAATTTCGATTTGGGATCGGTGGAGGAGGCCATCGGAAAACAAATTGTAATACTTGATGGAGAAAACTTTCAAAATGCCGAAGTAAGCGGGGTGGTGAAGGATTTTCAATTTCTATCTCCAGATAGACCGATGGAGAGTTTGTTGATGAGAAATAGGAACTCTGCTTTAGGATTTGCCATGGTCAAAATCTCTGGAACGAATCCGTCTGAAACTGTAGCATCCTTGGAAAACACATGGAAAGAAGTGAATCCAAATTCCAAGTTTTCCTATAAGTACCTGGATCAGGAGCTTCTTTTTATTCATGAGGTGTTAGGGGATGTGATAGCGGTGATCGGCTTGATCTCTTTTTTGGCAATCTTCGTTTCCTGTCTGGGGCTTTTGGGAATGGCAACCTATACGGCCCAAACCCGAGTGAAGGAAATTGGCATCAGAAAGACCTTGGGTTCCAGCATTCCTCAAATCATTGTTTTGCTTTCCAAAGGCTTTGTTTCGCTTCTTTTGGTAGCCACCTTGATTGCCGTTCCGGCTGCTTATTTTATCAATAATCTATGGCTGGAATTCTTTGCTTCTCGCGTGAGTATTGGGGTGGTGCCGATTGGCATAGGCGTTGGATCCATCCTGATTATCAGTTTGGGAATTATTTTCTCCCAAGCATACCGAGCGGCAATTGTCAATCCAATAGAGAGCCTGAAAAACGAATAGTTTTTGTTCGCAGGCGGTCAAAGATGTCCGTCTTATTTCAGCCTATTTCTTGAATAGATTCAGGTTACGAAATTTTTATCCATGAATTGTCTCATTGAGCGGAGTCGAAATATGGCCTCAGCGGCCCAGAAATAGACTTCGACTTCGCTCAGCCTGACTATGCAAGTGCAAGTCTGACCAGTTTTTTCTGATGGCATGCTATTGGGAATAGAATATTCAAATAAAACATCGATGAATACAAGACCAATTTTCCCGATCCTTTTTCTGTTTGCCTTTTTTCAATTGGGTTTGACAGAAGCTTTCAGTCAAGATAATAAAGAGCCATTTAGAACAGAGCGTTTTTCAATTTCGGAAGGAACCACCTTAGAAACCGAACTTTCAGGTTCGTCCATTGCTATTGAAAGAGGCAATGTCAGCGAAATGGTAGTTCATATGTTCTTGAAAAAGAACGGCGAATATTTCCTTGAATCAGATTCTGAAACGCAAGATTTTTTGGAGGATTTTGATGTGGATGTTCATCAATCCGGTAAAACTGTGACTATTTCTGCAAAGCCGAAGTCCAATTTTAACTTTAGCTGGGGTAGCAAACCAAGTTTGTCCTTTTTGGTCATCACTCCCGGTGATCTAGACACGCACATCAGAACCAGTGGAGGATCAGTTTCTCTTCAACAAATCAATGGAACCCATGATTTGGCAAGTAGCGGCGGCTCAATTAGAGTGGCTGACAGCAAAGGAGAATTGATTTCTAAATCTTCAGGAGGGAGCATTAATCTGACCGATTTCGTTGGTGAGGTAGATGTAAGAACCAGTGGTGGATCGATTAAAATTGAAGGCTTGGAAGGGGATTTGATCGCGAGTACCTCAGGTGGAGGAATGAGCCTTTCCCATATTTCAGGTTCTATTGATGCAAGCTCCAGTGGAGGATCTATCAAGGCTTCTTTGGACAGAGTCGATGGTGATATGAGTTTCAAATCAAGCGGTGGAAGCATTCAGGTAGCATTGACTGATAATGCAAAATTTGACATCGAAGTAAGAGGTGGGGGAATTCGTTCAGATTTGGATCATTTCAATGGCACGATCACTAAAGACAAAATTTCTGGTTCAGTTAATGGAGGAGGTCCTGCTATTTCTATGCAATCTTCCGGCGGTTCCATTCGAGTTTCCAATACTGATTAATTCCTCAATTTTTAAACTTCTTTTATGCTGAAGAATTATTTTAAAATCGCATTCCGGAATCTCAAAAAGTCTGTTTCCAATACCTTTATCAACCTGTTTGGATTGGTTTTGGGGATTTCCGCAGCCATGCTTTTGGCAACAGTGGTCTATTTTGAGTGGTCATACGATCGCTTTCAGCCTGCATATGAATCTACTTATAGAATCAAAACTCAGGATGAATATACAGATGGGCTAGAGTTTACTCCTGGTATTCCTGCTCCTTTTTCATTGGAGTTGATGACTCATTCTGAGCTATTTGATAAAGTAGTTCCTATTGTGGGAGATTGGGAGATTCAGTTGACTGTCGAAAGAGATGGGGACTCGGATAAATATCTTTCTGACCACATCTTCTTTACAACACCCGATTATTTGGATCTTTTCCGCCTTGAGTTTATTTCTGGAAATCCATCAGATTTAGAAAAGCCAGACCAGGCTTTTTTATCTGAGAAAATGGCAGAAACGATTTTTGGATCATCTCAAGCAGCCCTGGGAGAAACTTTTCAGCTTCTCAATGGAGTAGAGCTATCCATTGCTGGAGTATATAAAGACCAGCCAATGAATACAAACTTCGGCACTGACGTTTTTATTTCCTTTGAATCCCTGATATCTCATCAGGAAGAGTTTGGTTATAATTTTGAAGAGTGGGGAAGTACCAGTTCCAATTTTCAGGTGTATGTTTCTCCAAATCCGGATATGAGCATTGGCCAGGTCGAGGAGGGATTGTTGGCTTTATCCAAAAAGCATTTTGAAGGGCGCGGGAATTCCATCAGAACCCATCATTTACAAGCTTTGAGTGATCTCCACTATAATGCGGATTTGGAGCCTTTGAGTGGTCCAGTAGCGAGAAAGGCGACGATCAAGACCTTGATGCTGATCGGTATTTTTATCCTGATTATGGCCTCGATCAATTATATCAACTTGACCACATCTCGAGCAATTGGCAAGAGTCGTGAAATTGGAATTCATAAAGTGATGGGGAGTTCCCGGTCTCAATTGATCAAATTGTCTTTAACCGAAACCTTTATTTTGGTGAGCTCTGCCGCAATTATTTCTCTTGCTGTAGTTCATTTTGCTATTCCCTTCCTTTCTAAAGTTTCCAATATCCCGGAGGAATTCAATGAGATTCCTGGGGTGGTTTATGGCTTATTGGCCGCATTGGTCATTGCAGTAACAGTCTTGTCTGGAATGTATCCGGCCTTGGTGGTTTCACGATTTGAACCGATCCGTGCCCTGAAGAGCAAAGTTCAAACTGCTCAGTTGGGAAATGTTTCGTTGAGAAGAGCTTTGATGTTGGTTCAATTTGCAATTGCTCAAGTTTTGATGATTGCGACTTTGGTTGCTATTCAGCAGATGAACCTCATTCAGAATGCTGATTTAGGCTTTACAAAAGATGAAGTTTATTTGGTCGAGTTGGAGTCTGAAAACCCAGAAAATCCAAGAAACAAAAGCTTTAAGCAAGAATTGATGCGGATTTCCGGTGTCAAATCGGTGAGTTTGGCTTCTGACCCTCCAGGATCAGGTAATAATTCAGCCACTAATTTTAGTTATGACAATAGCTCTGAAGATGTGCCTTACCCGGTTTTCTTGAAACTTGCCGATCACGATTATTTTGACAACTTCGATATGAAGTTCTTGGCTGGAAATGGATACGCGGATAGTGACACAGCCAGAAAAGCAGTGATCAATGAGACTTTGGCAAGGGATCTGACTCAGGGAAATCCAGAAGATGCAGTAGGTAAAACCATTAGAATGGGAAGAAGTGATTGGTTGGAAATTACCGGAGTGTTAAAAGATTTTACACCAAACTCTCTAAGAGAAGAGGTAAAGCCTATGATGATCACCACTCAAAAGGAGTATTATTTTTATGCAACGATCAAGCTCGAGAAAAGGGCAACCGGAGCTACTTTGACTCAAATTGAAGATTTGTACAACAACTTTTATCCGACCAAGATCTACTCAGGAAGATTCTATGACGAATTGATCGGGGAGTTCTATGAAAGTGAAGAGAAGTTGGCTGCTGTTTTTAAGATTTTTGCAGGGATTTCTTTGATCGTCGCTGGATTGGGCCTTTATGGATTGGTTTCGTTCTTGGTAAGTCAGAGGGTGAAAGAAATCGGAATCAGAAAGACATTGGGTGCTTCAGTGTCAGAGTTGACTGTAATGATCTCCAAGGAGTTTGTTATTATGGTAGCTATTTCATTCTTAGTTTCAATTCCAATTGCCTATTTTATGATGCAGGGTTGGTTGGAGACATTCGCTTACAAGATTCCTATTTCTATTGGATTGTTTTTGATAGTGCTGATTGTTTCTGTGATTTTGACAAGTTTGACCGTTGGCTCGAAAGCTATTCAAGCTGCTTTAGCCAATCCTGTCAAGAGTATAAAAAATGACTGATTTTCCACTTGAATGATTGTGCGAGAGCGAACAATTTTGTTCGCCCTTTTAAAATCAAAAAAATTAAAAAGCCCTTATTCTTGCAGTTTAGGGGCTTTTTTTATGGCGCCAAAGTGGAATTACATTATGGGAAGGGGAAACTCTATTTAATCAAATCCTATATCAACACACATTTTAAGTTTTATCATTTTCCAGTCCATTTAGTAAGAGGATACTTAAAATCTTAAAAACCATGCTGAAGAATTATTTTAAAATCGCTTTTAGAAATCTCATGAAGTATAAACTTCATACCGGGATCAATATCATTGGATTGACTTTGGGATTGGGTGTGAGTATTTTGATATTCTTTTTTGTTCAGTTTGAATCAAGCTACGATAATTTTCATGTTGATGGTGATCAAATCTTTAGATTGAAAAGGTTTGAGGTAGTTGATGGTGAAAAATCGTTCTCCTATTCTACACCTATCATTGCCGCACCTACTTTTGCAGCTGAATTTCCTCAAATTGAGGCCTCTACTCGGTATATAGGCGGAGCTTCTCAGGCCTACTTGGATGAATCGACTACTGAGAATCAGAATTATTTCATGGTAAGTCCTGATTTTCTAAAAATCTTCAATTACACTATGCTGAGTGGCGATCGTAATAATGCCCTTCAGGATAAGTTTGGGGTAGTAATTACTGAATCTTTAGCTCGGAAATACTTCGGAAACAATAACCCAATAGGGCAATCGATTCGGATGAAAATGGGGGATAATTTTGAGGAGTATCAAGTGACTGGTTTGCTTGAAGATATCCCTGGAAACTCAAGTTTGCAGTTCGAAATGTTGATAAATGATCAGAATCTGGATTTCACCGTGGATGAACAAGGAATGAATCATTGGTTTCATGTTTTCGGGGATACTTACATTAAGACTAATGATCCTTTAGCAAAAGCGTCTATAGAATCAGGCACTATCCCAATGATGAAAAAAGTTTTGGGAGAGGATTATGTGGAAGGAGAATATCTATGGGAGCTTCAACCTATGTCAGAGATTCACTTGACAGATGATGAAATCACTGGGATGGCTGAAACAACTCGCCCAACCTTGCTATATATTTTAGCTGGTATTGCCTTTTTGATCTTATTAATTGCCTCTATCAACTTTACCACCATGGCCATTGGTCGATCTGTGACTCGGGCCAAAGAGGTGGGAGTGAGGAAAACCATGGGAGCAGGTTTTAGCCAGTTGATGTTTCAGTTTTTGACTGAAGCTTTGATGACTACCTTGATTGCTTTGGTTTTAGGTCTGATGGTGGCAGAATTGCTAGTACCAACTTTCAATAATTTGTTTGAAAAGGAATTGGATTTGGTCTATCAACCTACTCAAATTGGGATTCTGATCGGCTTGGTCATTTTGATAACTGCCATGGCAGGAGCTTATCCTGCGTTTTTCATGTCCAATTTGAGACCGATTAAGGTTTTGAAAGGAAACCTTTCCATTCGCTTTGGGAAGCAGGGCTTAAGAAAAGGATTGGTAGCCTTTCAGTTTTTTATCTCCTTTCTATTGATTGCTTCCACGTTAATCATGGTCAATCAAATGAAAGCGATCCGCAACTACGATTTGGGTTTTGATAAAGAGATGGTTGTGATCGTGGATGTTCCGGGTGTGTCTGGACAGGATCTTATAAAAAACCTTGTAGAAGGGTTTGAAGATGCAGAGACCTACCGTCAGGCATTGGTGGGTAGATCTGAAGTACAATCTGCAGGTATTTCAATCGCAACTTATGGAGATGAATCTTTTTGGGATACTGGTTTTGAAACCGATGAAAAAGAGCAATTTAACTTCAGAGTAAGCTTTGTCGGTGGAGATTATTTTAAATCAATGGGCTTGGAAATGGCAGAGGGAAGGGCTTTGAACCCGGATATAGGTGCTGATAGCAGTGCATTTGTGATCAATGAGACTTTTGCAAAAGCCATGAATTGGGATGATCCATTGGGCGAAATGTTGCCTAGCTCTGAGTTTGAACCTCATCAAATCGTGGGAGTGGTGAAAGATTTCAATCATAATTCCCTTTATAAAGAAATTGAACCCTTGCTTTTGGCAAAAAGTCCAAAAGTGTTTTTCAGTGGGATCAATAATTTGATGATTCATGCCGCATTTAATCCAAAAGTTTTGGTGAAGGGAAGCGGTACTGATTTTGAACAATTTAAAAGTGTTTTGGAAAGTGAATGGGCTAAAGTTTTTCCAATGGAAACGTTTAGTTTCAGCTTTATGGATGAAAAGGTGCAAGGTCAATATAAAGCGGATGAGCGTCTGGGTAAAATGGTCTTCTTTGCTGCTGGAATAGCTATATTGATCGCTACCATGGGTCTTTTTGCGATGGCTGCTTTGAGTATCGCAGGAAGAACCAAAGAGATTGGGATCAGAAAAGTTTTGGGTGCATCTAGCCTGAGTATTTCCTGGATGTTCAATAGAGAATTTTTGGCAATTACTGTAGCTGGGGTTTTGATCGCATTGCCTTTGAGTTTATATCTGATGCAAAGTTGGATTGCGCAGTTTGCCGTCAAGGACTGGCCCTCTTGGATCAATTTTGTACTTCTTGCCATCTTAGGAATTGGATTTACTCTTCTGATAGTTTCTGCTCAGGCTTTTAGAGCGACTCAGATGAATCCTGTGAAAACATTAAAAGACGAATAAAATTAGAACCAAGAGTCGAGATCTTGGACGCAAGAAATTAGAGTACAGAGATTAGAAAACAGGAAATGAGAATTTGATCGAACTTTCGACCATTCAAACTATATAACCAACGCAGCCATGCTAAAAAACTACTTTAAGATACTTTGGCGAAAGCTATGGAGTGACAAAGTGAATTCTTTGATCCATATCGGTGGATTGGCTGTGGGGATTAGTGCGGTTTTGATTTTGTTGATTTATGTTCGATTTGAACAAAGTTTTGATGCAGACCTTCCTTTTTCCGAGCAACTGTATAGAGTCAACCTGACTACTCAAACAGATGGTGATATTGTGGAAACTGGATCGAGGACATCTCCAGGTATAGGTGAAAATATTCTCAAAGAGGTCCCAGGAGTGGAAGCATTGAGCAGGGTTGTCATTTTGGGCGAAGTCATCGCTGGATTTCAGGATCAGTTTATTCGAGAGGAGAGTATCTTCCTAACGGATACCGAGTATTTTGATTTTTTTGATGTAAAAATGCTTCATGGGAAAGTAGCAAGCATGAATGAACCCATGCAGGTGATGATTTCCAATCAGATCTCAGAGAAGATTTTTGGAAAGGAAAATCCTGTTGGAAAGACTTTGCAAATCAACAGTACTAATTTTGATGGGACTGTAGATTTTCAGGTTGCAGGAGTGTTTGAATCTCCAGCAAGCAATCGACATTTGAGACCTGAAATCTTGATTTCCTACGCTACTTTGCATCAATTCATAGGCAAAGAAATAGATCAGTCTTACGATTGGGTTAATCTCTACACTTATCTTAAACTCAACCCAGAAGCTTCCATTACTGATTTGGAATTTGCTGCCAATGAAAATTTGCAAAGGCATTACGGAGAAGCTTTGGAATCCAATCATTCCAAATGGGATTTGAGCTTACAGTCTGTTTCTTCGATTCATACCAGCTTGGATACTACCGGAGAATATGAGAAAGGAATTGATGGAAAGAAGCTCTCTTATTTTCTTTGGATAGGTCTTTTTGTGCTGCTGATGGTTTATTTGAATTCCATCAATATTTCCAATGCCAAGGCCTTGAATCGGGCTAGAGAAATTGGAGTACGCAAAGTCTCAGGAGGAACTAAAAAGCACCTGTTTTTTCAGTTCACATTTGAGAGTTTAGCACTTAATTTAATTGCGGTAATTCTCGCTTCGGTATTAATAGCTTCCTCTGGCTCTTTGTTGAATAATTTATTGGACTTAGGCTTACCGGATTCAGATTTTCAGCTGGAACCAAACCTTCAATACCTGATTGGTTTTTGGTTGATTGGGACTTTGTTGTCTGGAATTTATCCAGCCTTGGTATTGACTTCATTCTCTCCTGCAAATGCATTGAAAGGGACTTTGAAATGGAAAATGAAAAGTGCTTTTTCAAGACCTTTATTAGTTACTCAATTGGTGTTTTGTCTCATCATTATTGCCGGTGTTTTGACTGTTTACAAGCAATTGGAGTTTATGAGGGATCAGCAATTGGGGTTGAGTTTGGAGGACAAGTTGGTTTTTAGATCGCCGATGCTTTACGTGGAGGGAAGTGGAAACTATCAAGAGCAACTGCAGAATTCTGTTGGCTCACTCAATTCGGTGAAAAAGCTGGCGGCGACCAACGAAATTCCAGGTACTGAGGTGTATTGGAGGTCTGATGATTTCCATTTGAAAGGAAAGGAAAAAAATGGACTGATGTATACGATGCTCAATGTCGGAGAAGGATACTTTGAAGTATTTGGTATTGAATATTTGGCAGGAAAATCATTTAATCCTGCCTTGGAAAATGGCTCTGAAGCGATCATCAATAGAAAAGCTTTAGAAGCCTTGGGTTTGGAAAATCCAGAAGAGGCTTTGGGACAAACTTTGGCCTTTGGAAACTCTGGAGTTCCTATTGTCGCTGTGGTGGAAAACTTCAGACAACAGGGAGTGAATGTAGAGGTTGAACCTTTGGTTTTGAATTTCTCAAAACAGGATTTGAAATACTACGTCGTGGATTTTGAGAAGGGAAATGCTGAGAAGGTATTAGCGGAAATTGAGTATGTTTTCGAAAAGCAATATGCCAGTTCTCCCTTTGAATATTATTTCCTAGATGAGCATTTTGATAGACAATACAAAAGTGAGCAACAGTTTGTGAAGCTTTTTGGATTAGCCTCATTGGTTGCGGTGTTGATCGCTGTGATGGGGATTTTGGGAGTGACCAATCAACTGGTGATCCAGCGAACGAAGGAAATCAGTATTCGAAAAATTTTGGGAGCAAGCCCTTCTCAGATAATGAATTTAATTTCTGGAGAATATGTGATTTGGTTAGCAGTGTGCTTTTTGGTAGGAGTGCCTCTTTCCTATTTCCTTTTGTCTAATTGGCTGGAAAACTTCCAGATCCAAGTGTCTTTAGGTTGGTGGTTCTTTGCCTTACCAGCAGTTTCCATCTTGCTGATTTTCGTATTGACTACACTCTATCAGACATTGAAAGCCATGTTTGTCAATCCATCTGAAACCCTTAAAAGTGAGTAAGATTTAAAAAAATAAGTAATTGGAAATTGGTCAAGTCTGATTTTTCAATTTTCCAATCCGCGAAGGCGGACAAGTAATCCCACTATTTCAATTTGAGTATCATGATAAAAAATTACTTTAAAATCGCCTGGAGAAATCTTCAAAGAAATAAACTCAGAACATTCATTCATATTCTGGGTCTTTCTATTGGTCTTTCCATCTGCTTTTTGATTTTCAATTTGTTGGTTTATGCCTATAGTTTTGATGGTTTTCATCCAGATAAAGAGCGGATTTTTCGAGTAAATACCGAGGAGAATTGGGGAGGAGATTTAG
Source organism: Algoriphagus sp. PAP.12 (assembly GCF_026652115.1). Classification (GTDB taxonomy): domain Bacteria; phylum Bacteroidota; class Bacteroidia; order Cytophagales; family Cyclobacteriaceae; genus Algoriphagus. Next base: position 144,655 of record NZ_JAPPSQ010000009.1, on the reverse strand, counting down.
TTTCGTTTTCTGGGACTCCAGGACCACTTGGCGAGGTGATAGATTCAGAAATCCCGGGAATAGAAAATAAAGCTAGATTGTACACTCTTTGGGAGACGATGGTTGTTTTGCCAGAGACCAATCAGGTGATGGGGAGAACAAACAATGTAACTTTTTCTGATGGTGGGTTTTTTGAAATATTTCCTAGAACCTGGCTGGCCGGAAACCCTGAAAATGCTCTGGAGAAACCTTACACGGTCGTGATTGCTGAGTCAGTGATGCAAAAGTACTTTCCTGGCAAAGAGCCTGTGGATGTTCTGGGTAGAGAGTTGACCTACATAGATACCGATACAATTCGTGCTGAGGTGACGGGGATTGTTAAAGATTTTAAGAAAAACTCAGACTTGATTTTCACTGATTTTATTTCATTCAGTACTATTGATTCTCAGGAAAGGAAAGAATGGTTTGGTCTTCATTCTTGGACCAACCTCAACTCTAGTTCACAATTATTTGTGAAGACTACAGCCGGTGTTTCGAAAGCTCAAATAGATCAAGCTTTTGGACCATTAGCTGAAAAAAATTACAAGGATAAAGAAGAAACAGATATTAACTTCTTTTTGGAGCCTTTAGCAGAATTTCATTTTAATGATAACTATGATAACACGACCATCTCGAAGACTTTTTTAAATGGGTTGATTTATATAGGGTTGATTATCTTGGCTTTGGCTACTTTGAATTTCATCAATCTGGAAACTGCTCAGGCGATGGGCAGGGCCAAAGAAGTGGGAATTCGAAAGTCATTGGGAGGTGTACGTGGTCAATTGATTTTCCAATTTTTATCAGAAACCTATCTGATCGTGATCGGATCCATGCTTGTTGGGATTGCATTGGTTGAAGTTTTAAAAGTGACATTTAGCTCTTATTTACCTGTGAAATTTGCGGTTAATTACCTCTCTGGAATTAATCTTTTATTTTACATTCTTTTCCCAATTTTGCTGACTGCTTTGGCAGGTATTTATCCTTCGTTAGTTCTTTCCGGTTATAAACCTCAGAGAGCATTGAAAGGTGAGCTTTCAACTTCCAGAGGCTTTTCTTTGGGTGCATTTATGAGGAAAAATTTGACGATTCTTCAATTCTCCTCTTCGATTGCATTCATCATCTTGGTTTTGGTTTTGAATTATCAAATCAAATATGTGACTAGCCAACCCATGGGCTTTGATAAGGAATTCGTGATGTATACCAGATTGCCTTTTATGTCTGGTGAGGATAGAATGGAATCCCTAAAGGATCGAATGCTTCAAGAAAGTCAAGTTTCATCAGCAAGTTTGAGTGGGAGCTTGGTTTCATCTGGGAGTTTGTGGACTTCCGATGTTGGGATTCCTATAGACACGACTTTCAAAGAATTTAACATCCAAGTGATGAATGTTGATTCAGCATTTATCAGAACAAATGGTATACCGCTAATTGCAGGAGTTCCTGGTCATAATTTATCCGATGAGGTTTTGGTCAATGAGAGGTTTGTGGCTGAAGCCGGATATTCTTCAGCTGAAGATGCGATAGGAAGGGAAGTTAGATTTAGTGGTGAAATAAGAAAAATTGTCGGTGTCACGGGAGATTTTCATTCTCGAACCTTGAGGGAAGAGGTAAGACCTTTACTTTTTACCATTAACCGACCTTATTTTAGCATTCTTTCCGTAAAGCTTCAAAATGGGCAAAACCTGGCTTTGGCGAGAGAAAATCTGGATAGGATTTTCAGCGAAGTTTATCCTTATGAAACTGCCTCTTTTCAATTTTTAGATACTGAAATGGATAAGTTTTATCAAGAAGATTTGAGAATCAGAAACGTCCTAGGCTTTGCCTGTATTCTTGCCATTTTGATTTCCTCGATGGGTTTGTTTGGATTGTCTTCATTTACTATTTCTCAACGTTTGAAGGAAATCAGCATCAGAAAAGTATTGGGAGCTACCATCCCACAGATTTTGGGGATGATCTCCAAGGAATATGTGATTTTAGTTTTGATCTCCTTTGCAATAGCAATTTATCCCGCCTATTATTTCTTAAGAGATTGGTTGAATGGTTTCGAATATCGAGTGGATATGCCTTATTTCTTATTTGCGCTTTCCGGGATAGGAGTATTGTTGATTTGTCTTTTGATAGTAGGAGCTCATTCCTTTGTGGCAGCTCAGTCCAATCCAGCTAAAGTTTTAAAAGATGAATAATTTTAATTGATTAGTTTTCATAAGGTTGAGCTTGAAAATTGGGGATTTGGATGACCGGATAGTTTTATTCTTAGATTTTTAAAAAAAATAGAAAAGTAAAGTGGTCTAATGGATTTTTTTTAATAAGTCACATAGTAGAAAATTCGGATGAGACTCTTATCTTGTCCGGAAGTTTTATTTTGAGTTCAATCCAAATCCCTTTTTTTCTATGCTGAATAAATTAGTAAGTGCCGTATTTACCCTTGCAGTTTTTGCAATTCCCCATTTTTCCACTTTTGCACAAAGTGCTGAAAATGAGTCCGATTTTACGATACTTTTCAACGGAACCAATTTAGATGGTTGGGTAGGCAATAAATCTTCCTATAGAGCGGAAAATGGAATGATTGTTATCGACCCCAAAGGAACCGGTGGAGGCAACCTTTATACTGAGAAAGAATACGGAGATTTTATTCTTCGATTTGAGTTTCAATTGACGCCAGGAGCTAATAATGGATTGGGTATCCATGCACCTTTAGAAGGAGATGCGGCCTATGTAGGGAAGGAGCTTCAGATTCTGGACAATACAGCAGAAAAGTATTCTCAATTGCACGAGTACCAATATCATGGCTCGGTTTATGGTGTCATTCCTTCCAAAAGAGGTTATTTGAAGCCTGTGGGTGAGTGGAATACCGAAGAAGTAATCGTTCAGCATCCAAAAATTAAAATCATTTTGAATGGTGAAACAATCCTGGAAGGTGATTATTTGGAAGCTTCAAAAAATGGGACTTTGGATGGGAAAGATCATCCTGGCTTGCAGAGATCATCAGGACATATTGGCTTTTTGGGCCATGGTGATGTTGTCCGCTTCAAAAACATTAGAATTAAAGAATTATCGTCAAAATAATAAATCCTAACAATGAGTAAGAAAATAGTTAGCATAGACCGTAGAGACTTTGTCAAGAAAAGTGGGATTGGTTTGCTAGGTGCAGCATTGGCACCTTCTCTTTTATCTGAATTGAAAACTGCCAATGGTAGAGTTAGAACAGCTCACATTGGACTAGGAGGTATGGGGATGGCTGATTTAAAAGCCATTTCATCTCACGCTGCAGTAGATGTGGTAGCGCTTTGTGATGTAGATTCTAAAATGCTTGCAAATGCTACAGCTTTGTTCCCTAATGCAAAGACCTATGCAGATTATAGAGAATTGCTAAAGGAGATGGAAGATGAGATTGATGCAGTGGTTGTTTCTACCCCTGATCATACACATGCTCCGGCATCTTTAATGGCAATGCATATGGATAAGCCAGTCTATTGCCAGAAGCCTTTGACACACCATGTGTCAGAAGCTAGAGAAATGAAGAAAGTAGCAGAAAAGAAAAACTTGATTACTCAGATGGGGATTCAAGTTCACTCTTTTTATGACTATAAATTGGCGACTTTATTGATTCAATCTGGAATTATTGGTAAAGTCCATACTGTTCGGGCATGGTCTCCTAAAAACTGGGGGACAGATGCACCTGCACCAGTTGGAAGTGATCCGGTTCCTGCAAACTTGGATTGGAACCTTTGGCTAGGAACTGCTCCAGAACGTCCTTTCAAAGAAGGGGAATACCATCCTGGAAACTGGAGAAAAGTTTTGGACTTTGGTTGTGGTACATTGGGGGATATGGGGGTTCATATTTTTGATACACCATATAATGCATTGCAACTGGATGTTCCAAGAACGATTAAAAATGAATGCCGTCAGCCAACTGGTTTTGGTTTCCCAGAGCATAATACTGTGACTTATGAATTCCCTAGCACTCCTTACACAGCAGAGACGTTGAAATGGGTATGGTATGATGGACCAGGAGCTCCAGCTGCACATGAAGATTTGAAATTGCCAAATGGTGAAAAGCTTCCAGATCAAGGTGCAATGTTTATGGGAGAAAAAGGAAGATTGTTGCTTCCTCACTTCCAGCAACTTCCTCGATTAATCGTCGATGGGGAATACCAGGAGATGGATATCGAAAAATTCAATTTGGGTAAGCCGGTAAAAGATTACGATTCTGAAAGTAATAAACATTACCATCAGTTTGTAGATACTATTCTAGGTAAAGATGAGTGTTCTGCACCATTCTCTTATGCGGCACGTTTGACTGAAACTATCTTGCTGGGTGTGATCGCAGGAAGATTCCCTAATCAGACTTTGCATTGGGATAGCCAAAAAGCAAAATTCGAAGAAAAAGAAGCCAATCAGTACTTGGACGGTAAATACAGAAAGTTCTAAAATAGTAAAAGATCTTTCGTCCGCTAGCGAACAAAAATGTTCGAGTAGCGGATAGGGTATAGTTCTAAAAAATGCCTCTGGAGCGAATTCAGAGGCATTTTTTTATGGCATGGAACTGGGTCAATGGAGGAGGAGAAATTAGGTTCTCATGAAAGTCTACAAGAGAGAAGACTTAATATAAATCTTACAAAAATCATCTCATTATAAACAGCGAATGATTCAGCTAAAAGAAATCGATAAGTTCATCGAATCCAGATTCCAACGGATTTTTATCCTCAAAGGGATAAATCTTACAATTAAAGAGGGGGAGTTTCTCACCTTGATGGGACCTAGTGGTGCCGGTAAATCCACACTTTTGAACATCCTTGGTTTATTGGATGAAGATTACGAAGGAGAGTATTTTTTTGGTGAAAGAAACATTAGAAAAATGCGCGAGCGAGACCTTTCCAATCTCCATAAATCTGAATTTGGATACATTTTCCAAGCTTATCATTTGATTGATGAGTTGACCGTGTATGAAAATATTGAAACTCCATTACTATATAGAAAAGTATCCTCCAATGAGAGAAAAAGTATCATTGCTGATCTTTTGGATCGATTTAATATGGTAGCTAAGAAAGACCTTTTTCCTGCTCAGCTTTCTGGAGGTCAGCAGCAATTGGTGGGGATCGCTAGAGCTATTGCAGGTAGACCGAGAGTGCTTTTGGCCGATGAGCCTACAGGAAACCTCCATTCAGGACAGGCAAAGGAAATCATGGAGATATTTCAGGAGCTACATAAGGAGGGAACGACTATTATTCAAGCTACCCATGCCAGAGAAAATGCAGACTATGGCACTCGATTAATCAATTTACTAGACGGAAGAATAGAAAGCGATGAAGCTATATAAGTTAGGGTTCGCACTTGGTGCGATAATTTTGAGAATGACAGGGGTATTTGCTCAGGACACCTTAAGATTGAATTTCAGTGAGGCTGTGGATTTAGGTCTAAAAGCTAATCTTGAATACCAGATTCAGGAAAACAATATGGACGTTCTCAAAAAGGAGAAACAATCAGCATTGCTTTCCCATTTGCCTACAGTAGGCCTGAGCTCAAACTTGGGTCAACTGAAGGGGCAGCAATCTCAGTTAGTTGAAGATCAAATAGTGGTAACCAATGTGACCAATAAAACGGTTTCGGCTAATTTGAATGTCAACATGCCGATTTTTAATTCGGGTAGGAGGATCTTGGATACCCAATCGGCAAATCTAGCCTATTTAGCAGGAGAAAAGGGAATCGAAAGAGCCAAACAACTGGTGATTTTCGATGTGGCAAAACGTTATTTGCAAGTCTTGCTAGATCAGGAGTTGCTTCGTATTGCGAATGAGAATCTAGAAAATCAAAATGAAGTACTTCGTCAGATTGAGGGCTTTGTGGATGCAGGATTGAGAACGGTTTCTGATCTATACAACCAACAGGCAGAAGTTGCACGATTGGAATCCGTAAAGGTAGATTCTGAAATTACATTGGAAAATGATATATGGCTTTTTGCTGAGTATTTGCAGTTAGAAGTGGGAACAATACCTGTTTTGGAAGCGGTGGATACTGGTTCAGGGACTAGGGAATTTCAAGATTATGAATTGATGGAATTAATTGAAATTGCTGAAATAAACCGTTCTGATAAGGCGCAGGCTTTACTTTTGAAAACTTCTTATAAAAAAGATATGCAAGCCATTAAAGCTATGTATTATCCAAGAATTAGCGCATTTTATAATTATAACACTTATTATACTTCATTGGTTGAGGAATCCTTTAATAAGCAGTTTTGGGATCTATATCCACAGAATGTCATTGGAATTGGGATAAACATTCCAATTTTTACCAATTTCCAAACCCGATTGAATGTAGCAAGAGCCAAGGCGGTTTATAAAAACCAGATTTTACAGGAAAAATCGACTGATAGAAAGGTCTTTCAGGAAGTCAAACTGGCGCATCAGAATTATCAGGCTGCAGTGCGAAAGGAATTTAATTCTCAAGTTCAGGTAAAGGCAGCAACAGAAGCAAAAAATGCCATTCAAGAGCGATTTAGGTTGGGACTTTCCAATTTCGTGGATCTGTCCACTGCCAACCAGCAATTTGTAGCATCACAGGCAGATCAAGCTCAGGCCATTTATACACTCTATTTTCAAGATGTGCTGATGCGTTATGCTTTGGGTACTCTTTCGCTTGAATAGAAAAATCAGACCCAGAATAAAGCGAAAAGCCGGAATCTGGAAAGATTTCGGCTTTAATTCTCTCACTCATAATTCGGTATCACTTCTAAAAATCACTGAATTGTTTAATGGTCAATATACTTAGAAGTATCATTTAAAAAATAGATAGCATTCCAACTTTTAAAGGTATCCATCACATTATTCAAATGCGATTGTTGGTCAAAATACCTCCTCCGATAACAGAAATTACTAGTCCAGAGATAGTTGCAATAACGGCGATTCCCACGCTTAAACCTGGGTTTTCTAGCCAAATAGAAATAGGATATCCAATAAGAGTCACACTTCCCATTATCAAAAAGAGAACGGAGGCATAGAGGCGCAAACCGTTTTTCTCGGCATTTTCCTTTTCTCTGTTTGATAAACTAGAATATCCAGCTAAAATGGTAGGAAATACTCGAACCACTAGGCCAATAATCAAATATAAAGTTCCTACAACGATTGCGGCTTCCATATCCACTAGGTTTTGTTTATTAAATATAGTGATTTACAGGTGCAAAAAAAGCAAGCCCCAGAAAGGCTTGCTTTTTCGATTAGCTATTGTGGTAGATTTTTGATTTTTAAAGCATCGCAAAGAACATATCCAAATCGGGAATCAATACGATTCTTGTTCTTCTGTTGATGGCCATATTTTCTGGAGTGTCATTAGCTACGATAGGCATGTAGCTAGCACGTCCTGCAGCAATCATTTTCTCTGGTGCTACATTGTAATCTTGTTGAAGTGCTCTTACGATAGAGGTAGCTCTTTTTACAGAAAGATCCCAGTTATCTTGAACTACAGCAGTCTGGATGGTTCTTGGGTCAGTATGTCCCTCAATCATTACTTGAAGACTTGGCTCGGCATTGATTACCTCAGCTAGTTTTTTTAATAATGGATCCGCTTTGCTGTTAATTCGATATGAACCAGTGTTGAAAAGCAATTTGTCAGAAACAGAGATCATCACTACAGTTTGATCGATGTTAATCTGAACATCATCTTCTTTTCCATCTAAAGTGGTTTCAGTAATGTTTTGCTTTAAGTTATATTCTACGGCTAGATTTACTGAATCTTCCAAAGTTCTTGCTTGAGCCAATTTATCCGGATCAACTTTGGCAAGAGTCTGGTTCATTTTCTCCTTGGAATTCTTGGAGATTACAGTTCCTTCCTGGATTGAATAAAGTGAATTGTTTGTCTCGCTCAATGCTTCATTAGTGTCACGAAGAGAGTTGATTCTTGCATTATACTCTGCAACACGAGCCTCGATAGCAGCCATTTTCTCTTCCAATTCAGCTTTCTCCTGATTGGTTGTGGCCAATTCGGTTTGGGTTCTAAAAAGATTACTTTCCAATTCTGTATATTTCTTTTTAGAAACACAGGACACCATAACTGATGCACTGAGGATACCTGATAAAATCAAAGAATTTTTCATAGTCAGATTATTTCTAGTTTTGATATCCTTTGATCCAAAATGGAAGCCATCCTACCTAGAGGAATTTATTTCATAATATAATAGATTGTAAATCAGGTGATTAAATATTTTTTCAATAAAAAAACCAGTCTAGGACTGGGTAGAAAGGATTTCCTGGATTGGGGAATCACTCCCCAATTTTATTTATAAAACGGAGCAAAAAACCCACAGGTCTTTAGCCTGTGGGAAGTAAGCGAAAACCCTGAGTGAGTAAATACTGACGAATGGTATATGGTGAAGCCTCACCCATAGAGCAAACAAAATAACCATCTGACCAAAAGGTGTGCTCACGCCAAAAATGCTTGAATAGGAATGAGCGATGCATTGATTGCCAACTATGGTAAGTGGACTCTTGCTTTAATTGACCGACGATAGACGTGATAAAAAGCCTAGGAATTGTTGAAGAGAATGGAACGCATATCATCTTTCAATTGACCAACAAGTAAATTTCACGGTACTTACAAACAAAAATGAGATGACATTTGAGGTAATCGTGAGTTCGCATCTCACCAACTATCATAAAATGACAGCTAGTGTCACTGGTTTTGTCAAGTAGGGAATTACGCTTTTCTTTGGTTTAAACATCAGAGGGCATGAAAAAATCCACTTTCTAAATCAATTTCCAGATGAGGGATCCTGTGAACTCTTCATTAAATCTTACCGGGAGAAGTAGTGCTATTCACAGACAGAAGCATAGCTTATGTCAAATGGAAAAGGTCGTAAATACCCATTTCACAGTAGTTTCCAGTAAAAAAGAGACCCATGAGACTTTGAGATTGGTTCACAAAGCCATCAGCAAGAGGATTTATCATATGATCTCTTACAAATACTTGCAGAACTACCTGAATGAATTCGTTTACAAATTGAATCGCAGGTACTTGGGAGAAAAATTATTCGAACGATTGATTTTTGCGTCAGTTCACCCATGCGTGCATGGATGAGGATACAAATACTAGTTGTAGCCGTGAAAACAATACACAGGACATATCGCTTTGAATTAAGACCAACACAAGACCAAAAAGTACTGTTGGATAAGCATTTCGGATGTGTTCGTTATGTTTACAATCACTTCTTGAATGAGCGAAAAGAACAATATCAGGCAAACAAGAAGTCTGATAATTACTATGCTCAGGCAAAAACCTTAACTGAACTCAAGAAGGAAGATGAAACTATTTGGCTCAAAGAGGTGAATAGTCAAACCTTACAGTTTGCTTTAAGGTCTTTGGAAACAGCATACCTGAACTTCTTTGCTGGCAATGCTAAGTTCCCAAGATTTAAGTCAAGGAAAAGGAAGAATAGTTTTACTGTACCACAGCATACAAAGCTAATTGATGGTAAAGTTCACGTACCCAAATTTAAGGAAGGGATTCAATGTATAGTTCACCGTGAAGTAAAGGGTGACGTCGGTAAAATGACTTTTTCCAAAACACCGACCGGAAAATACTTTGTATCAATTCTAACTGAAGAACAGTATCAACCCAAAGAAAAAACTGGTGCTGTATGTGGAATAGATTTAGGGTTGAAAGACTTTGCCATTACTTCTGATGGAATCAAATTCAAGAATAACCGATATACCAAGAAATATGAAAGCGATTTAGCGAAAGCACAAAAACACTTTTCTCGTAAGACAAAGGGCAGCAATTCGTTTGAAAGACAAAAACGAAAAGTTGCCAGGATTCACGAGAAAATAGCCAACACAAGACAAGACGTGTTACATAAGGTATCGTATCAACTGGTTTCTGAATATGACGTAATTGCTCTGGAAAACCTTCCTGTTAAAGGAATGATGAGCAATAGGAAATTATCAAAGCATATTGCAGATGCAAGTTGGGGTACATTTGTGAGGCTCCTTGAATACAAAGCTGATTGGAACGACAAACAAGTAGTAAAAATCAATCGCTTTTACCCTTCAAGTAAAACTTGTCATGTGTGTGGATGGAAAAATCAAGATTTAAACCTTTCAGTTCGTGAATGGACTTGCAGAAATGGACATCCCTTATACAGGGATGAAAATGCTGCAAAGAATATTCTCAATGAAGGATTAAAAATAATATCGTCAGGAACTGGCGATTACACGGGTGGAGACTCAAATCAGACTTCTTTCCAGAAGCACAGGTCTGTGAAACCCGAAGCCCATTTGTCTATAGCAAATGGGTAGTTCACTCCATATAGCGATTGACCACTTTAAATTCATTCATGACACGATAGGCGGCTCGAGTGATGTCAGATTGGAAATTTGGTGAGTTGAAGTCAAATTGAGCAGCTGTATACCCTTGCCAGATAGTATTACCGCGCTTGGAATCGATGACATAGATAACTAGCATGCCATTGTTCTCTTTATACTTGACCATATTATAGGTCTCATCTTTTTCAAGCTCCTTCTCGTCTTTATCTTCTTCTTCGACTTCTACGATCTGGGCTCCAGTTCTTTTGAGCCAATAATCAAATTCTGGCTGAACATATCCTCTGTATCGGATAGAGTCGGTGAATATCTTGTAGCTGACTAAGAGATCTGGCTTTTCGGTTTTTTCCCGAAATCCCTGAGAACCCAATCTTGCTCCAATTGTGGCATTCAAAACAGGAGTCAGCATCGTTGAATCGGGAACAGTAGGTTCAACAAAAGCAAAAGTCTTATAGCGCTTAAAAGATCCTTGATAATTGTAATCGTATTCGGTAATATAGTCCTTTTGGGTGAAGCAGCCTGAAGCTGCCAAAAGGAGAATTAGCAGGCAGATAGTAGAGTTTTTCATGATTGGCTGATGTTTTTTGATATATATAGTGAATAAACGAGACTAAAGGATCAACTGGATTTAAATTCAATTGTTTTCCAAATACTTGATATTCAATCTAATCAATATAATTTATCAAAAAGTATTCATAAATAATAATGAATGTGGTAGCCATTTTTTTAGAAGTCTATTTTGCCATCTATTTTCTATTGTAGAGTTGGTGAAAAGCAGAGAACTGTAGCTGAGCTTTACTCCCTTGGTTGAATTTCTGATCCATAAAACCAAATTGAATTGCTAGATTCGAGTTAAGTCGTTTTCCAAGCCCTAGATATAGTCGGTTTCGGTCAAAGTATGAGACTTTTCCATCCAATGTTTCTCCATTTATAAATAACTCATCATAAAGCTGTATATACCAACTTCCTTTTTCGGATAATTCTTTGGTATTGAGAGGTATGTTGATAAAAATAGCATAGCGAAATCTGGTTCGGAATTCTATGCTTTCTGTCCATCTCTGCTCGTATCGATAACGGTGCATGATTCCCACTCTGCCAACATTTTGTCTAAGAATTGCCTCTTGATATAGTCTGTTTTCGCTAAATGGATCAGAGACCTCTCCAGGTATATCGGTAGTTATGTTTCCGTATCCGATTAAGAAACTAGCCTTTCCATCTGTTAAGTTGTATTGCATGCCAGTTCGTAGGAGGAGTTGCTCCAAATCGCCAATGATATTATGATTTCTGTATTGGATCTCCCCATGAATTGCCCAAGGACTATCTCGAAATCGAAGGTTTCCGAAATACATATACCAGGCTCCTAATTCAGGATTTTCTTGGGCTTTGATTGAAAAACTAATAGAAAAGAGAAAAACAAAAAGTATAAATTTTTTCATAGGTTTAATTTAACATATTTATCTAGATGAGTGATTTATCCCAACTTTTGGATCGAGTTCGAAAATGTGAAATCTGTAAAGAAGACCTTCCCTTAGGCCCAAGGCCTGTTGTATCTATTCACCCGGAAAGTAGAGTGTTGGTGGTGGGACAAGCACCTGGGACAAAAGTTCATGCAACTGGGATTCCCTGGAATGACCCAAGTGGCGACGAGCTGAGGAAGTGGCTGGGAGTGGATCGAGAGACTTTTTATGACCCAAAACTTTTTGGAATTATGCCCATGGGCTTTTGCTATCCGGGTAGGGGAAAAGGAGGGGATTTGCCTCCCAGAAAAGAATGTGCTCCCCAATGGCATGAACCTCTAATTAGCCATATGCCTCAAGTGAAATTGGTATTGTTAATAGGCAGCTATGCCCAGTCCTATTATCTCATAAACCGAAAGCAAACTCTGACTGAAACGGTTAGGGATTTTGAAGAGTATTTGCCTGCCTTTTTCCCATTGGTGCACCCATCACCAAGAAACAGAATGTGGATGAGAAGGAATCCCTGGTTTGAGGAAGAGGTGATTCCTGTGCTCAGGGAACGGGTCAATATCCTGATTTAGTTGTTATTAAATAGCGTTAAAAGTTTTGGAGGATAGATGGGCTTTGAGGATCTTTCATCTTTAAAATCAATTTTTAGATCCTGCGATGAAAGCATTTCGATTCTCGTTTATTGTATCCATTCTATCCTTTTCACTCTTTTTTTCCTGTGAAGATAAAAGTGGCCAAACTGATAAAAACATCCCCTTTTCAATGGAGATTAAAGACTCTGTATTGGTCGATTTTCTTGGTGATTACGAGCTGCTGGATTTTGATCCTTTAACTGATAAATACCTGCTTCGCAATCCTCAGACTTACACCAATTTTCTGGAAGTAGACCTTTCAGGGAATATCCTGACTGAAGCAGAACTTTCCATGGATGGCAAAGATGCAGTGGCTGATATTCTGGGAATGGGATATTTCAAAGGAGATGTGACGGTATTTTCTTCCACAGGAAACTTTATGATGTTTGACGGTTCTGAAAAAGTGGGAGAATTGCCACTTCCAAAACCTTATACACCTTGGATGAATTTTTCAAAATTGGGACTTTTTGAAATTGATGGAAATGTCTTTTATCCCAATCCATTGTCTGAAAATGTGATGAGTAAAGACGGGAACCCAGGAGATTTTTTTAGGGCAATTTATAGAATGCCAGTATTGCAGCGTCAAAATCCGGAAACAGGGAATACAGAGGGTATGATGTCAATGCCGACTGAATCAGTTTGGTTGGACGGGAAAATCCACGGTATGGTTTTCCCCCTGTATACTGTTTCAGATACGCATGTGATTTATTCCCCGACCTTTGGGAATGAGTTATATGTATACCAAATTGAATCCGGGCAACTTAAATATATCCGGACTCTGGTAGTGGAGGACCCTGGATTTGTGATGGATGAACCGACAGACTCCGATGATACCGGTGAATATTTTCAAAAAAATCTAAAGCACAGACCGGGTCAGATAGGAGACATTCTCATTTGGAAAGATTATTATCTTGTGGTATACAAAAGGGGAGTTTCTGAGCTAAAAATGCCCACTAAAATAGAAGGGAAGGACCGAGAGTATTATCAACAGATCGAACAGATGAATCCGTTCTATGCGGCTGTTTATGACAAGAACCTTAACTTATTAGCTTCAGGTATTCCTTTTCCCAAATCTATCAGAACACCTAGAGTTGTCAATTCCGACGGTGAAATAGTGGTTTCCAAAGATCCAAACCTTTCGGAAATAGAGGATGATGGGATTGTTCTTTATCTTTTGGATTTGAAAATCCAATGAAATCAGTGAGAATGAGCTGTTTCAGAATGATCTGAATGATCATGTTCATGCTCATCAAGGGCACATTCTTCATTTTGGAGCTCCCATTCAATGGTGAAATGTCCCAGAGGATATTCCTTGAGGATTGTTTGAACTTTGCCTTTGGTCTCAGTTAGCTCTTGAAGATCCTGAATTTCTTTCAATTTGATATGAGCAGTAAAGACGTGATTTGCACCCTCCAAAGACCAAATATGTACATGATGTAAGGAGTCAACTTTAGGTTGTGCGAGAATGTCAGATTTAATTTTTTCCAATGAAATATTGGAAGGGACTGCCTGAAGGAAGATATAAATGGTTTCTTTCAAGTTCCTAACCACATTCCAAAGAATAAATGTAGAAATGGCTAGAGAAAGAACTGGGTCTATCCAAGGGATATCAAAGAAATATAATAGTATCCCAGCTATCAAAACTGCAACCCATCCCAATACATCCTCCATGAGATGCCAACTTATTACTTTTTCATTTTGGGAGCTTCCATGACTGACTTTCCAGGCCGCATAGCCATTAACCGCCACACCAAAAATCGCAAATATGATCATTCCGGTGGCATCGCTTGGTTCTGGATTGATAAGTCTTTCGATGGCTTCTTTGACAATAAATACAGACCCGATAATCAATACCAATCCATTGATCAGGGCTCCTAAAAGGGAGAACCTTCCATAGCCAAAAGAAAAATTATCATTGGCTTTTTGTTTCGATTTAATGTCCAATCCCCAGGCCAATCCCAAAGAGAGGGAGTCTCCCAGATCATGGATTGCGTCGGATAAAATGGCAACTGAATTGACATAGAAGCCTCCAATCAATTCTAGTATGGTAAATCCAAGGTTGAGGAAAAATGCAAGTTTCAGGTTGCCAGATCCTTGAGTATGATCATGATGGGAATGAGAATGCGCCATAGTTCACTATTTGAAACCTAAATTAACAAAAGAGGGCTGCAAGGGAATTGCAGAAAGGAAATGAAAGGATATTAGTTGAATTAACTTAATTCTTTTGTATTATTAAGTGTGTCAAGTCGCTTGTTTTCAGTTTTTTATTTTACAACCATAATTCTTCCAACAATGAGAAATATTAAATCTGTACTTTTTTTATTAGTTCTTTCAGCATTCTTTTTTTCTTGCTCAGATGGTAATAAAGATGAGGCTAATTCAACCAGCTATTCTTTTGAAGTAGTGGATTCTGTTTTGGTTGATTATTTGGGAAATATGAATTTGCAGGATTATGATCCGAAATCATCAAAATACCTCCTAACCAACGATGTATATTTCGATTATTTGGAAATAGATGAATCTGGGAATATTCTAAACCATAGCGAATTTTCTGAAGAAGGTTCCAATCCTATTAGTAGTCCCATGGGTTTAGGTTATTTTGATGGGAAGGTGACTGTTTTTGACTCTCCAAAAGGGTATTTTTCTTTTGAAGATTCCGCCATTGTAAGTGAAGTGTTGATTCCTTATTCTAGTCAAGTTTTTATGATGTATCCGAAGCTGGGAATGTTTGAATTGGATGGGAAGGTATTTTATCCTAAGCCATGGCCAGAAACTTTGAAAGTTAGTTTTTCGGAAGGTGCTTTTTATAAAGCTTTGATGAAACTGGATATTTTGGAATCTCAGGATAAAGATACCGGAGACACTTTAGGGTATGTCAAATTGCCCGAGGATTCACCTTTACTTGGAGAAGGTATCCAAGGCTTTCCGATTCCTACTTATACTTTGACATCAGACAAGCTTTTGCTTTCTATGTGGCTGGAGCCTCGATTTTATGTCTACTCGATCAAAAATGGAAATTTCGAATTCGAAAAAACAGTAGAAATAGATATTCCGGGTTGGGTTCCATATACTCCAGTCCCTGAGGGCAATCCCGATGCTTTTTTTGTAGAAAACCAAAAAAAGACAACCGGTAATCTGACCAATTTATTTCAAATAGGTGATAAATACATTGCTATTTACAATAAAGGGTTAACTGAGGATCAGATGGCTGCTTTAGATCGCCAAGATCCAAATTTTGAGTCAGAGAGAAGGAGGAAAAACCCTCACTTAGTTGCTGTATTTGATAAGGAATTCAATCAATTGGCAAGTAATGTCCCCATTCCTGTTCCAGCTTCTTATAATACTGTTCTGAACAACAAAGATGAACTTGTAGTCTCCAAAGATCCCTCATTAACAGAAGTAGAGGATGACGGGATTATGATTTACAAGCTGAAATTGGTAGAAAAGTAACCTTAAAGTGCTAATTCCTTTGGTTTCGTTGCGAAGGTCAATAATATGATAGTAGATAAAATCAAAGCTGTTCCCAACCAATCCATCAAACTGAAAGTGACTCCAAGCCAAAGCACTGCCATAATCGCAGCAGCCAAAGGTTCTACGCTACAAAGGAGGGATGCAGTTTGTGCTCCTATTTTGGGTACTGCGCTGAGAAAGAACATAAATGGAATCAAGCTGCCAAATACAATTATATAAGCGAATACTGCTAGGGTTTCTATGTCCCAGATTCCATCGATCTGCCAAGGTTGAAGAAAAACCGATAGGATCAATCCACCTAATAGCATGGCCCAGCCGGTGATACTGGCTGCAGAATAGTTTTTCAAAAGCTGCGCAGGATAAATGGTGTAGAAGGCCAAAGTGATCGCAGAGATAATTCCCCAGAAAAAGGCTGCCTCTGATATGACCAGTTCTTTCCAATTACCGTGGGTCACTAAAAGGAATGTACCTGCAACCGCAAAAATCATAGAGGCAAATTCGGCCACGACAGGCCATCTTCGAAATTTGATGGCATAGAAAGCAACGACAAATACGGGACCGATATATTGAAGGACTGTGGCTGTAGCGGCATTGGAAAGTTTGATGCTAATGAAATAGGAATATTGTACAGCCAGCATTCCAAATACACTGAAAATCAGAAGTTGAATTAATGAGCTTTTGTTTTTCCAGATTTCAAATGATTGTTTTCCTTTTCTGGATAGCTCATATCCAACTAATAGAAAACCCGCCAGCATCAACCTCCAGCAAACTAACCAGGAAGGGTCAATAGCTTTATATTCAAATAGAAATTGGGCACAATTCCCTGAGATTCCCCAAAAAATCGCTGCAGATAATGCAAGGATTAGACCTTGAGATGATTGCGAAGAGTTCTTCATCTGAATTAAAAATCCAGCGAAAATAAGTGATGTTGGATTATTTTTAATAGTTTTTTTAACGGTAGAAAATACTTAGGCTATTTGACCTATTTTTAAAATTCAATTACCATTAAATTATGAAGAGAAGATCAGCTGTTAAAACTATAGCTCTTTCCACTTTAAGTAGTGCTTTTACATTTCCTGTTCAGGCTTTTTCCGGATTGAAGGAAATTATTTCTGAGGATCAGAATAGTTATAAAAGTAATTGGGAAAACTGGCCAGATATGAAATGGGTCGGTCCTGAATACTGGGGTAATAGGCTTCAGGATTGGGAAATTGTGAATGGAAAAGCTCAATGTGTCATTTCTGGCCCCAATAGGACGCTACATATCTTAACTCATCAATTGGGTGAGAAATTGGTCTCTTTCAAAGAGTCCGTGAAGATATCTTGGCTAAATAATCAATTGATTGGTAAAAAGGATTCATTTGTAGGATTCCGATTGGGAGCTAAAGGAAAGTTTGCGGATTACCGATCATCAGCCGTATTTGGCGAAGGATTGGATGTCGGAATCAATGGTCTTGGTAGACTGATTGGAAATGATTTGGAATCTATGGATACGATAGACCTGAATCAAGAGATTGAGTTGAGCTTAGATGCGAGCTATGAAAATGGAAAGTATACGCTTGATTTAACGGCAAAACCTCAAAAAGGAAAGGCTGTAAAATTTACAATACCAAGTATTGAACCTCAAGTTTTGGAAGGAAATATCAGTTTGGTGGCTCATACCTCCAAAGAATTGATAGATGAATCCAATCCTCTGGTGGCTTTTTCTGATTGGTCCTTCGGAGGAGAAAAGTTGGCATTTAACCCTAAGCAGTTTTTTGGGCCCATATGTTTTGCTCAATACACACTTCACCAGGGTACATTGAAGTTGACTGCTCAACTAGCTCCGATAGAGAAAATTGTTGATGCTAAAGTCTTTTTGGAAATCAAAAGTGATGCTGGTTGGAAAAAAGTGGGAGAGAGCACTATTCAACCCATGGCTAGAACAGCCCAGTTTAGAGTTGAAAACTGGGAGAAAGGAAAAACCGCTTACAGAGTTGGGGTTTCCATACCTTTGAAAACAGGAGTAGAAGATTTCTATTACTATGGAGAAATAGCCAAAGAACCGGAATCTTTGGAGAACCTCAAAGCTGCTGTATTTAGTTGTAATGCGGACTATGGGTTTCCAGATGAAGAAGTTAGTATCCATGTTGCCAAGCATAATCCAGAAATTGCTTTTTTCTTAGGTGATCAATTTTATGAAGGGACCGGTGGTTTTGGTATTCAGACTGGTCCATTTGAGAAGTCCAGCTTGGACTATCTGAGAAAATGGTACATGTTCGGCTGGTCTTATCGAAATATCTTTAGAACGATTCCATCGGCTTTTATTCCAGATGATCATGATGTCTATCATGGCAATGTTTGGGGAGAAGGAGGAAAAGTAGCACCAACGGATAAAGGTTGGGGATACATTGCCCAAGATCAGGGAGGGTATAAAATGCCCGGGGAATGGGTAAATATGGTTCAGGAAACCCAAACCAGCCATTTACCTGATCCTTTTGATAGGACAGCAATCAAGCAAAATATTGGAGTTTATTATACAGAGTGGGTTTATGGAGGGGTGAGTTTTGCCGTTCTGGAAGACAGGAAATTCAAATCTGCTCCAAAGAATGTCCTTCCTGCTGAGGCAAAAGTTCAAAATGGGTTTATTCAAAACCCTGATTTTGATATCAAAAAGCAATATGATATTGATGCTACTTTGTTAGGAGATAGACAGCTTAAATTTTTGGAAAGCTGGGTGGAGAATTGGACTCCTGATACACAGATGAAGGCAGTTTTGTCCCAAACGAACTTTTGTACAGTGGCAACATTGCCTGAAGGTAGTCTGATCGATGAAATAGTACCTAGATTACCTATTCCTGAAAAGGGTGAGTATCCATCTGGAGATGCTCCAACCATCGATATGGACTCCAATGGTTGGCCTCAAAAAGGGAGAGATAAGGCAGTGCGGATAATCAGAAAAAGCCATGCTTTGCATATCGCCGGAGATCAACACTTGGCAAGCACTGTTCAATATGGTGTAGACGAGTATAGAGATTCAGGATTTGCATTTGCAGGACCTGCTTTGAATAATTTATGGCCAAGAAGATGGTGGCCAACAGTAGATGCTGGTCATCGATCTATTCCAGGTAAGCCAAAGTATACCGGTGATTTTGAAGACGGATTTGGAAATAAGATGACAGTTTATGCTATTGGAAATCCATATAAAACTGGTTTGAAACCGGCAAGAATATATGATCGGGCAACGGGCTATGGAATTATCACCTTTGATAAAATGAATCAAAAGATGAAAATAGAGTGCTGGCCTAGATATGTGGATCCAATTCTTGATCCCAATGGGCAGTATTCTGATTGGCCGATAGAAGTATCAGTTGATGATAATTACGGAAGGAAAGCCATTGGGTATTTGGATGAAATTAGGGTGGTTCCTGATGCTAAATCCCCATTACTTTCTGTCATTAATGAACGGACAGGTGAATTGGAATATAAAAG
This sequence comes from Algoriphagus sp. PAP.12, assembly GCF_026652115.1. Taxonomy (GTDB): domain Bacteria; phylum Bacteroidota; class Bacteroidia; order Cytophagales; family Cyclobacteriaceae; genus Algoriphagus. Next base: position 125,290 of record NZ_JAPPSQ010000009.1, on the reverse strand, counting down.
GAGGATACCCGCCAAAGGATTCAAGCCAAAAGTGTTTTCAGAGGATTCCTTTACTATAATAGTGGAGGATCAAAAGACAGGCTTGAGGGCAGAGAAAAATGGTTTGAAGGTAAATTCCAGGACAGATTGATGCATTTGAAATAAAAAAAAGGGCAACTAGCCCTTTTTTGTTTTATACACTTCGCCACTTTCAAGAAACCAGTCCTTCTTGAATGGCTATGCGAACCAGCCCCGCAACATTTCGGGCATGCAACTTCCTGAGAAGTGATTTTCTATGGGTTTCAATAGTGGATATTTCTAGGCTGAGTTTATCTGCAATTTCTTTGGTGGAAAAAGCTTCTGCAATTAGCCCTAATACCTCTCGCTCTCGGTTGCTGAGCAGTTCCAATTTGGAATTCCCGTTTTTTGAAATGGGTTTGGACTCTTTATGGAGGACCTCTGTGACGGGAGAACTGTAGTAGTTTTGATTATTTTTTACTTTTTCCAATGCAATTCTCAACTCAAATTCATCCATATTTTTAAGGATATATCCATTGATTTTGAGGCTAAGGGCTTCTTTCACAGTTGCTTTGTCTAGATGCATTGTCAATAGAACACACTTGAGATCTGGGAACGATTTTTTCAAGTTTTTTATCAATTCCAGTCCATTCATGCCGGGCATTTCCAAATCTACAAGTAAAATATCCGGTCTCCAGACGGGGATTTTTTGCAATGCTTCCAAAGGGTTTTGGTAAGTGCAAACCACTTCAAAGCCGGAAATATCTTTGATGATTCGGCCTAGGCCATCACTGATCATTTGGTGATCATCTACTAAAACAATCCTGGTATTTTCCATTTATCCTACCGGTACAGTGATGATTGCGATAAGGCCACTTTCAGGGCCAGGTTCATAATTGACAGTGCCGTGGATCAAATCAAGCCGGTTCCGAATATTCATTTGACCATGTCCATCGGATTTGGCTCCAGATAGTCCCTGTCCATTGTCTTCTACTAATAGTGTCAATTTTCCTTTTATTTTGAAGAGTTGAATATTGACAAAGCTAGCTTGAGAATGTTTTAAAATATTGTTCAGTAATTCTTGAAGAACTCTATAGATACTGATTTCGATCCTTTCTTCCATTCTTGAATCCATTCCGTGATGTTCAAATTCATAGTTGATTTCAGAAAATTGAAAGGTATTTCTTAGTAAGTCTTCAGTGGCCTGAACCAGTCCGTCTTCCATCAATGCACGAGGCATCATTTGATGTGATATTTGGCGTACTTCGTCTGCAGATTTAGTAAATTCTGAGGTGATTAGATCTAATTCTTTTTGAACGGCTGAATCTGCCTTTTCCTTCAAATTCAATAGACCCATTTTCAATGCAGTTAGCTGTTGTCCGATTCCATCATGAAGATCCTTGCTTATACGCTTTCTTTCATCTTCAGTGGCCTGTATTACAGCATCGTAGCCTCGCTCTTTTTCTTGTATGATTGCTAGCTGGATAGCTTCTTTTTGTTTGGATCGGTTCCTCTGATAGATAAATGCTCCTCCAATCAACAAAACAATCAATCCTGAAATGAGATAGGTGAGCTGTGTACTTCGGACTGCTAAAGTTGCTTTCTGAATTTGAATTTCAGATTCTTGCTCAGCAAGCATTTTTTCTTTCTCAGAAGTTTCATATTTCAGAAGTAGATCATTTACATTTTTGACATTTTCTGTGGATTTCAGGGAATCATCCAGTACTTTGAAAGACTTGAAATAGGTTAGTGCAAGTGCTGTGTTTCCTGTTTTTTCATACAATTCAGCCAAATTCTCCTGAACAGATTTTAGGTATTGATTATCATCATACAGGAGACATAGTTCCTCTGCTTCATTCATTTCTGAAATAGCCTTGGTCAACTGTCCTTTGGAAGCTAAAATGGGAGATCTGTTGATCATAGCTTCTAATTTTCCCAATGGATAATTTACTTCCTCGGACATCATAATAGATTCTTCGAAGAGTGTCGAAGCATCTTCCCATTTCCCTTGATTTTTCAGCGCTAGACCTATATTGTTTTTAGCGGCGATTATTCCATAGGCAAAGCCAACTTCCTTGTAGATTTCTTCCGCTTCCAATGCTGCTTGGATGGCGAGATCTGAAGAATCCATTCCTATATAGGCGTTACTAAGGTTCAGACGGGCGTGTGCATTATTGATTTCATAGGATGAGTGAATATCAATAGCCATTTGAGTATACTTGGCTGCATTGCTCCAATCTTCCAAGGACAAATAGTTCTTACCGATATTGTTATAAACACTATTGAGTAAAGCATCTTTACTTTCTTTGTTTTGGACCAACTCCCCGTAATTAATGGCTTGAAGGAGGTAATCGATCGCCTCCTGATATCGGTTCATTTCATTCAAAGCATTGGCCCTATTATTCATTACCCGAGCTAAATCACCAGGGCTGTCCAATCGTTTATAAATAATCTCTGCGCTATCTAAATAAGGCAGTGCTTTTTCAAGATTTCTCATTCCAAGAGCTACAAATGAAAAATCCATGTAGACTTTTCCCAATAGGGAATCCCGCATCGGCTCTTCTAGATGACTTTTGATGTATTCTCCTTCAATTCGATAAAATTGAAAGGCAGAATCATAGGCTTGGATGGATTCAAAATATCGACCGATATTTTTGTAGGCTTCTACAGCCTCTAATAGTTTATTTTCTTGATGAAATTTTTCTGCTGCATTGAATAAACTGTCCTTTTGGGCGAAGGCTGAAAAACTGAACGTTAAAAGCACTCCGAAAAATGCAGAGGCATGTTTATTATGACTCATCGGTTTGAAGGTTTTCTGGCAATGGAAAATAAAAAAAATGATTTTAAAAACCTCAAAAGTCTGCGTCCTCCCCGAAAACGGGGAGGAAAATCAAGGTAATTGGGTAGATAAATGGAGATCCATTGAGGGAATTTTGAACAAACAAAACTCTCAAAGCAATGATCAAGAAATTAACACTTACCCTTTTAATGGGAATGACTGGATTAATTTTCGCCTATTCTCAATCTATTACTGCCAATGAAGCAGCTCTTCCATTAAGTGCTGAGGCAGAAAAAGCTGCTAAAAAAGGAGCATTATATTATGGTGGGACTTTTTGGGATGAAGCCAAAACCCAACTGAATCATTTTTACCTATACCAGGATAAAAAGAATGGGTTAATGTTTTTGGGAGTGACTACCGATGAGGAAGGAGAAGTGGTCTCCTCTGTAGAAGAAAAGTATGATGCCTCCAATTTTTCGCAATTTTCCAATTTACAAGCAGAGCCCATGCTTACAGGAGCCAAGGTACCCGCGAATTTGGCAGGAAAGAAATTCGGACACTTTCAAAAAACTGTTTTGGCCGGAAAACCCAAATTGAACATAGGCACCTTTGAAAACAGATATTACAATGATCTTTGGTCCGGTTTCAAATTCAAAAAGGAGGATCAGATTCAATTGGATGATAAATTCTGGCCTTTTGTCTCCTTTGCGATCAAAAATGAAGGGGTTGATAACCAGAACTATCAAACTAGCCGACAGAATCGGTTGTTGAGGGCACTAGAAGGAGAGACCGAGTATGTCCCCTTGGATGGAAAAGCTTTTATCGCAGGGATGATGGCCACCAGTGACCCCCACTATATTTCCGGGATATATGATATGGCTACCAAGTCCTGGGACAATCAAGTGATGACAGAGATGGAATCAGCCCCTATAGGGATTACTTATGCCCAGACATCCTATGGAGTATTGGCATTGAACTCTCAATCCGCCAAAGATGACAGTAATCTTCGGGCAATTCGCATGGATCATCAAGGGAATATTTTAAATCAGATTCCTCTTCCTTTTGCAGAAGGCCCCAACAAAAGGCCTAGTATTGCAATTAAAATCAAAGAAGCGGCGGGTTCTCAGTTCGTTATTGCTCCCTATTATGGGGATGGGGCGAATAAAAAACCAAGTATTGCCATTTATAAAATTGAGGATGATTTAGTCTTTGCCAAGCAAATTACCAATGCGGAAATAGAGTCCAAGCTGCAAATTCCAGCGGATTCCAAAGTGAAGTTCAAAGATTTGAATGTGGCTTCAGTGGAATCAATTACCGCTATTTCGAACGGAGATTATTTGATCGCCTTCGCCAATCAAAGAACTCCTGTATCCACAGTGATTTTGCAAATTTCTTCTCAAGGAGATCTTAAAACTGCCTATCTCACAGAAGAAATTGAGGGAGATAACAATGAGCCTGTGCGTGTGATAGGAAGAAACCCTATCCATTTGGAAACTGATATTTTTGAGGTAGATGGGGTGGTTTATGCATTGATCAGAAGTGTGCCTGCAGAATTGGAACAAGGGATTCACACTTCCAGAGATGATTTGGGATATTCATTGAAAATCACCACTGTGAGAATCGATGAAGTCATGGCTCAGGGCAAAATTTTTAAGATTGACCCAGATAATCAAAAAATCTCCCCAGGTTATGAGTTTGAGGATATTCTAGTCGGTTCTGTTCCTTATTTAATATCCCCATCAGGAAAGTTGATCTTCAATACCTTAGATGTCAAAAAAGGAACTAGAAAGCAATTGATACTACGCTGAGATGGAATGTTTCTTTTTGCTTTGAGATAGGAATCTCAGCGCATGTGACAGGAGGGCTTAGGTCCTCCTTCTTTCTTGGATTTTCAAGCGAATGGAAAAAAGAAGAATGGAACCCGTTTTCATTCTTCTCTTGGTTTGGGGTGGACTAAAATAGGCCATGCTCAGTAGTGTAATTACAGAAACTTTGATCTTTAATTCATAATAAGGACATTTTAAGATTTTACCTTTCTACAGTAGATTTCTGGTGTTTTAAAAGCTAATTCCACTATGTTTCGCAAAAGTCTCATTCCTTTTTTAGCAGGGATTCCATTTTTTCTTCTTGTTGGAAATCAGATGCTTGCTCAGCAACTAGAAGTGAAGCCTGTTTTTAAAGTCGATTTTAAAGACCCAACTCAAGACAAGCCCCAGTCCAAAATCTGGTTTTCATCAGGAGCCTGGTGGGCGGTTCTACCTGATTCAACAGGACCTAAAGTCTGGAAAAGAAATGAAGGAGAATGGATGGAAGAGAAGGATTTAAATGGGGAATTGTGGGGTCTGCCTGGGAAAGCGGACGTGTATTCTGACGGGGATATTCAATTCATAGTTTTGGTTGGGAATTGCAAACTGAGGTTTCTCAGGCTTAAAACTACTTCGAAGTCCATTCAGGTGGAATTGGTAAGTTCATTGCCCATTCCATCAGATTGCAACCAAATCGAAACAGCAACGATTACCAAAGATGATTCAGGGATACTGTGGATCGCTTCGGATTGGAATGAACAGGTGCTGGTCTGGTCATCTTCTGATCAGGGGAAATTTTGGTCCCAACCAGCTGTGTTAGCAGATTCTATCAGTAAAGATGATATTTCAGTGATTTCACGGATTAAGGGAGGAATATCGGTGGTCTGGTCCAATCAATTGGAGGAGGCAATTTATGAGAGGATTCATAAAAACCATGATTTGGAATGGTCTGACCTGATAACGGTTTCTAAAGGGAATAAAACAGCAGACGATCATTTGAACACTACTTTACTGGAGGATGGAAGGATGATTTTAGTATCGAAAAACAGTGTGGATCAAACCGGTAAGCCGCAGTTTGTATTGAGAATGCGTTCCTTGGAAGGGGAGTGGAAAGACTTTCCCTATGAGGACCTCAGCGAAGATGTTTCACCGACACGTCCGGTTATCACCCATTTACCGAATGGAGTTGTCCTGGAAGCGCATACAAGTGCTTTTACGGATGGATCTGCAGAGATTTCTATCAATGAGATCAAGATTGGTTCAGATCAACCGATAGGAGTTAGTGAAAAAATCAGGTTGAAATCCACCAATGGAGCACATTTAAACAATGTTACGCTCAGTAAACAGGATTTTACCGGAATTCAAAAGGGTCCTTGGTTAATCCTGTTTTCTGATCGCAATGGGAATATTTATGAATTTGATCTTTATCCTTTGATGAAGGAAAAACAAAATAATTAGGAAACCATATTTCCTATTCTGAGTAATAATTCCTGGTCGTAGCAGACATTTACATGAGAATGGCCAAAATTTTCTGCAATAAGAAATTGATTTCCGGATTTCCAGGATGCTTGATTTGATTCCTCTTTTGTAGGTTCGGATAAAGATTCCTTAAATGTATTTACTACGAAAGGAAATTGACTTCCATAATCATACTTTTTGATTAACCTAGCAATGAGAATTTCCTCAAAATAGAATTCATAGCAGGTATGGGGAGTTTGATCCATTTTCTTCACACTTCTTTCTATTGTGAAGCTTGTTTTATCAATTTTGGATTGGACACGGATATTCAATTCGTTGCCAAATTCAGGAATGCAATCAAATGTTATTTCCTGAAGATCCTTTAGCTTCAATTCAGAGTTGAGCTTGGCAATTCCCTGGGCTTTGTAGCTTAAATCCCTAAGCATGGAAAAAGGATTGATACTAATAAATTTTCCCTGATAAGAATAAGTTACGATTCTCCCTTCAATGGTTAACTTTTTGGTTTTGATTCCGGAAACGAATCCGGATATTTTTCTTAAAAAATACATATTGTCTATAGGTATAACTGAAATTATAATTTTCTATAGGTTAAAGTGGGTTACGTTTATTTGTTCTATTATGTAAATATAATGTATAAAGTTAAATGTATTTTATATACAGATTTTATTTTTTGTTAGACTATTGGTGTATGGGGATTGAAATTTTGTTGTAATCCCTGTTTAGTTGTATTATTTTGATAACAGGTGTATTCAAAATAAGGATAAGTGTTGTTTTTATTTTCGTGGAAGAGTTTTTTTTGAGGTTTATAAAATATTTGTTTGAATTTAATTATTTTTTCCATTGAAGTGTTTTGCTTCAAATAAAAGAGGGTATATGGTTGTCTTAATAGCTAATAATAAATTAAGTTAATTATATATATAGGTAACTAAGTGTATAAATGGTAATTGTATTTTTTTATATTAATTTGAATTTTTCATATTGTAGAAATAAATAATGGTCCGCTCTCCTTAATATTAAAATTTTTAAAATATTATTACATTTTGTATTTAATATAGTTTTTTGAAAGTATAAATAGGATTATACCTATAATTTTGGAAAGTTTTTCTAAATAAGTAGTTGGAAATTAGGTTGGGTTTTTACCTAGCATTGAAATTCAACATGCGGATATACCTAGGTCGATACTTTGTAAAAACGAAACGAAAGAGCTTGAATTGCCTTGTCTAAAAAAAACAATAAAAGAAGCGGAGATCAAATATTTTTTATCAGCCCTCCAAAATGTTGTTTATACCTTTTTTCCAGGAGTGAGGATTGGTGAATTCAGCGAGGTCTTAGCGGCGAAATACTGAAATTCCCGGCCCCTTTCTTTCAGTCCTGGTGCTGCGGGTATCAAAGGGCAATTTGAAAATGCGATTGAGGCAAAGACCTATACCAAGAGAATTCAGCCTTGGGTTGATGAGTCAAAAAATAACAAAGGGATGCAAAGGCAACCGTTCCGTCTTCAGCATTTCTAAAATTAATTCTGGAAGAGAATTAAACTGGAATTGAAAATAGTGAAAAAGGGAGATAAACTGGCTCCCTTGTTGGTTTTAGTTGAAAACAAAAGGCTGGGGGGTAAAACACACCAGGAAGATCAGAATGGCCAGCCATCCGATCCATTGTCTTTTTGTATCTAATTTTCTAAATCCAGAAACTTCCGGGTGACGGATTCCCATGACCCTGCCCAACAAAAAACCGAAAAACAGCCAACCTTGGTATCCCTCGATTGTTGGGAATAAGTAGGCAATCAGATACTGAATTGCTCCCATGCAAAGAATAAGAGTTATTCTGGTTTGAAGTGGCAATCCCGACCGTTGATAGCAGATAAATAGAAAACCTAAATACAAGGGTAATCTCAGGACAAGGTCCTCATAGGGCATAAAGGGGCTGATCATCCCTAATCCGGCATAAAATAAAAAGGCAGTATAGACTACAAAAGAAATCTGTCGATGGTGCTTAGGGAATAATCCAAACACAACATGTCCTCCATCTAATTGTCCAATAGGCAAGAGGTTCAATGCTGTAAAAAAGAGGGCAAAATAGCCTGCAAATAGAAAAGGGTAGTGGATGACCTCATCCATGGCTGGTAGTCTTTCTGGATCTGCGAAAATTTCTCCTAATCCCCAAAAAAGAAGATTGTCTCCTAAGGCAAAGTTTAAAACCTCCTCTCCATAGCCTTCGAAATTGGGATCAGCATATTCCGGATGGATTTCATAGATATAATCAGCAGGAGGCAGAGTCGAAAATCCATAAATCAAGACTCCTAAAGCAATTATAAAACCTGCTAGAGGTCCAGCTACACCAATATCAAAGAACTTTTTACGAGAATTGACAAAGCCTTTCATCCGAATCACCGCTCCGAATGTTCCAATAGAAGGGATTCCAATAAATCCAAACCAGGCGGGGATAAAAAAGGGTAGAGAACACTTTACCTTATGGTAAATGGAGGTAAACAAATGTCCCAATTCATGAATCAACAAAATTCCAATAAAAGGAATAGAAAATGACAGCGACTTAATAAAATATTCCCAGGTCAGCGCACTTTCTCCTTCTCCCAAAACAGATTTGCCATAAACCCATTCTCCACCTGCCAGTGTTGTTGCAATTAGGGTGAGGATGAAAAGGGAAGTATGCTTTAGGTACTCTTTACTACTGTACATCCTTGAGATAATCAAATATGATTTCTGGTCCAGTAACCTGGATGGCTTTGATTCCGATTTCATTTGCGGCAGCTACATTTGGAGCCAAATCATCAAAGAATACCACTCTTTCAGGCGAAGTGCCCAAATCGGTCAGCATTTTCTCATAGATCTCAGGCTGGGGTTTGGACAGCCCCATCTCATGGCTTAGAAAGACCCAGTCGAAAACAGGATCGAAATTTTGCAACCCATGATCTCGCCACAAAATGCTGTTGACACCATGAATATGGATCATATTGGTATTGCTCAATACTCCAACCTGATAATGCTCTCTTACACGCTTTACTAGCTCCAGTCTTTCAGCAGGAATTTTTCCCAGAAGTGAGTTCCAAAGGAAGTCAACATGCTCATCTTCCCAATCCTGGCCAAAATAAGCATTCACTTCTTGACGAAAAGTCAAAGAATCTATTTTTCCTTTTTCGTAATTGTGATGAAATTCTGTTTTATAAAAACCCTCCAATAAATGATGGTGGGAGGATGGAAGTTCCTGACGGATAAGGTCTAAGGACCTTTGGTAATCGATGTCAACGATGACATTTCCTAAATCAAATATTAAAAAGTCTGCATCAGGTGTTTTTTTCATTCGAAAGATTGGTTGTGAATATCCTTTCAAATATGTAACATTGCACTCCCAAAACCAAGGTATTTCGAAAATAGGAAGGTTTTTGAAGCGCTTTTGAGGATTTTAAAATGCTATTCAATCTTCATTTTTGGAGATTAAAATTGATAATCTTGGGCCTATAGCTCAGTTGGTTAGAGCTTCTGACTCATAATCAGGAGGTCGCTGGTTCGAGCCCAGCTGGGCCCACATTTAAAAGAGTTGCACGTAAGTGTAACTCTTTTTTTGTTTTAACACGAAAAAAAAAAGGCGCCTTTTCAAGCGCCTTAAATTTTTTGGATTGGAGATCTTATAGATCTCTATAAGCGATAATACCGCCCAATACATTTCTAACCTTTGAGAAACCTTTGCTTTCCAGGAATTTCTTGGCATTTCCGCTTCTTGCTCCACTTCTGCAGTGAACTACAATCTCTTGGTCTTTGTAAGCCTCCAGTTCATCCAACTGATGAGGTAAATTAGCTAATGGGATGTTTTTAGCTCCCAAATTGTCATCGTCATATTCCCATTCTTCTCTTACATCGAGAAAAAAGAATTTTTCATTGTTATCAAGTCTTTCCTTGAGCTCTTTTACGGTGATATCTTCCATGGTGCTATACTATTTTACTAAAATTCTAAATGACTGAGGTCCATACTTTGTTATTAGATTAATAACATAGATTCCTGACTTTTGTCCTATAAAGTTAAGGAATTCTCTTTTGTCCATTGCTTCTCTTTCTAGGAAAATCTCCCTTCCAAAGGAATCGAAAACTCTTAAATCCAAATATTCTCCCTCGACGGTCAGTCTTGTTTCTACAGGATTAGGATAAAACTTGAAATTTGATCCAGTATCTTCACTCTGTTCAAAAGGTGTGGCTATGCTGACATGAGGTCTAATCATCAGGGACCCTAAAACCTCTTCATTTTGGGCCCAAGCCCCAGCTACATTGTAATAAATCTTATCCGCCTGATTATTGGTCTTGTCCAGTCCGACATGGATAAAATCATCCGTAAACTGGGCAAAACCAATGTAAAACTCTCCAATGACCCTCAAGTTGGTGTCTAAAGAGAAATAGAGTAGATCTTCGCCTTCCTCTTTTAGAGGGATGAGTTCTTCTCTAGCAAAGATTGGTTCCTTGCTCAAGTCTTGCCAAACCAGAATATCTATCGGAAGATCAACTTGATTGGGGTTGGTGAAATTAATTGAAATCCCTTTTAAATAAACTTCTTGATCAACTTCATATTTTACAGCCAGGCGACCCGCTTTTTGATTAATTCCAGCTGCATAATCAGCGCTTCCATGATCATATGCAAAATAATCATGGATTGGAATTTGGGTTCTCACCGTATCATTGATTTTAAAATCTACTTGATCGTAGAATGTACTATCTCCAGCAGATACGGTATAGAAGTTTTGGTCACCTGTAGTTAAATAGGTGACTACTTCTAAGTCTGTTTCTCCTTGGATCGATGGGATTTCAGCGACTTCTCTGCTTTCAAAGCTTCTTCTTTCCAAAGCATTTGGAACGGGATTGAAAGGGGTATTAAGGTTAATGAATGTGCTTGTTCCATTGCTTTGATCCAAAACAGCTATGGAATATTCCATGGCTCTAAATCTATTTTCGAGATTGTAGAATTCGTTTTGAATTGTTGAAAAATCACTGGAAGAATAATCTCCAATCAATTCTGCAGGAACAGTTGCATAAGAACCTATTTGAAAAAAGTTGAATTGAGTCAATGCCCGATCTAGGTAATAGGTCGAGGATTCATTTCTTCCGGCATTGAGGAAAACATAATCTACCAACCAAGAATCAAATGGTCCTGAGAGTCTCCCCATATTTACAAATCGAAACTGGAAGGTTGAATGTTGGTATGAAGAGTTTACTTGAATGATTTCTTGGGTAAAAATATCTGGGTCTCTTTCTGCACCACCATTCATTTCCCAAGCCGTTTCCCACACTCCATTCTCATTCAAAAACTGAAGGGTCAACTTGTCATTTTCATCAGGTCTTTCTGCTTTTCCTCCAGCTTGCCAAAAGAAGCTAAGATAAAGACTTGAAGACTCTGTGGCGTTTAAACTTGAAAGATCAAATGGTTTGGAAGTGAGGTAATCTCCAGCTCCTTGATCTCGTATTTGCCGTGAATAAGGAGTACCATCTGAGTCTACTCCATCTAGAAGAATTACTCCAAAAGATGGTGCTGCATTACCAATGGTGGAACTGAATGTCGCTCCCTCAAAGTCCCAAGAAAGGGTGTCCATTCCTTGACTGAAATCATCCCAAAATGGTAGAGTTATCTCATTGTTGATTCTGAATCGTTCAGACTCAATGGAAGTTTCAAGTTTGAATTTATTCTGTGGAATAGGAGCAAATTGAACAAATTGAGCTTTAGCTATCCCCGAAAAAATCAAGAATAGTAGTAATAGTCCATAATTTCGGGTTATTGCTCCCATTTGAATGTTTAAAAATCTCGTTCACCAGAGATCCAAAGATCGACAATTTCTCCGGTTCTTACTTGAAGACCTGCATCTGGAGATTGTCTAAAAACTATTCCTGCTGATACGGTATCGTTTTTAGCGTAAATTTTTTCACCAACTCGAAGTCCAGAACCTAAGATCAAAAATTCAGCATCTATTTCATCTTTTCCAATAAAGTTAGGGACGCTTAGAATTTGATTTCCATCACCATCTCCGACAACTAGATCAATTTTAGACCCTTTAGGTACTTCAAATCCTTCAGAAATACTTACTCCTCGGTATCTTTGTTCCAATACTACATTTATCCCAATATCTGGAACATAAATGATTTCTCCTCTTTCCAATCCCATGTTTGCAAGAGTTTCTTGCACATTTTTTAATTGCAAGTTCACCAGATTTGGCATCTTGATCAAAGGCGCGTTCCTTGCATTCAGAGTCAAGTAAATTTTTCGCCCATTTTTAACTTGCTCCTCTGCAGCTGGAATTTGCTTCAATACAGCCAATGCCTTTTCATCTGTGCTGAAACCTGAATCAAGTGAGACTTCATAATTCAGTCCTGCATTGTCCAGAATGTCAACGCTTTCATCAAAAGTATAGCCGGATAAGTCTGGAACGGAGACTGTCTCACCATGATTGGTATACATGGGAAGGTAGAGTTGCAAGAACAAAAACCCTAGCAAGAAAGAAAGAGCCAGGATTACGATAATATTGATTATTACTTTTTTCAAAGAGTAAGAAAAGCCGCTCATGAATGAAATTTACAATTGCTAAAGATAATCGGGAATTTTAAACCCCACAAAGATTTAGGGGCTAGCATTGGGTGCTGGGCAAAAAACAAGCCGAAGTGCTTTACTTCGGCTCATTTGTTTAGTTTATGATTAATTTTTTTGTTTCGCTAATCGAATTACTTGTGATCCTGACAATATAAAGACCCGGCGGGAAGACTTCTCTACTAAAAGAATATGTCTGGTTTAACGTTTCAGGATATTCTACTTCATGAAGTACTGCACCATTTGCAGAAACTATCTGGATGGTGACATCTTCGTAAGCTGGAAGGTTGAAAGCAATATTGAAGAAATCTGTTGCCGGATTTGGATACAAGATCGCCATGCCATCTCCAGGAATTACCGGGTCAGGATTTGCTGTTAAAAATAACTCAATATTGTCCAAATAGACTGGGGAGTTGCTTCCGTTCGCTACTTCCAAGACAAAGGCAATTCTAACAGAATCGAATTCGGTAGTGGTAATGTTAGTCAAGTCAATGTAATTCCTTTCAAAGTCTTCTACATTATTCGGACTTGGTGAACCAGAATCTACTGTACTAATGGAAGAACCAGCTTCTTCCCAGATGATTAGGTAATTTGCTCCGCCGTCTGGACTAGCCAAAACTTTAAATGATGTGTTACTAGCCATGCTTCCGGCTGCAATATCGAAGAATAATGAAGCCTGAGTTCGATCAGAAAGATCAAACATGGATGATCCGAGCCAGTAACTCAATCCCCCTTCAGGCTCTAAGATCCCCGAAACGTTTTCATTTGCTGAGCCTGTCGCTATGACTTCCCAAGCTGATTGATCTTCTTGGGGATTGACTGTTGCCCAAGGTTCTAATGAAGTGGATTGATTGAAGTTTTGCCTCCAAGGAACCAGAGCAGTTTCATTATTGACTACAACATACCTGGTAAGCTCACTTGTATTCCCACCATTTTGGTCAAAGTTTGGAAGGGAGATCTCGAATTCCAATTTGTTTTTGCCTTCTACTGTAGTGTTATCACCTGTAAGATTCACACTTTGACCAGGGGAAATGGATGATCCACTGGCTAAAAACTGCTGGGCAGTCCCGTTATTAGTTGATTTGGTAAAGACAAACTGAGAAACAGGTAAATTACCTGTGTTGGTGATTGAAAGAATCTCTGTATCTATGTTTTCACTCGCTATTGGGAATGGAGACATCAATTCATCGATCCTGATGTTATAATTGTACCGCTCTTCATCAAGAATTCTGATGTTTTTGAGGAAGATATTATTTCCGTATGAGTTTACAGTGATGAATGCAACTCGTACTTGTCCCAAATCTGCAAAAGCACTCAAATTGACCAATTCAGTTCTGAACTGATCTGATCCATCAGGGATAAATTCGTCTAGGGTAGGGGTGTCTGTTTGAAGAGATGATCCTGATTTGCTATAAGTAGCATTTGCAAAATCAAAAGTATTTCCACAATCAGCAGATATAGCTACAATTAATTCATCTTGGAACCCGGTTTGATTGTAGGGGGCGTGTCCAACGTCAAAAACCACCTGAGCATTTGGATATTGGTTCAAATCAATGATTGGGGAAACGAAATAATCCAACGCGCCGGGAGCCTCGTATTCATAATGTCGAATATACAGTAGGTCTTCTTGAGTACCAGAAATAGTCAAAGTAGTATCAGCCCAAGTCATGGACTCATCCGGATTGATGGTGGACCAAGAGTTTGGAATATTCCCTATATCTAATGTCAGAGGTAAAGAAACTGCTGATTGGAGTACAGGACTAGATGAAGCTAAATTGTTCGCAGAATTCTCATCTGTGTTATTGTTTACCTGGATTACCTCGAATTCGATTTCATTTGATCCAGAGGCCAAGGAAAAGCTTTGAAAATTTAATGTGGCAACTTCGCCAGTTTGCAAGTTCATAGTGAAGTTTCTGCTTTCAACTACAGAGCCATTTCTTCTTAAAGCGACTCTGGCAGAAGTTACATTTAATTTACCTGCATTTTTCACCTCAATAGAAGGCATGATTGCTGGAGAACAAACAAAATCACCGGGTTCATTGATTTTTGTTATTGCTAAGTCTCTATCAACCAATGTTGGATCCTGTGTTGCACGATTATTAATTAGAGTAGTTCTTCTAGGGCTGTTTTCTAAAACAACATTGAACCTTTCCACTTGACCCAGTGTAAATAAATTCATACAAGCATCAGGAGTGTAGTCCATGAAGTTTTGGATCATGTCATTGGATCCACAACTGATTCTAGAAGGATTGGAATTACAAGTGCTATTGGAGCTGTCTTGATCAGGAGTATCTGCCACAAAGTCATCAACGTCACAACCTCCATCTCCCCAAATATGCCTTAATCCAAAATAATGCCCTACTTCATGGGTTGCAGTTCTTCCCAAAGAAGCGGATGTGGCATTTCCTCCTGTTCCAAAAAAACGATAGTCAATTGTTACTCCATCAGTGATTGCAGCGGAAGGGGAGAAGTTCAATCCGGGCAAATCAGATACTGGAAAAGTAGCATATCCTATATAAGGTTGAGTTAAAGGAACTACCCAAATATTTAAATACTCCTCTGGATTCCACTGGGTCAATTGACCAATTGTCACTGCATCAGTATCCAAGTAAGAGGATTTAGGACCTTGGATCCTTACAATCCCGTCAGTTGGAAGCCCGTCGGGGTCCTGCTTTGCTAAAACAAATTCAATATTAGCATCCGCAGCAACTGGAAGGAACTCAGCAGGAGTTTGGCTAGCATCTGCATTTAGCCTTCTGAAATCCTCGTTTAGGATTCTGATTTGGGCTTCAATTTGAGAAAGCGGAATATTACTTCCGGTACCTACAGATTCTCCATTATGAACTACATGAATGACAACCGGGATCAGGCGAACATCTTCCTGAGTTCTTAAATATATTTGAGGATTGCTTCTCCTTTCTTCAATTTTGGTGTCCAACCAGTTTTCAAAAAACTCTTCAGATCCAAAATAACCCATTTCTTTTTCCAGCATTTCATGCAAATGTACCTGAGCACATTTTTCATTGTGAACCTCAGAAGATTTGCTTTCTAGAGTTGAAAATCCTTGGAATGGTGTGATTTTAAAACCTTGGGAATAGCTTCCGCTATATGCAAAAATAGCTCCCAGAAGGAGCATGTTGGCTTTTATAAAAAAGCTGGACCATTTTTTCATTTAGTCTTTTGAATTAGGCTACTGTCAGATTTACGGCCTCAACCTTTGTGATTTCAGGAATTGCTCGTTTAATGGCGTCTTCGACACCTGCCTTAAGAGTCATGGAGGACATAGGGCAGGATCCGCAAGAACCCAACATTTCGATTTTCAATACCATATCGTCAGTTAGCTCAACAATTCGCACATTTCCACCATCGGCTTCCAAATAAGGACGGATCGTGTCTAATGCGAATTCAATTTGCTCTTTTAATTCTGCTTGCATGAGTTTATGCTTTTATTTCTACTATTTCTGTTTTCTTGTCTGATGCATTTCGGATAGCGACTTGTCTCGCGACTGTCTCTGCCAACTCCATATATGCATCTTGGGTCACCCCTTTTTTTAATACTGCCGGATATCCGGTATCTCCACTCTCTCTGATACTCTGCACTATCGGCACTTCGCCTAAGAATGGAACTTGGTATTTCTCAGCTAGTTTTCTTCCTCCTTCTTTACCAAAAAGATAATATTTATTTTCTGGCAATTCCTCTGGTGTAAAGTAAGCCATATTTTCAATAACACCTAAAATAGGCACGTTAATTTGTGGCTGGCGGAACATAGATAAACCTTTATTGGCGTCTGCTAGCGCTACTTTTTGAGGTGTAGTCACAATCACAGCTCCTGTCACTGGGACAGTTTGAACCATAGTTAGGTGAATATCAGAGGTTCCTGGAGGAAGGTCTATCAATAAATAGTCCAATTCTCCCCAATCCACATCAGAAATGAACTGTCTGAGTGCTGAACTTGCCATTGGACCTCTCCAAACCACAGCGGAATCCGTAGGAGTCAGGAAGCCGATTGACATCAATTTGACTCCATATTGTGTGACGGGTATGATTACATTCTTATCACCTTCTTTTTTTACAGCAGGTTGCTCACCTTCCACATTAAACATGGTAGGGACGGATGGTCCAGAGATATCCGCATCAATCAATCCGACTTTTGCTCCCAATTCAGCTAAAGAAACTGCCAAATTCACGGATGTAGTAGATTTTCCAACACCACCTTTTCCTGAAGCAATTGCAATGATGTTTTTAACCTGTGGTAAAACCGGAGTTGCATCTCTAACAGTGGTGACTTGAGAAGTCATATGGATATCCCATTTGATTCCCGAACCAAAATCGCTTTCCAACTCCTCCAAACAATTGTTTTTGATTACTTCTTTCAGTGGACAAGCCGGAGTAGTCAAAACGACTTTAAAACTCACTTGATCACTTGCAATTTGAATATTTTGGATCATTCCCAAACTGACCAAATCCCTTTTTAAATCAGGGTCTTGAACTTTGGAAAGGGACTTTAATATAGCTTCTTTGGTGATTTGCATGGGGGTAATTGAAATTTGGCGCAAGTTAAGGCTTAGAATCGGCTTTTAGAAACCTTCTTCAATTGAGGTCAGATTTTAACCCCATCAAATTCTAAATAGTTCGGTTTTTTGACCTTTAAATTAAGATGTAGCGTTAACTTTGTTTAACTACGATTATGGAATAGGATGTGATTTCTAAACCATTTTCCGGGTTCTTGAGGAGTCAATATGGGAATCAGTAAAATCACTGCAGATAAAGTCAAAGAAAGAATGGACATTGAAGAGGTCATCTCTGACTATGTTCCATTAAAGAAGAAAGGACAGAACCTCTGGGCTTGTTGTCCTTTTCATGGCGAAAAAACGCCTTCTTTTTCAGTTGCTCCCGCCAAGCAGATTTATAAATGTTTTGGTTGCGGGAAAGCAGGGGATCCTATCCAATTTATTATGGATATTGAGGGGATTGGCTTTCAGGAGGCGATCAGGCATTTGGCAGGAAAGTATGGGATTGAAGTAGAAGAGGATGAAACCCGGACACCTGAGCAGGAGCAGGCTCAAAGTGAAAGAGAAAGCCTATTGATTGCGCTGGGTTTCGCTCGAGACTTTTTTGTCAAAAATCTTCAGACTCCTGAAGGTAAATCCATTGGACTAAGTTATTTCAAGGAAAGGGGTTTTGGTCCATCAATCATCGAAAAATTTGATCTGGGCTATGCATTAGATGGATGGGATAATCTATTGAATGCAGCAAAAGAGGCTGGTTTTCAGGAAGATATTCTTTTGAAAGCAGGTCTGGTTCTTCAGAGTGAAAAAGATCCAAGTCGCAAATATGACCGTTTCCGAAATCGGGTCACATTTACAATCCATAACATTAGTGGAAAGCCGATAGGTTTTGGTGCTAGGATCCTGACCAAGGATAAGAGCCAACCCAAATACATCAATTCTCCAGAAACTTCTGTCTACCATAAGAGTGATGTGCTTTATGGGATGTACCAGGCCAAAAAAGCAATCCGAGATAAGGATAATTGCTACTTAGTGGAAGGGTATACCGATGTGGTTTCACTCCATCTATCAGGAATTGAAAATGTTGTTGCATCTTCAGGTACATCCCTGACGGATGGCCAGATCAAACTGATCAAGCGTTTTACCGATCAAGTAACCGTCCTTTATGATGGAGATTCGGCTGGTATTAAAGCTTCATTGCGAGGGATTGATTTATTGCTGGAAGGAGGGTTGAATGTCAAGGCCGTTGTATTCCCAGAAGGAGAGGATCCAGATAGTTATTCCAGAAAAGTCGGATCTCAGGCTTTTCAGGAATACCTAGAAAAGAACAGTAGAGATTTTATCGGTTTCAAAATTGGATTGTATAAGGATGAAATCGAGAAAGATCCTATTCGAAGAGCTGAAGTTATTCGTGAGGTTGTTCAGAGCATTGGAAAAATTCCAGATCCTATTATTCGCTCTGTTTATGCGAAAGAAGCCTCAGGATTACTGGAAATTGAGGAGGAAATACTTCATGCAGAGCTCAATAAAACGCTCTTAAAAGGGCAAAAAGATTCATTTCAAAAACCTCAAGAAGGTCCGGATGAATTCACTCCTTTCGAGGAATTTATGCCAGCTCAGGAAAAGGAAACTTCTTTTTCTGAGATTTTACGTCTCCAAGAGCGAGAAATGATTCGACTTTTGGTGAATTATGGATTTGAAAAATTGGAAGGGCAGGAGTTGCACCTCTGTCAATATTTATTGGATGAGACAGAAGATTTAGAATTTGAAACGCCTGTTTATTCTAAGATTTTGAAAATGTATCGCTACCAATTAGCTCAAAATCTGATACCAAGTACAGATTATTTTCTTTCGGTTCAGGATCAAGAAGTCAAAACAGAAGTAATTGACCTGATTAGTCCAAGGCATGAAGTTTCCACTCATTGGGAGAAGACTCATCAGATCATAATTGGAAAAGAAAATGATGATTTGACATTGACAGGCTATAAATCTATTCTTAGGCTGAAAAGGAAATTCGTCAGAAAGATGATGGAAGAAGCCAAACAGAAAATAAAGAATGCAGAGTCTGAAAAATTGGATGATACGCAAGTGACAGATCTTCAGGAGATTTATTTCACTCTCAAGAAAGTTCAAATAGACATTGATAAGGAACTCGGGATTGTTATTGGATAAAACCAAACTTTCTTTGGTTAACACCTGTTTTAGAATCGAAAGGCCTTAAATTTGCCTTTCCCATTTCATTTAAACCCAAATCGTGTGGAAAATTATCAGTTAGATCCCATTGAAGATGCCATCGAGGCAATCAAAAACGGTGAAGTAATCATCGTTGTAGATGATGAGGATCGTGAAAATGAAGGTGATTTCGTCTGTGCTGCCGAAAAAGTAACGCCGGAGATTATCAATTTCATGGCAACTCATGGGCGAGGGTTGATTTGTGCACCTTTGATCGAGGACCGATGTGAAAAGCTGGGCCTTGAGTTGATGGTTGGACAAAATACTGCGGCCTTTGAAACTCCATTTACAGTTTCGGTAGATTTAATTGGACATGGATGTACCACTGGAATTTCTACTTCGGATCGAGCTAAAACTATCAAAGCTTTAGTAGATGATAGTATTGATCCTTCCGAACTGGGTAAACCTGGTCATATTTTCCCTTTGAAAGCCAAGCGTGGGGGAGTCTTAAGAAGAGCTGGTCATACAGAAGCAGCCATTGATTTCTCACGATTGGCAGGTTTACAACCAGCTGGGGTTTTGGTTGAAATCATGAATGAAGATGGAACAATGGCCCGACTTCCGGATTTGGTGGAGGTTGCCAAGCGTTTTAATCTGAAGTTAGTATCGATCAAGGATCTGATTGCGTATAGACTGAAGAACGAGTCATTGATCAAAAGAGAGATCGGAGTAGATATGCCTACCAATTGGGGAGATTTCGATTTGATTGCTTTCCGTCAGACCAATACTCAGGAGATCCATCTGGCTTTGATCAAAGGCACTTGGGAAAAAGATGAGCCAATTTTAGTTCGGGTGCATTCTTCCTGTGTGACAGGAGATATCTTTGGTAGCTGTCGTTGTGATTGTGGTCCTCAGCTCCATGCAGCTATGGAAATGGTTGAGAAAGAAGGGAAAGGCTTGGTGCTTTATATGAACCAGGAAGGAAGGGGAATCGGCTTAATTAATAAGTTGAAGGCCTATAAGCTACAGGAGCAGGGGATGGACACCGTTCAGGCTAATTTGGCTTTGGGTCTTCCGGAAGACTCCAGGGATTATGGAGTTGGAGCTCAGATTTTAAGGGATTTGGGAGTAAGCAAAATCAAATTGATATCCAATAATCCTCAAAAGAGGGTTGGGTTAATAGGGTATGGTTTGGAAATCGTGGAGCAAGTTCCAATCGAAATCAAGCCAAATCCCCATAATGAAAAGTACTTACAAACGAAGCGTGATAAGATGGGACACAACATTTTAAAATGATTTCGTTTTAGAATATATTAGGGAAAAAGGGCTGTCAATTTTCAACCCTAATTCCAGATTAACGTTAATTCAAGCATGATAGAATCCATGAAAAAAGCATTAATTACATTCTCTTTGCTATTTGTGGGAGCGCTCTCTTTGCTTGCGCAAAATCAGTTCCCTTCCCAGATTTGGCATAAAGGAAATATATACGGTACAGAAGGTCAGACCTATGCAGGTTTGGTCAAATATGATCTGGAAAATAATCTTGTTCAGTTACAAACTGAGACAATTTCAACGTTTACGGCTTCTAACGTCAGCTATTTTGAAATTTTTGATGAGACCTATGGTGGATTAAGAAGGTTTTATAGTCTTCCTTATAGCTTAAATGGAGATTACGAAACACCTGTTTTCTTTGAGGTATTGACCGAAGGAAATGACATAGCCTTGCTTTGTCGAGAATATGTAGCAACAGATTCTAGAAATATGGGGACATGGGGACCCATGGGAATGAATCCTTTTTGGGGACCTCAAACCATGACTGGATACCGTTTGGCATTTAACTATTACTTTTTCAAGGACAATGAGATTCAAAAGTATAGTTTGAAGAAAAAGGATCTCTTTGCTTTCTTGCCTGGGCACAATGATGAGATCAGCCTATTTATGCGAAAAAATAGATTGGAGCATGATAGAAGAGGGGATTTGCTTCGAATTACAGCTTATTACAATGAATTGAATAAGAACTAATTCAAGGATAAATCATTGATTCTACTTATGGTTTAGAATAGGATTTGCTCTTAATATTTAATAAACCTCAAAGAAAATTTCTTTAAAAAGGATAGGGGTTGAGTCATAGAGCTATAACTTTTTTTAATAAATCATTCAAGCATGAAAAAATCCTTAATAAAAGCAGTATTTACCCTGAGCTTGCTATTTGTAGGACCACTCTTCTTGTTTGCTCAAAATCAGTTCCCTTCGCAGATTTGGCATAAAGGTACTATCTATGGTACAGATGGTCAGGTTTATCAAGGCATGGTGAAATATGATTTGGAGAATAATCTGGTTCAGTTACAAGCTGAGACCATTACTACCTATACAGCTTCCAATGTCAATCATTTTGAAATTCAAAAAGCTACAAACGATGGGCTAAGAAGTTTTTATAGCCTTCCTTATAGTCCAAATGGGGATAATGAAACACCGGTTTTCTTTGAGGTCCTGACTGAGGGAAATGATTTTGCACTTTTGTGTAGAGAATACATTGAGGCTCATTACAAAGATACAGGAACAAAGGGAGTAGTTGGAATGATGCCTTCGAATGGTCCAAAGACTTTAACAGGTTATAAACTAGCCTTCGACTATTATTTTTTTAAAAATAATGAGATTCAAAAATATAATTTGAAGAAAAAAGATCTCTTTACATTCCTTCCTGGTTACGATGAAGAAATCAATCTTTATATGCGAAAAAATCAATTAGAGTATAATGAAAGAGGAGATTTGCTTCAGATTACTGCTTATTACAACGAATTGAATAAAAACTGATACATGTCAAAGCCACTTATTCTCGTCTCCAATGACGATGGAATCACTTCTAAAGGAATTCGCGTTTTAGTATCCATTATGAAAAAACTGGGGGATGTTGTGGTGGTGGCGCCAGACAGTCCTCAGTCGGGAATGGGGCATGCCATTACAATCGGTGAAACTCTTCGATTGGCAGAGGAAGATATTTTTGAGGGTGTAACAGCTTATAAATCAAGTGGAACTCCTGCTGATTGTGTGAAGATTGCCAAGCATTATGTATTGAAGGATCGCACTCCTGACTTAGTGGTCAGTGGGATCAATCATGGATCTAATACCTCCATTTCAGTTTTGTATTCCGGAACTATGTCTGCGGCCATCGAAGGGGCCTTGGAGGGCTATCCTTCTATTGGTTTTAGTTTATGCGATTATTCCTCAAAAGCTGATTTTTCCCATATTGAAGAATGGGTAGAAAAGATTGCAAGACAGGTTTTGGAAAACGGGATTGCAAAGGGAGTTGCTTTAAATGTAAACTTTCCTCCCAAGCAAAACGAACCAATCCAAGGAGTGAAAGTTTGTCGCCAAGCGGATGCCAAATGGCAGGAAGAGTTTGACGAGAGATTTGATCCAACAGGAAGAAAGTACTTTTGGCTGGCAGGAAATTTTGTGAATTTTGACAAAGGAGAGGACAATGATGAATGGGCAATTGCTAATAATTATGTGTCCATTGTTCCTTGTCAATATGACTTAACTGCCCATCATGCTATTTCTCAGATGAATAAAGATTGGGATTGGGAAAAATTAAAATAACTTTTTAAATCTGAGATTCTCCATCTTTTCGTATATAGATTATCACTAAAAATAATTGCATTCAACTGAATCTCATTAATTTGCAGGTTCAAATTTCAAAGAAGCGTGAGAAAGTACTGGATTCATTTTAGTATTTTATTTTTCTGTCTATTTGTAAGCCCAACTATACATGCACAAAATGTACAATTGGATAGTTTACGAAACCTTCTGACCGAATCTGAAGGAAAGATGCGTGTTGATTTATTGGTAGAACTTTCTTTCTTATTAAGGGAAATCAATCAGGAAGAAGCAATGGGTTTTGCAGTGGAGGCAGAAAAATTAGCCTCTGAAATGCAAGATTTACACGGAGAATCCAAGGCAAAAGAGAATATAAGTTGGATCTATTATAGAACAGGTAATTGGCAGAAGGCATTTTTATATGCTGAAGATGCCTATCAAATTTCTTTAGAAGTAGGTGATAATTTAGGTGCAGCCAGGGTTTTGAATAATATGGGAGCCCTGTACTACGAGCAGCAAAATTACAGAATGGCGATCCGTCAATTCAAGCGCGCCTACGAAATCAGTATGGATTCTGAAGATTTGTATACCCAAATCCGAAGTTTAAATAATGTGGCATTCAATTTTAGTCAATTGGGTGAATTGGATTCTGCATTATTCTTTGCAAAAAAAGCCATTCAGACGAATACCGATGCTGGATCTCCTTATTTAACCTCATTTTCCAATAGAGTAATTGGGGATGTTTTTCTAGCGAAAGGTCAATTGGATTCTGCCGAAAATTATTTCGAAAGATCCTTGGATATGGCAAGAAGTCAAGGAATTACTACAACTATCGCCAGTGTCATTCATAGGTTAGGGAATACCTATATCCAGTTGGGAAAACTTAATCAAGCCCAAAGGGTTCTCGAAGAAGGAGTTTTGCTTTCTCAAGCTCATAATTTGAGGGATGAATTAGCAAAAAGTCATAAATATTTGGCAGAGGTTTATAGACAAAGAGGGGATATTAATTCCGCTTTTGATCACCAAAGTATGTATTTAGCTATTAATGATTCTTTGGTTAATAAATCCAACCGGGATAGAATAGCGCTGATGCAGGGTATGTTTGAACAAAACCTTGAAAGATCAGAATTGGAATTGCTGAAGGCTCAAAATGAAAACCAAGCGACTAAACTGGATTTTATAAAAAAGGTAGTATGGATTATTTCCATAGCTACAATTTTGATTTTCGCTTTGCTGATTTGGCTCTTTAGATTAAATAGAAATGTAGAAAAATTCAATACTAGGCTAGTCAAACAGCAAAAGTTAATAGAAAACCAAAATTCCGATTTGGAAGAGAAATCCAGACAACTTGAAGAGATAAATCAAACCAAAAACAAATTATTTTCAATACTTGGTCATGACCTAAGAGGCCCAGTCGGACAAGTGAAATCCATAGTGGATTTGGCATCTACGACTCATTTGAGTAAGGAAGAATTTGATGAGTTATTGAGCTCAATGAAAAAAGATCTGGATACCGTTCATTTCACTTTGACTAATACTTTGAAATGGTCCACTGCCCAAATGGAGGGCTTTCAGATTCACCCTGTCAAAATAAATTTGAGGGAAGTTGTGGATGCTTCTATTTCACTATTAAGCAATCAAATCAGAGCAAAGGATATTGAGGTTTTGGTTCAGATGCCTGAAAATTTACCTGTATTAATTGATCGAGATATAATAGAGGTTGTGGTTAGAAACATCTTGAATAATGCTATCAAATACTCTCAAAAAGGAAAAACGATTGAAGTGAATGTTCGGCAAATAGATGGGATGTTGAATTGGTGTGTAAAAGATGAGGGAATTGGCATGACCCAAGAGCAAATCAATGAGATTTTAAGCTCCAAGATTTCATTGACTAATTCGAGACCCGGAACAAACCGAGAAAAGGGTTCAGGTTTAGGTTTACAGGTCTGCAAGGAATTTGTCTCGATGTGTGATGGAGAGTTAACTATTGAAAGTGAATTAGGGAAAGGTTCACGCTTCTGTGTGAGTCTTCCTGTCAAACTTCCAACAGGGCTACTTGATCCTGTGGATTCTTAAGAAATCTCGGGGCTGGATTGGCTGCTGAATGATCCCTAGTGTGACCATTTTATCCATTGATTTTTTCAATTCTCCCAAACTTACTGTTTCTGTCGTGGCCCATTTAGTTTGTGATATCCAAGCTTTGACATCCTTTTCCTGAAGTTCATAGGCTATTGAGATGGCTCTGATTGTGTCAGATTTTGATTTTTCCAATCGATAAGATTCTTCATAGACTAGATCTCTCAATTGAAATATCTCCTCGCCAAATTCCTTCAGTGCTTGGTCGCTGGCAATTATTGAAAAGCAAGGCCAAGGGCTCGGTATTTCTCCAATTCGTTTCATTTTTTTTGAGTCTACCCATGGCTTGGTAGTGAATTTTTCCCAAAGAAAAAGACCATCGGGATTGTTTTGATAGGCTACTAATGCACCAGGTAAATTGGAAACTACCTCAAATTGAAGGGTCTCTGGATTCCATTTTTCCCTTTCAGCTAAAGCAAGTCCCATTAATTGAGACCCAGATCCAGGCCTACTGATATAAAAAAGTGGTCTAGAAATATCAGACAAGGCATTCAACTTACTATTTATCCCAACATGAATTCCCCAAATAAGCGGTGATATTACGTGGTAACCAATCATTTTGGATGGATTTCCTGCTTCAAAATCCTTTAGAAAACTTTCTGTTAAAATCAGCGCTATTTCTGTATCACCATTTCTGAGTGCTAAATTCATTTGACCAGAACCTCTACTTTCGTCTATCCACTCTAGTTCGATATCTTTATCTAAAAACGGTTGATTTTGGATGACGTTTTTCCAAGGAAAATTGAAGTGTTCAGGAACACCTGTTACTCGTAAGGTTTTCATTTATTTGGGTTTTTGCAAAAGTAATAGCTAGTGCTTGAAAAGCGCAGTGTTTTAAATTGAAAGGAGAATATTAGACCTAAATGGCCTGAATATAATTGTAAGGTATTAGCAATTCGATTTCAAATTTAATTGAATGTCTTTAGAATAGCCCAGAAAGTATGATTGGCTCATAGATATGATCAATTTCCAGAAATGGAAGAGCTTTAATTTCATAAAATGGGTGTTCATGCTCAGGAAGTGGATCAAATTCTGTCAATTTTTCCAAGAAAGCATAGTTTTCATTCTCGAGACTGAAGCTTTGGCCATTTAAGCTTACTACATCAGTCTGAAATCCGTGGAGATAAACTCTGATTTTTTTATAACTGGAATTTCTGTTTCCTTCGACAGGACCTATTGTCATTGACATTTGCTGGGGAGAATAAGTGATTTCTCTCATGAAGTATTCTTCTTTCAAATATCCCATCGATTCCCCGTCATCCTCATAATGGAGGTAAGCACCTGCTTGATTACTGCAGTAAACATGAAGATGTAAAATTCCATCGTGTATTTCACTTGTGTTAGACCTTTCTGATTGCATGCCGAAAATTGAGCCACTTTTCACAAAAACAGGCAAGTAATTCAGTGGGCAGTCTATATAAATTTCATTTTCCCCAGTGAAAAACTCATCAGAATAAAGACTGTACCAAGTTCCTTCCGGTAAATAGATCTTGGTGATTTCTTTGGTGCTTTCAACCGGAGCAACTAGAAACCTATCACAAAATAAAAATTGATTTTGATAAGCTGTTTGGTAGATTTTTGGGTCTAGGGAATAGGATATAGCTAAGCTAGAGTTGATTGGAAGTCCGTTTTGAGAAGATTCAAAAAATTTAGAATAAATAGTTGGTAAGAGTTTATATCTCAATTTGATATAATTCCTGCTGATTTCTTCCACCTCTTCACCAAAAGCCCAAGGTTCTGCATCCTTGGTATTGATCATGGAATGAGCCCGGAATAGGGGAGTGAAGGCTCCTATACTCATCCACCTAGCATATAGTGATTTTGATGCTTCACCGGCAAAACCTCCGACATCAAATCCACAAAAAGGCACGCCACTCAATCCCAAACTATTGACAAGTCTTACACCCGCCAACATATGCTCTTCAGATGCTACATTATCTCCTGTCCACGCTGCAGCATATCGTTGGATTCCTGCAAATCCTGAGCGGGTTAATACAAACGGTCTGAGGTTTTGGTTTTGATAAATTGAACCTTCCTGAGCACTTCTTGCCATCTGCATTCCATAAATATTTCTGGCTTTCCGATGAGAAACTTCCTCTCCTTCAAAATCAAACTCTATCACATTGGGGGTGAATTGCCCCCAAGAAGCGGGTTCATTCATATCGGTCCAAAATCCATCAACTCCTGCCTCTGTATAAAATTTCATTTTTTCGGCCCACCATTGTCTTGTTTTTGGATTGGTAAAATCTGGAAATGCGCACCATCCAGGCCAGACTTGCCCTTGGTATTCGTCACCGTCTGGGTATTTGACAAATAAACCAGCTGATTTACCTTCCAAATACGGCTGGTATTTTTCATCTACTTTGATTCCTGGATCCATAATAACGACAACTCGGAAACCTTTTGACTTTAAGAATTGAATCAAGGACTTTGGGTCAGGGAATTTTTTACCATCAAATGTGAATACTTTGTATTCTTCCATATGATGAATGTCCAGATAAATAACATCAGCAGGCATATCTTTATCCCGAAATGTTTGGGCAAGTGTTTTTACCTCCGATTCCGGATAATAGCTGTAGCGACACTGTTGATATCCCAATGACCAGAGTGGAGGCAGCTGCATTTTCCCTGTTAAGTCGCTGTATTTGGAAATGATTCCGGCAATGTCTTGGTCATGGATAAAATAATAATCCATTTCGCCATCCTCAGCTGAAAAATACATGAATCGATTAGTGCTAGCACCAAAGTTGAAGACTGATTTATGGGTGTTATCAAAGTAAATCCCATAAGCACCTTTTTCATGAATTCCGATATAGAATGGAATGCTCATGTATAAAGGATCGTCTCCGGTGCCATAGGCAAAATAGTCCGTATTCCAGTTGGTGTAAGCTTGTCCTACTCTATTGAGGTTGCCGGTTTTTTCTCCAAGCGCAATAAATTTTTCTTCCTTTTGAACCTTTTTGTAACAAGAAACCTCAGTTCCTATCCAGGATATTCCCAATGGATCATCCTGATTTAGAATATTGCCATTTTTATCATAAAAGGTGCATGCAAAAGGAGATAGGGTAACTTCTAATTTGATCTGGGTAGTGGAAAGGGTAATTCCTGTTTGGGTCTCATTAAGTTGGAAATCCGATTCAGTATCAACTTTTAGGACCGAATAAGGATTGGGATAAAAAAAATCAGATTTGCTTGCCTGAATACGAAGGATATGTGGATTGAGGACAGTGATCTGGAAAAAGCCGTTTTCAGTTTTTCCTTTGATTCCATGGGGTATTGGTTCGATCTCTAGCGTTGAGCCTATTCCCAAATAGGAAGCTGACGATTGTGGCCGATTCTGCATGGTGTCGAAAATAGGTTTAGGATGTTGAACAGAGTACCTCTATGAAATAGCAATTTATATTCGAATTTCTGCCAAAAAGCAATTTATTAATATTTAAAGAGGTTGAATGCTGTTTTCATTACTTCAGAAATCTATAGAATAAAGCTTCAAAAAGGGATGCTTGGGGCTGGCTTTTCAAATTTTGAAGGATTTCAAATTGGAATTGGGGAATTTTATTGCAGGGATTTATATCTTTGAAGCGTTTGAAAGCAGACAGGCGTGATTTAGCGCTTTAAGAAAAATAACCAAACCTAACTCAAACATGAAATTTAAACCTGGTGTAAAATATGGTCAGGAACTCAGAGATCTTTACGCTTATGCGAAAGAGAATGAGTTTGCTATGCCAGCAGTGAATGTGATTGGTACCAATTCAGTGAATGCTGTTTTGGAAACCGCCAAGAAATTAAATTCTCCGGTAATTATTCAGTTCTCCAATGGTGGAGCCCAATTCTTTGCAGGTAAAGGACTAGCCAATGATAAGCAGCAAGCAAGTATTGCTGGTGCTGTTTCGGGTGCGCATCACGTTCACCAAATGGCTGAAGCTTATGGTGTGCCTGTGATTTTGCATACTGACCATGCGGCTAAGAAATTATTGCCTTGGATTGACGGCATGTTGGAAGCTGGAAAAGCTTATTATGCAGCTAATGGTAGGCCTTTGTTCTCTTCCCATATGTTGGATCTTTCTGAAGAGCCTTTGGAAGAAAATGTGGAGATTTCTTGCAATTATTTCAAGGAGTTCGAAAAGCTTCAGATGGCAATAGAAATTGAATTGGGTGTAACCGGTGGTGAAGAAGATGGAGTAGATAATACTGATATCGATTCTTCAAAGTTGTACACCCAACCTGAAGAAGTTGCTTACGCATATGAGAATTTGAAGCAAATTGGCGACTTATTTACCATTGCAGCAGCTTTTGGAAATGTTCACGGTGTTTACAAGCCAGGAAATGTGAGCTTGAAGCCGATCATCTTGAAGAACTCTCAGGACTATATCAATGAGAAATATGGATTGAGTGGTAAGCCATTGAATTTTGTATTCCATGGTGGATCTGGTTCTTCAGTGGAGGAGATCAGAGAGGCGAACTCTTATGGTTCTATCAAAATGAATATCGATACAGATATGCAGTGGGCTATGTGGGAAGGTATTTTGAATTACTACAAAAAGAATGAAGGATACCTTCAGACTCAATTGGGTAACACAGAAGGTCCTGATAGTCCAAACAAGAAATTCTATGATCCTCGTGTTTGGTTAAGAAAAGGCGAAGAAAACTTCGTTAAGCGTTTGGAGATGGCATTTGATATGCTCAACGCAGTCAACAAAAACTAATCAAAATAGAAAGTCACTCGAAAGAGTGACTTTTTTTATAGTTTGAAAGTTCTGAAAATGGACTTTGTGAGGAGTTCTTCCCCAAAGTAGAATATCTATTGCTATCGGCTATAATTTGAAATATTGCATTCAGGTATTTTAGCCAAATATTCAAACTTTATTCCTGATTTCATCTTGTTGGTACAAGGATTGGTTTAATATACTTATAAGATATCCCTAAATACCTCCTCCTTTTTTGGAAAAGGGGTTCAACCCAAATTCACCTATTTCTATTAAAAAATCCCGTAATTATTTATTTGTGATTTAATCAAGATTAATTGAATCTTACAAAGATTATTTAGGGTTTTATTATTTAAACATTTTGATTTTCAGCGAAATAGTTCTGAAATTGATGTTTTTAATTTATTTAATTGAAATTTAGAAACTTAACAATAATATCAACGAAAAAATCCGCCACTCTACGAATTTTAGAAACGTATTAGGGAGATTTTCTTTATGTTTGCCGATCCTAGTAATAAATTATAGATAGACCATCAACATATGCAGAAGATTTGGACAGGGGTACAGTTTGCCCTGGTTTTTTTGATCGCAGTAGGCTGCGTTTCCAATGAGAAAATCATCTACCTCCAAAACTTAGAAGGAGAAGAAGTAATTGAGGAAGGAGAATTAATTACCTACGAAATCCCAGAGTACAAGCTCCAATACAATGACATCATAGATGTCAATGTACAAACAGTGGAGGACATGTTACAGTTTGGGTTTAATAACAAGGCTGGTGTTTCTATGAATGGACAAATGGGAAACATAGCTTCGCAATCTGGTGGCGATATCTATTATATGACTGGATATACTGTTGATAAAAATGGGAATATTCAGGTTCCCATGCTTGGAGATGTATATGTGAAAGATAAAACTTTGGAAGAAGCGAGAGTTGAAATTGAAGAAAGATTGCGGAGATTTGTAAAATCTGACTTGTATGTAAAAGTTAAATTAGGAGGTATTCGCTATTCAGCTCTGGGAGAGTTTAGAAGACCTGGGAAATTTGTGGTTCTCCAAGATAGAATGACTATTTTTGAGGCAATTGCTAATGCCGGTGATTTGACTCCCATTGCAAAAAGAGATGTGATACTATTGATTCGACAATATCCAGAGGGTACCAAATTGCATAGGATCAACTTAAATGATAGGCAAGTCGTGAAGTCTCCTTTTTACTTCATTCAGCCAAATGATCAAATTTATGCAGAACCGATGAAGGTTCGTGAAATTGGAGCTGGTGAAAATGCTGCCCAGTCCATTTCTTTGGTAATTTCTTCTATTACTGCTGCTGCCTTAATTATCAACCTTATTATTTCATTAAACAAATAATGAATTCCTCGACTCAAAACTTTAATCAAGGAAATTCTCAACCATTTATTCAACAAAAGGAGGATGAGATTGATTTAAAGGTTCTTTTATTCAATTACCTGCAATATTGGCCACTGATTTTGGCATTTATGGTTGCCGGTATTATTGGAGCCTTCCTTTTTAATAGATATTCAACTCCAATTTACAATATTCAATCCTCAGTCTTGGTAAAAGATGAACAGCCGAGTCTTGGAATGGATCTGTTTGAATCTGCTGGATTTGGTCTACAAGGAAAGAATAATATTGAAAATGAAATTGGAATTCTAAAATCCTATTCACTTGCAGAAGAAGCTGTCAACGAGTTGAATTTGAATGTTCAATATTTCGTTGAAGGGGTTTTGAGAACAACTCAGGTTTATGAGAAAATTCCAGTGTTAGTAGAAGTTAATTGGAAACAGCCTCAAGTTGTGGGAGGGATGTTTACCATAGAAGTTTTGGATGATAGAACTTTTGAGCTTGGAGTAGGTGATGATGAGTTTTCCGTTTTTAATCCAGCAGACCCTTATTATAAAACCAAACCAGAGACAGATTTTCAATTGAAGAAATCTGTTTTCAATTTTGGAGAGTCGATTTCGGGCGAGAATTATTCCTTTAAAATCAATCAGATTTCTGCCTTACCTGGTGAAAAATTTCAATTCAGATTAATCGATACGCCATCTCTAGCACTAAAGTTCAAAGAAGAGCTGGGAGTTTCTCCGATTAATAAGCAAGCGTCCATTCTAAATCTAACTTTGGAAACTCCTGTAAGGAGATTAGGTGAAGATTACATCAATAAGTTGATGGAAATGTATTTGCAAAGGGAATTGGATGAAAAAAATAGAGCATCTGAAAGTACAGTTACTTTTATCGATAATCAACTTAGTGGAATTACAGAGTCTCTTGAAACCTCCGAAAATAGACTTCAAGAATACAGAACAGAAAATAATATTTTCAATCTATCTGAAGAAGGGGCGGTCATATTTGAAAAGATGCAGGAACTGGACAAGGAAAGGAGCCAGGCAGAATTAAACCTAAAATATTATCAAACTTTGAATGAGTATTTGAGCAATAATGCTGAAGGAGATTTGGTAGCACCATCTATTATTGGAGTGACTGATCCTTTACTGAATTCATTGGTTGAATCATTAAGTGAATTACAAGCTGAAAGAATTCGCCTTAGGTCAAATTTTTCAGACGAGTTGCCAGCTGTACGAGAAAATGCTACTCGAATAGAAAATTCAAAAAAAGCATTGCAAGAAAACGTAAGTTCAGCAATTCAAAATACTAGAAATGTTATTTCAGACTTGAATAGCCGAATTTCTTCTATCGAAAGAGATGTAAACTCACTGCCTGAAACCGAACGAAATTTATTGGGGATCCAAAGACAATTCTCTATTAATGAGAATATTTATATATATCTCCTTCAAAAGAAAGCGGAAGCCGAAATTACAAAAGCGGCAAATATGCCGAAGAACTCTATTTTGGATTTTGCCAAATCCAGCCAATTACCAATTGCCCCTAAAAGGTCACTAAATCTCTTGATTGGATTGATTTTGGGCTTTATAATTCCAATTGGTTTTATTACGGTAAAAGATTTTCTAAATACCAAAATTGAAGATCCAAAAGAATTGGAAAACCAAATCAAGGTTCCTTTGATTGGGATGATTGGTAGAGCAACCACAGAAGATAATCTTCCTGTATTAAATAGTCCAAGATCCACTGTGACAGAATCATTTAGATCCCTAAGAGCGGATATGTCTTATTTAAGTACCAATAAGGAGAAGTTAACTATTCTATTTACTTCTTCAATTTCCGGAGAAGGAAAGACTTTTGTTTCCATGAATATGGCTTCTGTTTTTGCTCTGATGGGTAAAAAGACAATTCTTCTAGGTCTTGATTTAAGGAAGCCAAAAATTGCCGAAGATTTCAATATGCCAAATGATATTGGAATGAGTACAGCCTTAAGTTCCAATACTTCCTGGAGAAATACTGTTAAGAAGACAGCCCATTCGGATTTGGATGTAATTCTATCTGGTCCAATTCCTCCAAACCCTGCAGAATTATTGCTTCAGGATAAGTTTACAAAAATCATTGAGGAGATTAAGGTAGAATATGATGTGGTTGTCTTTGACTGCCCTCCTGTAGGATTGGTTTCTGAAACAAAAGAACTGTTCGCCTTAGCGGATATTAATTTCTATGTCTTCCGTCAAGGATATTCTATGAAAGGAAATACCGCTATTTTGAATAATTTGGTAGAAAAAGGAGGAGTGACCAAAATGTATGGAATCTTAAATGACTTACATATTGACAAAGGCTATGGCTACGGGTATGGCTACGGATATGGTTATGGATATGGAGGGAATTCCTATGGATACCATGAGGAAGTTCAACTTCCTTGGTGGAAGAGAGCCTTAAGAAGAAAATCCTAAATTTTAGCCCGATGTATTCGGGGTTTTTATTTATAAGCTACAGAGATCTAGAAGGATTAATATCCGAAATATGCTCCTCGAAATAAAGTGGAAAATAGGCCTTCGGCGAAATATAAACATCTACAATCTCAATGAGGAACCACGTCTTCCGCCCATCTGCCATATATCAACCAAAACCTTAATAGCCTTAGGTTTTAAGCAAGGGTAAAAAATTAATCTTACTATTATCCACAATCTCACAAGTCTAATAAGGAATCGGCTAAAATGTAGCTTTGAAGTACCATTCTTGCAAGCATCCGTCATCGGGCATCGGACACCCGGCTGGATTAGCTAAGAAAATTAGGCTACTGAAATCATTGTGGATAATTGCAAAAATTAAATACCATTTCCCTCGGCCATTGGATTTTTAAAAAAACGAAGAAATATTGCCGAGAAGGTATAGAAAATAAATTTTCAGGAAGGTGAATAAAAATGGAAAATAAAGAATTGGGCTAAAGCCCAGCTCAATACTAAATTGTTTTTTAGCATGGGCTAAAGCGCCATTCTTACTCAAGATTACCATTATACCTCGTCCTCTTTCCAGAAAGATAAATTCCAATTTTCACATTTTTATCCTCTAGCTTAAGCTAGAGGATAAAAATGTGAATACAATAATTGGGGCTTTAGCCCAATGATTATCAAGAGTGGTAAGCTGAAAATTCAATTTTAGAATCCCTTATTTATTCCAAATTTAAACCCCTCCATGAAAGCAATTTGGGGAATTACTCCACAGTTTTCCTCTTTAATTTTAATTGAATAATATTTATCAATTTTTTATACAAAGAATTTTAAGATGGTAAACCTTTATAAAGTAAGTTAAAACGCTGTAATTCAAATATTTGTAATTTATAGGGGCTAATTTATTAAACCACTTAGAACTTAAGATTTTATGGGTTTTGTTTTTGCAATAATGCTAGCATGGATGCAATTTCAATACTTTCGAAAATCTTTATTGGTTACAAAACCAAGAAGAAGTTGGTAAAAGGTATTCCCATGGTTTATAAATACTCTGGGAAACCTGTTTTTTTTGATCCAATTTCGATGATTCAGGAGGCTTCTTTTAAAATATCTTCTTCAAGACTCGATTTTAAAAAGGGTTTGGAAGATCTGCAAAAAGATGAGCAGTTTGAGCACGGAAAATTAGAGCCTTCTGTAAGTGTTTCCTGGAACCAAAACAATAAAAAAATGAAGGCCTTCCGATTTGTGAAAGCTGATTCAGATAAAGCATCAAGTCTATATGAATTTTATGCCAATGATTCGCTTTTTGCCACTTTTTTAAGGATTTATGACTTTGGGAAAGATTTTGAAAATTTCAAAAGCTCTCTGAAAAATCAAA
Organism: Algoriphagus sp. PAP.12; assembly: GCF_026652115.1. GTDB lineage: Bacteria > Bacteroidota > Bacteroidia > Cytophagales > Cyclobacteriaceae > Algoriphagus. Next base: position 90,347 of record NZ_JAPPSQ010000009.1, on the reverse strand, counting down.
TCCCAAATGATTCTGAAATGTCTAAGGGAATCAAAATCCAAGTTAATGCGGATACTATTTTTTATGCAGAAAATTTTGGACATAGTCAATTTTGGAAATTGAAAATTTGCCCAGAATTGTTAGGGCTTGATTAGACCGAATCGTCTATTCTTTAAGTGAAATACATAAAAATGTATATGAAAAATCCTTTAAAAATTAGGATAAAAAATGAGTACTAAAACTACTCAGTTGATTATATTTACAACAGAAAATAGGGAGTAAAACTGTCAAAAATTAATAATATGACAGTTTTTTCTTCTTTTTTTTAAAAAAATGACTGCTTTAGGGCAGTCTATTTAATTACCAAATATCTAAGCTAAGACTATACTGCAGACGAGAAAATAGGAGAAGGAGATATAATTTCAGAGACATAGTCTTTTTTAGCTCTTTCAACTTTTTTTCTTTTTTAATGTATGGGACTGAAAGGGCGAAGCTGTATCTGCCATTTTTTTAAGCTGGAATAAATTGTTATTCGTTTTAGAGTAAGAAAAAGAGAATGAAAAAAGCCATCATTGTTTCTGGTTACTTTAATCCCTTACATAAAGGACATATTGAGTATTTTAACCATGCCAAGGCCTTAGGAGATGAACTGATAGTCATTGTTAATAATGACTTGCAGCGTGCTTTAAAAGGCTCGGAGGAATTTCAAAAAGAGGAAGAACGACTTTTTATAGTTTCCAATATAAAAAGTGTGGATAGGGTCTTTTTATCTCTTGACCAGGACCGGACAGTTTGTGAGACGATCCTACATATTTATAAAGAACTTTCAAATTCTTACCAATTGGCATTCGCCAACGGGGGAGATCAGAATAATCAATCCATTCCTGAGGTTCCAGTTTGTGAGGAATTAGGTATCCAATTGATTGATGGTTTGGGAGAGAAAATTCAATCAAGTAGTTGGCTATTAAAGAGATAGGAGTGTATAGAAATGAATAAAAACACAAAAATATACATCGCTGGCCATAGAGGTATGGTTGGCTCAGCCATCTGGAGAGCCTTGGAAACAAAGGGTTATTCCAATTTGATTGGTCAATCTTCTAAAGAACTGGACTTAAGGAATCAGAATTCTGTTGAGAACTTTTTCAAAAATGAGAAACCTGATGTAGTTATTGACGCCGCAGCTAGGGTGGGAGGGATTTTAGCAAATAATACCTATCCCTATCAGTTTTTGATGGAGAATATGCAGATTCAAAATAATCTGATCAATTCCTCTTTAAAAGCTGATGTTGAGAAGTTTATATTCTTGGGTTCTTCCTGTATTTATCCAAAAATGGCTCCTCAACCTTTAAAAGAGGATTATTTGTTGACAGGTCCTTTGGAACCGACTAACGAATGGTATGCCGTAGCAAAAATTACTGGAGTAAAAGCATGCGAAGCAATTAGAAAGCAATTTGGGAAGGATTATATCTCCTTAATGCCTACTAATTTATATGGCCCTTATGATAATTTTGATCTGAAGACTTCCCATGTGCTACCTGCCATGATCCGGAAGTTTCATGATGCTAAATTAAATGGAAACATTCCAGTAGAACTTTGGGGATCTGGAGCTCCGATGAGGGAATTTTTATATGTTGAGGATTTGGCTGAAGCTGTGGTTTTTGCTTTGGAAAATGAATTTCAGGATAACCTCTATAATGTAGGAACAGGTACAGATTTGACTATCAAGGAACTAGCTGAGTTGATTCAAAAAACTGTAGGGCATAATGGGGAAATTCTTTGGGATTCTACTAAACCTGATGGAACTCCAAGAAAATTAATGGATGTTTCCAAAATGGAAAAAGCTGGCTGGAAAGCGAAAGTTGGATTGGAAGAGGGGATTAAGAGTACTTATGAATGGTTCTTGGAGAATCAGGAGAATTTTAAAGAGGTTAAAATTTAGTTATTGAGTTAAGAGTTAATAAGTTAATCATATTACCCATTACAATTAACATTTAACGTTTAGCCATTAACATTTAACATTACAATATGAAAACGGCACTAATCACAGGTATTACTGGTCAAGATGGATCTTACTTGGCAGAACTCCTGCTAGAAAAGGGATACCAAGTACACGGCGTGAAAAGAAGAGCTTCTTCATTTAACACGCAACGAATAGATCACCTATACCAAGATCAGCATGAAAATCATGTGAACTTCAAATTGCATTACGGGGATTTAACAGATTCGACCAATATTATTCGAATTATTCAGGAAGTTCAGCCAGATGAGATCTATAATTTGGGGGCGATGTCTCATGTAAAAGTTTCATTTGATTCTCCGGAATATGTGGCCAATGTAGATGGAATCGGTACATTAAGAATTTTGGAGGCAGTCCGAATTTTAGGTTTAGAGAAGAAAACCAGAATTTATCAGGCGTCTACTTCTGAATTATATGGAGGTATGCCTGAGAATAAAAACGAAAAAGGGTTTTATGATGAGAGCTCTCCGTTCTATCCGAGATCACCTTATGGAGTAGCAAAAATTTATGGTTTTTGGATTACCAAGAACTACAGGGAGGCTTATAATATGTTTGCTTGCAATGGGATTTTGTTTAATCACGAATCTCCCAGAAGGGGAGAAACATTTGTTACAAGAAAAATTACTATGGCAGTTTCAGCTATTGCCTTGGGTTTGCAGGATTGCCTATACCTAGGTAATCTGGAGGCATTAAGAGACTGGGGACATGCCAAAGATTATGTAAAAGCCATGTGGTTAATTTTGCAACAGGAAAAGCCGGAGGATTTTGTGATTGCTACTGGAAAAACGACCAAAGTACGTGATTTCGTTGAAATGGCTTTTGCGCATGTGGGTTTCAAAATCCGATGGGAAGGAGAAGGAATTGGCGAGGTCGGGATCTTGGATTCAGTCGATGAACAAAAATATTTTGAAGCAACAGGACAGCAGTTAATGGTTAAAGGTTCAGCGTTAAGTGTTACTAACGATAATGACGTGTTAACAATTAACAAATTAACGGTTAACGGATCAACACTTAACATTGGAGAGACTTTGATAAAAGTGGATCCTATTTACTTCCGCCCTACAGAGGTAGACCTACTCCTCGGCGATCCAACCAAATCTAAAACTCAACTAGACTGGAATCCAGAGTTTGATTTAGCTGGATTGGTTGAAGATATGATGGCTTCTGATATCAAGCTGATGCAAAAGGATTTGCATTTGGTCGAAGGTGGTCATGAAGTTTTTAGACAAGCAGAGTAATTAGTTTGTCCTTTTTAATTTTTGTAAAATTAATAAACACAATATGCAAGTTTTAGTAACAGGTGCTGCTGGTTTCATTGGTTATCATCTCAGTAAAAAGCTGATTGAACATGGTCATCAAGTTATAGGAGTTGATAATCTAAATGATTATTATGATCCGAAGCTTAAGTTGGACAGGCTGAATGAGTTAGGTATATCGTTTGTAGGACTTGAAACTAAGGGAATTAAAGAGTACGAATTTGGAAATTTTACTTTTTTAAAGGCTGATATCACTGATGATCATCTTTGGGAACTTCTTTCAAATGAATTTCATATAACATCTATCATTCATTTGGCTGCCCAAGCTGGTGTACGGTATAGCCTAGAAAACCCCAAATCATACATCAAATCCAATGTAGAAGGTTTTTTAAATGTCCTAGAATTTTGCAGGTATTTAAAAATTAAAGATTTGATCTATGCTTCAAGTTCTTCAGTATATGGTTTGGATTCGGTTCAACCTTTTTCGGAGAATGAAAATTGCAATAAGCCGGTTAGTTTATATGCAGCCACCAAACGATCTAATGAGCTAATGGCCCATACCTACCATCATCTTTTTGGAATAGAATCAGTAGGATTAAGGTTTTTTACTGTTTATGGACCTTGGGGTAGGCCAGATATGGCCCCTTTTATATTCACCAAATCAGCTTTTGAAGGAACTGAAATTAAGGTTTTTAACCAGGGGAATCAAAAACGAGATTTTACCTATATTGACGATATAGTAAATGGTATTATTCAAATTTTTGATCAGCGTATTAAAATTGAAGGAGCTGAAGTCTGTAATATAGGTCAAGGAAAGCCTTTAGGACTCGGTGAATTTATTAGCCTAATAGAAAAGAGCACAGGAAAAGAATTAGCTAAGAAGTTTGTGAAGGCTCAACCTGGTGATGTTCAAATAACCTATGCGGATACCGATAAATTAAGAAGTAACTTTTCTTACAAACCTTCAATAGAATTAAAACAGGGAATTCAGAAGTTTGTAAACTGGTATAAAAAATATTATAATATAACAGATTAATGAAAATAGCAGTTGTAGGAACGGGCTATGTAGGCTTGGTATCAGGAGCATGTTTTGCAGATGTAGGAATAGAAGTAACCTGCGTTGACATCGATCAGAAAAAAATAGATAACCTCAAGAAAGGCATAATGCCTATATATGAACCAGGACTTGAAGAAGTAGTGGTTCGTAATTATAAAAGTGGAAGACTGAAATTCAGTACTGATTTGGGAGAAGCAATTCAGGGATCAGCCGTAGCATTTATAGCCGTGGGAACACCTCCGGGTGAAGATGGATCCGCTGACTTGAAATATGTATTGGCAGTAGCAGATGAAATTGGTCAGAAGATGACAGACTACATTTTAGTCGCTACCAAAAGTACGGTGCCTGTCACTACTGGAGAAAAAGTGAGAAGAGCCATTAAATCTGCGTTGGATCAGAGAGCTTCTGACCTTCCTTTTGCAGTAGCTTCTAATCCTGAATTTTTGAAGGAAGGTGCAGCAGTTGAGGACTTTTTGAAACCAGATAGAATCGTGATCGGAATTGATGATGGACGTGCGGAAGAGATTATGAAGCGCCTGTACAAACCGTTCCAACTTAGTGGGGAGCGCATCATTTACATGGATATTCCATCTGCGGAAATGACCAAATATGCGGCAAATGCCATGCTGGCCACCAAGATCTCCTTTATGAATGACATTGCTAATCTTTGCGAAAAAGTGGGTGCTGATGCCAACATGGTGAGAAAAGGGATTGGCTCAGACCCAAGAATCGGGAATAAATTTATTTATCCGGGAGTTGGTTACGGAGGATCTTGCTTCCCAAAAGATGTGAAAGCAATCATCCGGACTGGCCGTGAATATGGACATGAACTCCGAGTACTTCAGTCGGTAGAAGATGTGAATGAGGATCAGAAACATGTCTTGGCCAATAAAGTCAAGGCTCATTTTGGCGAGGATCTTTCGGGGATGACCTTTGCGATGTGGGGTTTGAGCTTCAAACCAAACACTGACGATATGCGCGAGGCTCCGGCAGCAGTTATTATTGACGAATTGAGAGCAGCTGGCGCTAAAGTCAAAGCCTACGATCCTGTGGCCATGGATGAAGCAAAAGAGCACTATATCTTCGATAAGGTGACTTATTGCACAGATGCTTATGATGCTTTGGTAGATGCAGATGCACTTCTTTTGGTGACAGAATGGTCTGAATTCCGAATTCCAAGTTGGGAAGTAGTCGGGAAGCTTTTGAAGAACAAAGTGATCTTCGATGGTCGCAACATTTACGATAAAAAACACCTTGCAACTTTGGGATTCGAACACTATGAAATTGGGTCTTAAAGTGTTGATTAGTGGGTAGGAGATTAACTCATTTAATTGAGAAGTAGAAGATTAAGTATCATAGTTCTATTCTTTAACTATAGTATTTATTCAATTATCTACTGCAAAAAACACGACATGATATGATTTTATTTAAGGAGGTTGTTTTTAATATTCTCTTAGCTTGTTCACTATTCCCAATGATTAAATGCATTTGAAAGTGGATGGGCTTAAAAAACATTGGCTGGCAAATAGGGGAGGGTAATTGAAGTAAATTAATTGAATCACTTAGGGCCAGGCTCATTAATTTCAGCTATGCAGAAAGAAGGTCCTCGACCTGTATTGTTTAAGAAAGCAGGGTCAATAGACTTTAGAGGCCGCCCATTCAAAATTTCGGAGCCGGACTTAACAGCTCGTGGGGAAACAGGGCCGTCTCTAAGGATCACTATAGTTAACTGAGGGCTTATAATAGCAACACATGATGTTGTCTCCAACATATTAAGATAAAACCGGGGACAACGACTAATACTATCGGGGGAGCCTACAATGTAATTATCGACCACTTTTCAATCACTTGGGCAATAGACTAGAATAATTCGGCCTCCGGAAGTAGAATTAAAGGGGAGAGCCCAGAGGAATGGAGAAAAAACACTTCTCACGATATTACGATTAGTAATTGCATAATTCGAGAAGGCCTTCATAAGAATAGGCATTCAAATGGGGTGACACATTTTATGGGGACTTTTGTTCATTATAGTGTTACAATTGTCTTGATTATGGGGGGGTATTATTGTAATTATTGACGGAATCCTTGATTTAAGGGAGGGGCTCGAGGTGTTGTACTAAATAACTTTTTATACAATTCTGGAGAAATGGCAATTGCCTATAGGCTCTCTGGGAAAGAATGGCGTGGTAAACAAATCCAAGATGGATTGATGAGCGTAGAAGGGAATGTTGTAGAGTATGGACCAGATTCTCATGAAACAACATTATTTTCTTGAATAGATGGCTCTGTAAAGGCTTATATAGAATATGATCCATCATTGAAATAAAAGGGTTATCTATATTTATGGCAATGATTCAGTATTGGTATCTGAGTCGCCAATCAGGAATAATAACATCCAAGTCTTAAGATCTCATGAAGTTAAGGAGTATATATTAAAAAATACTGCTGATTTTCCGTGGGAAAGAGATGCGGAAGACACTCGTATCATAAAAATTAGGATCATTAATCCGGAAATAGATGTTCGTATTTCTGATTTGAAGAATTAAATACCTTAGGTAGCTCAATATGGAGATTTTTGATGGACAACGAAAAGTAATAGAGTATGATATCACATAAACATAAGTGTATTTTTATACATGTACCAAAGGCAGCGGGAACAAGTATTGAAAGAGTTTTTTTAGAAGATTTGGACCTTGATATGGATAATAGACATGCATTACTTCTAGGTGCAAGTACCAACATTTCATTAGGGCCAAGAAGAATATCACATTTATTGGCTAGAGAATATGTATCTGGACATTTCATTTCTCAAGAGCTTTTTGAATCCTATTTTAAATTTGCTTTTGTTAGGAACCCAATTTCCCGTATCTACTCTACGTACAAATTTTTAAATTTTGACAGGTATGTTGACTTTGATACATTTGTAAGTAAGAAAATCGATAGACTATCTGAAGACAAAATGTATGGTTTTTTTATGAAACCTGCCTATGATTATTTATTTGACGAAAATGGAAAATGCCTAGTGGATTATATTGGCAAATTTGAGTCTATTAGTGTTGATTTCACCAATATTATCTCCAATATTAATTTTTTTAGTAAGAATATTGAATTAAAGCATTATAACAAATTAAGCAATAAAGGAGACAGTATTGTGAAGAGGACCCTTGTAAATATGAGAGAAAAGTTAAGGGTACAAAATGACCCAAAACGTCTAACTAGCTCGTCAAAGGATAAAATATTCCAGAAATACGAATTAGATTTCACTCACTTTAATTATGAATATGAGTGGTGAATCTACTGTTAAGAAAAGCCTAAAGACCGGTCTTTTTTGGACGTCCGGTGGCCAGTTATTAACGGTTATTCTTAGTTTAGGTGTAAATATTGTTTTGGCACGTTATATTAAGCCTTCTGATTTTGGTGCTATGGGTATTGTTATGTTTTTTATTCTCTTGAGCGATGTGCTGGCTAAGGGTGGGCTAGCCGGTGCATTAATCCGAATGAAAGAGGTAACCAGAGATGATTACTCAACAGTTTTTGTCTTCAATTTAGTGGTAAGTTCAGCCATTTATTTAATTCTTTTTTTACTTTCTGGGTATATTGCAGCTTTTTATGAAAGTAAGGTTATTAGACCCTTGCTTTTAGTTTCGGGTTTAACAATCATAGTAAATGCGTTTCAATTAATTAATATTACCAATTTAATTCGTCTATTTAAGTTTAAGCAGCGCTTTATTTATCAATTTTCGTCAACTTTCTTTGCGGGTGTTATCTCCATACTTATGGCATATTACGGAATGGGAATTTGGGCTCTGGCATTGTTTCCCCTTTCAAATTCTATATTCTTAACTTTTATTTTGATATACTTTGAAGGGTTTGCGGGGGGGGTAAGCTTTAACAAAGAGTCTTTCAATAGAACTTATAAATTTGGGGTAAATACTTCTCTTGCCACACTCTTAGATACCATATTTGAAAATATCTATAGTTTGGTATTGGGAAGATACTTTAACCTTTCACAGGTAGGGTTCCTCTATCAAGCCCAGCGCCTACAGAAAGTACCCAATAATGTATTAAATTCGTTTAGCCAGCGTGTTTTATTTCCTGTACTGGCTCAGAAGCAGGATGATACAGCCACTTTTAATAATCTATTTTCACGGGTTGTCACAGTATTTACTGTTTTGGTGGGAATGATTGTTGTTTTGATTTTCACCTTTGCTGAGGATATAATTGTCTTATTGTTGGGCAAAGATTGGCTAGGTTCTGTTTTTTACCTTAAGGCATTTATCGTGGCTTCGTTCTTTTATATGCAAGAGCAATTCAACCGTGTTATATTTAAGGTCTATGATCAAACCAATCATATCCTTTTTTTGGAAATATTGAAAAAGTGCGTTCAATTGGTTACTATTTTTATCGGAATTTACCTTGAGAATTTGGAGGTGCTGATTTGGGGGTTTGTTCTTACGAGCATTTTTAGCTTTTTAATAAATTTTTATTTTTCAAGAAAAATTATTTCATCAAAGTCAATGCACCTTCATTTAGATTTGGTTGCGAGAGTAGTTTTTATTGCTTTATGTTCTTCATTTATTGCAAGCTATGTGTTTTATATTATGCAATTTGATTTCTTAGAAAGACTCGTTAGTATTCCTATTCTCGTAGGTTTGTATTTTGGTATGGTTTTTTTGTTTATAGATAAAAAGCTAGTTGATTTTGATGGATTAATTAAATTTGTGAAATTGAAGTAGATGCATTTTATATAACAAGTAGTGTAATGTTGAAAAGATTTTCTAGATATTTTTCTTATTTAATTATAGGTATTTTATTTTTGCAGATTACCGATACCTATAAGTTGTTACTTTTAGTTTTTCAAAAAAAAACTAATGTCGCATCGATATTAACACTAATGATATGTCTGTTTTTTCTGGCTTTTAATTTTTCGATTGTAAAGAAATTTCTTAAGATAAGATTATTGTTTAGTTGGTTTTTGCTTATTTGGTTTTTCCCTGTAACAATTAGTTTGATTCACTTTTTGCTTGGAAATTTAGATGGCGGTGAGACTATCTATTGGCTTTCTTTCTTTTCATTGTTTGGAACTTTGTTTATTTCTTCAGTTTATGTGTTTTATAAATTTGGTTCTACTTATTTTGTTTTTGTTTTTTTTTTATTAGCTTATCTATCTATAGTTTTAAGTTTTGTCTTAGAGTCAATTAATTATGATCTTTTTAGATCAATATTATCATTGTCTGCTGAGACAGAAGATATAGCCTTTGTTAGAACTGAAAGTAATCGATCCATAGGGTTTTATGTTCAATCTAATATGGCTGCCAGAGCACTATGCTTTTTTTCCATTTTTCTTTATTTTTCTTATTTTTCTTCAAGAAAATTTCTCCATAAGCTAGTTTTCTTTATTACTACTATTGCTTTGATTCTATTAACTGGATCTAGAACATCTTTGTTGATTTTTGTAACAATTGCGCTGTATTTTTCCTTCTATTATAAACAGCATGAACAAAAAAAGTCAATTGTAATTCAGGGTTTATTACCATCTGTTGTATTAATTTTATTCTTTATTCCTATCTTTTATTTATTTTTGAAATATGTTTCTATAATGCTTACCAATTATGAGTATTCATTTCTTTCTGAAAGATTGGATTTTTTAATATCTTTCTTTGAATCCAATGATAGTTCTATTTCAGATGAAAGTATTGAAATTAGAATTATGGTAATTAATCAATATTTAGGTTACATTTATGATAGTCTTTTGTTAGGGTATGGTCCAGTCAAAAGAGAGGAATTTTTGCGCTTAGGTAATTTTACTGCGGCAAGTCAAAATCAGTATTTAGAGGATATTTTTGCTTTTGGACTCTTCTATTTCCTTTTCTATTTGAAGGTTATTGTTAAATCAATCAAGATTAAAAGTTTTTATACATTTGGGTTACCAATGTTTCCATTTTTTATATTCTTCTTTGTAATTCTGATTTTTGGTTTTTCTGTGAATTATCTACTAATTAATCGAATTGTTATAATATCTATGGGAGCATTTTTAGGAATATTCTTGAGGTATCAGCAAAATTTTAGATATGATATTTAAACGTGTGAGATCAGACTTGTTCAGGTGTTCTGGTAAAATAGATTATAAATCTTTTTGTTTTCGTCTTCTTTTTGATAAAGGATTTAAATTCATCTTTTTTTTTCGATATAGTTCAAAATTTAAAAGGACTACCCCATTAGGTTTTATACTTTATTTTTTTTATAAGAGATACTCAGTAAAATACGGATTTCAGATTCCTACTTCGGTTGTAGTCGGACCAGGTTTGTCGTTGCCACATTTCGGGGGAATTGTCATTAATTCCAAAGCGAAAATTGGGAGCAATTGTAATATTCTTCAAGGGGTTACCATTGGCAATGTGAAAAATGGTAAAAAAAAGGGAACTCCTGTTATTGGAAATAATGTTTTTTTAGGTCCAAATGCTGTCATCGTTGGTGGTATTTCTGTGGGAAACAATGTTCTTGTTTCCGGAAATTCATTTATAACGGAAAACGTTCCTGACAATAGTCTTGTTTTCGGGAATCCGGCTAGGATCCTTGTTAAAGATTTTCCTAGTTTGCCATATCTACACAATTCAATTCAAATTTAGAATGTGTAGAATTTTATAATATTTCTGTAATTATTTTGGTGTCAGAGGTGACATTGTTAAATTAAATTGTTTTAAAATTTATTATGTTAAAACGTTTTATACACTTAGTTTTTAAGACATTAAGTCCAATTCGTTATGCTAGATTTATTGGAGTCCGGGTAGGTGATGGTTGTAGACTGATAAATGTCAAGTATAGTTCAGAACCATATCTTATTTCTATTGGAAATCATGTTAGTGCAACTTCCACTAGGTTTGAGACACATGATGGAGGTGTTTGGGTTTTTCGAACTACAAATCCTGGTGTTGACGTCGTTAAGCCAATCAAGATAGGTGATAATGTTTTCATAGGTTTCGGGTGCATTATCTTGCCAGGTGTAACTGTTGGAGACAATGTTGTGATCGGTGCACATTCTGTTGTATCTAAAGATATTCCACCTAATTGTGTGGTCGCTGGTGTTCCTGCACGTGTAATTAAGGACTTACAAAGCTATAAAAATAAAATTCTCTTTGATTCTCATGATACTAAATATATGTCAAAAAACGAAAAGAGGGCCTATTATTGTAATGAGTTTTCTATTTGATTTTACCAATGGTTATTTATCACTTTACGACAAATTTGAGTGGTGGCGGTGCTGAAACACAGCTAAGGATCCTTGCAGAAAATCTTCCTATCAATGGATTGAAACAGAGAGTTGTATTTAAATTTGCTGCTAATGGCTTTCCATTTGATAAGTATAAAACAATTGATTTTATTAAGATTGCTGATTTTGATTTTTCTAAATTAGAAAAAAGTAGGGTGATTCTCCATATTTGGATTCCTGATGTTTTCACATATATTTCACCCTTTTCTTTTTATAGGCATAGAGATTTTGTTCTTATAGGAATTAGAAATCGATATAGTTTTAATTCGCTAAAAAGGGTTTACCAATTTTTTTGCTTTACATTATTTAAACATTTTGTTTCGAACGTGCCTTTAGAGCTTCATCGTCGCCACTACAAATTTCTTTTTCAGAATAAGTACGAATTTATACCCAACGCCTTGAAGTATCCCATTAATAATACTTCAAAAACTTTTTCAGGAGCTCGATTCTTGTTTGTAGGAAGGTTGGTTCCTCAAAAAGGAGTTATTGATTTGATTAAGACTTTTAGTCTTCTAAAAGAATTTGATTTTGAAGTTACAATAGTTGGTGAAGGTCAGCTGTTTCACGAGGCAAGAAATCTTATTAAAAATGCAGGTCTTAATGAAAGGATATTTTTAGAGGGATATAAAAATGATGTTTTGGAATATTACAATTTGTCAGACTTTTTTATATTACCTAGTTATAATGAAGGTATGCCAAATGTAGCTTTTGAGGCTGCATCTCAGAATTGTATTCTTATTCTTTCTGATTTGGCAGAAAATCGATATTGGTTTTCTGAAGAGGAAGTTTTTTTCTTTAAACCTGGAAACATTTATAGCTTGAGAGATGTAATTTTAAGCTCACTAAGTATTTCAAATGAGCAAAGAAGTACTATGATATACAACTCTAAGAAAATTTTGAAAAAATTATCGCTAGAATCTTATCTAGTTTCATATATGTCTTTATACGATAATATTAGAATTGAAAATGATTAACTATTTTAGAGATATAATCTCTCTTGATAATTCGGATGTTTTTTTGATGAGTTATCCTAAGTCTGGAAATACAAGATATCGAATGGCGATAGCTCAGTATTTGAAACTTTATATCGAAGATTTTTCGGAGAGGTTTTCTTATGATTATGTGAATAGCGTTCTTCCTGAATTTGGAAAGGGAAATATTGCGGAAATTCGTCAATTTTACTACTCAAAGGAATTATATTTTGGTGGATTTCCTCTGTTTATAAAATCTCATCTTTCCTATCCAATAGTAAGTTTATTGGTGAGGAAAAACCCAATACTGTATATTGAGAGAAATTCTCCAGATACGGTTATGTCATATTATGACTATTGTTTGGCAAGAAAGATCATTGGAGAAAATTACTCATTTTCAAAATTTTTGAGATCTCCAAAATTTGGTATTGGAAAACTGGTTCTGTATTCAAAACATATGAATTTGGCCTGCAGCCATAAAATCCTTTATGATGACTTGTTATATAGAGATATAGACGTCATTTTAAATTCTTTAAAGTTTCTGGGAGTAGATTTTAATGTGGGGCTTATGACTGAAGCTATTAAACTTACGAGACGTGATAAAGCTGTGAATTTCAAGAATAAACTGGATTCCTCCTCTTATAATTTTGCAGCGAGTAAATCGCGGATCTTGACTGATTATTTTTCTGATTCTGATGTAGTTTATTACAATAAAATAATTTCCTCTAATCCATTATTTTCAAAAATTCCTTTATGAAAATGAAAGTCTTCGCTGTGGTTAGCCTGCCGCCTCCATACAATGGTCAGAATATAGGTTCTCTTATTGTTAAAGATTTGCTTTGTTCAAGCGCAGATTGTAGTGTTTTTAGATCTAACCTTCGGTACTATTTGACTGATAATGCCTCATTTTTTTCTAAACTTGGATATTTTTTCTTAGCATTTAATAGATACTTATTTGTGGTTTTAAAAGTTTGGATTTCATTTATATTAAATAGACCAAATAGACTTTATTATGTTCCAAGTAGTAACTTAAGAAGTGTAATACGTGACTTTTTATTTTATTTACCATTTTTACTCACTGGGAAGAAAATTATTTGTCATGTTCGTAGTGGAGATTTTTCAATTAAAAAGAAGATGTTTAGATGGTTATATTTATTTGATAATTTTCATTTTATATTTCTAACCCCCAACCTTGCTAATGTTAGCGGTATACAATCCAATCGTTATATTATCATTCCTAATTTTGTTGATGAGATTTTTGATAACTGTGCTCGTATTAATGAAGTAGATTCATCAAATGTTCTAAGACTTGTTTTCCTTAGTAATTTGTTTGTATCGAAAGGTGTCTTTGACTTAATTTCTGCTGTTAAGAAATTTAAACCTAGTGCTCCATTACATTTGGATATCTATGGAAAAGGAGAAAATGAGGTAGTAAATAGAATTAAAAATATTATTTCTGATTGTCCTAATATTATTTTCCATGGTGAGGTGTCAGATAGAAACTTGGTTAAAAATATTTTAGCCGAATCACATATTTTTGTACTTCCTACAACTTACCATATTGAAGCTTCTCCTCGTTCAATTATTGAGGCAATATCCCAGAAATGTGTTCCATTGGTGACTAACCATGCGGGTATCCCTGATATGATTGACAGTTCTTGCGCTTTTATTATTGATAAGGACAAAAAATTGTCAGAACAAATCTATTGGGTACTATCAAATATTCTCGAAAATCGTGATCAACTTGATATAATTCGTGAAAATTCCTATAATCGATACTTAGAAAAGTTTTCTATCCATATCTTAAAAAGTAAATTTATTGAATATTTTTTTAAGCTGAATTAATGAAAGTTTCTTTAATCACAGTCTCTTTTAATTCTGGCTCAACCTTGAGAGATACTATTTGTAGTGTTGCTAATCAAGACTATCCTGAAATTGAATACATAATAATTGATGGGAATTCTACTGATAACACCTTGGAGATTATAAAAGAATATGAAAATGTTGTTTCTAAATGGATTTCGGAGGATGATTATGGATTGTATGATGCAATGAACAAAGGCTTGAAAATGGCAAGTGGGGATATCGTAGGAATAATAAATTCTGATGATTTCTATCATCGTCCCGACGCACTTTCTAAAATAGTTGAGGGATTCTCAGATCCTAAAATAGAATGTGTTTTTGCTGATATTCGATTTGTAAATTCAATTGACTTGGATAAAACAGTTCGTTATTATTCCTCAAAAAGATTTAATTTAGGTTCCTTTTCATGGGGGTTTATGCCTGCTCACCCAACTTTTTTTACTTATCGGAGAAACTTTGAAAAATTTGGTGGATATAAGACTGAATATAGGATCGCGGCTGATTTTGAGTTATTAGTTCGTTTTCTATATAAATATCGGCTTTCGTATCAATATTTAAATTTTGACTTAATGAAGATGCGGTTGGGAGGTGTTAGTACTGCTTCCTTAAAAAGTACCTGGATTATTAATCAAGAGGACTTAAGGGCATGTAGGGAAAATGGACTGAAAACTAATTATCTTAGATTGTATTCCCGATATTTCCGTAAATTTTTAGAATATATTCCATTATTACATTGAAAAGATACCCTTTAATTTTATTTGTTTTTTTCTCTTTTGACCTTTTGGGACAAAGTATTCCTGCCGGTTTTCCAATTTTTGAGGAAATACAAAGAAGGAATCAATTAAGAGTTGTTGATACAATTGGCGATTCTTTTTTGATTCGTCCTGTTCATGCAATGGATACCTTGTATAGATTTAACAAAATTTTAGATTTCGCTTATTCAAAAAAAAAGCTTGAATTTGGTGTTTCTCCATTTATAAATACGACTAGGATTCTTTCCAATAGGCCTTACAATATGGGGGATTATGGCATGATTCCAAATCCTGGGTACCAAACTTATTTGTCAGGAGGGATAAATGTAAAATGGAAATTTATCAATCTTGATTTTCGGCCGGAATTGGTCATAGCACAAAATAAAGGATACCAAACAAGTTTGGATCAATTCACAGATTCAGAGTTAAGGAGTAAGTTTTTTTATTGGAATCGGGGAGATTTTCCAGAGCGTTTCGGTAAAGGATGGTTGATAAGCCCTTGGTGGGGACAGTCTAAACTTAGTTTTCAGTTCAGTGGGTTTGAAATAGGTGCAGCTACAGAGAATGTCTGGTGGGGACCTGGGCAGTGGAATGCACTTACTTTCTCAAACAGTGCTCAAGGCTTTCCTCATTTAACTTTGAATACTACGAAGCCTGCTAAAACATTCTTTGGATATTTTGAAACTCAATTAGTAATTGGGAAACTTGACAATTCAGGCTATGATCCCTCTCAATTCCCAGAGTTGAATGATCAATATTTTAAACCATTTTCTGAGGATTGGCGCTATTTGAATGCTTTGATGGTCTCCTATAATCCTAAATGGATTCCGAGATTGTTTTTAGGTTTTACCCGTACTTTCCAACAATATCGGGGGGCATTGGGTAATGGTTTTTTGGATTATTTCCCTGTATTTAATGGTCTTACTAAAGATCAATATGGATATGACCGGGATGCAGATGGGCAGGATCAGCAAATCACTATTTTTGGCAGGTACGTTATTCCAAAGTCTAAATCCGAATTTTACTTTGAATACGGTAGAAGAGATCATTCCAAAAACTGGAGAGAGTTTATACTAAACCCAGAACATGCACGTGCTTATATTTTAGGTTTTATTCAGTTGTTTGATCTACCTTCCATTTCCAAGTTGATTCAAGTTCGTGGAGAAGTAACTCAAGCTCAGGAATCTGTGAATCGATATATTAGATATGGAGGTTTTTCCGGTGGTCTCGGTGGGGGTTATACTTGGCATACGCATAGCAAAGCCAGGGGGTTTGTTCAGAATGGCCAGCCCTTAGGAGTGGTAATTGCTCCTGGCGCCAATGTGCAGACTCTGGAGTTTTCAATGGTTGAGGGAATAGATAAGATGGGGATTCTACTGGAACGTCTGGTTAACAATCAGGATTTTTACTACAAAGCTCAATTACAGGCCACCCAGCGCAAACCTTGGGTTGATTTTTCCCTCGGCATTTTATATGATAAAAAAATTAAAAATTTATTGCTAAGTTCTAAACTTCAAGTCATTCATGCCAGAAACTACCAATGGCAGCTGGATCCGGCTAGTACTCCTGACTTTCCCAAGGGAAAGAATTTGACATCCATGATGGCACAGGTCAGTCTGATTTATTTTTGGAATAAGAATTTAGACAAGTAGGTAAATCCCTTGAATTTGACTTTTGATATTTTAATTACAAGTCTTCTTGTAATATGCCTAGTCCTTGTCCTATACAAAAACTGGCTAAAGCCATCTCTGGCCTTTGTGTTGGTAGTCTTTGCTTTTGTTATCTTGAAGGTGATTTCTATAGAAGACTTTTTGCAGGGTCTAGCTAACAAGCAAATTATCCTTATCTTCCTTTTGATCATTTTGACTTCAGGGATTCAGCAAAACCTAGGAAAAGGCATTTTTTATACCTTGTTCAAAAAGACTCTTTCTCCATTCCAATTTCGGTTTAGAATGATGTTGGCAGTTTCAGGTCTTTCCAGTATGCTGAATAATACTCCTGTGGTAGCTTTTATGATTCCCTATGTAAAGAATTGGTCAGAAAGCAACGGGTATTCAGCCTCTAAGTTCTTGATTCCACTTTCTTTCGCCACCATCTTAGGAGGGATGATCACCATAGTGGGTACTTCCACCAATTTGGTTTTAAATGGGCTGATTGTTCAATCAGGACTTCCCTCATTAAACTACTCGGATTTCTTGTTCTTAGGAGGAATTGTCACCATTTTGGGATTAATGTACTTGGCTTTTTTCTCTGAAAAGTTGCTTCCTAACACCATAACCCGAAAGGAAAGTTTGTTGGAGCATCTCAATGAATACTTGGTAGAAACTAAGGTGAAACCAAGTTCAGTTTTGATAGGTAAAACCATTGAAGAGGCGGGTTTAAGACATTTAAAGGATTTATTTTTGGTTGAAATCAAAAGAGGAGAGAGAAGTATCACCGCAGTGTCTTCAGATAGAATTATTCATTCTGAAGATATTCTTTTTTTTGCAGGGAATACCCAATCAATTCTGGATTTGATCAATGATAACAATGGATTGGAACTTCCTGATACTTCTCATTTGCTTAGCAATGGTTTCTCGGCAATGACAGAGGCGGTTATTCCATCAGGAAGTAGACTGGTTGGGACTTCACTAAAAGAACTGGGATTTCGGGATAGATATAAGGCCTCAGTAATATCTGTCTATAGAAAAGGGGAAAAAGTGAAAGAGAACCTAGGTGAGATTCAATTAAAGGAGGGGGATTTATTATTGCTTCTATGTTCCAAAGACTTTACCAAGGTGATATCTAACCGAGACTTGATTGTGCTTTCCAAATCAGGAGAAGTTCAAACGGAACTTTCATTTACAAAGACCCTTCCTAGCATTATTGCAATAGGAGTTCTTCTCATTGGAATTTTTGGATTGATAGATTTATTTCTTGCAGCTTTTGTGGGAATTTTGGTCATGGCCTTATCCAATGTAATTAACCTAAATCAGATAAAATCTGCCATTGACGTAGATTTGTTACTTATTTTAGTTTCTGCCTTGGCAGTAGGTATGGCTATTCAAAAGTCAGGTTCTGCATCATTTTTGGTTCAGCAGATCTCTGGTATCTTTGCAGACCTGAATCCAATAGGCGCTATAATTATTTTATTCGTTTTGACCTTAGGGTTGACAGCTTTGATTACCAATGCTGCAGCAGTTTCTATTATGTTTCCTGTAGCCTATGAAATGGGTTTGAGACTTGGAGAAAATTTAACCCCTTATTTTATTGCGATTGCCTTTGCTGCATCTGCAGACTTTATGACGCCAATCGGATATCAAACAAATTTAATGGTACTAGGCCCCGGTAATTACAAATTTTCAGATTATACCAAAATTGGGCTTCCTTTAACATTTATCTACTCAAGTGTTGTAATCACATTTATTTACCTTTATTATTTCTAAGATGGAAAACCACATACATCCAACTGTATTCAAAGTATCCAGCGAACAACGGAAAGGAAGATTAAAGCAGTCTCCGAAATTAATTTGGTTTACTGGATTGTCCGGTTCAGGAAAATCTACTCTTGCCAATGCAGTGGAAGCTCAGCTTTTTGAAGAAGGATATATGACCTATTTGTTAGATGGGGATAATATTAGAACAGGCCTGAATAAAGATTTAGGGTTTTCGGACGAGGATAGAGTTGAAAATATTCGAAGAATCACGGAGGTGGCTAAGTTGATGATGGATGCAGGGCTTTTAGTTGTTTCTGCCTTTATTTCTCCTTTTCGGGAGGAAAGAGAGATGATAGCAAAATTGGTCGGGGAAGAAAACTTCTTGGAAGTATTTGTGGACTGTCCTATTGAGGTTTGTGAACAAAGAGATGTCAAAGGACTTTATGCTAAGGCAAGAAAAGGAATAATCAAAAATTTTACGGGGATCGATTCCCCTTATGAAAAGCCATTGCATCCAGCAGTTCATATTCATTCTGATCAAGAAGAATTGACCAAATCAATACAAAAAGTTATTCAAACAATTTCGGCTACGATAAGCCACTAAATGTTCAACCCAGAAAATAAAACAATGGGACAATATTATTTATCACATTTGAAAGAATTGGAAGCTGAAGCTATCTTTATTATTAGAGAAGTAGTTTCCCAATTTGAAAAACCTGCACTTCTTTTTTCGGGAGGAAAGGATAGTATTCTTTTGGCTCATTTAGCGAAGAAGGCATTTTATCCTGCTAAAATTCCTTTTCCACTGATCCATATTGATACAGGTCATAATTTCCCAGAAACGCTAGAGTTTAGAGATGCACTAGTGGAAGAATTGGGCGTACAATTAGTGGTAGGTTCTGTACAAGAAAGTATTGATAAGGGTAGAGTAAGAGAGGAAACAGGTGTCAATGCCAGTAGAAATGCCCTTCAAACGGTAACTTTATTGGATACACTAGAGGACTTGAAGATTGATGCTGCGATGGGTGGAGCAAGAAGGGATGAAGAGAAAGCAAGAGCTAAGGAAAGATTCTTTTCACATAGAGATGAGTTTGGTCAATGGGATCCTAAAAACCAGCGGCCGGAATTGTGGAATTTGTTTAATGGCAGAAAGCATCATGGGGAACATTTCAGGGTTTTCCCGATTTCCAACTGGACAGAAATGGATGTGTGGCAATATATAAAAGAAGAAAATATTGCATTGCCTTCTCTTTATTTTTCCCATGAAAGAGAATGTGTAGTTAGAGATGAAGTGATATTGGCAAAATCAGAATACTTGCCATTAAAAGAAGGAGAAGAAATTCAAAAATTAATAGTGAGGTATAGAACATGTGGTGATATGCCAATTACGGGGGCTGTCCTTTCAAATGCTGATACCCTTGAGTTAATTATCGAAGAAGTAGCAACAACCAGAACTACGGAAAGAGGAACCAGAGCCGATGATAAGAGGGGAGAGACCGCAATGGAAGATAGGAAGAAGGCAGGCTATTTTTAGAATCGTATCTAGTACTTGGTATCAAGTATCCAGATGATGAATTATTACCGTCATTGCTAGAAGGAGGAATGACGACGAAGCAATCTCGGAAAATTTAAGACTGCCTCGGTTCGTACCTCGTCATTCAGTGACTTCCAAACAAAAGATTTTACTTAAAATGTCCATACAAGAAAATAATCAGTTATTAAGATTCACGACTGCAGGATCAGTTGATGATGGGAAGAGTACTTTAATAGGTAGATTACTTTACGATTCCAAATCCATATTTGAAGATCAAATTGAGGCTGTAAAAACCTCGTCAGAAAAGAAAGGCTTTGATTATGTAGATCTATCCCTTCTCACAGATGGGTTAAAGTCTGAACGAGAACAAGGTATTACCATTGATGTTGCCTACCGATATTTCGCAACTCCAAAAAGGAAATTCATTATTGCGGATACTCCTGGACACACCCAATATACCCGTAATATGGTGACTGGAGCAAGTACAGCCAATCTTGCGATCATATTGGTGGACGCTAGAAAGGGCCTTTTGGAGCAGACTTATAGACATTCGTTCATTGCCTCACTTTTGAAAATCCCTCATGTAGTGGTCTGTGTAAACAAAATGGATTTGGTGGACTATTCAGAGGAGGTTTATAATAAAATTGTTGCTGATTATGAGGCATTTTCAAGTAAGCTTGATATAAAAGATGTTCAATTTGTTCCTATTTCTGCATTGAAAGGGGATAATGTTGTTGACCGGTCTGAAAATATGCCTTGGTACGAAGGATCTACCTTATTGTATCACCTAGAGCATGTTCATATTGCCTCTGATTTCAATCATATTGATTGCAGATTTCCTGTGCAAATGGTGATTCGACCACATACATTAGAGTTTCAGGATTTCAGAGGGTACGCGGGTAGAATTGATGGAGGTATTTTTAAACCAGGTGATGAGGTTAAAGTATTGCCATCAGGTTTTACTTCTAAAATAAAATCAATTGAATTGAATGGTGAGCAAATTTCAGAAGCCTATGCGCCAATGTCAGTTACTATGACATTAGAGGATGAAATAGATATAAGTAGGGGGGATATGATTGTAAGGCCAAACAATCAGCCAGAAGTCGAACAAGATTTAGATGTAATGGTTTGTTGGATGAACCAGAAAGCTCTTCAAAATAGAACTAAACTCATTGTTAAGCATACTACTAAAGAATGTCAGGCAATGGTGAAGGATATTCAATACAAAGTGGATGTCAATACACTTCATAGAATTGAAAATATTGAAGAAATTGGGATGAATGACATTGCTAGGGTATCCATCCGAACTGCTCAACCAGTTTTTTTTGATTCTTATTCTAAAAATAGGCAAACAGGTTCTATTATCTTGATTGATCCTAACACCAATGAAACGGTGGGTGCTGGAATGATTATTTAAGGTTACTGAACCACAAAGAGCACGAAGGAGAAGGGAATAATGACTAAGAGACGAAATGAATGAGAGATTAAGCAGTTTTTTTTTTTTAAAATTTAATTATAGTTAAAATTCGAAGTCATGAGGATTTACAGGTATTTCAATTAGCATTTGATGCTTCAATGAGAATCTTTGAATTGTCTAAGTCTTTTCCCAAGGTTGAAAAATATTCATTGACTGATCCAATAAGGAGAAGTTCAAGATCGGTATGCGCAAACCTTGCAGAAGCATTTAGAAAAAGAAAGTACCCGAAATATTTTGTGTCAAAATTAGTGGACTGCGAAGGTGAAGCTGCTGAAACTCATTTTGGATATTATATGCTTTTAAATGTCAATATATAGATGAAGTATGTAAAACAGACCTAGATGATAAATACAACCAAATTTTAGGTAAACTGGTAGTTATGGGGCATCATCCTGAAAAATGGACCTATTAATTATATCCTACAATTTCTTCCAACTACATCCTTTAGTCGCTTTGTCTCTTCGTCTCTCTGTCCCAAATTCTCTAAGTCATAATCTTTAAAACTCTACGAGAAATTGACTAAAGACAATTAATAGCATTAAAAACAATGATTAATATAAAACAACTCACATCCCTTGCCAAAGAAGCATCTCTAGCCGCTGGCAAGGCAATCTTAGAAATCTACAATTCGGCAGATTTTGGAATAGAGATAAAAGGAGACAATTCTCCACTTACTAAAGCTGACCAAGCAGCTCATCAGGTTATAGTTAAATATCTTGAAGAATCAGGACTACCGATTTTATCTGAAGAGGGAAAAGATATTCCTTACGAAGTAAGAAAAGACTGGGAGTATTTTTGGATGGTAGATCCATTGGATGGAACCAAAGAGTTTATCAAAAAGAATGGAGAGTTTACCGTAAATATTGCTTTAATCCATGAAGGAAAGCCAGTTCTAGGAGTAGTATATGCTCCAGTTTTGGGATGGCTCTATTGGGGAAATCAAGAAGATGGAGCCTGGAAACAAGAAGGAGAGGCAATTCCATTTCAATTGAAAAAACAATCGGGTTCAGAAATAAAGACCATTGTTGCAAGCCGATCCCATCTAAGTCCGGAAACCCAAGAATTTATTGATCAATACCCAGAGGTTGAGGTTGTTTCAATGGGTTCTTCTTTGAAATTTATGTTAGTAGCTGAAGGCAAAGCCCAAGTTTATCCCCGTTTTGCTCCTACTATGGAATGGGATACTGCAGCGGCTCATGGTGTAATTCGGGCTTGCGGTGGAAGTGTCAAAATTTACCCTGAAATGAAGGCTTTAAATTATAATAGAGAGAATTTGCTAAACCCTTGGTTTATCTGCCAACCTTGATTTCAATTAAAAAATGATATAAAAGCTACCCAATTCGGGTAGCTTTTTCCGTTTTGGGGATTTTAGCAACAAAAATTTAAATGCTTTTAAAATATTTTTTTGACAACAAATTTTATTTTTCACAATCTAAAAAATGGATTTTACCCTTCAAATCAGGTAACTTGAAGTAGTTATTCGGTATTTTTGAATTCTTATTAAAACTGAGTTTTTATTATTAAATCGTTAATGGCTGGACTATTGTGATTACTTTTTTTAATTTTAACTGATTAAACCAACCGCAATATGTATTTTTTCTTAGCCAGCTTAACAGCCTTTTCAGTAGGTTTTTTAGTGACTCCTATTTTGATCAAAGTATTAAATAAAGCTGAAATTGGTGATGTTCCTGGAGGCCGAAAAATTCACTCAGGATTTGTACCATCGATGGGAGGAATTGGCTTCTTTGCAGCAGCAGCTATTTCCATGTCAATTTGGGGTTGGCAATTTCCTCTTCCGGATATAAGATATTTGTTGGGAGCTATAGCATTAATGTTTTTTGTAGGTCTTAGGGATGATATGGTTGAGTTAAAAGCTACTCATAAACTTTTGGGTCAATTGATTGCTGTGATTCTAGTAGTTGTGGCTTCTGATATCCGGATTAAAGATTTACATGGCTTTTTGGGAATAAATGAATTGCCGATTATTATATCTTATGGATTTTCTGCATTTGTACTTTTAGCACTGACCAATGCCTTTAACTTGATTGACGGGTTAGATGGACTAGCAGGTACAATTGCAATTATTGCATTTACCTTTCTTGGTATTTGGTTTACCCTTCAAGGTCTTGAGAGTTTGGCTGTACTTTCATTTACATTCCTGGGAGGTATATTAGCATTTTTGGTATTTAATTGGCACCCCGCGAAAATTTTCATGGGTGATACAGGTTCTTTAACATTAGGTTTCACTTTGGGGGCATTGATCATAGCTTTTATGGAATACAATGCCGCGCTTCCGATCGATTCTTATTTGAGATTTGAACCAATATTCTCTTCTGGTGTAGCAATTATGATGTTTCCCTTGTATGATATGGCAAGGGTGTTCTTACGTAGAATCAGGAGAGGTCAAGGACCAATGACACCTGATAAAAGCCATGTGCATCATTTTTTAATGAGAATGGGTTTGAAGCACAATCAAGTCGCATTATTACTTGGTGGGATTCAATTGGGATTTATTTGTTTGGTATTGGGAATGAAGGATAATTCTGATCACATTGTTTTGCCTGTAATTTCAGTTTTGGCAATTTCATTGGGTTTTTATTTGGATACCGTGACAGTGAAAAATGTAAAAAAGAAGGTCTCTAAGCTTCCTCGTGTACTAGAGATAAAACCATCAAAAGCATCAGAAAAATCCAAAATTGATATGGATTTAAAAAAAATTACAGATTCTAAAATCAATATGAATTAAGGTTTTTGTCGTTAAAACCCTTAAAATTAGAAGTTCTGGTAATTTTTATTTTAACTAATTTTTAGGTTGGTTGGCTTTTTGCGTATAAGCTAGTAAGTTACGGTTTCTTATTGCTTTTAACCTTATAGATGGCTTACCAGTACAAACTCTCTGCTCCAATATTTGATGGGAATGAAATGATCTATTCCCAGCAGGCAATAAGCTCAGGGCAACTGGCAACTGCGGGCAGTTTTATCGAAAAGTTTGAAAATAAGCTAAGTAAGAAGCTTAAAACTCATCAAGCGGTTGCTCTTAACTCGGGTACAAGCTCGCTTCACTTGGCTTTAGTCCTTTTAGGAATATCCCAAGGAGATGAGGTTATTTGCCAATCTTTCACTTTTTGTGCATCTGCAAACCCTATTATTTATTTGGGGGCCAAACCGATTTTTGTTGATAGTGAAAGGGATACTTGGAATATGTCCCCTGAGTTGTTGGAAGATGCTATTATGCATCGAATAGCTCATGGTAAAAAGCCAAAAGCAATCATTGTGGTTCATCTGTTTGGTATGCCTGCCAAAATGAAAGAGATCATGGAAATTGCCAGCAAATACAATATTCCAGTTTTAGAAGATGCTGCCGAGGCAGTTGGAAGCAAGATTTTTGGAAAGTCTTGTGGTACCTATGGAGATATAGGAGTATATTCTTTTAATGGAAATAAAATCGTGTCAGCAGGTGGAGGAGGAGCTCTAATTGCTAATGATTCAGCTTTGGTACAAAAAGCCAGATATCTTTCTACCCAAGCACGCGAAGATTTACCTTATTACCAGCATTTGGAGATTGGTTATAATTATAAGATGAATAATCTTTCTGCTGCTATTGGATTAGCTCAATTGGAACAGCTTGATAAATGCGTTAAAAAAAGAAGGCAAATCAACTCCAATTACCGGAAATTGATAGGAAGGATTCCAGGTATTTCATTTCAAGACGAACCAGAAGGGGCTTTCTCAAACTATTGGCTGAGTACAATTTTAATTGATGAAAAGGTTACTGGATTCACCAACGATCAGTTGAGGATTGCTTTTATGAAAAATGGCATAGAAACAAGGTTTCTTTGGAAACCATTGCATATGCAGCCAGTTTTTAAAGAAATTCAATTTTTTGGTGGAAATGTGTCGAGAAGTCTCTTTCAAAGGGGGATATGCTTGCCAAGTTCTGCTGATTTAACCTATGAAGATCAAGAGAAGATAGTAGCTGTGGTAATCAAAGAGTTAGCTAAAACTTTCTAAACTAGGTGATTTATAAAAATATTGGAAAGAGATTGTTGGACGTCATTCTTTCTGCTCTTCTTTTTTTGCTTTTGTCTCCAATTTTCTTTTTTCTTTATCTCTCCCTTTTGATTCATTTTAAAGGCAATCCAATTTTTTCTCAAAGACGACCAGGCCTTAACTCAGAAGTTTTTCAAATCCTGAAGTTTAAAACAATGAAAGACTCAAGGGATGAAAAAGGGGGTTTATTGCCTGATTCAGAAAGAATAACTGATTTTGGGCGACTTGTTAGAAGGTTTTCTTTGGATGAAATCCCCCAATTAATCAATGTGCTGATAGGGGATATGAGTTTGGTAGGACCTAGACCCCTATTAGAAGAGTATTTAGTGCTATATTCTAAAGAACAAAATAGGCGACATGATGTACGTCCGGGAGTTACAGGTTGGGCCCAAATAAATGGAAGAAATACGATTTCCTGGAAGGAAAAATTTAAACTTGATATTTATTATGTGGATCACCTTTCTTTTGCTCTGGATTTGAAAATTCTTTTCACTACATTTTTTAATGTGATTCAAGGAAAGGGGGTTTCCCAGCAAGGACACGTGAGTATGGGGAAGTTTGAGGGGAATTGAGGAATTCATCCATAAGTAACCTTCCTAAATTTTTCTATTTTGAGAAAAATTTTTTTGAAGAAATATTTATTCTTTTTATTTAAATCATCCACACGTAATTCTTTTTTTGCTGAAAGTCCTTGGTTTTATGCAAAATAAAATTGGATACTTCCGAAACTTGCCCAAGGATGTTTGGTGAAATTGTAAAAAAAAGCTTATTTTGTGTGCGATTATAATTGTTTTGGCACATCAATTAACCAACCATATTTGAATCCAATTCTACTATGAATTTTTTGACTCGGTTAAAAATCCTTCCAAGATGGATTATTGCCACCCTTGATGCATTGATACTTTTCCATTGTGCCCTGTTCGGATACCTGGTTCGTTTTAATTTTGAATTAGCTTTAATTGAACAAAATGATGCTGTTGCAGGATCTTTTACCTTCATGGTAGGAGGCTTGCTTGTAATGCAAAATACCAGAAGTTATGAGGGGATAGTTCGTCATACAGGATTTAAGGACGGCTCAAATATTTTTAAGACTATCGGAATTAATTTTGTACTTTTCTTATTCCTGAATTTCTTTCATGGAAATTTCCTGAATGATCGCTTTTTATTACCGACTTCAGTTTTAATCATCGCGAGTTTATCTTCATTATTCAGCTTAATATTTTACCGCTTATTGGTTAAAGAGCTTTTTGTCTATATCAAATATGGATTGGTTCCCAAAGAGCTTAAAAATGTAGTGATCTTTGGAGCTGGAGAGTCAGGAATAATTGCTCAAGAAGCGATTAAAGGAGATGGAACAAGTTTCTATAATACAGTTGCCTTTTTGGATGACGATTCCAAAAAAGAGGGTAAAAATATTTCAGGTACCCGAATTTTTGAAGGCTTGTCAGAATTGGAGAGATTGGTGGAGCAGCATTCGGTTTCTGAATTGATTATCGCAGTCCGAGATCTTTCGGTTCAAAGAAAGAGAGAGATAATTGATGAATGTCTTAGATTAAAAATATCAGTTTCTATTGTGCCTCCGGTAGATCAATGGATCAAAGGTGGATTGACAACGGGAGCTATTCGTGAAATTAAAATTGAAGACCTTCTTTCCAGAGAGCAAATCAAATTGGACAATCCTAGAATTCAGGAAGATTTGATGGGTAAAGTAGTCTTGGTAACTGGAGCCGCAGGATCTATTGGCTCAGAGTTGTGTAGACAGATTTCTCATTATCAACCTAGACTGTTGGTAATGCTGGATATTGCAGAGTCTGCATTGTATGACGTTGAAAACGAATTCAGAGAAAGTTTCCCTAACTGTCCTATCAAGATTATTTTGGGGGATGTTCGGAATAAAAAGAAGATGAGGGAAGTATTTAAAAACTTCAAACCTCAAGTTGTATTCCATGCTGCTGCCTACAAGCATGTTCCTATGATGGAGAATTACCCTGAAGAGGCTATTCAATCTAATGTAATTGGAACAAAAATTTTGGCTGACCTTTCTGTACTTTCGCAAGTGGACAAATTCGTTTTTGTTTCCACTGATAAGGCCGTAAATCCAACCAATGTGATGGGAGCCAGTAAGCGAGCTGCAGAAATGTATGTCCAGGCTTTGAATGAATACCTAGAAGTCAATCATAAGAAATATCATACAAAATTCATCACGACTAGATTTGGTAATGTTTTGGGATCCAATGGATCTGTAATTCCATTGTTTAAAAAGCAAATTTTGCATGGAGGTCCTATCACTGTTACCCATCCAGAAATCACCAGATTTTTCATGACTATTCCTGAAGCATGTCAATTAGTATTGGAGGCTGGAATCATGGGGCATGGAGGAGAAATCTACGTGTTTGATATGGGAGAACCAGTTAAGATTCTTGATTTGGCGAAGAAAATGATTCAGCTTTCAGGAAAGCGTGTAGATGAAGATATAAAAATAGTATTTACAGGATTAAGAGAAGGGGAAAAGCTGTATGAGGAACTGTTGAATGACTTTGAAACTGTAAAGATCACTCATCATCCTAAAATTAAAATTGCTCAGGTATTACCTTCAGCCTATCATAAAGTGGATGGTCAGGTAGAACTTTTCCAAGAACTGATTCAAAAGAGTTCTGAAAACGAAATTGTTGGTCATTTGAAAACAATTGTTCCAGAATTCATTTCCAATTCTTCGAGGTTTGAAGTTTTGGATAGGCTGAATTGACCTTTTTTGGAAAGAATTTATAATTGAAGACCGCTCTTGCGGTCTTTTTTATTTCTAATCAAATTCTCTTTATTTCTGAACCTGATGTAAATTTGCATTTTTAAATACCCATTGCTTTAAGGAAAAACACCTTACCATGAAAAAAACATTTACACTTCAATTGAGCCCACAAGAGGCTTATGATCAGGATATTTTCAGGCAAGTAGTCTTAAAAAAGGCTGGTCTGAATGCAGATGAAAAGGAATGTTTCGTTCGACAAGTCAAAAGATCCATAGATGCCCGTGGTAGAAATGTTAAAATCAATGTTGAGGCTGAATTATTTTTTAAAGAAGCTCCTACTCCTAGATTTGATCCTCCAACCCAATATAAATCAGTTAAGAATTCTGATCCAATAATCATTGTTGGAGCTGGGCCCGCCGGACTTTTTGCGGCGCTTCGTGCGATTGAATTAGGAGTAAAACCAATAGTGATTGAGAGAGGAAAAGATGTTCAATCTCGAAGAAGAGACTTAGCGGCTATCAATAAAGAGCATATTGTTAATCCTGACTCGAATTATTGTTTTGGTGAAGGTGGTGCCGGAACTTATTCTGATGGTAAGCTTTATACTAGATCAAAGAAAAGGGGAGACGTCAGAAGGGTTATGGAAATACTGGTTGCACATGGAGCAACTGAGGAGATTTTGGTAGATGCACATCCTCATATTGGCACCAATAAATTACCTGTTTTGGTAACGAAACTTCGAGAAAGTATTCTAGATGCCGGAGGTGAAGTTCTTTTCGATACTCGTGTTGAAGATTTTATTTTGGAAGGAAATGAACTAAAAGGAGTGATAACACAGGATGGAGAGAAAATATTGGGTTTGGGAGTTATTTTGGCTACTGGCCATTCTGCTCGCGATATTTTTGAATTGCTTCATTCCAAAAAAGTATTAATCGAAGCAAAACCATTCGCTCTGGGAGTTAGGATAGAGCATTCTCAAAATTTAATCGATCAAATCCAGTACCATTGTGAAGTTGATCGGGGGCCATATTTGCCTGCATCCTCCTATTCATTAGTTCAACAGACTCAATTCAAAGGAAAGCAAAGAGGTGTTTTCAGCTTTTGTATGTGTCCGGGCGGATTTATTGTCCCGGCTGCTACTTCACCGGGTGAATTGGTAGTGAACGGAATGAGTCCAAGTCGAAGAGATAGCAAATTTGCCAATTCAGGAATGGTGGTAGCGGTTGAATTGGAAGATCTTCCTAAATATCAAAAGTACGGGCCATTGGCTGCAATGCATTTTCAGGCAGAGATTGAAAAAAAGGCTTGGGAAGTAGGAGGAAAGACCCAAGTCGCTCCGGCCCAAAGGATGATGGATTTTGTTCAAAGAAAGTCGAGTAGCAGTTTGTTGGATACTTCCTATCAACCTGGGCTAGCTTCCTCCAATATGGATGATGTTTTGCCCGATTTTATTGCAGAAAGAATGCGTTTTGCATTCAAGGCTTTTGGACAAAAAATGAAGGGGTATTTGACCAATGAAGCGCAATTGATTGGAGTAGAAAGCCGAACTTCCTCTCCTGTACGGGTTCCTAGGGATCGCGAAAGTTTTGAGCATCCGGAGTTGAAACGTTTATATCCATGTGGTGAAGGAGCAGGGTATGCCGGCGGAATTGTTTCAGCTGCTATGGATGGTGAGAGGTGCGCAGAAAAGTTGATTGCTGCCTATGTAAATACCTAAAAAATTATGGTATAAAAAGACATTCTCTGTCAATTTCAATCTTTTCCAAACTTCTAATAACTTCTCTAGTTATCTTTAGATATGGAATATGCAATCGTGGATATTGAAACTACAGGAGGTAATTTCCGCAATGGAGGGATTACAGAAATTGCTGTGGTAATTCATGATGGAGAATCCATTGTTCAAGAGTATCAGACTCTAATCAACCCTGAGCAATCTATTCCTGCCTATATTACCGGATTAACAGGTATCGATAATGAAATGGTGACTGATGCTCCCACATTTGAAGAGATTGCCGATGAGTTGATTGATCTTTTAGAAGGTAGGGTGTTTGTGGCCCATTCCGTAAATTTTGATTTTGGATTTATTCGAGAGTTTTTATCCAGAGTTGATTACGAATTTAAACCAGCCAAGCTGTGCACAGTTCGATTGAGTCGAAAGGCCTTTCCCGGACAGCGCTCTTATAGTTTGGGAAGAATTTGTGAACAATTGGATATCCCAATTCTGGCGAGACATAGAGCTATGGGCGACGCCCAAGCAACTGCAATTCTTTTTGATAAGATTCTGAAGAGTCATTCTGATGTGATTTCTTCGAGTTTGAAAAGGAATTCAGGTGAATCCTTTTTGCCTCCTAATTTCTCCCTTACCAAATTCAGAGAAATCCCCAAAGCTTGTGGAGTTTATTACATGCTCAATGACAAAGGAAAAGTGATTTATGTTGGGAAGGCTATCAATATTCAAGAGCGATTTAAAGGGCACTTTTCTGGTCAAAGTCACCCTCATCTAAAACAACAACTCAAGGCCGAAGTATTTGATTTGAAATGGCAATTGACAGGTACAGAATTTATGGCTCTAATGCTTGAAACTCTGGAAATCAAACGGATTTGGCCGAAGTATAATGCTGCATTAAAACTTCCAAGGACCCTCTGGGGACTTTTTTCATACTTGGATGGGAACGGATATACCCGATTTCAAATTGGAAAAATAAGCAAGGCACTACAGCCATTGGAAACATTTTTTTCCTCAGAAGAGGCCAAAGAATATCTCAAATCAGGTATCTCCGCCTATGAGCTTTGTCCAAAACTCTGTGGATTGAGGAAAGTTAATTGTGAAGTGGTGCAAGATACATCATGTTTGGGTGCATGCTCTTCTTCAGAAAAACCTAAACAATATAATGCCCGGGCACAGGATTTTATTCAGAAAATCAAAGAAAGTAAAGGAGGTTTGAGAATTGAGTTTTCTGGAAGAGAGGAAGAAGAAAAGGCTGTTTGTATTTTTGAAGGGGGTATGTTGACGGAATACGGCTTTGTCAAGGAGGATAATGAACCTTTAGAAAGGGTAAAGCCCTATCCAGAGACTTCCTATTTATTGAAACAGTTTTTTCATCAGATTGATCCGGATCAGATTCAAGTGATTGCACCAAGAAAAGGATCTCAAACTGTTCTGACTTTTGAGTTTTAATTTTGGATAAATGCAAAAGCCTCCAGCTTTAGGTGGAGGCTAAATTTATTTAGAAATGCAGATTCTATTCCCCAAATTCAATTCGAATAAGTAACTCGATAGATGCATCCAGCCATATCATCTGAAATCAACAAACTTCCATCAGGTAACTCTTGAACATCTACAGGTCTTCCCCAGACATCTTGAGAGGCATCATCCAACCAACCCGAAATAAAGACATCTTGGCTAGTAACCTTTTCATTTTCGTCAATATTGACGGTAACAACTTGATATCCTGATTTTTTACTTCTGTTCCAAGAACCATGCTTTGCGATAAATGCACGGTTATCATAAGAAGAAGGAAACATAGAACCCTCATAAAACCGAATTCCTAGAGGAGCCACATGAGCTCCCATTTTTTCAGCTGGGGCCACATAAGCATTGGCTGCTTTTCCTTTATCGCCGAATTCCGGATCTTTTACAGTTCCTGCATGCCAGTAGGGATAACCAAAGTGTTGTCCAGCTTCTGTTGCCAGATTTAATTCACAATCAGGTACATCATCTCCTAGCATATCTCTACCATTGTCTGTAAACCAAAGGTGGCCTGTTTTTGGGTTCCAATCAAATCCAACTGAATTTCTTACGCCATGGGCATATACCTCAGGAGTTGGGTTGGGTTTACTGACATCAATTCGAGTAATGGATGCGAAAATTTCATTATCCTCTTTGCAGATATTACAAGGAGCTCCCACAGGTACATATAACATTCCATCAGGGCCGAAATCTATAAATTTCCAACCATGATGAGTTTCAGTTGGATATCCATCATAGACTACTTCGTAGGTTGGGTTTCCCAGATTATTTTCAATGTCTTTAAACCTGAGTATTCTATTGACTTCAGCCACATACAAATCTCCGTCTTTATAGGCAACACCATTGGGCATATTAAGATCTTCACCAATTACAAATTTATAATCGGCTTTGCCGTCTGCATCTTCATCTACCACAGCAAAAACATTGTTTTCTCTTCTATTTCCTACAAAAATGATCCCTTTGTCTGAAATAGCCAAGGATCGGGCACTTGGTAGATCTGCTGCCCAAACGTCAATTTTAAAGCCTTCAGGCAGGTTTAATTTATCCAATTGAACATCTGCCTTTGCGGAAGAAATTGAGCTTCTATTGGGTGAATCTGAAGTTTGGATTGGGCTAAGTTTCCCCTTTTGTTGACAGCTCGCAACCATACAGCTAAAGGTCATGGCTACAAGTAGTGAAGTTTTATAGAGTGATTTCATTGGTTTATGTGTTAAGTACTTGAAGTTAATTCTTTTTGAGAATGTTTTTAAATGGGACCTCAATAAACGGTTGATTCCTTATTTTTGCGCCATGCTATCGATTTCAAATCTTTCCTATTTCATTGGAGGTAGGGCTCTATATGAAAATGCCAACCTACATATCAAACCCAAGGATAAAATCGGGTTGGTAGGTCAAAATGGAACAGGAAAATCAACTTTACTAAAGATAATTTCTGGGGATTATCAGCCTTCAAGTGGTGAGGTCCAAAAAGCAAAAGACTGTACCATCGGTTTTTTGAATCAGGATTTATTATCCTATCAGTCTGATGACAGCATTTTAAATGTTGCTTTGGAGGCATTTAAAGAGACTTTGGCACTTCAAGACCAGATCGATGAAGTACTGAAGCAAATGGAAACGGATCATTCCGAGGAAATCATCAATCGCCTGGCGCGTTTGCAGGATCAATTTGAAGCCAACGAGGGATATACGATCAAAGCCAAAGCTGAAGAAGTGCTGGAAGGGATCGGTTTCAAAACCCTGGATCTTCAAAAACCATTGAAGACTTTTTCTGGAGGTTGGAGAATGCGTGTAATGCTTGCGAAATTGCTTTTGGAAAAGCCTTCGCTTTTGATGCTGGATGAACCAACCAACCACTTGGACCTTCCTTCCATTCAATGGGTGGAAAATTACCTGAAAACTTATGAAGGTGCTGTAATCGTGGTTTCTCACGATCAGACTTTTTTGGATAATTGTATTTCCACAACTGTGGAGGTTGCCAATCATACATTGACCGTTTATGCTGGGAATTATTCTTTCTACAAGCATGAGAGAAAAGAACGTATGGAAATCCAGCAGAATGCGTACGAAAACCAGCAGCAAATGATTAAGCAAACGGAACGCTTTATTGAGCGATTCCGAGCCAAAGCTTCTAAGTCAAATCAAGTTCAGTCCCGAATCAAGGCTTTAGATAGAATGGACCGTGTACATGAGGTAGTGGACGATCAGGTGTCTGTGAATTTCAAGTTTACTTTTTCCCAGAAATCAGGGCGAGATGTTGTGGTACTGGACCATATAGGGAAGTCTTATGGAGATCTTAAGATTTTGGAAAACAGTACCGCCAGAATCGAAAGAGGGGATAAGATTGCGTTGATTGGAGCCAATGGAAAAGGGAAATCTACTTTATTGAGGGTTATTGATGGTTCTGAACGGATTTCTGGAAAAAGAACCGAGGGTCACAATGTGATCAAATCTTTCTTTGCTCAGCATCAGCTAGAGGCCTTGACTTTGGATAATGAGATCATCCAGGAAATGGGACAGTCAGGAAGTGGTAAAACAGAAACAGAATTGAGAAATGTGCTGGGCTGTTTCCTTTTTACAAATGATGATGTTTTCAAAAAGATCAAGGTGCTTTCTGGAGGGGAAAAATCTCGAGTAGCTTTGGCAAAGACCCTAATTTCTGAAGCAAATTTCCTTTTACTTGATGAACCGACCAACCACTTGGATTTTCAGTCTGTAAATATTTTGATCCAGGCACTGCAGCAATACGAAGGAACTTTCATTACTGTTTCTCACGATAGACATTTCATCAAAGGAGTGGCCAATAAAATCTGGTATATTGAAGATCATCAGATCAAGGAATATCCTGGGACATATGACGAATATGAAACCTGGAGAGCCAATCAGGTTCAGGAAGAGAGTAAAGTAGTAGAGAAACCTGCTAAAAAAGAGGAGAAAAAAACCAGAGCTCCTCATGATCCTGAAGTGCAACAAGCTAAGAAGGATTTGAAGAAGCTGGAATATCAACTAGAGCAGATAGAAAAGGAGGTTGAAAAGCTGGAAAGTAAACAAGGCGATCTTGAAAAAGAATTAGCAGATCCTGAATTATACGCTGATGAAAAGAAATCTGCTAAGATTCAAGATCAATATCAAAAAGTGAAAACTGAATTGGAACAAAAAAATGGAGATTGGGAATCTTTGGTAGATCAAATTTCAGAATTGCAGGAGCTACTTAACTAATTCTCTTTCAAATTGGTCCTCATTTTGCCTATTTTAAGCCATGGAGTATTTTAAGAAAATCTCATGGCTTTTTTTTAGTCTTTTCAAAAGAAGCAGGAGAGAGTGTATTCACTCTAACAAACAATGGAGGGTTGAGGAGTTTCCAACCTTAGGAAGTAAAATTTCAGTGCTGGTTTTGCTTGGCCTTCTTCCTTCCTTTTCATTTTCCCAAATCAAGGATCAAGTTTACAAAGACCATATTCAATCTGTCCGGCTTTTTCCAGTAGGAACAGAGTACGATAGTCAGCTGGATGCTCCAGTAGTTTCTATTTCGGATCAAAGGCCATTAATGTTATATTTTGATGACATTGCCTACGACCCTGCTTTATACACAGCTAAGTTGATACACTGTGATGCTAATTGGGAAAAATCCCAACTGAAGGATAATGATTTTTTAAATACCTTTAATCAATTCAATGTTCAGGATTTTGATTACTCTGTGAATACAAGAATCCCTTACATCCACTATTTTTTTCAGGTTCCAAAAGTTACAAAGTCGGGTAACTATGTATTGAAAGTCTATTCCGAAAGGAATGAAGAGGATGTAATTTTGACCAAACGATTTATGGTATTTGAGGAGCTATTTGCAGTGGGAGCTTCCATTGTGCCTCCTTCCCAGACTTCTCAAAGGAAAAATGGGCAGCAGATCAATGTGGTAGTGAATTACTCTAAAGGGGAAGTGATGAATCCTCAAAATCAAGTCAAGGTTATTCTCCGTCAAAATCAGAGATGGGATAATGCTAAATTCCTACAAGCACCTACATTTATTAATGAATCCACCAAAATGATGCGGTTTGAAAGTTTTGATGGGAGCAATACCTTCAATGCTGGTAATGAATTTCGATTTGTAGATTTGCGATTTATGAGGGCAACCGGGATGAATGTGGCCGCAGTGGATGTCCAGGACGATGTCATTTATGCGACTGCCAAAATAGATACCCCAAGACCTCAAGAATCCTATTCCCAATATTTGGACCTGAATGGACAGTACATTGTCTATACGAATGACAGGCCGGGTGGAGATCCTGAGATAGAGAGTGAATATATGCTGACTACTTTCCGTTTGGCTATTCCTGAGCAAAGCACTCCAATTTATTTATTGGGAAGTATGACTTCTTGGGGAAATTCTCCGGATGCCAAGTTGGCTTGGAACAAAGATTTGAAAGTGTATGAATCAACTTTGCTTTTAAAACAGGGCTGGTATGATTATCAATATGGAGTTCAAAAAGAAGGGGTGTTTGACACATTGCCTTTCGAAGGAGCCTATTTTGAAACAGAGAACGAATACGAAGTTATGGTTTACTTCAGGGCTTTGGGATCAAGATATGATCAACTAGTAGGCTACGTCTATCTCCATCCAAATAGAAGAAGACTTTAAATTAAAAGAGATACAGCTTCGCTGAATTACAATCTCCTTCGTCGATTGAGATATGCCTTTGGAGAGATAGAATAGAAATAATCTGTTAAAATCTGCGACTTTTTCGGTGTTGATCTGTGGGAAAAGATAAAATATGCTTTAGGAGATATGCCTTAAGCGAAATATTTAAAAAATGGACAAAAAAAATCCCTGATGAAAATCAGGGATTTAATTTTTTAATCTTCTGAACTTTCTGTGGATTCTTCGCCACCTTCAGCAGGAGCTACATTTTGTCTTACTCTTTCAGTAGGTCTGTAAGGAACAAAGCCTTCCCTTTTGAATTTGTATGTAGTAGTTCTGTTTCCAGCAGGATGGTTAGCTAAATCCAGCATACCGAAGCCTTTATGAGTAAATGCTCCCAATCCGCATTTAAATACGAAATCCTGAACCTCTGGTGCTGCATATAAAGTAAATGGAAGAGTGTATCCTCTTACTTCATACTTTACGTCCATATCGTAAACGGCATAGATTCTAGCAAATTTCTTTTGTTGCTCCTTTAGTTTATTGACATAAACCATATCAGGTACAACTTGGAATTTGTAAAAACTTTCCATTTGCTCTGGAGTATACCAGCCGGATCTTTCCATTCTGGTCAGGGTCGATTCGTAAAGCAAATCTGAGAATTCATCACTGTCTGGGCTGATGAATCTTTTTCCTGCTTCTTCATTGAATGCAGGAGTGATCAATACCAATGGAGAAATACAAACAAATTTGTTTGAAGTTTCCAAGGTCGGTTCCTCCTCTATTTCTGTGTACTCAGGCGAAAGGATGAGATTCCCCAACTCGATTTTAGGAGTAGCAAATACTTGTTCCAATAGATAGTCCATGAAATCCTCACTTTGGGATGCCAGAACTAGGGTGACTAAACTGGAATAATAATGCAAACCGCTTCTACTTACTTTAGTCTGACCTTTTAAGCCAGAAAAGTTGAAGTAGTTGTAGTTGAAGAATTCCTCTCTACCACCCTTGACTATCAGTCCTTTTAGGAATTGAGCAAGGATGTACTGGTGATGAAAAGGCAGATAGGAACCTTTGTTTTTTAATGAAAATATTAGTCTAACTCTCACGGTTTTTAAAAATTATGAGACAATAATTAAGGAAAACAGATAACGTAATTTGGGATGATAAGTAGCGACAAAATTACATATATTTTTGAAAAAACGTTAAACGTTAAATCTAAAATGCATAATATCTCCGTCTTTTACAATATATTCTTTCCCTTCTATCGCAATTTTTCCATTTTCTCTACATCCGGCCTCGGTCTTGAATTGTTGGTAATCCGCTAATTTGATAACCTCAGCTTTGATAAATCCACGTTCGAAATCTGTGTGAATTACCCCTGCCGCTTGCGGTGCTTTCCATCCTTTTTTGATAGTCCAAGCTCTTACTTCCTGTACCCCTGCTGTGAAATAGGTGATTAAGTCGAGAAGGGAGTAGGCGGCAGATATCAGCCTGTTCAGACCGCTTTCTTCTAAACCATATTCTCCCAAGAATAATTCCTTCTCCTCAGGATCATCGAATTCTGCGATTTGAGACTCAATTGCTGCACAGAGTAAAATGACTTCTGCATTCTCCTCTTTTACTTTTTCTTTTAATTGATCTACGAATTTATTGCCCTCTTGGATGCTGCCTTCGTCAACATTGGCAACATAAAGAACTGGTTTGATTGTTAAAAGATGTAAATCTCTAACAGCTTCCAAGTCTTCTTTTTCTACATCAACAGCTCTTGCATTCAAACCGGACTTTAATCCCTCTTTAAAGGCTAGTAGAGTTTCTAGCTCTTTCTTTGCTTTGGCATCCCCTGATTTGGCGACTTTTTCAATCCTTTGGATTTTCTTTTCGACAGACTCCAGATCTTTCAATTGAAGTTCCGTGTCGATTACTTCTTTGTCAAAAATCGGGTCAACACTTCCAGCTACGTGAACAATGTTTTCGTCTTCAAAACATCTGATAACGTGGATAATTGCGTCTACCTCCCGGATATTTGCCAAAAATTTATTTCCTAAACCTTCTCCTTTGGAAGCACCTTTTACCAATCCAGCGATATCAACAAATTCGATAACTGTTGGTAAGACTCTTTGAGGGGATACAAGTTCTTCAAGGATCTGAAGTCTTCTGTCTGGAACAGTTACTACTCCTACATTAGGTTCAATTGTACAAAAGGGGAAGTTTGCTGCTTCAGCTTTGGCGCTAGAAAGCGCATTGAACAAAGTGGACTTTCCTACATTTGGAAGTCCTACGATGCCACATTGTAAGGCCATTAATTCAAGATTTTATTTTAAATATTCTATAGGATTTATACCCTTGAAAGAATTCCATGACTGTCACTCTAAATATGGTATAAACCGGGATTGCAAAAATCATCCCCAGTACTCCGGCGATTTTTGCACCGGCAAAGATAACAACAAATATTTCAAGGGGATGCGCTTTTACAGATTTCGAAAAAATCAATGGCTGAAGGAGGATGTTATCTGTCATTTGAACCACTCCAAATACTGCCAGAATCTTAATTAATAAGAAGGTGATAGCGTCACTGTCTGTGAAATTACCTGTTGAGATGCCTACTATGATTCCAAAAGTTGCCCCAAGAATTGGTCCGGCATAGGGGATCAGGTTTGCGATTGCTGCAAAAAGCGCAATGGTCAAGGCGTATTCAACCCCCATAATGGAGAGCCCCAGACTTGCTATGGAAAATATGGCCAAAATCTGAAGGAATAGTCCCGTTAAATAATTGGAAAGAAGTTTTTCGACTTTGGTGAATGTAGCTACTGATAGTTCGAAATAGGGATTAGGAATTAAATTCAACAAGTTCCTTCTTAATAGTCCATTTTCCAGAAGCAAGAAAAAAGTAATAAACGCCACTGCCATCAGCCCAATAAATACTGTGCTTGCTGTATTGATAATTTGACTGATGATATTTCCAAAATCAATCCCAGCAATCATCTGAATAAAAGTAGATTTTATCTCTTCAAATAAATGACCTGGCTGGGATTCAACTAATTGGTATTTGTGTAGCCAATTTTCAAATCTTCCAACAGGGATTTTAATTTGTTCATATATTCCTTCCAAGTCCAGGCCACTTAGAATAGTGATTTGATTATTGATTAACGGGAAAAACAATAAACTCAATAGGACCAATAATAAAATGATGGCCGAATAGGAAATTAATATCGCAGTCCAACGGGGGATATGTTGACCCAGAACATGAAAATCATTGAGTTTGTTGGTGAGCGGACGGAGTAATGCAGCCAAGATCAAAGAAAGGATCAGGTAGGCTGTAATATTTGAAAAATACCACCCAAAAAGGAAGAGGGCGGCTAAAATTAAAATTGGATAAATAAAAAACCGTTGCATCATGTAGAAATAAAAAGGAGGCAAAAGCCTCCTCTAATATAAGTATTACAATGCGGGAAAAAATATCCCGATGGGCATTTCTATTCCCATTTTAATTCATCTCTGTATTCATTTTCAGATTCCTCATTTTCGTATTGCTCAAAGTCAAAATCAGGCATCAATTCCGTTTTAACATGATCAACAGTCTCATTTAGAGCTTCTACAAATTTGAAGAAATCTTCTTTATACAAGAATATTTTATGTTTCTCGTAAGTAAA
Source organism: Algoriphagus sp. PAP.12 (assembly GCF_026652115.1). Taxonomy (GTDB): domain Bacteria; phylum Bacteroidota; class Bacteroidia; order Cytophagales; family Cyclobacteriaceae; genus Algoriphagus. The sequence continues at coordinate 50,426 of NZ_JAPPSQ010000009.1, read as the reverse complement.
GTTGTCTCCATTTACTTTTCTTTTGCTCTCGGTAATGGTTAAGTAGTAATCATTAGCACGAGTAGACTTGATATCAAAAAAATAAGTTCTCTTTCCGGCTTTTACCTTTTTAGAAAATATTTCATCTCTATCATAACCTCTTCGATCTTCCACAATGCGTATATTTTTAGTTTAAAGGGGTAATTTTTTCAAAACTAAGATAGCATAAATCAATTCTAGAAATCAAATAGATATTAGAATATTTTTAAAAAAATAATAGAATTATTATGAGAAGCTTAAAAACAGCCAAAGAAAACAAAATAAAAGGCGGTTGAGCCGCCTTTTATTCTCCATGCATAAATGCCTTTTTAGCAAGCAATTGCTCCTCAGTTTCAGGGTGATCTGGATCATCCACACAGCAATCTACAGGGCAAACTGCCGCACATTGCGGTTCCTCGTGAAATCCATTACACTCTGTACATTTGTCGGTTACGATGTAGTAAAACTCATCTGAAACAGGATCCTGTTTCTCTGTAGCACTTACTACTGTTCCGTCTTCCAAAGTCACTTCTTTCAAAGTTGTACCTCCACCCCAAGTCCATTCTACTCCGCCTTCATAGATCGCGGTATTAGGACATTCTGGTTCGCATGCACCACAATTGATGCATTCGTCTGTAATCATTATAGCCATAACTCAAACTGTTTGTTCAAAAGTAATAAGCATAACCTAGACCGACAATAAAAAGTTGTTATACTAACTAATTTAAAATAATTCTTAGACTCATCCATCTGAATCTGATAAATTTGCAGCATGATTGAATTGACTGCACGAATTGATGCCTTTGTTGCTTTAGGAAAAAGAATTCAAAATTTAGACGCTTTCGAGAAGGAAGAACTTTTCCGAAGAGCTGGGAATAAAAATAATTGGTTTACACCTAAGAGCTGTGAAACCGCATTTGAAGGCCTAAGCTTCATGTTGCAAGAAGGTAAATTGAAAAAGTGGCTATCAGCGTATTCATTGGAACATGTTTCTGATATCAAGGATGTCGGAGTCTTGATGGCGGGAAATATTCCTGCAGTAGGGTTCCATGATATGATGACAGTCTTATTATCTGGCCATAAATTGAGTGCAAAATTGAGTTCAGCTGATGAGGTTTTAATGAAATGGCTGATTGGCCAGTTGATTGAGATTGAGCCTGACTTTGAAAAGCTGATTGAAACGCCAGAAATGTTGAAAGGAAAAGATGCCTATATCGCAACTGGCTCTGATAATTCCGCTCGATATTTTAATTACTATTTTGGAAAGTATCCTTCGGTTATCCGTCAAAATAGAACATCTATAGCTGTTTTAGACGGTTCTGAAGGTGAAGTTGCATTGAAGAAACTAGGTATCGATATCTTAACCTATTTTGGGTTGGGATGTAGAAATGTGTCCAAAATCTTTATTCAATCAGAGGAAGAATTGACTCGCTTGTTGGATGCTTTGAATAGTTTTTCAGAAGAGGTTTCCTTGCATAAGTTTCATAATAATTATGAATACAATAAATCAATCTACCTCGTTAATGGCGAGAAGCATCTCGATAATGGCTTTTTAATATTGAAAGAAAGTGAAGAATTGGTTTCTCCAATTGCTGTAGTTTATTACGAGATTTACGATTCCGAAGAAAAATTAAAAGAAAAGCTCGGCAATCTCCAAACAAAAATACAATGTGTGGTTGCTGATCCAGTGAAGTGGGAAGGAGCCGTTTCTTTTGGGGAGGCGCAATTCCCAGAACCATGGAATTATGCAGATGGAGTGGATACTTTGGAGTTTTTGACCAAACTCTAATTAGCTTCCGAACTTCCTTTTGGAAGTTCAAGACAAAATTTAGAGCCTTTACCTAATTCAGAATGGATGCTTAGTTTTCCATGATTCTTTTCTACATAATCTCTTACCAAAACTAATCCGAGGCCCGTACCACTTTCGTTATTTTGGCCTCTTGTCGTAAAGGAGATTCCCTCTTTGATTTTTTCTAAGTTTTCTGGGCTAATTCCTGTGCCAGTATCTTGCACACATATTTTTATGAATTTTCCTTCTAAACTTGAGCTTAATCGAACATTTTCTCCAGGTCTGGAGAACTTAATTGCATTGTTGATCAAATTTCTCAAGACTAAATCAATCATATTTTTATCTGCAGCTACCCAATGATCCTCCTTAGAGTAGATCTCAATTTGAATATTTTTTTCCTGTGAAATTCTTAAAAGTAGCTTTTGTTGCTGTTGCAAAAGGTGCTGGATTCTAAAATTCTCAATAGATACCTGTTCTCCTCTAATCTGAGAGCTTGCCCAAGCCAACAAGTTTTGTAATAGAATAGCTACCTGTTCCATATTTTTGGAAAGTTCAGGAAGCATTTCCATAAACTCTTCCTGGCTAATCAGTCCAGTTTGAGTCATGTGAATCATTTCTTTTACACCGAAAATCGGTCCTTTTAAGTCATGGGAAATGATAGAGAAAAATTTGTCTTTTAAATCATTGAGTTGTTGGAGGTCTTTCTTTTGTTCAGTGAGTCTTTTATTTATTTCAAATTGTTCGGTTTGATCGTCAAAAAGTAAGATTTCACCATATACTACCGTTTGATTTTCTATCATTGGGATTAAGTCTACCTTGACAATTTGCGATTTGTCACCTTTGGGAAATGTAATGGTAATGCTTTTTTCTTCCGAGCCATCTATTAGATTTTGAATTTCAGGGTGGCTTTCAAATAATTTTCTAGAGGAAGTTCCGATTGAAATTCTTTTGGAGTCAAAGAAAAAATTCAAAATCGCCGGATTAAAATCCACTATTTTTTGACGGGCATCTATTACTAACACACCTTTATTCAAAGCTTCCATAACTCTGTTTTGTGCTATGGGCTTCAGGCTAAATAAGCTATATCTTAATATGGCAAAACCAAGAAGTAGGTAGGTTAATAAAAATGAAAAAGGTGTAAGGTCAATTCCATCAAAGGGCTTAATGATGTTTAATTGATATAACACATTTAAAATCAAGGGAAAAAAGCCTGCTATGATCAATAGTTTGGTCTGAGTTCTGAAAATAGGATCAGCGTACCTAAATCTTTTCCAAAGAATCAAAGTCCCAGCTAAAAAAGCGATATAACTGTAGGCAGTATGGATATAATACCATGGGCCAACATCAATACTTAAAATGGGGAAAGGCCCTTTGGAATTTACCTCAGTATGAAGATAGTGGAGATGATGAAAATCGTTTGTTATGACAGCCAAAAAAGTCAGAATAGGGATCAGAAATATAGCTGCTAACATTAATGGAGATTGCCATTTTTTATACCCGGTGTATTGTAAAGAAAAAACTAGCCAAGCGGCTGGCATGAAGCTAATACCAACATATTCATAATCAATCCAGAAGAGCATTTCTTCTTGCGTGGGGCTACTTAACTCCAATCCATAAAAAAAGCCCCAAATACAAACAAGCAACATGGTAACTGCTATCCACCTTGTAGAATCACTTAGCTTATAGGCGATATAAAAAGATAGCGCACCGATTAATAGACTGGAAATTACCAGTGTAGAAGAAAATGGATTGGATAAAATCTCCATTTGTTAGTTGGAATACCTTTATAGGTATTTATATTATGTTATGTTAAGGGGATTGAAGTATAATATTACATCAATATTTTAAATGTTTTAAATCATCGAGGCTTGGATTCTAAAAATTCAAATAATTATTCCGTTTCACCTTTCGATATTGTCTTACTTTTGACGCTGTTTTGTTTTTGTATTGCCTTGATGCACTTGAGTAAAGAGGGGAAATCATTAGGAGAGGGGATAGTTTTATCATTAGAGTTTTGGAAAGAAGGTTTTTTTAGTTTGCTGGATTTTACCATGCAGATGATGATGATTTTGGTTTTTGGTTATGCCTTGGCAGTATTTGAGCCAGTTCATCGATTTCTGAAAAAAGTGGCTTCATTTCCTGAACAAAAGATTTCAGCTCTATTTTTTGTAGCTGTCATCACCATGTTGGCAGGATTATTAAACTGGGGATTTGGATTAATAGTTGGTGCATTATTGGCCCGATTTGTCTCTAAAGAAATGGAAAGAAAACAGGTGGAAATCCACCCTGCATTATTGGGATCAGCCGGATACCTTGGAATGGCAGTCTGGCACGGAGGTATTTCTGCTTCGGCACCATTGAAAGTAGCAGAGGAGGGACATTTTTTAGAAAGTCTAATAGGAGTGGTACCGGTTTCAGATACCATTTTCACAAGTTTCAATTTGTTGGTAACCCTAGGTTTGATGCTAGTTTTCTTATTGACTCTTTTTCTATTAGCAAAGAAGGAGAATACAGGCAAAACTTCAATTCATTCCAAAGAGTTAAAGCCAATACCATCAGGGAAAAGTGGGTATTTGGGGATCTTATTTGGGTTCATAATACTTTTAGCAGCTTTTATCCAGTTTTTTGGAGAGGAGAGAGAATTTACTCTAGGAAATATCAATTTGAATTGGGTCAATTTTGTTCTATTCGCTTTGGTTTTGATCTTTTACAGAAGCCTTGATCAATTTACCAAAGCTACTTTGGAAGGTTTAAAGAATTCCATCGATATTTTTATCCAATTCCCTTTTTATGCGGGAATCCTTGGGCTGGTGACTTATTCCGGCCTTTTAGATTCTATTTCAGAGTTTTTTCTTCATACTACCAACGCACAGGTGTTTCCGATTTTGGCCTTAGGCTCTTCAGCTATTGTCAATTTAATGGTGCCCTCTGGTGGGGGGCAGTGGGCAGTACAAGGACCAATAATCATGGAAGTGGCTAAAAATCTAGATTTAAATTCCGGCAAAATGATCATGGTATTTGCCTATGGTGACCAAATCAGCAATCTTCTTCAACCTTTTTGGGCCTTGCCTTTATTGGCTATTACAGGTCTAACTGCCAGAGAATTACTGAGATACACTGGTTGGCTTTTTTTAGCGGGCTTTACATTTTTAGTTGCAGCTGTTTTTTTATTTTTTTGAAAGGAATTAAAATAGTCTAAAATGGTTTTAAATAAGGATAAACCAGCGTTTTGAACATTTGTCTGGTTATCTATTTCGCTTCGAACTTCCTATATTTGCAGCGAAAATTTTGAACCATTTACACACCTAAAATCATATACAATGGCTTTTGATATTGACATGATCAAGGAAGTGTATGCCCGCTATCCAGAAAGAATAGCAGCTGCTCGAGCGGCAGTAGGTAGGCCACTTACCCTGACAGAAAAGATTTTGTATTCTCACTTGACTGAAGGAACTGCTTCTCAGGCTTATGAAAGAGGAAAATCCTATGTGGATTTCCAACCTGATAGAGTTGCTATGCAGGATGCAACAGCCCAAATGGCATTGTTGCAGTTTATGCAAGCTGGGAAAGACAAGGTTGCTGTACCTTCTACAGTTCACTGTGATCACTTGATCCAGGCTGAAGTAGGAGCTGACAAAGATTTGAGCAAAGCCAAAGACAAAAACCGTGAAGTTTATGATTTCTTGGCATCTGTTTCCAATAAGTATGGTATCGGATTCTGGAAGCCAGGAGCAGGTATTATTCACCAGGTAGTTCTTGAGAATTATTCTTTCCCGGGAGGAATGATGATCGGAACTGACTCTCATACTCCAAATGCAGGTGGTCTAGGAATGATCGCAATTGGTGTTGGTGGTGCTGATGCCTGTGACGTGATGGCTGGATTGCCTTGGGAGCTGAAGTTTCCAAAACTAATCGGTGTGAAGTTGACTGGAAAATTGTCTGGTTGGACTTCTGCTAAAGATGTTATTTTGAAAGTTGCTGGTATCCTTACTGTTAAAGGTGGAACGGGAGCTATCGTTGAATATTTTGGTGAAGGAGCTCGTTCTCTTTCTGCAACTGGTAAAGGCACCATTTGTAACATGGGGGCCGAAATCGGCGCAACTACTTCTATCTTCGGATACGATGAAAAATCTGCAGCTTACCTTCAAGGTACTGGTAGAGCAGATATCGCTGAATTGGCTAATGGAATTGCAGAACACCTAACTGGTGATGCGGAGGTTTATGCTGATCCGGCTACTTACTTTGATCAAGTAATCGAAATCAACCTTTCTGAACTAGAGCCTCATGTGAATGGACCATTCACTCCGGATTTGGCTTGGCCTATCTCTAAATTCGCTTCAGCTGTAAAGGAAAACGGTTGGCCTGCAAAATTGGATGTGGGATTGATCGGTTCTTGTACCAACTCTTCTTATGAAGACATCTCAAGAGCTGCTTCATTGGCGCAGCAGGCGGTTGATAAAAAATTGGTTGCTAAATCTGAGTATACCATTACTCCAGGGTCTGAGCAAGTTCGTTTTACAGTGGACAGAGATGGTTTCTTAGATACCTTCGGTCAAATGGGCGGAGTTGTTTTGGCAAATGCTTGTGGGCCTTGTATCGGTCAGTGGGCTAGACATGGAGCTGATAAGCAAGAGAAAAACTCTATCATTACCTCCTTCAACAGAAACTTTGCAAAGCGTGCCGATGGTAACCCTAATACCCACGCATTTGTAGCTTCTCCTGAAATCGTAACTGCTTTGGCAATTGCCGGCGATTTGACTTTCAATCCAATGACTGACACCTTGGTCAATGAAGAAGGTCAAGCGGTGAAATTGGACGAGCCAAAAGGTTTGGAACTTCCTACCAAAGGCTTTGCCGTTGAAGATGCAGGTTACCAAGCTCCAGCAACTGATGGTTCAGGTGTTGATGTGATTGTAAGCCCAACTTCAGAGCGTCTACAGTTGCTTGAGTCATTCCCAGCTTGGGAAGGAACGGACCTGAAAGGCTTGAAGCTTTTGATCAAAGCAAAAGGAAAATGTACTACTGACCACATCTCTATGGCAGGTCCATGGTTGAGATACAGAGGTCACTTGGATAACATTTCCAATAACATGTTGATCGGAGCGGTTAATGCATTTAACGATTCAACCAACTCTGTGAAAAACCAATTGACTGGTGAATATGGTGAGGTGCCTGCAACTCAGAGAAATTATAAAGCGAATGGAATCGGAAGTATCGTAGTTGGTGATGAAAACTACGGTGAAGGTTCTTCTCGTGAGCATGCTGCTATGGAGCCTAGATTCTTGGGTGTTCGTGCGATCTTGGTAAAATCATTTGCCAGAATTCACGAAACTAACTTGAAAAAGCAAGGTATGTTGGCATTGACTTTTGCCAATCCTGTAGACTATGACAAAGTATTGGAAGATGATTCTATCGATATCGTAGGCTTGGAATCTTTCGCTCCTGGAAAATCTCTTCAAGTAGTATTGAATCATGCGGATGGATCCTCTGATACTATTGAAGTGAATCATACCTACAATGAAGGTCAGATCGAATGGTTCAAGGCTGGTTCTGCCTTGAATTTGATCAAAGCAGCGAATGCTTAATCTACATTGAATAATAACAAGAAACCGCAGCTGATTTCAGTTGCGGTTTTTTTATGCGCTATATTTTCCAGTAAACTTGTTTATTCATTTTACTCGAAAAGTGATAATAGTATTGATTTTAGAATAGCTGGATTTTTTCAAGGAAGAATTTAGTCGTCCGTTTATGGAACAAAATCAGTGGTTTTTATAAAAAATAATGCCTTTTTATTGGTTTGAAAAGTTAAATACTTGCTATGAAATACAAATTGCTGTATGTTTACAGTAGATAAGTGAAGGGTTAATTATTCTCAAAGACTAATACGCATAATACCCTCATTTGAAAGAATAATTCAATGCAAGCAAGGGGTATCAATAGTACTTTTAAAAAGATCATCTATGAATCTTCAGAGATGGTGTTTTTGGCTGATGATACCTTCCCCTATGCTATTTTTTATGGTAATGAGTCTTTTGAGAGTCAAATAGGGGAATCTCTGAAAGATAGAAACCTAGTTGGGTTAGGCCTAGATATCAATGCCTATATTTTCAAGGAAGAATTGGTGCTGACACACGGCGATAGTGATTATTCTTTTCGCTTGGAATTGCCTCAAGAGAGTGGGGCCAATTATTTTTTGTTTTACAAAGGAAAAGAACTTAAAACACATGGGTTCCCCAATAGAAAGGAAATTCACCAATTTTTTAAATCAGGTTTAGATTTAATAGGGATTGGACAGCATGACTTTCTAACTTATACCAATGCTGCAGTTTCTCCAATTCTTGGGTTTGATTCATCTGAATTATTAAATACCAGTCTATGTCCATTGATCCATGAACAGGATTTGGAAACTGTTCGAGAAATTTGGAAAAATAAGGGAAACGAAGATCAATTAGGATTCTTTAAGGCACGTATAAAAGGGAAAGATGGGAATTTTAGATTTTTGGAATGTTCTGTCCAATTTACAGAAGAACATTTTTATTTGATAGGAAGGGATAAAACTGATCAACTTGAGTTAGAGCAAAAAGAGAAACATCTTTCTCAGGTTCAGAAAAAAGCTCATAGTTTAAATAAAACAGGAACTTGGTACTTAGATGAGTCGGGAATCCATTGGGATGAATCTGCGGAATCTATTTTGCCGCTTGAAAAACCTGAACTTTCAGTGTTAGAAACCGAGCTAAAGGCAAAGCTCAAGGAATTACCTGAAGGGGAGGAAATTTTTAAGGATACACTAGCATCACTTTCTTTGGAGATTAAAGGTGAACTAATCAATTCCATTTCTGGTAAGAAACAATGGGTGGGAGTTGTTTTTGATAATTCCGAAAAGAGAGAGTTAGAAATTTCAGTTCAGCTGGTCAATAATATTTTGACTGAATCTCCTGATGCTTTGATGGTGGTTTATCCTGATGGAAAGATTTTTTTGTGTAATGATGAGGCGAGAAAATTATTAGGAATAGATCCCGGACAAAGTTTCCAGCATTTGATTGAATTGAATGTAATTTTTGAGGAAACAGACCAATGGAAGGACTGGATCAATACCTCTGGATATGAATTGGGGCCAAAGCGTTTTTCAACACTTTTGATAAATGGAATTGGAAAACAGCTAACTCTGGAAATAGCTTCCAAACCTTTTAATGATCAGGGCAAAGACTATGTATTGCTCTCATTTAAAAATATAACTGAGAAGGTTGTACTTGAAAAATCATTGGAGGCAAGTAGTGATTTCTTAATGAATTTGACAGAACAGGTCCCAGGAGGTCTGTATCAATTGGTATTGGATGAAAATGGCAAGATGAGTTTCTCATTTTTATCCAAAGGGATTAATTCAGTTTTGGGATTGTCTTCTCAGGATATTGAAAACTTTACGGATATATCGGTTGCTATTTCAAGAGTTCATCCACTAGATCTGCCAAATGTAATCATGAGTTCTGTTGCTTCAGCCAAAAAGCAAGAGCCATGGCAATGTCAGTTCAGAGTGAAAAATGAGGCAGAGCCAACTGGATATCGTTGGGTTTTAGGTGCTGCTAGACCCCAGACATTGGAAAATGGCGATATGGTTTGGTATGGGTATTTGGCGGATATCAGTCAACAAAAGGAGTTTGAAACCAAACTTGATGAAGCGAGAAAGACAGCTGAAAAAGCAAGCCAGATCAAATCAGATTTTCTATCGATGATTAGTCATGAACTGAGAACTCCTTTGAATGCAATCTCAGGTTCTGTTTATTCATTGCTTCAAGAGAGCCCAAATGAGGTTCAAAAGAATACACTCAATACTATCAATTTTGCGGTAGATAATCTGATCATTATGATTAATGATTTGCTTGATTTCCAGAAAATTGAAGCAGGTAAATTGACAATTGAAAAAGCACCTTTCCAATTGAAGGAACTGGTAGTACAAGTGATGAAGGGGCTTTCATTCCATGCTAGGGATACTAAAAATGACCTCCAACTTCATCTAAGTGATGGATTGGATGTAATTGTTAAAGGGGATAAAACTCGAATTTCTCAGATTTTAAATAATCTGATCACTAATGCTTTGAAGTTCACAAATGAAGGTCACGTAGATGTGTCTCTTCAATTGAAAGATAGTAATCAAAATAAAGTCAAAGTATATTTTGAAGTAAAAGATACCGGGATTGGAATTGCTAAAGAGAATCAGGAAAAAATTTTCCAAGACTTTGATCAGGTAAAACCAACTTTTAGCACGAAATACGGAGGTACAGGATTAGGTCTCTCCATTACTCGTCGTTTGTTAAATTTGATGGGAGGTACAATCCAATTGGATTCTGAAGTAGGAAAAGGTAGTAAGTTCTATTTTGAACTCGAGTTTGATTTGGCCACTGAGAAAATTATTTCTAACAATCAGTTCAATGGTTATTCAAAAGATTTTTCCAATCTCCACCTTCTCATGGCAGAGGACAATGATGTAAATGCCTTGGTTTTAGGTAAAATCATCAAAAAATGGGGCTATACTTTTGAAAGAGTGGGAGACGGTGCCCAGGCTGTCGAGGCAATTAAAAACAAAAATTACGATTGCATTTTAATGGATATTCAAATGCCAGTAATGGATGGTTTTACGGCTACATCAGAAATCAAAAAAATCTCCGATACACCTGTGATTGCCCTTACGGCTGCAGCAAAATTGGAGATAATGGAGAAAATCAATGAAATAGGCTTTGAGGGATTCGTTGCCAAACCTATTGATGCAGCTGAACTTTTAAAGAAAATTAAAGAAGTGATTTTAGAGAATCATAAATCTTGAGCTTTCTTATAATATTCCTCTACTAATTCCATATCAGGATAGTCTTTGTAGAGCTCTGTCAAATATTGTAATGCAGAAATTTTATCTCCCTCCATTACATAAAATATCCCTTTATTTCTCAAGGCAAAGGGGTTGGAGTCATCCATTTGGATGCTTTGATTGATTAATTCAAGCCCTTTTTCTTTTTCTCCTAAGAATAAGAGATAAAGCCCTTTGTTATTGTAATAATAAGCTTGTCGGCTATCCAGAGAAATTGCCTTCTCGACTGCTTCAAGAGCCTCTTGATATTTGCCATAATCAAAAGCAATCATAGACCTTAAATTATGAAGGTTTGGTTCTGAGGGATTGATAGATTCAGCTTTATCCAAAAGTTTAGAAGCTTCCTCAAATTCTTTTTGATAGTAATAGACAGTAGCTTGATTGACCAACAGGTCTGAATTAGAGGGATTTAATTCTGAGGCTTTCTGAAAAGAGGTCAAAGCAGTAGGATAATCTTCTAATTTTTCAGCTACCAACCCTGATAAAAAATAACCTTCCCAGTTTTCTGAGTCATTTTTATGAAGCCATTCTGCATCGGATTTTGCCTTGTAGAATTCTCCATTGTCCAAATAACTTAAACCACGTTGAAAATATGCATTCGGATAGTCGGGACGAAAATTGATGGCTTGAGAAAAATCTGCAATAGCCTCATTTAATTGATGTAATTTCAAATGTGCAACAGCCTTATTAAACCAAGCATCTGAATAGGTTGAGTCCAATTCAATAGCTTCATGGTAGAAATCTATTGCAGATTTTGGGTCGTTTTCTTCTAGCTTTTCATTTCCTTTGAGCAAAAACCGGCCTTTCTTATCTTCAATTGAGTCACATGAGAAAAGTGTTAGGGCTATTATTCCAGCCAAAAGGCTATTCTGAATTTTCATCTTTTTTAGTTGGTTTTTCCGTCTCATTGGATTTTTCTTCTCCCATGAGAAAGGCAAATGGTTTAGTTTCTTCACTTAGGTCAAATATTTCCCGTAGGATGGCCATCGTCGGAATAACCAAAACCATACCAGCTACGCCCCAAATTGTTCCACCGATCAATAATCCTATGAAGGTTATAAATGCGTTCAGATTTACATTTCCTCCGACAATTTTTGGTGTCAAGAAATTCCCTTCCAACATTTGAATAATTTGGTATGAAACTAATACAGCAACTGGATAAAAAAGACTGTCTTTTGTAAGAAATGAATATAGAACCGGAAGTAGAATCCCAATAAAAGGACCAACGTAAGGAATAATATTAAGAACTGCTCCTAGAACTGCAAAGAAAATAGCATGTTTGATTCCAAGTATAGAATAGGCAATGATATACAAAATTGCCAAAATGACCATCACTTTTCCGACACCTACAATATAATGTTGTATTACCTTGGTAAGGCTTGTAATCCGCATTTTTACCAGTACTGGATCTCGATCACGGTAAATCATGATCATCATTTTTGTCAAATGATCTCTATACAATAGGAAGAAAAACATAAACACTGGAATCAATACAATTCCAGAAAGTGAGCCAACCGTTTTAAGCGCAAAATCTGAAATACTTGAACTGTTTTCAACAAGAATATTCTTCAAGTATTCTGTATTTACTTTCTTTCTGATTTCATAATCCGTTTGCAGGTTGTTTTTAGTCCATGTATCAACCTGTTCTGCATATTGTCCAAATTTCCCTGATACGTCATCGAAATCTTTAGTGAAAGTGGCCACATTTGCTATTATAAATGAGATCAGACCACCGACTAACATTGTCATTAGCAGTAGGGATACAAAAGAAGAAAGAGCCCTCGGAAACTTTACTTTTTCCATTAGATTACTCAAAGGAGTAAAGAGGATTGCGAAGAAACCTCCGAGAAAAAGCGGAATAAGAAGACTTTTCCCAATGATTAGAAAGAAAACCAGCACAATTATGAATAACATAATTGAGAGTGCTGATAAATAGGGTGGGATATTCAGCTTTTTAACGGTCATCTTGGAAATTTTTCAGAAGATAATTCTACAATTTCGAAAAACAAAGGTTAGTTAATCAATCCCGCTCTTCTCAATAGTGCATCTGGTTTGGGTTCTCTACCTCTAAATCGTTTATACAAGACAGATGGATGCTCACTTCCACCTGCTGAAAGGATATTTTTCTGAAATGATTCTGCAGTTTCTGGATCAAAAACTCCATTCTCCTGAAATAACTCAAAAGCATCTGCATCCAGTACTTCTGCCCATTTATAGCTATAGTAGCCAGCTGAATATCCCCCTTGGAAAATATGAGAGAATGAAGTACTCATCAATGTTCCAGGAACATCGGGTAGGAGTTCGGTTTGCTTCATGACCGTTTTTTCAAAATCAAAAATATCCTGAATTCTAGCAGGGTCTTGATTGTGATAAGCCATGTCAAGCAAGCCAAAACTCAATTGGCGAACAGTTTGATAGCCTTGTTGGAAGTTGGCCGCTTTCTTGATTCTTTCAATCAGCTTCTCTGGGATTTTTTCTCCTGTTTCATAATGCCTTGCAAATAGATCCAGACACTCTTTTTCATAACACCAATTCTCGAAAATCTGAGAAGGAAGCTCTACAAAATCCCAATAGACGCTGGTTCCAGAAAGGGTTTCATAATGTCCATTTGCCAACATTCCATGGAGGGCATGACCGAATTCATGGAATAGCGTTGTGACCTCATTGAAGGTTAAAAGACTTGGCTTGCTCTTGGTTGGTTTGGTGAAATTACAGACAATGGAAACATGAGGTCTGTGGTCTTGACCATGAGATTGAAATTGACCTTTGAAGCTGGTCATCCAAGCTCCATTTCGCTTTCCAGCACGTGGGAAAAAGTCTGCGTAGAATACCGAAATATGCTTTCCTTCCTGATTTTTCACCTCATATGCAGTTACATCTGGATGATAAACAGGTATATCAGGATTGGGGATGAATTGAAGCCCATAGAGTTTTTCAGCTGTTTGGAAAACACCATTGATCACATTTTTCAATTGGAAATAAGGTCTTAATAGCTCATCATCCAATTCGTATTTTTCTTTTTTAAGAAGCTCAGAGTAGAATGCGAAATCCCATTTTTCCAATCGATCCAGATCATCCAATCTCTGCGCATAAGCTTCCAATTCAGCAACTTCTTGCTCAGCCTTTGGCTTGGCTTTAACCAACATGTTTTTCAAGAAATCCATGACCGCCTGGGGGCTTTTTGCCATCCTTTCTTCCAGAACAAAGTGTGCATGAGATTGGTATCCTAATAGCTTGGCTCGTTGATCTCTGAGTTTCAGGATTGACTTGATTGTTTCTTGATTGTCCAAGTCATCACCTTTACTAGATTTTGTATTGTATGCAATGAATAATTCCTTTCTCAAAGACCTGTTTTTCAAATAGGTCATTGCCGGAATATAGGATGGATAGGCAAGGGTAAAAGCCCATTGGCCAGGTTTCCCTTTTTCTTCAGCGATTTGAGCAGCTGCTTCTTTGATGCTATCCGGCAAACCAGCTAAAAGGTCTTCAGATTCTACGAAATGGACATATTTATTGGTTTCTGCTAATACATTTTCACCAAATTGAAGAGATTTTTGGGCCAATTCCTGATCTATCTTTCGAAGAGTTGAAGCATCTTCATCGGAAAGTTTGGCTCCATTTCTTACAAAAGATTTGTAAGATTTCTCTAATAAGGTTTTTTGCTCAGGACTTAGATTTAATTCTTCTTTTTGGTTGAAAACTTGAGAAATCCGCTCGTATAGTTCTTTGTCCAACAGAATGTCATTCGAGTATTCTGTCAGCAATGGTGAAATCTCACGAGCCAACTTTTGAATTTCTTCATTTGTCTCAGCGGAATTGAGATTGAAAAATATAGAAGAAATAACATTAAGTTTTTTACCTGCCAAATCTAAAGCTTCAACGGTATTTTCAAAGGTCGGAAGTGGTTCAGACTTGATGCTAGAAATTTCCGTTTTGGCTAGTTTGATTGCCTTTTTAATAGCAGGTAAAAAGTCTTCGTTTTTGATTTTATCAAATGGTGCAGTCTCAAATGGCGTGGTGAAATTCGCCAAAAGTGGGTTATTCATAAAGATTCGATTAGCTTAATTACTTAATCGGGAGAGATCCATTTTGGTTCAAGAAGATGCCCGACTTTTTTCATTTCAGTCGCTAATTTACCCAATTGTTGTTGAAAGCTCTCAACTTGCCAAGGATGATGCTGGACTTTTTTGGATTCCTCTATTGATTGCCTGAATTCGTCAAATCTGCCCAGACCGAATAAAGCTTCAGCTCGATTGACAAGGATCCAATATTTTTGGGAGTTATAATATTCTCCTAATTCTTGTCCGTCTTTGGTTCCATCATTCATCAACTGGGAGTCGTTCATCTCTTTAGAAAGTATGATAGGCCAATCCCTGTCACATAAAAATAAGACTCTTTCCCATGTTCTTCGAGCAAAAATTAAATCGGCAATGCGATCTTGATCTGTTTTTGCAATGGAGGATGTCGCTCGATAGACCAAGGTCATGGCCAAGCTGATACCATTATATCGATTATTAAGCAAATAGTAACTTCTTTGGTAATATAAAATGGAATCCTCCAGATGCTGGTTTCCTTCACCACATTCATATAGTTTTTTCTCCACTGCGCCAGCAGAAGAGACTGTTTCAGGATCATTTGTATGAGCCAGATTGATGGATTTTAGCAATTCCAAAGATTGATAAAGTGAACTTACCAAATCCGGTTCGGCTGCTTTGTAGGTACAAAAAGCCAGTCGATGAACCAGATAGGTGTCCTTTTGATCTCCAGAGAGGATTTGGGCAGATTTGAAAAGGTCCCGAGCTTTTGCAAAGTCCTTGACCTCAATGGCGTCTTCTGCTTCTTGGATAATGAGTGAAAAGGCCTTGCCAACTGCTGCTGAAGGTTCTGCGGCTGGGGCGGCTACAGGAGGAGAGTCCTGAATTGCTTCTTTGATTTTCTTATGAATAGAGGGGGGGACCAAAGAATTCAAATAAGTATAAACCGGACTGTCTGATTCATCTTTGTCAATTACAGAGTCGATGAGTTTTCCAAGTGTATCCCTAAAGCGCTCCACTTCTTCATAATCAATAGCGTCTCCTAAATGTTGATAACTGGTGATCAGAATATGATTGAGATCAAAGGGGTAAACCAATTTGTCTTCGGAAATGACAATGGTGGTATAAGGTCTCAATGCATGTCTGACCCCTAGTTCATATAAGGCATTTGGATTAGCTGTAGAAAGATCAGCAATGACCAAATCAGCTTCGAGAAGTTCTCGATACATTTGTACATCTATATTTCCAGAGTGGAGGATTTCATCCGCTCTGACACATTCCAGGTTTTTAGCTTCCACCACTGGTTTGATTAGAAGCCGATAGGATTTGTTTAAATCCAGTTTTCGGCCATTTACAAAATCGGTTTTGATTCCAAAGCCCATGACCACAAAACATCTTCTTTTAGTTTCTCCCATTTTAAAAAATTGATTAAGAGTGATTTATTCTCCTTAATCTAAGTTTTTCAATGAAGAATTCATATTTCCAAGCGGGGAATCTTGTTTTGAAGAGTTTGAATAAAAAAGGCCGAGAAAAGATCTCGGCCTTCAAAAGATTAATAATCCATGTCGCAAGTCATGCTTTCACTGCCGATGGGTGATCCATCCGGTACTTTAAGACTTTCTTGAACGACCAATTCTTGAGGTAATTCCAGATAAGAATTGATTTTATCCGCAAGATAGCTTGAGTGGGCAGCAAACAATGTTGAACCGTTTCTAGAATTCAAACTTTTATTTGCTAAACCATCCAAATAGGCTCTGATCAATCCTCTGACAGTATTGGAGGCATTGGCATTGTTTGCCAAAGAAATTAAATGATCAACGATTTTTGCCTCGGTCATCATCTTGATTTCTCCTTTTAGTCCTGATGGAAGTGATTTTTGGAAAACAGATTCATCTATTTTCTTCAAAAGATCCTCAAATCCAGGAAGTGAACTATTTTGAAGTTTTTGAAGGTATATCCTGTTTGCTCTTCCGGATTCAAGCAAGAAGTCCAAAGTCAAATCTACCACGCTTTCGGCAGGTGCAATTGGATCGAAAACTGGACCAGTTCTGGACACGAATGTTTCTCTGTTTCTATAAAACCCATAAGGTCTTGGTGGGATCAATGCTAAAATATCAGCAGGAATCTCCAACTCCTCTGGAGAAATAGTGGTTAAAAGAGCATTTAGTGCATTTGATTGGTCGGAAGATGACACCCAAGAGTGTTGAGGTTGGTTGTCGCCTTTTACTTTGTAATTGTAATCCAATCCCCCAATCACTTTGCTGGCTGCCTCTAGTTGATATCTGTGCATTAAGTATAAAGGAACCAAAACTTCTTCTAATAATGCTTCTGGTGTTCCAGTTGGAATGGCATTCAGACCGAAAGTTGCCAATTTTGCTTTTCTAATCTCAAGCATTCTTAATAATTCTTCTGAAGCTGAATTTCCATTATCCCACAAGTGTGATCTTGGATGTGCACCGCTAGGATCTCTTGAATCCGAATCGGTGATGAATTCATGGCCATCTTCATAGGTTTTTTCCAAAGTTTCATTGATAAACTCTGTTTCACTTTGACCTGCTTTAGGATATCCATATCCTACTGTTATAGCCCATTTGTCCCAGGCTCCGATTTTATCATCATAGGCATCACTCAAATCGATTTCACCTTTGGAATTCATAGTAATCAAAGGGTAAGGGTAATCCATTACGGATGAACGATTGTCGGCAGATGTTGCATAGCTATGTGCCAAGCCGATAGTATGACCTATTTCATGTGCAGAAAGCTGTCTCAACCTAGCCAAGGCCATTTCAAGCATTCTTGGGTCAGCTTCTTTTCCTTCTTCAAAAGGTTGGATCAAGCCTTGGGCAATCAAATAATCCTGTCTTACTCGAAGGGATCCCAAAGAAACGTGGCCTTTTAGAATTTCTCCTGTTCTTGGATCACGAACGCTGCTACCATAAGACCAGCCACGAGTGGACCGGTGAACCCATTGGATCACATTGTATCTCACATCCATCAAATCCATTCCCTCAGGAGCTAATTCGACGCGGAATGCATCTTTGAATCCAGCCGCTTCAAAAGCCTGATTCCACCAGTTCCCACCTTCGATCAATGCCGAGGCAACTGGCTCTGGTGTTCCTCTATCCAAATAATAAACGATCGGTTCAACCACTTCTGAAACCGTTGCATTTGGATTTTTCTTGATCAATCTATGTCTGGAAATAAATCTTTTGACAATTGGCTCAGAAATTGGCGTGGTGAAATCCATGTAATTGATGGAGAAAAATCCAGCTCTAGGATCGAATTCACGTGGCGTGTATTGATCATCAGGTAATTTGATGAAGGAATGTCTTTGTCTCACAGTAACCGCATCTGGACTAGGAGTTACTGATCTTACCAAGCCACCAGTTGCATTGCCTGTTAAGGTGATTGTGGCTTCCACTTCTGTGTTTTCAGGGAAGTTTTTGATCATCGGGTAATAAAGACCGGATCTAGAAGCATCAGTTCGATAGCTCCCTTGTCTTCGTTGAGTCAGTCTGTCACCAACTCCGTGCGTATCCTGCATATAGAAGTTGGTAGCGTCCACAATCATTTTGTCTCCGTCTTTCTGAGCGATTTCAAAGCCCCAAAGTACTGACTCGGCAAAGGCATCCTGAATACTTTTTACTTCATACGGGTTGTCTGAATAAGCTCTGAAATCATAGTTTTTATGAACCATTAAAAGCTTGTTTCCGGTTTTGCGAAATTCAACGATTCTGGTACCGCCCAATTGACCGCGGTCAAGACCGAGATCATTGGATCCTACACCCGCTGTCAGAGAGCTTACATAGAGAAATTCGTTATCTAGTTTGTCGATTTCCAGATAAATTTTCCCTTTATCCTCATCCAGATAAAAGGTAATAAATCCTTCTTTTTTGGTCATTTTACTTAAATCCAAGCCTTGGGCCTGAATCTGGAAAATGCAGAAAAGAAGGAAGAAGGTGGTGGTAAATGTTCTTTTCATAAAGGTTTGTCTTTGACGTCAAATTATTAAAAAATGGAAGGTATCTATACACCATTGATGGAAAATTAACGATTCAAGAAATATCGGATCAAAAAACTGCTTTCAGTTTGGTGGGAACTGGCAATTTCTTGCAATCCACTACTGATTTTATCTCGATCGGCATAGGTAGTTCGAGCAAATCGCAAATTCAGGGTGGTTTTCTTACCTAGATCATATTGTCCAATCAAATAAAATCGTTGGCCTTGTCCAGAGAAGGCTGGGATCGAAAAAGTCCAAAGGACATGGTTTTCAAAAGTGTAAATTCTTGAATCCTAATCATCGTATCAAATAGGGTTTATCTGCCTGTTAATCTCCAGCGGTTCATCCCCAATTTGACATCCTGGAGGATCATGTAACCATGGCTTTGGGAATTATTAACATTAACATCACTCCAAAGTACTCGAGATCTCAAGGATAACTGTTTGGAGACTTGAAAATCTATGTGTAAATTAGTTAAAAAAAATCAACTAATCACTAAATAATCAAGTGATTTTTTCAAGTTAAAAGGGAGCTTTGAAGTTTAGGAAGAAGTTGGCCCCGCCATTATTATTGAAAGAATATTCAAATCTGATTGCATTATCATACAATCCAACAAAATCAATTCCCAGTCCATATCCAAATAGATATTGATTGGTCAAATTGGCGTTTTCAGGTTTGAAATTACGGTCTTTTACATAGCCATGGTCAAAATTCGCACTGAGATATAACCGGATAGGAATGGTGCTAAATTGCTCGAGAGGTACCAGACTAGAAATGTCTATGTCATAATCCACAAACTTCCATCGAAAGCTGTTTTTATGCACATAGAGTTGTTGACCTTCTATGACGTTTAGCTCATAGCCCCGGATAAAGTTAGGGCTATAGCCAATCCCCCTTACCAAAGTATAGGGTTGACTGATACTCAAAAACCAGTTGGCAGTCAGGCCAGTTACAAAGTGGAATTTCTCGTTGAATTTAAAATACTTATTGGCAGTCAAATTGACTTCTACCTCGTCCAATTCTTTGGTGTAAAACAATCCATATTTGGTGGCAGAGATTTGTAACAATTCTCCATCGGTAGCATAAGAAACATTGTCTCTACGATCATGTCGGAAACTATAGGTGGCATAGAGGTAGCGGAGTTTATTGTCACCATGTTGAAAATATTCCGGGTTTTGGATCAAGACATCAGGGTGAACTTTGGTGTTGCTGTACCCAAGCGTCAAGAAATGAAAATTATAGAATGTTCTGCGATAAGTGTAGCGCATGGCCAAACCGATATTTCTTCGCAATACATCCTCTGTTTCATTGGTATAGAATACTTGTTTGTTATTACTTGATTTGAGGGGGATATTTTTCTGCTCAAAATAGGTGACCTGCATGGCCAGACCATGCTTTTGTTTCTTGTCGATATAAGGTTTGCTGTATTGCAGATCCAAGGCTTTTGTAAAACCTAATTGGCCTGCGAATTTTAGTTTTTCATTTCTTCCACCAACGTTGGAATGAGATAGTCGCAAGCCATAATTAACACGAGAAAAATCACGATTTTGGTTGGTCCACCATTCTGAAAAATTCCTATCTGCCAATTGAAAAATCAATGAAGGAAGAATGTACCATCTTTCTTTTACGGCAATCAATACTTCAACTTCTTCTTCACCGGTGATCAAAGGAGTTATCTCAACTGAGGTAAATAATCTAAGATTATATATTTTCTTTTGGTCAGCTTCTATTATTTCTAAAAATGTGGCCCAATCATAATAGAAGTCAGTTGTAAAATCGAGTTCTCTAAGAATGATGTTTTTTTGAGTTTTCTCATTCCCAATGATAAAGATGTTATTCACCTTCACTCGTTCTGGAGTATCACCAGCATTAGAGTTGGCTGGTGCCAAAGAGGTGTCCTGAGCAAAGCCAATCGGCAATTCCCATAAAAGACAAAAGAGTATAATTACTAGTTTATGTAAAATTTTCAGTTTCAAAAGGAATTCTGATTCAATACTTTTGGTTTCTAGATCGAGACCTTTTCAAAAGGTAATACAAATGGTTAAAACACTCATCAGAAAGATTGCAATATTCCCAGTATTGGTTTACCAATACATGATTTCGCCCTTATTTCCTTCAAATTGTAGGTATACACCTACTTGTAGCCAATATATGAAAGAAGCAATCTTGAAACATGGTCCTTTCAAAGGTGGCTGGATGGGTTTGAAACGGATCGGTCGCTGCCATCCATGGGGAGGCCATGGACATGATCCTGTCCCTTAATTGATCTTTTTGGGAAGCCCGTTTTTCAAAGCTCGAATAATCAAGCCTACCCCAATTAATACTAAAGGAATACTCAAAAGCTGTCCCATATTGTATTGCATTGCATCTTCAAATTCCACTTGGTTTTCTTTGAAAAACTCCCAAACGAATCTCATTCCAAACACCATGATCAAGAAGAGACCAAGCAATAGGCCTTCTGGGACTTGTGACTTGTATTTAGCCCAAATGGAAAGAAGAATCAAGAAAATGACAAAGTAAGAAAGAGACTCATAGATTTGGGTTGGATATTTCACTCGGCCAAATGTTTTTACAGTGGCCACATATCCACTGCTATTTTCTTCCAATATCATATCCAGTGGGCTTTCAGGTTCCTCAGCTAAATAAGTTTTAGAGGATTCAAACTGAGTCAAAGCATACTTAATATCGCTTCTGAGTGTGGTCTCAAGTGTTTCTTTGGTGAAGTTTCCTTTATTGATTTTGATTTCAATATTCACAGGAACCACTCCATTTCCGGTAGCTTCTCCTTCACGATCTGATGGTTTATAAGAATCAATCGATTCGATCGGTACTCGAAGAGATTGAAGCAATTCATCCGTATGCCACATATACACAATTCCTGTGTCTGAACCCGAATCTTTTCCACCAATTTCTGAGTTCATCAGGTTCCCAAACCGGATCAAAGCTCCTGTCATGGCCGTTACGATGACGATTCTATCTACCACCCAGAGATAGCTTTGGCCGGGAGTTCTTTTAGTATAAAGCCAAAGGGCAAATAAAATGGCAATAGCTGCTCCATGAGAGGCTAACCCTCCTTCCCAAACTTTCAGGATTTCGATGGGATTGCTGAGATATTTGTCCGGTTCGTAGAATAAAACATGGCCCAAACGAGCTCCGATAATGGTAGCTAAAACCATGTAAACGGTTAGTTTGTCAACCAATTCGGGATTTTGCCCTTCTTTTTTGAAAAAGTAAATCATGAACTGCTGGGAGATGATAAATCCCAAGGCAAAGAGAAGGCTATACCATCTCAGGCGCTCAAAACCAGCAAAAACAGCTGGATTGGGATCCCACACTACATAATTCAGTAAATAAGAAAGCATAAGTTTTATTCAGTTTTATCCAATAATTCCAACTCTTCGGCAAATCCACCAGAAAGAATCGGGAATCTATACCAGGTTTTCGGGTCTACATTAAATTGATCCAAGTGAAAAGAAGGGGCAAGTCTTTCTCGCTTCCATTGATTTCGTGACCAAAGTTGAAAGAATTTTTTAATATATCCTTTTAATTGAAGAGCATCTATTTCAAGCTCTTCTTTCAGGATTAAATAGATATCCATGGGTGAACGTTGATCCCGGATGGCAAGTTTTTCTATTTCCACGATCAATGCATAAGGCATCAAATCTTTTTCATCCGTCTGGGTTCTTTCCAGAGGCCTCAGTTCTGCCGTTGGCTGAAGAGAATTAACATATTGCAGCCCTGGTCTGTCCAAGTTTTCCTGAGCCCATCTGAGCCAATGAAGAATAAAATATTTATCTACAGCGGCTATCGGTGAAATACTGCCACTCGTATCTCCATCCATGGTCGCATAGCCTACATCTCCTTCAGACCTGTTGGAAGTGGAAAGAAGCAATGCATTATTGATGTTGGCAAGCATCCAGATAATCGGAGAACGCGCTCTTGCCTGAATGTTTTGAAGTGTAATATCGTCTTTTTCCCAAGTCAATTCCCTACCAATTGCCTTTTCGATCTTGGAAGTGTAGGATTCTACTTCTTCATCGATTTTCCAATCATAAAAGACTGCACCCAGACTTTCTGCCAAATTTTTGGCACTTTGGAAGGTATCGTCTGAAGAGTTTTTAGTCCCTTGATACGCAGTGGTCAATAACTGATTAACCAACCCTTTTTCAATGTCTTTGTCAGTTTCAGGAATAGGTATACCGACTTTTTTACAAAATGTCTCTACTCCCAATTCTTCCAATCCACGTCTTACCATTTCCGCCACCAAAACGGCAATCGTGGAGGAATCAGCACCTCCAGATAGGGAGAGGACAAATCCTTTGCTTCGGCTTTTTCTCATATAATCGAAAAGAGCCAAGCTAGCTGCCTGGACAAATTCTTTCTCTTTCTCCAAAATAGGAGCCACTAGCTGCACTTCATCCTTTAAATAAAAGGATTGCAACTGGATATCTTGGTAGGAGAGCAGCTGATTTCTGTACAGGAGTTTGCCTGATTTGGCTAGCATCGTTTCTCCATCGAAGATCATCCTTCCCGCTTCATTTCCCAAGAGATTGACATAGCAATAGTAGCAATCGAAAATCTCTGAGCTGGATTCGATCAGTTCTTTTCTCTCCTGAGTTTTACCCATTGCAAAATGGCTTGCACTTGGGTTGAAAATGAGGTCAACTTTTCTTTCTTGTAGTCTATAAGCCGGTCGGACAGGTCCTCTCCATGCATCTTCACAGATTTCAAATCCGTAGTGGATATTTTCATGATGGAAAGTTATGTCCCCGAATGGGACGGTCTGGCCAAAAAAGTCAAATTCAATTTTTTCAAATGCCTTCCAAGGGGTAAACCATCGGAATTCATAATGAACTCCGTCTATGGCAAGGAATTGCTTCGCTACAAAGCCTTTTAGCTGGCTATTTTCAACGATAGCGACTGTATTGTATACTTGAGTGCCAACCCTTACCGGAAGGCCTACAGCCACTGTAATTCCGCTTGTAAAAGGAATTAAAGCCTTGAGTTGTTCCAGAGCTTTTTTAGGATACCAATAGCTTAAGAATAGATCCTCAGATCCATAGCCGGTGATAGCCAGCTCGGGAAAGCAAAGGATTTCAATTTGTTCAGATTTCGCTTGCTCAATGGCACTGACAATCCTATTAAAATTTCCTTTCCAGTCTAGTGGAGTTTGGTTGAGTGTGGCTGCTCCGATTTTTATTGATGACATAGAATTGATATCAAAATCAGGTGGCTATGTTGAGTTCTTCACAGGCATTTTTGGAAGCATCCTGTTCTGCTTTTTTCTTGGTACTCCCTTTGCCTTGGGCTACTTCTTTGTTTTCTACTTCCAAAGCAACAATAAATTCCTTGAATCTCTGGTTCCCATGCACATGTAAAACTTTAAATTCTACCTGTTTATTTTCCTTTTGGGACCATTCAATGATTTTACTTTTGTAATTGGTAGTGGTGGCGATCATTCCTTCCAGGTCAAAATGAAGCAAGATCCGTTTTAGAATAAACTTCTTGGTGAAAGCATAGCCATGATCCAAATAAGTGGCTCCGATTAATGCCTCCAACATGTCTCCAAAGAGAGATTTATTGCCTGTAAAAGTTCTGTTTTCCAGTTCTTGGTCAAGAATCTTACGAAGACCAATTTTGATCCCTGTTTGGTTGAGACTTTCCCTGTTGACCAATTTTGATCTGGTTTCTGTTAGGAAACCCTCGTCTCTATAGGGGTATTTCTGGAAAAGATGCTCTGCTATTACAGCTCCTAGTATAGCGTCCCCAAGGAATTCCAGTCGTTCATTGGAAATTTTAAATCCTTGGCTGGTTTCTTCACCCAATCCTGCAGGAGTGATGGCGAGTCGGTATAGGGAAATATTAAAAGGCTTGCTGCCAGTCATCAATTTGATGGCGGCAGCAAGCCTTTTGTCTTTTTTATTGAGAAAGAGAAGATGTACTCCGAGTTGCTGAAAGAGTTTCAAACCCTGATCAGTTATATTTTTTGAAAATGACAGAACAGTTGTGACCGCCAAATCCAAAAGTGTTACTCAAAGCATAGTTTACTTCCCTTTGCTGAGCTTTATTAAAGGTCAAGTTTAATCCCGGATCAAAGGTTTCATCATCGGTGAAATGATTGATAGTAGGAGGGATTATGCCTGTTTGAATGGCCTTGATAGAAGCAATTGCTTCGATAGCACCTGCAGCTCCAAGAAGGTGACCCGTCATGGATTTGGTACTACTGATATTCAATTTGTATGCATGGTCACCAAATATTTTTTGGATTGCTTTGGTTTCACTCACATCTCCAAGAGGAGTGGAAGTTCCATGCACATTGATGTAATCAATATCTTCTGGTTTCAAATTAGCATCTTGAAGTGCAAAGTCCATCACAGAGCTAGCTCCCAATCCTTCTGGATGTGGTGCTGTGATGTGATTGGCATCTGCAGACATTCCGCCACCTACAAGCTCAGCATAAATCTTTGCTCCACGGGCTTTGGCATGCTCATATTCTTCAAGGATCAATGCTCCTGCACCTTCACCTAATACAAATCCGTCTCGGTCTTTATCAAATGGTCTGGAGGCAGTCTCAGGAGAATCATTTCTTTGGGAAAGTGCCTTCATGGCATTGAACCCGCCGATTCCTGCTTCAGTTACTGCTGCTTCGGAACCTCCTGAAATAAAGATGTCTGCTTTGCCTAGTCTGATGTAATTAAATGCATCAATCAGGGCATTGGTTGCAGAGGCACAGGCTGAAACGGTGACAAAGTTTGGTCCTCTGAATCCATACTTGATGGAAATAAAGCCTGCACTGATGTCAGCGATCATTTTTGGGATAAAGAAAGGGTTGAATCGAGGAGTTCCGTCACCATTCGCAAAATAAGTCACCTCATCTTGGAAAGTTTTCAGACCGCCGATACCCGATCCCCAAATTACACCTGCTCTGGATTTGTCGATTGTTTCTAGATCCAAACCGGAGTCTGCCATAGCCTCATCCGCTGTGATCATAGCATATTGTGTGAAAGGGTCCATTTTTCTGGCTTCCTTTCGATCAATAAACTGATCCAGGTCAAGGTTTTTTACTTCACAAGCAAACTGGGTTTTGAAAAGTGAAGCGTCGAACTTGGTAATTGGCGCAGCGCCACTTACACCCGCAACCAATCCCTTCCAAAATTCTTCGGAAGTATTGCCAATGGGGGTAAGGGCACCAATACCAGTTACAACAACTCTTTTTAAATTCATGGAATGAATTTATTGGTTATTATTTTACGTTAGCCTCAAGGTAGGAAACAGCCTGTCCCACCGTGCCGATTTGCTCAGCCTGATCATCTGGGATAGAGATGTTGAATTCTTTTTCGAATTCCATGATTAGTTCTACAGTGTCAAGAGAGTCAGCTCCCAAGTCATTGGTGAAGCTAGCTTCCATAGTCACTTCAGATTCTTCAACGCCCAGTTTGTCAACGATGATGGCTTTTACTTTTTGTGCAATTTCAGACATTTTGTGATCAGTTTAGTTAATAACACTCCGCAAAGAAATATATTTATAAGCTAATTGACAAAGAAATGATTCAAGTAAATTTTTAAGCAAATTGCGTTTTCTTTGTGTAGAATTTAATTTTCTAACTTTGTTTAGCTCCATTTTCTTCCTCAATGAAGAAGGTAAAATTACAGATTGAACATACGTATGATTTTGATGTATTGGGCCTTGTGTCCCCTGTGAGGGACTATAAGATGGCCTGGTTGATCAATCGGCAATTGGACCTGGACCTCATTAAATGGGAGGACTTAGAAATTGAGTTTCTTTCGGATCCACATCTGAAAATTAGTCAATATTTCCTTTCTTTACCGCATGGATATGTTCAATTGCTCAAAAACAAAGCCCTAAACACCAACAATCAGGTGTCTTATCTCATCCCTGAGCTGAAGTCCATGGATTATTTCCTTTTGGTACAAGACCAAACCTTTCAAATAAGTATTAATACATTTGCAAACGAACTGGCGAAAATTCCTTTTATTCAGAACGTGATGAAATTGGACGTCAGCAAACTTAAATCTAAAGAGAACCTGTTAACTTATTAAAAATCAATGAGTCATATTAACAAAACCAAGATTCTTGCGACAATAGGCCCTGCATCTAATAATTATGAGACGATTAAAAGTCTTGCTTTGGCCGGCGCAAACGTCTTTCGATTGAATTTTTCTCATGGATCCCATGATGTTCACCAAGCCAATATTGAAATCATCCGCAAAGTAAATGCTGAGATGAATTGGAATTTGGGGATTCTTCAGGATTTGCAAGGGCCTAAAATTCGTGTTGGAGAAGTTGAAAATAACGGTGTTGAAATCAAGCCAGGAGATCCTATTACCATCACCAATGACCCGGTAGTTGGTACAAGTTCTTTAGTCAGTACTGTTTATCAAAACCTTCCAAATGATGTAGTGGCTGGAGATCGAATTTTGATTGATGATGGTAACTTGGAAGTAGTAGTAAATGATACTGATGGTAAGAATGTTAACTGTACAGTAATCCATGGTGGGATTTTGAAGTCCAGAAAAGGTATTAATCTTCCAAATACTAAAGTTTCTGCACCTTCATTGACGGAAAAAGACATTGAAGATTTGGCATTTGGATTAAGCCAGGATGTGGATTGGATCGCTCTTTCTTTTGTTCGGTCTGCTGAAGACATCATCGATTTGAGAGAAAGAATTCAAAAGGCAGGAAAACACTGTAAGATTGTTGCTAAGATTGAAAAACCTGAAGCTTTAGAAAATATTGATGCCATCATTGAAGCTACTGATGCGATCATGGTAGCGAGAGGTGATTTGGGGGTTGAAGTTCCTATGGAGATAGTTCCTCTCTGGCAAAAAAGAATGGTGCAAAAATGTAAGGTTGCCTGTAAGCCAGTAATTATCGCAACCCAGATGATGGAAAGTATGATTTCCAATCCTCGTCCAACTAGAGCAGAAACAAATGACGTAGGTAATGCAGTCTTGGATGGTGCAGATGCAGTAATGCTTTCAGCAGAAACAGCTTCTGGAAAATATCCTGTTAATGCTGTAAAAGCGATGAGTAGCATCATCAGCTATTTGGAGCAAAATGCAGATATCTATCATCATTTGTATAAGATCCCTGAAGAAGATCCTACTTTCTTAAGCAGCAATTTGATTTTGATGGCTTCAAGATTATCTAGAAATGTAAGTGCCAAAGCAATTGTAGGAATTACTTCCTCTGGTTTTACAGCTTTCAAAATCGCATCTCATAGACCTTCTGCTGGAATTTTTATTTTTACAAGAAATAGATCATTAATTACCCAAATGTCATTGGTTTGGGGTGTAAGAGCTTATTTCTATGAAAATCAAGTTTCTACTGACGCGACTTTTGTTGATATCGAAAAAACTCTTCAAAAAGATGGGCATGTGAACACTGGTGATTTAATTATCAATACAGCTAGCATGCCATTGAAAGCAAAAGGAAGAACCAATATGCTTAAAATCCACATGGTGGAATAGATTTTCCAAATCTTTTGAAAGAAGGCTGATTCCTAAGGGTTTCAGCCTTTTTTGTTTTTCGGTTCACCCAATAAAAATGACAATTGAACATGAATTTGGTACAATTCGAAGGGTTTTTTTCGATTCTTCTGAATAGCTGGTAGTTGTTGAGATAAACAACTAAAATAGCTATGACAAAATTATTTAAGTACTTCTTTTTGGGATCGATTTTTCTCTCGATCCTTTCCTGTGATGATCAAGATTATCAAGGTCCGATTCCTTATCCAACCTTAATGGAAGCGGCTGAAGATGCCGGTTTGACTACCTTGGTGACCGCGGTTAGATCCATTCCGGGTCTTGAGGCAACTCTGCAAGATCAGGATCAAATTACCGTTTTTGCACCTACCAATGAAGCATTTGCCAATGCACTCCAAGAATTTGGTGCTTCCAATCTAAATGAATTGGTAGAAAAAGTAGGTGGAGCTATGAATGTGCAAACTGTTTTAGGATTCCATGTCGTTCCATCCAAAATTTATTCTCGAAACCTGAAAGAAGTAAATTATTTTACAACTCTTTCAGGCCAACCTTTACAAATTGAAAGATCTCCAGCTGGTGTAATAGTTAAGGATTATGCGGGAAATTCTTCAAGAGTGATTCAGGCGGATGTGAATATCGAAAATGGATTAGTTCATGTAATTGATCAAGTTCTTATTCCGTCGATTGAATTACCTGCTCCGACTTTAGTAGAAGCAGCCACAAAATATAATTTAACAACCCTGATCACAGCAGTGACAGCTGTCGATGGATTAGCGGAGAATCTGCTTTCTGCTGATCAGATCACAGTTTTTGCTCCTTCAAATGAGGCTTTTGCAGCTGCTTTGGAGGTTTTCAATGCCTCTGATTTAAATGAATTAGTAGTTAAAATTGGAGGGCTTGAAAACCTAGAAAAAGTGTTAGGCTTCCATGTGGTACCGGCTGTGGCATTTTCTTCGGATCTTCAGGCGACTAATACTTTTCCTACACTTTCTGGGCAAGAGATTACAGTAGAAAAATCTGGTGGAACAGTTACTGTGATAGATCAACTAGGAAGAACAGCACAAGTTGTGGCTGCTGATATTGAAATTTCAAACGGAGTGGTTCATGTTCTAAATGGGATGATGTTGCCGGATTTGATGTTGCCGAATGTTGTGGAAGCTGCACAAGCGGCAGGATTGACCACTTTAATTGACGCCGTAACTGCTGCAGGATTAGGCAATGCCTTGTTAAATGCAGAAGCAATGACAGTCTTTGCACCAACTAACGATGCATTTGCAGCAGCTTTGGAAGCATATGATGCTGATAATCTAGACCAGCTGGTAGCCAAAATAGGTGGTATTGAAAACCTTCAATCGATCCTTGGTTTTCATGTTGTTCCAGCGGTTGCTTTCTCCACTGATTTGGACGCTTCCAATACCTTTACCACACTTGCCGGTCAGGATTTGACTGTTACAAAAGATGGATCAGGTGTAATGGTAACTGATGCTTGGGGAAATTCAGCTCAAGTTGTAGCAGCAGATGTGGCCATTGAAAATGGAGTTGTACATGTAATAGATGGAGTTTTACTTCCTGAATATTCGCTTCCAAATGTAGTAGAAGCTGCAACAGCGGCCAACTTAACTATTCTTTTGCAAGCTGTGACTGCAGCTGGTTTGGGACAAACTTTATTGGATGCGGAGGAAATGACTGTTTTTGCGCCAACTGATCAGGCTTTTATGAATTTGTTAACGGAATTGGGAGCGGGTTCTTTGGAGGAATTGGTTGGTATGATTGGTCTAGATGGTGTTCAAAAGACGCTTGGATTTCATGTAGTTCCAGCTGCTGCATTTTCATTTGACCTAGCTGAAGGCACTCAAATGGTTCCAACTTTGGCAGGGGAAGAATTGACCGTTACCAAATCTGGATCTGGAGTAACCGTGACCGATGCCATGGGGAATACCTATAATGTCGTAGCTGCAGATGTGGCAATCGGGAACGGCGTTGTGCATGTGATTGACGGGGTCTTATTACCGACTCTCTAATATTAATTTCAGACAGGCACATCGAGGGGTAGAGGTTTCTACCCCTTTTTTTTAAACATTTTATAATCGATCCTGTTCATAAAGTGCCCAGTTTCCACAATTTTTAACCCAAATAACCCATGAATATTCTTCTAGTAGGCTGTGATTCAGTAAGTCAAAATTTGGTTAGAAAAGCATTGAAATTGACTGAATTTCCGAATTCCTGCTTTTTAGCTTTATCTCCGATGCAGTTCCTCGAAGATTCAAGTCCCAATTTTGATCAATTTGACTTGATTTTTTGTCAAGTCACTGATTCAGAGCCTTTTGTTTTTGATGTTTTGAAAAGGGATAGTATGGCTATTCCGATCATATTTTTAGCCCAATCAACCGAATATGCGTATCAGGCTACTCAGTTTTTTTGCCTGGACTTCATCCTTATGCCAGCCAATGAAAATAGAATCATTCAGGCATTTGAAAAGACCAGAAAAATCAATTCGATACTAGCCTCCAAATTCAGAAAAGAAAATAGATGGAATGAAGAAAAACCCAAGTCTTTCAGAAGACGGTTTTTAACCAAAATAGGGAAGAAGTATGTATTTATTCCCACTCAGGAAATTGCTTTTTTCTTTACAGAAGACGGGATTACTTATTTAATGGAAAATGGCTCTTCCAATAAATACATCCTTAATCACAGCCTCAATGAGCTGGAAAATGATTTGCTGGACCCTTTTCATTTTTACAGAATCAATCGCTCGATGATCATTAATTTGGAAAGTCTCATCGAAATCAAACCTTATGTCAATGGAAGATTGGTCCTTTCGATGAATTCAAAATTTGAGGAAATGGTGGTAGTAGCCCGAGAAAGGGTGGCCGAATTCAAAAATTGGATCAACCAATAATCAGGAGATGATGTCTTCAGATGGCCCTTGTGGCGGAACCTGGATTACTTTTTCTTTGTCTACCATCACCGCTCCGGGAGCCAATCCCTTCACTTTTCTTACAAATTTTGCCTCTGTGTAAATCACAGGAGCCAGACTGTCGGATTTAAGTTTGGAATAGAAGGCAGCCAGTGATGCGGCCCTTTCCAATACAAAATTAGGGATACTCGCTTTTCCTTTATTTCTGATCACCACGTGTGATCCAGCAACCTGTCTGGCGTGGAGCCATAAGTCATCTTTATGGATGTAATGACGAAGCATCTCATCATTGTCTTTGGCGGATTTCCCTACCCAAATAGAAAAGCCCTGAAGCTCAAACTGCCGGAATGGAAGATTGATTTGCTCTTTTTGCAGGGCCTTGTCCTCTTTGTGGTTTTTTTTGAAATCCTTGAGATCTCGAAATCCATCCATGGATTCTAGTTCCAGAATTTTTTCTTCCAATTCCAATTGCTTGTTTTCCTTGGATTGAATAGCCTGGGTGATTTGATCTACTTCGATTTGTCGGTTTTTGTTTTTTCTATAAAGATTTTCTGCCAGGTCTGTCGCTTTTTGATTCGGTTTTAGGTTGATATTAAGTGTTTTACCTGTGTAAAAGTCTTCTAATTCATATTCTCGCTGTGAGGCATTGAACTTATGCAGATTGGCCATGATGACATCTGCGATTTGGGAGGGTGGTTGGGCGTTTTGCAAGTCCTCAAGCTTCTTCCTTGACTTGGTGATGTAGTTTTCGGTTTTTTTTAGCTCATCCCCATATTTTTTCAAAAGCTGCTTTTTCTCTTTTTCAAAGTTTCCAACAACCATGGCTTTGTAGAAAAGCTCATTGACCGCTTCAACTGGGTCGGAAAAAGTCTTGATTGGATTTTGTTCAGGAAGGAGACTCAAGAATACATCTCCTTCTTTTTCTGCCAAAGTAAACAGGGGAGTGGATAGCATGTCTACTAGGTTTTGCATTAATTCCCATTTTTCAGGTAAAGTCGCATCAATATAGCCCTGGTTTTTTAGCCATTCGCGTGGTACTTTTCCCAGGGTGGGCAGATACTTAGAAGCGTTTCCATCAAGAGCTCCGAATGATTCCTTACTGAGATCTAGATTCTTTTCTAAATCCTTCCAATTAAGGGTTTTGTCTTCTTGGAATTCATTTCTAAATATCTTTTCTGGAGTTTCTTCACCATCAGGATACCAAAGGACATTGCTTCGATTTCCATGGAGTTTGAAAAGTAGAATTCCGCTGGATTCCATTTCGAAGTAGAAAGCCCTCTCAAATTGCAAGACCTGACAAGATTGAATGGTCTCTCCTATGATTTCTGGGAAGAGATTGATCGAATTCCTCTTTGCTCTGCTAAACTGGCCAGGAAAGGAATAATAAATCTGTGGTGGTAAAAAGTGCGCCCGAATAAATCGTTCACTTTGTTCATCGGAGGTATGAATGATCAGTTCATCCTTACTTTGAGAAAAGCATTCGGTGATTGTTTTTCCCTTGAATTCGGAACTGAGAACAGGGCAGAGGTACTGTAGGAAATGAAAATTAAGGTGCATTAAGGCAAAGATAACTCCAAGCCGTCATAAGCAAGATGGATTCCTTCAGGAAGTTCTTTTTCCACTTCAGCATGAAGTCCCAATTTGTGTGAAATATGAGTTAGATAGGTGTTTTTTGCGCCTAATTGTCCAGCCATATCAATGGCCTCCTCCAGCGTGAAGTGGGAGATATGTGGAGTTTTCTGCAAGGCATTCAAGACGATTGTTTCTGAACCACGTATCAATTGAATCGAACTTTCGGGAATTTGATTGGCATCGGTGATATAAGTGAAATCTCCAATCCTAAACCCAAAAACCGGCAGCTTATAATGCAAAACAGGAATGGGAGTGATGGTAATCCCTTCAAAACTGAAAGGTGATTCTGTGATTTCTATGGGTTCTACCTGTGGAACACCTGGGTACTTATGGCTTGAGAAAATGTATGAAAACTCTCTTTTGATTTGATCCAAAACTTGTTCTCTTCCAAAGACAGGCATGTCTTTTTGCTGAGAAAAATTAAAAGGTCGGATATCGTCCAATCCTGCAGTATGGTCTTTGTGCTCATGGGTAAACAAAACCGCATCAAGTCTCGAGATGTTCTGGGCGAGCATCTGGGACCGGAAATCGGGCCCGGTATCGATCACCAGATGAACACCATCTATTTCCAAGTAAATTGAAGATCGGTATCTTTTGTCCCGATAATCCAAGGATCTGCAGACCTCACATTGGCATCCAATTACAGGTACTCCTTGGGAAGTTCCAGTTCCTAAGAATTTGATTTTCAAAATTTTAATTGAGTTTGTTGCAGTTCTTTCAAGAAATCCTGTGCTGATTTTTCTTTAAAATCCTGCGGGTTCAATTGCAATTCGCCAAGGATGTCGATTAGGGCATTGATTTTTCCTTCTAGGGGAAAGTATTTATTGACGATGACAATTTTGGTTTCTTTCAATACACAATAGCCGGACTTGAAGTTCCCCTTTTCATAGCGCAATACATAATCCGACGCTGCAAAAAGGTTTTCCAATTTGTCCAAAAAATGCTTTGTGAATTTGATAGCCATATTAGCTTAGGAATTTTTTGACTGTGGCCAAGACCTGATCATAATCCAATGGTTTTTGAATGAAATCATCAAAACCAGCCTTTCTGAATTCATCATGGGTCATGTTTAGAATATTTCCAGAAATGGCAATGATTGGAAGAGAGGATTTTTTTTCATCTGGTAGGTTTCTGATCGCTTTCGTGCATGCGATTCCATCCAAGACAGGCATGCTGATATCCATTAAAATCAGATCAAAGTCTTCCTTGCCTAGTAAATCCAAAACTTGCTGACCATTTCTGGCGGCTGTCATTTTGTAATTTTCAAATGCCAAGACGTTTTTAGTCAAATTGATGATCACTGAACTGTCTTCGCCAACCAATATTTTTTTGGGTTCATTCATGATTCAAAAATAGTTGCTTCGTTTAAATAATTTAGAAATGACTCGATTTCCTTATGGATTTTTTCATGCTGAGACAATAGAGTTGATTTGTCTCCCTCTTTTGCCAAAAGTTCAGCCTTTTGGGCCTCCATAAAAACTTTGTTTGCACCTAAAGTTCCTGAATTTCCTTTCAGAATATGTAGGGACTCGGCTACTTCATTAAAATTGTTGGTTTCTAATTCTTTGGGGATTCGTTCCAAAATCCCCATAGATTCCTCTATGAAATCTAAATATACTTTTTTGATCATCTGAGGATTGTTGTATTTGCCAAGCTGACCGAATACATCCAAATCCAATATGACATTTTTTACATTCAATTTTTCAGAAGATTTCGAGTTCTTCTCCTGATTTATATCCAAAAAATGCTGGATTTTTTCTAAGAACTCTCTGGGCCTGATGGGTTTGGTAATGAACTCATCAAAACCTTGATCCAGAAAGGCCATTCGGTCGGATTCATCCGCAAAAGCTGTCACAGCAATGATTGGGCAAGTAGCTAAATCACTTGCTTTAATTTGCTTCAATGCAGAGATACCGTCCAATTTTGGCATCTGAATATCCATCAGGATCAAGTCGAATTTATCTTCTTTTACTTTTTGAATCGCTTCTAATCCATCGGTAGCAGATTGGTAAGACCAAATCTGACCGACCAAATTTTCGAAAAGCTTCCTGTTGAGATCATTGTCATCAACAATTAAAATGTTTTTGCTTTTCATACTTTAATACCAATTTTGCCCCAAGTTTGCCTTATGGACTTTTCTGAAAAACCTATTTTGATTTTGGTGGTAGGCCCAACTGCGGTTGGAAAAACTAACCTATGTTTAAATCTAGCCAAAAAATTCGATACAGAAATTATATCCTGCGATAGTAGACAGTTTTATCGCGAAATGAATTTGGGTACTGCCAAACCAACCAAGGAAGAGTTGAGCGAAGTGCTTCACCATATGATCAATTCTCATTCTATAGAGGAAAATTATGATGTGAAATCTTTCGAGGAAGATGTGCTGGAATTGTTGGATCAATTGTTCCAAAAGCACAGAGTGGTGATCATGACTGGAGGCTCTGGACTTTTCGCAGACGCAGTCACCGAAGGGATGGATGAGATGCCAGAGATTCCTGCAGGGATCAGAGAACAGGTTATCAAAGAGTATCAGGAAAAAGGATTGGAATTCCTGCAAGAAGAAGTAAAAAGGCTTGATCCAGCTTATTTTGAACTAGTGGATCAGCAGAATCCCCAACGCTTGATGAGAGCTGTGGAAGTCTGTAGGGGCACTGGAAAAACCTTTAGCTCCTTTCGAGTGAAAAGCAAAATTGAAAGACCTTTCAAAACCATCAAAATTGGTTTAAACCGGGATCGTGATGAATTGTATTCACGCATTGATCTTCGAATGGACCAAATGGTTGAGACTGGACTCTTTGAGGAAGCCGAAAGTTTATTTGACAAGAGACATCTCAATTCCCTTCAAACGGTGGGATATCAGGAGATTTTCGCAATGTTGGAAGGAAAATATGATAGGGAAGAGGCTATACGTCTTCTCAAAAGAAATTCTAGGCGATACGCCAAAAGACAATTGACTTGGTTTAGAAGAGATGAAAAAATCCATTGGTTTCACCCGGATCAAGAGGATGAAATCATTGCTTTTATTGAAAATCAGATTTCCTGAAAACCACTCATTTTAGCCACCCAATTGTAAGGGGCTTTTTTAATCAGTTGGTTATACTGAAGTCTGTTGATTTTCAATTGGCGAAGTAATTTTAACGCTTCTTCAACCTTGGATTTTTTTTGCCCAGATGCTTTTAGATTTTCGAAAATCGATTCGGTATCCAAATTTTCAAAACCTGTAATTCCCAATTCCGGGAAAGCCATGGTTAATTGAGCCGTCAGCTCCTTTTGAAGGTTTAGCTTCTTTTGGAGTGAATTTTTTACTGTAAGAAAGAATAGGAGGCATGCGCCTCCTACTGTTAGAAATAAAGGGATATAGCCCATATCAAATACTTAGAATATCAATCAATTTCAGTTGATCAGGGATCAATTGTTTGGTTTTACCAATGCAGTCGCTGAATGGGGTGTAGACCACTTCCTGATTCATGATTCCTGCCATGCAATTTACTTTTCCTGCAATTAATCCTTCCACTGCTGCCATTCCACATCTACTTGCCAAAACTCGATCTCTGGCAGTCGGACTTCCTCCTCTTTGAATATGCCCGAGTGTAGTTACTTTAAACTCCTTGGTGTTGTCCTTGATTTTGGACTTCACTTTTGCCATGATTTCTTCGGCATTTCCTTCTTCATCACCTTCTGCAACGACGATAATGCTTGAAGTCTTGGTTTTGCGAAGGTTTTTCAAAGACTTAACTACCGCATCCAAATCAGTTTTGGTTTCAGGAACCATCACAAATTCAGCTCCCCCTCCAATGGCAGATTCTACAGCGATAAAGCCTGCATCTCTTCCCATCACTTCGATAAAGAAGATTCTGTCATGGGCTGCGGCAGTGTCACGGATTTTGTCAATGGCTTCCAAAGCCGTATTGACAGCTGTATCAAAGCCAATGGTATAATCAGTTCCGTAGATATCATTGTCGATGGTGCCCGGACAGCCTACAGTTGGGATTCCGTACTCTTCAAAGAAAATCTTCGCCCCTGTAAAAGTACCGTCACCACCAATGGCTACGATTCCTTCGATTCCATGCTTGACAAGGTTTTCATAGGCTTTTTTTCTTCCTTCAGGAGTTCTGAATTCTTGAGATCTTGCAGATTTTAGAATAGTACCACCACGTTGAACGATGTTGGATACAGAACCTGATTGAAGGCGTTTGATATCACCTTCGATCATGCCTTCATAGCCATGATAAATACCGTAAACATCCAGTCCTTTATAGATGGCAGTTCTTACGACCGACCTCACACAGGCGTTCATTCCAGGGCTGTCTCCCCCAGAAGTAAAAACAGCGATTTTTTTCATAGTAATAGGTTTTAAGCCCCCCAAAAATAGGGATTAAAGAAGGAAAGCAGTAGTTTCTTGGATGAATTAAGTGTAAAAAATCACCTGATTCTTGAAACTAAAAAACCCGATTTATAACCTGTTGAAAAACAAATGAATACAAATTTACTAACTAATACGGACGTTAAAATCCCAGAAATCTCGCTGGGATGTATGTCTCTTCCTCATGAGAAATTAACATCTCATGCTATTATCCATTCTGCTATTTCACATGGAATTAATTTGCTGGATACGGCGGATTTGTATCAAAATGGCTTGAATGAAGAAATGGTTGGAGAGGCCATCAGAGACAAAAGGGAAGAAGTGATTCTAGCAACCAAAGTTGGAAACCAAATCAGACCCGATGGAAGTGGTTGGGATTGGAATCCAAAAAAGGAATATATCCTAGAAGCAGTTGAAAAGAGCCTGAAAAGGTTGGGCACCGATAGAATTGATTTGTATCAGTTGCATGGAGGAACCATTGATGATCCTTGGGAAGAAACACTGGAGGCTTTTGAAATTCTGAAGAAACAAGGTAAAATTTTAGCCTTTGGAATCTCCTCTATTCGCCCCAATGTCATTCGAAAAGTGATGGGAATGAACCCTCCAGCCACGATCATGATGCAATACAATCCCTTGGACAGAAGGCCTGAAGAGGTGGTTTTTCCAGTTTTGGAGCAAAGTGACACCAAAGTATTGGTTCGGGGAGCTTTTGCAAAAGGATTACTGATTAACAAGGAAGCCCATGAATATTTAGGCTATGATGCTGCCAAAGTGAAATCTGTCCAAGACTTTTTTAATTCCTTCGATATTTCTCCTGAGGCTTTGTTGATCCGATTTGGATTGAATCAAAAAGCCGTTGGATCTTTGGTAATAGGAGCCAGTAGTGTCAAACAGGTCGAACGGATTGCTCGATCCTATGAGGAGAGTGAAGGGATTGAAGAGGATTTTATCCAAGCAGTCAGAAGGAAATTACCTGCGAATTTTTACCATGATCACCGCTAATCATTTTGTTGAAAATTGATTTTGGAATAAATTAAATTCAAGGATTCAATCACCCCCATCTTATGAGAAAGAATTTGACCTTTTTGTTTCTGGTTTCACTTGTTATGTCAAGCTCATGCAAGCCAGTTTCTACTTCCAACGCCCTTGAGTGGAACGGTAAAACCTATGATGTTGAAATCATTCGAGATGATTTTGGAGTCCCTCATATTTATGGTAAAACAGATGCTGATGCCGTTTTTGGACTCTTATACGCACAATGTGAAGATGATTTCAGAAGAGTTGAGAGAAATTATGTTTGGGCATCTGGAAGATTGGCAGAGTTAGAGGGACAGGGAGCTATTTTCTCTGATTTGCGAGCGAATCTATATATGACAGAGGCCGAAGCAAAAGCTGCCTATGAAACAGCGCCAGATTGGTTGAAGGAACTCTGTGTGGCCTTTGCTGATGGAATTAACTTCTATTTGAACCAACATCCTGAAGTGGAGGCTCAAGTGATCAAGACCTATGAACCTTGGTTGACAATGTACTTTTTTGAAGGCTCAATTGGAGGAGACATAGAGCAGATTTCGACTCGGAGAATTCAGGCTTTTTATGAGGACCAAAAGGCTTTGGCCTATTCTGAATATGGAGACGGATTGGTGCATCCAGACCCTTATGAGGAGCCCAAAGGGTCGAATGGAATAGCAGTTTCCGGTGAAATGACAGAATCTGGAAATGCCATGCTCTTGATCAATCCCCACACTTCATTTTACTTTAGACCTGAGGTTCATGTGGTCTCGGAGGAAGGTTTGAATGCCTATGGAGCTGTTACTTGGGGACAGTTTTTTGTCTACCAGGGATTCAATGAAAAAACAGGTTGGATCCACACCTCTACTAGGGTGGATTTCATCGATGAATTCAAAGAGGAAGTGAGTGAAACAACTGATGGTTTCCAATACAAATATGGAGATGAGCAGCGTGCCGTTCAAAGTCAAACAATCAGTTTGAAATACAGGGAAGGGGAACAGTTGAAGGAAAAAGAGTTCACTTTTTATCGAACCCATCATGGCCCGATCACTCATCAATTGGATGATTATTGGGTGGCTACCAAGATCAATTGGGACCCTGTGAATGCCTTGATTCAGAGTTTTTCCAGAACCAAATTGGCCAATTACCAGGAATTCAGAAAGATGATGGACATCCGGACAAACTCTTCAAACAATACGGTTTTTGCCGATTCCGAAGGCAATATTGCCTACTTCCATGGGAATTTTATCCCCAAAAGAGATCCTAACCTTGATTATTCGATGCCTGTGGATGGTTTTGATCCTGCAACCGATTGGAAGGGTTTGCATGAAGTGGATGAAACGATAACCATTTTAAATCCTGGGACAGGTTGGATACAGAACTGTAATTCCACACCATTTACCGCAGCAGGGGATTTTAGCCCAAAAAGAGAAGACTACCCAGTTTACATGGCTCCTGATTCGGAGAATTTCAGAGGAATTCACGCCGTCAGTGTTCTTAGAAAAGCCAGTAATTTAAACCTGGACAGTTTTATCGAATTAGCATATGATCCCACTATTCCCGCTTTTGAGCGACTTATTCCTGCAGTAGTGGAGGCAGCTGAAAAGCAGGGGGGGTCTGAGGAGGTTGAGCAAGCAATAGCAGTGTTGAAAGATTGGAACTTTCAAACATCCAAGGAGTCTGTGGCTATGAGTTTGGCCCATTTTTATGCAATGAATTACCAAAGTGAGTTTAGAAACCTCAATCAATTGGTGGAGGTAGAAAGTTTACCGGAGTTTGCTGACCCTTCTTATCAAAAAAGAATGGTTGAGGTATTGGATTTCACTTTAAATAAAATGAATGAAGACTTTGGGACCTGGAATACACCTTGGGGAGAGATCAATAGATTCCAGAGATTGTCTGGTGATATTGACTTAAAATATGATGATGATCAACCTTACATTCCCATTGGCCTGGCTTCTGGACGCTGGGGTGCATTGGCTTCCTATGGCGCTAGTGCCAAGGAAGGTGCCAAAAGGTTGTATGGTAGTTCCGGAAATAGCTTCGTTGCTGTGGTAGAATTTGGAGACAAGGTGAAAGCAAAAAGTATGTTGGCTGGAGGGGAAAGTGGTCATCCTGATTCACCTCATTTCTTGGATCAAGCACAGCGATACGCGGATGCCAATTTTAAAGATGTAGCCTATTATCGTGAGGATGTAGAAGCCAAGGCCGAGGAAAGGTATGTTCCTGGAAATAGAAAAAGTTCTAATTGAATTTTTAAAAACTAGTCACTCTGAGCGGAGTCAAGAACCCTTCGACTCCGCTCAGAGTGACAAAAATCCTTTCCTGACCTTAATCTTCTCCTTTTTTAAAATCCATACTGACCGAATTGATGCAGTATCGGATTCCTCCTTGGTCACTTGGACCGTCAGGAAACCGATGTCCCAAATGTGAACCGCAATTGGAGCATAAAATTTCTTCACGGATCATGAAATGGGAGTAATCCATTTGAACGTCAATGGCTTCTGGTCTAATCGGTTCGGTAAAACTCGGCCAACCACAGCCTGAATCGTATTTTTTGCTGGAATGAAAGATCTCATTGTGACAGACTTTGCATTCGTAAATGCCCGTTTCTTTGTTGAGATAATATTGACCGGTGAAAGGTCTTTCAGTTCCTTTTTCCCGAAGCACATGATAGGATTCAGGATCTAATTTCAATTTTAAATCAT
The DNA here is from genome assembly GCF_026652115.1 of Algoriphagus sp. PAP.12. GTDB lineage: Bacteria > Bacteroidota > Bacteroidia > Cytophagales > Cyclobacteriaceae > Algoriphagus. The sequence continues at coordinate 9,593 of NZ_JAPPSQ010000009.1, read as the reverse complement.
CCTCGGAAATCTGGATCGGATATTCCTTTTTATCTTTTTTGCTCATAGGTTTTCAACAAATAATAGGTGTGGTAAGTTTTTCTAACCTTAAGAAATTTTTGGCCTCACCTCAGGATTGATCAATTTATAAAAACCGAAGGTACCGATGGCATAGCATACAATATCCCAGTAATCTCGCGTGTATGTTTCAGAATAAAGAGGTAAAACTCCTTCAAAGGCAATAGAAACATAAAGGAAACCTACCAGGCATTGTACCCAAGTAAATCGAAATTGATTTTTTAAAGGGTGAATCCATTGGAAAACTTGAAGCGTAATCCCCAGAATTACCGGCATTGCCAATAAATCATCGGAATAGGAGGAAATGAAGGTAGATGTCCTACCAAAAAGTTTCTCAGCTCCTTGATTGATCCAAAAAAATGCTGCTGAAATAAAAAAGAAAGGGTTCTTGAATACTGACATATTTATCCAGGAAGTGCTGCTATTAACCAAATAATAAAAGTCATGATAGCCATAAAGACTGTGTAAAACAAATTCCCCATTTTCTTAAGAAATACGACAAATGGAGGGTCAGATTTTTGAATATAAAACATCCATTTTTCCTCATTGGCCTTTCTTTCTTCTTCCCTTTTTTGATTTCTGGCAAGCTCTAAGTGACTTAGTTTTTCTCCACAATGTTCGCAGATATCTTCAATGTTTTGATTCCATGAAGACCATTCTTGGCAGTGAGGACATTTTTTCTGTCCCATATTAACTTTCAGTTACCAGGTTGATGGCTTTCAGGATACTGTCACAAGCCTCTTTGATCTGTTCTTTGGTGATCGTCAGTGGAGGAGCAATGCGCATGGAATCATCACAGAAAAGAAACCAGTCTGTAATCACTCCCAGTTCAATTGCCTGATCGATGATAGGTTTTAAGACTTCGAAAGACTCGAACTCCACGGCCATCATCAGTCCTTTATTTCGGATTCCCTTAATTTTGGGGTGGACCAGCAGGCTTTTAATTAAATCTGCCTTTTCCTCAACCTGACTGATCAGATTTTCTTCCTGCAAGACCTGAATAGTAGCCAAAGAAGCTGCCGAGCTTACTGGGTGTCCTCCAAAAGTGGTGATATGACCTAAAAGCGGGTTGTTTTTGAAAACTCCCATCACTTCTTTGTTGGCGATAAAAGCTCCAATCGGCATTCCTCCTCCCATTCCTTTAGCGCAAACAACGATATCAGGAACGATGTCAAAATGCTCGAAAGCCCAGAATTTCCCGGTTCTTCCAAAACCTGCCTGGATCTCATCCAAAATTAAGAGAGTTCCCGTTTCATCACATTTTTTTCGCAATGCCTGAAAGTACTCTTTGGTACCAACCCGGATTCCCGCTTCACCTTGAATGGTCTCTACGATCACTCCTGCGGTGTCAGTATCAATTTTCTCCAAATCCTCTAGGCTACCATAATTGATGTTGGAAACACCAGGAAGTAGGGGACGATAGGCTCTTTTGAAAATCTCATTTCCACCCACACTCAAAGCGCCGCTGGAGCTTCCATGGTACGCATTGACGCATGAAACCAATTTGGGCTTTCCAGTAAATCGCTTGGCCAACTTGAGTGCCCCTTCAACTGCTTCAGAGCCACTATTGACCAAGTAAACATTGTCTAATGATTCAGGAAGGGTGTCACAAAGAGCCTTTGCCAACTGGGCTTGAGGGCTCTGGACATATTCCCCATATACCATAAGGTGAAGGTATTTGTCAAGCTGATTTTGGATTGCTTCTAAAACCTTGGGGTTACGGTGCCCTACATTACTCACACCGATTCCAGAAATCAAATCCAGGTATTTTTCGCCATTGGGGCCATACATGTAGACTCCTTCAGCTTTTTCGATTTCTATCAGCAGAGGAAAATCCGTGGTTTGAGCTAGATGGGATAGGAATAATTGTCGGTTGTTCATAGGTGGGTTTTAATAGCTAGAGAACCGGAAGAAGATGCCTAATGGAAGTTTTTTGTCAAATCTGTCCTGTAGGTATAATTCCCCGTGCTCTGGGTTTTTAACCTCTCCAAAATTGGATCGGATCAAATTGACTGCGATCAAGGAGGAAAAGCTAAGTGAATACATGTTCAGTAAAAGAAAATGGTTTTTGGGATCCAAGATTTCTGCGCAAGTTTTAAGCATTTCATTGATTTGCTCCTCCAAAACCCATTTTTCTCCATCGGGGCCTCTACCGTAAGCAGGAGGATCCAAAATGATTCCCTGATATTTATTGCCTCTTCTGGCCTCGCGCTTGATAAACTTCATCGCATCATCTACCATCCACCGGATTCCTTCTTGTTTGGAAGCTTCCATATTATGTCTAGACCAGGTTACCACCTGCTTGACCGAATCCAAATGAGTTACATCAGCACCTGCCGCTTTTGCAGCAACTGAGGCTGCCCCAGTATAGGCGAATAGGTTTAAGACTTTAGGGTTTTGAACAGGAGATCTCTGGATGGATTTGTATAAATAATCCCAATTGACTGCCTGCTCGGGGAAAAGTCCGATGTGCTTGAAGGAAGTCTGGGCCAGGTTGAGTTTCAAATTTAGACCCGCTTCATTGGAATAGGCGATTTGCCAATTGTGGGGCATTTTTTTGAGTTGTTCCCACTTACCTTTGTCAGGGTTGTTTTTTTCTTTGGCAAAATGAGCATGAGCCATTTTTCTCCATTCTGACTCGGACATGCTTTTGTCCCAAATTGCCTGCGGTTCGGGTCTGCTGACAATAAATTCTCCAAATCTTTCCAGTTTTTCAAAGCCTCCTGTATCGATCAATTCGTAATCTTTCCAAGGACCTGGAGTCAGAGATAAAATGCGTTCGTTCATAGCTCGTCTATTGAGCAGGCAAAAATAGGGAATTATAACTGGAAGAGGAGAGGATGGAGTATTATCCGCAAATCTTGAATTATTTCCATGTTAAATTCAGATTTGATATCATTTGGTTTTCAGGTAGCTGCGTTTTAAAAAATGATTAAAAAATGTATGCATGCAGAACTTTTCCTGTTTTTACTTTATTTTACCGAAGATTACCCAGATATAAAATTCCTTTTTGAGCCTATAACCTAGATGTCGAAAAAATTTATCGATATAGAAAATGCGATTCATTCCAAGAATCCAAAGCTACTCAAGTGGATTCCCGGATTTGTACTTTCATACATCAAGAAAGTGACTCATGAAACTTGGATGAATGAAGTGTTGAACAGGATTGGACACCTGAAAGGAATTGACTTTGTCAATGCCCTTATGGAGGAGTTTGAATTGGAAGTGGAACTGATCGGTGAAGAAAAAATACCAAGAAAAGGAGGGGTGATCATTGCAGGAAATCATCCTTTGGGTGGATTGGATGGAATTGCTCTGATGTATGCTTTAGGCAAAATCAGATCTGACATTCGTTTTTTGGTGAATGATTTACTGATGACTTTTGACAACTTCGAACCGCTTTTTGTACCTGTCAACAAACATGGGAGGAATTCTCTGGACAGTTTGGCGAAAATTGAGGAGGTTTATTCAGAAGATTATGCAGTTTTGGTATTTCCGGCTGGTCTTGTATCTCGAAAATCGGGTAAAGGAATAAAAGACCTTCAGTGGAAAAAGAGCTTTATCACCAAGGCGAAGAAGTATAAAAAAGATGTCCTTCTTTGCTTTATTGAAGGGAAGAATTCAAATTTCTTTTACAATTTAGCTAATTGGAGGAAGAAGCTGGGGATCAAAGCTAATGTTGAGATGTTTTATCTTGTGGATGAAATGTATAAGCAACGCGGACAAAAGGTAACAATTAAGGTCGGTGAGCAGATTTCTTTTGAAAGTTTTACCAAAGAGAAAACTGACACTCAATGGGCCGAAAAATTGAAAGAAAAAGTATATGAACTTGGATCGAAAAATGGATAAAGAAGCTGAGATAATCCCTGCTGTAGATACAGCTCTGATAAAAGCCGAATTAAGCCCGGATCGATTCATTCGATATGCAAACAATGGGGATAATTTGATCTATTTAGTGGATTATCATAACTCCCCAAATGTGGTAAGAGAGATTGGTCGCCTGAGAGAATTGACTTTTAGAGCTGCTGGAGGAGGGACTGGTCTCGAGTTGGATTTGGATGAAAATGATACTTGTGAAAATTGCTATCAGCAATTGATCACCTGGAATCCTGAGAATGAGGAAATAGTTGCCGGGTACCGACTGATCCATTGCAAGACTGCAATTGGAGAGGATGGGGATATCAACCTTTCTACGACTCATCTATTCGATTTTTCAGAGAATTTTGTCAAAGATTACCTGCCCTATACCATTGAATTGGGGCGTTCTTTCGTTCAACCGAAATATCAGCCAAGTATTGATAATCGAAAAGGAATTTTCAGTTTGGATAATTTGTGGGATGGCTTGGGAGCGGTGGTTTTGCTCAATCCGGACGTGAAGTTTCTGTTTGGAAAGGTAACTATGTACCCTCATTATAATCGTGAAGCAAGAGATCTTTTGCTTCGATTCATGAATCATTATTTTCCGGATAAGTATTCCTTGGTTGTTCCTAAACCAGAATTGAAACTGGGCTATGAAACAGCAGTTGGAAGCGGGCCAAGTCCATTTGAAAGAATGGATTACAAAGAAGGATATAAATTATTGAATACCAGGGTTAGATCTTATGGAGAGAACATTCCTCCTTTGATCAATACTTATATGAATCTTTCTCCGACTATGATGACCTTCGGGACTGCTTTGAATGATGAATTTGGAGAGGTTGAAGAGACAGGAATCCTGATCACTTTGGCTGATATTTACGAATCCAAGAAGCATAGACACATGGATACTTTTGAAAGGGACAGGGTTTTGGGAAGTAGGGATGTCTAGTCCAAAAACCATCAAAACCTTACTAGTAGGAGCTACTCCGAATCCTTCTAGGTATGCCTATGTGGCTGCTGGAATGTATACCGATAAAGGATACGATTTTATCCCAATCGGTATTAAAAAGGGAGAGGTTTATGGTAAAGAAATTCTTGATTTGAAGACTAAACCCAAATTGGAGGATATTCATACGATTACACTCTATATTGGGCCGGATCATCAGGGGGAATGGATTGATTATTTGCTTTCTCTGAATCCAAAGAGGATCATTTTCAATCCGGGTACGGAAAATCCAGAATTTTTTCAAAAGGCTAAAGCTCAGGGAGTAGAGGTGGTTCCTGCCTGCAACTTAGTGATGCTCAGTACAAATCAGTTTTAAGTGATTGCTTTTTAGATACTTTAGGTAAGCTTCCTGTGGCGGCGATTGCCTGAATTTTATAGTGATAAACTCACATTTTTTGCTTAACTTGCCGAATCAATAAACTATCAAAAAATCACCGTTTCAGCCCGATTTTGAGGGTTTTTTTCCAACAAATATGAGCGACGAACAAGCGAAAAAGCCGGCAGAGTACGGTGCCGGGAATATTCAGATATTGGAAGGTCTGGAAGCAGTAAGAAAGCGACCAGCCATGTATATCGGGGATGTTGGTATCAAAGGTCTTCATCACTTAATCTGGGAAGTTGTAGATAACTCCATTGATGAGGCTTTAGCTGGTCATTGTGATACCATTCACGTGACTGTCAACGAAGATAATTCCATCACAGTAGAAGATAATGGCCGTGGTATTCCTACGGACATGCACCCGAAGGAAAAGAAATCAGCCTTGGAGGTTGTTTTGACTGTTCTTCATGCTGGAGGTAAATTTGACAAAGACACTTACAAAGTATCCGGTGGTTTGCACGGGGTAGGGGTTTCTTGTGTGAATGCGCTTTCCACAGATCTAAAGGCTACTGTCTATAGAAACGGGGTCATTACCGAGCAGGAGTTTAAGATAGGTGTTCCTCAATACGCAGCCAGAGAAATCGGAAAAACTGAAAGAAGAGGTACTACCATTCATTTCAAACCGGATGCTAGCATTTTCACCGTTACTGAGTACAAATACGAAACGATTGCCAACAGGCTTCGAGAAATGGCATTTTTGAATGCCGGGATTCGAATTTTCCTGAAGGATCTTCGCGAAATCGAGGAGGATGGTAATCCAAAATCAGATGAATTCTACTCTGAAGGTGGCTTGATTGAATTCGTTCAATATTTGGACGAAACCAGAGACAAAATCATCGAAGAGCCAATCTATATTGAATCAATCGATCAGGAGGTACCTGTTCAGGTAGCAATGAGCTATAATAGCTCATACTCTGAGAATGTGGTTTCTTATGTGAATACCATTAACACCTATGAAGGTGGTACGCACGTGACCGGCTTCCGAAGAGCTTTGACCAGAACTTTGAAGTCCTATGCGGATAAGTCAGGGATGCTGGATAAATTGAAAATCGAGGTGTCTGGAGATGACTTCCGTGAAGGTTTGACAGCTGTTATTTCTGTGAAAGTTGCTGAGCCTCAATTTGAGGGTCAGACCAAGACCAAATTGGGTAACTCTGATGTGGTAGGTGCAGTGGATTCAGCAGTATCCAAAACTTTGGAATCTTGGTTGGAAGAGCATCCTAAAGAGGCCAAGACTATTGTAGGTAAAGTGATTTTGGCTGCTCAGGCCCGTCATGCTGCTAGAAAGGCACGTGAGATGGTTCAGCGTAAAAACGTCCTAGGAGGCGGAGGTTTGCCAGGTAAACTTGCTGACTGTGCTAATTCTGACCCAACTGTATGTGAGCTTTACCTTGTGGAAGGGGACTCTGCAGGTGGATCTGCAAAGCAAGGTCGTGATAGAGATTTCCAGGCGATTTTGCCTTTGAAAGGAAAGATCTTGAACGTGGAGAAAGCTCACGAACATAAGATTTATGACAATGATGAGATCAAAAATATCCTAACCGCATTAGGTGTTAAGTTCGGTACTGTCAATGACGATAAAGAATTGGATCTAGCAGGGTTGAGATATCATAAGATTATCATCATGACGGATGCCGATATTGATGGGTCTCACATTAGAACATTGATTTTGACTCTGTTTTTCCGATACATGAGAGCCTTGATCGAGAATGGATACATTTATATTGCACTTCCACCTCTTTATTTATTGAAAAGAGGAAAGGACGAGCGCTATTGCTGGACTGAGGAAGAAAGAAAGCTTCTCACTATGGAGATGGCAAAAGATGGAAAAGAAGATAGCGTAAACGTCCAGAGGTACAAAGGTTTGGGTGAAATGAACCCAGAGCAGCTTTGGACTACTACTATGGATCCGAATGTTAGGACTATCAAGCAAGTGACCATCGAGTCAGCAGCTGAAGCTGATCACCTCTTCAGCATGTTGATGGGAGATGAGGTCGCTCCAAGAAGAGAATTTATCGAGAAAAATGCCAAATACGCTAAAATCGATACTTAATCATAAAGGGGCTCTCAGGCCCCTTTTTTAGTCTTAACAAAAATGTAAATTCGAATTCCGGCTAAAAAGCTTATTTTTCCGGTCCCTTAATTTTATACAGTATGAAACTGGCAGTAGGAGACAGATACGAATCAGTAGTCCAAAAAAGTGATCTTGTAAGTAGAGATCTCAGTTGGTTGAAATTTAACGAACGGGTATTAGATCAGTCTAAGAAAGAGCACCGTTCTGTTTTTGAGAAATTAAAGTTTTTGGCAATTACTGCCTCTAATTTGGATGAGTTTTTCATGATCCGAGTGGGGTCCTTGTATAATTACCTGGATTACGATAAAGAGCGTGTGGATTATTCCGGATTAAGAGAGGATCCCTTCAAAGCCAAACTGATGAAAGATTGTCAGCAGTTTCATGTAAACCAACATTCTTTATTTGTTGATAAAGTTCTTCCTCAATTAGAAGATGAAGGAATATCTTTGGTCAATACCTCTAAGTTGACGGATGCCGAGCAGGCCAAAGTGAAAGATTACTTTCAAAAAGCAATCTATCCCATGCTTACTCCCATGGTTTATGATGGGTACCGGACTTTCCCTATTCTGATGAATAAACTCTTGATATTTGGAGTAGTGACGACTAGTCCAGGGGAAAGAAAGGATATGCGAAAGTTGAGCTTTGTGCAGATCCCGGCAAATATCCCTCGCTTCTTTGAGATTGAAAGAGAGAATTCTTTGTTGATGATTCCAATCGAAGAGGTGATTCGGGAGAATATCATTTCACTTTTCCGAAATGTAGATATCGAAGCTGTTAGTTTGTTTAGAATCACCCGAAATGGAGATTTTACCCTTGAGGAAAGTGAAGATATGGATGCTAACTTCTTGGAGGAAGTGAAGCGGAAATTGATGGAGAGAAAGACTGGTCGGGTAGTTCGAATTGAAATCGAAGAAGGATATAGCAAGTGGATGTTGAATTCACTTTTGGAAAGATGGAATCTGAAAAATGATTCTGTATTTATGGTGAAAAGATCCAGTATGTTGGATTATACCGGTTTTTGGCAGATCGTGGGAAACAAAAAGTTTAGAGATAGACTTCCTCAAATGCCTGATCCTGTTAAGCCACTTTCTTATCAAGAGGAAGGACAGGCTGAGATCTTTGATACGCTGAAGGAGAAAGATATTTTACTTCACCATCCTTATAACAACATCGATTCGATTTTGGATTTGATTGAAAAGGCTGCTGATGATCCAGATGTCATGGCAATCAAGATGACCATTTATCGTCTCGCAAAAGATAGTCGTATTACCAGAGCACTTTTGAAAGCTGCTGAAAACGGGAAACACGTTTCTGTTCTCTTTGAGGTGAAGGCTCGATTTGATGAAGAAAACAATATCCGTGAAGCTAAAAAGCTTCAGAAGGCTGGTTGTTTTGTGATTTATGGAATTACCCACTTAAAGACCCATACTAAACTATTGTTGATTGTTCGTAAGGATGACAATGAGATTACCCGGTTTGTGCATTTGGGTTCAGGGAATTACAATGAAGATACCGCAAGGTTGTATACAGATATTGGTCTTTTGACTACCAATGAGGTGTTGGCGAATGATGTTTCGGAATTCTTCAATGTAATCACAGGCCATAGCATGCCATCTCAATATCAAAACCTGATTACTGCTCCTAGAGATATGCGAAATCAATTGATTGAATATATCGAGCAGGAGGCAGAGAATGCGCGAAATGGACTTCCGAGTGGGATCTTCATCAAAGTAAATTCCCTTGAAGATTCCGAGATAATTTATGCTTTGTATAGAGCTTCTCAGTCAGGAGTGACCATCAAATTGATCGTGAGAGGGATATGTTGCCTAAGACCTGGAAGACCTGGCTTGAGTGAAAATATTCAAGTGATTTCAATTGTTGGAGATTTCTTGGAGCATTCCAGAATTTACCATTTCCATAACAATGGAAATACCAGAACTTATGCGGGTAGTGCTGATATGATGGTAAGAAGCTTTGATAAGAGATTGGAGTCTTTATTTAAAGTCGAAGCACCACTTTTGGAGAAGCAATTAATGAATATTCTTTCTTACAATTTGAGAGATAATTGCAACGCTTATGTGATGCAGGAAAATGGAACTTATGTAGCCAAGCATCCTGTAGGAGATGAGCCTCCTTTCAATGTTCATAAAGAGTTTTTCAACTTGGATCCCGAACAGGTGATGCAAGTCAAACTAGTAGAATAAAGAAAAGCCCCAAAA
>NZ_JAPPSQ010000089.1 GCF_026652115.1 Algoriphagus sp. PAP.12 | reverse complement strand
TCTCCATCATCCAGGCCGTATTGTTCACCAGATCGTTGAGCGGATAGATCTGAGTGGGGTGTACTCCCGCTATTCAGAGAATGGATCTAGCAGCTATCATCCCAAGATGTTGTTAAAGGTTCTGGTCTATGGATACCTAGAAAACTGTTATTCATCCCGCAAACTCGAAAAAGCGGTCCGGGAAAACATTGTGTTCATGTGGCTTGCCGGGATGCAGCGTCCCGATCACCACACGATCAATCGATTCCGGTCAGAACGTCTCCGAGATGTAATCGGTGATATTTTTGCCCAGGTGGTATTGATGCTG
>NZ_JAPPSQ010000088.1 GCF_026652115.1 Algoriphagus sp. PAP.12 | reverse complement strand
CTATGCCGTTAGGGTAGCCTCTGCTGAGTTGGGCACAGAAGAACCCGACTTTGTGAATCCGAGTGCAGAGAAAGTCTGTCAGACCATCGAAAAGATCAATCAAGCGCTGGAAGGGAAAGCTGTTGACAAGAAGGTAAAACAGAAGTTGGCTTATGCCCAAAAGAACTGGCCTGCCAAACTGGAAGAATATGCCCAGAAAGAAGAAGTACTGGCAGGACGGAACAGTTATTCCAAAACCGATCCGGATGCCACGTTCATGCGGATGAAGGAAGACCATATGAGGAATGGCCAACTCAAACCTGCCTACAAC
>NZ_JAPPSQ010000087.1 GCF_026652115.1 Algoriphagus sp. PAP.12 | reverse complement strand
ATTGTAGGCAGGTTTGAGTTGGCCATTCCTCATATGGTCTTCCTTCATCCGCATGAACGTGGCATCCGGATCGGTTTTGGAATAACTGTTCCGTCCTGCCAGTACTTCTTCTTTCTGGGTATATTCTTCCAGTTTGGCAGGCCAGTTCTTTTGGGCATAAGCCAACTTCTGTTTTACCTTCTTGTCAACAGCTTTCCCTTCCAGCGCCTGATTGATCTTTTCGATCGTCTGGGAGACTTTCCCTGCACTCGGATTCACAAAGTCGGGTTCTTCTGTGCCCAACTCAGCAGAGGCTACCCTACCGGCATAA
>NZ_JAPPSQ010000086.1 GCF_026652115.1 Algoriphagus sp. PAP.12 | reverse complement strand
GTGACCCATCTGTGCTGTTGGGCGCACGCGCGAAGAGAATTTTTCGATGCGCAGCAAAACGACAGGGCTAAGGCAGAGCTGGCACTCACTTTTATCAAAAAGCTCTATGAGGTAGAGGCCCACTGCAGGGAAAAGAACTTAAGCTCGGAAGACAGAAAGGCCTATCGGCTGGACAAGGCATTGCCTGTATTGGACGCCTTTTCCAACTGGCTAAAGGAAAACTATGTGCAGGTCCTGCCCAAAAGTGCCATTGGAAAGGCCATGGCCTACACCATGACCCGCTGGGAAGAACTGACCAATTACCTGATGGACGG
>NZ_JAPPSQ010000085.1 GCF_026652115.1 Algoriphagus sp. PAP.12 | reverse complement strand
ATTTTAAATTACTCTGTGAATTAAAAAAGGAAAGAGCCGAAATATCTATTAGAAAATCGGCTCTTTATTAAATTATATGTGTATCCGTGAGTTCACACGTTGCCAAATGACAGTTGGTGTCACTGGTTTTGTCAAGTAGAAAAGTACGCTTTTCTTTGGTTTAAACACCAGAGAACATGAAACTAATCCACTTTCTAAACCAATTTCCAGATGAGGAATCCTGTGAACTCTTCATTAAATCTTACCGGGAGAAGACCGGTATTTATTGTAAAAAGTGCGAAAAAGTGACTCATCATTACTGGTTCAGCGGTGCGAAGTTTTTCGAATGCAGACATTGCCGGAGAAGAAGTTCG
>NZ_JAPPSQ010000084.1 GCF_026652115.1 Algoriphagus sp. PAP.12 | reverse complement strand
CTCAAAGTCTGCTCCGATAAAGTTGATCGTATAGTTGTCTCCGGCGCTTAAGGTGCCTTGCGTGATCGCATACATACCTACCTCTTCACCTGCTGCTCTGCTTAGGGATCCAGCGAAGACTTCCATGCCCTCTCCTTCTGCCAGTCCTGTTGCTGTATAGGTCAGGGTTGGGTCGGCTTCTCCGGCTATCTTGCTCTGTCCAGCATCGGCAGTCACCGTGATCTCCTTGGCAGTGATCGTCAGATCCGCTGTCAATTCCAAGGTCGTATAATTCGATCCTGTGATTGTCGCCGTTACCTCCTGAGTTCCCACATCCGTTCTACCATTGTTGGTATAGGCAACTGAAGTACCTCCTGGCAGG
>NZ_JAPPSQ010000083.1 GCF_026652115.1 Algoriphagus sp. PAP.12 | reverse complement strand
CCTATTGGGAATCGTTTTGAAATCAAAATCTGATATCAATGATCCTGCAAGCAGAGCTACTTTAGCTGAATGTTACAATCAACTGATTAGGGACTTGGAAGAAGCTGTGCAGCTTTTGGCTGAGTCAACCGGATTTAAAACCAGACCCAATTTGGCTGCGGGCTACGGACTTTTGGCTAAAAGTCAATTGATGATGTTTGATTATGAAAAGGCTGCCAATTCTGCATCTCTTGCATTGGAACATTATCCCTATAGGCTGGACTTCAATGACCTGGATTTGGAAGCCCGTCGACCATTTACCCGATTTGATAATGAAACGATTTTTTACTCGGTTCTGCATAGCTCTTCTTATACAAGAGCAGGGCAGACTTTTGTA
>NZ_JAPPSQ010000082.1 GCF_026652115.1 Algoriphagus sp. PAP.12 | reverse complement strand
CACAAAAGTCTGACCTGCTCTTGTATAAGAAGAGCTATGCAGAACCGAGTAAAAAATCGTTTCATTATAAAATCGGGTAAATGGTCGACGGGCTTCCAAATCCAGGTCATTGAAGTCCAGCCTAAATGGATAATGTTCCAATGCAAGAGATGCAGAATTGGCAGCCTTTTCATAATCAAACATCATCAATTGACTTTTAGCCAAAAGTCCGTAGCCCGCAGCCAAATTGGGTCTGGTTTTAAATTCGGTGGACTCAGCCAAAAGCTGCACAGCTTCTTCCAAGTCACTAATCAGTTGATTGTAACATTCAGCCAAAGTGGCCCTGCTTGCAGGATCATTGATATCAGATTTTGATTTCAAAACGATTCCCAATAGA
>NZ_JAPPSQ010000081.1 GCF_026652115.1 Algoriphagus sp. PAP.12 | reverse complement strand
TTCCCAGTGGAGTAGCTTGACCAGGGTACGGTTCCGGTTCAAAAAGATATACACTTCCCCGGAAAGTGGATCCCGGTCCAGGGTATTGCGGACTAGACCGCTCAGTCCGTCAAAACCTTTTCTCATGTCCACTGCCCCGCCGTAGAGAAAGAACCGGTGCGAAGATCCCAGTGTAAACATGCTACCAGTTGATCAATTGCCTGATCAAGGAGAGGTCATGGATGCCACGGATGATCACTCCATTGGGGAAAACCACTTCCAACCCAACCGACTCTACAGAGGCAGTTACTTCTGTGAATCCTGCTGCGGGTGTTTCCGATGCCCTCTTGACCTTTCGGTACCAATAGGAAAAGGTGGCCAGCTTGATCTGTTGTTGTTTACAAAATTC
>NZ_JAPPSQ010000080.1 GCF_026652115.1 Algoriphagus sp. PAP.12 | reverse complement strand
TGTCTTATCCTTGGACTCCAACTCTTGCTGCTTCATCCCCAATAAGGCGATGAGTTCTGCTTTAGTCAACTGGTCCAGAGGTTTGTTCATGCCTCGAAAATAACAGTCCAAAAGGAGCTGTCAAAGCATTAGTTTCCCACAGAACCCGTGGATAAGTGGGCCTTCCGGATGATTCCTGTTCCTGACCTCAAAAAACCATCTCCATAACTCAAAAAGGCACTTTCAACTCCAAAACCCTGACCGAAAGTCAATGAAAAAAGGAGTGAAAACCTTGAAAAAAAACTCAGAGTTTAGTGTATCTGGGAAGCTGCCGGGAATCCAGTACCTTGATGCCCTCGACCATCAACACCAAGGCGCTCCAGGGAAGTTTACCTCCTTGCTCCATTCCTTCGGGTGGCTGAAAAGTA
>NZ_JAPPSQ010000008.1 GCF_026652115.1 Algoriphagus sp. PAP.12 | reverse complement strand
TAACCCAAAAGATCCTGCCGAACTGATGTTTTCCAATTCAAATTTTTTGAAAGCATTGGGTTTCTTTAAGACATAATTCAGCATTCCACCAAACTGTTGTCCATATTGAAGCGCTCCTGTTCCCCTAATCAATTCTATGGTTTCTATAGCTTCCATTGGCATGGAATAATGACTTGCCGGATAGCCATAGATATCGGTATTGATCATGACTCCATTTTGGCGAACATTGAACTCCCAGCTCCGGTGTCCGTCCAATCCTCTAACGGATAGATTGATTTGATTTCCAGTTCCATCCATGTCATAAATGAAGGCAGATGGAATCTTAGCGAAAATTGTTCTCCCTGTTTTCTCCGAAAGATTTGCGGCGAGAGATGATATTTGTATCACCTCAGTTTTTCTACCTCCAATCAGCTGAAGATGATGGGTGTTAGGAAGACTGGTTACAGGGTTTTGAATTCGAAAGTTTTGGATTTGAACTTCCTTTAGTTCAAGTGTTTTGACGCTGTCTTGTTGCGCAAAGCATGATATACTAAGCCCAAAGCAAAACAGCAAGCTAAGTAAATGCTTGTGTTTCATTTTAAAGATTTTGCAATGTGAATAGGGATAGATTCCCCTGTTTAACCGATAAGAAATTGCAAAATCTGGGGTGGAGGAGAGGTGACCTCAGGATTGGATTCTAAAATGGAGAATGCGTAAAGCCCTTGTTGATTTATAGGTTTTAAATCATTAAAAATGAATTGATTAGGTTCTTGAATTGGCGAGGTAAAATTTTTATTAAATGACTTTAAGATCAGTTTCTGAAGAGGAGGAATATCGTTGGTGTCAGAATCGGGATTGAATGTGGAGCCCAAGGTTTTTAACTGGGTCTCTAGGTTGGATTCTAGTCTATCTGGAACAGTAATTACTTCCAGATGATCATCATAATACCTTTGTTTTATGACCCTTTTCCAAGTTCCATCAATTTGAATGGAATGATTGACCGAGGTAAATTCTTCTTGATTTTGGCCATATGGCATAGCAAATGGAATCTTGACAAGTTCTCCTTCTGAAAGAGAAATGCCTTGGTTCCAAATCCGCTCCTCCCAGTGCTTATCAATAATCCTAGGCATACACACCAAAACCACAAAATACCCAAATTGGTAAAATGTAAAGCAGCTCAAAAGGAATATTGAAAGGGCTTGTTTCATTTTCAAAGAATGAATCAAATATAAAATTTGATGAATGCCATAGAATTGAATGAAAAATAGTCGGCTTTGTTCTGATTTCTTTGGTATTGACCTGATAGTTAGACGGATTTCAATGCTAGGTTTCAATTCAAGGGTGAGGATTTGATCAGAGAATTGAAAAATCACGGGAAATCACCCCACTTTTTTGGAAAAATAGAAATTGGAATCATTTAAATTTGATTTTCAATTTCTAAAATCCCTTTAAAAACGCTGAAAACGCATTTTTTGAGTAAATGATAATACTTTTCTAACCCCCTGACTTTCAGTAAAAAAATCTTGTAAAAAATAAATCAAATATTGGCTTCGTTGATTCTTTTAGCTACTTTTAAGACAAAGTGGGAAAAAGTGGGGGAAAGTGGTAGAATGTGCAAAGCATTTTATTACTTTTGTCTTTACTAGAAACTCGTCAAAAAGCGCGTCAAGGAAATGTTCAACAGTCAGTACGAATGTAAGCTGGATCCAAAGGGTCGTCTGGTGCTGCCGTCTAAAATCAAGTCGGCGATTCCAGAGGCTAATGGTACTACGCTCATGCTCCGCATGGCCGAAGACAAATGTCTTGCGCTTTATCCAATGGTCGAGTTCAAAAAGCTGGAGAATCAGATCAAGGCTTTGTCTATCAATAATCCCGAGCAGAGAAAATTGCAGAGGGCATTTTTCATCACAAGTGTGGATGTGGAACTGGACAATTCTGGAAGACTCTTGATTCCGAAGCTTTATCAAACATACGCCGGGCTGGAAAAAGAAGTAGTAGTCGTGGGAATGGGAAGTCGAATCGAAATCTGGAATCCGGAAAATTATCTGAATAATATCATCGATCCGGCGGACATGTCCAGCCTAATGGAAAAGTATCTCTCCTAAAGCTATGACAGAGTCTGTTTACCATATCCCAGTGATGCTTGCCCAATGCACTGAAGGCTTGGCTATTGACCCAAACGGTACATACGTCGATGTGACCTTTGGTGGTGGTGGCCATTCCAAAGAAATCCTGAAGCATTTGGATAAAGGCCATTTGTTTGGCTTTGATCAGGATCAAGATGCTGAAGCAAATATCCCGGAGAACCCAAACTTCACTTTTGTGGCGGCCAATTTCAGGGATATCAAAAAGTACCTTCGCCTATACGGGGTGAAAAAAGTAGATGGGATTCTCGCCGATTTGGGGATTTCTTCCCATCAGATTGACGAGCCGACTCGTGGTTTTTCTACCAGGTTCAGCGGAGATCTGGATATGAGGATGAATCAATCAGCTGAGATTTCAGCCAAAGAAGTGCTGAATACTTACGAAGAAGGAAAGCTTCATAAGATTTTCGGGATCTACGGAGAAGTGAAAAATGCAAAGACATTGGCTCAAGCTATTGTCTCTGAAAGATCCTCCCAGCCTTTTTCTACAACAGAAGGTTTTACGGCTTTTTTGAAAAAGTACGCTCCTCGTGGTAAGGAGTTTAAATATTTCGCTCAGGTCTTTCAGGCTTTGAGAATTGAAGTGAATGATGAAATGGCAGCGCTAGAGGAAATGCTTTTAGGTGCTGTGGAATTATTGAAGCCTGAGGGCCGATTGGTAGTGATGAGCTATCACAGCTTGGAGGATCGCCTGGTGAAAAACCTGATCCAAAAAGGGAAATTCCAAGGAGAGTTGGAAAAGGATTTTTTTGGAAATCCTATTCGTCCATTGGAACCGGTGAGTCGTGGTGCGATTGTGGCAGATTCAGAGGAGATCGCGGCAAACCCAAGAGCAAGAAGTGCAAAGTTGAGGGTGGCTAAGAAAGTAGGGAAATGAGTCAGAATACATTTAAGAAAAAACTGAAGTCTGGAAATAAGCCCAAAAGTACTGGGCCAAGAAAGACTATTTTTTCTTGGATAGAGGAAAAACTCGATATCACCAAAGTATTGGGGGAGGGCGTTCCTGTGCAACTTGTTCCTCCAGTTGGTTTTATCGTGGTGCTCGCACTTATATATATATGGAGTAATCACCGGGCAGAGAACATGGTCCGGAAAATAGAAAAGGCCCAGCAGGAAGTAGAAGATCTGAGGGCAGATGTGACAACGTTGGAGGCTGAGTATATGCTTAGCTCCATGCAGTCAGAATTGGCAAAAAAAGTAGCAGATCAGGGAATCATTGAATTGAATGAGCCTCCCATCAAAATAGAAGTAGACGAGTGAATATCAAGCGTTCCATAGTGCTAAGAGTAAGGATAGTTTTTATCCTGATTGCGCTTGCGACAGCAGCGATACCGCTTCGTATTGCCAAAATCCAATTCGAAGAAGGGGATAAGTGGCGCGCTAAAGCTGAAACTGTCAATTTCCAATACCGAGAGGTTCCTGCTACTCGTGGAAATATCTATGCGGGAGATGGGAGCTTGTTGGCTACCAGCCTGCCTTTCTACCGAGTGGCGATGGATCCGATGATTGCCAAGTCTGAAAAGTACAATGCCGGGATTGATTCTTTGGCTCGTTTACTTTCGGGATTTTACAAAGACAAATCTGCTACTGCATACAAAAGAATGATAACCGATGCTAGACGAGATAGCAAGAGGTATTTGGTGTTAAATAGAAAGCAGATCGGATATCAGGACATGCAGCAGATGTCCAATTGGCCAATTTTCAGAGATGGCCGTTTGGGTGGAGGTGTTTTGTTTGAAAAAGTTGAAAAGCGCTATAGGCCTTTCAATTCTTTGGCAAGCCGTACTGTTGGTTTTTTGAATGAAAACGAATACGGAGCTGGAATCGAGTACAGTTTCAATGAATACCTGCAAGGACAAGATGGAAAAGCTTTGTTTCAAAGATTGGCCGGCGGAAGCTGGAAACCAGTGTTTGATGCTGAGGATGTAAAGCCTGAAGATGGCTATGATGTAGTGACCACTTTGGATGTCAATATTCAGGATGTGGCTGAAACTGCTTTGCTACATCAGTTGGAAAAACGAGAAGCTGCTTTCGGTTCAGTGATCGTGATGGAAGTGAAAACTGGTGAGATTAAAGCCATTGCCAATTTGCAAAGAAACAGTGGTGGTCGCGGTTACGGCGAAAACTACAATTTCGCGATTGGTGACCAGGGAAATACAGAGCCTGGATCTACTTTCAAATTGCTTTCCATGTTGGCGCTTTTGGAAGAGAATAAAATCAGCCTGGAGCAAAAAATCGAGACTGGTACTGGCTCTCACAAGTTCTATGACAGAACAATGAATGATGCCAAGCGAGGTGGATTTGGGACTATTACGATCCGTGAAGCTTTTGAAAAATCTTCCAATGTGGCCATTTCCAAATTGGTGGATGAAAATTTTGGTTCAAGTCCTTCCAAGTTCATGGCCTATGTTGAAAAGGCAGGATTGAATGAGCCTTTTGGTTTCCAGTTGGCGGGCGAAGGAAAACCCTATTTCAAAAAGCCAGGAACAAAAGAATGGTACGGCACTTCCCTTCCCTGGATTTCTATCGGTTATGAGATCAAATTGAATCCACTTCACACGCTAGCACTTTACAATGCAGTCGCCAATGATGGGGTAATGGTAAAGCCATACATCGTCAAAGCGATCGTGAAAGGAAAGTCAATTGAAAAAGAGTTTGATACTGAAGTTGTCAGAAAGAGAATTGCCTCCGAAAAGACCATTAAAAACCTTCAGGAATTGCTGATTGGAGTAGTGGATAAAGGGACTGCTAGAAATATCGCAGATGCTGATTATAAAATTGCTGGAAAAACCGGAACTGCTCAGAAGCTGATTGATGGTCGATATACTCAAAAATACTACACCAGTTTTGCAGGATATTTTCCTGCAGACAGACCGAAGTACTCTATGATTGTCGTCATCGATAGTCCAAATGGCTATGCGGCTTATGGTGGTGATGTATCTGCCCCTGTTTTCAAAGAAATCGCAGATCGCATCTACGCTTTGGATTTGGAATTGAACCCCACCAGTGAGGGGCAAATTCTTAGAGCTGACGCTTCTAAGGAAAAATTACCTTATGTAAAAGCCGGTAAGGCTGAAGAAATCCATCAGATCTTGGAGGAGTTGGGGGTAAAAGCAAATCCAACCCAGGCTGAAGAGTGGGTTAAAACCCTTGCCGCTGAAGATAAGATCGTGTGGAAAGAGAATAACATGGATACCCCAATTGTCCCAGATGTTTCAGGCCTCCCCTTGAGGGATGCTTTGTTCATTTTGGAAAATAAAGGGATCAAAGTGAATTACCGTGGAAAGGGTTTGGTAAAGGAGCAGTCGATTAATCCTGGGACCAAGCTTTCTTCCAATACAACTATAAATCTTGTGCTAGGGTGATGAAAGTGCTGAAGGACATATTGTATAAAGTATCATTGGTTTCGACCTCTGGCGACATGGGGGTTGATGTGAAGAACATCGTCTTCGACAGTCGTAAAGTGGAGGAAGGTTCTGCATTTGTAGCCATAGCCGGTACGCAAGTAAACGGACATGACTACATCGATGCAGCTCTGGAAAAAGGTGCAACAGCGATTGTCTGTGAGGATTTACCCGAAAACTTAACAGAAGGTATTACCTGGGTTCAGGTTGGGGATTCTGCAAAGGCTTTGGGAATCATGGCTTCCAATTATTATGGAAATCCTTCCGATGAAATCCAAGTTGTTGCAATCACAGGTACCAATGGGAAGACAACGACCGCGACACTTTTGCATCAGTTGTTTATTGCGATGGGCTACAGCACAGGCTTGCTTTCTACGGTAGAAAATAAAATCAATGAGGAGGTAATTCCTGCTACTCATACCACTCCTGATGCTGTAAGTGTTCAGGCTTTGCTTCGCAAAATGGTGGATGCAGGATGTACACATTGTTTTATGGAGGCTAGTTCTCATGCGATTGTTCAAGAAAGAATTGCTGGATTGGAGCTTGCTGGAGCTGTTTTTACCAATATTTCCCATGATCATCTAGACTATCACAAGACTTTTGATGAATACATCAAGGCTAAGAAAAAGCTATTTGATGATCTGCCAAAAGATGCTTTTGCGCTAGTCAATTCTGATGATAAAAGAGGAATGGTGATGCTTCAAAACTGCAAAGCCAATCATCAGACATTTGCATTAAAGTCTCCGGCTGACTTCAAGGCAAAAATCATTTCCAATACGCTGGAAGGATTGGAGCTGGATATTAATGGCAAGCTGGTTTGGTTCCGATTGATTGGAGCTTTCAATGCCTACAATCTTTTGGGAGTACTGGGGACAGCCATTCTTTTGGGTGAAGACGAGGAAGAAGTCTTGACGACGCTTTCCAGTATTCGAGGAGCAAAAGGAAGGTTTGATAGGATCTCTATTGGAGGAATCACTGCCATCGTGGATTACGCCCATACCCCTGATGCCTTGGATAATGTGTTGAAAACTATCAATGGTGTCAGAACTGGAGGGGAGCAATTGATCACTGTTGTCGGATGTGGCGGAAATAGAGATAAAACCAAACGTCCTATCATGGCTAAAATGGCTGTGCAGGAAAGTGATAAAGCGATTTTGACTTCAGATAATCCTCGATTTGAAGATCCTGAGGAGATTTTAAAAGATATGCAAGCCGGTGTTGGGCCCACTGAGCGAAGAAAGACTTTGACAATTGTAGATCGAAAAGAGGCTATCCGAACAGCCTGCATGCTTTCTCAACCGGGAGATATCATACTGGTGGCAGGAAAGGGTCATGAAGATTATCAAGAAATCAAAGGAGTAAAGCATCATTTCGATGATGCAGAAGTAGTAACTGAGTTTTTAACTGAATTGAACCAAAGCTAAAATGTTGTACCCCATTTTTGACTACTTAGACGGAGTGTTGGATATCCCTGGTGCGGGGGTGTTCAAATACATCTCGTTCCGAGCTGGGATGGCTGCGGTTCTGTCCTTGATCATCACCATTACTTTCGGTCACAAAATCATCGCTTGGATCAGAAACAAGCAGATCGGTGAGACTGTCCGTGATTTGGGTTTGGAAGGCCAAAGCCAAAAGAAAGGAACTCCTACGATGGGTGGTTTGATGATCATTGCTGCGATTTTGATTCCTACTCTTTTGTTCGGAGACCTGGATAATATCTACATCATCTTGTTATTGGTTACGACGGTTTGGTTGGGCGGAATTGGCTTCCTGGATGATTACATCAAGGTTTTCAAAAAGAACAAGGAAGGACTAGCGGGTCGATTTAAGATCATTGGTCAGATCGGAATCGGTGTGATCGTTGGAGCGACACTTTATTTCCATGAGGATGTAGTGATTCGTGAGTTTCAAAATCCTGTTTCTATCGAGGAAGGAGTCATTGAAACTCCTGCTTATCAAGATGTGAAAATAGCAAAGACTACCATTCCTTTTGTCAAAAACAATGAGCTGAACTATGAAACTATCCTAGGTTTTATGGGAGAAGCTATGACCCCTGTTCTATACATTTTGGTGGTGATTTTCATCATCACTGCTGTTTCTAACGGAGCCAATATCACAGATGGAATAGATGGTCTGGCGGCTGGAACATCGGCCATAATTGGGTTGACGATTGCGATTTTCGCTTACCTGAGTGGTAATGCGATTTTCTCCCAATATCTCAATATCATGTATATCCCTGGATCAGGCGAGTTGGTGATTTTTGCATCTGCATTCATCGGTGCCTGTATTGGTTTCTTATGGTACAATGCTTATCCAGCTCAAGTTTTTATGGGGGATACTGGATCATTGATGCTGGGTGGAGTGATTGCCGTTTTGGCTTTGACACTTCGCAAAGAACTATTGATTCCAATCATGTGTGGGATTTTCGTGATCGAAAATGTCAGTGTGGTATTACAAGTCAGCTATTTCAAATACACGAAGAAAAAATATGGAGAAGGCAGAAGGATATTCCTGATGTCCCCACTCCATCATCATTATCAGAAAAAGAATATTCCAGAAGCCAAAATCGTGACAAGATTTTGGATTGTGGGGATTCTATTGGCAGTCATGACCCTAGCAACTTTGAAGTTGAGATAAAATGAAGCGCGTAGCCATCATAGGAGCCGGAGAGAGTGGATTGGGAGCAGCATTGCTCGCAAAAAAGGAAGGCTATGCTGTTTTTGTAACGGATGCAGGAGTTATTTCTGAATCCAGAAAGGTGCGTTTGCAAACTGAGGGGATAGATTTTGAAGAAGGAACGCATACAGAAGAAAAGGTGCTTCATTCTGATTTGATTATCAAGAGTCCAGGTATTCCCGAGAAGGCTCCTTTGATACAAAAAGCAATTCAGGAAGGAATTGCTGTGATCGATGAGTTGGAATTTGCATCCAGATTCTCCAAGGGAAAAGTGATAGCGATTACCGGAACCAACGGGAAAACCACCACCACTTTGCTGACTTATCACTTGATGAAAGAGGCCGGGTTGGATGTCGGACTTGCTGGTAATGTGGGTCAAAGTTGGGCTGCACAATTAGTCGATCAAGATTATGATTGGTGGGTATTGGAGTGTAGCAGTTTCCAGATTGACGGAATGATTTCTATCCGACCTGCCATCGGGATGCTGACCAATATTACTCCAGATCATTTGGATCGCTACGACTACCAAGTTGAAAAGTATATGCTATCCAAGGTGAGCTTGTTCAAAAACCAGCTCAAGGAGGATTTCGCAGTGTATTGCCCTGAAGATCCCATCAGTTTGAAAGGGATTGATTCGGTGAAAATAAAAGCTCAGATGCTT
This sequence comes from Algoriphagus sp. PAP.12, assembly GCF_026652115.1. Taxonomy (GTDB): domain Bacteria; phylum Bacteroidota; class Bacteroidia; order Cytophagales; family Cyclobacteriaceae; genus Algoriphagus. The sequence continues at coordinate 211,393 of NZ_JAPPSQ010000008.1, read as the reverse complement.
CCGGTTTCCTTGAAAAGTCAATTGGAAAATGGAGCCTCTTTGGCAGGAGAAACTTTGGTGATTCAAGTGAATGAAAAGAAAGTTTCCATCCCTGAATCGGCTTTGCCTTTGAAAGGAAAGCATAATGTGCTGAATACGCTTTTCGCAAGCACCGCAGCTGTTTTGGCTGGTGTGACTGAAGGTCAGCTTTTGGAAGGATTGAAATCTTTCAAGAATGCTCCACATAGAATGGAACCTGTTGGTGAAATCAATGGAGTAAGCTTCATCAATGACAGCAAAGGGACCAATGTAGAAGCTACTTATTATGCTTTAGGCAGTTTCCAGAATCCATTGATTTGGATCGCTGGTGGAGTGGATAAAGGAAATGATTATTCATTGCTTTTACCTGAGACCAATGGAAAGGTGAAGGCTCTGATCTGTTTGGGAAAAGACAATGAAAAGCTGAAAAAGGCTTTCTCAGGATCAATTTCTGAAATCAGAGAAACCCAAAAAATTGCTGAGGCTGTTCGATGGGGATTGGATATGGGAGTGGCAGGTGATACGGTTTTGTTATCGCCAGCTTGTGCAAGTTTTGACTTGTTCAAAAATTATGAGGACCGCGGAAATCAGTTTCGATCTGCAGTTCAGGAATTAAAATTAGAAGTAAGCGCATGAGTCAGTTTAAAACATGGATAGATGAGCATTTCAAGGGTGACCCGATTATTTGGGGCATCGTGATTTTGCTTTCTCTTTTCAGTATCCTGGTGGTGTATTCCGCGACCGGCTCATTAGCCTATAAATATGCCGGAGGAAATACTGAATTGTACCTTTTTCGTCATGCTTCGTTGGTTTTTGTATCACTATTCGTGATGTGGTTGGCACATAAAGTTCCCTATAAAAACTATGCACTTTATGCTCGCTTGGCCATGTATATCAGCATGCCCTTGTTGTTGGTGACGTACCTATTTGGTTCCAATATCAATGAGGCCAATCGTTGGTTGACTATTCCAGTGATCAATCAGGCATTCCAGCCTTCGGATTTGGCAAAGCTTGCTTTGATTGCTGCATTGGCAGCCATGCTTGCTAGACGCCAAAACAATATCAAGGATTTCAAAAGCACCTTCCTGCCAATCATCATCGCAATCGGGATCATCAGCTTATTGATCGCTTTGGCGAATATGTCCACGGCAATTTTGTTGCTTTCTACCTGCTTACTGATCATGTTCATCGGTCGAGTTCCAATGAAATATCTGGTGATCGTAGTCATGGTTGGAGTTTTAGGATTGACCTCCGCGGTATTCTTGGGACAAAGAGGGGGAACCTTCAGATCCAGAATAGAATCCTTTATGGATAAAGATGAGATTCCTTTTCAAGCCGAGCAATCTTATATAGCCATTGCAACTGGTGGTGTAACAGGAAAAGGTCCTGGAAATTCAGAGCAAAGAAATTCATTGCCTCACCCATACTCAGATTTCATTTATGCGATCATCATTGAGGAATATGGAATGGTAGGCGGTGTGACAGTTCTATTTCTCTATTTGGCTTTGCTATATCGGGGAATGAGAATCGTTGCCAATTCCAATAAAGCATTTGGAGGATTACTTTCCGCAGGGCTCAGCTTTGCTTTGGTGATCCAAGCCTTAGTCAATATGGCCGTGGCCGTTGGACTAGGCCCCATCACAGGTTTGCCTTTGCCTTTATTGAGTATGGGAGGAACCTCCTTGGTATTCACAGGAATCTCATTGGGAATTATCCTCAGTGTGAGTCGGGGTGATCACCAGGACGAAATACAAACTGGTTCGGCTATGAACCGACCAAAACTTAAACCTGCATTATCATAGGACAGCAATCTACATATCGCATTTTGATCAGTGGTGGTGGAACCGGTGGACATATCTATCCGGCGATTGCTATTGCTAATGCCTGGAAAGAAAAACATCCTGACAGTGAGGTGCTATTTGTGGGGGCCTTAGGCAAAATGGAAATGCAGAAAGTTCCTGAAGCTGGATACCAGATTGTGGGATTGCCAGTGGCTGGCCTTCAGCGAAAGTTGACTTTAGCCAACTTGAGTTTTCCATTCAAGTTGATGAAAAGCTTGTCCCAGGCATCTGATATCGTCAAGGACTTCAGACCCAATGTGGTAGTTGGAGTAGGGGGCTATGCAAGTGGACCTGTGCTCTATGCAGCTCAGGGGAAAAAGATCCCAACTCTCGTACAGGAGCAAAATTCCTATGCGGGATTGACTAATAAAATCCTGGCTAAAAGAGCCAAGAAAATATGCGTTGCCTATCCGGATATGAACCAGTTCTTCCCAGAGGATAGAATTGCCTATACCGGAAATCCAGTAAGGAAGGATATTCTTCATCTGGATGGAAAAAGGGAGCAAGCCCTTGAACATTTTGGTTTGGATCCTGAACGTAAAACAGTTTTGGTTTTGGGTGGCTCTTTGGGGGCTAGAACTCTTAATCAAGGCATGTTGAAGGATATGAAAGCCTTTGATCGAGATGGATACCAAGTGCTTTGGCAGTCTGGAAAGTTCTATTTCAAAGACATGCTTGAGGCGACAGAAAAAGCCTCCCTGAAGCATATCCATTTGAGAGAATTCATCAAAGAGATGGATTTGGCCTATGCGGCTGCTGACATCATTATCTCCAGAGCAGGAGCTTTGTCAGTATCTGAACTTTCATTGGTCGGAAAGCCCGTGATTTTCATTCCATCTCCTAATGTGGCAGAAGATCATCAGACCAAAAACGCCTTGGCTTATGTGGTTCATGATGCTGCGGTTTTGTTGAAAGACAAAGAGGCTGTTGGGCATTTAAAAGAAAAAACAGACGAGGTGCTTTCCAATCCGGAATTGGTAGGAAGTCTCGGTAAGAATATTAAAAAGTTGGCGAAGCCTCTAGCGGCTGAAGCCATAGTAAATGAAATAGAGCAACTGATTGCATGAGTTTCAAAGGTAAAAATAGCGTGTATTTCCTCGGAATTGGTGGCATAGGTATGAGTGCCTTGGCCAGGTGGTTCCATCATGAGGGATTTGCTGTGGCAGGATATGATAAGACTTCTTCGCCTTTGACTGATGAGCTCATCAATGAAGGAATTCAAATCAGCTTTGCAGATGATTTGGAGACGGTTCCATCCCAATATAAGGAAGAGGCTTCCAAAGTATTGATCGTATGGACACCTGCTATTCCTAAGAATTCTGTATTGCTCAACTTTTTCGAATCAAACGGATTCGAAATGAAAAAGAGATCTGAAGTTTTGGGTGTCTTAACCTCTTCTCATCACAGTATTGCTGTGGCTGGGACGCATGGGAAAACGACAACTTCTTCCATGGTAGCCCATTTGTTTAAGTCGGCTGGTAAGCCAGTGACAGCATTTTTGGGTGGGATAACTCAGAATTATCAAAGCAATTTGATCCTGAATGCCCAAAAGGGCGAACCTGTGGTAGTGGTTGAGGCAGATGAATTTGATCGGTCTTTCCTAAGACTTCATCCGAATGAGGCGATTGTGACTAGTGCCGATCCTGATCATTTGGATATCTACGGAACTGAGGATTCTATTTTGGATGGTTTCAGAGAGTTTATTGCTCTTTTGGATAAAAAGGGGAAACTCTACATCCAAAACAATGCAGCCTATCGCCTTGGAAACAAGAGTTTGCCTTTGGAGAAAACCAGATTCTATGGATTGAGATCTGATGGCATTAAAGCTGAAAATATCCAAGCAAGACCTGGATCCTTCCAATTCGACTATGTTGATGGAGATAAGGAAATCAAAGGATTGGAATTGTTTATTCCTGGGTTTCACAATGTTGAAAATGCTTTAGCTGCCATTGCTGTTTGCTTGGATCATCAATTCACTGAAAATGAAATCCGGGAAGGAGTAAGATCTTTCAAAGGCGTGAAAAGAAGATTTGAGATCCATGTCAACGAAGGCAATTTGGTTTATATCGATGACTACGCTCATCACCCTGAGGAAATCAGGGCTTGTTTGAGCTCGGTGATAGCAATGTTCCCAGGCAAGAAATTGACTGTTGTCTTTCAGCCTCATTTGTATACCAGGACCAGAGATTTTGCAGATGGATTCTCTGAAAGCTTGTCATTGGCAGATGAGGTAATCCTATTGGATATCTACCCGGCTAGGGAGTTGCCGATTGAAGGAGTGAGTTCAGAAATGCTTTTGGGTGAAATCCAATCAGGTAAGAAAGGTGTGGTTTCCAAGGAAAATGTCATGGCCTATCTCGAAGAAAATCAACCTGAAGTCTTGGTGACATTAGGAGCTGGAGACATTGATCGATTGGTTCCTGGGATTGCAAAATGGACTCGTTCACGCTTAAACCCAACAGAGGTATGAAGAAGGCGAATCTGAAAAAGACATTGGCATTTCTAGTCCTCTGCTTAGTGCTGGTTGGATTTATTGGTTTTGTTGAGAAACAAAGTGACTATAAAACTTATCAAGGAGCTGAAATTTCAATCAGTGGAGTGTCTGGTTTGTACTTCGTGGAAGACAAGGAGATCAGAAAAATATTGGAAACGTCTTTTCCAGATCTGAAAGCAGGATTGGTGCTGGAAGAAGTGCCTTTGAAAGAAATTGAAAATAGAATTGGAGGCCATCCATTTGTCAAGTCTGTGGAGGCGACAATTGGCCAAAAAGGGATATTGAATTTGAGTATTTCTCAACACCAACCGATTGCCAGAATCGCAAGGCCTTTGGCTGCAGATGGATACATCACCACTGAAGGGAAAGTGATTCCAACTTCTCAATCATACACCAGTAGGGTGTTGATTTTGGAAGGAAAGCAAGCTGAAAAGCTGATGGAAAAAGGTGATGTGATGGCGGAAATGCCTGAGTTGATGGATCTGATTGAGTACATCACTGAGGATGAGTTTTGGAATGCCCAGATTACAGAATTGGAGGTGAACTCACCCAATGATATCAGAATGTATCAGCAGGTGGGAAAACAAATTATAGAGTTTGGAAATGCGATGGACTTGGATGACAAGTTTGATCGAATCCAGATTTTTTACAAAGAGATATTACCCCGCAAAGGATGGGATGCCTACAGCAGGGTGAGCGTGAAATTTAAGGATCAAATTGTTTGTGAATAATAGCTTGGATATGGAAAACGAAAAATTAATCGTCGGACTGGACATCGGAACCACGAAGATTTGCGCGATCGTCGGTCGCAAAAATGAATACGGAAAACTTGAAGTTCTCGGGATGGGTAAAGCTGTCTCTGACGGAGTAGACCGTGGCGTGGTGACCAATATTGACAAGACTGTTCATGCGATCCAAAAAGCTGTGGAAGATGCTTCTGATATGGCTGATGTGGAAATTGGTGAAGTGATTGTAGGGATTGCAGGTCAGCATATCCAAAGCAAAATCCAAAGCGGAAGTATCATGCGATCTCCAACTGATGATGAGATCACTGTGGAGGACGTAAGAAGGCTATCTTCTGAAATGGAGAATATTTTGGTCCCTCCTGGAAACAGAATCATCCACGTGATGCCACAGGATTACACCGTTGATTACGAAGGTGGAATCAAAGATCCAGTAGGAATGTCCGGAACCAGATTGGAAGCGGATTTCCATATCATCACCGCACAAACTACAGCGATCAATAACATCAATAGATGTGTCAGAAGAGCAGATTTGACTTCCAAGCAGTTGATTCTGGAGCCTTTGGCTAGTTCGCTTTCAGTTTTGAGTGATGAGGAAAAAGAAGCTGGTGTTTGTCTTGTGGATATCGGTGGTGGTACTACAGATATTGCCATTTTCTATGAGAATATCATCCGGCATACTGCAGTAATTCCATTGGGTGGTAATATCATCACCAAGGATATTAAGGAAGGCTGTATGGTGATGCAAAACCAAGCAGAGTTGCTAAAAACCAGATTTGGAAAAGCCATTGCTGAAGAGGCGAATCCAAATGAAATCGTTTCCATTCCGGGATTGAGAAACAGACCGCCAAAGGAAATTTCTATTAGAAACTTGGCATCAATCATCCAGGCAAGGATGGAAGAAATCATTGAGATCGTTCAAAACGAAATCATGCAAAGTGGTCATTACAAGAAATTGGCTGGAGGTATCGTGATCACTGGTGGTGGTTCTCAGCTTCAGTTTATTTCTCAGCTTTTCGAATACATGACCGGATTGGATACACGTATTGGATATCCTAATGAACACTTGGGCAAGTCTGTGGTGGAGGAAGTGAAAAGTCCGATGTATGCGACCTCTGTAGGATTGGTTTTGGCAGGCTTCAAAGCTTTGGACGATAGAGATAATAGCTACAACACTAGGGTTGCAAATGCTATCCCTCAAAGTAGTGTCAATAAAAAAGATTTTAACGCAAAAGATATTTTCCGAAACATCGGTGATAAGCTGAAAAGTATAATTCACGATGACATCGGAGACGACGGAAATTACTAGGGCTTATGATTGGGGGAGATATAAGATGCTGTCTTCTATTTCCCTGATTTTCCCTTTTTAACAATGAAACACAATTCACCAATTAATAAATATGTCAGATAACATGAAAGATTACAGATTCGACCTACCGAAGAATCAAAAGTCAATTATCAAGGTAATTGGCGTAGGTGGTGGCGGCTCAAATGCCGTAAACCATATGTTTAGCCAAGGAATCAAGGATGTAGAGTTTGTGGTAGTCAATACCGATGCTCAAGCCTTGAAATCAAGCCCTGTTCCTCTTCGTTTGCAATTGGGAGCCAACCTTACTGAAGGTTTGGGTGCTGGTGCAAACCCTGAGCAAGGGAAAAATGCCGCAATCGAGTCTCAAGATGAGATCCGTGAATTGTTGGCAGACAATACGAAAATGGTATTTATCACTGCTGGTATGGGTGGTGGTACCGGCACTGGTGCTGCTCCGATCATCGCAAAAATCGCGAAGGAATTGAATATCCTTACCGTGGGTATCGTGACTGCGCCATTTATGTTTGAGGGTAGAAAAAAGATGTCAGTTGCTCAATCGGGTATCGAGTCCTTGAGAGAAAGCTGTGATACCGTTTTGGTAATTTTGAATGACAAGTTGAGAGAAATCTATGGCAACTTGGCGATTAGAACTGCTTTCGGTAAAGCTGATGATATTTTGACTACAGCTGCTAAATCAATCGCTGAGATCATCACAATCCACCAAGATGTAAACGTGGATTTTGAAGATGTGAAGACAGTCATGAAAGATGCTGGAGCTGCTGTGATGGGATCATCAACTGAAGAAGGCGAAGGTCGTGCGATCCGTGCAGCTGGAGCAGCCATCTCTTCTCCGCTTTTGAATAATGTAGATATCAAAGGGGCTCAAAAAATCCTTCTTTCCATCATGTCTGGTGAGGATGAGGAATTGTCTATGGACGAATTGAGTGAAATCACTGAGTACATCCAGGAGAAAGCCGGTGATAATGCTGAGGTTATCTTCGGTCAGGGTATCGACCAAGAATTGGGTAAAGCTATCCGTGTGACCGTAATTGCTACGGGGTTCGAGATGGATAAATTGGCTGGTTCTGCTCAGTCTGAGCAAACTACAGCACAGCCAGTTGCAGCAGCGCCTATTCCCGCACCAGTCCAAGCTGTAAAACCTGAGCCAAGCCCTGCTCCAGAAGTTGAAGAAGTGAAAACGGTTATCAACTTAGATTCTGGAAAGACTGAGAAAGTAAAAGAAGAACCGATCAGCAATGGGACAACTTTCGTTTTTAATACTCCAAAAGCGCCAGTTCAATCAGCTCCTTCCACTCCTGAGCCTGTAGAAGAGCCAGCTCCCGCTCCACGTACAGAGCAACCAAAGCAGAACTCATTCACTTTTGATTTTGGAAAATCAGAAGAGAGAAAACCTGAAGTGAAGCCAGTTCAGCAAGAGAAAATCGTGCATGATTTGTACGAAGAAGAGCCTGAAGAAGTGAAAGCTCCTGAAGCAAAAGTGGAAGCAGAGCCCGCAAAGCCGGTTTATGCCAATGATTACTACGAGCAAATGAAGCAGAAAGCAATTCAAAGAGCTCATGAGAGATTTGAAAAGCTTAAAGGAAACCGTTCGTTCAATCCGACTCCAGAAGAGTTAAAGGAAAAGATGGAAGTTCCTGCTTACTTGAGAAAAAACGTGACTTTGAATGAGCCTGAGCATAGCTCAGAAAACAACATCAGCAAGTTCAATGTCTCTGATGATAACGAGATCCTAGGTAACAATAGGTTCTTGCATGACAACGTGGACTAAGTCCTAAAAGTCAAGCAACATCTCAGCCTGGGAATGCAGAAGTTCCAAATACAACCTGTTGGTGAGCAGGTTATCTGACATATTCTGCTCTATTTTGGCCAGTTTCGGCTTTAGAGCAAGGACATGCATCCCTAGGTAATGGAATATATCGGTGAGGTGGCTCAAAGCGATGCCACCTCCGCCGATTCCAGAAGAAAGGCCGACTAGTGCGGCTTTTTTGTTTTTAAAGGTATTGGGATAGTTCATCCCGTCTATGAAGGTTTTCAAGATTCCTGGGAAAGATCCATTGTATTCTGGAACGATGAAAACAAACTTTTTTCCTTCTTCAATGCGATCATGAAAAGCATTGTAAGCTTCATTTTGTCCATTGTTTTCATACAATGCTGTATCGATAAAATCTGACGGCAAGTCTTCCAATTCCAAAATTTCAGATTCGGCTCCTTTGGACTTTAAAATTTCCTGATAGAGTTCTGCAATGGTTTTAGAAACTGAATTTTTACGATTTGTACCGACTATGATCTTGATCATTTCTAGTGAATTGAAAGCTATCCTGAATTAAAGTTCTTTGAAAGGGCAATATTAATATCTTTGCTTCAAATCACTTTTCCTATGAATTATCAATCTCAAATCGCTGAAGCTGCTCAATTTCTTAAGAACCTTTATCCTGATAATCCTCAGAATTTAATCATTCTCGGTACTGGTTTGGGAAAATTAGGTGATCAGATCGAAGTTGAATTGGAAGTTGATTATTCTGAAATACCCCATTTCCCAATTTCGACTGTGGAGAGTCACTCTGGAAAATTGATTTTTGGAACTCTGGCAGGAAAAAAAGTTGTAGCCATGAAAGGAAGATTTCATTACTACGAGGGCTATAGCATGAAGCAGGTTACATTTCCTGTTCGTGTGATGAAGGCATTGGGGGTTTCAAGGCTTTTTGTGTCCAATGCTTCGGGTGGATTGAATCCAGCGCAAGAAGTAGGAGATGTGATGATTATAGCAGATCATATTGACTTGTTTCCCGAAAATCCACTGAGAGGGCATAATCCAGAAGAGTTTGGGCCTCGATTCCCGGATATGAGTGAGGCTTATTCAAAAAAACTGATAGAAAGGGCTTTATCAATAGGTGAAAAATTGGGAGTAAAACTTCATACTGGTGTCTATGCCGGTGTGCAAGGTCCAAATTTGGAAACTCCTGCCGAGTACAAATATTTGAGAACCATCGGTGCTGATGCGGTAGGAATGAGCACAGTTCCTGAGGTAATCGTTGCAAATCAGGCAGGATTGGAAGTTTTTGGGATTTCAGCAATCACAGATTTGGGAGTGGAGGGGAAAATCAAAAGAATTACAATTCAGGAAGTATTGGCTGCAGCTGCTGTCGCGGAACCTATCATGGCTAATGTTATGAGAGAATTGATTGCTTCTTTGGATTAAAAAATGATCTTTTAATTCATTTTTAGAAAGGTTTAGTCAATTTGATGTATTTTAAGCATCAATGAATAAACCCTCAATCTTATTTTTTATACTTTGGTTTTTCTTGGTGAATGTTTCGTTTTCCCAGGTAGATTCATTGGTTTTTGAATTTGGAAAAAAGGAAACAGCCCATCTGGAAAATTATGTTTTGACGGGAAAGGTTTTGGACCCAGAATCTAAGCAAGGAATTGAGGGGGTTGGACTCCATGTGGATGGATTTTATTCGGGTGTCAATACAGATAAATTTGGGACATACTTTATCAAAATCCAGCCGGGAATTCATAAAGTTACTTTTCGTCATTCTTCTCGAATCCCGGTTTTTACTGAAGTTATTCTTTTCGATAATGGGGTGGTGGACATTACCATGAAGGAGAAAAGTTTCGAACTGGAAGGTGTCGTGGTGATGTCTGATCAGCCAGATCGGAATGTTAGAAACCCTATCACCGGACTGACAAAACTCACAGCTCAAGAGCTAAAAGCTATTCCTGCATTTCTAGGAGAGGCAGATATTTTCAAAGGACTCCAATTATTGCCTGGTGTAAGTACAGTCGGAGAGGGAACCTCAGGAATCAATGTCCGTGGCGCGAAAACAGACCAAAATCTATTGATGATGAACGAGGCAATAGTCTTGAGTTCCAATCATGCTTTGGGCTTTCTTTCTGCTTTTAATACTGATGTAACTGAGACTTTCAGTCTGTATAAAGGGAATCTTCCGGCAAACTTTGGGGGGAGAGCAGGGTCAGCATTGAATATTTTAATGCGGCCAGGAGACATGAATAATTGGAAAGGAGCGGTTGGAGTTGGTACTTCCAATGGAAAGCTTCTTATTGAAGGACCATTGAAAAAAGATAAGCTCAGTTTGATTTTCGGGGCTAGGGTTTCCAATACCAATTGGCTTCTGAAACAGGCAAGAGACTACGATCTTCAAAACTCTAAATTGAACTTTCATGACGCTTATTTGGGGTTGAATTGGAATCTCGCTCAAGGGCATAATATAGAGTTCAATACTTTGATGACGGGAGATTATTTCAAATTCTCTAATGAGTTTGGCTACGATTGGTCTAATCGGGTCAGTTCTTTGAGATATAAAGGAATTATTGGAGAAAAATGGTCCGTTGTTGCTTTGCTGGCTGACGGAGATTTTGACAATGCTTTTTTTGATCCTGAAGGCTTGGATGCTGCCAGAGTGGATAATGGAATGAGATATCAACATGGCAAGCTAAGTGCTACTTGGGCAAATGAAGTTGTTTCGATCACATCTGGATTGGAAATGGTGAATTACAGAGGGCAACCGGAAATCCTCAGTCCTTACAATTCTGAATCCAATTTCAATTCAGAGAAAATAGAAAAGGAAAGAGGATTTGAAGCCGCTATTTTCAGCAGTTTGGAATGGGATATTTCCGAAAATACTGGTTTTGTAGCAGGACTGAGGTATTCTACCTACAATCAACTAGGGCCTGATACTGTATTCCAATATCAATCTTCTGCTCCAATCTTGGAAGAAAATATCACCGGAGAAACTGTTTATGAAAAGAGTTCAATCCAACCTTATTCTGGTTTTGAACCGAGATTGGCGATCCGCCAAAATCTAACCGCAAATGCTTCTATGAAGCTTAGTTACGCCAGGCTCTATCAATACATTCAATCGATAAGCAACACTTTTGGTCCGACGCCGATTGATCTTTGGCAATTGAGTACACCTTACATTCAGCCTCAGAAATCCGATAATTTTTCAATGGGTTTCTTTCGAAACTCCAAGGATAACAAATGGGAGTTCTCTATCGATGGTTTTTATCGAAAAGTGCAAAATCAGGTCGAATACAGGGATTTTGCTCAGGTTTTCTTGAATCAACATATGGAAACAGAATTGGTTTTTGGAGAAGGAAAAGCTTATGGAGCTGAGTTTTTGATCAAAAAGAATCTGGGAGTGATAACAGGCTGGTTGGCCTATACTTATTCCAGATCATTTTTCAGAAGTCTGGGAGAATATGAGGAAACTCAAATCAATCGGGGTGAATGGTACCCGAGTAATTATGATAAGCCGCATGAAGTGAATTTTATTCTTAGCCGAAAAATGTATCCTCGGGGATTATTCAATCTCAGCGCCAATTATTCAACAGGCCGTCCCGTCAATGCTGTTAATGCCAATTACATCATCAATGGTTTGGTGATCCCAGAATATAGCGACAGGAATCAGTATCGAATTCCAGATTATTTCCGGGTGGATGTTTCTTATACGCTTGAGAAAGTTTTTTCTAAAAAAGGAGATAGCCTGAATCTCTCCATTTATAACCTTCTTGGAAGGCGAAATGCTTATTCTGTTTTTTGGCAAAAGGACGGAGATACCAGTCAGTTGAGACCTTATAGATTATCAATTTTGGGAGCCGTATTTCCTTCTATTTCATACAGTATTCAATTTGGAGGAGGTGCAGATGAATAGGTTGAAATCTCTTTTCTCTCTTGTTTTGGTACTGCTTTCATTCAATTCCTGCGTGGATCAAATCTCCTTTCCGCTTGATAAAGGAGTAGCTAAATTGATCGTCTCTGGCCAAATCAGCAATCTGGATGAGGATCAATATGTTTTCCTTTCAGAAACTACCTCTGCCGATCGAGAGCCTGTTTACACTGGGCAATTTTATGTGATAAACGATCTTCCTCGGCCTGTGTCTTCTGCTATGGTTTACTTGGTAAATGAGAGGGATGAGAAGGTCCTGATGAATATGTCCGAAGACGGGAAGTACAAATTGGATCGGTCTTATAAATTGGAAGATGAGGTTTATTACCATTTGGAAATTCTAGTCAGCGGGAATGAATATCGAACGGATCCTCAAAAAATGCCTGATACTGTTGGTGAGGATGAATTGAGGTATGAATTCCAGAGAGGAGAGTTCAAAGGATCTCCAGAAACTGCTTTCGTCTCTATCTATTCGGACAGTAAGCTGCCTGATTCAGATGAACCTTATTATTTAAGATGGGACGTGGATGAAGCCTATTATTGGGATTTGACCTTTTTCCCAAACCCTTTTAATAATCCACCTCCGGATTGCTATGTTTTTGGTTTTCCCGACCCGGAGAGAATTACACTTTTTAACGGAGAGAACGTGGATTCGGAACAAAGAAGCAATACTCAGTTGGTCGCAGAGAGGAAAGTGGATGAATCTTTTCTGAGCAGACATTATTTCAATGTCCGACAGGTAAGTACCTCCAAAGAGTCTTTTGAATATTGGAGAAAAGTTCGAGAATTGGTGAATAATTCAGGTTCAGTTTTTGACTCTCCTCCAGCCCCAATCAAAGGCAACGTATTCAGTGTACATTTTCCAGAAGAAGTGGTTTTGGGATATTTTGAGGTGGCCAGAGTTTCTCAGAGTAGGATATACACTGTGCCAAGTGATGTTTCTTTTGTCATTGAGCCTCCTTGTACCTATGATCCTGCCAGACCGATAGATGATTATCCTAAAACTTGTCTCCGGTGTAGTGAATTTCCTTCCAGTTCAAACGATACTCCCCATTGGTGGTTTGACCAGTAAAAACACATTCTGCCAATTGTAAAAAAAATAGGCTTTAAGCCTGAGGTTTTTGTATTTTCGAATCTTCACAAAATCAACCCAAAACCTATGAAACTGAAAATATTCCTTTCAGCAATTGCAGTATTTTTCTGCCTAAGCTTCGTGGCGAGTGCCCAGCAATTTCGAGCCCTTGTATTTAGTAAAACTGCTGGATTTAGACATCAATCAATTCCTGATGCCGTAGTGGCTTTGAAAAACTTGGGGAAAACCCAAGGTTTTGGAGTATATGTGACCGAAGATGCGGGAGCTTTTACAGATGAAAATCTTGAGAAATACGATGTGGTAATCTTGGCTTCTACTACAGGAACCATCTTCAATGCAGAACAAAAAGCTGCTTTTCAAAAATTCGTACAAAGTGGAAAAGGAGTGGTAGGAATTCACTCTGCGACTGACACTGAATACGAATGGCCTTGGTATAATAAAATGATCGGCGCTTACTTTTTGACTCACCCAGCTCAGCAGACCTTGAGATTGGAAGTAGTGGATCAAAATCATCCAGCTACCTGGCATTTGCCTAAAAACTGGCTGTGGTACGATGAGTTGTATGAATTCAGAGAGATCAATCCTGATATCAAAGTATTGATCAAAGCTGATGAGAGTACTTATAAGCCTGCCAAAGGAAATGGTGATAATCACCCAATGGCTTGGTATCATGAATTTGACGGCGGCAGAGTTTTCTATACTGCATTAGGCCACGTAGAGTCAGCTTATCAAGATGCTGACTTCCTTAAACACCTAGCTGGTGGCATCTGGTATGCAGCTACTGGGGAGCCTATGAAATAATTTCCCTCAGGAAAATTACCTTTGCAGGAACTAATCCCCCTGCAAAGGGTTTATTTCAAAAAAACACGAAAGACTTATGCTAAAAGCACAAGCTAAACCGGTTCACCTCTACATGGAGGCAAATCCGAATCCGAACTCTTTGAAATTTGTGGCCAATTTCATGCTGGTCGAAGATGGTCTTAGCTTTGACTATCCAGATGAGAAAAGCACTGAAAATAGCCCTTTGGCAAAAGAATTATTCAATTTTGCTGCTGTGCAGCGCGTATTTATAGCTTCCAACTTTGTGACCGTAACCAAGTCTGAAGATGTGGAATGGCCAGAAATCCAACATATCATTAGAGATCATATCAAAGACTATTTAGAAGCTGGTAAAAAGCCAGTTCAGGTAGTATTGGACAAAGATCCTTTATTTGATGAAAATGATTCTGAAGTGGTCAAGAAGATCAAAGGGGTTTTGGATGAATACATCCGACCAGCTGTGGAGCAAGATGGAGGAGCAATAGTGTTCCATTCATTCAAAGATGGTGTTGTAAAAGTATTGCTTCAGGGTTCTTGTTCTGGATGTCCTTCCAGTACGATCACTTTGAAAGCCGGAATTCAAAACTTGCTTACCCGTATGCTTCCTGATGATGTGAAGGAAGTAGAGGCAGAAGGTATTTGATAGTTGTTTTATGGGTAAGAGAGATTGGTCCTGGGCATTATTAGGCTTAATCGCTTTAGGTATTCGATGGATCGCTGCTCATAACCCGGAAGCAACAGATGAAATCTATTCTAGAAAATTCTTTCCGGTAATTCGGAATGTGATTGATAAAACGCTGGGGTATCTGCCATTCCCCAGCGTTTATTTGTTTATACTTTCCGTACTTATTCTTTTGGGAATATTTCTCAGAAGATTACTGAAAAAAGAAGGGTGGAAAGCAAAAGCACTTTTTTCCTTTAGATCACTACTAAATGCTTTAGGAGCTTTAGTTTTCTTTTTTTTGGTCTTATGGGGATTTAATTATCAGCGAACCCCGATTTTCAAACAACTTTCATTGACCCCCAAAGCTTTGAATTTGGAGCAAGTAGAGTTGGAGATACGCATTACTCAAAGATTGGCGACACAGTCTAGGTATCAGATTACAAATGATACTTCAGCGATTGAAGGGATTATTTCCTATCCAGATTTGGAAAGAGTAGTTCGAGGCAACATAAGGGATAATTTGGATATGTTGGGTTTGAATTTTACAGGAAAACCTAGAACCAAATTATTCCCACCTCCGGGATTTATGAGGAAAATGGGGATCTTGGGAATTTATTTTCCATACACAGGTGAAAGCTATATTGACCCTTCATTGCATCCATTGGAACAGCCTTTCACGGTGGCTCATGAAATGGCGCATAGCTATGGGGTAACCAATGAAGGAGAAGCGAATTTTATTGCTTGGGTAATTACCACCAACTCTCCGGACCCACTTTTGCGGTACTCAGGTCACCTGCGACTGCTCATGTATCAGGTTAGGGATTATTATAAAATGGCACCCGATAAATATAAAGAATGGGTAAAAACTCTAGACCAAGGGATCAAAAATGACATCAGGGCAATTCAGGAAATCAATAATAAGTATAAGCCTATATCTATTGAATTGAGCCAGAAAACCAATGATATTTTTCTAAAATCCCAAGGCGTGAAAGCAGGAATCAACAGCTATCAGCAGCTTCCAATGCTTGCATTTGCTTGGAGAGAAAGGATGAAAGATTTTTAATTCCATTAAAAGGTTTGAAAAGTTGTAAGATGCGTTTAGTTTTCATCCTTAATACCATCTATTATGAAATATTTCGTTAGTTTTTTATTGTTGACTTTTTCTTTCTCAGCTTTTTCCCAAATCGAGGTTACCTCCGAAAGGGATGATAAAGGTGAGGTTACTTTGAATTATGTTAATAGTAGTGAAATGACCTACACTGTTTTATTGGAGTTTCCGGTTTTATTAAATCTTTCTACTACGGGTGGTTCAAGAGTTATAGCCATAGCCAATCCTGGAAAAGGTAGATTAACAACGCTTAAACCGCTGCAGTCTAACCAAAGGACCAATTACTCTTATAAATACACTTTTGTGAAGGGAAATATTTACGGTAAAACAAAGGTAGAGCCGATTTATTTGGTCCCGGTAAAGGAAGGGACTACTGTAAGATCTGTACCCATGACCCATCTGGAAAATCGCCTGCAACCCAAAGAACACAATGATGAGTACGTAGGTATTTCCTTTCATTTTGATGAAGAGGTTGAAATAGTTGCGCCTCGAAAGGGTATTGTTGCAGGTTTGAGTATGAGTAATGATAAATCAAGTGAAAATTTGGATTTTACCCGTTCAGAGAATTTTATTGAGATTTACCATGAGGACGGTAAGGTTACCAAAATCATGGTTTTGAAATCAGGTTCCCAACAGGTGCAATTGGGACAAGAAGTATTCCCAGGTGATGTTTTGGCAACCTCAGCAGGAGATAATTATCAAGGAGGAAAACATGTAAGAATGGCAGTGATGGAGGTGGTGAAAAATGAGGAAGGATTAATCAAGAATAAGATCATCCCAGTAAATTTTGCAATAAATGGAGAGTCAGTCCTATTGGAAAATTATGGTCCTTTTGAAGTGATATTTCCAGAGGAAGTGATTACACGTGAAATGACCAAAAAGGAACTTAAGAATTATGGGAAGGAGTAGTTATTTTTTCCGATTCCCTACCCAGACTCCAAAAATCACGGCTGCAAAACCTAAATAATGTCCCCAAAGAAGGACTTCACCATCCCAAACTCCCCAAATGATGGCTACAATTGGGATCAAATAAGTTACCGAACTGGCGAATACAGGACTGGCAGTCTTGACCAGCATATTAAATAGAATTAGGGCCAGCGATGTCCCCATTATTCCTAATAAGGTGATGTAGCCAAAGGCTTTCCATGCCCCATCGATGTTGGCAAGTTTGTATGAAAACTGCGTACCCATCATCAGATAAATCAGAGCCACTGGCAAAACCATTAAAAGAGAGATAGCGGTAATTTCAATGGGTTTCAACTCGACAAATCGAAATTTGATCAAGTTGAGATTGAATCCATAACAGGTACAGGCAAGGATCACAAAGAAAGCGTATGCATTGATGTCGGAAAAAGCGCCAAATCCTACGCCCTCTTTGGCCATAACCAGGAAAATCACGCCCAAAAAGGCAATTCCCAAACCGATCAGATTCTGTCTTGTAATTCTGGAGCCAAAGAAAATCCACCCTACCAAAACCACAAACAAAGGTGTCAAAGCATTTAGAACACTTGTCAATGAACTGGAAAGTTGAGTTTGAGCTTTTGCAAAAAGAAATGCAGGAATAAAGCTCCCAACCAATCCAACTAAAATCAGGTTTTGGATTTGAGTAGCATTGAGGTGTCGAACTCGTGGAAGGGATAAAGGAAGAAGAAAAGTAGCAGCAGCTACCACTCGGTAAGCGCCCACTTCACCGGGAGAAAAAATAACAAGGCCTCTTTTTATTAATATAAATGAGCTGCCCCAAACCAATGCTAGGATGCCCAGATAAGCCCAGTTTTTTGCGGTGTTTTCGGAGTTGCCAGTAGACATTCAGATGCTTATTGAATTCGTAAGCAAAAAAAGCAAATCCAATTTAGATTCCCATTAAAAAAGAGGTGTCTGTCTTAAAAAAACATCCTTGGTCAGGCTGATCGTCCCGATCCCAATATATATCAGGATCGGGACGATTAATATGAAAAAAATCTAATATTCAATTGATTAAACGGAAAATTCATAGTCTGCATAAACCTTGGCGACTTGATCCAAGATTGCACAAACCTCATCATAAGTGTCTGAGGTGACCATTTCAGTTCGATATTGTTTGAAGTTGGGCATGCCTCTGAAATAATTGGTGTAATGCCTCCTCATTTCCAAAATTCCCAATTTCTCACCTTTCCATTCTACTGAAAAGTCCAAATGCTTTTTGGCGACAGCGATTCTTTCATCCAATGTGGGAGCTGCTAATTTTTCACCAGTGGCCAAGTAATGTTTGATCTCATTGAAAATCCAAGGGTATCCAATTGATGCTCTTCCGATCATCATGCCATCCACATTGTATTTTGCTTTATACTCAGCAGCTCTTTCCGGGGTGTCGATATCACCATTTCCAAAAACAGGAATATGAAGTCTTGGATTGTCTTTTACCAAATTCAAATAAGACCAATCAGCCTCACCTTTATACATCTGCTTTCGGGTTCTTGCATGTATGCTGATTGCCTGGATTCCTACATCTTGAAGTCTTTCAGCAACCTCGACGATGCGGATGGTATCATTATCCCAGCCTAGGCGGGTTTTTACAGTCACTGGGATTTTTACAGCTTTGACGATTTCAGCAGTCATTGATACCATCTTGTCGATGTCCAAAAGAATTCCAGCGCCAGCACCTTTACATGCTACTTTATTAACAGGACAGCCGTAATTAATATCCAAAATATCTGGTTTGGCCTCTTCTACAATCTCCGCAGCCTCTCTCATAGATTCGATTTCATTTCCGAAAATCTGAATCCCGATTGGCTTTTCGTAGTCGAAAATATCCAGTTTTTGGACGCTTTTGGCTGCATCTCTAATGAGCCCTTCCGAACTGATAAACTCGGTGTACATCAAATCAGCCCCATTTTGTTTACATACTGCACGGAATGGTGGATCACTCACATCTTCCATGGGTGCCAGCAAAAGGGGATAATCTCCAAGTTCTAAGTTTCCTATCTTTACCACTGCTAATTATAAATTTGGCGTAAATTTACGTCCAAATATGGAGATTTACGAAACTCATTCAGAAATAGCCAAGCGGAAAAGCTGGCTCTTGGCTCTGGTAGTCATTGTTTTAGTGTCACTTGGCGTCCTTATTTTACTTCAAGGAATAGCCTTAGCTCTCGCGGTTCCCCTTTTTAATATCTCAATTGAGGAGATTATGTCCTTGATGCAAGGGGATGATAGCATCCCAAATGGACGGATGGCTATGTTATTTATCCAAGGTTTAGGTTCTGGTATAGGCTTTTGGCTCACTGCTTGGATTATTATTCATTGGCTGGATAAAGCCAACCTAAAATGGGATTTGCAGCTTTCACGATTCAATAACAAGAAATTCTGGGTTGCGCTTGGGATTACTTTTGGAGGAATGTTCTTCAATGCCCTGTTGATTTACTGGAATTCTCAAATGGTACTTCCTGAATCCATGGCTTCTTTGGAAGCTTGGATGAGATCCATGGAGGAGCAGTTGATGGAAATGACCAAGTATTTGACAGATTTCCAGACGATCCCCGAGTTACTGGCGGGGATTTTGGTGATTGGGGTTTTGGCAGGAATTGGTGAGGAGATGTTTTTTAGAGGGGTTCTCCAGCCAAAAATGCATTTATATACAGGTTCAGTACATTGGGGAATTTGGTTGTCGGCAATTATTTTCTCTGCTATTCACGTACAGTTCTACGGATTTTTGCCAAGAGTTTTCTTAGGTGCGATGTTCGGATATATGTATGTATTCACAGGTAGTCTTGTTTATCCTATATTAGCCCATATTATTAATAATACTTTTACTGTTTTAATGGTCTATGCTTCCAATCAAGGAATGATAGAATTTGATATTGAATCAACAGATACAGTGTCTTATCCTATGGCTTTGGTAGGATTATTAGTCCTTATTGCGGGAATCTATTACCTTCAAAAAAATAAGCCCGAACCGGATGGAGAATTGGATTAAAGTCTATGAAACTGAAGTGCCTGTAAGGGCTGAAATCGTAAAAGGGGTACTGGAGGAAAATGATATTCCGGCTGTTGTCTTGAAAAAAAAGGAAACGGTCTATAATGTTTTTGGAAAGAATGAAGTCCACGTTAATCGCGAAAACCTCCTAAAAGCAACAAACATTATCCAGAATGAGATCTCGTTTTAATATTAATAACTACAGCAACCTGGGTCAAAGAGCAATAACCGCCGCCGTAGGAGCTGTAGTGGTAATTTCTGCAATTATTTTCTCAGACTGGACTTATTTTTTGGTATTCGCATGCATTCTAGGCTTTGCCCAAATGGAGTTTTATAAACTTTGCGGCTTGGATGGAATGCTCCCATTAAAGAGTTTCGGGACGATTTTGGGATTGTTGACTTTTACCGTGACGTTCCTGATTGAGAAAGAGCAGTTCCCTAACGAATACCTTTTCCTGATCTTCCCAATCCTATCTTTGGTATTCTTTATCAAACTCTATAAAAAGACCGATAAAAAGCCATTTACAGGCGTAGCTTTTACCTATTTAGGAATCTTTTATGTGGCAGTTCCGTTCTCACTGCTAAACCTTGCAGTGTTTTCTGTGGACAAAGTTTATCATTACGAGATTCTATTAGGCTGCTTGCTTATTCTATGGGCAAGTGATACTGGAGCCTACTTTGCAGGAACCAAGTTTGGGAAGACCAAACTATTTGAAAGAGTATCTCCTAAAAAGTCTTGGGAAGGTTTTTTGGGAGGAGCGTTTTCTGCGATTGCCGTTTCATTTTTAATAGCAAGATATTTTCATTCCATTCAGGATTGGAAGTGGTTGGTGATCGCTGGAATTATTATTATAGCAGGTACATATGGAGACCTGATTGAGTCACTTTTTAAGAGATCTATTGAGATCAAAGACTCAGGTTCGGTACTTCCAGGGCATGGAGGTTTTATGGACCGTTTTGACGGATTGTTATTATCGGCCCCATTTATTACCGCCTTTTTGAAAATCTTCTAATTGAAGGCGGGGGAAACTAAAAATCTATTTAATTTTGCGTCGCATTTCACTATCATAATAAAAACCCAATATGGCTTACATTGAACCGGCTCCGATTAAGGATAAAGAAAATCCACTGGAGTCAATGATGGAACGATTCAACATTGCAGCTGAGAAGCTGGGATTGTCTGATGAAGTTTACAACGTGTTGAAAAATCCGGCCCGTCAAGTGATCGTGTCACTACCCATTACCATGGACAATGGTAAGATTCAGGTGTTCGAAGGAATTCGTGTCGTACATTCTAATATTTTGGGTCCTGCGAAGGGTGGGATTCGATTTGCTCCAGATGTACATATCGATGAAGTAAGAGCGTTAGCAGCATGGATGACCTGGAAGTGTGCGGTTGTAGACATCCCTTATGGTGGTGGTAAAGGTGGCGTACGTTGCAATCCTAGAGAGATGTCCAAAGGAGAGATCGAAAGATTGATGCGTGCATACACCAAGGCTATGGTCGACGATTTTGGTCCGGACAGAGATATACCTGCCCCTGATATGGGAACTGGGCCAAGAGAAATGGCCTGGTTGATGGATGAATACTCCAAAGCAAAAGGAATGACCGTGAACTCGGTAGTGACGGGGAAACCAACCGTCTTGGGAGGTTCACTAGGAAGAACAGAAGCAACTGGTCGTGGTGTAATGGTTTCAGCACTTGCAGCGATGCAAAAGCTGAAAATCAATCCATTCCAAGCAACTTGTGCAGTTCAAGGATTTGGAAACGTAGGGTCTTGGGCAGCTAGACTTTTAGAAGAAAGAGGCTTAAAGATTGTTGCGATTTCTGATCATACCGGAGCTTTCTACAACGAAAAAGGAATTGACATCGTCAAAGCAATCGAGTTCAGGGATGCCAATGGAGGCCATCTTGAAGGATTCCAAGGTGGAGACAAGATGGACAATGCCATGGATTTGTTGACTTTGGAGGTTGATGTATTGGTGCCAGCAGCAGTTGAAGATGTGATCACTGCCAAAAATGTCCATGACATTAAGGCTAAGTTGATCGTAGAAGGTGCGAATGGTCCGACTTCTGCCAAAGCAGATGCAATTATCAATGAAAAAGGCATCATGGCTGTTCCAGATATTTTGGCAAACGCAGGCGGTGTAACCGTTTCTTATTTCGAATGGGTACAAAACCGTTTGGGGTACAAATGGACTGCCGATAGAGTTAACAGAAGATCTGACAGAATCATGAAGGATGCTTTTGAAAATGTATACCAGGCTGCTGTAAAATATGATGTGCCCATGAGAATTGCGGCTTATATCGTTGCAATCGATAAAGTGGCGCAAACATATACTTATCGTGGAGGCTTCTAAGGCTAATCTATAAATAGAAACACTTATCTTTGAGGCGTGGATTTAATCTACGCCTCTTATCATTTATACTATGACCATACATCGCGAAGGACGAGTTCTTTTATTTTGGCTCTTAATTATTTTAACTGCAGCCAATTATGCATTGTATTATTTTCTACCTGACGCTAGATTCTGGCTGAATTTCAGTCTTATCGTCAGCGTCGTATTTTATTTGATCATTCTGCAATTTTTCAGAAACCCTATTTTCCAACTCCCAAAGGATGATAGTTTGGTTTATGCTCCAGCAGACGGCAAAGTGGTAGTGATTGAAGAAGCAGTAGAAGATGAATATCTGAAAGAAAAAAGAAAGCAGGTTTCCATCTTTATGTCTCCGATCAATGTCCACGTTAATCGTTCGCCAGTGGAAGGGGAAGTGGAGTTTTTCAAATATCACCCAGGGAAATACTTGGTGGCTTGGCATCCTAAATCCAGCACGGAAAATGAGAGAACTTCCATGGTGCTGAAGATGAAAAATGGAACTCAAATCATGGTCAGACAGATTGCTGGAGCTTTGGCTAGGAGAATCAAATGGTATGTCAAAGAAGGGGACCAGTTGGAGCAAAACGGAGAGTTTGGCTTTATCAAATTTGGATCAAGAGTGGATTTGTATTTACCATTAGATGCTGAGATTCTGGTTTCATTGGAGCAAGTGACCAAAGGAGGTAGAACTCCAATTGCCAGATTAAAATCCTGAAATAAAAAAAGATACATTTCAATTGTATCATTTTCTAAATAGATTTCGTGATAGGTGTATCAACTAAAACAACCTATTATGAAATCTATTTTTTATTTAATGCTTATTGTTCTTTCAGTTTCACTTTTTAGCTGTCAGGATAAAGAGGAACCTTTGAGTCCATTAATCGGTACTTGGGAAAACAGAACTTATGTAGATTCTCTGGATATTTGGATGATAGATTCTTGGGCTTTCAAAAATGATAGCCTGATGACCTATGAAAGATTTGTGAGAGAAACGGAGACTGAGAATATTCTTGGTTATCAAATGATAGCTGACTCTTGGTACAATTACAAGGGGGATATTTTTAAATATTATTATTCTGACGCCTTACTTTATTGGGGAGGTGAATCAGATACAAGATGGATTCGATATGGGCCCAAGGAGGAAATGAGACCAGGGGTTGTCGATATTTTTATGATTCCGACTGGTACTTTAACTTTTTCCCAAAATGGATTGGAATTTATTCTAAAACCGGATGATTTAGAACTTGAAACTGGAGAATCAGATGAATTCCCCGCTCGGACCTTTATAAAAGTCGATTAAGATGAAAAAGCTACTATTGATTTTAGGAATAGTGCTCTTGAGCGCTCCTTTGATTTTTTCTTGCAATTCAGATCAGGATGAAGAACCACTTGGTCCATTGATTGGAGAGTGGGAAAGCCGAGCCTATGTCGATTCTTTGGGGCTTTGGTCAGTTGAGACCTTAGATTTTTTAACAGATAGCACTTACCAGTTGCGGCAGACGTTTAGAGAATCCGAATTTGGGTCTGATTTAGGTTATCGGTTTATTTATAATTTCGATTACCGCTTGGAAAATGAAATTATCGATTACCAATTTATAGACGGTTTTGAAGTTTATATGTTTCCGCACCCCGATATAGGACCTCTCTACGCTCCTTTTGAGGATCTAAGGGAGTTTCTAATAGATTTTTCTTTTGGGGATAGCTATGCAGAATGGAGTTTATCAGAAAATCAGCTGGAACTTAATTTATCATTTTCTTGCCCGTCTTATGACGGAAATTGCCCTGTTTTGAAAAAATACAAAAGGTCGAATTAAGCTCCTTTTTTGCTTCTGTAAATCCAATATCCCAGTCCCAAAGTTGTCAGGAAAAATATGAGGGTAGTCCATTCGAATGTTCTCCGGTTGGAAAGCATTTCCTCTATGGTTTTATCTCGTTCCCCTATTGCTCTTTTGAGGGCCTGAACGTCTTGCTCAAGGCTTAAGGTGATGGTTTTGTAATCGTCTTTTTCTTGCCCAATTACTGCGGTTTCAATCTTTCCGCTCAACTTCAGTTCCTCCACTATTTGATTGTCCTTACTGATAATTCTTTCTAGCCAATCGTTGGTTTCCTTCATGTCCTTTTTGGTACGGTTCCCGAAAATTCCAGATTTCTTGGATTCAGATGCTTGCCATTGAGCGTGAAGGGATTGTCTTTCCTCTACAAGGCGCTCAAGTTTAGCGCTGGCATTGTCATCTTGAAGAGGTGAAAGCAGGAATAAAAAAAGGAGAAGCGATTTCATTTTCTATTGAGATTCAAATGGAATAAAGGAGAGGATTTTACCTTTCAAGAAATTGAATTTGATTTTGTCTTTTAGGTAAAGGCTACAGAATAGTAGCGTTCCTAGGAAGAATATCCAAGTTCCATGCCTGAATTTTCTGATTTCAAATCCTGCCTGGTTGAATTCGTGAGATTTTCTAGCGAGAGCAGATTTAAGAGACTGAATGTCTTTTTCCTGAGAGAATGCAATAGCCTTGTATTTTTCTGCTGTTGTGAATTCTTTTGATTCTTCGATGTTTTGTTCCAATTGGAGTTTCTGGATAATAGCATTGTCTATCTCCATAATTTTCCTCAACAATCGGGCGTCTTCATTGCTGGAAAGTGAAATCCCAAAGACTTCTGCCTGAGAGTTATTTTTTAGCTCATAATAAAGCTGGCTTCTTTTTTCAAAAAGTTGATCCAATGCATTGCTAGCATTGATGGTAAGAGGAAGAAAAAGCATCCAAAAGAATAGTGCAGATTTCATTGGTTTAGAGGTTTGGTTGTGTACTCAATTTTCCAAACCTCATTCCAACTCATTGATTTATTTCTTCCATGCCTGTGTCATCTCCTTTTTGCCCGGAGGTCCAGGAGGATTGACGACTTCTAGTCCTAAAGCTTTAAGATCTCTTTTCAGTTGTCCAGATGCCGAGTAAGTAGTGAAGAGTCCCCCTTGCTTCATGGATTTAGAAACCTTCTCCAATTGGCTAAATTCCCATAATTCTGGCTGTTTACTTGGAGCAAAGGCATCAAAAAACACCACATCGCTTGGATAAAGTTGAGCGTCTTGAAGGGTAGTTTGATCCTTTTTGAAATTGAAATATTCTGAAACAGGCCCACCTTCATTCCATGTAAATTTGTGCAATGCCTCAAAATATTTGTGGTAGTGCCAAATTCCATCGTTTTGGTCGATGTAGTTCAGCTGGGAATATATTTCCTCACTTAGTGGAAAGGGCTCTATGGAGTGATACAAAACAGGAATCTGATTCTGTTCCGCCCAAACCAAAGTGAGCCAGGCATTTAGTCCTGTCCCAAATCCTACTTCAAAAATCCGGATTGGGTATTTCTGCGGGTTTTCTGCCAGCCAGGTATCCAAGCCATAAAGCATAAACACATGCAGAGATTCTCTGTAAGCTCCGTGAAAACTATGGTACGTCTCTTTTAAGTCCTCATGATACAAAGAATGAGAGCCATCCTCTGTCGTGATGATTTTTACCTTTTCACTCATACCTGGTAGATTAAAGCGACACAATATGCTGAAACTCCTTCTTCACGGCCTACAAACCCTAGCCATTCAGTCGTTGTGGCTTTGATGGAAATAGAAGATTCAGGAATATTCATGACTTCTTCTAAGCAAGTTTTCATAGCTGGAATATGAGGATTTACTTTAGGTTGCTGAAGGCAAATAGTTGTGTCAATGTTTCCTATTTCATAGCCAGCTTCACGAATTAGTTTCATAACATCTGCAAGAAGGATTTTACTGTCAATTCCTTTGTATTTCGGATCTTTGTCAGAGAAATGAAATCCGATATCACGCATATTTGCAGCGCCAAGAAGAGCATCGCAAATCACATGGATCAAAACATCTGCATCAGAATGTCCCACCGCACCTTTTTCATGTTCTAATTTGATCCCTCCCAGCCAAAAATCATATCCTTCTTTTAGCTGGTGTACATCGTAGCCAAATCCTACTCGAAATGCATTCATCTTATTTGCTTTGATAATATAAAACGGAAGCTTGCTTCTCGTTTAAAAGTTTTTTGGACCAGGACATCAATTGATCAGGTCCTATGTTAGATTTCTTTTCGTATTCCTCCCAGTAAAGGTCTGGATGCCCCAAATTAGCATAAAATGCCAAATTCATGACCCGATTGATGAGCTGAATAGACTCGTAAGTTTTCATCGCTCTACCTTGGTTTTTTATTTTCTGGAAGTTCTCTTCTGAAACTTCCTGCTGAAGAAAATCATAGATCACTTCATCGAGTGCTTTTTCAGCTTCTTTAGCAGAGACTCCTTTTTCCATTTTTCCTGAGAAAATCAGTAAGCCTGGATCAATTGACCCTAAGATATAGGCTCCGGCAGAGGCGAATAGTTTCCCGTTTTTGACCAGCCTTTGTTCCAAGATGGAAGATTTGCCAAATCCCAACAAGTCGCTAATTAAATCCGCTTCCAGGAAACCCTCTACGCCTTTTGCAGGCATTTTGAAAGCTTTGTAAAGCGCGTCAGTAGGAACAGGATATTCTACCTCTTTGATTCGTTTTTCGTCTTGTTCGCTTTCAAGTGGAATCAAATGGGCATCTAATTCAAAAGATGGGATTGGGCCAAACCACTTTTCTGCAAGTTTTGCTACCTGATCTTTGGTGACCGCTCCACCCACTACTAGGATGGCATTGTTGGGTGCATAGTGTTTTTTGTAAAAACTCCAGACATCATCTTTGGTATATCCGACGATATCCTCTGGACTTTGCCCGATGGTTGGCCATCTGTAAGGATGGACTTCATAAGCCAATTCTCTTAAATGATGCCAGACCTCTCCATAAGGTTGGTTCAGGTATCTCTGTTTGTACTCTTCAAGCACAACCTTGCGTTGCGTCTCGATGGTTTTATCATTCAAAGATAGCTGCAGCATGCGGTCTGATTCCAGCCAAAAAGCTGTTTCAAGATTCGCCGCAGGTAAATTCATGTAGTAATTGGTGATATCTGGAGAGGTAAAGGCATTGCAATTTCCTCCGACTCTTTCCAGTTCTCTATCAATAATAGGGACATTGGCAGAGCTTCCAAACATCAAATGTTCGAAAAAGTGTGCTAATCCTGTTTTACCTGGGATTTCATTTCTTGAGCCCACCTTATATAATAAGTTGAACACAGCCATTTTGCTGCTATGGTCTTCATGGACGATCACTTCTAGTCCATTGTCAAGAAAAAAACGATTATACGGTAGCATCATAAAGGCTGCAAAGCTAATCTTTTTTGAACAATCAGATATTTTCTAGGAAAAGCTAAATTGCCATGAATTGTTCCATTTCCATAAAACTTTCAAAGAAACTATGATCCTTTGAAATAAGAATAGGAGATTTTTAATGAAAAAATAGAACTTTGGATAGGCTCTTCCAGTTTGCATACGAAATAATCATTCTCTTCACCCATGAAAAAACACAGTATAGATCTTAAAGAAACCAATCAGTTTTCTTCATTTTTTTTAGACTATATCGAAGGGAATGCCGAACTGAGACCTTATTATAGACATTTACCAAAGATTGAAAGTTTTCAGAGGGCAATTGATGAAAAGGGATTTACCCAGGAGAAGAGAAAAATTCTCTGTCAAAGCTTAAAAGAACAATATCATGGAATAGAACTTTTTGAAATCGAGAGCTCTCAAATAGAAGCTTTAGAAGATTCTAAAACATTTACAGTCACTACAGGACATCAGCTGAACCTTTTTACCGGCCCCCTTTATTTCATTTATAAAATCGTGTCGACTATTAGGTTGGCAGAGGAGCTTAAGGAGGCTTATCCGGATTATCACTTTGTTCCGGTTTATTGGATGGCGACAGAGGATCATGATTTTGATGAAATCAATTATTTCAAGCTGGATGGAAAGAAATACCAATGGAAATCCGATCAAACAGGAGCTGTAGGAGACTTTGAGCTAGGCAAAGATTTTAAAGAGTTTTTAAAATCGGTACCTTTTGCTGCTGAAGTTTTCAAAAATGCATATGGTTCAAGCACAACCTTAAAAGAAGCTGCAAGAAAGTATGTTCACGAGTTGTTTGGTGAAAAGGGATTACTGATTGTGGATGGACATGATACTTCATTGAAGGCCTTGTTCAAAGAAGTGATGAAGGCAGATCTTTTTGACCATACTCCTTATAAAGAAGCCACTTTGAAAACAGAGTCTTTAGAGTCTTTAGGTTATAGTGGGCAGATTTTTCCTCGTGAGATCAATTTGTTCTTTTTGGATAAAGGAATTAGAGAAAGAATTGAGCAACAAGGCGAAGAGTATGTGGTATTAAATACCAAATTGAAATTTTCTAAAGATGAACTTGAATCTTTAATCGAAGAATCACCTGAGAAATTTAGCCCGAATGTAGTGCTTCGACCTTTGTATCAGGAAATGATTCTTCCAAACCTTGCTTATCTGGGTGGTCCGGCGGAAGTTGTTTATTGGCTGCAATTGAAAGGAGTATTTGATTTATTCGATGTTCCTTTTCCAGTATTACTTCCAAGGAACTTTGCTTTGGTCATTAATTCATTGACTCAACAAAAAATGGAACAATTGGGATGGTTTCCTAAAGATCTGTTTCAGGATTTTAATGCATGGAAAAAGGACTATGTTGCTTCTCATGCTTTGGAGGATATTGAATTGAGTGCTGAAAGAGAAGTAGTTTCTAAGCTTTTTGAAGAGAGGGGAAAGTCCTCTGCAGAATTAGAAAAGAGTTTGGGTGCATCCTTTGAGGCTGCAAAAGTAAGGTCTTTGAAGATTTTGGACCAAATGAGTAAAAAACTCAGGAAAGCTGAGGAAAGACGCCAGCATATTACTTTGGAAAGAGTGGATGCAATTGATGAAATGATCAAGCCAGGAGGAAGTCCCCAGGAGCGAGTTGTTAATATGATGCAATTTTACTTGGGGGATCCGGAATTTGTTATGAATCTATATCCATTATTTGATCCATTGGATTTCAGAATGATGGTTTTGGAAGTATGAGTAGTTCCAAATCATACTGGAGGAAGCTTTACAAAGAAAAAAGGAAGAGGCTTTCAGAGATAGAGCTTCAAAAGCTTTCAAGCCAAATTTGTGAAAGGGCATTCAATTGGCTTTTAGAAAATGGCTCTATCCAGAAAACCCATATTTTTTTACCGATAAAAGCTCAAATGGAAGTTGATACCATTCCTTTATTAAAGTCACTTTGGAAAAAGGGATTCGAGACATATACTTCCATGGTTGATATTTCAAGTGATGATTTGTTGACTATTACTCTTGAGCCCCATTCTCAATTTGTTTTGGATAAATGGGGTATTCCGTTGCCAGTAGAATTTGAAGAAGTTCAAAATCCCATTTTGGATTTGATTTTCGTTCCCCTCTTGGCATATGATCAAAAAGGAATGAGGTTGGGCTTTGGTAGAGGTTATTACGATCGTTTTTTTGATGGTCTCTCCAATAACCCCATAAAGGTTGGATTAAGTTTTTTTGAGCCTGAAGAAATCTTGCCTTCAGAAGAGCACGATATCCCATTGGACTTTTGTATTACTCCGGCAAAAGTTCTTACATTTTAGAATTAATCACAGAAAAGGATGAAAAGAGTGTTTTTAATGGTGCTATTTTTTGGCACCCTATTTTTCTTTAGTCAAAAAAGTCATGCCCAGATCGGGGCTTATAATACCATGATCGGTGTGACAGGCGGGACAAATGTAGGTGGGACTGTAAAGCAGTTTATTACCGATGCAGGAGCATTGGATTTGCTGGTTTATAATCGATGGAAAGGATGGGTTGGTGCTTTGCTTTTTGAACATCACTGGGATATTCGTGAATTTGATGGGTTAGAATGGTATGTCGGTGGAGGTGGTCATTACGGA
Source organism: Algoriphagus sp. PAP.12 (assembly GCF_026652115.1). Lineage (GTDB taxonomy): Bacteria > Bacteroidota > Bacteroidia > Cytophagales > Cyclobacteriaceae > Algoriphagus. Next base: position 181,387 of record NZ_JAPPSQ010000008.1, on the reverse strand, counting down.
ATGTGGAAAAAAGGGAAAGGAATCCCGCCTTGGGAATACAAGATTACTCAGGATTACAATGTATTTGGGGTAGATGCGATAGTCGGATTAGAGTATAATATCAACCATAGCAACTTTTATATTGGCGGATACTGGAAACCAGCATATAATTTCGCTGATTTCACGGATTTATGGGAGGATGAAGCAGCCTTTACATTGAGATATTCCTTTTAAAAAAGATGAATCCCTAAAAATTTGAACCTCTTTTTGAAAAATTGGTAAAAAAATGGGCTGGTATAAATAAATTTTACCCCTCCTTTTTATTTTTTTTAAAAAAAATGGAGGTAAAATTTTTCATTTTTTTTGTTTTCCAAATAAACTTATTTAAAAGCTTTTTTTGACAGAAATATATTTTTTTAAACGGATTTAGTTTTACTTTTTTTTTGTAAAAGATTGAAAAGTCAGATTAAAATTTTTTTACAAAATTCAATTTTTGAAATATTAAACAGAATAAAATTCTGTATTGACTCGAAAAAAAATAATAAACTGTTAATTATTGTTAATGAAGAGGGTTGGGCCAAATAATCATTGTTTTGAGCCATCCACATAAAATAATCGCCGTTAATTGTTGGTGTAGTCTTTAAAATGGTATTTAACCAATATTTATAATAAAATAAGGAATAAACATTTGTAAAATTATCCTTTTTAAATAAAATATTGGAATATTAATATTTTTCCAGGCTCTTATTTCCTATTTTGAAATTAAGAGGAAAGGGATTTTATTTACGAATCAACTAAACTAAATACCTTATGAGAAAAGCTTTACTCTTTGTTGTTGCGCTTTTCACCATGACCCTCAGTTATGAGGTGTCGGCGCAGCAGCGGGTAATTACCGGTACGGTAATTTCCGACGAAGATGGACTAGGCTTGCCGGGTGCAACCGTCCTCGTTAAGGGTACGACAGTGGGTACTACCACCGATTTGGATGGTAATTACTCCATTAGCGTGCCGGCGGGTTCAGATGTACTGATTTTCTCTTTCGTTGGTCTTGAGACTCACGAAGAGACAATCGGTAATCGATCCGTAATTGATGTAACCCTTACAGCTGACGCTGCTCAACTATCCGAAGTGGTAGTAACAGCGATCGGTATCGAAAGGGAAAAGAAAGCCTTGGGTTATGCCGTGACCACTGTGGGTGACGAGCAACTTGAGAATCGTCCTGAACAAGACGTATCCCGTGTATTGCAAGGGAAAGTGCCTGGTGTGAATATCACCGCTACCAATGGTATGTCTGGATCTGGTACCAATATGGTCATTAGAGGTTATTCCTCTGCAACTCAATCCAACCAGCCTTTATTCGTTGTGGATGGTGTTCCATTTAATACTAGCACGAATAATACGGAAGGCTTTACGAATGGTGGTGCTACGACATCTTCTCGTTTCTTGGATATCGATCCAAACAACATCGAGAGCATGTCTGTATTGAAAGGTCTTTCTGCGACAGTTCTTTATGGTGACCAAGGTAGAAATGGTGTAATCTTGATTACTACCAAGTCTGGTGCATCTAAGAGAAAAGCTGCTGAAGTAACTATCAATCAATCAGTATTCTCCAATAAGGCGGCTTCTTTGCCTACCTATGGTTATGAGTATGGAAACGGATTCCAGCAAGCCCCTGGTTTCTTCTTCTCCAACTTCGGTCCAAGATTGGATCAAGGCTTAACTGTTAACCATCCATATGCTTCCTCATCTGTTGCAAAAGTAAGAGAAGCCTTCCCAGAGTTCTGGGTAGATGGAATCGTCGGTGGTACACCTATTCAGTATGAGTACAAGGCTTATGAAGATCCTTCTACTGCATTCTTCAGAACTGGCATGGTGTCAAATACTTCCATCCAAATTTCTGGAGGTTCTGATAGAACTAGCTTTAGCTCAAGCTTTGGTTATACAGATGACAAAGGATTTACTCCTGGTAACGAATTGAAAAAATATAACTTCGGTTTGGGTATCAGATCTGCTATCAATGACAAGTTATCAGTGAATTCTTCATTTACATTTGCGATCACAGATTTGCAGGCTCCACCAGTTAATGCCTCTTATGGTTCTGGTCCTGCCAATGGTGTACCGTCTGTATTTGCTCACGTTTTGTATACTCCTCGTTCTGTGGATTTGGCTGGTTTGCCATTCGAAAATCCAGTTGATAATAGTTCTGTATACTATAGGGGTGGTAACGACATCGTAAACCCAAGATGGTTGGCGAAATATTACAAGAATACTTCTAATGTAAATCGTTTCTTTAACTCTACTTCATTGATTTATGATTTCAATGATAATTTCTCTGTGACTTATAGAATTGGTTTGGATACCTATACTGAAAAGCAAGAGAAGATGTACAACAAAGGAGCGGGATCAGGTAGTGCTGCTGTTCAGTCAGGTGTTTATACTACTACTAACATTGTCAATACTATTTGGAACCAAGATTTGATCTTCAATTGGAAGAAGGAATTTTCTGACAAATTAGGGATGAGCGTATTGTTGGGTGGTAACTCCCGCTATGATTCATTTATCAGAGACGGAATTTCTTCCCAAGGTCAGTTGGCTTTCGGATTGTTCCGGCACTCTAACTTTACAAGTTCTTCTTCATTAGATGCAATTGGGTCTTATGTGTTAAATAGAACTGAAGAGCAAAGAAGAATGGGTATTTATACCAACATCACTCTGGATTATTCTAATTACTTGTACTTCACGTTCTCTGCGAGAAATGACTGGACTTCCACAGTTGAGAAAGACAACAGAAGAATTCTTTATCCAGGAGCTTCAGTATCCTTTATCCCAAGTACGGCTTTTGACTGGAACTCTTCCACATTGAATGATTTGAAATTGAGATTAGGTTATGGTACATCTGCAGGTTTCCCAAATCCATACAATACAAGGAATCGTTTGTCTCAAAACGCAATCGCCTTTTCCAGAGATGGATCTGTTACCCAAACCCATTCTGTAAACAACACCTTGGGTAACCCTAACTTGAAGCCAGAATTGATTCAAGAATTGGAATTCGGAGTTGAGGCCGTGATGTTTAATAATAAATTGAGATTCGATCTTTCTTTGTTCGAAAAAAATACGAGTGATTTGATAACATCCTCTCCTATTGATCCTGCTACAGGGTACACTAGTACAAATATCAACATAGGTAATATTAGGACGAGAGGAGTTGAACTTCAGGCAAATGTAACTCCGGTTTCTACTGCTTCTGGTTTCACCTGGAACTCTACTGTTAACTGGAGTTTGTATAGATCTGTAACTACAGAGTTGGGTTCAGGTTTGGATGAGATCGTGGTTGCTGGTTTTACTACCTTGGGGAACTTCGCTATTCCTGGCGAACCATTCAACGTGATCAAGGGAACTGATTTTCTAAGAGATGACGATGGTAATCCGATTGTGTCTTCATCTGATGGGCTGTATTTGGCTGATCCAGAGTTGCAAATCTTAGGTGATCCAAATCCAAGATGGACAGGTTCTTGGATCAACACCTTCTCTTGGAAAGGTTTCACTTTAAATGCAATGTTGGAATACAGACATAAAGGTGCAGTTTTCTCTAACACTGTAACTGCTACATTGGCAAGAGGTGTAACAAAAGACCCCGTTGCTGATAGAGAAATGACTTTCATCATGCCAGGTGTAAGACAGGATGGAACCAATGCTGATGGTTCTCCTAATTATATCAAGAATGATATTCAGATCTCTGCTTCTGATTATTTCTTCGGAGGTTACCAAGGAAGAACGGATGCTCCTAACGTATTCGATGGATCTATGATTCGATTAAGAGAAATCTCTTTGGGTTATGAATTACCTTCCACATTGTTGGCTAAGACTCCATTCAAGAGAGCTTCTGTTGCGTTGAGCGGAACGAACCTTTGGTTCCTTGCTTTGAACTTCCCTCCAAACATGAACTTTGATGTAGATGTGTTGGGAACTGGTGTTGGTAACGGTTTGGGCTTTGACTTTGTTACTGGCCCTAGTTCTAAGAGATTTGGTGGAACTGTAACTCTTGCATTCTAATTCCAAAACTGAAACAATTATGAAAAAATACTTATATAGCTTGTTGTGTGCAGGTACCATGTTGTTTGCTTCGTCTTGTGACTTAGATTTGCTAGATGATCCAAATGCTGTAACTGCGGCAACGGCTTCTCCGGACTTCCTGCTTAACAGGATTCAATTAGATTACAAAGATCATTATAGAAATATTAATGATACTGGGATGCGATTGACCCGTATGATCAATCAGGGAAGCGCGAATTATGAGTCTGCCTATACTACTCAGTCTACAAATGGCTGGTGGTCAGATTCGTACGCGGACATGTTGGAGGACATCTCTTTTCTTGAGCCTTTGGCTGAAGAAGCTGGATTAGAGAGACACTTGGGGATCGCCAAAACCATCAAAGCAATGATTTTATTCAATTTGGTGGATGCTTATGGAGATGTTCCTTATTCTGAAGCCTTGGATCCTTCTAACTTCTTCCCGAAAGTAGATTCTGGTGAGTCTATTTATAATGCGGCATTTGCCATCTTAGATGAAGCTGCGGCTCACTTTGCAGCATCTGGTTCTTCTGGAACTCCGAATGATTATTACTATGGTAATGATTATACTAAGTGGATTAGATTGGTAAATACCTTGAAGTTGAGATATTTCTTGAATACAAGGTTAGTAGATCAAGCTGGTTCTGCAGCTGGTATCTCCGCTTTGGTTGCTGCTGACAATATGTTGAAGGCAGGTGATGACTTTGTATTTAGATATGGAACATCGATTGCCAATCCTGACTCCAGGCACCCTTATTTTACCGGTTCTTATATCTCAGGAGGTGGGCAATACCATTCTACCTATTACATGTGGCATATGACTGAAGCGAAAGGGTTTGATGATCCTAGAGCAAGGTTTTATTGGTACCGTCAGGTATTGGTAAATTCTACCAATGTTGATGAAATTGAGTGTATTGGACAGATTGCTCCTCCTCATTACCTAGCTGGTGGATTTATCTACTGTCTTCCTGGAGAAAGAGGATACTGGGGTCGTGATCACCTAGATCCAGATGGGGTTCCACCAGATGGTTTGAAAAGAACAATGTGGGGAATATACCCTGCAGGTGGCAGATTTGATGATGACTCTGCATCGCCAACCAATAACCCAAGCCTTGGAGCTCAAGGAGCTGGTATTTTCCCTATTATGAATGCAGCAAATGTTGATTTTATGTTGGCAGAAGCAGCTTTGGAAATTGATGGAGATGCTGCAAAAGCAAAGGAGTACTTGCTTTCTGGAATTGAAAAGCACATGAATTCTGTTGTGGATTTTGCTTTGAGTTCAGGAGGTTCTGGAGATGTCGTTGATTATTATAATGAACTATCTGAGGATGGCCTAGATCTACTAGATGGAGAGATTGCAGACTATATAGATTATGTTTCTTCCGAATTTGATTCTGAAAGCGATAAAATGGATATCATTGGAAGAGAATATTGGCTATCACTTTTCGGAAATGGTGTGGAGTCTTATAATTTATATAAGAGAACAGGAACACCTAGGAAAATGCAGCCGGGCTTAGCCGAGAATTTTGGAGATTTCCCACGCTCATTCTTGTATCCTAATAACTACATGGTAACCAATACCAATGCTACTCAAAAATCCGGTTTGGATGCTCAGGTTTTCTGGGATAACAATCCTTCTGGTAACTCTTGGGTATACTAAACCAAAAAAAATTGAGATAATATGAAAATGTTAAAATATACCTTTGGTTTACTGGTTGGAGCCGTAGTGTTCCTTAGTTCTTGTCGCGATACTGTTGATCCAAATATCCCTTATACTGATTTCGATACAGGGGCATATTTGAGAACGATCTCTCGAACCAGTACAACCTTTAATTTCTTCGATTTAGGAAGTTCTAATTTCGCTTTGACTTTGGAAGCTGTTGATTCAGAAGACGGAGCTTCAGTGGAAACAGTAGATATCAATGTTCAGCATAGAAGATTGATTACAGGCGTGGGTTTGGAGTACACTCCTACAGCTGGACCAGTTACAGTGAAGACTTTGTCTGCATCTGATTTTGGACCAAACTCTGATTCTAGATTCTTGAGAACCTCTTTTGTGATCACTGCTGCCGAAGCTATGGCTGCAGTAGGTTTGACTGAGGCTGACATCGAGGGTGGGGATGTGTTTGAGTTCAGCTTGGAATTGCATGACAAGTATGGCCGTACTTTCAACAGAGAAAACGTTTCTGGAAATATTGCAGGTGCTCCATTCTACGCATCTCCTTTCCAGTACTTTGTAAATGTTGTTTGTCCATCTGATTTGGGTGGAACTTATGCTTACTCTCAGACTTCTGATTATTGTGGAGACGCAACATTTGAAGGATCAGTAACTTTCACAGCGACTAGTACTACTGGTTCTTATACCATTAGTGATGCAGCGTTCGGCCTTTGGGGAGAATGTTATGGTGATGATTGGGCTGGATCTGTTAGATTGAATGACGCATGTAACAATTTGACTATGTCAGGTACTGATACTTACGGTGATTCTTATACAATGACAGTTACAAGCTCAGATTCCGAGAAGTTTACTTTCGATTGGATTAATACTTGGGGTGAATATGGTACTGTTACCATTTTCGCAAATGACGGTGAGTCTTTCCCAATATTTCAATAATTGAAATAGTAATTTATAGAAATGGCAGTGCTTTCGTACTGCCATTTTTTTTCTTCTTACTGGATTGGATTATTCCACTATTTATTTGTTTAATAACTCTTTAAACCGTCAAAAAGAAAAAAACATTTTTTATTTTCAATTTGGATTAACTGCCAACTATTTATGAAAAAACTTCTGTCTCTTGGCATTTTGTCAATGCTGCTGTTGGGATGGGCATGTACTGAAAAAGAGGATGAAAATTCTTTCGTAGTTACTGAACAAATTCTCCATGCTAGTGGGGATCAGATCCGAGTTTTGGGAAGAGTGATTAGTACTAGCCAAATTCAGGTTTCTGACCATGGATTCTATTTTTCTCAAGATCCATCATTTTCTTCTCCTATTGTTATTTCTTTAGGTCCCAAAGAGGGTCCCGGAAGGTTTATAGGTCTTGCAGAGGGGCTTGAAATACACCAATTATACTATGTCAAATCTTTTATGGAGTTGGGAGGGGAAATTCTTGAAGGAAATGTGATGGAAGTAGAAACACTCCAGCCGTTTATAGAGAGTATCTCTCCTTTGTATGGGGAGGAAGGTGACCAGTTAGTAATATCAGGAGGAAATTTCGCTGCGAATACTCGAATATTTTTTGGTTCTCAAGAAGCCCAAATACTAGATATTATTCTAGAGAGCCAAATCACACTCACTGTGCCACCATTAAAAGATGAATCATCCGTACGTATAAAATTAATATCCCAAGGAGAAGAGCAAATTTTTTCTGAAAACTTTGAATACCAAATTGGAGCTTATGAATTGGTGACAACGTATCCTGAAGCCATTAGGCTTTATGATAATGTATTCTTTCAAACCGATCAGGGTTTTACTATTGGTTTAGGTTCTCGAAGAAGGATTGATTTAATAGATGGATTTCAAAGGTTTAGCCTTATTTCTAAGGAGTGGTCAAGGGTTTCGTTTCCAGGAAATAATAGATCTTATGCATTTTTCACAGACCATTTTATAGGGGGAGGAACTGCAGAAAGAGGAGCAAACCCTACAGATATTGATCATACATTTTGGAGAATCAATGAAAATGGCTTTACTCAATTGCCAGATCTTCCTTTTGAAAGTTTAGAATCAATTGCATTTGAAATCAATAGTGACCTTTTTGTCTTAGGAACAAAAATGGAGGAGGGGGCTTCGTTTAGGAAATATGATCCACAATTGGCCCAATGGACCTCTTTGCCTGCTCCACCTGAAAATTTTAATGCTGAAGATGCTGTTTTTTCATATGGCGGATATGGCTATGTAATCGGTGCAGATCGAACGCTTTGGCGATTTGATCCCAATAGTCTTAATTGGGAACCTGTGTCAACATATCCAGGAAGCCTTGGTCAAGGATATGGTATGGCCAGAGTATTGGGAGATAAGGTTTACATTGGTCTATTTAGAAGAAGTAATGAGATGTGGGAACTTGATATGGAGACTTTTACTTGGAAATCAAAAAATCCAATGCCAGGGTATCCTCAGAGTATATTGGTTGGGCATTTTATAAAGAATGGATTTCTGTACATCATAAGAGGACCTGATATTACTTTATCTGGGGATTTTCCAATGGATTTGTATCAATTTGACCCAACTAGTTTTTAATTGGTTTATATGAGAAAGATTTTACTCTTGTTCCTTTTCCTAATTCCCGCTTTAGCGATTGGGCAAACACAGCCCAAAAGAGAAGTAATTGGTAGAGATATCGGTCAATTAAAGAACATTCGGATTTCAGGGAGGTTGATTGATGAAATCACTGGAGATGCCTTGATCGGAGCGACAGTTACTGTTCCTGAAATTAACCTGACCAGAATTACTGATAATAATGGGGCTTTTGAATTAATTCTAGATCGTGCTGAGTACAATTTGGAGTTTCGGTATGTAGGGTATGAAACAGTGCTTTACCCTATAACAGCTGTAGGTGATGGCAGAATTTCCATCCGAATGATCCAAGAGGATTTTCAACTGGATGATGTAGTGATTTTTGGTCGAGATCCTGAGAAAAACATACGTTCCACAGACATGGGAGCGATAACTTTGTCGATGAACTCCATTAAAGAGCTTCCTCCATTCTTGGGTGAGGTTGATATTATTAGATCTATGGCAACCTTGCCGGGTGTCTCTCAAGTTGGAGAGGCTGCTGCTGGTTTGAATGTAAGGGGTGGAGGAGCAGACCAGAACTTGATTCAATTTGCTGGTGCACCAATTTATAACCCTACTCACCTTTTTGGTTTGTTTACCTCTTTCAATGCAGACGTTGTCAATGATGTGACGCTTTATAAATCTGTAATTCCAACCCGATTTGGAGGGAGGGGTTCATCTATTTTAGATATACTTCCAAAAGCAGGTAGTGTTGATCGCTGGGGAGGGGACTTGATGCTCAGCAATTATTCTGGGAAAATTGGGATCAATGGTCCTTTGGTGAAAGAAAAAGTGTCCATTAGAGGAGGATTTAGAGGTTCCTATATCAATTGGTTTTTAGGTGCTCTGAGTAATCCTGATTTGAATACATCTAGTGCGAATTTTTATGATGGAAATTTGGTGATTTCAGCTCCAATCTCTGATAAGAATGAATTCACTTATAGCTATTACACTTCGTATGATGATTTTGCTTTTGCATCGGATACCACGATTTCTTGGAAAAACAATTCTCATTCCCTCCAGTGGAAAAGTAGACTGAGTGATAAACTTAGCTTGGATGCATTGGGTTATTATTCCCAATATGATTACGGTATTTTCAATAGATCAGGAATCAATAATTTTGATTTGAATTCCGGGATTGTGGATTTTGGGGCCAAAGTTTTTGCGATGTATCAATTCTCAGAAACTAATAAAGTAACATTCGGAGGTGAGTTCAAAGATGTGACGTTGCAGCCAGGTGAATTGATTCCTGCTGACGAACAAGAGTCAGGGCTCTTACCTAAAAAAGTCCAAGATGAATTTGGGAGGGAATCGGCTGTTCATTTCCAACATGAATTTGAATTGGGTGAAAAAATTGGGGTTTCTTATGGATTAAGGTACGATATGTATCAATATTTTGGACCAAGAACTGTAAGACAATATGCGGAAAACCAACCAATTTCCGATGGAAGTGCGATCAGCGAAACTACCTATGGAGATGGTGAGAAAATAACTTCTTATGATGGCTTGGGTCCAAGAGGATCTATTCGATATTCTCTTTCCAAATCCAGTTCAATTAAGGCTGGGTATAATAAGATGTACCAGTTCATCCATTTGATTTCCAATACTGCTACTATTGCCCCAACGGATGTTTGGAAACTAAGTGATGAATTCTTGAAGCCTCAAATTGTTGATCAATATTCATTGGGTTTCTACAATAATTTCAAAGGAAACATTTTTGAAACTTCCATTGAGGTGTATTATAAAGACATCCAAAATGTGGTCGATTATAAAGATGGGGCTAACCTAATTCTACAAAATCATCTTGAAACGGAATTGATACCTGCGACAGGTAGAGCTTTTGGGGTGGAATTGTTTGTGAAAAAGAACCTGGGACGTTTAACAGGTTGGGTTTCTTATACCTATTCTAGAAGCTTAAGAAGGGTGATCACACCTTATGAGGAGGAAATTATCAATGATGGAGATTGGTATTCTTCCAATTTTGATAAACCCCATGATTTGACACTAATCGGGAATTATAAGGTCAGTACCAATACCTCTGTTTCAGCGACTTTTGGATACAGTACCGGTAGACCAGTAACTTTCCCTGAAGCAAAATTTGACTATTCAGGAAATAACCTGGCTTATTTCAATAGAAGAAATGAGCAACGACTGCCTGATTTCCACCGCTTGGATTTAGCAATTAATTTCAAACTGAAAGGAGAAGGTAAGTTTTTTGATGGTGACTGGACTTTCTCTGTATTGAATGTTTATGCTCGCAAAAATCCATTCTCCTTATTCTTTGTAGATCAAGAAGGATCGCCGCCTCAGGCTTTAAGGTTAGCTGTTTTGGGTGTGCCTTTACCTAGTTTAAGTTATTCTATCAAGTTCTAATGAGAAAGATTATTTACAGCCTGATTATCATTGGGGTTTGTTTAAGTTTTGAAGCTTGTGTTGATCCCTATGAAGTGGAAATCGAAAATGGCGCCCAATTATTGACGGTTGATGGAATGATTACTACTGATCCGGGTAGGCATTCTATTAAGTTGACTAGGAGTGATACTTATGGATCTGTTTTCGAAGGGTTGATCCGGCCCGTTTCTTTGGCCACAATCTTGGTGAGAAATCAAGATGGCGTAGTGACTTATTTGACAGAAGATTCAGAGGTCAAAGGGAATTATTTGACTCCGGAAGGTTTTGCCGCCAAAGCAGGAGATACATATACCTTGCAAATTCAATTACAGGATGGCAAAACTTATACGTCACTTCCTGAAACAGTAAGTAGTCCGGTTCCTATGGGTAATATTGATTATTTCTCAGTGGAGTTTCCTGTTGAAGGTGAGTTAGAGCCAGAATCTGGAGTAAGATTTGTCGTTGATGTCGAGGATCCGGGCAACGAAAACAACTTTTATTATTGGAGAACTGAAAACGCCATGTTTGAAGTGAATGCCAGACCAGATTTGTTTATGGATCGGGAAACTCGTGCTCCGGCTCCGAAAGATTGTTGTTTTACTTGTTACTTAGCTGAAAGTGTTGGGAATAGATCGATGTTCATTGCGACAGATGATGACTTCAATGGTTTATCTACCAAAGTGACAGCCATGTTTATTCCAGATGATGGTTTAAGATTTATCACAACTTTCCGAATGGATTTAAGGCAATTGACTATTTCAGCTGGTGCTTATCGCTTTTTAAGATTGGTAAAGCAGCAAACTGAATTAAGTGGGTCTGTGTTTGATCCGCCTCCGGCAAATATCAGAGGAAATATGATCAGTCTAGATGATCCAGATGAAGTGGTGTTGGGCTACTTTATGGTGGCTGGAGAAACCAATGAAAGGATGTATATCCATGGTGCAGATTTGGATTATAGACAACCCTTAAGTTTGATCGCAGATGATTGTCGAGTTGTAGTCGGCGCTGAGCAGGATCCGCCTGCTGATTGGGATCCGTGATTTAGATGATTGTTTGGAATAGTTATTACTAATCAGCTCTTTTCCAAATAAAATAAAGCGAATAATAATATTTTAGTAGATCGTATTAAGACAGGAAAAACATTCTGTCTTTTTCATTATAAATTATATATTCGCTAAAGCAAATAAGCAATTTTTTTATATTACTTATACCTCTTAGTTTTGTGACATTCTCAAATTAATCTCATGGATAAGTTTTCCTATATCGCAAATGCTCACGTGTCATACATCGATGAGCTATACAATTCTTACAAGCAAGACCCTGAATCCATTGATCCTAGTTGGAAAGAGTTTTTCGATGGCTTTGATTTTGCCTTAACCAATTATGGTGAAGCTGAAAATGGAAGTGCCGCAGTAGTTTCTTCCAATGGAGCGCCTGCTAAAAATGGTTCATTAGCCACTCCAGGCACCATCATGGATATGGAGCAGCTTCCAAAAGAAATCAAGGTTAGAGCTTTGATTCATGCTCATCGCTCAAGAGCACACTTGAGATCTAAGACCAACCCGGTAAGAGAGAGAAGAGATAGAAAAGCACTAATTGACCCTCAAGATTTTGGGTTGGGTCAAGAAGATATGAATACCGAATTCCAAGCAGGAAACGAAATTGGAATCGGAAAAGCAAAGCTTTCTGCGATCATTGACGCTTTGAAGACTATTTATGAAGGCCCGATGGGCTTCGAATATCTTTATATCCGTGATCCGGAGATGTTGGATTGGTTCAAAACCAAAGTAGAAAAAGAAGCTTTGGCTTTCAATCCGGCTGTTGAGGAGAAAAAGAGGATTCTTTTTAAACTAAACCAAGCCGTAGTATTTGAAAACTTCCTTCATACCAAATATCTCGGACAAAAGAGATTTTCTCTAGAAGGTGGTGAAAGTACTATTCCTTTCTTGGATGCTGTGATTAACTCTGCTGCTTTAGGTGGAGTGGAAGAAGTGATGATTGGTATGGCTCACAGAGGTCGTCTGAACGTGTTGGCTAACATCATGGGCAAAACATACGAGCAGATTTTCTCTGAGTTCGAAGGTACTGCAAAGCCGGATTTGACAATGGGAGATGGTGATGTGAAATATCACATGGGCTACTCTTCTGATATTGTGACTCCTGGTGATAAGAAAGTTCACCTGAAATTGGCTCCTAACCCCTCTCACCTTGAGGCTGTTAATCCGGTAGTAGAAGGGTTTATCCGAGCTAAAATTGACTCTGAGCATCAGGGTGATGTGACTAAAGCTTTACCTATTTTGATCCACGGGGATGCAGCTGTAGCAGGACAAGGGATTGTCTATGAGGTGACTCAGATGGCTGGTTTGAAAGGTTATAACACTGGTGGTACTATCCACTTTGTTATTAACAACCAGGTAGGTTTTACTACTGATTTCGATGATGCGAGATCTTCTATTTACTGTACAGATGTAGCCAAGATCATTGATGCTCCGGTAATCCACGTAAATGGTGATGATGCAGAGGCAGTTGTTTTTGCAGCGAAATTGGCTGCTGAATTCAGACAGAAATTTGGTAGAGACATTTTCGTAGATATGGTGTGCTACAGACGTCATGGACATAATGAGTCTGACGAACCAAAATTCACTCAACCTGAACTATATAACATCATTTCTAAGCATTCTAACCCAAGAGAGGTGTATGTGAAGAAATTGACTGAAAGAGGAGATATCGATGCAAAGATTGCTTCTCAAATGGATGAAGAGTTCAGACAATTGCTTCAGGATCGTTTGAATATGGTTAAAGAAAAACCTCTTCCTTATCAAGCAACTAAATTTGAGAGAGAATGGGCTAACCTGAGAAGATCTACTCCAGGGGATTTTGAGCAATCTCCAGCAACTGGCATCTCTCAAAAAGTGATTGATGAGGTAGCTGAGGCGTTGACTACTATTCCTAAAGGATTCAAGCCTATCAAGCAAATCGATGTTCAGATGAAGCAGCGTAAAGATATGTTCTTTAAGTCCAAGTCTTTGAACTGGGCTGCTGCCGAATTGCTGGCTTACGGATCTATTCTTTTGGAAGGTAAAACTGTAAGATTGACTGGGCAGGATGTTCAAAGAGGTACTTTCTCTCATAGACATGCTGTGCTTCATGATGCAAATACTAACCAGCCTTACAATTCCTTGAAAGAGATGAAGGGAAGAAAAGGGCAATTCTATATCTATAATTCCCTGCTCTCTGAATATGCCGTTCTAGGTTTTGAATATGGCTACGGAATGGCAAACCCGCATTCTTTGACACTTTGGGAAGCACAATTCGGTGATTTCGCCAACGGTGCTCAAACTATGATTGACCAGTTTATTTCTTCTGGTGAGTCTAAGTGGCAAAGACAAAACGGATTGGTCATGCTACTTCCACATGGTTACGAAGGCCAGGGACCAGAGCACTCCAATGCTCGACCGGAGCGATTCTTGCAGCTTTCAGCAGAATACAATATAGTTGTGGCTAATATCACTGAGCCATCTAACTTCTTCCACTTATTGAGAAGACAGTTGGCTTGGGAATTCAGAAAGCCTTGTATTGTCATGTCTCCAAAGTCATTGCTTCGTCACCCTAAAGTAATGTCGCCTATCGAAGAGTTTGTTGATGGCAAATTCAGAGAATTGATTCCTGACACTACTGTAAATCCAAAAGATGTGAAGCGTGTTGTGCTTTGTACCGGTAAGATTTATTATGATTTGGAAGAAGCCAGAGAGAAGGAAAAAGTGAAGGATGTTGCCATCGTTAGAATCGAGCAGCTTCACCCACTTCCTAAAAAGCAAATTGTTGAGGTTCTTAAATCCTATGAAGGAGCCGAGGTAGTTTGGGTACAGGAAGAACCAGAAAACATGGGCTATTGGACTTACATGTTGAGATTGTTGCACAAAGAACTTCCTATGGATGTAATTGCCAGAAAAGTCAGTGCGTCTCCAGCGACAGGTTATAATAAAGTCCACGTAGAGGAGCAGAAGTCTATTGTCTCCAAAGCATTGAAATTGTCATAAATCCAGAATAATCATAATATCCTCTTTTGCCATTTTTTGGTAAAAGCCAAATAAAATACTCATGAGCAAAGAAATCAAAGTTCCGGCCGTCGGCGAATCGATTACAGAAGTTACCATTGGCCAGTGGTTTAAAAAGGACGGAGATACCGTTCAAATGGACGAAGTTTTATGTGAACTAGAGTCTGATAAAGCAACTTTTGAATTGCCTGCTGAAGCAGCTGGTGTTTTGCGAATCAAAGCTGAAGAAGGTGATACCTTGGAAATTGGAGCATTGATTTGTGTGATTGAAGAAGCTGGGTCAGGTGTAGTGGCTGAAGAGGCTCCTGCTGCAAAACCGGCCGCCGCTGCTTCTGAAGGTCCTAAAAAGACTGGTGAAGTAAAAGATATGGTTGTCCCTACTGTAGGAGAATCAATCACTGAGGTGACTTTGGCCAATTGGATCAAAGCAGATGGTGATTTCGTGAAATTGGATGAAATCATTGCTGAAGTAGATTCCGATAAAGCGACTTTTGAATTGCCTGCTGAGGCAACCGGGATATTAAGACATGTGGCTCAAGAGGGAGATACATTGGAAATAGGAGGGATGATCTGTAAGATCGAGGTGATGGATGGAGAACCATCTGCTGCTGAGGCTACTCCAACTGCTTCATCTGCTCCTGCTTCAGCTTCTGCTCCAAATAAAGATAGCTATGCTACTGGGCATGCTTCTCCTGCCGCAGCTAAGATTCTTTCTGAAAAAGGAATTGATTCTGGTGATGTGAAAGGAACTGGCAAAGATGGAAGAATTACCAAAGAAGATGCTCAGGGTGCTAAAAAACCAGCTCCTGCTCCGCAAGCGGCAAAACCTGCTGCGGCTTCCGCACCAGCTCCGGCAGCACCTGGATCAAGAGAAGAAAGAAGAGAGAAAATGTCTTCTTTGAGAAGAACTGTTTCGAGAAGATTGGTAGCTGTGAAAAATGAAACTGCGATGTTGACCACCTTTAATGAGGTGAACATGCAGCCAATCATGGATCTAAGATCCAAATTTAAGGAGCAATTCAAAGAAAAGCATGGGGTTGGATTGGGCTTTATGTCCTTCTTTACCAAGGCTGTTTGTGTAGCTCTTCAGGAGTGGCCTGCAGTGAATGCGCAGATTGATGGCAACGAAATCATTTATCATGATTATTGTGATATTTCAATTGCTGTTTCTGCACCAAAAGGATTGGTAGTTCCAGTAATTAGAAATGCTGAAGATCTTTCTTTCGAAGGTATCGAGAAAGAAGTAGTAAGATTGGCAACTAAAGCGAGAGACAACAAATTGTCTATCGAAGAAATGACTGGAGGTACTTTTACTATTACAAATGGCGGTGTATTTGGCTCGATGATGTCTACTCCAATTATCAATGCTCCTCAGTCGGCTATCTTGGGAATGCACAACATCGTTCAGCGTCCAATGGCAGTAAACGGAGAAGTAAAAATCCTTCCAATGATGTACGTGGCACTTTCTTATGACCATAGAATCATTGATGGACGTGAGTCTGTAAGCTTCTTGGTAAGAGTGAAGCAGCTATTGGAGGATCCAACAAGATTGTTGTTCGGAGTCTAATTTAATTTACGAAATACGAAATTTGATTTACAAGGGGCTGTTTGTCTCAGCCTCTATTTCACTAGCTAAGGCTAGATCTTGGATCTTGGCTCTCGCTTCTAAAATCTTAAAAATATGTATGATGTCATCGTAATCGGTTCTGGTCCTGGTGGGTATGTAGCAGCTATTCGTTGCGCGCAATTGGGAATGAAAACCGCATTAGTTGAAAAATACCCAACGTTGGGAGGTACTTGCTTGAACGTAGGTTGTATTCCTTCCAAAGCTTTGTTGGACTCTTCTGAGCACTATCACAATGCTGAGCATACTTTCAAAACCCATGGAATCAATCTAAGTAATCTGAAAGTAGATCTGGGTCAAATGGTTTCCCGCAAAAATGACGTGGTGAAGCAGAATACAGATGGTATTCAGTTTTTGATGAAAAAGAATAAAATCGATGTTCATCAGGGATTGGGTTCATTCGTAAACAATACCACTGTAAAAGTAACGAAAGACGATGGTTCTTCTTCTGATATCCAAGGAAAAAATATCATCATCGCTACTGGATCAAAGCCATCTACCCTTCCATTTATCAAATTGGATAAAGAAAGAGTGATTACTTCTACAGAAGCTTTGAATTTGAAAGAAATTCCGAAGCATTTGGTAGTTATTGGTGGTGGTGTAATCGGGCTGGAGCTAGGATCTGTTTATGCGAGATTGGGGGCAAAAGTCTCTGTGATTGAGTTTATGGACTCCTTGATTCCTACCATGGACAAAACCATGGGTAAAGAACTTCAAAAGTCTTTGAAAAAGATCGGTTTTGAATTCTATCTGAAGCATAAAGTGACATCTGTCGAAAGAAAAGGCAAAGAGGTTACTGTAAAAGCCGACAATGCTAAAGGTGAAACAGTGGAAGTTAAGGGTGATTATGTCTTGGTTTCTATCGGTAGAAGACCATACACTGAAGGCCTGAATGTCGAAGCTGCAGGAGTAAAAATGACTGAAAGAGGACAGGTTGAAGTGAATGATCATCTTCAAACTAATGTTCCAAATATCTACGCAATCGGAGATGTGGTGAAAGGGGCTATGTTGGCTCATAAAGCTGAAGAAGAAGGCGTTTTTGTAGCTGAAACTTTAGCAGGTCAAAAACCACATATCAATTATAATTTGATTCCTGGGGTTGTTTATACCTGGCCTGAAGTTGCTGCAGTTGGTTTTACCGAAGAGCAATTAAAGGAAAAAGGCATCAAATATAAGGCAGGGAAATTCCCATTCTTGGCATCAGGAAGAGCAAGAGCTTCCATGGATACTGATGGTTTAGTGAAAGTTTTGGCTGATGCAGAAACTGACGAAATTCTAGGTGTTCATATGATTGGGCCAAGAACAGCCGATATGATTGCTGAAGCGGTTGTTGCGATGGAATATAGAGCTTCAGCTGAGGATATTTCAAGAATGTCACACGCTCATCCTACTTATACTGAAGCATTCAAAGAAGCTTGTTTAGCAGCTACAGATAATAGAGCATTGCATATTTAATCACTAAATATAAATGATTTAAAAAGCCATTCTGATTAATTCAGGATGGCTTTTTTGTTTTTATAGGCCTAATTTAAAGTGATTTAAATGCTTTGCTATGAAAATTTAGTAAATGGAACTATATTTTTAAATCAATCCTAAGACTTATTTTATGAAGCAACTCACTTTGGTTCTGTTTTTTTTATTGTTCTTTTCTACACTTTTTGCTCAAAAAGGGACTATTTCAGGAAAGATCATCAACCAACAAACACAGGAGCCCATTGCTGAAAGTCATGTATTTATACCAAATACAACCTTTCAGACTTATTCAGATAGCTTGGGGAACTTCTCGATAAGTGGAATTCCTGTTGGTCCTTGGGAGCTTTTTGCTGTTAAGAGTGGATTTGAAAATTCCTCCAAAAACCTCCAAGTAAGTCAATCCAGGAATATTTTGGAAGGCTGGGTTATTTCTGAAAGTGAATCCATGAATTGGGAAGAATTGAAGGATTCCAAAACCAAAAAAGCAAAAGAACAATTTGAAGCCAGGATTGGGATTGATCCTAAAGGTTCGGAACTGGTGCTAATCAATCCTGAAGCATTGGTATTCTTTGAAAAAGAGGATGCAAATGAGGTATGGGTTGATCTTTCTGATGTCTTATTAGTTCAAAATTTAAACACGGGCTATTTGATTTCTGTGAGGCTGAGGAGGCCACTAAATCTTTCTAAACCATTTGAGGATGGGGATTTGTTGCTTTCGTTTTTGGAAATGGATTTGGGGAGTGTGGAGGAGAAAAACCTAATCAATTCCAATCGGGTGGAGGCCTATCAAAACTCACCTGTGTTTGCCATTCGAAAACTGATTGGAGATAGGCCGGATCAAATCAAGGTGAATGCTACGGATCAAGAAGGAACTTTTATTCTTCAGGCAAAAAGTCCGATTGAAATCAAAAAGTCAGACCAAGGATACAGGGCTTTGGCATTTGACGGGGAAGGAATTGAAATCCGGACAAACGGCTCTCCAGTATATCCGGAGCTATTGAAAACCCAAGGATTTATAGGTTCTGGACACCCATTCAAAACTCTCCCTTTGGATTTCGATTATGATCAAGCCATCGCAATGGATGAAGTAGATAGATCTCTTGAAGCGATGCAGGAAAGAGTGTTTTTGCATACAGATAAGGATGTCTATTTGATGGGAGAAGAGCTGTATTTCAAAGCCTATCTTATGTTGGGGAATCCACTTTTGGTGGAGGAAGCTAGTAAAGTACTGCATATTGAAATTGTAGACCCCACTGGCTACAGTATGCTTCATAAAGTTTATCCACTAGAAAATGGACTGTCAAGCGGGGCGATTTTTCTTGGTCCAGAACTGAATACCAAGGACTTTATAGTAAAAGCCTATACGCTTTGGGGATCTAATTACGGAGCGGACTTTGAATACTATAAACCCATCCAGGTGATGAGTTCCCTTTGGGAAATTGGGCAAAGCCAAATAGAACCCAAGTCGGAGGGAATTGTGGTTTTTTCTGACAAGCAGGTATATCAATCTCAAGATAGCATCACTTTAAATGTCATAGTGAATAATCAAAAGGGTTCGATTGCTGCAGCCAATTTATCTCTTGCTGTAGTTCAGGGAAATGGGATTCAAAAGATGAATGCTTCTGATGACCTATTGATCGACTTTTTGAAGTTTAAGCCTGAATTTGGTCATATAGATTCTTCAGGCTTTGATTTTCAGAAAGAATATGGATTGACTCTGAAAGGGAAAATCAACGATTCACTTCCTCAAATAAATAAAGCAAAAGTGGAAGTGATGATTGATGGGTTTATGGATCGCCGTGAGCTCAATCCTGACTTTGCAGGAGAGTTTTTGTTGGAAGGATTACATAAGGAAGGGGAGTTTCCAGTTTTAGTTAAAGCCACTAGTCCGGATGGCAGAATACCATTGAGGAACATAGATTTGGAATTGTTAAGCCCTGGAAATCAATTTGATTTTTCTAGTTATGATTTTGGCAAGGTGCATCCTTTGTCCAAACGACCTTTAGGAGTTGATTCATTGATTTCGGAATACCTGAAAGTTAGAGAGGGGGAAATTTTACTGGATGAGGTGGAAGTAGAAGATGTAAAAGAGGAAAACTTTGGTGCCATGCCTTATGGAAGAGCAGAAAGAACCTATGAAATGGATGGTGTCTATTTATCTGGGGATACTCAGCAATTTATTTATTCTTTTGCGAATAGAACAGGTTTTAGAGTAGGTGGAATTCCTCCTATGATTATTAACGCTCGAGGAGCAGTAGGAGGACCTCCATTGATTTTACTAAATGGAGCGCCTATTACTCCGGTCTCAGGCCCGACATTGGGAAGTGACGGAGGACAGGCACAATACAGGGCTCTTCAAAGCATCAATGTTTTTAATATCAAAAAAATCGAAGTGATTAAGTCAGTTGTTCCTGCCTATGGTGATGCTGGGAAATATGGTGTGATCAATATTATTACAAAAACAGGAACTGAGATGGCAGCTGATATAAACACCTATCAGGAATTTAAATTAGCGGGTTTGGAAAAATTAAGAAAAGGAGCAAAAACTGAATTTGAATCAGATAATCCAACCATTTATTGGAATCCAAATTTGGGAATCTCCACTTCTCAGACTTCAGCAACTATTAAGTTCAAGCTGCCAGAAAATCCTGGTCCATTTTGGGTAATAGTCAATGGGGTAAATTCATCTGGAGAGCCTGTTTCTGGTAGATTTTTAATGAATCAGAAAAGTCTTGGAGGAAATTAGTTGGATAATTACAGAAGGGTAATACACTTTTACATTTTCCGAATTTTTGCCTTAATTCGATGATGAAGTTTAAAATCGCAATCCTGGGGGCAGGAAATGTTGCTTGGCATTTGGCACCCGCTTTGGAAGAGGCAGGCCATCAAATCACCGAGGTATATGCTAGAGATATCCAAAGGGCCAGATTGATTACTGAACGAGTTTATTCTGCAGAACCCAAGGATGATTTGGATTTTACAAATAGCCAGGCTCAAATTTTTATTATAGCGGTGAAAGATGATGCGATTCCTGAGGTTGCGGATTCTGTTATACTTCCTGAAGAAAGTATTTTGGTTCATACTTCAGGGTCTATGCCTTTGGATATCTTGGACTACAGTTCTGCTGGGTATACAGGGATTTTTTATCCTTTGCAGTCTTTTACCAAAGGACAAAAAATGGACCTTTCAGAGGTGCCTTTTTTGTTGGAATCTGATGATCAAGAGGTAATGGTAAGACTGAAAAAGTTAGCCAAAAGTCTTTCAAATAACGTATTTACTGTTCGTTCCAAAGACCGAAAGGCAGTACATATCGCAGCAGTTTTTGCGAGCAATTTCTCCAATCACATGATCCGAATAGCTGAGGAAATAATGAGAAGGCAAGGCTTGGACTTTGAGATGATCAAGCCGCTGATCATTGAGACGATTTCCAAAAGTCTGGACATAGGAGCAAAAAAGGCCCAAACGGGCCCTGCTATTCGAGAAGATTTTGAGGTGATGGAGGATCACTATCGATTCCTGAATTACAATGAGCAGGTGGCTGAAATCTACAGGCTAATCTCTCAGGATATCATCGATTCTTAACCTTTCCAGTTGCCAAATTTACCTTCTTGGTAATCCTGATAAGCTTCGTATATCTGCTCTTGCGTATTCATCACAAAAGGGCCCTGAGCTACCACGGGCTCATTGAAAGGCAATGCGTGGCCTAAAATCAGGATAGAGTCCTCCAATGCTTTAATATTCAAAGTAGAACCTGAATTTTGGAATTCTACCAGATTTCTAAAAGGAACAGGAGTGTCGTTGACATCTAATTTTCCTCTGACGATATAGAAGAAAATATTCTCATCTTCGGGAATCTCTTTGGTGAATTCAGCGCCTTCTTCCAAGTAAACTGTGCTCATGGTGATTGGGAAAGTGCCCGCAAACGCTCCTTTGGTCCCATTCCATTCTCCAAATAGCTGTTGAACTTGAATCTTCCCATTATCTAGATCAAATGTGGGAATTTCTTCCTTTTGAAGTCCAATGTAATTTGGGGCCATCATTTTTTTTGATGCAGGTAGGTTCAACCACAATTGGAGGATTTCCAAGTCTCCCCCTTCTTTTTTGAATTCAGAACTGGATACTTCGGCGTGGATTAATCCTTTGCCAGCAGTCATATATTGTACTCCACCCGGACCAATTACGGATTCATGTCCAGAGGAATCTTTATGCATGATATCTCCTTCCAAAATAAAGGTGACAGTTTCCATTCCTCTATGCGGGTGTGGTCCAAATGGCAGACCATTATTGTGCGCCGAATATGTCTGAAAACCATGATGGTTTAAGAATAGAAATGGATCTATCATCTGCAAACTTCTTGTTGGCATTGGGCTGTAAGTAACAAGGTCTGCAATAGGTCTGTATTCTGCGGAATGTATTTTTTTGATCTTTCTCATGATTTCCAGTGTATATACATGTAAAGGTTTTTTCCTTTTAAAAAGTTTAGAAAAATCTGGTTTTTACTACAATTTTTGATCTAAAGATAAAATGGTCTGAAGAAGGACATTGGCTCCATTTGCAATGTCTTCTTGACTTGAGAATTCCTGAGGGGAATGGCTGATTCCATTCTTACTCGGGATGAAAATCATACCCATTGGAGCTATTCTGGCCATTTCTTGTGCATCATGACCGGCTCCGCTTGGAAGACTTAGGGTACTTAATCCCAATTTTTCAGCGTTTTGCTTAATGACTTGACGAATTGATTCATCTGCCAATGCTGGTTTTGAGGCGACTTCGATGTGTTTCACTTCATAAGTCACTCCATATTCATCAGCAATAGCTTTTGCCTGAGTTTCGATCGTATTATAGATGCTCCAGATTTTCTCGGAAGATAAGTCTCTCATTTCTAGATTGAGTTTGACTTCACCCGGGATTACATTTCCGGCACCCGGGAAGGCCTGGATTTTTCCGACAGTTCCAACTTGTCTTCCTTCCACAGATTTTACTGTTTCATTCACCGCCAAAATAAATTTGGAGGCTGCAAGCATGGGGTCTTTTCTCATGTTCATTGGGGTCGTGCCTGCATGATTTGCAAACCCCTTGAAGGTATATTCCCACCACTCAATTGCGACAATCCCTTCTACGACACCTATATCAATTCCTTCTCTATCCAAATTGCCTCCTTGCTCGATGTGGAGTTCCAGAAATGCTGCCAGATCCCCTTGATTCAATTTGATTTCCTTGATACGATCCGGATTTCCACCAATTTTCATGATTCCTTCATATTGAGAGAATCCCACATTGGTGACAACTTGGAGTGCTTCCTCAGTCAATTGTCCTGCTAATGCTCGACTTCCTACAACTCCGCCTTCTTCATTGGTAAAAATGATCACCTCAAGTGGGTGCTGGGTCATGACATTGTTCTCTCCCAAAGTTTTGACTACTTCAATCGCACTCATCGATCCAACTGGTCCATCATAGTCCCCTCCATTGGGCACTTCGTCAATGTGGGATCCAAATGCGATCGGTTTTAGGTCTGGATTTGACCCTGCTTTTTTACCGATAATATTTCCTGCGAAATCAACAGAAACATCCATTCCAGCTTCTTGCATTAGTTTTTTGACATACTCTCTGGCCTCAATGTCATATTCGCTAAATGCTACACGATCACTTCCTCCTTGCGAGTTTTTGCCGAATGTGGCCAATTTCATCAGACTTCCGTGTAGTCTTTCGGAATTGACAAGGTAGCTTTGAGCAAAAGAAAGACTACTGAATAAAAAGATCAGTAGGAATAGAGGGCAGTATTTTAGATTCATGGCTGTTAGGTTTGTCTTTCAAATTACAAAAAAAAGTCCTGCCAAAAGACAGGACTTGAATGTATTAAGATCTGGTTGGCTTATTTCAACCAAGCCAATTTGATTTCGTCAGGAGCTTTCATTCTGTCTGCCAATCTCATGTAACGATCGGCCAAACCTGAAAGGTAATCTTGAGCTTTAGAAGCCATGTCATTAAGACCAGTTACCGCCTCAATTTTCCAGAAATCTACCAAATGTTGGATGATTCTAGCATAATCCCAACCCGTATAAATTCCTACTTTTTGAGTTATTTCAGAGAAGTCTTTGTAGATGGACTCTCTTTTTCCGCCTGTGCCCATCAATACCGCCGGCATCACGATTTGCTTTCTCATCATTTTTTCGAATGCAACCATCGCTCCACTTGGATCGATTTTGAAGATCTCAGACATAAAGGTCTTGTAGGCTTTTTCATGTCTCGCCTCATCACCTGCGATGGTTTTACAGATTTTGGAAAGAACGTGATCACCTGCTTTGTCAGCAAGTTTTCCGGTGTTTACATGAGATATTTTTGTAGCTCTTTCTTGGAAAGAGGTATAGATCATTGCCTGGTAAGGATCTGCATCTGTATTGGCATCAAAACCATTACTCAGGAGTCTGTGAATAGTTCTTTCAACAGCTCCCATGTCAACTCTACCTGTTAGGTAAAGGTATTTGTTTAGCAAATCGCCGTGTCTGTTTTCTTCAGCAGTCCAAGCTTTGGACCATCTTACCCAGCCAGAAGGAGAAAGAAGGCTCCTTTCATCATTGATTCCTTCAAGTAAGTTGAAGTAAGTTTGATAGGAAGGAAGTGCCTCTTCAGTGATCATATTTCCAATCAAAGAAGTCAATACAGTATCAGGAATCCCTTCAGCTCTTTTTTGAAGAAGTTTGATGTCCTCTAATGCTTCTGGGTTTGCCATGTCAGGAAGAAAATCAGATGGCTGCCAGCAAGTATCTGGATCCACTAAGACATTGTCTACTGCGTGACCTACTACTGCATCCAACTGGGAAATTACTTCCATGTTTTTTTCCAGCTCGTAATTGATCGGTTTTGAACTCATAGCTAATTATTTATTCATTTCAGGGGATTTTCCCTTAATGTTCCGTAAATGTACGGACAATATTGGAGAAAGGTGGAGGAATTGCTTTAATCCTCGCTTGAGTTTATACAAAAGGGTAAAATTCCTTTCTAATATGAACATGTAACAAAAAAATAAGCCTCCCAGTTCTGAGAGGCTTTGAGTTGAGAAGTTTAAGGATTAATAATCCAGTTTGTAAGCGACTACTTTGTTTTTGAAAAAGGTCGGTACATAGACGATCTTTTCGCTAGGATTGTATCCAATGTCAGCTGTGTTGGACTCTTGTGCTTTTGTGTCCAAAAGTAGAGTTTCTCCATCGCCATCCACAAAGTAGATTTCACCTGCCCATCTTGAAGCGACGAATTTTCCATCTCCCAATGAGATCAAACCATCTCCTCCAGTTACAACATTGTTAAGAACTTCAGAACTGCCGTCCTCATTTATTTTTTTCAAGCCTGAAGCATCCAAGCCATAAAGAACTCCATCGGCACTTACCTCTAGCCCATTGATAGATTCATTTCCTTCTGATACTTTCATAATCTCTCCATCCATTAAGATATAGACAGTTCCTGTATTCATATCGGTGAAGAAAACCTTGTCGTCTTCAGTTGCAATATCATTTAAGAATTGACCTCCATCAATTGGCCACTTGTTTGAGATATCACCACTTTCCAAGTCGATTTCTACTAATTCATCAATGTCTGTTACATACAGGTGACCATTTGCAATGCCCATTCCTTTAGGCGCATTTAATCCAGTGACAAAATCTTGCTCCACAATATTTCCATCGGTATCCAAAATAGAAATACTTCCTTTTCCATCTTTTTCAGTAGGGTCCTGGCCGATGATGTTGGAAGTGTAGATCCTTCCAGTAGTCTCATCAAATAGTACAGATTCAACTGTCTCAAGGGTAGCAGGGCTTTCCCAAAGCATAGTCAAAGAAGGTGTTTTCTTTTCAACCACCTCGACCATTTCTTCAGTTTCGGTTTCTGAGGTTTTTTCTGAGCTACAGCTAGCAAAAATTGCTGCGGCAGAAAGTCCCAATAAGCTGGTTTTAAATAAGGTTTTCATAGTTTAATTTTTAGTTAGTGTCCAGTTTTGTTGATTAAAATTTGAAGGAGCGGACGCTTGCAGTCTCTTCGATATTTTATCTAGATACATGGTGTTATACCTCAATCTTGACATATAATTAGGGAGGTTCGGATCTCCATTCCAGCAATGTTCCGCTCGGTCACCATAAGCAACCTCCCCACCATAGTAAGGGTTTTGTGTTTGTTCTAAAAATTTTTCGGTCAGGTAAACAGCATTGTTGAGGTAATAATTGTCCATGTCCCCACAGTAGATATGCACTTTTCCAGCCAACTTTGGCCCAAGTGTTTCCCAGTCGCGCTCCATGATATAGCGAAGGTCGTAATTCTCCCTCCAAAAGTCAGCAACAGTAGGATCTATTTCCCCCGTTTTTTTATCCCAGATAGGCTTTGGATATCCATCTTTTCCGACTGGCGAATAAACTGCTTGCCAAATGTCAAACTGCTCTCCAGATCTTGTTTCCGGTCCTCCGATTGCTAATTCTTTCAGGTTCATATCCCTAACCATGGCAGAAACATGCCCCAAAGAATCCCGATGCCCTGGTCTTAATGTTTCTCGAAATTCTCCCTTTTGGTAATAGGCGTTTTCATCCTCATAAAGATTGATGGTGGTGTAGGCTCTAAAATCTATGGGGTCCGGACAGGCTGCAAAACATCCGTTGTACTCATCTGGATATAAAACCTGCACTGCCAAAGCTTCCCAGCCTCCGGTAGATCCGCCGTACAAAAATCTTGACCATCCTTCACCTATTCCGCGGAATTGCTCCTCAATGTAAGGAATCAATTCATAGGTGATGGCATCGCCGTAGGGGCCCAGATTTTCAGAATTCACCGCGTAGCTATCATCATAAAAAGGATTAGCATGCTGGATTTCTATGATGATAAATCGTTTGAAGTCAGGGGAAGTCCATTTTTTATAAAAGTCATAGGCTTCCTGTTGTTGGATTTTTTGATATCCATAAATTCCAAACCGTGCAGAATAGTCTTCGTCGCTTAATTCCGGATCTGGTGGAATCGTTCTAAAACCTCCAAAATCACTTGGGAAGTGTCCATGAAAAACCATCAGAGGATAGTATTGATTGGGGTTTTCTTCAAAGCCTTCCGGAAGCAAAACATGAGCTCCCAAATACATATCCCTTCCCCAAAACTTTGAAAGAAGGTCAGATTTTATCTTGATATGCTTGATATATTCTGTGTCTTCAGGTTCAGTAACAGGAGGGATTTCCTGATCTACAGTGATTTCTATGGAGCTGCCATTTTTAAAATCGATATTAATAGGCGTAGAATAGATATTTCCTGGAGTGCTATTCCACCTTCTTCCTTCTCCTTGGTCCATTGCAAGCTTGACGGTATGGCCATCACCTCTATTGAAAGTTTCATATTTGATGATAAAAGCCTGCATGTTATAACTTCCTTCTTTCAGATCTTGGATATTTTCTACCGGATAACCAAAGCTTTCTAGGTCGAGATAAATCTCTTTCTCTGGACTGTAATTTTCTATATCCATTCCAAACACTTGGGCTGTGGCGGCATCATCGGAAATAGAAAAACGAGGCTCCTTTTCCTTGTCATTTGAAAGAATAAAAAGTAACCGACCGTCTTTTAGCCCTTTTTGTAATTCAGGAGCAATTTTGATTGCTATTGATGATTTTACGGAAGGAGATTGACATCCAAAACCAATCAAAATGGCGAGTAGGTAAAAACAATATTTTTTCATATGGGGTGGTTTTTATATGAAATTTAGTAATAAAGAATCAATTGTTTGAATCAGAGGGTTTTGAAATTCAGAAATCATGATTCAATTCTGTAATTTTCACCATTTATGGATTTTTTTTTATGCTTGTCTCAAAAGCCCTTATCTTCCCTAATCCTAACCAACCTTATGCTATGAAAAAATATGTAAGCTTATTGGCCCTGGCTGCTGTCGGGTTTGCCTGCCAACCTCCAGCGGAAGAAGCTGTCGACTATACCAAAATGTCGGATGCGGAACGTTTAGAGGCTGCAAAAGAAATTGCCCACAAAACTATTATGGTGGATGGTCATGTGGACCTTCCATATAGAATGAAAGTCGGAGGTTTTACCTTACAAAGAGAAATTTTGGATGTTTCAGTCCGTACTCCTGATGGTAATTTTGACTTTCCAAGGTCAAAAGAAGGAGGATTGGACGCTCCTTTTATGTCTATCTATATTCCCGCAGGAAATCAGCAAATTCCAGGGGCTTCAAAGGCTTTAGCTGATTCATTGATTATGATGACTGAAAGGTTGGCAAATACTTTTCCAGATCAGTTTGCGATGGCTTATAGTCCATCTGATGTTGAAGCTAATTTTGCAAAAGGACTGATTTCATTGCCAATGGGTATGGAAAATGGAGCTGGCATTGAGGATGATATTTCCAATGTGGAATATTTCAGAGATCGTGGAATCAGATATATCACATTGACTCATGGGAAAGCCAATTTGATTGGAGATTCCAGTTATGATACTGTTAGATTGTATAATGGTTTAAGTGAGTTTGGGGAGCAGGTGGTCAAAGAAATGAATCGCGTTGGGATCATGGTGGATTTGAGTCACGTTTCGGATGATACCTTCAAAGATGCTTTGGCTATCACCAAAGTTCCAGTAATTGCTTCTCACTCTTCAGCTAGGAAATTCACTCCGGGATTCGAAAGAAACATGAGTGATGAATTAATTAAAGCGATGGCTGAAAATGGTGGTGTGATGATGATTAATTTTGGAGGTTCATTTATTGATTCGGCATATGCCGCCGGATCTTCCAAAGTCCGCGAGCATCTGGTCAATTATATGGTAGAAAATGAATTAAGTAGAGGAGATTCTGCTTTCCAGGCTTATGCCGCTGAATATGCAGCCGCAAATAATCCTTTCCCTACCGTTCAGAAAGTTGCTGATCATATTGATCATGTAGTGAGTTTGGTTGGTATTGACCATGTTGGATTTGGATCTGATTTCGATGGGGTAGGAGATTCTTTGCCTACAGGATTGAAGGATGTTTCCATGTTCCCAAACCTGATTGCTGAGCTTCTGAAGAGAGGGTATTCAGAGGAAGATATAGAGAAGATCTGTTATAAAAATGTGTTTAGAGTATGGCAAGCCGTTGAAGATTATGCCGCTAGTCAGAGCTAAAAGTAGAATTTAATGTCTTTAAAACCCCGGCTTTTCAAAGTCGGGGTTTATTTTTTGAAGCCAATAGCATTTCTCTCTTTTGGTTCGGGATCCAATAGCTCCTCCAAGACTTGATAAATACGGGAAATGTGATGGTTTTGGTCGGATTCTGATTGCTGGAGTTGAAGAATATTTTCCTGCAAATCGGAATAGTTGAGAGCCCATTCACGTATTTTCACAAAAGTTCTCATGATGGAAATATTAACCTGGATCGCTTGAGGACTGTTTATTACTGAGGAAAGCATAGCTACACCTTGCTCTGTAAAAACATAAGGTGGAGTCCTTCTACCTCCCATCTTGAGGTCGAAAATTGCGACCTCTAGTTTTTCTATGCGTCATCAGTAAGCTGAAACATAAAATTTCCAGAGAATCGATCCGGGTTTCTTTTTACTTGTTCGTTTATGCGTTTTGTCGAAACTTCATACATCTCGGCAAGATCTGAATCAAGCATGACTTTTTGATTTCGAATAATTTGAATGAGTTGGAGGATATTTTCTTCTGGTTTATTGTTTTCCATAATTAGAAAAAGTTTGATTTAGGTTGATGGGAAAAATATTAATCTGGAGATTTAAAACAGGAAAAATTCTGAATCAATACTAAATTATAAGTCGATTCTTATTGTCTTGAATTCTACTGTTTTTCTGCCAATAATTCCGAAAAATTTAATTCTCATGTGATAATCCAGTCATTTTGGCTGAAAAAATAGCTTGGCGGTGGTTTTGATCAATTGCCTTTAAAGACAGGAAAAAACGACTAACAATACATGGATTTTAAACAATTTACAATCAAATCTCAGGAAGCAATTCAGAAGGCAGCTGAGTTGGCAATGGGTGCTGGTCAGCCAGCAATCGAGCCGGCACATTTGCTGAAAGGAATATTTTCCGAAGATGAGAATGTCACTGACTTTTTATTCAAAAAGCTTGGTGTCAATAAGCAATTGGTTTCCCAAAAACTGGAAGATCAGTTGGCAAAAATGCCCAAGGTAAGTGGGGGAAACCAACAGCCTCATTTATCCAATTCCGCCAACCAGGCCTTAATTAAGGCAAAAGATTATCTCAAAACTTTTGGGGATGAATATGTAGCGATTGAGCATTTGATTTTGGCGATTTTGGCCGGAACTGATGCGACAGCGCAATTATTAAAAGATCAAGGACTCGCAGAAAAGCCATTGATCGAAGCAATAAAAGAACTTAGAAAAGGTAATAAAGTGACCGATCCAAACGCAGAAAGCAAATACAGAGCTTTGGAGAAATACTCCAAAAATCTAAATGATCTTGCCAAAAAAGGGAAGATTGACCCAGTTATCGGTAGAGATGAAGAGATCCGAAGGGTTCTTCAAATCTTAGCCAGAAGAACCAAAAACAACCCAATTCTTTTGGGTGAGCCTGGTGTAGGTAAGACTGCGATCGTAGAAGGATTGGCTCAAAGAATTGTGTCAGGAGACGTGCCTGAAAACTTGAAATCCAAGACTTTGATTTCCTTGGATATGGGTTTGTTGGTAGCTGGTGCAAAATATAAAGGAGAGTTTGAGGAGCGATTGAAAGCTGTTATCAAAGAGGTGACTGATTCAGATGGAGAAATCATTCTTTTCATTGATGAGATTCACACCTTGATTGGTGCCGGAGGTGGAGGAGAAGGTGCAATGGATGCAGCAAACTTGCTCAAGCCTGCTTTGGCTCGAGGTGAGTTGCATGCGATTGGTGCTACTACCTTGAAAGAATATCAGAAGTATATCGAGAAAGATAAAGCTCTGGAGCGTCGATTCCAGGCAGTTATCGTTGATGAGCCAGATGCAGCTGATGCGATCTCCATTCTTCGTGGTATCAAGGATAAATACGAATTGCACCATGGTGTGCGAATCAAAGACGATGCGGTGATTGCAGCGGTGGAGCTTTCTCAGCGATATATTTCTGATCGATTCTTGCCAGATAAAGCGATTGACTTGATGGATGAAGCAGCAGCTAAATTGAGGATGGAAATTGATTCTTTGCCTCAGGAATTGGATGAGTTGAACCGTCGAATTATGCAGCTGGAGATCGAGCGTGAAGCGATCCGTAGAGAAAAGAACAAAGATAAAGAGACCGTTCTGAGCAAGGAATTGGCTGAATTGTCTGAAAAGAGAGATAGTGTCAAAGCCAAGTGGGAGTCTGAAAAGGCTGTCATCATGGGCATCCAACGAGAAAAAGAGAATATCGATAAATTCAAGTTGGAGGCTGAGCAAGCTGAGCGAGCTGGTGATTTCGGTAAAGTTGCTGAAATCAGATATGGTAAGATCGGTGAAGCTGAGCAAAAGCTAGAATCATTCAAATCTCAATTGGCTCAGATGCAAGCAGGTTCTCCATTATTGAAGGAGGAAGTAGATGCTGAAGATATTGCAGCTGTTGTTTCCAAGTGGACTGGAATCCCAATGAATAAGATGATTGAGTCTGAGCGTGAGAAATTATTGCATTTGGAAGATGAATTGGGAAGAAGAGTGGCTGGTCAGAAAGAGGCAATTGCAGCACTGTCCGATGCTGTCAGAAGAAGCCGAGCAGGACTTCAAGATCCAAAACGCCCAATTGGTAGCTTTATCTTTATGGGTACGACTGGGGTCGGAAAGACGGAATTGGCGAAGGCTTTGGCAGAATACCTCTTCAATGATGAGAATGCCATGGTTCGTATCGATATGTCTGAATACCAAGAAAGACATGCGGTCAGTAGATTGGTAGGAGCGCCTCCGGGATATGTAGGGTATGATGAAGGCGGGCAATTGACTGAGGCTGTGAGAAGAAAGCCTTATTCAGTGATCTTGTTGGATGAGATTGAAAAAGCCCATCCGGATGTGTTCAATATCCTATTGCAAGTATTGGACGATGGTCGATTGACTGATAACAAAGGCCGAATTGCCAACTTCAAGAATACCATTATCATATTGACTACCAATATTGGTTCTCATTTGATCCAGGAGCGATTTGCCGAAATGGACGAGTGGAATAAAGATGAAGTACTGGAGAAAACGAAATCAGAAGTATTTGACTTACTGAAAAAATCAGTTAGACCAGAGTTTCTCAACCGTATCGATGAGACGATTATGTTTGAGCCTTTGAACAAGCAGATCATTCGTAAAATTGTCGATATCCAATGGAGAGAGATCCAGAAGCGTTTGTCCGAATCCAATATTGAGATCGAGGCAACAACCGAAGTATTGGATTACTTGGCTGAAGTAGGTTTTGATCCACAGTTTGGAGCAAGGCCATTGAAGAGAACCATGCAGCGCTTGATCTTGAATGAGCTTTCTAAGGAAATCTTGGCAGGATATATCAAAAATGACTCAGCCGTTTTGGTTGATTTGGATGCTGACAAGCAGGTATATTTCAAGAATATTGATGCCTCTATCGAAGTCTAATCTAAAATAGATGAAAATTTAAAGCCCTTGGAGAGCGATCTTCAAGGGCTTTTGAATTGTACTAGAAAGGTGTATTATTCGCGTAGCTCTGTCTGCTTCAGCTGAATTTGGCCAAAGTCTTTTGGAACTTTATCTATTTCTACTTTTACTTCTTTTTTTGAGCGATCGACAAAGGAAATCACCAAGACCTGATCTGTACTGAACTTGCTCAAATCCAAAGAGAAAAATCCATTGATATCAGAAACAGTTCCCACTGTTGTTCCCTTGACAATGACAGTTGCCCCCGGGATTGCCTTTTCCAGCTCATCAATTACCTGTCCTTTAACAATTGGTTTCGTCGGTGGTCTTTCCATTTCTTGCGCCAAAGCAAAGTTGGATGAAGAAATAGTGCCAATGGCAAATAGCAGAGTTGAAAGAAAAGAGATTTTCAAAAATCCACTCTGAATGTAATGTAAATAGTTGGTTGACATGAGTTTATCGTTTTTCTTCAATAAACTAATTATTTGTCAATTTCTCAATTAGATTAAGTTAAAACACATCAATTTATTAGGCATTCCACCAGTAGGTAAACTTGATGACCAAAGATCTATTCTTCGTGTAGAAAGGTGCTGGAAGATAATTATCCGTATAAACGATAAACAAATCAGAGGCTGGTTTGAATCTCCATTGGAATCGGGTGTTCAAATTAATGTTTTCGATCTGCTCATTGTATTGGACAAAAGTCGTGAAGAACAAAGTGTTGGTCAAAGTCAAATCCACACGAGGGCCTACTAGCCAGAATCTCGTGTTGCCCCAAGGTTCTGGCAAGTTGATTCTGTTGTAATTGGTCGTCATCGCGATGCTGACATATGGCTGGAATCTGTATCCAAATTCTGTACTCACATTGTACCTGTCTCCATCGGCATAGTAGCCTCCCATTCGGGTAGAAAAAGAATAAGTAAACAAGCTTTGTGGTTTGGAAGCATATTCAGTCCCCCAAGCATACCATGAGTGCTCTGTGCCAGGGTCAAGTGTTTCACCACTGTAATTGGTTGGGTCAAATGGTCTTTGAAGCTTAATGAAATCTTTTGCTACCCAAAGCATAAATGTACTTTGGCTTCTCCATTTCAAGTTGTAAGCTACAAAGGTGGTGTTGTCAGTTTTTTCTCCTGATTTATTGAAGAAAAATCTGGTTCCAAAATCAGGTCCATGACTCAGAATTTTTTCACTTTGAGGAAACCATCTATATCCAATTTCTGGATCTATTTTGAAATATCCTCTTCTCGGTACATAGCCAACTTCGGCGATGTAATTTTCAGAAACATACTCATGCTGCCAGTTCCAAGTCAGGTTTCCTGAGGTATATTTCAAGTTGGCGGCATGGACAAAACCATTCCCTGTATTGTCAGGGGCAAAGCTTTGAAGAGCCATTACTTTACCTGTCCAAAGGTTGTTCGAGGACGCTAAATTATATTCTAAACCCACATTACGATTGAATTGAGAATAAATTGGCTGTTCAGAATTTTCATCTGGATTGTAATTGAGAGACTGCTTGTTGATGAAAATACCGGTTACATTACTTCTAGCTCCAACTTGTCTTTGCAATGCTAAAACAGTGAAATTCTGAGAAGGCAAAGCCTCTTCATCCACTGCCCCAGTTTGCATATTCATAGCTCCGACTCTCCAGTCTTTGTTGATCTTTCCACTCAATCTTGCTCCAAATTGAATAGGTGCGTTTAAGCCTATTCTACGAGAGAAAAATGGTCTAATGGAGGTGTATCCGAAGTTGGCAAACAGGTCTCCGTTTTCAAGGAAAAATTGTCTTCTTTCGGGAAAAAACAACTCGAATCGGTCCAAGTTGGTTACTTGTCGATCAACTTCGACTTGGGAAAAATCAGGATTGACTGTTAAATCCAAATTGAGAGAAGAGGTTAAACCTATTTTGGCATCTAGGCCAATTTCTTTTCTGTATACATTGTCGCCACCATTGTCAAAATCTTTAGTAACACCGCCTAAAGCGTAAGGAATGATAGAAACATTTGCTCCTGCTTGTGGTGGAGGATTATCCCATGCCAAAATACCCGTATAGGCCAAAGAGGCTGAAGGGAATTGTCTTGGAACTGGAGCCCAGCCTGATTTTTCAGTAGCTTTTAGATCCAATCTGGAAAAGTTGATTCCCCATTCGGTAATCCCTTTTTTGTAGCGAATAGATTTGAAAGGAATAGCAGCTTCAAAGATCCATTTGTCCTCATAGTTTTTTACTTTGGAAGTCCACTTGTTGTCCCAGCTCAGATCTACACTTCCTCCATTGTACATAATTCCATCCCACTGAGCACCTGCTGCATTTGCACCAAAGGAGAAGCCATTGGTCTGATCGTCAAATGGGTCCATGAAAAGCAAGAAGTTGTCATTTTTCCCAAAGGAGAAATCTCTTCTCAATGACTCGACCATGTAAGGCCCATCGATTAAATGATGGTTTACAACAATGATGTAAAGATTATGATCATCATAGGTCATTCGAACATCTGTTTGCACTTTTGCAAAACTGGTGTCCATCGGGGTGATCATAAAAAAGTCCGTAGCTACGTCGGCTTCTTGCCACGCTTTTTCATCCAAAATGCCATCTATATGAATTTCAGAGGTAGCTTTTTTAATGGGTAAGCGGTAGTCGGCGTTAATTTTTTGGGCGTAAGTCGAAGTCCCCAGAATGAAAATCAAACTGAGTGAGGCTAGAAATTGGCGCATGAGATAGATTTAATCCCAAGTATAGGGATTTAGGATAGATTTTGGGTAAATGTTTTAAGGTTTCAGACGATAGCTGAAGGTTAAATTGATTTGACGACGGACGAATTGGGAATTGCCTTCCGTATAGAAATTGTATCCTTCTGTGATATATCGATTTCTTCTGGAGTTGAAAATATCGTTGGCGGTCAAAATCAATCGACCTCTGTCCTGCATGATTACTTTGCTTGCAGAAATGTCTAGGAAGAAAATTCCTTTTCGGATTCCCTGAGCAGTTTTTTGCTTGGCATCGTAGTTAGCTCTCAGCTGCAAATCCCATCCACCTTCAAGCGTAAAACGTGAAGTCTGTCTGGCTAAGAATGAAGTGGTTTTTGCTTTGTAATCAGTTTGAATATTGCTTCCATTGATGTCAGCGTGAAAGAAATTCAAGTTCAGGTCTAATTTCCACCAAGGCTTGGGTCTGTAATCCGCACTAAACTCCAATCCAAAAGACTGCTCTCCTGTCAAATTGTAAGGTAGAGTCACAGATTTCCCTTCTTCATCGACAGTTCGGATTCTCTCGATTTTATCAGTGGTATTTCTAAAGTAAGCTGTTGAGAAGAGGGTTCCTTTTTCGAAATACTTGATATGACCTAATTCAAATGCATCTGTGTATTCAGGATTCAAATCTGGGTTTCCACTGAAGAAATTACGTTGGTCTGAAAAGGTCACATAAGGACTCAAGTCATTGTAAACAGGTCTTCGTACTCTCCTTGAATAGCTCAGCTGAAAGGCATTTTCCTCGCTGATATTATAGGTCATATGAGCACTAGGGAAAAGATTGGTGTATTTTCTTGGGTTTTTCTCATTGGTTTCCTCCAAAATCGTCTCCACATCGGTGTGCTCCGCTCTTAATCCTGCCTGATAACTCCAGTTTCCAGTTTTATTCCCCACAATCCCATAGGCAGCAAGAATGTTTTCATTGTAAAGGAAAATATTATCCAAACCAGGAAGCGGTTCAAATTCACCACTTTCATTTTCTTGGGAAACGATAAAGTCATTTTTCATTTCCCGGAAACTTGTTCTTAGACCAGTTTCAAATTTCCCCTCTTTGGCAAAAGGCTTGACATAGTCCAACTGAAGCAAGTATTGATTTTCGTACTCGTCATTCAATGAAGTTTGGACCGAAGATCCTCCCGCAACAGGTTCTCCACTTGGATTAAAACTGTATTCGGTGAATAACTGATCAGAATTTTCCCAATAATTCAAATAAGTAAATGCAGCAGTTAATTCATGGCCTTTTTCGGCAAATGTTCTTTTGTAGGTGGCTGCAATTTCTGAATTGGGTTCTTTCTCCTTTTCATCTTGTTTTCTCAATGAATATCCCAAGAAATTGTCAAGACTGTTTAGGTAGTCTTCATAGCGGATATTGGTGATTCTTCTTCCATTGGTTCTTCTCCAGAGATAAGAAAGTGTCAGGATGCTTTGTTCATTGAAATAGTAATCCAGACCTCCACGGATGTTGTTATTCCAGCCTCGAAGTTCGCCTTCGTTATTCTGTTTAAGGATCATGGTGTTTCCATCCTCGTAGACTTCTTGATAGATCTCGTTGACATTTGGCTGATACCTTCTGGCAAATCCATAATTGATAAACCAATTGATTCTCTTGTGGCGATAATTCAGATTTGCTGAAAATCCCAGATTCAAAGGAGTACCCCCAATGACCTCAAAGGAGCCATTAAATCCTTGTTGATTGTCTTTTTTGAGAATGATATTGATCACACCTGCCATGCCTTCCGCTTCGTATCGGGCAGAAGGATTGGTGATGACTTCCACTCGCTCCACCATATTTGCCTGAAGCTGGCGAAGTCCTGAGCTTCCTTTGAAGCTAACTAATCCTGACGGCTTTCCGTCAATCAAAATCCTCACATTGCTAGATCCTCGAAGCCTCACATTTCCTTCTGGATCCACAGCGACTGAAGGAAGGTTCATCAATATATCCGTTGCGGTTCCACCCGCGTTAGCCAAGTCTTTTCCGACATTGAAAATTCTTTTGTCCAGAGATAGCTCCATCAAGGTTTTTTCTCCCTGAACAACTACCTCATCCAGATTTTCAGCGCTGGTTTCCAACTGGATATTTCCCAAATCTATTCGATTGGATTCTCTGGAAAAAGTAAGAGTTTCAGTTTTGAAAGGATCAAAGCCCATAAACTCAATCAAGGCATAATATTCCCCAAAAGGAACATCAATGGAGAATTTTCCACTTTCTTCAGAGATTCCTCCTGCGACTAGGCTGTCAGATTGGGTATACAGCGCTACGCTAGCAAACCCTAATGGATTTCCTGAAGTTTTTTCTTGAATACTTCCAACAAGCTTCGCTTTGTTTTGCTGGGAAAAGGAAGGGATAGAAATGCACAAAATTGTTGTGAAAAGCAGGCAAAATTTTCCCAAAGATTGATTGGTAAAAGTGTACTTCATAGATTGAATAGGCTTGTTCTGGGTTTTATTCCCAAATCTAAAACTTGCTGATGAGGGAATAGCTAGAAAGATATTTCGAAAAAATCTAATAATCAGGTAAATAATGACTAAAGGAGGGAAATCCCTGACGAATTGCGTGATATGATTTTCAAAAATTACTAGCTAACTTATTCGCTTGCTTTAATTTGACTTCTATGAAAAAGTTTATCCCTTTACTCATTTTATTGGTTTTAGGATTTTCATTTCAATCTTTTTCTCAAGATGAAATCCCTGCTTATATCAAAGAAAAAATTACCTATCCAGTATTAGGTTTTCATCCTTATGTAGGAGTGATGCCAGTGGAGGAGCCTGCACTTCCCTATAATCCGGAATTAGACTACAAGGTAGTTTTAGATCTATATGGAGGTATCAAAGACTCAACTGCAATCCATCCTTCCATATTGGAAGTGGCAAGAACCTATAATTTGGGTATTGCCAATGGAGTACCGAAAGAAAAGCTTCATTTGGCAGCAGTGGTTCATGGTGGATTGGTGAATGCTATCCTTTCTGATATTGAATATGAGAAGAAATTTAGCATCAAAAATCCCAACCTGTTAGCTATTGAAGAATTAGAAAAAGTAGGGGTTCAATTCTACGTTTGTGGTCAAAGTATGGCCTTTTTACAAATTGGGAAAGAGAAATTAACTCCGCTAGTTCATCCAGCTATTTCAGCGAAATACTCCTTTGTGACCTTGGGGCAAATGGGGTATGTTTATCTCAATGTGAGCGAATAACAAAAAATCCCCGACGCAAACCGGGGATTTTCAAATTTCAAACTTCAGCTTTCTTAAAAAGCTCTTTCTTTCAAGTGCTCATCTAAATCAATCTTGTCGATTCCTTTTTCCAGCCACTCAGGAGCTTCTTTTCCTTTCAGATGATGCTCGAAGAATTCCATCATTCTTACACTGTAGTCTTTTCTATTTTCCAATTTGCTCAATCCATGGTTTTCGCCTTTGTACTGAACCAAAACCACTGGCTTCTTTAATCTTCTTAATGCAGAATAATATTCGATCCCTTGAGTGAAATCCACGGCTCCGTCTTTGTCATTATGCAACATTAGAAGTGGAGTTTTTACATTTTTCACATGGTAAACCGGGCTGTTTCTTTCGTAAGAATCCCAGTTTTCCCAAGGTCCTCCAGTGAATCTTCCTTGAGAAGCTTCAAAGATGGACATGTTTCCTCCTCCAGAATTCCAGTAAATCAAGTCATACATAGAGATCATGTTGGTCAAAGGCGCTCCAGCTGCCGCAGCCTTGAACATGTCAGTCTGGGTGATCAGGAATGCAGTTTGATAACCACCCCAAGAGTGACCATGGATGCCGATGTTGTTTTCATCGATCACGCCGGTTTTGATTGCTTCTTTTACGGCAGGGATTACACACCAAACAGCCGACATCCCAGGATCATCCATGGTATAAACGATATCCGGAATGAATACTGCAAAACCATTGGAAGTATATACGTTTGGATTCCAGCCTGTTCCGCTATACCCAGGATTGTACCAGTTGTGACGGGTTTGGGACAGCTTCTCATAGTAATAAACAACGGTTGGGTATTTTTTACCTTCCTGATAGCCTGCCGGTAGGAATAAAGTCCCCTGCAATTTCACCCCTTTGTCTGAGGTATAGTCCACCAATCTTGTTCCTGCTGACCAAGCGTATTTGTCAGCGTCAGGAGTGGCATCAGTTACTTGAGTTGGGTTGGAAAGAGATGCGTTCGTCAAATACATTTCCGGAGCCTTATTGAATGTGCCTTGGGAGAAATAGTAGGTGTCTGCATTTTTTGCTTTACCCAGGCTGCTCACGTAAGCATCTTCCCAAAGCAAAACTTCCACACCCGGAGTCAATCCTCCTTTTTTGGCAGGAGAAATCTTTGCAATACCACTTTTCTTGTTCCATTCACCGTAGGTTCTGATGTAGGCAGGCTTGCTCAAATCAAGCCCTTTTTCTTCTGGGTCCAATCCAAATCTATATTGATAACGGATCTGGTCAGTTTTGCCATTTAATGTCAAGTTGGTAGCTTTCTCTTTTGTGCTTCCAACGGGCACTTGCCAAATATCCCAACCGTCTCTCAAAAGGACATATTTGCTATCCGAGCTCCATCCCAATGGGCTGTTCATTGGTTTGACCACATTATGATCATCTTCTGTATTGACGAAAGTGGTGGGAATGTTTTCAGTGATATTAGTGCTTTGACCAGTAGCGATGTCATAGATGTAGAAATGACCATCGTTTCCATAAATCAACTTGGTGCCATCCGGAGATTCACGAGGATAGGAAGCGAATCCAGGCATATAGAACTTCTTGAAAAGTTCTTTTTTCTCTCCAGTTTTCAAATTGACAATGTAAAAGTCCCTATAGCTTTGGCCATCTAGGTTGATGTCCAATTCATAGGCAGAAATATCAGAGCCCAATGCATAAAGCTCTTTGTCCAAAATGTTCAACTCTAGCATGCTGCTATCCTGCAACTGGGTATGCTTTTTAGAAGCAACATCATACATGGAGTAGAAACTGAAGTTTTTGTCTCTGTTTTCCATTATTTGCTGACGGGATTGAAGTCTTGCATCATTCCAGTGCCAAATGGTCATTTCAGGCTTATCAGCATCATTCTCTTTTTTGCCCTTGGTTTTGCCGCTGTCCAATTTCGAGATAGCTTTTTGTAAATCTGAAATGGACTTGATTGTCGTGTCAGCCATGATTTTCTTCATAGCCGCAGATTCTGCTTGCGCAACTGAATCTTTATCAACCTCTTTCTTAGGCTCTTCTTTTTTAGCTAATTCTAAAGGATGAATGCCATAAAATAATCTGGTCAAATCCTCAGACCATTCGGGTCTTCTGTTCCCAGAAATGGTATAAGCTTGATCAAAATTCACAGAATCCTTTGCAGGATCATAAATAGTGACGGAAGGAGCTGCAAGATTTTTAACACCGATCACCTGACCTTTGTCTTGCTTATACTTCTTGTCCTTGACCATTTTCAATGCGGAAAGTGCATCACCCTTTTCGGTCCATCCGATTGACTTATAGGATGCCTTATCCGAATCCAAAATTTGGATACTGTTTGCTGCAACATTCATTAAATAAAGGCCATTTCCGGATTGGTTTGCCGCATCGACAGTATATGCGAGGTAATTACCCGCTTTATTAAAACTGAAATCGGAAACATTCCCGATGTTTTGTGCTTTCTCTGAACCTAAATGGTAAATCAATAGATCTGAACCTTTGGCATCACCATTTCCTTCTTTAGAGAGGTTGATGGCAAGGACGGAGGAACCGTCTCTGTTGAAGGAGTAGTTGTTTACATTTTCAAACTCCTTCTTGTCATCAGATCCCAATTTGATCAGGATGGCTTTGTTTTTAAGAGGCTTACCTTTGCTTTTTTGATTGGCTTTTTTCTCAGAAAAAGTCGGGTATTCAGTGTAGATAAAATACTTGCCGTCTTCACTGAATTGCATAGAAGGGTAGCTCGTAGAACCAATTTTCAGGGTTTGTTTGGTGGAATCTACTCCGACTTTCTGAAGAATAATTTCTCCATCTCCTTCCAATTCTACCAAGCCGTAGGCAACCCATTGGCCATCATTCGAAATTTGAAAAGCCGGCCCTGGCATGTACTTCCAGTTCGGGATATCCTTCCACGTAATGGGCTTGACTTCTTGGGCATGGATAGAAATGGCCAGAAGAAAAAATACCCCAAAGAGCGATAAAATTTTTCTCATAAGATTTGGATTTATTTTGAAAGACTGAAAATAGGAAAAAATTAGGAAGGGGGAAGTCAAATATATGCTGTTGGCTTAAAGGTTAGTTTAAGTGTGAAAAAAAGCCCTTCCGAATTTTTAAATCCAGAAGGGCCACTGATTTTTTAGATATCTTACTTAAGCTTTCAGCTTTTTGTCCTATCTGCTGAACACCGTCTTTCCACCAACTACTGTTCTCACCACTTTAGTATCCAAAATTTGTTCTTCAGGGATTTCCATGATGTTTTGGTCATAAATCGTAAAATCAGCCGCTTTTCCTACTTCAATGGATCCTTTGAAATCCTCTTCGAACTCGGCGAAAGCTCCATCCAAAGTATAGGATTTCAAGGCTTCCTCACGAGTCATTTTTTGACTGGCTTCATAGCCCCCTTCAGGAGTGCCAGCCAATGTTTTTCTAGTCACAGAAGCATAAAAAGATGGAATCGGATCCACTGGCTCTACAGGGGCGTCAGTACCGTTGGTAACCACTGCGCCACTTTTCATCAACTTTTGCCACACGTAAGCGCCGTCAACGATTCTTTTCTCTCCTAATCTGTCGATGGCCCAAGGTCTGTCAGAGCTCAAGTGAATAGCTTGCATAGCGGCAATTACACCCATTTCTCCAAATCTTGGAATGTCCTCTAGGTCGATATGCTGTGCATGTTCGATTCTGAATCTATGATCTTTGATCTCTGGATTTTTTGCAAAAGCAGCTTCATATCGATCCAAGACTTCCTGATTCGCACGGTCTCCGATGGCATGGGAACAAACCTGAAAACCCAGAGGCAATGCCTTTTCGGAAACTTCAGTTACTACTGACATCGGCAGTGTTTCATGGCCTCTATGTCCAGCTCTGTCGGAATAATCCTCCAATAACCAAGCACCTCGATTTCCCAAAGCTCCATCACAGTTTAATTTGATCGAACGAACTGTCAATAGATGGTCCTGATCAATCATAGGGCCTTTTTTGTACCATTCTTCCAAAAGTTCAGGCTGGCGACCCGTAAGCATGATGTACATTCTGGATGTCAATTTTCCATCTTTTTTGAATTGGTCAACTAAGTCAATTACATCTTGACCCGAACCTGCATCATGAAAAGAAGTAATGCCTTTTTCTGCCAATTCCTGTAAAGCCAATGTCAATGCTTCAGCAGCTCTTTCAGGAGTTTCATTCGGGATCAATCTGGCTACCAATCCAGAGGCTCTTTCGGATAATATCCCCGTAGGGTTTCCTAATTCATCCATAATGATTTCTCCACCTTCTACCTCTATGGGTCTTTCACCCTTCAGATTAGCAATACCTGCCAATTCCAAAGCTTTTCCATTGACAAAAGAAGCATGTCCGGAAGCATGGCTTAGGTAAACCGGGTTGTCTGGAGAAACTTTATTCAGTTCTTCATTGGTTTGAAAACCTTTTACAGTTTTTTCAGGCATTTTAGCCCATTTGTCCTGATGCCAGCCTCTTCCTACTATCCAGTCTCCGGGCTTGGATTTGGCGACTGCCTCTGCTACTTTTTCTACCAATTCATCATAGGTTTTCACATACATTAGATCCAGCTCCAGTTTATTGTATCCGATTCCCATCAAATGTGCGTGTGATTCAATGAGCCCGGGGGTCATGGTTTTTCCGGCTAAGTCAATTACTTCTGTGTCATTCCCGACAAAGGCATTTATCTCATCACTTGTCCCTACAGCTTGGATCAAACCGTCCTTGACAGCAACTGCTTCAACTTTTGGATTTCGAGAATCAACCGTGTAGATAGTTCCATTAATAAAGACCGAATCGGCAGGATTGTCAGGTTGGGAGGAACAGGAGAAAAGAAAAACTCCAAGGATTCCTAAGAGAAATAGATGTTTCATGGGGATAAATATTCTGTATCGAAAGCTACGAGTTTACAGAATGCCTACAAAACCAATCTTGTAATTAGCGGATCCAGACTTTTTTGGCGATGCGGGAGCCATTTGAGGTCTCCAATTGAAATATGTAAAGCCCAGGAGTCAGGATTCCAGATTGGATTTCAGTTTCTTGTCCAGCTGTTATAGAGATTTTATCCAAAAGAATCTGTCCCAAAGAGGTAATTAGTCTACCAGTTCCGCTTTGATTTGAGATAATCTTAATTGGACCGTCACTTGGATTCGGAAAAACGATTAATTGACTCTCTTCTGAAGGAGAAGTAGGCGAGGAAACTCCAGTCAAGAAAAGCAAGCCTCCAGCACGAGTGCCCAAAATCAAATCGTGGTCATTTCCCAAAACAGGAGAGATAACTGCAATCCAAGTATTTCTTCCCAGTCTGGTAGAAAAGTTTTTATCTCCGACTTCTATTTGGACTTCCTCTCGTTGGGTGTTTTCCATAAAGTTTTCGATGAAAACAAGAATTCCTCTTTGGTCTATTGCATAGAGGTTTGGACTTTCCCCTTCGACCACCGCAATGCTGAGGTTTCGGTTAGAAGGATTGTCTGAGAAATCCAGAAAATCTTCTTCCATTAGGTTTGCTGCTAAAATTGAAAAATCCATTTTGTACAGGTCCAAAGCTCCATTTTGGCCTGCTACAAGCATATACTGCTGGTCTTGGTAATTAAAAAATTGGATATAATCTCCTCGCGCAGCATTGTAACCGACAATGTCTCTTTCCTGCCATTTTCCCTCAACTTGATAGAAGAAAACTTGTTTGGGAATAGCTTGTTCCCATCTTTGGCCTGTTAGGATTGGGTAGGGATTTCCTAGATTGTCCAGTGGCTCCAAATACTGAATGTCCCAAAG
This sequence comes from Algoriphagus sp. PAP.12, assembly GCF_026652115.1. Taxonomy (GTDB): domain Bacteria; phylum Bacteroidota; class Bacteroidia; order Cytophagales; family Cyclobacteriaceae; genus Algoriphagus. The sequence continues at coordinate 137,265 of NZ_JAPPSQ010000008.1, read as the reverse complement.
TCCTAAACTTCGTATTTCCTGATTTCTGTTTAACAGGTTGAATTGGTTGTTTGAAAATGTAAACTCAGCAATTTCACCTAATGCACTTTCCTGGCGAGTTACATTGGAAGTCACAAAAAGGTATCCTCCGTTTTTATTCCCACTGAAGAATGGCTTGGAATTTTCTCCCAAATCCAAAGTCTGATTTTGCAAAATCGGCTCTATGCCTCCTTCAAATGTGAAAACAGAATTTTCATAATCTATTCCATAAGTTTGAGCCGCTTCATTGGAATTGAGAGAAATAATAAATTGATCATCAACCCAATTCGGATTGTGGAAAATGGGAAAAGTAGGAAGGTCTCCTAAGCCTGGGATTTCATGGGAAAAGCTGGTGAATAATGGGGAGGTTTCCGTTCCTTCATTGGGTAAAAAATACAAAATATCACACTCATCTCTTCCCAATACCAAATCTGAAATTCCATCGCCTGTAAAGTCCCGGTATAAAATAGAATGTCCTCCGGCATGCTGGATTCGGCTATTTTCATTTTCTAGAACTCTTAAATCTTGGCCTGAACATGATTTTCCAAAAAGGACATTTTCGCAACCGCAGAATGTGAAATTTCCCCAAAATGGAACTGCTGATTCGAAACCATCTATATCAGGTGTTCCATTTCTTTCTACAGAGGTGTTTTTGTAATACTCCAAATAATCGCCCGCAGCAAAGTTGAAAATTACCAAGTCCAGATCTCCATCTCCATCCAGGTCCCGAATTAGCGGCGTGTCTAGATTATTTGCCTGAATATTAGATCCACTTTCCAGAGGAAGGAAGTTTCTAGCCAACTCCCATGAGATTAAATTGCCTGTAGAAGTGTTTTTATAAACTTTGATCCCCAAAGCAGTGGAGGTAAACAAATCTTTTCTTCCATCACCATCATAATCAGCCAATGCCATAAAACCGCTGATATCATCCGGAAAAAAATAGGCCCATTCTGGCCTGGCCGACCATTCATTTCCTTCTTTTTCGAAGATCGTAAGCTGTCGAGAATTGATGTCCCAAACTACCCAATCTTCCTGTCCATCACCATTCAAATCTATCGTTTGGATCTGGGCCGAATTGATCCCTCCAGAAAAGGGGGAGGAAAGTGTTTCACCATTAACTTGAATCGAAGGATGCGAATCGAGGGTAAAAGTCTTTTGAGAAAAAGCTACCGAAGTGACAAAAAGAAAAATACCTACTAGAAATAATCGCATGGGCAAGGTTGGTTCCGAATTCTAAAATTAATACGGAATCATCAGTCCAAAGATGTGATCATTCGTTTATTTTGGGGTAAAATTGATTTTAGATGAATATCGCAATATTATATCAACTCTTTTTGAAAAGTACCGGAGTCAGCACCGATACACGAAAAATTGAACCGGGAAACATTTTTTTCGCCTTGAAAGGGCCCAATTTTAATGCAAATGAGTTTGCTCCAAAGGCTTTGGAAATGGGAGCTTCGGCAGTAGTGATTGATGAAATTGCCTATTTTGAAGAAGATGATGAGCGATATTTTATCTGCGAAGATGCCTTGACCTGTTTGCAAAAGTTGGCTAACTACCATCGACATCAATTGGATATTCCTGTGATCGGGCTAACAGGAAGTAACGGGAAGACTACATCTAAAGAATTACTTCATGCGGTTTTGAAAACGACATTCAAAACTTCTGCCACGCGAGGTAATCTGAACAATCATATCGGGGTGCCTTTGACTTTGTTGGAAATACCCAAAGATGCTGAGATTGCCATCGTGGAAATGGGGGCAAACAAGCCTGGAGATATTCAGGAGCTTTGTGAAATAGCTGAACCGACCCATGGCTTTATTACCAATATCGGAAGGGCACATCTCGAAGGAATGGGCGGACCTGAAGGTGTTCTGAAAACCAAAACAGAGCTTTATCAGCATTTGAGAGCTAATAAGGGAACGGTATTTATCAATTCTCAAGATCCGATTTTAGCAAATATGATCAAGAGATTTGAGGATCCTATTTTGTACCCAGCCAAAGGAGATTTTTGTGAAGTCAGTTTTATTGAAGCCAATCCATTTGTGAAATTTTCTGTTGAGCAAGTTGAGGGTGAGCATCTGACTTCTTTGATTGGAGCTTATAATTTCGGAAACATTGCAAACGCCCTGACTATTGGGAAGTTCTTCGGTGTTCCGATGAAAAAAGCGGTAAAAGCCGTGGTAGAATACAAACCTTCCAATATGCGGTCTCAGTTAATCGAGAAACGTAGCAATTTGATCATTTTGGATGCTTACAATGCCAATCCCTCCAGCATGGAGGTGGCGATTAGGACTATTGGTCAGATGACCGGCAAAAAGCATAAAATGATCATTTTGGGAGACATGTTTGAGTTGGGTGACCATGCCGAAGCTGAGCATAGAAAGCTGGGTGAAATAGTCAGTGAATACCCAATTGACAAAGTTTGCTTTACTGGGAAGCTGGTTGTGTCAGCTTTGGAAAAGGCTCCGAAGGCACTTTATTTTCCAGATCCTTTTTCATTCAGAAACTGGCTTCAGGATAGTCAGTTGGAAGATTATCTGATTCTGATTAAAGGTAGCCGGGGAATGAAGCTTGAATCCTTGATAGACTTTATTTAAACTATTCAGAAAAATCCTGAGTTACCAGTAGAAAATAAATCCATGAGATCTTATCTGAAATTTTTATCCCAATTAGCCGAAAACAATTCAAAAGAATGGATGGATGCCAACAAGAAATGGTATCAGGAAACGAGAGGAGAATTTTTGAAAGATGTGGAGGTTTTTTTGAAACAGCTTTCGGAATTGGAACCCGAATTTTCGACTTTCAAGCCCAAAGAATGTGTATTTCGACAAAATCGAGATATTCGTTTTTCTGCCAATAAGAACCCTTATAAATTGAATTTTGGAGCTTATTTTTCCCCAGGAGGGAAAAAGTCAGACGGGCCAGGGTATTACGTTCAGGTTCAGCCAGGAAATTCATTTTTCGGAGGAGGTATTTGGATGCCACCTTCTGATGTTTTGAAGAAAATCAGAAAGGAGATTGATTATTCAGGTGCTGAATTAGAAAAAATTGAGTCCGAGACTGAATTCAAAAAGCTATTTGGAGAAATCAGTGGGGAAAAGCTCAAAACTAGTCCCCGTGATTATGATGCGGATCATCCATATATCGAATACCTGAAATTAAAGAGTTTTACAGTGACCAGACCGATTTCTGATAAGGATGTGGATTCGGGAAATTATATCAATTTGGCCATGGAAGGCTTCATAAAAATGAAGCCCTTCAATGACTTTTTAGCTCAGGCAATTGAAGATGTCGAAGGAGGAGGAGATATACTTTAAACCTCCGGGACAATCATCAATCGCTCCAATGCAATAGCTACACCATCCTCTTTATTTTCCAAGGTAATCTCCTTTGCTACGGATTTGACTTCGGGTCTGGCATTGGCAACCGCTACTCCCCAGCCAACGGATTGGATCAGGTCGATATCGTTGTAGTTATCACCAAAAGCGATGACATCTTCCATTCCAAAAGTGTATAGCTTATTCAAGACTAATTCAAGAGCAGTTGCTTTGGAGATCTTTTTCGGAGCAATCTCGATATAGGTGTCTTTGGATCGGTACAAATGAATTTGATCGCTGTAGGCCAAATGTAATTCTCCAAAAAGCCAGCTGATTTCATTGCTGTCACCCATCACCATGACCTTGTGAGCACCGGAATTGCTTTCCTTCCATAGCTCCAAAGTAACCTTATGGTTTTGCCAAGTAGGCTCAACTTTCGTGTTTTTGATTTCTCGCTTGGACCAATAATCTTCTTTTTCCTCATACCAATTTTCACCTTGATATAAGCTGACATGAATCTCTGTTTTCTGAGTCAGTTCAATAATCTTTGAAACCAAATCCAATGGAATTTCCACAGAGTCCAACACTTTTCCATGCTGGTCAATGACAAAGCCTCCATTGTAAGCAATCAAAGGTTCCAATGGTCTTTTTAGATCCTGAAGCAAGTGTCTCATGGCATCAGGCATTCTCGAGCTGGCCAAGATGACAGGGAAATCCTCAGGTAGGGTATAGACTAGATTTTTGAGCTTTTCGGAAAGGTCTCTTTCAGAGTTTAATAGGGTTCCGTCAATGTCGGAACAGATAGCTTTGTATTTCATTTAATCGATTTGTGACCAGTCAATTTCATCGGCGAAGTTAGCAAATACTCCAAAACCAATGATTGCGACAAAAATCATAGCAATCGCAAAACCAATGAGCCAGGAGATCAATTCTGCTTTTGCCCAATTTGCTTTGTTTTCCTCCGTGTTGTTGTCCACTGCCCAAACGATGAGCATGATGAACCCAATGAGTGGGATTTTGGAGATAATGACATTGATGACCCAATCGCCTAGAGATAAGGGTGGCTTTTTAAATTCTTCAGGGATATTCATGGCTGCTGGTGTTAAGATGAAAGCAAATCTTCAACCTGAAACTCGTATTCCTGCATCGCAAAGTTGTCCGGGTTTTGAGGGTCAGACTGAATAAATTGTACTGTAATTTGCTGATAATCTGAGGCATTTTCAAAGTCTCTGACATAAATTTCGGCACATTTTCTAGCTAGTACTTCAGGTTGATTACCTAGGACCAAAGGGTCTCCATTTTGGAGTTTGAGAAAAATTGTAGCTGATTCCGAATCCTCGGTAGAGGATTTATTTAAATTGACGCTGACATTTTGAAATCCTCCTAGAGCTCTGATTTCATCTGAAGGTAAAAAGCCTTCACCCATCATGGACTCCATTCCTTTCATAGCCAAGGATGCGATTTTTTCGGGATTACAAGAACAAGAGAAGAAAACTGCTCCTACGAGGAAACTTAAAAACATTGATTTGAATAGCCGGTTGATCATTGCCGAATCTTTTCAGCAAGATACGATTAGTCCACAGTCTTTTCAACTAACAAGCTTAACAGCAAATCCTCCTCCCGGTATTTTTTAGTGGTATTGGGATAGGGAATAACATCTACCAGGGAGATTGAATAGCCATTGAAATCCACTTGACTGGGCACTCCCTCAAATTGCGGGAATGAACTCAATAAAAAGCTTTCTTCATCGCCATTTACTTTAACTAGTATTTCTACTTCAACTAATCCCTGCCAAACACAGGTTACATTTTCCGGGCATCGGGAGTCTTGGGTGATATCCAAAAATGAAATGGAAATCAGCTCGGTACAATGAGAGATTGTCTCGTGAATTGGGATTTCGAATGGCTCACTAAATACAAATGTTGTGCAGGGTTCTTCGTCTTTGCAGGAGAAGAATGGGATGATAAAAATCAAAAAAAGAATTTTTTTCATTTAATGTTCAGATAGTGAATTGCTTGAAAGACGAAGGGTTTAGCTAGACTGATACATCCCTTGTGTTTTTTCTAAAATTAGGTCAATTGGCTTAATAGTAAGGGTTCAAAAGGGTTTTACATCAAAATTTTAAGAGTATTATGAGCTGAAACAATTAAGATTAGTTGTGTTTAAAATGATTAAAAGGGAAAAAACTGGACTTTGAATTGGATTAGAAATGTTGTTTTATTGTTGGCGAAATTTAGAAAGCTTAAAGATTTGGAAGGTTGCATTTCTCAGAGTTGATCTTTCTTTCGCCAATTAATAATAATCCCAAATTTTTGATTTAGTGAAACAGAAAAAGCATATAGAGGAATTTGAATGGCCTGAGAACCCAAAAGAAAGCGGGTTTCAGGGGCAAAGCGACTCTACTGTTTGGGATTCCTTTAGGTCTGGAAATGAATCTGCTTTTATTTTTATCTACGAGGCATACTTTGATTCTTTGTTTGAATTTGGTAGGATGTTTTGTTCCAATGAGAATTTAGTGAAAGATGCAGTCCAAGATCTATTTATCGACCTAAGAAAGAGCCGAGAGAATTTGAGTACAACCAATAATATCAAATTTTATCTTTTCAAATCTCTCAAGAGAAGGGTAGTCAAAGATCAAAAGTCCTGGTATTATAAACTTTTGGAGTTAAATGATGATTACTCCTTTAGCGTTTCCTTAAGCCATGAACAGTTTTTGGTCGATAGGCAGCTGAATGAGGAGCAAATAAATAACCTCAACAAGGCGGTCCAGCAGCTATCCACCCGTAAAAAGGAAGTCATCTATTATTTTTATTACGAATGTCTATCCTATGAAGAGATTCGTCAATTGATGGGCTTGTCCAATGTGAAATCAGTCCGAAACTTACTCTACAAGGCATTGGATTTTCTAAAATCCGAAATTTCCTGAATATAAATCAGCTTATTCAATTCATTGATTCTCTTAATGTTTTGAGGGGTTTTGAGATTTTTTTTTAAAAACAGAAAAAATAATGATGTCATTTAGATGCATTCTTCCTTATATCCATAGAAGATTGTGTTTTTGTAAATGGACGACATCAAAGAACTTTTAGCCAATACCGAGTTTGTTAGATGGGTGAAAAACCCAGATCCTGAGCTCGATACCTATTGGTCAAAATGGATGGAGGCAAATCCTTCCAGAATAAAATCCCTGAAAATGGCTCGTGAAGTAGTTTTGGGATTTCAATTTGAGACAAAATCTGCCAAATCAGAATTTAAGGATGAAGTGCTGAGAGAGATTTTGAGTCATCCTCATGAAAATTTAAGTGAAGCGGAATTCTCTATTTCTAATAAAGGCAAAGTAGCTCGAAAATCTATTTGGCTTAGATCCCAGCAGGGCTATCGTGTTGCTGCAATTATTTTGTTGGTATTGACTTTTTCCTGGATTTATAGCTTAACAGTTCCCAATGTAGAACCTATACGTGAGGAGGTTCAAATTGCAAATATTACCAAGTCAACTCGTGAAGGAGAAAGGTTGAATTTCAGACTTCCTGATGGCTCTACTGTTTGGCTCAATAGCAATAGTACATTGAGTTTCCCTGAAAATTTCACGAAGGAAGAAAGAGCCGTTTCTTTAGAAGGAGAAGCATTTTTTGAGGTTTCCCATAATCCAGAAAAGCCTTTCCGTGTCACTTCTTCCAATCTAGTCACTACCGCTCTCGGTACTTCATTTAACATCACCACACATGAAGCTGAAAAAGTGAAAGTTGCCTTGCTTACGGGAAAGGTCAAGATTGAAAACCTCCTTGATGAAAACCAGGAATATTTAATTCCGGGACAGCAGCTCTCTTATTCTTTGGATGAAAATAAAAGCATCATTGGTGGATTCGATCCTACCAAAGTGATAGGCTGGAAAGATGGAGTGCTAGCCTTTGATCATGATGGATTTCAAAATGTCGTTCAGGCTTTGGAAAAGTGGTTTGGGGTGAAGATTTCTGTTCAGGGTAATCCTGCCCGGAAGTGGGACGTTTCTATCAATTTTGATAATGCAAGTTTGGAGCAGGTTCTGTTTAGACTGTCCTACATAGAAGATTTTGAGTTCGATATAAAAGGAAAAAATGTAACAATAAACCTAAATGACTAATGAGCAATCTTAATCCAAATACCTCCTAATAAAAAAGACCTACCGGAAAGCCGATAGGTCATGTCTGATACATAGCAACGGTGCTGCATTGGGGAATGGACACCAGCTAGCTATCAGACGCATTAAATTATTTATAATCTAACAACTCAAATTTATGAATTTAAAACTACAAAAGACAATATACATGTTGTCCAGATACTTCCTCTATGGGTTTGTAGTTCAGTTGGTGTTTTTGAATTTGGCTTTGGCTACTAATGTCAGCGCTCAATATAAAAGCATCGATGAAGTCAAGTTGACAATACCCAATAAGACCCTAAGCATTACAGAGTTTATCCAATTCGTAGAATCAAATACTGATTTTCGATTTGGGTTTGATAAGAAAGATTTTGAGATGAATACGCAACTTCATTTCAATCGGAACTCTGATTCGGTAGAAGGATTTTTACGCCAGGTTGCTGAGCAAACGTCCGTTTCTTTTCGTCAGGTGAATAATGGAATTGATGTTAAAAAAGATGCTCGAATAAAAGTCGAGTCAGTTCCCATTTATGAAAAGAAAGTTTCTGGTCGAATAACTGATGAAACAGGCGAGTCTATCCCTGGGGCGACAGTTTTGGTCAAAGGAACTACCCAGGGGACGGTGACTGATCAAGATGGCCGCTTTTCAATGGAGGTTCCTGATGACGCAATATTAGTTGTGTCATTTATTGGATATGATACCCAACAAATTGAAGTTGGAAATCAAACTGATTTTCAAATAACGCTATTGGAGGATGCTTCTCAGTTAGATGAAGTCGTGGTAGTAGGATACGGTACTCAAAAGAAAGCGAATTTAACAGGTTCAGTTGCTTCCGTAGGAGGAGAGGTGTTGAACAAACGTAAAATCGCTAATTCTTCTTCTATGCTTCAGGGGGTTTTGCCTGGTCTTCAGGTGGTCCAGAATTCAGGGGCTCCAAGCGGTAACAATGTCTCTTTACTGGTAAGGGGATTTGGTACATTCAGTGGAGCAGGAGTGAGCCCGTTAGTGGTAATTGATGGGATTCCGGGAAGCCTTTCGGGAATCAATCCAAATGATATTGAAACGGTTACATTGCTGAAAGATGCAGCTTCTGCGGCAATTTACGGTTCTAGAGCAGCCAATGGAGTGATTTTGGTAACTACCAAACAAGGTAAAGAAGGGAAAATGACTTTAACCTACGATATGAACATTGGTAGTCATACTCCTACTGCTATTCCTGACTTGATCACCAATTCTGCAGAATATATGGAGCTTTATAATGAAGCAGCTTTGAATTCATCCGGAGCTTCCCCGATATATACTTCAGATGAGATCAACGCCTATCGAAATTCTACTGATGAGTCAGCCTATCCTAATTTTGATTGGGTGGACTTTATGGTTAATCCTGCCACTGTTCAAAATCACCATTTGAGTCTCAATGGGGGCAATGAGAAGAGTACATATAACATCGGATTGGGATATATTGACCAGCCAGGTACAATTGACCCATATCATTACAAAAAATATAACTTGAGAATTAATGTGGCGGCACAAGCTACAGAACGAATCAAGTTGGGAGTCAATACCAGTATTGGATATGACGTCACTGACGATATCTATGGAGACATGTATAGCATGATCATGGCGTCGGGTCCCACCTATGCGCCCACCCTTCCTGATGGGAGATATGCGAGAAATGCTTACGAAAAAGAGGTCAATGGAAATCGTTTCATGACAAATCCTTATGCTATGTCACGTGAATCATTAAGACGTACTAAAGGCCTTCAGTTGCAAACGAATGCATTTATGGATGTAAATATTTTGAAGGGTTTGACTTGGAGAGTGAAAGGAGGCTTTAATGTGAATAATTCCAAAACAAAAACTTTCGATGGTGAATTTGAAGCATACAACTACCACTCTGGAAAATTGTCGAAGATCGAAAACACCAACTCTTTGGATATTAAAACCTTCAATGATTTGTATCCAGTCTTGTATTCTCATCTGACATACGATAAAAGCATCGGGAAGCATGATTTCAAAGTAGTAGGTGGATACCAAATGGAATCGTATAAGTATGAGACTTTAGGTCTCGGTAGAAAATCCTATTTCATCAATACAGCACAGGAAATCGATGCAGGTCCTGCTGCAACCCAATACACATCAGGTAACTCCGAAGAATGGTCCATGTTGTCCTATTTCGGTCGTATCAACTACGCGTTCAACGAAAAGTACCTGGTAGAAGCTAATCTTAGAGCTGACGGGTCTTCCAGATTTTCAGAAGGTAACAAATGGGGGTATTTCCCATCTTTCTCTCTGGGATGGAGAATGAGTGAAGAAGGCTTTATGCAGGATGTTTCTTGGGTTTCAGACTTGAAACTTCGTGGTTCTCATGGGGTTTTGGGTAACCAGGATATTGGATATTATCCTTATCAAAATGTCTTGAGCATTGGAGCAAATGGCTCTTTCCCTTACGGTGTTTACCCAATAGATGGGAGTATCGTGACGGCAGTTTCTCCATCTTCATTGGTTAATAAAGATATCAAGTGGGAAACCACCTCAGTTACCAATGTTGGTTTTGACATGGGATTGTTCAATGACAAATTGATTTTGAATTTTGACTGGTTCAATAAGGTCACAGACAACATTCTAAGAAGAGCACAAATTCCTGCCTATTTGGGTCTAAATGCTCCGATTATAAATGATGGAACCCTGAAAAACACCGGTTTTGAAATTGCTGCAAATTACAGAAATCAAGTGGGTGACTTGTTCTATACCATAGGTGGTAATGTTCAGACTTTCAAAAACAAATTGGTGAAATTCGGAGAAAGCGAAATCAATAACTTGACGATCAATGAAGAAGGGTATCCTTACAATGACTGGTACATGTGGGAGTGGGATGGCATCTTCCAAAGTGAAGAAGAAGTTCAGAATTCAGCTACCCAATCTCCGGAGCCACAGCCTGGGGACTTGAAATACAAAGATCAGAATGGAGATGGTGTTATCGATCAAAATGATAGGATTCATATCTCCGGTGCATTCCCTAAATTCACCTATACATTCAATTTTTCGGTTGAGTGGAAAAACTTTGATTTAGGAGCTAGGTTCTATGGGTCTCAAGGCGGTAAGAAATTCTTGAATTATCAGGGAGCATCACCATTCTACAAAGGTACCCCTCCTTCAACTGACTGGAGAAATCGTTGGACTCCTGAAAATCCTACCAATGAGATGCCTCGGATTTATGCCGGAGAAGATCATTCTCAGATTTTTAATTCCATGTCTACCTATTACCTGAAGGATGTTTCTTACTTAAGATTACAAAATTTACAGATCGGTTATACATTCCCTCAAACTGTGCTGGATCATGTTGGATTGAGCAATTTGAGAGTCTATTATTCCGGAGACAATATCCTGACATTCAGCAAATTGGATGGGTATGATCCTGAGCGGGTTGCCAACATTGGTACTTTGGCTAATTATCCTCAAAACAAGATTCATTCAATGGGTATTACTGTAAACTTTTAAATGAACATCAGATGAAATTTAATATAAAAAGTACAGCTATTTGCTTGGGGATGACTGCTATTTTAGGTCTCAATTCATGTAGCGATTTTCTAGATAAAAATCCCCTTTCTGCCGTTTCTACAGAGACTTTTTGGAGAAATGAAAATGATGCAACCAATGCATTGGCAGGGGTTTATCAGACTTTGGTGACGAGTCATTGGATTATTGGGTTTGGTGGTTTGCGTACGCAAATCGATGGGCTCAGTGATGATGGATATGGTAATGCGAGTTGGCCGGACCTCTTCAATGTGCCTCAATCAGGTGATGTGACTTCTACCACTGGTGGTGTAGTACGAAATTATTACACGATTCCTTACAAAGGGATTGCAGCTTGTAATGATTTCTTGAGAAATGTAGACAGGATTGAAGATTTTGACGAAGCAAAGAAAAAGCAATACATCGCTGAGGTGAAGTTTATCAGAGCTTGGCATTATTCAACTCTGCTTCAGATGTTTGGTGGTATGATTATTCTTCCTGAAGATATTACATTGGAAGAAGCCTTGCTGCCAAGAAGTTCAGAGGCTGAAACAGTGGATTATATTTTGAATGATCTGGATTATGCAATAGCTAATCTTGATGCAAAAGCTTATGAAGGAAGAGCTGTCAAAGGATCTGCTCAAGGTCTCAAAATGCGTGTTTTGCTTTATAACGAAAGATGGAGTGAAGCGGCTGCCATTGGTAAAGAAATCATGAGTTCTGGTGCATTTGGTCTGAGTGACAACTGGGCAGGTATGTTTGATGGAACTGATCAAGCGGGTAATCCAGAGATTATGTTTTCAATCGTCTATGAAGCTCCTACGATGCGTCATGAATACGATAGAATGTATGGAGATTGGGGTTCCTGTGCACCTTTGATGGATTTGGTTAATGAGTTTGAGTGCCTGGACGGAAAGAGCATTTCAGAATCTCCAATGTATGACCCTGAGAGCCCTTATTTAAACAGAGATCCTAGAATGGAACTGACAGTAGTCCATGTAGGTGAGAATAGGCCGTATTATAATATCCCTTTAGAAGCAGGAGAAAAGCCTACAGATCACTTGTGGCAAAAGGGATTGTACCTAAATCAATCGCCTCCGTCTGGAGCTACAAATAGTGATCAGGATATTATTTTGATCCGATATGCAGATATCTTATTGATGTATGCTGAAGCAGTGAATGAATCAAGCGGTCCTAGCCAGGAAATCATTGATGCGATCAATATGGTTCGTCAGAGACCTGGAATCGAAATGCCTGCCATCGACAATACTTTTGATCAAGCTGGACTTCGAGAGCAAATCAGACACGAAAGAAGAGTTGAATTAGCCGGAGAGGGTCTTCGATTCTTTGATATTAAGAGATGGAATATTGCTCATGAAGTCGTTCCGGAGCAGTTAGTCCCAGGTTCGATCACAGAGGCAACTCCAAATGGAGTCCATAGAGTATTTGCTGAAAAGCAATATTTATGGCCTATTCCACAAAGTGAAATAGATCAGAATCCTTTGCTTGAGCAAAACCCAGGTTATTAAAAAAGTATTTGGTTTAATTTTTACACCCCTTGGAGAATGTTCTTCAAGGGGTGTTTTTTTAAAGAGTTTAAGTTTTTGAAAACAAAAAAAGCCTCACAGAAATGTGAGGCTTTTGGTGGAGGATAACGGAGTCGAACCGATGACCTCTACACTGCCAGTGTAGCGCTCTAGCCAGCTGAGCTAATCCCCCAAATTATAGATTCGCTAAATTTTGTAGCGCTTTAGCCCCCATGGTCCCGATAATCGAGGATCGGGGTGAGCTAATCCCCCATAAGGTGTGCAAATATAGGATGTGGATTTAAATCGGCAAATAAAAAATCAATCCGTATTGTAATTTATTCGGGTCATGATGCTCCTGCCCAATGTTACTTCATCTGTAAACTCCAATTCTCCTCCAACGGGGATTCCCCTGGCAATAGTACTGACGGATACTCCCTTTTCTTTCAGCTTTTTGGCTAAATAAAATGAGGTCGTATCACCTTCCATTGTAGCACTTAATGCTAGGATTATTTCCTTTACCGGTTCTGAATCTCTATTCTTTTCAATTCTTTCAAGCAGTGAGCCGATCTTCAATTCCTCTGGTCCGATGCCTTGAATTGGAGAAATTACTCCTCCAAGCACATGGTATTTTCCTAAATACTGATTGGTGTTTTCGATAGCCAATACGTCTCTCATATCCTCTACCACACAAATAATGGAGGAGTCTCGCCTATGACTTTTACAAATGCTGCATTCATCATCGTCGGCAATATTGTGACAGGTTTTGCAATATTTGATCTCGGAACGCATCCTGGACAAGGCCAAGGTCAAAGCTTCAGTATGGGCTTCGTTTTGTTTGAGAAGGTGTAGGGCTAGTCTAAGTGCTGTTTTTTTACCGATACCAGGAAGTCTGGAGATTTCGGTTACGGCATCTTCGATCAGTTTGGAAGGAAAATTCACTTAAGGGGATGTTAAACGATGGTAGCTTGAATTCCTGCATCTAATATAGCTTCACACATGGGTTTTAGCTCTTCTTGGCTGCCTTTTTTTACAGCGCATTTTCCCTTATAGTGAATGATCAGCGTACATTGTTCAGCTTGTTCTCGGGTATGCTTACAGACCTTGACCAAGATATTGGCTACATGGTCAAATGTGTTGATGTCATCATTGAATACGATCAGATCATGAGACTCTAGATCCAGCAATTCCTCTAGGGCGATTTCTTCTTCTTCTATCTGAGGGAATGGTGTGCTCATTTCAATCATTTTGCAAAATTAAGAATATTGAACAATTTTGGCGACTCACCATACTTTGATTATGAATCCGCAACTTGTCCTGTTCGTTATCTCCTGTTATTTTTTGTTGCTCTTTCTGATTTCTTGGTTTACATCAAGGAAAGTAACCGCAGATACTTTTTTTACCGGAGACAGACAGTCTCCTTGGTTTTTGGTTGCCTTTGGAATGATAGGCGCCTCCCTTTCCGGAGTTACCTTCATTTCAGTTCCAGGTGAAGTAGGTAATACCAACTTCTATTACTTCCAAGTTGTTTTGGGTTATACACTGGGCTATTTTACAATTGCCAAAGTTTTGCTGCCGCTTTATTACAAACTCAATCTGATTTCGATCTATTCTTATTTGGAGGATCGATTCGGATTTTGGTCCTATAAAACAGGCGCATTCTTTTTTATCCTTTCGAGGACATTAGGTTCCTCCCTAAGAGTCTTTCTTGTTGCCTCAGTTCTTCAACTGATTTTGTTTGACTCTTTGGGGATTCCATTTTGGGTTTCAGTATTGATCACAGTGGGATTGATTTGGCTCTATACCCACCGAGGAGGAATCAAAACAGTCGTATGGACTGATACGTTGCAAACGTTCTTTATGCTACTAGCTGTCGTTGTGAGCATCAAGTTAGTAGGTGATGAGTTAGATTTCAACGGGATTGGAGATTATTTCACAGCTGTTGCTGATGATAGCCGTTCCAAAATCTTCAATTGGGATTGGAAAGCAGGTACCAATTTCTTTAAGCAATTTATCTCCGGAGCATTTATCACAATAGTGATGACTGGGCTAGATCAGGATATGATGCAGAAAAACCTGACATGTAAGAACATCGGAGAAGCTCAGAAAAACATGTTCTGGTTTACCACTATTTTGGTGATTGTCAATTTGATGTTTTTGGGCCTTGGAGTGATGTTGTATCTGTATGCTGAAACCAAAGGAATTAGCATCCCTGCAAAAACTGACGAATTATTCCCGATGCTGGCGACTGAGCATTTCTCTGCCTTCGCAGGGATTATTTTCGTACTTGGGATTACAGCTGCTGCTTATTCCAGTGCTGACTCTACTTTGACTGCATTGACAACTTCATTTTGTATAGACTTTCTGGAAATTGAAAGAAAATATCCAGCTGAAAAGCGAGTTCCAATCCGCAAAAAAGTCCATTTGGCTTTCACTGCCATCATGTTTTTTGCCATCTTGATTTTCCATTGGATCAATGATCAAAGTGTGATCAATTCTGTATTTATCATTGCGGGATATACTTATGGTCCCTTACTTGGACTGTATGCCTTTGGCTTGTTTACCAAAATGAAGGTTCAGGATAAATTCGTTCCTTATATTGCTATAGCAGCACCATTGATAACCTTTGCTATCGCTACTAATTCCGAAAAATTGCTTTGGGGATACAAGTTTGGCTTTGAAGCTTTGATCCTGAATGGATTGTTGATGTTTTTGGGCCTTTATCTTTTCAGGAAAAAGGATTAAAGGCTCAGTTCCTTTTCGGGATCCCAAAACAGGTTTTCGAAATCCTGTACTTTATCTTTTACCACTTTGACGCCTTCGGCTTCAAGTAATTCTTGCATTTTAGTTGGAGTTTCAAAGTGGTTTTTTCCGGTCAAAAGCCCTTGGCGATTTACAACTCTATGAGCTGGTACATCTGGTAGTGTATGAGCTGCATTCATAGCGTAACCTACCATCCTAGCTCCACTTTTTAGTCCCAGGTAATTTGCGATTGTGCCATAGGAGCAGACTCTTCCAGAAGGGATTTCTTTGACTACCTGATAGACGAGATCGAAGTAATTAGGCTTTTCTGTGTTCATTGGTCCAATTTAAAAATGCTTGATTTATCGTTTTTCTGACTTGGGCTTCAATCAATTTTTCACCTGACTTGATCGGAAATTGATATCTGATCAACACATTTTCAGATTTTCTTTCCAAAACATTTAGCTGGGCTCCTTCTAGGAAAACGTATTCTTTATAATCTTCCAGAACTTGCCCGAGACTTTGTTCAAGATGGTTTAGCTGAAGATCTGTAGAGTAAGCCATTTCCGCATCAAAAACTACCTGATGGGTATTATTTTTCGAATAATTGACGACATCTGTCGCAAAAACCATTGCGTTTGGGATGATAATGATTTCACCGGTTTCGCTTTTCAAAACAGTATTGATCAAAGTGATGTCTCTGATAAAACCCGTGTGTCTTCCGATATTGATTTTGTCCCCGATTTCCAATTGTTCTGAAAACATAATGATCAGACCGTTTACTATGCTGGTGATGTAATCCTTTGTCAAAAGGGCAATCGCAGCCGCGACAATGGTGATGGAGGTAAGGAATTCAAGAGGTTTTATTCCAAAAGCCAGCATCAGAGAGATCAAAAGTGCCAGCGCATTTAAGATCACCGAAATCCTTCCAATCCCCACCACGAAATTGGGCAAGACCTTCGTTTCAGCTGTTTTTTGAAGATAAAATCGAAGGGTAATTATTCGCCCTAAAGAGATAATCAGATTGGCACTAATCAAAAAGATGAGTGCTCGGATGATGTTTTTAAGAACTAGGTTGTCTTCTAAAATAGGTTTTAGAAAGGTGTCAGCTTCTGAAAAATATTCGAGTAAAATCAAGAGAATGAGCTTGATGGCAAAGTTCAATCTTCGTTTGTTCTCTTTGGTACGAATGCTCGTTTTTAACTGATTCATGAGGTTATCGGAAAATAAAGGGTAATTTTAGCAATAATCAATCGTGTTTTAAGCTTATGAGTAGAAATATCATCGTGACTGGTGCCGCTGGGAATTTAGGTTCAGCTGTTGTAGAAAAATTTAAACGAGAGGGATACCATGTGATCGCATTGCTTCATCCCGGGAAGGAAGAAGAAGTCGAAGAAGCCGATGATTGCTATGAAGTAGATGTGACAGATGAAAAGTCTGTCGCCGAATTTGTCAAAGAATATCAATTACAATATCAGGACTTAGATGCTTTGGCTCTTCTTGTGGGAGGTTTCGCAATGGGGAATATTGAAAAGACCAATCAAGCAGACTTGGAGAAAATGTTCACTTTGAATTTTTTCAGCGCATATCATTTGGTGAAAGGCTTTTTACCATTTTTGAAAAAGCAGGAAAAAGGAACTTTCCTTTTTGTGGGGTCCCGTCCGGCATTGCAATTGGAAGATGCCGCAGGTACCTTAGCGTATGCTATGAGCAAAAAGATGGTAATTTCCTTGGCCGAAATCATTGCAACAGAAACCCAAGATACAGCCATTCGATCCCATGTTTTTGTGCCTAGTATCATCGATACTCCTCAAAATAGAGAGGCAATGCCAAAGGCTGATTTTGCCAAGTGGGTTAGTCCTACCGATATTGCAGAAGCAATGCATTATGCTGTCAATAATTCTGCATTGAGAAATATGACCTTTAAACTATACGGGGAGGCTTAAACTATGAAAAAGACCCTTTTATTAATTGTTGCAATGGCTTTTTTAAGCCACTTTTCCATGGCACAGTCAGGAGCTGACCAAGATGTGAAAGCAGTGATTATGTCCCTTTTCGATGGAATGAGAGCCAAAAATGCTGATCAGGTTTCTAATGCTTTTATCCCTGATGCTGTAATGCAAACCGTGATTTCAGATGACAAAGGCACGAGAATCGGGAGTAATTCTGTGTCTGATTTCGCTTCGAGAATCGGTTCTACAGGGCCGGAAGTTCAGTTGGATGAAAGAATCCTAGAATATCAAATCAAGGTAGATGGGGATATGGCTGCCGCCTGGACTCCCTATGAATTCTATGTCAATGACAAATTCAGCCATTGTGGAGTCAATAGCTTTCAGCTGGTGAAACTCCCGGAAGGTTGGAAAATCGTCTATATCATTGATACCCGAAGAAAAGAGGGTTGTTAATTTCCCATGCAAAGTATTAAAGAAAAGCTTTTTCAACTTGCAATAGGCAAGGTGAAAGAAAATATCCAACTTCTCAAAGAAGAAAGAAAAGCGATATCTGATGGGATATTGGAAGATACCAAAAGTAGCGCAGGAGATAAGTTTGAGACGAGTCGTGAAATGCTGACTCAAGACCTCAAACAAGTTGAGACTCAATTGGAAAAAAATCAATCAGATTTGGATGAGCTCTATCGGGTTCTAGCAATCAAGTCATCCTCAGGAATGATCCAAGAAGGATCTTTGGTGAATTTGGGGACGGATTGGTTTCTGATTTCCGTTAGTCTGGGACAATTGGAAATGGAAGGCCAGAAATACTTCCTTTTAAGCAGAAATTCTCCTTTGGGCCAACTCTTGATTGGCAAAAAAGAAGGAGAGGCTATTCCTTTCAGAGGAAAGCCTCAGACGATTAATTCATTGGTTTAATCTTTTTTCGGCACCAAAGTCATGATCTCCTCAGCTCCTTGAAGCAAGGTGAGTTTGTCTTTGCTGACCTTAAAATCTCTGACTTTAGCAATAGCATCTAAAAAAGTCTGCTCTCCATTACCTGGGCAGGCTTTTTTTGTGATAGCTCCCGGATCCAATTGAATTCCTGTTCCTTCCAGTTGAAAGGATCCAGAGAAATCATTACATCCTGAATATCCAGCCAATTTTCCTCCATCCAAGAAGCTTAAAGAGGGGAGTCCACCTGTAAATTGATTGAGATCCAGTCCAGAACCCATCAAAGATGATAGTACCCAGGGGTTTTTGGACAACAATGCAAATGGGTTGATAGTCGAAACACTACCACAGCTATTGAAAATAATCAAGAAAAATATTGGCGAAAGAAATTTAAGGTGTTTCATAGATAATTCATTTTAAAACAGATGTATGAATCTAAAATAAGAAATTATATTTTGATTAAGTCAAAAATAGGAAATAATGATTTGTATTTTTTGATGCCTAAAATTGCGTTTTTTATATTTTAAGGGCAGCTTTTATTCAAAACTGGAAAAACCATGAAGGATTATTTGGCTTAAAGGAAATTCCTCAGTAAGATTGTGCAGTCAATTCCAAGATCATGGTTGGTGCAGCAAAACATATTTTTTATCCAAACACCCCGCAAGTCCTTTGCGGAGGTATCACTGCTTTTTTTACCATGTCCACCCGAATGACCACCATTACGGGGTAATCCCGTCATGAATTATTAGTACCCGCCCCTAGGCCTTTTTTAGGCATTTTACATTACAAATCATCAGAACAGTTTCTTATGAAAATCATCAAGTTTGGAGGTTCATCCGTAGCGAACCCAGACAACATCCGAAAGGTTTTTGCAATTATTCAAGACAAATTAAAACAACAGGAAGTAGCTGTTGTATTTTCCGCCTTTGGGGGAGTCACGGAAAGCTTATTGACGATTGCTCGTCTAGCTAGAGAAGGCGATCAAGCCTATAGAGATATGCTTCAAACATTGGAGGAGAAGCATTTGGATATGGTTCGTCAGCTGATTGCTGTACAAAACCAGTCCACTGTGATGACTTTTGTGAAGGTTCGATTCAACGAGCTTGAGGATTTGTTTCATGGAATTTTCTTGATCAAAGAAAACTCTGCTAGAACTCTGGACTATGTAGTTAGCTTCGGTGAGAGACTATCAACTTTCATTTTGGCAGAAGCTTTTGCCGCAAAAGGAATGAAGACCCAGTTTCTCGATGCAAGAGATGTGATCAGAACCAATGATAGATTTGGTCAGGCGAGAGTTGATTTTGAGGTAACCAACCAATTGATAAAAGACTATTTCTTGCAGCACGATGGGATCAAAGTAATCACTGGCTTTATCGCATCCACTGCAAAAGGGGAAACCACCACTTTAGGAAGATCTGGTTCTGATTATACTGCTGCAATCTTTGCAGGAGCATTGGGGGCCGATGATTTGGAGATTTGGACTGATGTTTCCGGGGTATTGACTTCAGATCCTAAGTTGGTTTATACCGCATTCACCATTCCTCAATTGAGCTACAATGAGGCGATGGAACTTTCTCACTTTGGTGCCAAAGTGATTTTCCCGGCTACCATGCAGCCAGCGATGAAGAAAAGTATTCCGATCTATATCAAAAATACTTTTGAGCCGGAAAATCCCGGAACCATGATCAATGGGGAGGTTACCAATGGAGCTTTGATCAAAGGGATTTCTTCCATGTCCAATATTTCGATTGTGACTGTTCAGGGATCTGCTTTGCTTGATGGGACCGCAGGAAGCCGAGTGTTCAAAGCTTTGTCAGAGGCGAAGGTCAATATTGTCTTGATTTCTCAGGCATCCTCAGAGCATAGCATTTGTTTGGCAATCAAAACTGCCGAAGCCTACCTGGCGAAAGAAGTCGTGGAGAAGGAGTTTTTCTACGAAATCAAGTCCGGTGAAATGGATGAGGTCTACTTAATGCATGGATTCTCAACCATTGCTGTGGTAGGTGAAAATATGAAACAAAACCCGGGCGCTTCAGGACGAATGTTCCGTGCCTTGGGTAGAAATAATATCAACGTTGCGGCGATTGCTCAGGGAAGCTCCGAATTGAATATTTCTGCTGTGATTCCTCAGGCGGATTTGCAAAAGGCCCTGAATGCCTTGCACGAGGCCTTCTTCCTTTCTGAAAACAAGGTTCTTCACGTGTTCTTGGTTGGAGTTGGCCTGATCGGGAAAGCACTGATCAAAATGATCGCAAACCAGCAGGTGAAACTTCGTGATAGCAGTGAATTGGATATCCAGATTCATGGGTTGGCAAATAGTCGTTATATGGCATTTCATGAAGATGGATTTGATTTGAAAGATCCTTATGAGTTGAGCGAATCAGACGAAAACATGGATTTGGAGAAATTCATCAAAACGATGGAAGAGATGAATTTCTCCAATTCCGTATTTGTAGATTGTACTGCAAGTCAGAGTGTTTCGGATGCTTATTCCCGTATTTTGGAAGCGAAAGTTGCAATCGTGACGCCAAACAAAAAAGCAAACTCCGGTACCATGGAGGAGTATGCCTACCTCAGAAAATTGGCGAAAAAGCGTGGGGTGAAATTCCTATATGAAACCAATGTAGCCGCAGGTCTTCCAGTGATCAATACACTTCAGGATTTGATGCTTTCCGGAGACCGTGTGATCCGAATTGAAGCAGTTTTGAGTGGATCGATGAACTTTATTTTCTCTGAATTGGAAAAAGGAGATCCTTTCTCTGAAGTGGTGAGAGTAGCAAAAGAAAAAGGTTTTACCGAACCTGATCCAAGAGATGATTTGAGTGGAATGGACGTGGCAAGAAAGATCTTGATTTTGGGTAGAGAAGCCGAGCAGACTTTGGAGTTTGATGATATTACTATTCAAAGCATGGTTCCTGAAGATTGTCAGGATGCTGAGACTGTAGATGAGTTTTTCCAAAAGCTGAAAGCACACGATATTGAGTTTACTGATCTGTTGAAAGCGGCAGAGGCAAAAGGAGAGAAGTTGCGGTTTATGGCAACTCTTGAAAATGGTAAAGCGAAAGTGGGATTGAATTCCCTTCCAAATGCACACCCATTCAGTAGTTTGAGTGGAAGTGATAATATGATTTTGCTGACTACAGAACGTTATTTGGATCGCCCTATGATTATTAGAGGGCCTGGTGCGGGAGCAGATGTGACTGCTGCCGGTGTATTTGCAGATGTGATTCGTATCGGTAACTATACCCGTGAATAATGAAGTCTGTTAAAGCTTTTGCTCCGGCAACGGTCGCCAATGTTTCCTGTGGATTTGATATCCTGGGATTTGCCATCGAAGGCATGGGTGATTGGGTACGCTTGGAGGAAAAAGGTAGCCCGGGTTTAGAGGTTGTCTCTATTACTGGAGATGAAGGGAAGCTTCCTTTGGATGTGGAGAAAAACACCTGTTCAGTAGCTATTCAGGCCATGCTTCATTCCTTGAATATTGAAATAGGCATGGCTATCCATTTGGAAAAAGGACTCCCTTTAGGTTCTGGTATGGGGTCCAGTGCCGCAAGTGCAGCTGCTGCTTTGGTTGCTGCTAATGAGTTTCTGGGGAATCCACTTGAAAAGAAAGATTTGCTCCCTTTTGCAATTGCTGCTGAAAAAGCTGCTTGTGGAGCAGGTCATGCAGATAATGTTGCTCCAAGTTTATTGGGAGGCTTCGTTCTGATCAGAGATTACCATCCTTTGGACGTGATCAAATTGCATGTGCCAAAAGGCTTGCATTGTACCCTGTTGCACCCGCATTTTGAGCTGAAAACCGCAGATTCCAGATCGGTTTTAAGAGATTCAATTCCATTGAAACATTCCACAATTCAATCGGGGAATGTTGCAGGGTTGGTGGCAGGACTTTACGAGGAGGATTTTGATTTGATTTCCAGATCCCTGAGAGATGTAATTGCCGAGCCTTATCGTTCGATCCTGATCCCAGGATTCAATGAGGTCAGAGAAGCTGTAAAAGCAAAAGGAGCTTTAGGTATGGGGATTTCTGGTAGTGGGCCAACTCTTTTCTGCCTTTCCAAAGGCGAAGAGAAAGCTCAGGAAATAGCCGATGCCGCAAAGGAAGTTTATGAAAGTATAGGTTTAGGTGTTGATGTGTTCTTTTCTGCCATCAATACCAGAGGTGGTTATATCGTAGAATAAAAAGCCATGAAGTATTACAGTACCCAAAATCCGAATCACAAGGTTTCATTGTCAGAAGCGGTTATCAAAGGGCTTGCTCCTGATAATGGTTTGTATATGCCGGAAAGAATTCCAACTCTGTCCCAAGATCAAATTGAAAGCCTCTCTAACATGAGTTTTCAGGAGATTGGCTATTTGGTGATTGGAAGTTTGTTCACTGAGGATTTGACTGATGTGCAAATCAAAGAGTTGGTGGATCATACTTTGACTTTTGATGCGCCATTGGTTCAGGTGGAGGATGATGTTTACAGTTTGGAACTGTTTCATGGTCCTACCCTGGCATTCAAAGATTTTGGGGCACGGTTTTGCTCCAAATTGATGAGTTTGCTTCTGACAGATTCTGATCAAAAAGTAAGGGTTTTGGTGGCCACTTCTGGTGATACCGGGAGCGCTGTAGCGAATGGCTTTTTGGGAGTTGAAGGTGTGGAGGTGATTATACTTTTTCCAAAAGGGAAAGTAAGCTTACTCCAGGAAAAGCAATTCACCACCCTAGGTCAAAATATCACTGCCTTAGAAGTTGATGGTGTTTTTGACGATTGCCAAACTTTGGTGAAAAAGGCCTTTTTGGATCCTGAGTTGAACGAAAAATTGCTATTGACATCAGCCAATTCCATCAATATTGCCAGATGGATTCCTCAATGCCTGTACTATTTCTATGCCTATTCTAGATTGCCTAAAAGCAGCAAAAAGATTGTATTCTCCGTACCAAGTGGGAATTTCGGAAATATTGGAGCTGGAATTTTGGCACAAAAAATGGGCTTGCCAATCGATCAATTTGTAGCAGCAACCAACGTGAATAAGGTTGTTCCTGATTATTTGAGAGGCAAGGAGTTTTTGGCCAAGCCTTCAATCCAGACGGTTTCCAACTCTATGGATGTAGGAAATCCGAGTAATTTCCCAAGACTTCAGGCTTTGTATGGAAATGATGAGGAATTATTCAGAGACAAAGTCAAAGGCTATTTTTATGACGATCAGGAAACAGTGAAGGCGATTCAGGCTGTAAAGCCAAATGGCTATACTTTAGACCCACATGGGGCTGTTGGTTACCTGGGATTGAAAGCCTTTATGGATGAAAACCCAGGCTATGTAGGAGTCTTTTTAGAGACCGCTCATCCAGGGAAATTCAGAGATGTGGTGGAAGAAGCTTTGGAAGAAGAGTTGGTGCTTCCTGAAAGATTGGCTGCTTTTCTGGAAGGAAAGAAAGATGTGATCCCAATGGGAAAAGGATTTGAGGAGTTTAAGGGGTTTTTGGAGGGGATTGCATGATAGTATCATTTGATACTATCTAATGTAGGTTCTTTTTAAAAATGAAATGAAAATGAAAGACTTATTTCTTCCTCTCAATAGAATAGCTGACCAAAGCAGCCAATGAGGTTCTGAATTCCGATTCTGGGAACTCCTTCAAAATAGCCAAGGATTCCTGGTAGAATTCATTCATTTTCTCTTTTGCATATTCCAATCCGCCGCTTTTCTTCACAAAGTCAATGACTTGATTGACAGCCTTTTTGTTGTTGGATTTGTTTCTGATCAGGTGAATGATTTGCTTCTTTTCCATCCAATCGGCATTTCGAAGGGCATAGATCAATGGCAAAGTCATTTTCTTTTCTTTGATATCAATACCTACCGGTTTTCCGATTTCTTCATCACCATAGTCAAACAAGTCATCTTTGATTTGGAAAGCCATACCTACTTTTTCTCCAAAGGTTCTCATTCTTTCCACAATGCCCTCGTCAGTTTGTACACTCGCTGCGCCTACAGCACAGCAGGAAGCGATCAGGCTAGCTGTCTTTTGGCGGATGATATCATAATAAATCTCCTCATCTACATCCAGTTTTCTGGCTTTGTAGCTTTGCAGCAATTCACCCTCAGACATTTCCTTCACTGCATTGGATACGATCCTCAATAAATGGAAATCTCCGTGATCCACACTCAACAATAAGCCTCTCGCTAACAAATAATCACCAACTAAAACTGCAATTTTGTTTTTCCAAAGGGCATTGACTGAGAAAAATCCACGTCTGTAATTGGCATCATCCACTACATCATCATGAACCAAACTTGCGGTGTGCAATAGTTCAATTAAAGCTGCACCTCGATGGGTAGAATCATTGATAGGCCCAAAAATCCCAGCACTCAAGAAAACGAACATAGGGCGCATTTGCTTCCCTTTGCGTTTTACAATGTAGTTAGTGACATGGTCAAGAAGCTTGACCTTGCTTTTCATGAAATCCCGAAATTTCTGTTCGAAAACATGCATTTCGGACTCAATCGGGACTTGTATTTTTTTGAGGTCTGGTTTCATCAGGCTTTGAAGGCGTAAAAATAATACCCTTTAGTTGATGGACAAGGTTTTCCATCAGGATACATCAGAAAATCCAAATTTAATTCGAGGAGGATTTTTTGTATTTTGAATTAGTGATTCAACTTATCCCCCCAAAACCGAAATATGAAAAATTTAAGAATTGAAATTAAATGGGCAATTATCTTTACTCTTAGTATGTTGGGTTGGATGTTTTTTGAAAAAACTATGGGATGGCATGATGAGAAAATCGCTGATCATGCTACCTACACCAACTTTTTTGCAATCCCCGCCATCTTGATTTATGTGTTTGCCCTTTTGGACAAGAAGAAGAATTTTTATTCTGGAGTCATGTCATACAAACAAGGGGTGATTTCAGGCTTGATCATTACGGCGTTTGTAACCGTTTTAAGTCCATTGGCTCAATATATTACTTCAACCGTTATTACTCCTGATTATTTCCCGAATGTAATTGAATATGCAGTATCATCTGGAAAAATGACTCAAGCTGATGCTGAAGCCTATTTTAATATCAATAGCTATATGATTCAATCAGTAATCGGAGCTTTGGTAATGGGATTAGTGACATCATTGATCGTTGCGATTTTTGTAAAGTCCAAATCAAAATAGCCACCCACCCTGTATGTAAAATTCTTATTCAGGAAATACTAATTCCTTATCTTTGATCTTTATTCGATCAAACCAGCAATCCACTTGGAGGAGAAATATATCAAACATAGGTACGACCCCATTCTGCCCAGCAAGGATGAATGGCCTGTGGTAAAACTGGCAAGGGAACGAAAAGAATTCATCAAGAAAGTTTCGGATAAGTCTCAGGAGAGGATCCTGAACTTGACCAATCACAATCCTGATATTTTGAAGGAGGAGTTGGAGACAACCCTCTATCGTGAAAAGCTAAGGGTCAAGCAAAATCCTTGGGTGGTTGATCCGGATGATGAATCCAGTTTTTGGAATAAAGTTAAGGAGTCTTTGCTCCAAGTGAATTCTGAGTCAAAGCTGTCCAAAGCTGATAGGTTGAAAGAATACCAGGAAGTGTTGCAAAGAATCACTTCCAGATATTCTGAAGAAATCGCCAGTAATTTCAAACACCACCACTATAAGTTTACCCGTAGTGTCGTAGCATTCGGCTTTTCGAGACTTTTGAATGCGGCTAGGGTAAAAGGTTTTCGTTCCATTTTCAGTAATCAATATTCTCTGCAAGATAAAATCCAGATTACCGGAGAGACAGACCAGTTGCGTGATTTGGCTACCAAAGGAACTGTGGTGATGGTTCCTACGCATTTTTCCAATTTGGATAGTATCCTGATTGGCTGGACGATTTCTGTTTTGGGTTTGCCTCCTTTTATCTATGGAGCAGGATTGAATCTTTTCAATATCTCCATTTTCGCCTATTTCATGGATGCACTTGGTGCTTACAAAGTAGATAGGAGAAAGAAGAATTTGATGTACCTGGAGACCCTGAAAACCTATTCCAAAGAAGCTATACAGTTTGGTTGTCATTCCTTGTTTTTCCCTGGAGGAACCAGAAGTAGAAGTGGGATGATCGAATCCAAATTGAAGTTGGGACTGCTGAGCACTGCAATAGAAGCGCAAAGAGCGAATTACCAAAAAGGAATAAAAGATGTCTCAGGAAAAGTCTTTATCGTTCCTGTTACTATCAATTATCATTTTGTGCTGGAAGCACCTAGTCTGATTCAGGATTATTTGAGCATCACTGGTCAGGAGAGATATTACAAAGAGAATGATGAGTTCTCTACTTCTTATAAAATCTCCAAATTCTTGGTGAAGTTCTTTACCAAAGGATCTGATATTTCTGTTTCTGTTGGGAAAGCAATGGATGTCCTCGGAAATTATGTGGATGAAAATGGAAATAGCCTGGATAAGCAAGGGAGAACTATTGAAACCCAGGATTATTTTATTTCCAATGGGGCGGTGAGTGTGGATTCCCAACGTGAAGAAGAGTATTCCAATCTTTTGGGAAAGAGAATCGTGGAGGAGTTTCATAAAATCAATCGAGTATTCTCATCACATTTGGTAGCTTTTACAGCTTTTGAGATGATCAAATCCATGAATCAAAAACTGGATTTGTTTGATCTGATTCGTTTGCCTGAAGAAGATATCTTCTTGCCATATGATGAATTCAAAGCTGCTTGTCAAATGGTCTATGATCGGATTTTGGAACTAAAAAAAGAGGGACTGATCAATATTGCTCCACATATGAAGCGTGGCATGGATGAAATCATCGCTCATGGATTAAGTAATGTGGGGATGTATCATGCCAAAAGGCCTTTGATCCGCAATAAGGACGGATTCATCGTTACAGAGGATATGAGTTTATTATATTTTTATCATAACAGATTAGATGGGTATGGACTCGAAAAACTCTTCCAATAAGAAAGTCGGAGTCGTAGGAGTAGGAAGCTTTGGAGCGGCCATCGCAAATATGCTTGCAGAGAAAAGCAATGTGATAGTCTACGCTCGAAAACCTGAGGTGGTTGAGGAAATCAATGAAAAGCACGAAACCCAAGGCAGAAAACTCAACCATTCAATCATTGCTACTTTTGATCCTGAGTGGATTTGTGAACAATGCGAGGTTTTGTTTTTTGTGGTGCCTTCCAGTGGATTTCAAGAAGTGGTCAGGAATTTTGCTCCTTTTTTACATCCCTATCACTTGATTATTCATGGGACAAAAGGGCTATGCCTTAATCTTCCCGGAGAACATGACCTGAATTCACTGAGAAAAATCAAAAGGAGCCAGCTGCTGACCATGAGTGAGGTGATTCAAAAAGAAACCGTCGTTGTAAGAGTCGGTTGTCTTGCTGGTCCAAATTTATCCAAAGAACTCAGCAAGGGGCAACCTGCAGCAACTGTTGTGGCGAGCAAATTCAATGAAGTGATTTTGGAAGGACAGAGATTGCTTCGGTCTGATAAGTTCCAAGTCTATGGAAATTCAGATATTATCGGAGTTGAACTAAGTGGAGTATTGAAAAATATCATTGCAATTGCTTCAGGTGCCTTGGCAGGTTTGGGATTGGGTGAAAATGCCAGAGGTTTATTGATTTCCAGAGGGATGGTGGAGATGGTGCATTTGAGCAATGCTTTGGGAGGGGGAGTTCGTTCCGTAATTGGTTTGGCGGGGATTGGAGATTTGGTTGCCACATGCAATTCGGTGGATTCCCGGAATTTTACTGTCGGTTTCAGATTGGCTAAGGGGGAAACGCTGGAAGAAATACAATCCGATATGGAGGAAGTAGCGGAAGGGATTAATACCGTAAGAATTATCAAGGCATTTTTGGAAACCTCAGATCTAAGAGCTCCAATTACCGAGAACTTGTACCGTGTACTATTCGAAGATTTAAAAATCGAAGATGCACTTCATTTCTTGATGAAGTATCCATTCAATGTCGATGTAGACTTTGTTTAAAAAAAAGCTCTCCGTTTTGGAGAGCTTTAATTTTTTATGGGATTGGGATTAGTTTGACAAGTAATCCAGTTCCTTCCGTGATAGCATAAAGATAACCATCTGGGCTTTGGCTTATTTGTCTTACTCTTCCGATATCTTGAAGCATGATTTCCTGAGAAAGTGCTTTGTCTCCATCCATATCCACACGGTTGATATGCATTTTTGCAAGAGCTCCGATTAGAATATCTCCTTTCCAAGCAGGGTATTTGTCAGAAGTTACGATCGCAATACCAGCAGTAGCAATAGATGGAACATAGTAGGAAACTGGCTGCTCCATACCTTCTTTCTCTGTGATTTCTGTGATGGTAGATCCATCATAATTGGTTCCGTAGGTGATTACTGGCCAACCATAGTTTTTGCCTTTTTCGATCAAGTTTAGCTCATCACCACCCATCGGGCCATGCTCTGATTCCCAAACTTTATCGTTTGCTGCATCATATACCAAGCCTTGAGGGTTTCTATTACCCAAAACCCAGATAGATTTCACTGCATTTGGCTCATTCACAAATGGATTGTCTTCTGGAATACTTCCGTCATCTTTCAATCTGTGGATTTTACCATGAGCATTTTCCAAAGTCTGAGCATTCATCTTGGTGTCAAAACGATCTCCACTGGAGAAATACATGTAGTTGTCTTTGTCGAAGACAATTCTTGAACCGAAGTGATTGCCGCCTTTCCAAGCTGGAGTGGCCTCCCAAAGCTCTTCCAATTCTACAGCATTGCTTCCATCCAATTTGAATCTAGCGATGGTAGTGGCTGATTTTTCATCTTCTTTGGCTTTTCCATAAGAAATGTAAATCCAGCCATTGTTGGTATAGTCTGGATGTGCTTCGATGTCCAAAAGTCCGGATTGCCCTTCCTTATAAAAAGCAGGAAGTCCCGCGATTTTGGTCCCTGTAAATTTGTCGTTTTCGAAAATAAGGATGTCACCTTCTTTTTCGGTTACCAACAATTTTCCGTCAGGAAGCCAAGTCATACCCCATGGGTGCTCAAACCCAGTGTATAAAGTGTCTACCTTGATTTTCATTTTTTCGGTAGAGACTGCGTATGTATCGTCAATTGGCTCTTCTACAACGACTTCAGTCTCGGTTTTGGATTCGCATGAATTCAGAAAAATCGCACCTGAAAACGCGGCGACTCCTAAAATGGAATGATATAGTTTCATAAGTTGATGATTTAGCCTCTAAGATACATCCAGTTATTTGGATCAGAAAACCTTCAACCTTTAGTTTGATAAAGGGTTCTATAGCTTTTCCTCCGCAAAATATTTCATGGCAGTTTGCACCATTTTTTCTGAGCCAATGATCAATGGAGTTCTTTGGTGCAAAGACTCAGGAAGAATTGACAAAATATTTTGCTTCCCATCTGTGGCCAAAGCGCCTGCTTGTTCGGCCAAAAACGCCAAAGCATTTGCTTCATAAAGAAGCCTTAGCTTTCCATTTGGATTCTTTTGAGTTGGTGGATAAATGTAAATCCCTCCTTTCAGAAGATTCCTGTGAAAATCAGCAACCAAGGATCCAATGTATCTTGCCGAATAACCTTTTTCCTTACAAAGTCTGATGTAATCCTGTACTCCTTTGTTCCATTCAAATTCTGAGCCTTCATTGATAGAATAGATGTCCCCGTCTTTTGGAGCCTGAATATTGGGGTGAGAAAGGAAAAACTCTCCTAAGGAACTTTCATAGGTAAAGCCATTGACGCCAAATCCTGTAGTGTAGACCAACATGGTGGAAGAGCCATAGAGTACATATCCTGCAGCTACTTGCTTGGATCCCGGTTGCATCACGTCTTCCATTTGAATAGGGCTACCAGCTGGAGTGATTCTTCGATAAATGGAGAAAATAGTACCGATGCTGATATTCACATCAATGTTGGAGCTTCCGTCCAGTGGATCTATAGCTACCACATATTTTCCAGAGGTATTGTGTAAATCTATCACCGCATCCTCTTCTTCAGAAACTATGGCACAGACTTCGCCTCCTTTGCTGAGTGCTCTTATAAATCGGATGTTGGCGATGACATCGAGTTTTTGTTGTTCTTCGCCCTGGACATTCGTTTGACCAAAAGCGCCTCCGATATTGGCAAGTCCGGCTCGGTTAGTTTCCCGATTGACTATCTTGGCTGCCAAGGCAATGTCTCTGAGTAGCTGCGAAAGTTCTCCGGAAGCAAAAGGGAAATCGGATTGTTTTGATTTAATAAATCTGTCGAGTGTGGTACCGACTGAATAGGCCATACCGCTTTGGTCCGGCTGATAAGGATTAATTTTCATTGCTTAGAAAAATACAATATTTGGGTTTATATCTTTTCGAAATTAGGAATAAAATCTGATGGCTAAAACTATAGTATACAAATTTGGTGGAGCTTCTGTGAAAGATGCTGACTCTGTTAAAAACTTGGCTGAAATTTTACGTAATCGATTGCGAAAAAATATGCTAATCGTGGTTTCCGCAATGGGGAAAACCACAAACGCTTTGGAGGAAATTCTATCATCTCGAATGAATCAGGATGATTATTCTCAAAAAAGTACAAATTTAAAACAATTTCACCTAGATATCTGCAAAGGGCTTTTTCCGGAAGATCATCTGATTTTTCCCAAACTGGAAAATCTATTTGTTCAACTTCAGAATTTGCTTTATCAAGAGGTAAACGAAGATAATTACGATGAGTCCTATGACCGAATTGTAGCTTTTGGAGAATTGATTTCTACCCGGGTCGTGATGGAATATCTTTGTGAGCAAGGGATAGTAGTCCTTTGGCAGGATGCTAGAGAGTTGATTCTGACTTCCAGTGATTTCCGCTTCGCGAAAGTGGATTGGGCTCAAACCAAAAAGAGGTGCAAGTCGATTCTTCAACCTAATTTGGATC
Source organism: Algoriphagus sp. PAP.12 (assembly GCF_026652115.1). GTDB lineage: Bacteria > Bacteroidota > Bacteroidia > Cytophagales > Cyclobacteriaceae > Algoriphagus. The sequence continues at coordinate 106,253 of NZ_JAPPSQ010000008.1, read as the reverse complement.
AATACCCAGTAATCACTCAAGGATTTATTGGAGCTGATTCCAAAGGTAGGACTACTACGTTGGGGCGTGAGGGTTCGGATTTTTCGGCTGCGATTTTTGCATCTTGTTTAGGAGCAAGTTCTGTTACTATCTGGAAGGATGTGCCGGGTGTCTTGAATTGTGATCCGAAAGTTTTCAACGATCCTGAGTTATTTTCGGAACTAGATTATTTGCAGGCTGCCCAGATGACTTATTATGGAGCTAGCGTTATTCACCCAAAAACTATCAAACCTTTAGCTAATTTGAGTATTCCGCTTTTCGTTAAGTCTTTTCTAAAACCGGATGAATCTGGCACCAAAATTCATGCGACTGGTAAGCTGAACCCGATTCCATCTGTTATTTTAAAAAGAAAGCAAATAATGGTCTCGTTTCGAGTTTCTGATTTTGCCTTTGTCGAAGAGTGCCATATCCATGAAATCTATAATGAGTTAGATCGGTTGAAACTGAAAGTGAATATGCTTCAAACTTCTGCCGTCGGGATTACAATTATCATCGATCATCAGCTTTTCAAATTGAAGAAATTGGTTGCCGCTTTGGAAGAATCTTTTTCTATCAGATACAATGAAGGACTGGATTTGCTGACCATTCTCAATCCAAAAGAAGGGAGATGGGAAAACCTAGGAGCTAGTTTTGAAATTTTGCTGGAGCAGCGGACTAGAAATACCGTTCAGTTGGTCACTAGAGAGTTGCATCCTGGAGATCAAGATTAATTGCTTGAAAATCCCTATTTTCATATTCTAACCTCTATGACCTATCTATGAACTCAAGAAGAATTTTTCTCCAAAAAGCCAGCGCATCCGCAGTTGCCATCTCCATTCCTTATTTGCCGAGTTTTTCTAAGCCATTCTCTAGAATTGAAGAACAGCCTACTCAAAGTGACAAAGTGTTACGTGTAGCAATTATGGGTTTGGGAAGTTATGGATCTAGGGTGGCTCAAGCCATGGAGGATTCGAAAAGAGCAAAATTGGTAGGTCTGATAAGTGGAACGCCTTCCAAAGTGGAGGTCTGGAAGGAGAAGTATTCTATCCCGGATAAAAACTGCTATAACTACGAGAACTTTGATGCAATCAAGGATAATCCAGATATCGATGCAGTGTATGTGATTACCCCAAATGCCCTGCACAAGGAACAATCCATACGCGTAGCTCAGGCGGGTAAGCATGTGATCTGCGAAAAGCCCATGGCCATCAATGCTGCTGAAGCCAAAGAAATGGTGGACGCCTGCGATAGGGCAGGAGTGAAGTTATTGATTGGTTACCGAATGCATTTTGAAGCAAATACCCTAAAGGTGGTGAAAATGAGGAAGGCAGGAGAGTTTGGGACAATTAAGTTCTTTCAGGGGCTTAGTGGTTTTATGATTGGTGATCCTACCCAATGGCGATTAAATCCAGCATTATCTGGTGGTGGAGCTATGATGGATATTGGTATCTATTCAATAAATGGAGCGAGATATATGACCGGTGAAGAACCAATTTGGGTGACTGCTCAAGAAGTGAAAACCGATCCTGTGAAATTTAAAGAGGGAATTGATGAGACCATTACATTTCAAATGGGATTTCCATCTGGAGTTATCGCCTCTTGTTTGTCAACGTATTCCATGAATAATTTGGATAAATTTTTCCTGAACGGAACCAAAGGTTTTGCCGAAATGCAGCCTTCGACGGGTTATGGTCCCATCAAAGGAAGAACCAATCACGGTCCCTTAGATGAGCCGCATATCATGCATCAGACTGTTCAAATGGACCAGATGGCAAGGATTATTTTTGATGGTGTCGAGCCAGAAATTCCCGTAGATGGTAGAGAGGGTTTGAAAGATATGGTGATTATTGATGCGATTTTTAAAGCTGTGAAAACAGGGGAGAAGGTTTCCTTAGGTTGATCAATCTAAGGTTAATTGCATCAAAACCAGCGTCAGCCATTTTTCAAATTTGGTAGCGACTTCAGGGATCCGTGCGACTTCTTTGAATCCCAATCTCTCATGGAATCGATAACTTCCCAGATTCTGAGAGTCCATCCCTGCGATCAACACATGGATGCCTTGGTTTCTGGCAATTTGGATCAAATCCTGCATCATGGCTGTTCCCAAGCCATTTCCTTGTGCAGATTCATTGAGATAAATTGAGTGCTCAACTGTGGTATTGTAGCCGGGTTTTGCTCTGAATTTTCCGTAAGTAGCAAATCCACAAGCTTCACCTTTTGAAACTCCAACCAAGATTGGGAAGCCATCAGTTAGTTTTTGCTCCATCTGAAGTTGGACTTCTTCGGAGGTCTTTGTTTTGTAATCGTAATTGTTGCTAGTGAAAAGGATGGAATCGTTGATGATTTTGCGGATTGCTTCAAGATCAGAAGCTTGGTAGGGGCGAATTTGAAAATCCATTATTGAAATCGCTTGATAATTTTTTCTATTCCCGGAAGATAGGCGATTCCAAAGAGATTCAGATGGACCAAAAGAGGATAGAGATTATATATTCCTATTCTATTTTCAAATCCTGGCTCCATGGGTAAAATGGACTCATAAGATTCGTAAAATCTATTGTCAAAGCCTCCGAATAGCCGGCTCAAAGCAATGTCCATTTCTCTGTGTCCGAAATAGATAGCAGGATCGATCAAGCAGGGTTCTCCTGATTTGGTACTGATGACATTTCCTGACCAAAGATCACCATGGACCAAAGCAGGTTTTTCATTGGGGAATATTGATTCGAGTTTAGGGTATATTTCCTGAAATTTTTTCAAAAAATCCAAAGGGATCAATCTGTCGAAATATGCCTTTCCCAAAAGTGGTTCGAGTCGATGCTCTATATAAAAGTCCAACCAAGACTCACTCTCCAAGTTTTTCTGAAAAAGTGAAGCGATGTAATTGTCATGATCTAATCCAAACTTGGGCTGATGAGTTAGGTGCAAATGAGCGAGTCCAAGCCCTAGGTTTTCCCAATAGTCCAATGAATATCTTCCTGATTGGATAAATTCCGAAAGGAGATAATTATAGTCTCCAATCCTTCCGCAGCCAAAGACTTCTGGGACTTTTAAAAAAGTGGATTTCCGGATTCTGTCAAGGCCTTTCGCTTCTTTGACTAAGGTGTCTTTTTCATGGTCAAAGTTTAATTTCAAAAAGAAAGCCCCTTCATTCGTGTCAAGTCGGATTCCTTGATTATGGCTTCCTGCTGCGATTAAAGAGGCTGATTTGAGCTCGGCTAAAGGTCCGAGATTTTGATAGATTACTTGTTCATATAATTCATTGAAATCATGCATATATCTGATGATTCTCCTGAATTTGACTCAAAAAGTGGCCAATTGCTTCATCCAGAATCCTGTAGATTTCCATGAATCCTTCCTCTCCGCCGTAATAGGGGTCTGGAACAGAAAGCCCCACGCTTTCAGGAACAAAATCCCGCATCATAAAGATTTCTTTTTCTGGGAAGCCAAATCTAGTTTTTAGGTTGTTGAGATTTCGGAGATTGCTGTCATCCATTGCAATGATGTAGTCAAAATCCCTGAAATCAGTCCGGTTGACCTGTCTTCCCCTATGGCTGATCGGGATCTCATGGAGAGCAGCGCATTTAATTGTCCTCTCATCAGGTAGTTCTCCAATGTGATAGTCAGAAGTACCTGCGCTATCAGCCTTAAAATGTGACTTGATGCCAGCGTCTGTAATCTTTTGATTAAAAATAGCCTCTGCTAATGGGGACCTGCAAATATTACCCAAACAGACAAATAATACTTTTATCATTTCAATTTTCAGTGTAAAAAAGGTGCGGCGGTAAACAACGGATTTGAAAATACTTAATTTTTGGTGGAATTACACGCCTTGTTTTCCTTTTTTAGAAATATCTAGAAGGTCAGAAAATACCTAATGGATGATTCAAAAGAGAATAAATTCGGAAGTAAAACCTAATTTTGGAGCATGAAGTGGATCTACAGTTTGGGAACAGTTCTTTTTGAGACCTTATTACCTATACTTTCTTTTCTATCCCCAAAGCTCAAGACATTTCGGCAAGGAAGAGAATTTCTTTTCCAGAACCTCGCGCAATTTCGGAAAAATTATCCGGGAAAACTTATTTGGTTTCATGTTGCTTCACTTGGAGAATATGAACAAGCCAAGCCGGTAATTGCATCTTTGAAAGAAAAAATGCCTGATTCCTTGGTTCTTGTGAGTTTTTTTAGTCCATCAGGATACATTCCTGCTTCTAAAAAAAAGCAGGAAAAAGTGGATTATATTTCTTACCTGCCCATTGATACTGCTGCAAACGCGAGACGTTTTCTTGATTTAGTGAATCCCAGCTTGGTCTTTTTTGTTAAATATGATCTTTGGTATCACTTTCTTTCAGAAACCAAATCAAAGGGAATTCCTCTCTATTTGATAGCAGCAGCTTTTCGGCCAGAGCAACCTTATTTCAAAAGAAAAGGGTTCTTTAGAAATATGATTTTCTATTTCAATCATATCTTCACCTCCAACCAACAAAGCATCGATCTTTTAAGTGGAATTGGATATTCAAATCATTCATTGGCTGGGGATACTCGTTTTGATCGAGTGAGTCAAAATGCTTTGGCACCCAAATCGTTTCCAGAAATCGAAAGTTGGAAGGGGAATTCGGATGTGATTGTATTAGGATCTATTTGGGAGGAAGATATGGAACTTTTGATTCCCTTGATTCAATCCAAACAAGAGTATAAATGGATCATTGCTCCTCATGATATCCGGTCTCCACATATGAATTCATGGGCATCTGCTATTCCTCAGAAAAGCTTGTTTTATTCCAAATGGGATCAATCTGAGAAATCGCAAGTGCTTTTTATAGATAATATTGGGATGCTGAGTTCACTTTATCAATATGCTAAAGTTTCCTATGTGGGCGGAGCGTTTGGAGAAGGACTTCATAATATTTTGGAGCCTTTGGGATTCCAAGTTCCTGTGTTTTTTGGCAAGGTGAAAAGGATAAGCAAATTTCCAGAGTCCGAAGAGGCTATTCAAAGAGGCTGTGGTTTTTCAGTACAAGATAAGGAAGAGCTATCTCGAGAATTTGATCTTTTGGAAAGACCAGAAAACCATCAAAAAGCAGTCGAAGCAGCCAAAAATTGGGTAGATTCACAAGTTGGAGCTGCAAATCGAATCACAGATTTAGTAATCAAATCATCTTTAAATGAAAGGTAGAGTCATCAAGTCTACAGGAAGTTGGTATACCGTTTTGGCGGAAGATCGATTTATCCAAACCCGATTGAAGGGGAAGTTTAAACAAGGTGATTTGAAATTGACCAATCCAATCTCAGTCGGAGATTGGGTGGAAATAGAGATGGAGCCTGGACAGGAAACAGCGATCATCCGCACTATTCTGCCTCGAGAAAACTACGTCATCCGTAAGTCCACCAGAAAGCAGCATTTTTCACACATCATAGCCAGTAATTTGGATCAGGCCATTTTGGTAGTGACAATGAAAAACCCAAGAACTTCATTGGGTTTCATAGATCGGTTTTTGGTGAGCACGGAGAGTTTTAGGATCCCTGCCATCCTTATCGTCAATAAAGTGGACCTAATGGATGGAGAGGATGAAGAAGATTGGTTGCAGGATATAAGAGATATCTATAAGCCTTTAGGATATGAGGTTTTGGAGGTTTCCGCCATGCATGATGAGGGAGTTAGGGATAAAATCTTACCATTTATTCAAGGGAAGTCAAGTTTGATCTCAGGACATTCGGGGGTTGGAAAGTCCACTTTGTTGAATCGTTTGGTTCCTGAGGCTAGGCAGGAAACCAATGAGGTTTCTGGTTACAGCAGTAAAGGGGTCCATACTACCACATTTGCTGAGATGTTTTTCTTGAAAGAAGGAGGTGATTTGATTGATACTCCAGGGATCAAAGAGTTTGGGATCTTGGATGTGGAGGATACTGAGCTTTCTCACTATTTTCCAGAAATGAGGGCCTACCTTGGAGAATGCAAATACAACAACTGCAAACATATCAATGAACCTGGCTGCGTGATCATTCAAAAAGTGGAGGAAGGATACATTCATCCTTACCGATATCAGAGTTATATCAATATCCTCAGTGAAGAAGATTCACACCGATAGGAATTGATTTTGAAAGCAGGCCATTTTGGCCTAATTTTCACATTTGAAAAATACTATGAGCGAAGTACTCAATCATGAACAAATCCGGAAGAAAATCACCCGGATGGCCTACGAAATTTATGAGAGGAATATCCATTCTTCTGGTGTAATCCTAGCAGGAATCACTGGAATGGGGACGACCTTGTCACAATTGCTTTCAGCGGAATTAAAGGCGATTTCTACCTTACCTTTGGAAGAGGTGGAAATAAAATTGGACAAAAGTCAAGTAAGCACCTCCACTGTGGAGCTTTCCCATCCAGTTGATTTGACTGGGAAAACTTTGATTCTAGTCGATGATGTGCTGAATACAGGAAGAACCGTGGTTTTTGCGATGAAGCCATTTTTGAAATCTGACATTGGAAAGATGGAATTGGCTGTATTGGTGAATAGAGCACATGGTCTTTTTCCAATTCGTCCCGATTATACCGGTTATGAGCTTTCTACCACTCTCAATGAGCATATTAAAGTAGATTTCTCTGGAGATAATTTTTCAGTCCACCTTCATTAAGATCATGTCAGTACATTCTTCAGCTTCAATCAAGCGAATTACAACTCATATTCTTCAGGAAATGAAGCAGCGTGGAGAGAAGATTTCCATGTTGACTGCCTATGATTATTCCATGGCAAAAATTGTGGACGCAGCAGGTATAGATATTATTTTGGTGGGAGACTCGGCATCCAATGTGATGGCAGGTCATGAAACTACCCTTCCCATTACTTTGGACCAGATGATCTATCATGCTTCTTCAGTTGTTAGGGCAGTGAAAAGATCCTTTGTCGTAGTTGATATCCCGTTTGGAAGCTATCAGGGAAATAGTTCCGAAGCCTTGAGGTCTGCGATTCGTATTATGAAAGAATCAGGGGCTCATGCCGTGAAAGTTGAAGGCGGTGCGGAGATCAAGGAATCCGTTGTTCGTATCTTAAGCGCTGGAGTTCCTGTAATGGGACATTTGGGTTTGACCCCTCAGTCGATTTACAAATTTGGAACGTACACTGTAAGGGCAAAAGAGGATGCTGAAGCAGCAAAACTTTTGGAAGATGCAAAAATCTTGGAAGAGTGTGGATGTTTTGCGATAGTCTTGGAAAAAATCCCTGCAGCATTGGCCAAGAAAGTAGCAGAAACAGTTTCAATCCCAGTGATTGGTATCGGAGCGGGAGGAGATGTGGATGGTCAGGTACTTGTAATGCACGATATGTTAGGTATTACACAAGAATTTAAACCTAGATTTTTGAGACAATACGCCGATCTACAACAGGTGATGACAGATGCTTTTAAGAATTATATCCAAGATGTGAAAAGTCAGCATTTTCCTAACGATTCGGAGAGTTATTAATATCAAGGAGCTTAGCGCTCCTTTTTTTATGGTCTAGAAATAGGGCATTTATCGTATGGTGCATCCTTCCTCCCGAAGGTAGTTTTGAAGAAAAATTGAAGCATAAGCTTCATTCCTTTCTTTTAAACAAAACATATGAAAAAGAACCTTTTTATTCTATTTGCCTTTTTGACCTTGTTTTCTTGTCAGGAAGATTCTGATACACCTACTCCGGATGTTACATCTGAAAATAAGTTGACCGGTGATTTAAAAGGTCAAAGCCTTTCTGTTACAGGAAGCTCTGTTCAAGCAGTTTATTTCTTAGACGAAGGAGATGAATTTGGTGCTGCAGAAGTCACAGCCCAACTTCCAAATTCGGAGCGTTTGACTTTTTTTGTGGATGAGCTCAAGGATGGAACAATTACCTTAATCCAATCCTTCCCTGCTGTAATGGGAGTGAACTCATCTGGTCTCCGATCCAATTCTGAAAGTGCTAGAGTCCAAGCATTGCCTCCCTCATTTGTAAAGTTTCTTTCAGGAACCAATAGCTTTTTTGCCATTTCTGGAAAGCTTGTTATCAAAATTGATGGCAACAAATTGTCATTGGATTGGGATATTACTTTCAAGGATAAGGATGGGAATACTTTTACATCCAAAGGAGCATTTGAGGTTCAAGATTTCAAAAAAGTGACAAAACCCAAATCCCAAATCAGCAATCCAACAACTGATTTAACTATTGCAAGTCTGACTCCTTCCTACGGGAAAGCCGGGATTGAGGTGAGCATTAAGGGAACTGGTTTCAGTGCATTGAAAGATGAAAATACAATCAAATTGAATGATCTATTAGTGGAGGCAACGAGTGCTTCTCCTACAGAAATCAAATTGTCGATTCCGGAGAATGGAGAACATGGGAAATTCTCGGTGTCAGTTTTAGGTGAATCAGTGGAAACAGAGATGTTTTATTATGAGCCAATCATTTCGAGTATTTCTACTGATCTGGCTAAAGTTGGTGACGAAGTTTCAATCATTGGGAAGCACTTTGACACTGATAAATCACTTTTGGAAGTTAAAATGGGAGAAAAAGTTTTGGTGATTAATTCTGCCTCTTTGACGAGTTTGAAAGTTGTAGTTCCTGAAGGCGCTGTTACAGGAAATGTTACAGTAGCTAGAAAAGGTAAAGACGCTGTAGAAGGACCAGAACTTCAAATCGAAGAAAAACAAGAAACATTGGGACTTCCAGTTGAGGAGATTTTTGAAGTGATTGATGGAGATATCAGCTTTGAGGAAGTTTTGTCAAATGCCAATGAATTTGGAGCAATTTGGAATATTCAAATTGACGCAGAAAAGAATGTTTTGTATGCAGTGACTGCATCTTCTTTGTTGTCAATTGATCTTACTACTAATTCTGTCACCAAACTTGCAGGTACCGAAAGTGAGATTTATAAAAATGATTTGAATGTTTATAATTCTTTGACCTTACCGCTTGCACTTTATCCAAAAGGGAATACACTTTTTGGGATCAAAAGTGGTGTATTTATGATAGGGGGAGTTCAAAATGGCTTTAAGTTGAACCTTTCATCTAACAGTGTTGAAATGTTTGGAGACCATAAAATCACCAATGGAGCCGATCCGTATGGTTTATTTGTCGGAGACAACGAGAGAATCTACATGCCTGAATTTGTTTCTCCAGGTCCAGGTTATGTTTTTGCGAGCTATGATAAAAACTTTTTGAACAGAAAGGTTCTACAAGAAGATGCAGGCAACTTCGTGTTTTTGCTGGCGATGTCCGGAAACAAATACCGCTATGTGTCAAAGCGATCCATAGGTGATACTAAGTACTTTGATGGAGATGGAGAAAGCGTTGGAGATTTTATTAGTTGGAAAGATCAACTTCTCTCTATAAGAGCTGACGGGGCTTCGTTCACCAGATTGATCGGTATGGATTACAGAAATTCAAATATTTATGCAATGGCAGCTGCTTCTCTAGACAATGCAAACATTGGTGTTACCAGTTATCCAAAGTTGAATTATACTTTAGGAAAACAAATGAATGCAAGCGGGAATTTTCAAAAATTGGGTGAGTTCTCAATTATTCAGACTTTCCAATTCGCAGGAAATACTTATTACATCAGGTCAGGGGAAAGTGCGATGAAGACTTTTGTTGTGGATAAAAGTGGAGATGCTTATATACTTCTTCAAACACCAATTAACCCATCTACAGGTGAGGAAGTTTCTCCAGGATCTGGAGGGATTTATAAAGTGAAATTATAATTGATTTTGGATCCAAAACAAAAAGGGCCTGTTTTCCAAAAAAAAACAGGCCCTTTTTTTATGCAATTACGGGTTCTTTTAATTTTTCTTTTACCCTTAGGACAAAATCACTGAGCACATTCATATAATTGATAAATGCATCATATGGCGTGTCATAAGGGCTGAAATAGGAGTGGATATCCCCATCGGAGAAGAACTTGGTACACATATAGTAGAAGTGATCGGATGTCTGTAGATAATTCCAGTCTCTCAACAAATCCTGATCGTTGGTCTTTTTAACCATGTTTTCCAAATCATAGAGTCTGTCAAATGCTTCATCCTGCAAATCGTTTCCAAGCCAAGCAGTCAAATCTCTTTCTTCATCTGCCCAAGAAATTGGGGTAGGGACGTGAATCGGACTAATAGCTGAAACTTGGTCAATGATCTCTGAAGGAGTGGCAAAACCAAAATCAGTTTTGTTAAATACTGCCCTAGGCAATGCTTTCATGAATTCAAAAATCCCTGTCTCGGCCCATTGATGCTCACCAAAAGTTTCATAATCCATAAATAGGTTTAATACCTGCTCACTTTTTGGAATGGCGTTGATCCAATTGATGAATTTATCTGTAGTCAATGGATAATCTTCCCAGGTTTTATTGCTGAATCGAAATGCAATATCATCTGACAGCCTAAAGTTTTTCAATAGAACTTTCAAGTCTGGTTTGATAGAATTATGGTAGACATAATTAGGGCTTTTCCATCCCAAAACGTGCTTGGCACCTTCAGTCAATATCCCTTTATAACCCATGTCTGCGACCATTGCTCCAATCTGATCTGAATAAATCAATTCTGTATTTCTGAAAACTTTTGGAGTATAGCCATCAAACAGTGCCTGGATTTTTTCTCGATGTTGATCCACCATTGAGGAAAACTCATCTTTGCTTTTTAAGGCAGCGAGAGCATGTCCGTAAGTTTCGCTTAAGAGTTCCACTTGGCCAGTTTTCACCAATCTCTGGAAGCTTTCTAAAACATCTGGTGCGTAAGCCTCCAATTGATCCATAAAGGTGCCTGAGAAGGAGAAAGTAACTTTGAACTGACCGGGGTATTGGTGGATCAGATCCAAAAGTAGTGAATTCATTGGGAGGTAACACTTCTGTGCGATTTTTCTAATGACACTTCTGTTTAGAAAGTCATCCCAATAGTAATGATCGTCACCAATATCAAAAAAACGATAAGGTTTTAAGCGGTATGGTTGATGAACCTGAAAATAAAAACAAATGCTTCTCATGGTCGTGCGGATATAGTTTTTTCGTAAACAGTGACCAGTTTAGCAGCCACATGTTCCCATTTTAATTTTTTTAATTCTTGGCTTCCCATCTCTTTGAACATGCGGGAAATTCCATTGTAGTGGAGTAAGGCAAAAATTGAATCTGCCATTGAGTCAATGTCCCAAAAGTCTATTTTGATGGCATTGACCAAAACCTCTGCAACTCCAGATTGCTTGGAGATTATCACTGGAGTATTGTGTCTTACGGCCTCCAGTGGTGAGATTCCAAAAGGTTCAGAAACTGAGGGCATCACATAGACATCCGAAATTGCATACATATGATCCACATCATCGCCTTTCAAAAAGCCTGTAAAATGGAATTTGGATGCTATTCGCAATTCTGCTACCCGGTCAATCATTCGATTTAGCAAGTCACCCGATCCAGCCATTACAAAACGAACATTTGGATCTCTGTCCAATACTTTTTTCGCAGCTTCCACAAAATATTCAGGTCCCTTTTGGAAAGTGATTCTCCCTAAGAAGGTCACAATTTTCTCAGGTACTTTCTTGTCATATTTAGACTTAATGATGCTGGCATCCAATACTGCATTGTGCAGTACGCTGACTTTTTCTTCAGGGATTCCGTATTTGGTGACAATCGTGTTTTTAGTCAGTTGACTTACCGCAAGAACATGATCGGCTGCTTCCATGCCTGCACGCTCAATATCATAAACTGGCTGGTTGACCGATTTTCCTGACCTGTCAAATTCTGTGGCATGTACATGGGCAACTAAAGGCTTTCCGGAAATTTCTTTCGCAGCAATTCCAGCTGGAAAAGAGAGCCAGTCATGTGCATGAATAATGTCAAAATCATCCCTGTCTCTCGCAATTTGGGCGCCTGTCAATGCATATCTGCTAACCTCTTCCATGAGATTTTTTCCATATTTTCCGCTGAATTGGTACTTAGGGGAAAATATGCTATCATCTACATCAGCTCGGTCATGAATCGCGTAATCAGTAAATTTTTTATACTCCTCTGGTCCTAAATAAGGGACCAAAAAACTGCTTACTTCTAAATAAGTGAGGTTTTTCCAAATCTTTTTAAATTTCCTCTCCTTGTAATCTATTGCAACGTCGCTGGCATTGACAAACCTAGCCAAAGGTTCTTCGTCTCCCCAAAGTTTGGGTACCACAAAAATGATGTCTTGGTTGTGGTGGGCAAGTCCTTTGACCAAGCCATAACAAGCTGTGCCTAAACCTCCCGAAATATGTGGAGGGAATTCCCATCCGAACATTAATACTCTCATAAAAATTAATTATAAACTTTTGACCAATTCCATCATTCTAAGCAATTCAGCGACACTCCATGCTTGAGAAATAGCTCCTTTGGGACGGTGAGGAGGATCTCCGTCATATATTTCCGCAACTGTTCCTACACCGTATTGTGTAATCACGTCATCAAAACCTTTTAAGATTTTCTTAAGGAAGTTTTTTGCAGACTTTCCATGCAGCTTGATGTAGCCTTCCATAAAATGGCCTAATGGCCAAACCCAAACGGTTCCGTTATGATATGCTTGATCTCTACTGATCTGATCTCCAAAATAATATCCTTTGTAAGCAGGGTCTTCTGGGGTTAGTGTTCTTAATCCACGAGTAGTTAATAACGTGGATTTAGCAGTTTCTAAAATCTGGTCATTCTGACTTTCACTAAGCATCGTATAGGGTAGCGATGTAGCGAAAACCATATTTGGACGAATAGCCCAATCTTTAAACTCACCATTAATATAGTCAGCTAAATATCCTTTTTCCTCATCCCAAAATTCTTTTTCAAAACTTTCATTGACTTTTGCTGCCAATTCGATGGAAGATTCATCTCCGCTTAGCTCATGGTAGAAGCATAATGCATTGTACCAAAGAGCTTGAATCTCGACAGGACATCCAGTTCTAGGGGTCACTGGGCCATCAGGTGTAACTGCATCCATCCAAGTAAGTGCTAGGCCGTCATTTCCGCCATAGATCAATCCATTGTCAAGCATGTGGATGTTGAAATCTGTTCCAGCCTTATAGCCTTCAATGATTCCTTTGAGCTTGTCAAGATATCTAGATTTGACTGTTTGGATATCTCCGGTAAATTGGATGTATTGCTGAAGTGACCAGAAGAACCAAAGTGGTGCATCGATTGAATTCATGTTGGTGAAGGTTCCACTGCCGACATTTGGAAAAAGTGGGCCAGTTAGATCCTTTGCCATGGTGTCCATGATCTCAAGGAATGTTTCATTGTCACCCATAGGAAGTGTTAAGCCGGGAGCCGCAATAAACGTGTCTCTTCCCCACCATCCAAACCAAGGATAACCCGCGATAATTCTCGTGTCACCGTTTCTTCTTCGGATAAATTGAGAAGCAGAATTCTTTAAACAGTTTTCAAAATTACTTCTAGGGATTCGTCGTGCGATTTCTTTGGAAAATGCTCTCTCACGAGTTTTAGGATCGGCATCAGTTAGTCCAGCTGAGAAAATCACCGATTCTCCTTTCTTGATGTCAAATTCAAAATATCCCGGTACAAAAAGGTCTTCCTGATATTCATATCCTCTTTCTCTTTCTAGAATATACTCTATGTTGTTGTACCAGTTGGGGTCTGAAACAAAAGTGTTTGCTTTCGAAAGCTGAAGGTAAAGTGGATCATAAATAGGGTAAAGCTGAAACTTAGCTCCACAAGGAACAACTTCGAAATCTTTATTGATGTCTGAATTTTCCTTGCAAAGGGTATGGTATCCTCTAAAAGCTAAGAATGGAGAGATACGGATCTTTGTAGGAGAGTGAGCTTCCAATAAAGTATAGCGAATCATCACCCGGTCTCTATTTGTGTCCAGGATTAATTCCTTTTGCAAAAGGACTCCGCCGACGCGATAAGTTAATTTTGGGATGGGTTCAGAATCGTAATCTTCCAAATATTTGTGTCCTCGAGGAGAGTAATTTCCAGGAAATTTACTTATTCCAAGATTGAATTTGGATCCGTGCTGGATAACCGTCTCGTGAACAGTTGATAAAAATACGTGATTTTGTGAATCAATCTGAGGTTGAGGGGCTACCAGTAGTCCATGGTACTTTCTGGTGTTACAACCGATAATTGTAGTGCTGGTGTACGTTCCAGAGCGATTTGTCCGAATTGTTTCCCTGTCCAGAGAGTAATTCAGATTAATCAATTGTGTTTTATCGAAATGGATATAACTCATAGGGCCTAATTTGTAGCCCATTAAAATAGAATTTTGTATCCATAGTTAAAACGAAATACTAAAAAATAAAGGTTATGTTTCCATAACCTTTATCTAAACTCCTTAATATTTAGGAATTAAGATTCTCTTTTTGCATCTCTTCAAAATTTCTAAGAGATTCTTCAAATTTTACCATGTAGTTTTTAACCACGTGCATATCCACTGGTTGGACTACAGGGAATTTTGGCGATGATTTGAATAAAGTAAACATCTCAAGTTGGTTTAGTTTGACCTAGAATTGTCAAATGTTGTGCCAATGGCACCCCGTATAAAGCAAAAACCCCTCGTTTCGGAGGGGTTTTGGGTGAAAGACCGGGTTCGAACCGGCGACCTCTGGTGCCACAAACCAGCGCTCTAACCAGCTGAGCTACAATCACCATTTTATTTCTCTTGAGAACTCCTTTCTCAATCGGTTGGCAAAGGTAAAAAGTTTGATTTATCCGAACAAGAGCTAAGCGTTTATTTTGTGATAAAATTTAATCTTTCTCCTTTTTTACTCTCATCAAACTGTCCATTTTCAAATACCACATGTCCAGAAACGATCGTATGGCTCACTTTTGACTGGAATGTATGGCCTTCAAATGGAGACCAGCCGCATTTTGCCAAGATGTTTTCTTTGCTTACTGTCCATGGATCATTCAGGTCCACCAATACTAAATCTGCATGATATCCCTCACGGATGTATCCGCGCTCCTCGATTCTAAATAGCTTGGCGACATTGTGGCTCATTTTCTCGACAATCTTCTCCAGGCTGATTTTTCCTTGGTGATAAAAATCCAACATGGCAACAAGGCTATGCTGGATCAAAGGTCCGCCAGAAGGGGCCTTAGTATAGACTTGATCCTTTTCTTCCAATGTATGCGGCGCATGGTCTGTTGCAATCACATCGATTTTATCAGAAAGAACTCCGTTGAAGATTCCATCTCTATCCTTTTCAGTTTTCACAGCGGGGTTCCATTTAATTAAGGTTCCTTTTGTGTCATAATCCTTTTCAGAGAACCACATGTGGTGGATGCAAGCTTCTGCAGTCACATTTTTCTCTTCCAAAGGAATCGTGTTGTCGAAAAGCTCTAGCTCTTTGGCAGTGCTGATGTGGAGGATATGCAAGCGAGTGCCATATTTCTTTGCCATGGCAACTGCTCGGCTCGAAGCATCATAGCATGCCTCTTCAGATCTGATCTTTGGATGATATTTGACAGGAATGTCATCTCCATAGATTTCTTTGAAAGACTCCAGATTTGCCTTGATAATATTGTCATTTTCAGAATGGATCGCAATAAGCATTTTACATTCTTTGAATATCCCTTCCAAAACTTCCAGGTTATCTACCAGCATGTTTCCTGTAGAGGAACCTTGGAATACTTTGATGCCACAAACATTTTTAGGATCTACTTTGAGGATTTCTTTAAGATTGTCATTAGTTGCACCAAAGAAGAAGCTATAATTGGCTAAAGAAACCTCCTTTGCCCTTGCGTATTTTTCTTCCAAAAGCGGGATAGTCACTGCCTGAGGAACTGTATTTGGCATTTCCATAAAGGAAGTTGTACCGCCAGCCACACCAGCCTTTGCTTCAGTATAGATTTCACCTTTGTGAGTTAGTCCAGGTTCTCTGAAATGTACTTGATCATCGATCACGCCAGGGAGTAGGTATTTTCCCTCAGCGTTGATTGTTTTATCAGCAGCTGTTCCTGCTAGATTTTCTCCAATTTTGGCAATCCTTCCATCCTCTACTAAAACATCTCCACGAAAGATCCGCCCCTCATTGACTATATTTGCACCGGTGATCAGAATACTTTTCATCATTTCTCTTAAAATTTCTCCAAAAATAAGGAATCATGACCAATGAGGCAGTAGGATTTGAGGCTTTTAAACTCAATAAGCAATTACTCAATGCTATTGAGGAGGCTGGCTATACTAGTCCGACAGTAATTCAGGAAAAATCTATTCCATTGGCATTGGCCGGTCATGATGTGCTTGGTATCGCTCAGACAGGGACTGGAAAGACTGCAGCTTATGTGCTTCCATTGCTAATGAAGACCAAATATGCTCAAGGTAAACTTCCAAGGGCTTTGGTTTTGGCGCCAACTAGAGAGTTGGTGATGCAGATCGAAAAGGTTTGTAGCGATTTGGGAAAATATACAGATTTAAGAGTAGTATGTCTTTATGGGGGAGTTGGTCCCAAGACTCAGATAGAACAAATCGAAGAGGGAGTTGATATAATTATTGCCACTCCAGGTCGATTTATGGATCTCTACAAAAAAGGAGTGATCCTGACCAAGGAGCTTAAAACAATGGTTTTGGATGAGGCTGACAAAATGATGGATATGGGTTTTATGCCTCAAATCCGTGCAATTTTGGAAGTGATTCCTGTCAAAAGGCAAAACTTATTGTTCTCAGCCACTTTCGCGCCTCGAGTAGAAGGATTGGCTGCGGAATTCTTGGAATTCCCTGAACGAGTTGAGGTGACTCCATCTGCAACTACAGCAGAAACCATTGCTCAGGTAAAATATTTCGTTCCTAATATTCGAACGAAACTGAATTTGTTGGAACATTTACTTCTATTGGAGGATGTGACGAGAGCGATCATTTTTACCCGAAGTAGAAAGAATGCAGAGGAGGTTTACCAGTTTTTGTCTAGAACAAAGTTCGGAGAGGCCCGTGTGATTCATGCCAATAAAGGGCAAAACACCCGAATCAATTCCATGGATGATTTCAAAGCGGGTGATGTCCGGCTTTTGGTCGCAACAGATGTGGCCTCCAGGGGCTTGGACGTGTCTATGGTTTCTCATGTGATCAATTTTGATGTGCCCTTGATCTATGAGGATTATGTGCATAGAATCGGTAGAACTGGACGTGCTGCAAACGAAGGAAAAGCGGTAACCTTTATCAATCCTGCAGAAGCCTGGCATTTTGAAAAGATTGAAGCATTAATCCGTATGGAGGTGCCTGAAATGCAGATTCCTCTGCCGGTGTTCATTACCGAGACACCATTTGCAGAAAAGCAGATCTATGCAAGAGAATTGGATAAGTTGAAGCAGAAAGAAAATCCGGATTACAAAGGTGCATTCCATGACAAGAAAGCCAAGCCTAAAAAGAATATCGGAAAAGGTGAAAAGGTCAAAGCGAGAAAATCCGGCAGCAAAAAGAACCGGAATCAGCTGAAGACTAAGAATAGGAAGAAGTGAAAAAGGCTAGCTCATTGAATTGAGCTAGCCTTTTTTATGATAAAATCATCGGACTTCCAACTTCCTTTACTTTCAAGCAAAGGAATTCATGAAATTATCTGTCTGTTCTGGTATTTGTCCCGTCAACGCGAGTTCTGTTTTCTCTGTTTGCCAAGTCCCAAGCTGTGTGGAAAATCAGCTGAGCTCTTTTCGTCATCAAAGGGAATTCGATTTTGTCCACTGTGTCAGTCACCTGATGATAATCGTCATGAACACCGTTGAAGAAGAAGATCACAGGAATGTCAAATTTAGCGAAGTTATAGTGGTCAGATCTGTAGTAGAATCTGTTTGGATCATCTTCAGCATCATATCTGTAATCCAAGATCAAATCAGTGTAAGTAATGTTGTTGTATTCATTGATTTTTTTCAAATCAGTGGATAGCATCTCAGAACCGATCACATACACGTAATCTTTGTTTTCAGCATCTTGGTATTCGTAATCGATACGACCAACCATGTCGATGTTGATATTGTTTACTGTATTTGCGATTGGGAAGATTGGGTTTTCAGAGTAATACTGAGATCCCAAAAGACCTTTTTCTTCACCAGTTACATTCAAGAAAAGGATAGATCTTCTAGGTCTGATTCCATCTTTTGCAGCAGTGCCGAAAGCCTGAGCGATTTCCATTACAGAAACAGTTCCAGAACCATCATCATCTGCTCCGTTGAATACTTCGCCGGTGGAGCTAACACCCACGTGATCATAATGAGAAGAGATAACCAAAACTTCGTCTTTCTTGTCAGTTCCTTCCAAGAAACCCAATACGTTGTAAGCCTCAACTGGAGTTTTGGATTTTTCTACTTGGTAGCTAGCTTTCTGAGATTTGATTGACTCAGGATTGGATTTAGCTGCCTCTTTCAATTCTTCTACAGAAGTGCCGAAAAGCTCTCCCATTTTGTCAGAGCTAACCATAAAGATTGGTCTTTGATCGGTAGGCTTGTCAAAACCGATTCTTCCTTTTCCAGCCAAAGTTTTGTATCTGTTAGCAATACGATCAAAGTTAGCCTGACCTTCCATGCTGACAATAACAATACCAGCGGCTCCGGCATCCATGACAGTGTTGATCAAGTTGTTGCTTCTTTCTCCTACAGCCCAGATGCCTACTAGTTTGTCTTTAACATCCACTTTTGCCAAGTTTTCATCAGTGACTAGACCTAAGAAAACTAGATCTGTTTTGGCGCTTTTTTTCATGTCTCCATCACCGATGAATACATAGTCTTCATTTGAAACCAATTTGTTCTTTCCGATTTTCAAATTGACTTCTTCAAACTTGGTGCTCACCAATGGAACTGCTTGGAAATAACTTCCATCAACAGGTCCAGTGAATCCAAGCTCCTTGTAGAAATCTGCCAAATAGTTGGCTGCAATAAGACCCTCAGGTGACCCGGTATCTCTTCCTTTCATCTCATCAGAGGCAAGGAACGTCAAATACTCCTCTAGATCTCCCGCAGTGATCGTATTAGCATACTTTACCTGCACCGGGTTTTGTGCAAATGAGCCGATTGTTAGGCCCAAAGCAAGTGCTCCCGTCAAAGCAAAACGTTTTTTCATAGCTATTTTTTTGAATTAGGCCCCTAAGCTATACAAAATTTTAACCTTGGCATATGTCGATTACAAGAAAGGAAAAAGGAAGGGCTGAATTTCTACTGGTTAAGAGAAGATTATCTTTTAATTAATCGTACCTTTGCCGCCAGAAAGACAAAGGCTTTCTAACCCAAATATTCTATACAGCTTCCATACTAATCAATATGAAGATTAACCTTTCAAATGCTGTCAAGTTTGAGAGCAGACACAATGGCCCTACCGAGGCAGAGATCGCTGAGATGTTGGAGAAAATCGGGGCAACTTCCCTTGAGGAACTAATCAACCAAACTGTACCTGAATCTATCCAGTCCGAACGTCCACTTGATTTGCCTAAGGCTAAATTGGAGTCTGAGTTTTTGGCTGATTTCAAAAAATTGGCTTCCAAAAACAAAGTATTCAAATCCTTCATTGGAATGGGGTATTACGATACTATCGTTCCTGGCGTGATTTTGAGAAATGTATTGGAGAATCCAGGATGGTACACTGCCTATACTCCATATCAAGCTGAGATCGCCCAAGGGAGATTGGAAGCTTTGATCAACTTCCAGACTGTAGTGATGGAATTGACCGGGATGGAATTGGCGAATGCCTCTCTTTTGGATGAAGGAACTGCAGCAGCTGAAGCAATGACTATGCTTCACGCCGTAAAACCGAGAGTGAAAAAGACCGCCAATAAATTCTTTGTGGACGAAAAGACATTTGCGCAAACAAAGGCTGTCTTGGAAACCAGAGCCGAGCCGGTCGGAATTGATTTGGTTTTTGGATCTATCGATGATTTAGATTTGACAGATCCTAACTTGTATGGGGTGATGTTCCAATACCCAGATGCAGATGGAGCAGTAAGAGATTATTCTTCTATTGTTGCTGCTGCTAAAGAAAACAATGTGATGACAGCTTTTGCATCTGATTTGTTGGCTTTAACCTTGTTGACACCTCCAGGTGAAATGGGAGCAGATGTGGTAATTGGTTCTTCTCAAAGATTTGGCGTTCCAATGGGATACGGTGGGCCTCACGCAGGATTTTTTGCTACCAAAGAAGATTATAAAAGACAAATCCCTGGCCGTATCATCGGTGTATCTGTAGATAAGGCAGGCAACAAAGCCTATAGAATGGCGCTTCAAACACGTGAGCAGCATATCAAGCGTGAAAAAGCAACTTCTAATATCTGTACTGCGCAAGTACTTTTGAGTGTGATGGCCAGTTTCTATGCTGTGTATCATGGTCCTCAGGGATTGAAAAATATTGCTTTGAGAACCCACGGTTTGGCGAAATTGACTGCCCAAGCTTTGGCGAAAGTAGGTTTGAAAATCGGTTCTCAAACATTCTTCGATACCATCCAGGTCAAGATGAATGAAGTGGCTATGGAGCGTGTAAGAGGATTGGCATTAGGTTCCAAAATGAACTTCAGATATGAAGAAGCCTCTGTATTCATCTCGTTTGATGAAACCAAGACTTTGGAAGATGTGAAGAAGATTGTTTCCATCTTCGCTACAGAGGAAGGAAAGCATACGTTGAATTTGGATGAGTTAGTTGAAACTCTAGAATTGGAGCTTCCAGAAGGTTTGGCTAGAACTTCAGAGTATTTGACTCACCCAGTATTCAATAGCTATCATGCAGAGCATGAAATGCTCCGTTATATCAAAAGATTGGAAAACAAAGATCTTTCATTGGTTCACTCCATGATTTCTTTGGGTTCTTGTACCATGAAGTTGAATGCTACAGCAGAAATGATTCCTGTGACTTGGCCAGAATTCGGTCAGATCCACCCGTTTGCTCCAATGGATCAAGCGTTGGGTTACCAGGAATTGTTTACAAACTTGAGAACTTGGTTGACTGAAATTACAGGATTTGCTGATACTTCTTTACAGCCAAACTCCGGTGCTCAAGGTGAATATGCTGGATTGATGGTGATCCGTGCTTTCCACCAAAACAATGGTGAAGGACATAGAAATGTAGCTTTGATTCCTACTTCTGCTCACGGAACCAACCCCGCATCTGCTGTGATGGCAGGTATGAAAGTGGTTTTGGTGAAATGTGACGAAAAAGGAAATATCGATATCGAAGATTTGAGAGAAAAAGCTCAGGCTCATTCTCAGGATCTTTCTTGCCTGATGGTAACTTACCCGTCTACTCACGGTGTATTTGAAGTGGGTATTCAGGAAATCTGTCAAATCATCCATGACAATGGAGGACAGGTTTACATGGATGGAGCAAACATGAATGCTCAGGTTGGCTTGACCTCTCCGGGAAGAATCGGAGCTGACGTTTGTCACTTGAACTTGCATAAAACCTTCTGTATTCCTCACGGTGGTGGTGGACCTGGTATGGGACCGATTTGCGTTGCAGCACATTTGGCACCATTCCTTCCAGGTAACCCAATTGTAAAAACAGGTGGTACCAAAGCAGTTTCTTCTGTGTCTGCAGCTCCTTACGGAAGTGCGAGTATCCTTCCTATTTCTTATGCTTATATCGCAATGATGGGTGGTGATGGTTTGACCAATGCTACCAAAATGGCGATTTTGAATGCGAATTATATTAAAGAAAGATTGGATGGACATTATCCGATCCTTTATACCGGAACAAAAGGAAGAGCTGCTCACGAGATGATCGTGGATTGCAGAGGCTTCAAAGAAGTCGGCGTTGAGGTAGAAGATATTGCGAAGCGATTGATGGACTATGGTTTCCATGCTCCTACAGTTTCTTTCCCTGTTGCTGGCACTTTGATGATCGAACCAACTGAATCTGAGACGAAGGCGGAATTGGATAAATTCTGTGATGCCTTGGTTTCAATCAGAGCTGAGATCAAAGAAATCGAAGAGGGTAAAGCTGACAAGGAAAACAATGTCTTGAAAAATGCTCCTCACACTTCTCAAATGGTATTGGTAGGGGAGTGGGATCTTCCTTACTCTAGAGAGAAAGCAGTTTATCCTTTGGAATATGTGAAAGAAAACAAGTTCTGGCCTGCTGTTCGTAGAATTGATTCTGCATTCGGTGACAGAAACTTGATGTGTAGCTGTATTCCAGTTGATGCTTACGCTAGCGAAGAAGAAATGGCTTAATATACCATTGGCAATAAATGGAGAGCCGTGAGATTAGATTCTCACGGCTTTTTTTATTCCCAAATCCCGAATTGAGAAAAGTGATGTTTGAAATGTTTTTGATGGAAAGTATCCCATTCCTCTTTTGTCAAAGTGCTGAATCGTGGATGAACTGTTTTGAAATCCGGAGTCTCGGCGGATATTTGTTGGTATTCTGCCAATGCCTCATTCAACTTTTGCTTGGCAGTTTCTAAATCGGGGAATCGTAATTCCATCAATTTTCCTGTATCCTTTGGGTATTTGACTCCTTCAGGAAATTCCATTTCGGAATAAAGTAAGGCTTGCTTCAATTTAGCATCCCCTTCTTCCACAGTGAACTCGGGTAATTTAATTCTTCCTGAACTGATTTTTAATGTGATGGTCAAATGCTCCACCATATGTTGGGGAGTCATGATTCCAAACTTTGCGAGAGTATCCTTCTTTAGCTTTTTGAGTCTGAAATCGATTAAGGAGCTGGTCATGTTATTTAGGTTTAGTTTTTAATTTACTACCAACATAATTAAAAAAAGCATCTGAGATTCCCAGATGCTTTTTCCAATTAACGAACTCTAAAATATTTTAGCTACCGCACATTTCGCAATCATCAGGATTGTCCAATGAGCATTGTACCGCTTCTTGTTTATGCGCTTTTACAGCATCAACTTGAATGTTTTCTTCTTTTTGATCTACCAAAGCTGATTTGTCCAAAGTAAACTTGATCGCTGCAGCTGCTGCTTGAGATCTCAAGTAATACATCCCGGTCTTTAAACCTTTCTTCCAAGCATAGAAATGCATAGAAGTCAATTTTCCGAAATTTGGATCCTGCAAGAACACATTCATACTTTGAGATTGACAGATATAAGCACCTCTATCTGCAGCCATATCAATGACAATCTTCTGAGAGATTTCCCAAACAGTTTTATAAATGTCTTTGATGTTTTGAGGGATGCCAGGAACATCCTGAACAGATCCATTGGTGGCGATCAATCTGTTTCTCATGGTATCATTCCACAATCCTAATTTGATCAAATCCTTCATCAAGTGCTTATTCACTACGATGAATTCTCCGGAAAGTGTTCTACGAGTATAAATGTTAGAAGTGTAAGGCTCGAAACATTCGTTGTTACCCAAGATCTGAGAAGTAGATGCAGTTGGCATTGGAGCTACTAACAAGGAGTTTCTCAAGCCATACTTTTTCACTTGATCTTTTACTTCTGTCCAGTTCCATCTGCCTGACTTAGGAGTCACACCCCACATGTCAAACTGAAGTTCACCTTTAGAAGCTGGAGATCCTTCATAGGTTTCGTAAGTTCCCTGAACTTTCGCCAATTCCATGGAAGTCTCAACTGCTGCAAAATAGATGGTTTCGAAGATGTCTTCATTTAAACCTTTTGCCTCTGGAGAATCAAATGGCATTCTCAACATAATGAAAGCATCAGCCAATCCCTGCACACCCAGACCAATAGGTCTATGGCGGAAGTTGGATCTTTTAGCCTCCTCTACAGGGTAGTAGTTGACATCGATTACTTTGTTCAGATTACGAGTAGCAACCTTGGTGATTTCATATAGTTTCTGATGGTCGAAATAAGTTTTACCATCAGGACCAGTTTTTACAAATTTTGGAAGAGCCAAAGAAGCCAAGTTACAAACTGCTACCTCATCAGGAGAAGTGTACTCGATGATTTCAGTACACAAGTTGGAGGACTTGATTGTACCCAAGTTCTTCTGATTGGATTTGCCATTAGCAGCATCCTTGTAAAGCATGTAAGGAGTACCGGTTTCGATTTGAGATTCCAATACTTCAAACCAAAGTTCCTGTGCTTTGACAGTCTCCCTAGCCAAGCCTTCACGCTCGTACTTTTCGTATAATCTTTCGAATTCTTCTCCGTAGCAATCAGAAAGTCCAGGGGCTTCATTCGGGCAGAATAGAGACCAGGTTTCATTTTGCTCAACCCGCTTCATGAACAAATCTGGAATCCAAAGAGCGTAGAACAAATCTCTTGCTCTCATTTCTTCTTTTCCATGGTTTCTCTTCAATTCCAAGAAGTCTTTGATATCTGCATGCCAAGGCTCTAGGTAGATCGCAAAAGAACCTTTTCTTTTACCACCACCCTGATCGACATATCTTGCAGTCATGTCAAAGTTTCTCAACATCGGTACTATACCATTGGAAACTCCATTGGTTCCTTTGATATAGGATCCTTTCGCACGCACATGATGGATAGAAAGTCCAATACCTCCCGCAGATTGAGAAATCTTAGCACACTGCTTCAAAGTGTCATAAATCCCGTCGATACTATCATCCTTCATGGTCAAAAGGAAACAGGAGGAAAGCTGTGGCTTAGGAGTACCTGCATTGAATAGAGTAGGAGTAGCATGAGTAAACCACTTTTCAGAAAGTAGGTTGTACGTCTCGATAGCTGCCTCGATATCCTCTTTATGAATCCCGATAGAAACACGCATCAACATGTGTTGAGGTCTTTCTACCACTTTACCGTCCAGACGGATTAGATAGGATCTTTCTAATGTTTTATATCCGAAGTAATCGTATCCAAAGTCCCTCTTGTAATCAACCGTAGCATCTAGCTTCGCTGCATTCCTTTTGATGATGCCATAAACCTCTGGGTCAATCAATGCTGCATTCTCACCTGTGATTGGATTGACGTAGGTGTACAGTCTCTTCATCGTATTAGAGAAGGACTGGCTAGTAGTCTTATGAAGATTTGAAATAGCGATTCTTGCCGCTAGGATTGCGTAATCTGGGTGTTTCACTGTCAATGAAGCACATACTTCTGCAGCCAGGTTGTCCAACTCTGAAGTAGTCACACCATCGTACAAACCGTCAATTACCTTCTTCGCTACTTCAATTGGTTGGATGAATTTGGGATCCAATTCATAGCAAAGGTTTTCGATCCGAGTGGTGATTTTGTCAAAGCGAACCGATTCGCGTCTTCCGTCTCTTTTTATTACTAACATATGTAGGTGAGGTTATAAGGTTGGTAAAAAGGGATTTTATTAAAAGTCCTCTCCAAGGGAGAAGCGTGAGGATTCATTTGAGTCTGTAGACTTCATAACGCCAGCTTTCTGGTAATCGCCTACTCTCTTTTCGAAGAAGTTGGTTTTACCTTGCAAGGAAATCATGTCCATAAAGTCAAACGGGTTGGTACTGTTCCAAACTTTTTCACAGTCCAGTTCCATCAATAATCTGTCAGCAACAAACTCAATGTACTGACACATCAAGTCAGAGTTCATTCCGATTAGTCTTACAGGAAGAGCGTCCGTTACAAATTCTTTTTCGATCTCCACTGCATCCATGATGATCTCACGAACAGTTTCTTTCGGAAGAGGATTATTTACGTGCTTTGTATAAAGGTGACAAGCGAAATCGCAATGCAAACCTTCGTCACGAGAAATCAACTCATTGGAGAATGTAAGTCCTGGCATCAAGCCACGCTTTTTCAACCAGAAAATAGAACAGAAAGAGCCAGAGAAGAAGATTCCTTCCACAGCTGCGAAAGCGATCAATCTCTCTTGGAAGTTTCCATTGTCGATCCAACGAAGAGCCCAGTCCGCTTTTTTCTTCACACAATCAATGTGCTCAATCGCATGAAGGAGTTTATCACGTTCTACGGCGTCTTTGATATAAGTGTCAATTAAAAGGCTATATGTCTCGGAGTGGATATTTTCCATCGCGATCTGGAAGCCATAGAAGAATTTAGCCTCGGTATATTGTACTTCAGAGACGAAGTGTTCGGCCAAATTTTCGTTAACAATACCATCACTTGCTGCAAAGAATGCCAGTACGTGAGAGATAAAGTGACGCTCACCATCGTTTAGGTTTTTCCAATCTCTCATGTCTTGTCCTAAATCGATTTCCTCTGCAGTCCAAAAACTCGCCTCAGCCTTCTTATAAAATTGCCAAATGTCGTTGTGCTGAATTGGGAATAAAACGAAGCGATCCTTGTTCTCTTGTAATATCGGTTCTTCTTGCATCGTACTCTGTTGGTTTTATTTGGTAACGGTTTAATTCTTTTAATTTCAGTCGGATAGCATCTTGCAAATGCCTGTCTGGGATAGAAAAGGCTGCCTTTTCAGAACAGCCTTTGAACAAATATGTGAACCAAAATCCAGAAATAAAACCCTTGAATGGCTACTTAAGGGTATTTTTTGAACTTTGGTCAAATGTTATTTAAATAGCAGTAAATTAATTATTTATGACAATTCAAGTGAAGCTTAAGATTAGCTGAAATGGCCATTTTGGGCGGTGTAAACTTTTTTCAACTTTTTTGAAAAAAATATTTTTAACCCAATTCAAGCTATTTTTTGAATGCTGGTCAATTTTTTAGTTATGATTTTATATTTAATAAATGATTGAAAATCAGGTTTAAATTGAGAATTTATATAAAACCTTAAATCAATTTTTGGTGATTATTAAATAATTAATTTAGGGTTTGGGCGCTAATTTCTACAATGCCTTTTCTCCTCCGGGATCCTTTCAAATTCTTCCTGATTTCGATGCAAATCTGAGGATAAAATAAGATAAGATGGCTCTTGAAAATGTGCTATAAAAGGTGTATTGAGGTCTAACAACCTGAAAAAGTCAGGGTTAAGGAGTGAATAATTTTTTGGGGCTGTTTTTTTGTTCAAATACTCTTCCTTATATTTGCACTCCGATTTCGACAAAGAATCATTAATAAACGACATGTACGCAATTGTAAACATCGCTGGTAAGCAGTTCAAAGTAACAAAAGATCAGTTTGTCTATGCTCCTAAGCTAGACGCAGAAACTGGCGCTTCCGTGGAATTTGACCAAGTACTGTTGGCAGAAGCTGACGGGAATGTGTCTGTTGGTGCTC
This sequence comes from Algoriphagus sp. PAP.12, assembly GCF_026652115.1. GTDB lineage: Bacteria > Bacteroidota > Bacteroidia > Cytophagales > Cyclobacteriaceae > Algoriphagus. The sequence continues at coordinate 79,269 of NZ_JAPPSQ010000008.1, read as the reverse complement.
CTGTAATCGCGGGCGCTAAGGTATCTGGCAAGGTGCTAGATCACGTAAAAGGTGATAAAGTCATCGTCTTCAAGAAGAAGCGTAGAAAAGGCTACAAGAAGAAGAACGGTCACAGACAAGACTTCACCAAAGTATTGATTGAAAATATTACACTCTAAGTTTTCCTCACAGAAAACCATAAACGTATAAAACCATGGCACACAAAAAAGGTGTAGGTAGTTCCAAAAACGGTAGAGAGTCACATTCCAAAAGATTGGGTGTGAAGAAATTTGGTGGCGAAGCAGTTATCGCCGGAAACATCATCGTAAGACAAAGAGGTACAAAGCATCATCCAGGTAACAACGTGGGTGTTGGAAAAGACCACACTTTGTTTGCTTTGACTGATGGTAAAGTTGCCTTCAGAAAGAAAGCAGATGGCAAATCTTACGTTAGCGTTCTTCCTGCTGAGGCATAAGACCTACGAAAATTATTTGAATGAAGCCCTGTCGAAAGACGGGGCTTTTTTTATGCCTTATTCTCAATTGATTGATTTGAAAATTTTGTAAACGGCATAAAAGGCTACATCTAATTTTTTTATCTTCAGGCAACCACCAAATTAAATCCTTATGAAGAATAAATACTCATTGGGTCTGCTGGGGTTGCTGGTTTGTTTTTTATTCCAAACCACACCATCAACGGCTCAAAATGTAGCCAATCCAGATGTCTATAAGGCATTGGAATGGAGATCAATAGGCCCCTTTCGAGGAGGTCGGGCTGATGCTGTAACTGGAGTTGCAGGATCTGACCATACTTATTATTTCGGCTCTACTGGCGGTGGAGTTTGGAAGACGGTCGATTCTGGTACTACCTGGAAGCCCGTTTCTGATGGTTATTTCGGCGGCTCAATTGGGGCTGTTGCAGTTTCACAAAGTGATACGAGTGTAGTTTATGCTGGAGGCGGAGAATATACAGTAAGAGGAAATGTCTCTTATGGCTATGGCATCTGGAAAAGTAAAGACGCAGGTAAAACCTGGGAAAGAGCTGGACTAGATAAAAGCCGATTTGTAGCAAGATTGAAAATCCATCCAACCAATCCAGATATCGTATATGCTGCGGTGTTGGGAGATATTTTCAAGCCAAGTGATGAAAGAGGGGTGTACAAAACGACCGATGGCGGAGCGACTTGGGAAAAGGTTCTTTACGAATCTGAAATCGCTGGGGCTATTGATTTAGTCTTGGATCCTAAAGACCCTGAGACCTTGTATGCCTCAACTTGGGAGCTGAAACGAACTCCTTATTCCTTAGAAAGTGGAGGCCCTGGATCCAAAATGTTCAAGTCAACAGATGGAGGTAAAACCTGGGAAGATCTGACTAAGAAAGAGGGCTTTCCGGAAGGAGTTTTGGGAATCATTGGAATGGATGTTTCTCCAGTTAATACTAACAAAGTGTTCGCTATCATTGAAAATGAGAACGGGGGAGTTTTCGTTTCAGAAGATGCCGGTGAAAGCTGGACAAAAACAAATGAAGACCGAAACTTAAGACAAAGAGCCTGGTATTACTCTCGAATCTTTGCTGATCCACAGGATGAGGAAATAGTTTACGTTTTGAACGTAAGCTACCATAAATCAACAGATGGTGGTAAGACTTTCGAAAGCGCAAATGCTCCTCACGGCGATCATCATGATCTTTGGATTGATCCAAAGAACAATCAAAGAATGGTTATCGCAGATGATGGAGGTGCTCAAGTTTCTGAAGATGGAGGAAAGAATTGGTCTACCTATTACAATCAGCCAACAGCTCAGTTTTACAGAGTGATCACGGATGAATCTTTCCCTTATAGAATTTACGGAGCTCAGCAGGATAATACTACGCTAAGAATTCGTCATAGAATTGATGGAATGGGCGGGATCTCTGAAAGCGATTGGGAAGTATCTGCAGGGGGTGAGTCAGGTTGGCTTGCTCCAGATCCGGATGACAATGACATTGTCTATGGAGGTTCTTATGGAGGTCTTTTGATTCGTTTGGATCATGACAAGGGAATCTCTCGAAATGTAAATGTATGGCCGGATAACCCAATGGGGCATGGTGCAGAAGGTATGAAATATAGATTCCAGTGGAATTTCCCGATTTTTTTCTCCCCTCATAATTCGGATTTGATTTATACCACAAGTAATCAGTTTCACAGATCTACCAATGAAGGCCAAAGCTGGGAAGTGTTTTCTCCTGATTTGACTCGAAATGATAAAAGCAAATTGGGGCCTTCCGGTGGACCGATCACCAAGGATAATACTTCTGTGGAATATTATGCGACCATCTTTACAGCTGCAGAATCACCAGTGAAACAAGGCGTAATCTGGGCAGGGTCCGATGATGGCTTGGTTCACGTAACTACTGATAATGGAGCGACTTGGAATAATGTAACTCCTACTGATATGCCTGAGTGGCTTCAGATCAATAGCATTGAAGCGAGTCCATTTGATGCTGGTGAAATGTATTTCGCAGCAACAGGTTATAAAAGCGGGAATTACGAGCCTTATCTATACAAGACAAAAGACTATGGAAAGACTTGGACAAAGATTACCGCTGGGATCGATCCAGAGCATTTCACCAGAGTAATTCGAGTAGATCCTGTGAAGAGAGGAATGCTATATGCAGGAACAGAGACCGGTATGTATTATTCCAAAGACGATGGTGCCAACTGGCATTCTCTTCAAATGAACCTACCAATCGTTCCTATCACTGATTTGGCGGTCAAAGAAAATAATCTGATTGCTGCAACTCAAGGACGTTCATTTTGGATTATTGATGATTTGACAGTTTTACATCAGGCTGAGCCGGGAGATGAAAATGATGCTCTTCACCTTTTCAAGCCTCAGGATTCTTATAGAATCGATGGAGCGAGCAGAAAATCTAATACTGAAGGAACCAACCGAGCAGGTGGTGTTTTAGTTTATTATTTCTTGAAAGAGGATCCAAAGGATGAGCTGAAAATTGAATTCTTGGACAACCGAAATAATGTCTTAAGAACTTTCTCTACCAAAGGTTACAAGGGAGATACTTTGAAAGTAAAACCCGGAAGCAATAAGTTCAACTGGAACCTACGAGTGGAAGATGCTGAAGATTTTGAGGGACTGATTATGTGGTCAGGAAGTTTAAGAGGCCCGGCAGTAGTCCCAGGAGATTACAAGGTGAAAATGACTTTGGATGGAACTTCTCAGGTTCAGGATTTCAAGGTTTTGGCAGATCCTAGATACGAGACTTCTCAGGCTGACTTGGAGAAGCAGTTTGAATTCTTGATGAAGGTGAATAGAAAGTTGACAGAAACTCACCAGACGATCAAATTGATTCGTCAGTATCGTGAGGCGCTGGATAGCTTGGAGGCTAAGCCTGCGAATCTGGAGCAGATCAAAGCTGAGATGAAGAGTATTGAAGAAGAACTATATCAAACCAAAAATAGCAGCCGTCAAGATCCATTGAACTTCCCTATACGATTGAACAATAAACTAGCTCACCTGAACAATGTGGTGGGTTATGGAGACTATCCTCCTACTGATCAGTCCGAATCAGTCAGAGGAGAAATCACTGAATTGATCGATGTACAACTGGCCAAGTTTAAGAAATTGGAACAAGAGGAAATCTCCAAGATTCTCAACATTGATGAAATGCGAACGAAGTTAGATTTGAAGAAATAAATGAAAAATGCCTTCCGAATTCGGAAGGCATTTTTTTTAGAAGATTCTCCAGTTTTTGATCTGATCAAAAAAGTCAACCGCACTTCCGGGAGATATAATCAGAATAAAAATGATTCCGAATAAGGCGCCATATAAGTGAGCGTCATGATTGATACCATCATTGTCTTGTCTGCCTTTGGTATAAGAATAAATCAGAAATAAAGCCCCCAAAATAAATCCTGGAAGACATAGAATTCCAAATAGGCATATGTCGGCTAAGGGTAAAATAATGATACTGGCAAATACGGTAGCAGCTGTTCCTCCCGACGCTCCTAATGCTCTGTAGTATGAGTTGTCTTTGTTTTTTAAATAGGTGGGTATATCTGCGATGATGATTCCTAGAATGTAGAAAATGACAAATACAATTCCGCCAACCGCCGCGCCATATTTATACATCAAAAATTGCTCTACAACTCTACCGAAAAAGTAGAATGTAAACATGTTGAATAGTAAATGGATATAGTCTTTATGGATAAAACCAGAAAGAATAAATCGATCCCATTGTTTGCGATTTTTAATCTTATAAGGAATGAACATCCAACGCTCAATAAAGCTTAGATTGTTGAATCCATAAAAACTACTGATCACCGTGAGGATGATCAGTATGACAGTAATAGAAAGGCTCATGCTTATTTTTCTCTATGAATCAGGTCTTCAGTCAATTGACGGATTTCCTCGTAAAAAGCTGTGTTTTTGTAGTGAATTGATGCCAATTGATTGAAGCCTTCGTTAAAAAAGTCATTCATCTTATCCTCCGCAAGTTTCTTGATACCTAGCTTTTCATAAATGCTTTTGACTGCATTTACTTTTTCCTCCTTGTCAAAATCCTCTTTTGCGATCCAATAGGCAAGTTCTCTTTTATCATCACCTTCGGCAAGTTCCAATGCTTTGATCAGTAGGTAGGTTTTCTTATTGGAGATAATGTCTCCACCTACTTGCTTCCCGAATTTAGTTTGGTCAGCATATACATCCAGTAGATCATCTTTCAACTGGAATCCAACGCCTACGTTCACTCCAAAATCATAAATCTTCTGAGCATCTTCATCAGATGCACCTGCCAAAACCACCCCCATCTGTAGGGCATATCCCAATAAAACAGCAGTTTTGAGACGAATCATTGTCAGGTATTGGTCCTCATGAACCTCATCCCGAGTTTCAAAATTCATATCCATCTGTTGTCCTTCGCATACTCCTGCTGCAGTTTCATTGAAGAGGCGGATGACTTTTGGAAGTAAAGCAGGTTCGGTAGGCAAAAGATAATCATATGCTCTGACTAGCATGACATCACCGGAAAGAATGGCGACATTGCTATTCCATTTTTCATGAACAGTCATTTTCCCTCTTCTCAAAGGGGCGTTGTCCATGATATCATCATGCATCAAAGTGAAATTGTGGAAAATTTCAATTGCAGATGCCTGACTTAAAATAGATTCAGGATCATTTTTATACATACCATAAGCCAAAAGGCTTAGAAGGGGCCGGATTCTCTTGCCTTCAAGACTTAGAATATAAGAAATCGGCTCGTATAATTCTTGAGGTGTCTCTCCGAATTTTTGGCTCCGGATATAAGTTTCTAGGTTATTTAAAAGCGCGTGGGCGTGGCTTTCTTTCGTCATTACTTGCAAATTCCAAATCGATTGTTCTACGGTCTATATCGGTATTAACTACCCGTACCATCACTTTGTCACCCAAAGTGATCATTTTTTTTGTTCTCGTCCCAATGAGACGCATGTTTTTCTCGTCAAATTCGTAAAAATCGTCATCCATATCCTGGACCCTGATCATACCTTCACATTTGGTTTCGGTGATTTCTACGAATACACCCCATTCAGTTACTCCTGAGACAATGCCTTCATAATCCTTCTCCTCAGCCAAGGACATGAATTCTACCTGTTTGTATTTGATTGAGGCTCTTTCTGCATCAGCAGCACGTTTTTCCCTTTCCGAGGAATGAACACATTTCACTTCCCAAGGTTCTGCTTCAGGAGATTTTCCTCCATCCAAATAATGCTCCAACAGACGGTGAACCATCATGTCAGGGTATCTTCTGATTGGCGATGTGAAGTGAGTATAGTGAGGGAAAGCCAATCCAAAGTGACCTTTAGGTTCTGTGGTATATTTCGCCTTCGCCATACTTCTAATAGCCAACTGCTCCAATACATTTTGTTCAGGCTTCCCCTGAATTTCATCCATCAACTTATTGAGAGCTGTTGAGATTTTTCTCTCATTTTCCAGATCAACCTGATGTCCAAACCTTTTGGCAAAACCTGAAAATGTTTCAAGCCTTTCCATGTCTGGGGAGTCATGGGTCCTATATACAAATGTATCAGTTCCGCTATGCTTTTTGTAAATAAACTCAGCCACATATTTATTGGCCAACAGCATAAACTCCTCAATCATCTTGTGGATGTCTTTCCGCTCCTTGACCATCAGGCCTAAAGGAGTTCCTTTTTCATCCAACTTAAATTTGACCTCAACTGTTTCGAAATTGACTGCTCCATTCGAAAATCTTCTCTTCCGAACCTTTTTAGCCAAGTCATTCAGTAGAGTCAATTCTTGAAAATAGTCTCCATCTTGGTTGTCGATATTCTCCTGAGCTTCCTCGTAAGCAAATCTTCTGTCGGAATGAATGACTGTTCTGCCGATCCAATGATTAATAACATTTGCATTGGTGTCCATTTCAAATACACAGGCAAAAGTCAATTTGTCTTCATTTGGTCGCAAGGAACAAAGCCCGTTACTCAATCTTTCAGGTAGCATCGGGATCGTTCGATCTACCAAATAAACTGAAGTGGCTCTGTCATAGGCTTCTTTTTCAAGAGCAGTCTTTGGTTTGACATAATGGGTCACATCAGCAATGTGAACGCCTACTTCCAGATTTCCATTTTCTAATGTTCGATACGAAATCGCATCATCGAAATCCTTCGCATCTACTGGGTCAATCGTAAAAGTGGTAACGTCTCTGAAATCCTTTCTAGCTTTGATTTCCTTAGCCGTGATTTTCTCAGGAATCGCATTTGCTTCCGCATTTGGTTCTTCAGGGTATTCAAATGGAAGTCCAAATTCAGCCATGATGGAGTGGATTTCCACTTCGTGAACTCCGGCTTTTCCAAGGACTCGAATGACTTTACCGGTTGGGTTTTTGTCCCCTTCTCTCCATTCGGTCAATTTCACGATAACCTTTTCATTGTGCTCAGCACCTTTGAGGTCTCCTCTATGGACAAAGATGTCCTTGTGCATTTTTTTGAAATCGGGCACGACAAAAGCGAATCGCGGAGAGATTTCCACTCTACCTACAAATTCATCTCTTTCACGCTCAACGATTTCAAGGACTTTTCCTTCGATTCGGCCTGTTTTTCCTTTCATTGGATAAACCATGACGCGAACTCTATCTCCATCCAAAGCTTGTTTGAGATCTGCTTCTTTTACCAAAATATCTCCACCCGTATGGGCTGGATCTTCAGGTATAATAAAGGCAAATCGTGGATTGACAAAGTCAACCGTACCGATGATGAAGTCTGGATCTTTGGTGGATGAAAAGTAATTTCTCGGACTTTTGGAAACAGCTCCGCTATCGACAAGCTTATACAAAACTGGCTCTACTCCTCCTTTGGTGAGTGAGTCACGGATTTCCAGCTTTTTGATAATCTGCTTTGCAGTAAATTCTTGTCCGTAATTTGAGTCTAAAAACTGAAGGAGTCGCTTGGCCAATGAAGCCGAGTCTGTACTTTTTCCTCCTTTATGTTTTGGATTGTGTTTTCTTGATTTTCTTCCCATGATGTGGGTACTGTTAGGTGATTAATAAAAATTTTAGTCCCCCTTTTGATCTGAATCATCATCCAATTGGATGATTTCAAATTCTTCTAACTCTAGCTGGGGGTTCATCGCTAGGTAGACTCTGGCTGTTACTTCTACGTCTTTGAGACAGTATTTTTTGATTTTTTCGAGGTCATTTTCTAAGTGAAAAGTACTGTTGACCTGACTGCCATCCAAATCGTCTTTTGAAGATGGAACCCCAAAAACAGAAGCAAGTAATTCTAGTCGGGTGTAATGTTTGTAATCTCCAAATTTCCAGAGCTCCATGGTATCAAGGTGACGAACTTCCCATGGTTTTTTACCTGAAATCTGAAGCGGTTCTGGGAGCGGAATGCCTTGAATCAACATTCTTCTACAGATGTAAGGAAAATCAAATTCCTTTCCGTTATGGGCACATAAAACCCACTTCTTCTTTTCCAATAAAGCAGAAAAGTCCTGAAGAAGTTCCTTTTCGCTGTCATTGGCAAAAACCTTGGAACGGAAAATCAACTTCTTCTCTTTCTTTTTCCTTTGGTAATAGCCTACTCCAATGCAGACTATCTGGCCGAATTCTGCATGAATCCCAGCTCTATCAAAATAAAGGGATCCAGGATCAATATGACCTTCTTCGGTTTTTTTGATGAGTCTTTCTTTTTTGACCCATTCATCCTGAAGTCTTGGGTCTAATTCTTCGAAGCTTTCGGTCAAAGACGCTGTTTCAATATCTAAAAACAAGATTGAACCTAGTTGCTCCAAAAAATCTGCCATGACTCTACTTAACTATGTAAAACCCCTTCCAGTCCCAGTTCGGGGATCATCTGCTGCAGCGAGGGGTCAAAACTGCCTGAAGTAAATATAAACTTTTTGTCAAATATCTGGTCAAGGATATAGTAGCTAACCCAAAACTCATTGGTTAAAGCAAAAACGGCAGGATCAATAGGTTCTATTTTGGCAACACTTTGAGCACCTAATTCCTGAATCATATGTCGGAGTGTTGAGGTTTTGCGCATTTCTCCATCCAACTCTCCGTATCCTTTGGATGTAATCATCACTGTATTGAGCTCAATCAAATTCAAATTGATGATGTAAACTCCCCATTCGGTTCCATTCTTCGTTTCTTCTTTGGCGATCGCCAATTTTACTCCAGTCACAGGAGAGAAATCTATATCTTTTTTCATGCCTAAATCAATTCCATTTCGAAAAGGTCCGCTAAGTGATTCTTGACCTTCTCTTTGACTTCATTCAAGTCGATTTTTTTACCTAATTCTTTTTCCAGGGATGTCACGGCCTTATCATCTATTCCGCAGGGGATAATATTTCCGAAATAGGAAAGGTCCGCGTTGACATTGAAAGCAAATCCATGCATAGTCACCCATCTGGAGGACTTAACGCCCATAGCACAGATTTTACGTGGATTTTTCTGCTCCACATGATCTAGCCATACACCTGTGAGTCCATCGATTCGACCCGCATCGATACCGTAATCCGAAAGGGTTTGAATGATGGCTTCTTCCAGAAAACGGAGGTATTTGTGGATGTCTGTGAAGAAATTGTCCAGATCCAAAAGCGGATAGCCAACTAACTGTCCAGGACCGTGATAGGTAATGTCCCCGCCTCGATTAATTTTATAATAAGTGGCTTGATGATCTACCAATCCTTGTTCGTCCAAAAGCAGGTTTTCTTCTTTCCCGCTTTTCCCTAAGGTATACACATGGGGATGTTCTACAAATAAAAGATAGTTTGGAGTAGGGCTTTGCTCTTCCGTGGTCCGGTTTCGATTTTGAATTTTTAAAGCGACAGTTTTTGCGAAGAGGTCTTCCTGATAATCCCAAGCTTCTTGGTAATCCATTTTTCCCAAGTCTCGGAATTCCACCTTTTTATTAATAATTTCGTTCATCTGCTTTTTTGGGATGGGTATTTTCTAACCCACATCTGGCTGATTTCGTTCTACGATTTTTCAAAATTAAACAATATTCGGATGGCTGAGCATAATGATTTGGGGAATAGGGCAGAAATGCTTGCCTCTCAGTGGTTACAGAAAAAGGGATATGTGCTTTTGGCTCAAAATTATCGCTTCAAGCATGCCGAAATAGACTTGATCATGGAGTTTAAAGGACTTCTCATTTTTGTAGAAGTCAAGTATAGATCGGGGATAGGTTTTGGCTATGCCGAGGAATTTGTCGATTTCACCAAGAAAAAACTTTTGGTTAAAGCAGCAGATGCCTATATCCATGAGATTGATTGGCATAAAGACATTCGATTTGATATAATGGGTGTGTACAAAGACAAGCAAGGAAATATCAACTTTCGTCAGTTTGAAGACGCTTTTTATTAAAGCTTAATTTGTAGCTCTATCGCTTCGGTAGACTAAATTCCCGTCTTTGTCCCATTCGGCCCGGATAAAGGGCTTGAAGTTGTCATCGTACGGATTTTCGGGATATTGAATTTCCCTTTTGCGGATCGCCCGGGCATTGTTGGTGTCCCAGTATTCCGTCCATAATCCTACCTTTTCTCCGTATTGAAACTCACCGGTAACGGCTACTTGACGGTCCTCATAGAAATAGAAGTAGTTACCCTCTGCCAAACCATATTGGATAGGTGTGATTTCTTCGATTGTGTTGCTGGAGCGATTGTAATAAGTGATTTTTGATTCTCTGGGCCAGCCTTCCTGGAAATGGTTTTTGTCCTGCAATACATTTTGAGAATCAAAAAGCATCCAAGTCTTATGCTTAGTACCGTAATAATACATGCCACTTTCTACTACGACATCGTTGACACGTCTTTCATAAGGTCCATGGAGTAAGTAGCCTGTTCCCAAAACATAGCCTTCGTCTTTGATCGCTCTGTCTTTCGGGTCAAACCAATACACATCCCTGATATAAGGGTCGGGTCTTCTTTCGACATCAGTGTAGTTGAAATATTCATAGATATCCTGACCTCTAAGATTACTTCTCGTAAATGCTCTTTGAGTCTTAATTCCAAACCAGATGTTTTTTCTAGCCTTTTTCTTCTTTTCTTTTTTCTCCTCTTTCTCAGCTTGATCATCGAAAAGCAACAACGGCATAGTCGTAGGAAGAAGAGAGGAATCTACCACTCCTGAGGAATCCGGGTCGGTTTTTTTCTCCTCCGTTTGGGCTTTTGCGAGCTTTGTGGAAAAAAGAGAAATCAGAAGAATGAAATAAAAAGGCTTCATATACTGAAAAAACGGAATTCTGTTCGGTCTATTTTATCCAAAAATAACATTTCGTCATCAAATGCAGCGCTTTGTTTAGAATTTATAATCTTCTGTCTATTTTTGTGGAATTTGTAAAAAACACGAAACAAAAATGAATTCTATTCTATCAGATCGCATCTTGAATATGGAAGAGTCAGCTACTCTCGCAATGGCAAAAAAAGCCAGAGAGCTGAAATCTCAGGGAATCGATATCATCGGGCTAAGCCTTGGTGAGCCGGATTTCAAAACCCCCAAACATATTCAGGAAGCTGCCAAGGCTGCTATCGACGAAGGAAAGTATTTCTCATATCCTCCTGTGGCCGGATATCAGGATCTGAGAGAAGCTATCTCAAAGAAATTAAGAGAAGAAAATAACATCTCTGAAGCGAAAGCAGAAAACATCGTAGTCTCTACCGGTGCAAAGCATTCCATTGCCAATACCTTCATGTGCCTGATCAATGAAGGCGATGAAGTAGTGATCTTTTCCCCTTATTGGGTGAGTTATGCAGAGATCATCAAATTGGCCGGTGGTGTTCCGGTTTTGATCGAGGGTACTTTGGAAAATAACTTCAAAGCTACTGCTGAGCAGTTGGAAGCGGCTTTGACTGATAAAACAAAAGCTATTATTTACTCTTCTCCTTGTAACCCTACTGGTTCTGTATTCAGTCAATCTGAGTTGGAGGCTATCGCTGATGTGGTGAAAAAGAGAGAAAACTTGGTAGTAATCGCTGATGAGATCTATGAGTTGATCAACTTCACCGGTAAAAACTTTAGCATTGCTTCTCTTCCGGGAATGTTCGAAAGAACCATCACCGTGAATGGTTTCTCTAAAGGATATGCCATGACAGGATGGAGGGTAGGATACATCTGTGCTCCTTTGGCTATCGCAAAAGCGGTTGAGAAAATCCAAGGTCAGTTTACTTCAGGTGGTACTGGTATCGCGCAAAGAGCTGCTCTTGCAGGTATTGCCGGTGATCAGCAGCCGTCCAAAGACATGGCGGATGCATATTTCAAAAGAAGAGCAATCGTTTTGGAATTGCTTCAGCAAATCCCAGGAATCAAAACTCACATCCCTGAAGGAGCATTCTATTTCTTCCCAGATGTGACTGCTTTCTTTGGTAAATCAGCTCATGGACATACTGTGAAAGACGCCGATGATCTTTGTCTGTATCTTTTGGATATCGCAAATGTATCTCTCGTAACAGGAGCAGCATTTGGAGCTCCTAATTGCGTAAGGTTAAGTTATGCAGCCTCTGAAGAGGAATTGGTTGAAGCGATGAAGCGAATCAAAAAAGCATTGGGTGAACTAGCCTAATCATACAAAACCCCAGTCCAGAGGCTGGGGTTATTTTTTTGCCTGTTCAGAAAGGCTTATTTTTGGAGAAATTTTTACTATGTCAGAAGTTCTCGTTATCACACCTGTCAAAAACTCCATTGAAACTACCTTGGATACTGCGAAAGCTATTGCAGCATCTGATGTAAAGGTGAATCATATCATTTTCAATGATTTCAGTACTGCCGAAACCAAAGCTGAGTTAGAAAAGAACAAAAGTAAGATTGGGTATGAACTGGTCCATCTAGAAGATATCACTGATCATCCTTCTCCGAATTATAAGCTGGTGCTTCAGGTTTCTCAGAAAAAAGCCTTGGAAATGGGCTTGCCGCTTTTGGTGATTGAGTCTGACGTGGTGGTGAAAAAAGATACGATCAGTAAACTTTTGGCCCATCAAGATTCCCATCAGTCATCTGGACTGACAGGATCTGTAACTGTGGACGAGGAGGGCGTTGTCAATTTTCCCTATTTGAAGTTCAAAGGAAGAAAAGAACCTGAAATCAATACCAAAAGAAGCTTGAGCTTTTGCTGTACGCTATTTTCACAAAGTTTTTTGAATGCCTATGATTTTACTGGTTTGGATGATGCAAAAGATTGGTATGATACTTTTATATCATCTCAAGCTCTGGAGTGTGGATTTGAAAACTACGTATTGATGGATGCTCCTGTTTGGCATAGGCCACATGGAAGTCGTCCCTGGAAACAATTGAAATACAAGAATCCTTTGAAATACTATTTTCTAAAATACTGGAAGGGTTTGGATAAGATTTAAATCCCATTTTCAAAGAATCGCTGAAACTGTTCAGACGGATTTTTCATGGCCAAGGTGTCTCTTCCAAATTTCTGAAGCTGATAGCCATTGGCTTTCAATAGCTGATAACATCTTTCCAGATCTTCCTGAGGAAGGTTTTCATTCTCAAAATTGATAACCTGAGGTTGAGTCTTTTCAATTTCAAAAATCAGGATCACCTCCAAATCATATCCTTCAGCATCAATTTGCAAAAGGTCAATTCTGGAGATTCCATATTTTTTGATCAATGTCTCAGGTGAGATGACTTCCACATCCACGGCCACAATTTGTTGAGCCGGATCAGAAGGAATCTCCAAACCGTATTTTTTACAATTCATGGCAACTACACCACTATCGTAGTGTTCTTGAATTTGTTCTAGGGAAAAAGATGCCAAGCCAGTAGCCCAGCGCATATCTGAAAATCCAATTTTGTATAGCTTTTGGCTTCCATCTACTTTTCCAATAGCAGCACAAATAGGAGTCAAGCCTTCATTGAATTGGTAGATTCTCTTGAGCTCATTGTTGAAAACATCAGGTTGAGGTTCTAATAAAACTCCCTTCCAGCGGTCTCTTTTGATGAATTTGTGGATAGGGTCGTGAGTAATCCCATCATTGGCTCCAATCTGAATCACATAAAAGTCCCCTTTCTTGGAAAGAGAATATTCCGAAAGAAACTCGGAGAGACTACCAGGTTTTGGTTTGTAGAAATTTTTATAAAATCCTATAAAAATCGGGTTGTCATTGGCACTTAAATCGAATCTTAATTTCTTCCAAAACGCTTTGAAAGCAGACTTTACTTGATGTTTTAGCATGAAGCTGTAATTTTCTATTTTGCGGCTGGTAATTCTAGTTTAAAGAAATCGAAAAATAACCAAATATTTTAGCCAGACTGGTTTTAGTTCTTTTAAAAAGATTTAGAGCCATTACACAATGCTTGATTTTTACATATGACAAAGACACTTATATATTCCGTAGTCACCAATAACTATGACAGTATCAAGCCAGTTAAGAAGTATGAGGGCTTCGATTTTTGGTTATTTACTGATCAGGACAATTTAAAAGTGGATGGCTGGGAAACCAAGGTGTTAGCCGCGGGAGATAATCCGATCAAGCAACAGCGACTTTTGAAAATCAATAGTGTTGAAAATACTCCAGGATATGATGTGACGATCTATATGGATGGAAATATGGAGCTGATTCAAAATCCAAAATTGTTTCTGGATAAGTATTATAAAGGAGGTATTTTGACCTGTCAACACCCCAAAAGATCGAGTTTGAAGGAAGAGGGAAAAGAGATTTTGAGGAAGAAAAAAGACATGCCTGAGAATATTGAAAAGACACTTGAGTTTGCTCAAAAACAAGGCTACAAAGATGATGGAGGGCTTTTTGAGACCATGGTGCTGGTGAGAGATAAGTCCCAAGATGTGAAAAATCTGGAGGAAAAGTGGTCAGAGATACTGACTACTTATTCTCACCGGGATCAATTGAGTTTGCCTATAGCTTCATTTGTTTCTGGTGTAAAGATCAATACGCTACCGCGGCCTGAATTATTTAAGTATATCAAAAGAAATAGAGGACATAATATTTCGCTCAAATTCCGGAAAAAGGAGTCAGGTGGCTTCTGGAAATGGCTAGGGCTTGGGAAGTGAACATTAGGAATGAGTTAGCTTTTCTTTAGGTCTAGCTTACTATTTATATTCATTATTTTTATTCTTTTTAATCTAAATAATCCAATAAATAATTTGGAAAATTAAAATCAGTTCGTAATTTTATTGAGGTGATTAAACAACTTTTGTCAACTATTCTTTTTAAATCCCGAGGTTTTAACACCTCTAATTTTCGAACTCTATATGTTTTCTAAAGAAATCCGGGGCGACCACCCGGATTTCTTTTTGCCTAAATATTTCAGATTTTAGAGCTGTAATATTCTGGATATGCGCCTCAAAATTGGATTAGTTTTATTGATGTTGATTTTTTTTATGAATGTGTCAAACCTTATGGCGCAGAAATCAAGTTTTGATTCCAATTATGTGGAGGAACATCCTGAATTGTTGGGTTTACGACTTTATTTTTCAAAAAAGTACACCAATTTGGTGGTCTATGTTCCGCGAGAAACTAGAAGGTATGTTTTTGAGCCGAATTCTGGGAATAATCTAGGGATTGGGTTTACCTATCAAAGGTTCACTTTAAACTTGGCAATGCCTTTGGGGTTTATGAATCAAAATAGGCAGAAAGACTGGCCATTTTACCTTGATCTACAATCTCATGTTTATCCCAAAAAAATGATCATTGACCTTTTTGGTCAATTTTATACTGGATATTCCATCAGTGCGGATCAATTAAATAATTCGACGGAGAAATACTTGAGAGAAGATCTGAAACTTCGGCAATACGGGATCAATTTTAATTACCTTTTCAATGGAGATAGGATTTCTGTTCAGGCGTCTTTTAATCAATCTATGATCCAAAAAAAGTCTGCATTCTCGCCCTTTGTAGGATTTGAAATGTACGGCGGGACTATGCAAGGGGATTCTTTATTGATACCGTCTTCAGAAGCTCAATCAGAATTGAATTTTTATAAAGCGAAATATTTTCAAGCCGGCCCAAATGCAGGTTTCGCGGGGACTTTGGTTTTTGGAAAAGGGTTTTATCTGACTGGGGTTGCCTCAGCAAATTTGAGTATCGGTTTTGCTGACTGGGAAAATGAAACGCAAAGTTTTAAGAAAGTGGGTGCCATTCCTACCTTTTTTGTCAGGGGGTTTGCCGGATATAATTCTGAGCGTTTTTCAATCAACGCGAATTACATTTTAAAAAATGTAGAATTAGTTCGTGATGGGCCTTTTGAGCAGGCAGTCAATACAGGGAATTACCGGATCAATTTTGTTTACAAATTGTCGGTGAGTGAAAAATTCAGACAAAAATTCAGGAAGGTTAATCCACTTCGATTGATCAATAAAGATTTGTAGAAACTTTTGGGCTGGAAAAGCCATTTCTTTAGCTTTGGTCATAATCCAAAATAATAAGAGCATGAATGATAGATTTGGAATAGCTGAATCATTGAAAAACCTAGGGATTCAAAAAGAAAACCTTGGGGTATCAACGGGTGAAAAGTGGCTTGATTCAGGAGAATCCTATATTCCTTCGATTTCTCCAGCTGATGGAGAGGTGATTGCAACAGTTCAGGTTGCTAGTTCAGAAACGTACGAAGAAGTAATCTCTGCAGCTCAAATAGCTTTTGAAAAGTGGCGTTTGGTTCCTGCTCCGCAAAGAGGAGAAATTGTCCGAGAAATCGGGAATGCTTTAAGAGAAAAAAAAGCAGATTTAGGTAAGTTGGTTTCCTATGAAATGGGTAAATCCTACCAAGAGGGTTTGGGTGAGGTTCAGGAAATGATTGATATCTGTGATTTTGCTGTAGGCCTTTCTCGACAGCTGTATGGGTTGACCATGCATTCTGAGCGTCCTGGACATAGGATGTATGAGCAATGGCATCCGTTGGGGATTGTAGGGATTATTTCTGCCTTCAATTTCCCTGTTGCTGTTTGGTCTTGGAATACAGCTTTGGCATGGGTTTGTGGAGATGTGTGCGTGTGGAAGCCTTCCGAAAAAGCTCCTTTATCAGGTATCGCCTGTCAGAATATTGTCAGTAAAATTTTCAAGAAGCATGATTTACCAGAAGGGATTTCCTCTCTGATCATCGGAGATTACAAAGTTGGGGAAATGCTTTCTCATGATGCTAGAGTTCCTTTGGTTTCCGCAACTGGATCTACCCGTATGGGGAAATTGGTTGGTAAAGCCGTTGGTGAGCGATTAGGTAGGTCTTTACTTGAGCTAGGTGGAAATAATGCCATCATCATTACCAAAGATGCTGATCTGGATATGGCTATCAGAGGGGCTTTGTTTGGGGCGGTTGGAACTGCCGGACAGAGATGTACCTCAACGCGAAGATTGATTATTCAAGAAGAGGTGTTTGATGAGGTTGCAAAGAGGTTGGCCTCTGCTTATTCTAAATTGGTGATCGGTAATCCTCTGGATGAAAAGAATCATGTGGGACCGGTAATCGATCAAGATGCTGTAAAAATGTATGAAGCCGCAATTGAGAAAGTGAAAGCTGAAGGAGGTACAGAAGTGGTTGCTGGAGGGGTTTTGACAGGTGTTGGCTTTGAGTCTGGTTGCTATGTGAAGCCTGCGATCTATGAAGCTGAAAATCATTTTGAGATTGTGCAACACGAGACTTTTGCGCCGATCCTTTATTTAATCAAATACAAAACTATTGGAGAGGCGATTGCTATACAGAATGGAGTGCCTCAGGGGCTCTCTTCAGCGATCATGACTACGAATATGAGAGAAGCAGAAGCCTTCCTTTCTGTGGCTGGTTCTGACTGTGGGATAGCAAATGTAAATATAGGCACATCAGGTGCTGAGATCGGTGGAGCATTTGGAGGTGAAAAAGAAACCGGTGGTGGAAGAGAATCTGGTTCTGATGCTTGGAAAGCCTATATGAGAAGACAGACCAATACGATTAATTATTCCACTGCTTTGCCACTGGCGCAAGGGATTAAGTTTGATATTTAAATAAGAAATACCAGTCAGAATCATGGCTGGTAATTTTATTTGAAAATATTTTGTCTCATTTTCAGTCTGTTATAATTTTTGGGTTAGAAATTGTTTGCCTAATTCAAAATTGAAACTACCTTTGCATTCCCTTTCGGACGGAAAGAGAACAAAATATGGGAGCTTAGCTCAGTTGGTTCAGAGCATCTGCCTTACAAGCAGAGGGTCGGGGGTTCGAATCCCTCAGCTCCCACTTCCATATTATTTACCCATTTCGGGAGCTTAGCTCAGTTGGTTCAGAGCATCTGCCTTACAAGCAGAGGGTCGGGGGTTCGAATCCCTCAGCTCCCACATTAGCCTCAGAGAAATCTGGGGCTTTGTTGTTTTATTAGCATATAAAAAAAGCCTCCAAGAAAAATTCTTGGAGGCTTTTTTTGTCATTTGAACTATTCCAGATTCAGCATAAATCCAGCTCTAAACCATCGATGAGGCATCTGAACTGTTCCTGACTCGATATAGTCTGTGTTGGTGATATTGGAGGCCTCGGCAAAGAATCCAATTTTACCCATTCTGTTGTAGTCCATTCTCATATCCAAAAGGAAGTAAGGATCCTGACTCACTCTTTCTACATAGCGCATTTTGGTATTCCATTCCAGTTTTTGACCTATTCCAATCAAAGCGCCACCGATTATCTGGTTTTTCAAGGCAGTGAATGCGTATCGAGTCTCTACACCTGGCTGATTGACCAAACTGGCATCGATATAATTATACGATACTTGGAATTCTTTTACTCTTACCGTAGATGGGGTACTGGCAAACCGATAGGCAAAAGAAGCTTCAATTCCATTGAATTTGACTTCATTGAAGTTTTGAGGCTGCCATGGGGTTTCTTCGTCTGGGCGAGTCCATTCGATCAGATCATCTGTATTTCTGTTGAAGTAAACCAATTCAGCAAAAAGACCCGATTGATTCCATTTGGCACCGATCTCAAAGTTTTGCGCTTGTTCAGGCTTCAATTCAGGATTCCCGACATTAGTAGGGCCTTGGTAGTACAAGTCCGTATAAGTTGGGATTCTAAAGCTTTTTCCAACCCCCGTGTAAAATCTTAATTCTTCGGTAGCTTGGAAACCAACTTCCATTCCTGGGAAGTGTTTCCAACCATAGTCGTTGTAATAGTTGCTGTAAATGCCTGCTCGAACATCAAATCCGCCTTTCAGATTGACTAAATGCTCCAAAAAGACTCCAGTGAGAGTTCTATCGTGATTTCCCAAATTGGTACTTTCGATTTTTTCCTCTCTGGCCTCTAGGCCAAAACCTGTAGTACCCAATTTACTCTGGTAGGTTCCATTGGTTTCAAGTGCATAGGTATTGGAGGTATGGAAGTTTTGATAAAACTCAGGTTCGTTTCTTCTCAATCGGTATTCATCTTCATTTTTTCTCCAGTAAGCTCTTGTGTTCAATTTAAATCTCTCCTGAGAAAAAGTATGGCTCAAGGCACCAACGGTTGTCTGAATGCTTTCCCATTGATCTGGAAATGCACTTGTGTAAAAGCCATTTGCTCCAAAACTTCTGTCAGTATAGGCAATCATTCCGCGTAGTGAGTGTTTTTCGTTGATAGCAATTCCATTTTCGTAGAAAATATTACTGACCTGATAATCTGAATTGTACCAATGTCCATTGGACTCATCATAAGATACGGCAAGGTTTTGCTTAAAGCCTCCTGCAGGAAGGGAGCCGGCGAAATTGATTCCTTTCATGCCGAAATCTCCTCCGTATCCTTGAACTCTAAGGCTTCTACGATCAGAAAGTTTAGTGATGACATTAACTGCTCCTGCATAGGCATTCTGTCCGAAAATTCTCGATCCCGGACCTTTCAATACTTCCACTCGATCAATATTGATCATGGGCACTGGAATATTCATCATGTGATGCCCTGACTGAGGATCTGTCAGTTTGATACCATTCAAAAGCATCAAAGTTTGATTAAATGAACCGCCTCGAATTCCGATGTCGGCCTGGACTCCAGTGACACCTCTTTGTCTAACATCCACGCCTGGAACAAAAGCCAAAACTTCCTGAAGGCTTCTTGCTGGTGTAGTTTCCAATTGTGGTTTGGTGACCACTGAAATGTTCCTGCTCTGCTTGGAAAATGGGATTTGAATTCGGTTTTCCTGAATAATTATTTCATCCAGATTTTGGGTAGTGCTGTCATTTTGGGCATTCACATGTAGTGCTAACATGCTAAAGATTGCCGGGAAAAACAGTTTTTTCATTGGGTAGTAAGGATAATTAAGGAGTAAAAATGATTTGATAAAAATCAAATTCCAATTTTTAGGCTTTTGTAAAAATTCGTTAAGCATTTACCACTTGTGAAAAAGCCTCTTGGTGAATTTAAAGAAGACCTTAATTTTGAGCTTCCTAAAAACTAAAACCCATGATTAAAAGAATTATTTCGGGTTTGATGTTTTCGACTTTGTTGGCTAGCTCTGCTGCTTTTGCTCAACAAGGTTATGAAAGCAATCAAGCTGACTTTGGAGAATTTATGGACAGAAAGGGTACCTATACCCGGACTGCCTCAGGAAAACCAAGTGAAAACTATTGGCAAAACAGAGCAGACTATCAGATCGAGGCTACTCTTGACGATGAGGCTCATGTTTTGACTGGTAAGATTACGGTTACTTATACCAACAATAGCCCAGAGACTTTGGACTTTGTTTGGATGCAATTGGAACAAAATAGATTTACTCCAGACTCGCGTGGAACTTTGACAACACCAGTTCAAGGAAATAGATACAATGGTGATGTAGATGGAGGTTTTGATATCACCGGCCTACAGGCAAAGGTAGGTTCCAAAGGCTCCGTATCTGACAAGCATATTATTTCTGACACCAGAATGCAGGTTTGGTTCAATGAACCACTTCCAGCTAAAGGTGGAAAAGCTACCATTGCTATGAATTTCTCTTTCAAAGTCCCTGAAAAAGGAATGGATAGAATGGGGAGATTAGAAGTAGAGGATGGTTGGATCTACGCCTTTGCACAATGGTATCCTAAAATGGCCGTATTCGATGATATCGAAGGGTGGAATATCGAACCGTATTTGGGTGCTGGTGAATTCTATTTGGAGTATGGGGACTTTGATTACAAAATCACAGTTCCTTACGATCACATCGTTGTGGGATCTGGGAAATTGATGAATCCGAAAGAGGTCCTTTCTAAAGAGCTTCAAGATCGCTATGCGAAAGCTCAGGCAAGTGATGAAACAGTAATGTTGGTTGCTCCAGATGAGATCAAAAACACAGAATTGACCCGTCCAAAGCAAGACGGAATGATTACTTGGCATTTTCTAATTGAAAATTCCAGAGATGCAGCTTTTGCTACTTCCAGAGCATTTATTTGGGATGCAGCAAAGATCGATTTGCCTAGTGGAAAGACCATTTTGGCACAATCTGTATATCCTAAAGAATCAGAAGGACAGGAAGCTTGGGGTAGATCTACTGAGTATTCAAAAGCTTCAATTGAGTATTATTCCAACATGTGGTATGAATTCCCTTATGCGTCTGCAACAAACGTGGCTGCAGCGATCGGAGGAATGGAATATCCTGGATTGAATTTCTGTCATTATACTTCCAAAGGTCGTGGACTTTGGGGAGTGACTGACCATGAGTTTGGTCACAACTGGTTCCCAATGATTGTGGGATCAAACGAAAGACGTTATCCATGGATGGATGAGGGATTCAATACCTTTATCAACCATTATAGTACCTTGGCTTTCAATAATGGAGAATATCCTTCAACTTTAAATGAAACTAGAAAATTCAATAATTATTTCTTGAATGATGATCGTGAAGGGATTGATACTTATCCTGATGTGGTGAATATTTCCAATTTGGGAATGACTGCTTACAGAAAGCCTGGTATGGGATTGGTTGTTCTGAGAGAATATATCTTGGGACATGAGAGATTTGATAATGCATTCAGATCCTATATCAAAACTTGGGCATTCAAGCATCCGCAGCCTTCAGATTTCTTCAATCATATGGAAAATGTATCCGGCGAAAATCTTTCCTGGTTCTGGAAAGGCTGGTTCTATGGAAATGGAAATATTGACTTGGCAATTGATGGTGTTTACCCTTATGCTGGTAAGTCTTTGGTTGTTGTTTCAAACAAAGGAGATATCCCTATGCCGGTAGTATTAGAAGTTGAGTTTGAAGATGGAAGCAAAAAACTAGAAACTCTACCAGTGGAAATCTGGCAAAGAGGTGATACTTGGGCTCACATCATCGATTCTGATAAAAAGGTGGTTGGCGTAACTATCGATCCACACAAGATTGTTCCGGATATCAATATTTCGAATGATTCTTGGCCACAAAAAATATATGAGGATTAACTAAATGGAAAGCCCGATCAATTTTGATCGGGCTTTCATTTTTCAGTAATCGTCGTTGATTTCCAACCAATATCCGTCTGGATCCTGAATATAAATTTGTCTTACACCATCAGGGCGGGTGGTGATTTTTCCTTTTTCACCAGGCCAATCTTCAAAAGGGTAGTCGGTAGATCTGAGTCTTTCGATGAAACCATCCATATCTTTCATGCTAAAGCAAAGGTGGTTGGTTTTGGATATTTCGGTAGGGGTATCGACTCTTTCGATCAGGTGAAGTGCAGAACCTCCTCCGATATCATACCAGGCGTGAATTCCATCTTTAAATGGCTCGTCTATTTCTTGCAATTTCAAAATTGACTCATAAAAATCTTTACTTTCCTTTAGGTCTGAAACATGGACCGCTATATGGTTGGTTTTGATTTGAGCAAATGTGTTTTGGGCAAAAAGCAAAACAGCCGCAATTGCTAATAACTTCTTCATAGGTTATGATATTTTGGATTTGAGAATTTCAATCTAAAGCTTTTTCGAAAACATTCTCAGGCATTGACAAAAAAAAGAGGCTTCCCGATTTCTGGAAAGCCTCTAGATATATAATTTTCAGCTTATTCTTCTTCCTCTTGATTTGCAGGACTAAGATCAGTTGCCATCGCTATTCGCTGAGCTTCATCAAATAGCTTTAACGCATGTAAATAAACTTCGTTGATGTCATTGACTACCATATAGAAGGCGTCGTCATCATATAGCTGCCTTCCCAAATGGGCCTTCATCAATGTTCTCAAGTATTCTTTGGACTTGTTGAAGTCTGTGGCGTCATACTTCACTTTGTTCTTTTCACCGACTTTCACCACGTCTTGTAGCATGGCATCTGTGAACTTGAAGTCTTTGTAGTAATCCTCTACACTGATGTCAGCAAATTTGTCTTTGTTCTTTTCAGTATAATCCAAAACATATTCCCTTGGAGTATCTGAATTGAAAAGTCTGTTGACATAGGCAGAACTTAGTGCTGTATCTAATGGAACGAAGTAGTCAGGCATGATTCCTCCGCCACCATAAACGATTCGGCCTTTGCTGGTGTGATATTTCAAGCTGTCGTTGAATTTGATACTGTCAGCTGAGAAGAATTCACCATGCTCATAACGCTCAATGAAATCTCTTTCATACTCCTCATGGTTTGCCTCGTATGGCTTCTGAATTGATCTTCCTGAAGGAGTGTAATATCTGGCAATGGTTAATCTCAACTCGGCTCCATCGGAAAGGTCGATTGGCATCTGAACCAAACCCTTACCGAAAGATCTTCTACCTACGATCAATCCGCGGTCATTATCCTGAATGGCTCCAGCAAGAATTTCTGAAGCAGAAGCAGATCCTTCATTGACCAAAACGATCACAGATCCTTCTTCGAAGGTTCCCGGTCTGAAAGCAAATGCCTTTTGGCTGTATTGATCAACTTTTCCTTCTTGAGAAACAATCAAAGCCCTATCTGCCAGGATTTCATCAGCAATGTTGATTGCAGCTCCCATGTATCCCCCTGGATTTCCTTGAAGGTCAATGATCAGTTTCTTCATTCCTTTTTCCTTCAATTCGGCAACAGACTCTTTGAATTCATCAAAAGTAGTAGCCGCAAATCGAGTGATTTTAATGTAACCAATCTCATTATTGACCATGTAGGAAGCATTGATACTGTACTGAGGGATTTTATCCCTAGTAATATCAAAAGTGATCAGTTCAGGTTGATTTTTTCTCTTAATATCTACAACCACCTGCGAACCTTTTGGTCCACGAAGCAAATCAAATACGTCTCTATTGGTAATGCCTGTTCCGGCTACGGTTTTCCCATCTACATTGATGATTTGGTCTCCGGACTGGATTCCCAGAGCCTCAGATGGTCCGCCTGTCAAGGGGGCTACCACATATATGGTATCTCGGATAATCCCGAACTCAACCCCAATTCCATCAAACTCTCCATCCAATTGAGATTGTGCCAATGAAGCGTCTCTAGCTGGGATGTAACTGGAGTGAGGATCTAGGTTCTCGAGCATTTTGGTAATGCCATATTCAACCAAGTCATTGGTGTTGACACTATCCACATAGTCCCTGTTGATATAAGTCATAATTTCCTGAAGCTTATAAAGAGCAGCTCTCAGGTCATTTTGATTACTTTTGGGTTCTGCAAATGTGGCTCCGATCCAAATACCGGCCGAAATAGCCAAAGCTAGGATGATAGGAAGCCTTATTTGTGATTTTGAATTCTTTGTCTCGCTCACGATTTTAAACTTTCGTTGGTTATTTTCTAATCAATAAACTACTGCCAAAAAGGAGAGTTTAAAAGATGTTTGTGATAAACTTAGTAAAAGTTTATACGATGGGATCAGATAAAGGTCGGATAAAATCCCCAGATTTCTGTTAAAATAAATTATTTTTGTGAAATGCAAACAGAGCAAAATTTCAATAAACTATTAGTAGGCGACCTGGTGTCAGAAAACTATGTTTTTGCTTCTGTTCTGCATTATTTCGGTATCAGCTTTTATCAATACCCTACTCACTCTTTGGAGCAAGTATGTAAAAAGCATCGGGTAAGACCGAATCAGTTGATTTCTGAATTGGAATCTTGGGCTGCTAGAAAGGAGCCGACCACCGAAGAGCTTTACTTGAATCCTATTGAAGTGTTGGTGGCTTACCTGAAAAAGAAGCACTATTACTTTGTTCGTCAGGAATTGCCTTTTTTATCCAATTTGATTTCCGGGATTTCTCCTGAACAAGAGTTTCAGGGTCTGATGAATGACCTGAGAATCATGTTTCCGCTATTCGTGGAGGATTTTATTCACCATATTCATGAGGAGGAAAGCAGGCTATTCAAAAGGATTGAATTGCTTCAGGATATCGAGGATGGGAATTTTGCATTGCATGATGCTTTGACTATTCTGAAAAAAGATCCGATCAAATCCCTAGCTGACGAACATGAGATTCATGATGATGAAATGCAAGGAATCCGGAAGTTGACTTCTGATTACACTCTTGCTGAAGATGCTCCATTGACTATGAAAGTTCTGTACCACGAGTTGCAAAACTTCGAGCAAGAACTAATTATTCATGCCCAAATTGAGGATGAATTGCTATTTCCAAAGGCCATAGAACTGGAAAAAGAAGCAATCAGAAAAATCACAAACAAAATCAAAATAAACTAATGCCCAGAGTTATAGCTATTGATCTGGGAACCAAGCGCACAGGTTTGGCCGTTACCGATCCTTTGCAAATGCTTGCCAATCCCCTAGAGACAATCGAGACCTCGACTTTGCTGGAATATTTGAAAAAGTATTTCGAAAGGGAAGAAGTAGAAGCAATCGTCTTGGGCTATCCAAGGAAATTGAATGGGGAGGAAACGGAAATGACTCCGAAAGTGTTTGCGATGAAGGAAAAGCTGGAAGCTACCTTTCCTGAAAAGAAAATTGAATTGATTGATGAGCGCTTTACCTCCAAAATGGCCATGCAGTCTATGATCGCCATGGGGAGTAAAAAGAAGGACCGGAAAGAGAAGTCCGGGAACCTGGATAAGGTAAGTGCCGCAATCATATTACAGTCGTATTTAGATAGAAAATGATATACCCAATTGTTGCTTACGGAAACCCGATCTTGAAGCGGGAAGCAGAAGAAATTGAAGAAGGAAAAGAGCTGAACAACTTGATTGAGGATATGTTCGCTACCATGGACCATGCAAGTGGTGTGGGGTTGGCTGCTCCTCAGATCAATCAGGGAGTTCGTCTATTTGTCATCGATAGTACCTTGATGCTAGATGAAGATGATGAAGAAAAGGGAGTCAGAAGAGCATTTATCAATCCGATCATCTTGGATGAATATGGCGACAAATTCTCGTTTGAGGAAGGTTGTTTGAGTATTCCGGATGTAAGAGCCGAAATTATTCGTCCTGAGACATTGACGATTGAGTATTTTGATGAAAACTGGAACCTGAAAGAGGAGGAGTTTTCTGGTATGACTGCCCGCGTGATCCAGCATGAGTACGATCATTTGGAAGGGATCCTTTTTGTTGATTATCTCAAAGGCTTAAAGAAAAGGTTGGTGCAGTCCAAGCTGATCGAAGTGAGCAAAGGAAAAGTGTCTACGGATTATAGAATGATCTATCCGGTCAAATAATTTGAATTCTCCTCTTAACATAGCGATTGTTCAAACCGATCTTTATTGGAAAGATAAAGTGGCCAATCTGGCAATGCTAGAGGAGAAGATTTGGGGGGTTGAGGAAGAAGTTGACTTGATTATTCTTCCTGAAATGTTCCCAACGGGCTTTAGCATGGATGCCAAGGAGCTTGCTGAGCCGATGAACTTGACAGTTTGCAAATGGATGAAGCAAATGGCGGCTCAAAAAAAAGCGGTCATTTGTGGAAGTGCGATCATTGTCGATGGAAGCAAATACTTCAATCGCTTCCTTTGGGTGGAGCCGGATGGCAAAATCCAGTCTTATGATAAGCGCCATTTGTTCAGAATGGCAAAGGAGCATGATCACTTTTCTCCTGGGAAATCACAGCCAGTTTTTGAATGGAAAGGCTGGAAGATACTTCCACAGGTTTGCTATGACTTAAGATTTCCAATTTGGTCTAGAAATCATCATGATTCTGAAGGTATGGCTTTCGATCTGATGATATATGTGGCATCCTGGCCAGCGCCAAGAGCATCGGCATGGGATATTTTATTGCCAGCCAGAGCTGTTGAAAATCTCTCATATTCTATAGGTGTCAATCGGGTAGGGACTGATGGGAATCAAATTCCATACGTCGGCCATTCATCTGCTTTTGATTTCAAAGGCAACACATTACTTCAATTGGGAGAAAATGAATCCATCGGAGTGGTCACCTTAAATAAGGAGGAGCTTTTAGCATATCGTGAGAAGTTTCCAGCTTGGATGGATTCTGATAGTTTCGAGATCAAAGCAAGAAACTGATATTCGGATTGACACTCGGTTTTTCAAATCCATTAATGGAATTTGATACAAGGATATTTTCCGTATTTTAGCCCCGCAATTTTCTAGCTCTTTTTCTCCTTTTTCTATTGAAATTTCAGTGGATGATTCGAATGGAATCTCTGAATTGAGAAAAATGACATTTAATACCTATTTCGTATAGTTTTAATCATGAGCAATCAGACCCCTAAAATTCTTTACACCTTAACGGATGAGGCGCCAGCGTTAGCGACCTATTCCTTACTTCCTATTGTACAGGCTTTCACCAAGTCTGCTGATGTAGTTGTTGAAACAAGAGATATCTCTCTTTCCGGAAGAATTATCTCCAATTTCCCTGAATTCTTGAAGCCAGAGCAGCAGATCGGTGATGCATTGGCTGAATTGGGTGAAATCGCGAAAACTCCTGAAGCAAATATTGTAAAGCTTCCAAATATCTCTGCCTCAGTTCCACAATTGAAGGCGGCGATCAAAGAATTGCAAGCAAAAGGCTATGCTTTGCCAGACTATCCTGAGGAACCAAAAACCGACGAGGAGAAATCAATCAAAGCAAAATATGATAAAATCAAAGGCTCGGCTGTAAACCCGGTTTTGAGAGAAGGTAACTCTGATAGAAGGGCTCCTCAAGCGGTAAAAGCTTATGCTAAAAAGCATCCACACTCCATGGGTAAGTGGTCTCCAGACTCCAAGTCTGAGGTTGCTAGTATGACCGAAGGAGATTTCTATGGAAGTGAAAAATCTGCAACTC
This sequence comes from Algoriphagus sp. PAP.12, assembly GCF_026652115.1. Classification (GTDB taxonomy): domain Bacteria; phylum Bacteroidota; class Bacteroidia; order Cytophagales; family Cyclobacteriaceae; genus Algoriphagus. Next base: position 51,778 of record NZ_JAPPSQ010000008.1, on the reverse strand, counting down.
TTGCAGAAGCAACCAACGTTTCTATTGAACTGAATGGTGCTGATGGCCAGAAAGAAGTTTTGAAGTCAGGATTGAAACTTCAAAAAGGTGAAGTGATTGACGCTTCTACCATGAGCATTGCTGCATTGAAATCTTTCTTGAAGAAAGTAAAGGCGGAAGCAAAAGCTGCAGGAGTACTTTTCTCTCTTCATATGAAAGCTACCATGATGAAGGTTTCTGATCCTATCATCTTTGGGCATGCTGTTAAAGTGTTCTTCGAGCCGGTATTTACAAAGCATGCTGCCGCTTTGGAATCAGCTGGAGTTGATGTTAACAATGGTTTTGGTGATTTGTTGGCTAGCATTGAAAAGCTTCCGGCTGATCAAAAAGCAGCTATCCTTGCTGATATTGATGCATGTTATGCAGATAGCCCGGATTTGGCAATGGTAAATTCCGATAAAGGAATTACCAACCTTCACGTACCTTCAGATGTGATTATCGACGCATCCATGCCTGCGATGATCAGAAGTTCTGGTCAGATGTGGAACAAAGCTGGAAAGCTTCAAGATACAATCGCTGTTATTCCAGACAGAAGTTATGCTGGTGTATATCAAGCAACCATAGATTTTTGTAAAAAACATGGTGCTTTTGATCCTTCTACCATGGGCTCTGTTCCTAACGTAGGTTTGATGGCTCAAAAGGCTGAGGAATATGGTTCTCATGACAAGACTTTTGAAATCCCATTTGACGGAACTGTTGAGGTGAAGGCTGAAGATGGATCAGTATTATTGAGTCATTCTGTAGAGAAAGGCGATATCTGGAGAATGTGTCAGACCAAAGATGCACCTATCCAAGATTGGGTGAAATTGGCTGTTACAAGAGCTAGACTTTCCAATACGCCGGCCGTATTCTGGTTGGATCCACAAAGAGCTCACGATGCTGAGTTGATCAAAAAAGTAAATACCTACCTTCCTGAGCACGATACGGATGGTTTGGAAATTCATATCATGTCTCCGATTGAGGCGACTAATTTCTCTTTGGCTAGAATCAAAGAAGGATTGGATACCATTTCAGTTACTGGTAACGTGTTGAGAGATTACTTGACTGATTTGTTCCCTATTTTGGAACTAGGTACCAGTGCAAAAATGCTTTCAATCGTTCCTTTGATGAATGGTGGAGGTTTGTTTGAAACAGGTGCGGGTGGTTCAGCGCCTAAGCACGTGGAGCAGTTCACTTCAGAAGGCCATTTGAGATGGGATTCTTTGGGTGAATTCTTGGCATTGGCAGTTTCCTTGGAGCATTTGGGCCAAACTTTCCATAATGAAAAAGCTTTGCTATTGGCAGAGACGCTTGATGCAGCAACAGGAAAGTGGTTGGAAAATGACAAATCTCCTGCTCGTGTAGTAGGTAAATTAGATAACAGAGGTAGCCACTTTTACTTAGCAATGTATTGGGCCGAGGCTTTGGCTACGCAGAGTAAAGACACAGGGCTTCAAACTAAGTTTGCTCCGATTGCAAAAGCTTTGGAAGAAAAGGCAGCTCAAATCGAGGCTGAATTGAATGGTTCTCAAGGAACAGCTGTAGATATCGGAGGATATTACAGGCCTGATGAGGCGAAAGCTTCCACAGCGATGAGGCCAAGCGTAACTTTGAATGAAATTTTAGCTGAGTTAGCTTGATAGTAAAGTAAAAACTTAGGAAGCCAGGCAGAATTGTCTGGCTTTTTTGCTTTTAAAATGTGAGTTTTAAAAAAGACCATTCGCTTATTTATTAAAACATTACACTGGTATAATTTCTCATTCTTTTAGAATTAATTTTTCAATCTTAATTTTTAAAAACACATACAATAAATGATCAGAACAATTCTTGTTGATGATGAGAATCATGCCTTAGACTCAATGGAAATTCTTTTAGATAGGAATTTCCCTGGGAAATTTGAAGTACTTGCAAAATGTAATTCTGTGGATCAAGCCTTGCCGGAAATCCAGAGGTATGAGCCGGAACTGATTTTTTTAGATATCCAAATGCCTCAAAAAAATGGATTTAATTTGCTTGAAAGTGTTCCGCATAGAGAATTTGAGGTGATTTTTACAACAGCCCATCAGGATTATGGAATAGAAGCAATTAAAAATGAAGCATTTGACTATCTGCTTAAACCAATCGATGTAATCGAGCTCAACAAGACAATTTCTCGGTACCTGAATAAACTTAAGTCTAAAGAAGACGCTGAGGTGAAGTTGGAGAGCCAGCTTCGTGGAAATCAAATGATCAGACTGAAATCCCAAACGCACGAAGACTTTGTCTCTTTGGATGAGATTCTTTATTTGGAGGCTTCTGGTAACTACACTGTGTTTCATTTAGAAAGCGGAGAAAAACTAACAGTCACCAAGCTTTTGCTCCATTATGAAAAACGGTTAAAGTCCAGTAATCTTTTTACTCGGGTGCATGATAAGATCCTGGTGAATTGTACCAAAATGCATCGCTATGAGAAAAGGGAGGGGATAATGGTCTTGAAGAACGGCGACAAAATCTCTGTTTCTGTTAGGAAGAGTGCAAATTTGAAAGATGGTTTTTATTAAGAAGCTGTTTTTTCTTTTTTGGATCTTCCTAGCGGTAGGAGGTTCAGTACATTCTCAGCAGGTTCCATCTCATAATTTTACTACAGCCGATGGGCTTCCCAATAATGCTATCAGATCGCTTTTGGTAGATTCTAGGGGGATTTTGTGGATTGGTACTGAAAACGGGCTTTCCAAATATGAAAATGGTATTTTTCAAAACTTCTTTGAGGAAGATGGTTTGGGCTTTAATAGTTGCTGGGCCATAGCCGAAGACAAAAATGGAAATCTGTGGTTTGGAAGTTATGGTGGAGGGGTCTCTGTCTTTGACGGGAGTGAATTTCATGTTTTCACGAAAGATGATGGCTTGACTGATAATAGGATCAGACGATTTTATGCCTATCAGGATCTGATGCTAATCGGGACTGAAGATGGAGTTAGTATTGCTGATATTAAAACTTTTAGCATTCAACCTATTACCTCTTCTCAAAAGGAAAATGATCTCAATTATACAACTGGCTTTTTTGAAAATGGAGGCCAATTGTTTTTTACCACATATCGCAGTGGAACTTATAGATTGGACCTCTCAGGCCATAGTTCCAAAGTCTCTCTTGTAAATGAATGGTTTCCGATTTATTCAATTTTTCAGAAGGGGGAAGATTTATTTTTGGCGGATAAAGGGTCTATCAAGAAAGTACGACTTCCTGATTTTTTGAAAGGAGAGATTCCTTCTGATAGCTTCGGGCAGTCCATTGTCTGGCAAGAACTGGAAGGTCTCCAAGGAGAAAGTTTACTGATTGCTGCCAGTACATTTTCCAAAGATGGAGGGGTGTTTCGCTATAGTGATGGGATTTTGGAAAATCTCAATGCTTGGTTTGGTGTTGAGTCCAAATTTATTCAAGCGGGGGCTATCGACAAAGATCGGAATTTGCTTTTTCTTGGCTCTCAAACCAAAGGTCTTTATCAGGTTAGATTGGATGATGCAATCATCTATGAGAAACTGGATCAATTAGAAGTAAAGGGGCTTGCAGGAGACAGCGAGAAGTTCGGCATTTTGACGAATCATGGGCTTGAAATTCGTGATGCAAATGGTGATGTGAGATTTGCCAAAGCAGTAGACTTGAAGGAAAAACAAGAAGAGTTCTACAGGTTTTATCCTTCCCAAATCCCCAAACATAGTGATGGTTTTTTTGAATTGGACCCGAATATTCCTGCCGAAGAGATTGAGTTTTACGAATTGCATCAGCAGGCGGGATCCTATTGGGCAAATTCGAATATTGGGATTTTTCAGTTGAGCCAAGATGGAAAGGTCCAGAACTACCTTCCGGTTCATGCCTATACCATTGGTTTCACTCCATCAGGCGAATTATTGGAGACAAGTCCTTATGCCGGGGTTCGTATTTATTCCGATCCAGCCGAGTTGGAATACCGCTATTATCAGCCAGATCATCCTCACACTCCATTGCAAATAGCGCAAGTGATCACTTCACAAAACCGGACTTTTTTAGCCTCCGTCTTCCATGGGTTGTATCAGTATGAAAATCAGAAGTTTTTGTCCTACAAAAATGCCGACATCTGGGGGGAATTGAAGTTTAAAACCTTGCATGATTTGGGAGAAGGGGAGCTGCTGGTTGGGACAGAGTTTGGAGATCTTTATCAGATTCAAGTCGATTCAGAATTCGAAATCCTGAGAAAATGGCCGAAAGAAGAGTTGTTGGGAACCTCTATTCTTTTTATCGAATCCTTCCAAGATGTATTCCTTATCGGAACCGAACTTGGTCTTCATATTTTGAAGGGAGATGAGATTCGATTTTGGTCTCAAAGTGGAGGTGATTTTGATCGAGTTTACAAAAATGCGAAGCGGATTGGTGATAAATTGTATATCGGGCTGGACAAGGGGTTGTATGTGCTGGATATTCCAAAGTTGATTTCAAAGGAATATGTTCCTGTTCAATTGGCTATATCTGAGCTTAAGGTCAACGCAAAACCTATTTCGGCATCTCAATTTCGTTGGTTTGTCTATCAGGGAGGACAGTTGAATCTGGGTTCTCAAGAAAATTCCCTGACAATTCGCTTCCATCCAAATGGAAATTTGAGTGAAAGTAGACTTCGATACCGCTTTCGAATCAAACCCGAAGCGGATTGGACAGAGTTTAGTGATGAGCAGCTCATTGAATTGACTTTTCTGCCCTCAGGCTATTATCAATTGGAGGTGGAAACTCAGGATTTGTTTTCCGGGAAAATTTCAAAGTCAGAATTGCTTAGCTTCTCAATTGCTAGGCCTTACTTTTTGCAAAATTGGTTTTTGATTTTAATTGGATTGGGCTTATTAGGATTGTTTTTCTTGATTTACCAAATAAGGATGAAGCAAGTGAAAAATAGGTCTCAGCTCAAGGAAAGATTGACTGAGCTCAAACTGGAAGCATTGCAATCCCAGATGAATCCGCATTTTATTTTCAATGCGATCAATAGCATTCAATATTATATCTTGAAAAAAGACACTTCTCAGGCCTTAGACTACTTAACCAAGTTTAGCCGGTTGATTCGCAGTACCCTAGATCAAAGCAGTAAAAGCCAAATTACGTTGAAAGTGGAGCTTGATTATCTAAAAAGCTACATCGAAGTGGAAAATATAAGAATGGATAATCGTGTCCATTGGACGATTTCTGGGAATGCTTTGAATCGGCATGAAGAAATTCTGATTCCTCCCATGATTATACAGCCTTTGGTGGAAAATGTATTCAATCATGCCTTTGCTGTCGAGCACCCTAATCCCAAATTGACGATCACTTATGATCTCTTGCCCAATCATCGCCTTCTCTGTATCGTCAAGGACAATGGTACAGGTATGCAAAACACAGGGGGAACCCATGAACCCAAAGGCATTAAAATGATCCGTGAAAAGCTCAGTCTTTTACTAGGCTATACTACCAAAAGCCTCCAAATTCACTCCAGTTCCAATGGATGTGAGGTGCGCGTGGTGATTTTTTGTGGGTAAAAAGCGACACTTATACAGGGTTTTGGGGCAGGTGTTAAATCTGTTTATTTGATAAATCTCAACGATTTATCTTCCTCAAAATATATCTAAGAAATGGGCTTGTTAAACACTGATTGTCCGCGATGTGGAAGCGAGACGGTTTTCATAATGGATTTTGCCACGAATGTCCAGAATGCGATTGCATTGATGATGAGGAAGTGGACGATGACCAAAACTAAATCAAAAAAAATGGCAAAAGGAGATTATTCATCAAAATGGGGAGGCTCAAGAAATGCCTATGAAAAAGGGCAAAGAGATTCAAAGTACACTTTCTTTAATCGACTTATCGATGTGATTGGAGATATTGCGAAAGCCGTTTCGGAATCAAACAAAAGAAGGTAATCAATATCATATGAGCTGGGGCACAAAAGAACAAAAAGGAGAGTTGCTTCTTCTTGGGCTAACTGCTGGTTTATCCTTCCTTAATAATCTATCTATGGAAAGTGATAAATACCAAAAGGAAGCTAAAGAAAACATTAACTCTATTGATGAAAAAGAATTAAAAAGAATTCTTGAAATCAATGAGGAGTATTCTACTAGAATTTATAACCTATTAAATGACACGGAACTGGGTTGTAAATTCAAAAAGACAGAAGAGATTTTTTTAATGGTAATTGAAATCATCATGCTGGATTTGGAGTATGATTACTATGAAATTATTCAAAACTTCACAAATAGCTTTGATAACGAGGATTTTATAAGGTCTCATGAATTAGCCATTAAACTCAGGGAGAAAAGATTAAAAGAGGAATATGAGGAAAACTTAAAGGTTTATCAGGAATCTTTATTAGAATATCAAGAGAAGAAAAAAAGTCAAAGCTTTTTTAAATCTATTTTTGGAGAGGCGCTAGTGGAGCCAATGAAACCAATTTTAAGAAGTTGACACAAGATGAGACACTTACTGTTTAGTATTTTAACAGTCTTTATATTTAAAGGTCTTGTTTATTTTGATATTCTTCAAGAAGGCGATTTGAATAGACCAATTAAAATTGAGGTTAATATAACAGGACCCAGTTTTGGTGTTTCTAATGAGGAAAAGATTTTTTTTGATATTATTGATGGCAAAACGAGGGTTGGAGATAGTTATTTTGATAATTATGATTTAGTTGATGTTAATGGTAAGACCTATGTTGTTGATATGGGTTTGGAAAAGGCTCAACTTCATGAGTATACTGTTACTAAGCGCATCAAAAGAAATTTTCATCTTTTGAATTCTCAGAAGTTGTTTTCATGGTTTTCTTATTTAGTCCTACTTGCAATTATAGGTTATGTTGTTTTAGTAGTCGTCCCTGATAGAGGAGTGTTGTTAGGTGTGTTATATATGATGTTCCTAGTGCTGATATATATAATTCCAGTATTTTTTATCTTAGGTTTTTTAGGCTTGTCGGGATGGGTGGGTTTGTTTTTTTTGATTCTTTACTTTCTAATAGATTTTTTAATGGTTTCATTTTTAGTTGGAGACTAACAATGAAGATTTAATCTGGAAAATATTTAACTATGCCCACCCACCTCTGCGAATACTGCGGTACGCCTTCTCCTTCAATCACAATGCTGACCAGTATGACTTGTCCTCGGCATCCAAGGGGAGCGAATCAGGGAAAGCATAAGCTATACGAAGGAGGGGAGAAGCGGATCTATACCTGTAAATTTTGCGGGATCACGAATCCAAGTCTCGCCAATCTTACATCTATGAAATGTCCACATCATCCTGATGGGCATAGTAATGGGTTTCATTCCCCAGCACTTTAATTAAAAACATGTCAAGACCCTATCATCGAGGAGAAATCAATAAGGCTTTTGAAAAAATTAAAGCCAAGCTCCATTCTGAGGCTGTTTTGAAAGGGCGGGGTAGAGCGTTCTATTTCGATTCTTACACAGGAAATGAACTCAGAGGCGGAGATCCTTATGATTATGATCATGTATATCCTTCTGAGATGATCCATACTTTACTGAAGGATGATTTTACTGATGAAGAGATTGCCGAAATCGTCAATCTTCGGGAAAATATTGCAGTTACCTTGAGGGCGATCAATCAATCAAAGGGAAAGAAGAATCCTGAAGTTTGGATGAAAGAAGAAGCGTTAGTTAATCATGGGTTAATTGATTTAGGAAAGGTAAACGACGCTGTTTTTGCTGCAAAATCAGCAATCAACAAGAAAATTAAACAGATGAGTGGAGGTTCCTGCGCAGGTATTTAAATAAGTGCTACGGATATGAAAAATCAACATTCATTTCTTAGAGGAATCCGACTTTTGAAAACTTTTTGAAAGTAAATCAAAAGAGTATTTTTCAACGGATCGTTTTTCAGGGGTGATTAGGGATCCGTTTTTTTTATGCCTTTTCGTATTTCACTTGGTGCTGATCCAGAAACTCTTTGATGACGTTGACATGGATACATTCTCCCAAATGGATAAAAGCGTAGTCGTTGATTTTTTTGCTTTTGCCATGGGCTACAATTTCCTTTTCCTCAATATCAAATCCTAAATGAAGATGCTTTGTTCGGCTTTGCATGCCGATAATTCTACCTTCTGTATCAAATAGGGGACCGCCACTTTGCCCTCTCAATCCGGGAGTACTCATTTCTATTCCATAAACTTTTCCTTCTTTTCCTCCCAAAAATCGAGTCACCATTCCTTCGATTGGGAATCTAGGTGATCTGGCAGCTCCTTCTTGGGTCCATTCAAGCACTCGTTTTTCTGGATTGAATTTGAAATTTGAAAATTCCGGAAAAGGAAATCCTAATCTGCAAAGCATAGAGCCAGGTTGAACAGCCTGATCATTTTCAAGAAATTTGGGAGTGGTATTGATCAAAAGCTTGTCAAAACCTGCAAACTGAATTAATGCTAGATCATAATCGGGATGAGAAATGAATTTGAGATTGCTCATTTTATCTATACAATCGACGAATGTGATTCGCATTTCGGCGGTGCTTTGAGGACTAAGACCTAAAGATTTGGCTAGGTTGTTCTGCTGTTTTCCATTCAAGTCTTGACTTTGCTGTTGAAAAGAAGTTAGACGTTGATTGATTTTTTCAGCTTGAGCTATCCATTGGGCCACATGTTTACAAGTCAGCGCCCAGCCATCCTGATTGATGAAAAAAAGTGTAGCAGAGCCCCTTTGAATCTGGTTGCTTCCAAAACTCCTTGAAATAGAATGAACTGCGCGGGTAAAACCTGAAACTTCTTGGATTGCGTTTACAAACATTTTTGGTCAATTGATTTCTTTGAAAATAACCAAAAGGCTAAGAATACATGTGAATTTCAAAATTTTAAGTTTTTTTTAATTTTCGAAATCGATTGTATCACCCAAGTATTGTCAAAGCCTATTTTGGGGTTTTGGCTAGCGGAAAAATTGTAATAACTTAGCCGGACCCAAAGATTTTTGGCCGAAAGAGGCCGACTGGGGAAAGTTTTTAGATCCAAACCTATATACAATAATCAAAATAATTATGAGCAAGATTAAAGTTGGAATCAACGGATTCGGAAGAATCGGACGCTTGGCCTTTAGAGTGGCTCAAGAGCGCGAAGATATTCAGGTAGTAGGAATCAATGACCTGATTGATGTAGAATACATGGCCTACATGCTGAAATATGATTCCACTCACGGTCAATTCAAAGGGACTGTGGAAGTGAAAGACGGACAATTGGTGGTTAACGGAAATGCTATCCGAGTGACTTCAGAAAAAAGTCCTGCAAACCTTAACTGGGGTGCAATTGGCGCTGAGTATGTAATCGAATCAACTGGTATTTTCTTGACTAAGGAAACTGCTCAAGGACACATCGATGCTGGTGCTAAGAAAGTAATCATGTCTGCGCCTTCTAAGGATGATACTCCTATGTTTGTAATGGGTGTGAACGAAGATACTTATACTGATGACATGGTGTTCGTTTCAAACGCTTCTTGTACTACCAACTGTTTAGCACCTATCGCTAAGGTGTTGAATGACAACTGGGGTATCGAAGAAGGTTTGATGACTACTGTTCACGCTACTACAGCTACTCAGAAAACCGTTGACGGTCCTTCTGCTAAAGACTGGAGAGGTGGACGTGGTGCTGGTCAAAACATCATCCCATCTTCTACTGGTGCAGCTAAAGCTGTAGGAAAAGTTATTCCTGAGTTGAATGGTAAATTGACTGGTATGGCGTTCCGAGTTCCTACTCCGGACGTATCTGTTGTTGACTTGACTGTAAGATTGAAGAAAGGTGCTACTTACGAAGAGATCTGTGCTAAAATGAAGGAAGTTTCTGAGACTTCTATGCAAGGTATCTTGGGTTACACTGAAGATGCAGTAGTTTCTAATGATTTCGTAGGAGATGCTAGAACTTCTATCTTCGATGCAGGAGCTGGGATTCAGCTATCTGATACTTTCGTGAAAGTTGTATCTTGGTATGACAACGAGTGGGGTTACTCCAACAAAGTTGTTGACCTTTTGACTTACATAGCTAAGAAATAAGAATTAAGCCCCGCCAGTCGGGGCTTTTTTTATGACTAAAAACTAATGGATGAAATGTTTCGTTTTCAATAGGGTGTAAAGTATCACTATGTATCTTCCATTATTTCCATTAAAACTAGTTGCGTTTCCAGGAGAAGATCTCAATCTCCATATTTTCGAACCTCGGTATAGAGAACTTTTAAAAGATGTTGAAGGTGAAAATCTCTCTTTTGGGATTTGTCCTTATCTAGGAAAAATACCGGAGTATGGTACAGAAGTGGTTTTGGATCAGGTCTACAAGCGTTATGAGGATGGAAGGCTGGATATCAAAACCAAAGGTGTTCGAGTTTTTAAATTGAAGTCTTTTGACAACCCTTCTCCAGGAAAATTGTATGCCGGTGGAGAGGTTGAGTTTTTAACAAATATTCCAGTGGTCTCTGAGGTTCAGAATTATGAGTTTATTTTTTACCTCAAAGAGATCTTGTACCTTCTGAATTATCCATCTGAAATCAATACTAAAACGGTGCAGTCCTTTACCTATGCCCACAAAGTGGGATTAAAGATTGAAGAGGAATTAGAACTATTGAAAATCCCAGAGGAGTCCAAAAGGATGGAATATTTGATTTCTTATTTCAAAAGAATGATTCCTGCAATCAAAGCTGTCGAAAGGGCCAAAGAAAAGATTAAGCAAAATGGGCACTTCAAGCACCTTGATCCACTTAATTTTTAATGATACCCTGGACCCTTCTCAAATTGTCACTGGCTTGAAGGATTTTGTTTCTAAGGTTTTTATCAAGATCAGGGTGGCTTTCCAGATAGCTTTGGACTTCATTCCAAGCTCGTGGATCTTGGTACTGACCGAAAGTAGAGACAGCCCATCTTTTTGGGAAAAAGATATCTCCTGTCAATTGAATTTCCTGGATCAAATCTAAGGCTAGAGGTACATGCTTGATACTCTCAGCTTGCCTCAGTGGATGATTGATGTAGTCACAGGCTGTCAATACCCAGGATTCTTTTTCACGGTTTTTAGCATCTTTGAATGACACAAAAAGAGAGTCTCGAACGGATGCGTCTTGAGATAGGGCAGGTACTAGAAAATCAAATCTTTTGATCTTATCTGGATTTTCAAGTTTTTCTCTTTCCTTTTTAAGAATGGATTCAGAGTCTGGATGTCCGAAAACTGCTAGCTTCATTGCAAGGTTGGTGAAATCATCTTGATTGAGTTTCAGGTTTGGAATGGTCAATTGTGAGCTCCAGATTTGATGTAGTTTCTTAATACCTGTCGAGTTGTAAGCAATTCCAGAATAAAGTGAATATAAGCCTTTTTTGATATTGGAGGGTTTGGTAGTTTGAAGCTGATTCCAGATTGATTTTTCTAAGTTCGGAAGAAATTCATCTCTTTGATCCTCATCCAAGAAGTCCCAGAAAATAGAAGAGGTATAACCTGATATTAATCGGAAAAGAATTTCATTCTCTTCACTTTCCAATGCCAGAAGAAAACTTTGAAGTGCTTTTTCAGGGCTTAGTTTACCGACTAAGGTGTTTTCATAAATATTGATGAAAGTTTGTGCCCTCCCTACCTCTGCTTCAAATTGAGTGAGTTTGGCAATGCTTTCTTCATGAACTGGGAAAACCCCATAACCCATTCCATTGCTGTTATACAGGACGGCTTCTGGCTGATCCAGTCCTTCTACTTCAGCAATTTGAAGCGTCTTGTCCTGAATGTTTATTGCAAAAGACTTTGTTTCTTCAGGATAAATGAATGTGATTTCGAATAGTTGAGGCCAAATTTTAGCTGTTCCATCTTCAGCGGTTTGCTTGATGGAAAACTCGGTAATTTTACCATTTTCATCTACTTGAAGATTCTCTTCGAAAATGGGTCTGCTGGATTGATTGACCCAGACTTCGCTCCATTTGACAAGGTCTATGTCACTTTGTTTGTCCAGTCTGGTCACCAAGTCATTCCAATCGGCATTGGAGTTGGCAAAATCCCTTATATACTCTTGAATGCCTTTTTGAAAAGCTGTTTCACCTATCGTAGCCTCCAGCTGTCTCATCATGATAGGTGCTTTGCTGTAGATAATATTTCCATAGAGAGAGCCTGCATTTTTCAAATTACCCAATTCCTGACGGATAGGGTTGGTGCCCCAAGTTCTGTCCTCTGCGTAAGCTGAAGGGTAATTGCTGGTCAAAAAGAGTAAATCATGATTGATGTTCGGGAAGTTTGGGTTTACAATTTTTCCTGCCATGAAATTGGCGAATACCTCTTTCATCCAGACGTCATTGAACCATCTCATAGTGACTAAGTCACCAAACCACATATGAGCAGTTTCATGTCCAATTAATTTCGCTCTACCCAGTAATTCTGATTCCGTTGCATTTTCATCATAGAAAAGAGCACTTTCTCGGTATTGGATAGCTCCTACATGCTCCATTCCTCCGTATTGAAAAATTGGGATCGTAGCAAAGTCGATTTTCTGAAATGGAAATATCTAGTCTGTATAGGCTTCTAAGAAATTGACTGCTTGCTGATGAAGCTTGAATTGCTCAAGGATACTTACTTCGATTTTATCGGCATTGGTTTCTCTGTAAAGAACTTTTTGAGGTAGTGTTTCGGTATTGATAGCCTCTTCAAATTCCCCCGCCACAAAAGAGAATAAATAGGTACTCATCAAGTCAGATTTTGCAAAGATGTGCTTGGTGAACCCTCCTTTATTTTCTTGGCTAATTTCTTGCCCTCCTGCAAGGACTTTCCAGTCTTCGGGAGTAGTTAAGGTCAGACTATAGTATGCTTTCAAATTTGGCTGGTCAAAACAAGGGAAAAGCGTACTTGCTCTATCAGGAACCAGTAGCGTGTAGAGAAAGTCTTGATTTCTATTGAGAGAAAGCTCACCCGCAAGGAATTCGATTTCGATATTGTTTCCACCTTCTTTTAGTAAATCTGTTGAAATGATGAGATGTTCTTGTTCATGACGGATTTCAGAATCTACTCCATTCACCTTTAAAGAAAGGAGATGTGAGCTCTTTTCATTGAAGTCCAGAATAAGAGGTTGATCAATCCTATTTAAGTTTAATTCCAAATTTAGATTGGAAGGTATTGGATCCTTTAGCTTTTCTGGAATAGAAAAGTCCAGTTGATAATGAATGTCGGAGATTTGTTCCTTCCTAAAGTCTGCGAGTTGAATCGATATGCCCGGGTCTAAAAAATGACTGTCATCGAATTTTTTTGAGCAGCCAAAAAGAGAAATGGCTAAGAACAAGAATAGGGTGGTTTTTCTCATGTGGAAAATTTGCGAAAAAGCAGGTGATTCCCAAATGAAAAATTAAGCAGTGGAGAAATGAAAAGTCTAAAAACAAAAAAAGCAGGTCCAATTGACCTGCTCTTCAAAATCCTTTCTGTGTAGAGCTGAAAAGATTCAATAAATGATTGACTCGTTTTTAAACCAAAAAAGCAAGCCCGAAGACTTGCTTTTTGTGATCCCGCTGGGGCTCGAACCCAGGACCCTAACATTAAAAGTGTTATGCTCTACCAGCTGAGCTACGGAATCAAAGAAAAAGCGGAACAGAATTCCGCTCGTAGAAAGTGATCCGCTTAGGATTCGAACCTAAGACCTACTGCTTAGAAGGCAGTTGCTCTATCCAGCTGAGCTAGCGGACCTGAATAAATAAAGTCGGGGTGGCAGGATTCGAACCTACGACCTCCACATCCCAAATGTGGCGCGATACCGGGCTACGCTACACCCCGATGACTTTAATTTTCGACTATCTTTTTTAACTCCTTGCAAGTTAAATTTTATGTGATCCCGCTGGGGCTCGAACCCAGGACCCTAACATTAAAAGTGTTATGCTCTACCAGCTGAGCTACGGAATCATTGAATTTGGAATTGACGTTTTTTAACGCTTCAACCTTAAATTTTATCTTTTCAAAGTGGCTCACTAACCTTGCTTTTTGTCAGATCATTGCCGTAATTGGACTGCAAATTTATGACTCTGTTTTCGAAATGCCAAACACCAAATCAAACTTTCTCACAAAACTTTTATTATTTTTTTCATTTGTTCTGCAAAGTATTCATTGTCAGGCAGATGTAAATGAGCTTCAAAAAGCAGATTCTTTGTTTGATCTGCGAAGTTATAAAGAAGCCATGGAAATTTATGCCCCCAACTACCAAAATGGCCTCTACTCACCGGCAATGTTGCTCAAAATGGCATTCATAGCTGAGGGGATGGGAGACAAAGAGCAGGCGACTTTATATCTCAGTAAATATTATGACCTGAATCCAAATGCTCAGACGATTTCCAAAATCAAAACGTTGACCGGTCAGGCAAATCTTTATGGATATGATGTAAGCGATGGTGGGAGATTCTTGTTATTTCTTGTGGAGTACAAAGAAATTATTGTAGGACTTCTTACTTTGTTTCTGATGATTTCTCTCATCTCCAATTGGTGGATGGGAAGGAAGATAGAAAAGTCAGCCTCCTATTGGCCAACAGTCTTGTTGATTGTAGTGATTTTTGTGGTTAATAACTTCCTTCAGGGGCCTAAAGCCGGTTTAATCACTCATAGCCCTGCATTCATCGTTTCCAAGCCTTCAGCGGGCGGAGAATTGATCGATCAGGTAGAACCGGGGCATCGCGTTAAGATTAAATCAGGAAAAGATATCTGGTATGAGATTGAATGGAAAAATAAACCTGCATTTATCAGGAAAGACAATATCACCAGACTCTAAAAAAAAAATGGTCCCGAAAATTCCGGGACCATTTTTTTATAATTTTTTCAAAAGGATATTTCTGAAGTGAACTTCATCTCCATGATCTTGGAGTCCGATTCTCCCCTTCTTGTAGGTTCCCCAACCTTCCATGTCTTTAAACTTGCTGTCAGCAATCATAGCTTCCCATTCTGGAGTCCACATGGTAGTTTCTACTACATTGACGCCGTTAAGAACAAGAGTTAGCTTTCCGTTGTCAGCAATGATCTCAGCTTGATTCCATCCGCCAGCAGGCTTTACTGTTTCTTCACTGCTAACGATTAGATCATACAAGTCACCTGCTCTATGGCTGATGATTTTGGCGTCTGGATGTCCATCATTGTCCAAAACTTGCATCTCAGGACCTGTCTGGTAAGTTCTTTGGATCTCAGGAGATTCGTGGATGAAAAAGATCAGTCCGCTATTTCCATTTTGAGAGATTTTCCACTCGTATTTCAAATGGAAATTGTCATACTCTTCATCAGTGACAATATCTCCTCCATCTTCGCCACTCGGGTCAAAGATCAATTCGCCATTTTCAGCTTTCCAGGATTTGCCAGGGGCTCCATCATTATACTTGTGCCATCCAGCAAGGCTTTCTCCATCGAAAAGTTTGATCCACTCTTCTTTTGGAGTTTCTTCTACAACGACCTCTTCAACGGTAGTCTCTTCTGTTTTTTGACCAGAACAGCCGATCATAAGACCGGCTGCCATAGTCATTATCCAATAATTTTTTTTCATCTTATTTCTTCAAAAGAAGCACGTAAGCAACCATGTCTTTCGCATCATCCAAGCTCAAGCCTGGATGTGGAGTCATTGGAACTTCACCCCAAACGCCAACTCCACCTTCGATTACTTTAGTGGCAAGCTTAGTGATGTTTTCGTCTGTAGATTCATATTTAGCTGCAACATCAGCATAAGATGGTCCAACAATCTTGCGCTCTACCATATGGCAAGACATACAGTCAGATCCTTTGATTTTTTCCAATCCTTTGATATAGATTGGATCGTCTTTGTACTTGTCTTCCAAGCTGATTTCTTGAGCTGGAGCAGGCGCTGCTGCTACTGGCTCAGGAGTACTGGTGGTTTCTGCGGATTTTTCACCACCGCCACAAGCAAAAGCCAATCCGGCCAATGCAACCAATCCAAGATTTAATGGTTTTGTAATTTTCATGTTAAACTGATTAATAAAAGGTTTTCTTAAATTCCTAAAATCTTTTTGTTGAATTCCTCGTCAGCGCCGACGCCAGCGAAGTCATCAAATGCTTTTTCCGTTACACGGATAATATGTGAATCGATAAATGGAGCGCCTTCTGCAGCTCCTTGTTCAGGATGCTTGATGGCACATTCCCATTCCAAGACTGCCCAACCATCGTAATCGTACTGCGAAAGTTTGCTAAAAATTCCGCTAAAATCAACTTGTCCGTCTCCTAATGATCTAAATCTACCTGCACGCTCTACCCATCCTTGGAATCCACCGTAAACTCCCTGTTTTCCAGTAGGGTTGAATTCTGCATCCTTAACGTGGAACATTTTGATTCTATCGTGGTAGAAATCAATGAATTGCAAGTAGTCAAGACATTGAAGCACAAAGTGGCTTGGATCGTAAAGGATATTCGCTCTTTTGTGATTGTTTACTTTTTCAAGGAACATTTCAAAAGTAACTCCATCGTGAAGATCTTCTCCTGGGTGAAGCTCATAACAAACGTCAATTCCGTATTGGTCGAACTCATCTAGGATAGGAGTCCATCTTTTTGCCAATTCAGTAAAGCCTGTCTCGACTAATCCAGCTGGTCTTTGAGGCCAAGGATAAACTGTGTGCCACATCAATGCTCCTGAGAAAGTAGCATGTGCTGTCAGTCCTAAATTTGAAGATGCTTTAGCTGCATATTTCAATTGCTGGGTAGCCCATTCGGTTTTTCCTTTCAGATCACCTTTTAGGTTTGCCGGAGCAAAACCATCGAATAATTCATTATAAGCAGGGTGAACCGCTACCAGCTGACCTTGAAGATGAGTGGAAAGTTCAGTGATCTGCATTCCTGTTTCAGCTACAATACCAGCGATTTCGTCTGCATAGGTTTTGCTTTCCGCAGCTTTTTGTAAATCAATTAATCTACCATCCCATGATGGAATCTGAACACCTTTATAACCTAAATCGGCCATGTATTCACAGATGTTCTTAAGGTTATTGAAAGGAGCCACATCGTCGGCAAACTGTGCTAAGAATATGGCAGGTCCTTTAATCGTCTTCATACTAAAAGGTTATTTATTGGTTTGATTTTATTTTTCTACAATGAACGGAGTCCATTTTTGATCGGATTCGGTGCTTTTTAACACGTGGTCGATAAATGCCATTCCACGAATACCATCTTCAATTCCTGGATAATCCTCCCATTCAGGTTTTGGCGTTTCGCCAGCTCTTTCAGCATAGATACAGCGCGCAAAATTTCTGTACAAGTTAGCAAATGCCTCAATATATCCCTCAGGATGGCCCGCAGGAGTTCTGGTATTTTCATTGGCTAAAGAACCAAGGTAGCCTGTTCCTGCTCTATAAATCTGAGCTGGCTGATTTGGATAACGCACTGTCAAGGAGTTATTGTCCTCTTGTTGCCATTCAATTCCACCTTTATCTCCAAAAATTCGGATACGAAGATTGTTTTCAAGTCCAGTGTCTGTTTGAGAAGCCATCAGAATTCCCGTAGCTCCATTGTCAAAATTCATCAAGACAACTCCGTCATCATCAATGGGTCTTCCTTCTACTTTGATATGAAGATCAGCGCAAAGTTTTTCCATTTTCAATCCTGAGACATATTCAGAAAGATGGAAAGCATGCGTTCCAATATCGCCCATACAGCCTGCTAGGCCGTTGATTTTAGGGTCGGTTCTCCAAGCAGCTTGTTTATTGTTTTCATTTTCCAAAAGCTTGTAAAGCCAGCCTTGAGGATACTCCACATAGATTTTCCAAACTTTTCCGATTTTCCCTTCAGCGATCATTTGCTTGGCTTGCTTGATCATCGGGTATCCAGAATAGGTATGGGTCAATAAGAATCTTTTATTACTCGCTTTTACGATGTGGTAAAGGTCTTTGGCTTCTTGATAATTTAGGGTAAGGGGTTTATCCAAAGCCACATGAAAACCAGCTTTTAGGGCTTTCACTGTTGGATCAAAATGTAAATTGTTTGGAGTAACAATCACCACCACGTCAATACGTACATCCTCCGGAAGCTCCAGCTCTTTTTCAAACATTTCGTCGTAGCTGGCATATACTCTGGAAGGATCCAGCATCAATTCTTCGCCTCTGATTTTTGATTTTTCAGGATTGGAAGAAAAAGCACCTGCAGCTAGCTCGAAAAGGCCATCCATCAAAGCGCCATTTAGGTGGATTGCTCCAATAAAAGAACCTGGCCCTCCACCGACTAATCCGATTTTGAGTTTCTTGGTTTTTGACATAGGTCAGTATGTAAATTTCTGGTTTTTTGTTTAGTGAAATAATTGATTCTGAATCAAAAAAACCTCTGAACTTAGATTGACTCAGAGCATAAGTTGACCAATTGTTCCATCCAGTTATGAATGGTGTTGAGAAAACTTTTAGCTACCTTATTTTCAATTGTCAAAGGATGAGCTTAAAATAAGGCAAAAAGACCGAATTCTAAACTATCCAATTCATTCACCAATTGAAAGCCTAAGATTTTATGAAGCTAAACATCCGAGTCCGCTTATCCACGATGATGTTTTTGGAGTTTTTTGTATGGAGTGCTTGGTATGTGACGATGGGAACTTATTTAGGTGCAAACCTAGGAGCCACCGATCAGGAAATTTCGCTTGCTTTTACAACCCAATCCATTGGTGCGATCATAGCTCCCTTTCTTGTAGGGCTTATTGCTGATAGATATTTTCCGGCACAACGAATTTTAGGGGTTATCCATTTGATTGGAGCTTGGTTGATGTACCAATTGTATCAAAGTGAGGATTTCGCTGCGTTCTTTCCGTTGATATTAGGGTATATGATTTTGTTTATGCCGACTCTGGCTTTGGTCAATTCAATTTCCTTTAATCAGATGAATAACCCTGAAAAGGAATTCTCCGTGGTTCGTGTTTGGGGAACGATCGGCTGGATCGCAGCAGGTTTTTTGATCAGTGCATTTGCTTGGGATAGCAAGGAAGGATTGGAATCTGGGATGTTGAAAAACACCTGGCTGATGGCGTCCTACTTATCATTGGCTTTGGGGATATTTAGTATGACACTCCCCAATACACCACCAAAAGCAGGGAGAGCTGATAAATTTAAATTGTCTGAAGCCATCGGGCTAGATGCTTTGTCTTTATTGAAAGATAAAAACTTTGCTATTTTCTTCCTGAGCTCGATTTTGATCTGTATTCCTTTGGCTTTTTATTATCAGAACGCAAGTCCTTTTTTAACCGAAATCGGCGTTGAAAATTCTACTGGAAAGATGGCGATTGGTCAGATGTCAGAAGTGTTATTCATGTTGGCTTTGCCTATTTTCTTTTCCCGATTTGGAGTCAAAAAAACATTGATTGTTGCTATGCTTGCTTGGGCAATTAGGTATTTGTTTTTTGCTTTGGGAGATGCAGGAAGCGGAGTTTGGCTTCTGTTATTAGGGATTGCCTTACATGGAGTGTGCTATGATTTTTTCTTTGTGACAGGTCAGATATACACAGATGCCCACGCTGGAGAAAAATATAAGTCCTCCGCTCAGGGATTGATAACCTTGGCAACCTATGGAGTTGGGATGTTGATAGGCTTCTGGATTGCAGGAATGATTTCAGATTTTTACTCAGATATGCAAGGGAATCACCAATGGAAATCTATTTGGTTAATTCCTTCTGGTATTTCCGTTTTGGTTTTACTATTTTTCATGACTCTTTTCAGAGATGAGAAAATTAAACATTAAAGTGATCCCAAATGACCAAACCTATTAATCAAGGAAGAAGAGAAAGCTTCAAGAAAGTTTTGTTGGGTGGAGCGGCTATCGGAAGCATGTCTTCATTTGAAATGAAAGAAGAAAAACAACCCTATAAATTGAAAGGAAATATCAACCATGGAGTTTGCCATTGGTCGATGAATCCCCTCACCATCGAAGAACTCTGCATAGGAGTGAAGGAAATTGGATTTAATGCAATAGATCTGATTGGGCCGGATAATTGGCATATCCTACAGAAGCATGGGGTAGATTGCTCTATGTGTAACGGTGCTGAACTAGGAATTCCAGATGGCTGGAATGATCCTAACAATCACTCAGAATTGATCAAAAGATATGAGGAAGTGATTCCACTTGTAGCTAAAAATGGTTACAAGAACTTGATTTGTTTTTCTGGAAATAGAAGAGGAATGGATGATGAAGTAGGAATGAAAAACTGTGCTGAGGGTTTGAAGAAGATTCTTCCTTTGGCAGAAAAGCATGGAGTGATCATCCAAATGGAGCTTTTGAATAGCAAAGTAAATCACAAAGACTATATGTGTGATAAGTCTCCTTGGGGAGTCGAGTTATGCAAAATGATTGGAAGTGAGAACTTCAAATTATTGTTTGATATCTATCACATGCAGATTGATGAAGGCGATATTATCCGCTCGATTCAGAATAATCACCAATACTTCGGACATTATCATACTGCAGGAAATCCAGGGAGGAATGAGCTGGATGAAAATCAGGAAATTTATTATCCAGCAATCATGAAAGCGATTGTAGATTCAGGTTTCAAAGGATATGTCTCTCATGAATTCATTCCAAAATCAAAAGATAAACTTGCTGCTTTAGCACAAGCAGTTCAAGTATGCGACGTTTAAATTACTAATAACCTTAAATACCAAATTATGGCTAATGAATCGTATGATGCAATTGTAGTTGGATCAGGGATCAGTGGAGGATGGGCCGCAAAAGAGCTGACAGAAAAAGGATTAAAAGTCCTTTTGCTTGAAAGAGGACCGGATGTGGAGCACATCAAAGACTACAAATCTGCCACATTACCACCTTGGGAAATTCCTCACAGAGGAAGAAGAACCCAAGAAATGCTAGAAAATCACCCGAATTTACGTAGAGATTATGTGTTGGATGAGCGAAATCTAGACTGGTGGGCTCATGAAGATGATTCTCCTTATGTGGAAGAAAAACCATTTACTTGGTTCCGTGGATACCAAGTTGGAGGTAGATCTCTTCTTTGGGGTAGACAGTCCTATAGATGGGCTGATGTAGATTTTGAGGCAAATGGAAAAGAAGGAATTGCTGTAGATTGGCCAATCAGATACAAGGACATTGCACCTTGGTATTCTTATGTTGAAAAATTTGCAGGGATTTCGGGAAATAAAGATGGGCTACCAATTCTTCCAGATGGGGAGTTTATGCCTCCGATGCCGATGAACTGTGTGGAGACCGATGCAGTCCAGAAAATCAAGGACCATTATAAAGGTGCAAGAAACTGGATTATGGGTCGTCCTGCAAATATTACCCAGCCTTTGCCGGGTCGCCCAGGCTGTCAATATAGAAGTAAATGTTCTTTGGGTTGTCCATTCGGAGGATACTTTAGTACACAAGCTTCGACTTTGCCAGCTGCAAAAGCTACAGGTAATTTGACCTTGAGACCTTGGTCAATTGTGAGAAGATTGATTTATGACAAAGACACTCAAAAAGCAACTGGAGTTGAGGTAGTAGATGCTGAAACAAATCAGACTATTGAGTACGATGCTAAAATCATCTTCCTTTGTGCATCAGCATTTAACTCAACTGCTATCTTGATGCGTACTGCCACTGATATTTGGCCAGGAGGTTTGGGCTCTAGTTCAGGTGAATTGGGTCACAACGTAATGGATCACCATTTCCGTTTGGGAGCTGGAGGTACTGTGGAAGGCTACGATGATAAGTATTATTTCGGTAGAAGACCTACTGGACTTTACATCCCGAGATTTAGAAACCTAAATGGTGAAAAGAGAGATTATGTCAGAGGCTTTGGATACCAAGGTGGTGCAAGTAGAAGTGGCTGGACGCGTGATGTTGCTGAATTGAACTTCGGAGCACCTATGAAAAATGCTTTGACTAAACCAGGGCCTTGGAGTATTGGATTCACGGCATTTGGAGAAATTCTTCCTTATCACGAAAATACCATCAAGCTAAGCGATACCGTAAAAGATAAATGGGGTATGGAAGCTTTGGTGATGAATGCTGAAATCAAGGAGAATGAAATCAAAATGAGAAAAGACATGATGGCTGATGCAGCCGAAATGTTGGAAATCGCCGGTGTGAAAAACATCAATACCTATGATAATGGCTATACATTCGGCCAAGGTATTCATGAAATGGGTACAGCAAGAATGGGTAGAGATCCCAAAACTTCTGTTTTGAATGGAAACAACCAGGTGTGGGAAGCTAAAAACGTGTTTGTAACAGATGGGGCATGTATGACCTCTGCTGCTGCGCAAAACCCATCACTTACCTATATGGCGCTTACAGCAAGAGCTGCAAACTTTGCAGTGGAAGAGTTGAAAAAGCGTAATCTCTAATCTAAAAAAGAAAAAGCTATGACTATGAATAGAAGAGACGCATTGAAAAGTGTAGTCCTAATGATGGGAGGAACCATGGTAGGTGCTACAGCTATCCTGACAGGTTGTGCTCCGGATAAGCAAATCGAGGGGTTAAACTTTAGTCCTGAAGATATTGCTTTCATGGATTTGCTTGGAGATACCATTATTCCTGAAACTGATACTCCAGGTGCAGCTGCGGTGGGTATCGGTTCCTTTATGGTAATGATGGTGAAAGATACTTATGACGCCGATGCTCAAAAGACATTTGTGGATGGTTTGAATAAAATCCGAAAGGAATTCAAGCAGGAGAATGGTGAAGAGTTTGAGGCTGCTTCCCATGAAGTTCGTTTAGATTATCTGAACGGTCTTTATGAACAGTTTAAGAGCTCTGGAAGAACTGAGCCAGCTATCATAAATATGTTGAGAGATTTGACTGTATTAGGTTACTTTACTTCTGAAATCGGAGCTACTCAAGCTTTGAATTATGTAGAAGTTCCAGGCAGATACGATGGATGCATCGATTTGAAGCCGGGTGACAAGACATACGCAATATAATTTTAACCTATAAATACAAAGCCTGCTCCAATGGGGCAGGCTTTTTCGATTATGAACAAACCTAGTAGAAGAAAATTTATCCAAATGGGCTCTTTAATGGGCCTGGGAGCTGCTTTGATGCCAATGCAGTTTTGCTCCCCAGCTAAGAAAGAGGGCGAAACCATTGTAACAGATCCTGAGACTGTAGCCCAAACTTTGAAAGCGTTTGGTATTCAGCTTTACTCTGTAAAAGATCAAATGGCTGAAAATCCTCAAGAAACTATGAAAGCATTGGCTTCTTATGGATATAAGCAATTTGAAGGTTTTGATGGAGGAAAAGGGATCCTTTGGGGCATGGAAACGGCAGAATTTAAATCTTTGAATTCGGAGATTGGAGTAGATTTCGTTGCCACTCACTGTGATGTATTCAAAAACCTTGAAGCCCAAGCTGAACAGGCTGCCGAAGTTGGAATGAAATATTTGATCTGCCCATGGATTGGAGGTCAGGATTCTTTAGATAAATACAAAGCAATCGCTGAGCAATTCAATCAAATTGGAGAGACCCTAAAAGGCTACGGATTAAAGTTTGCTTACCATAACCATGACTATACTTTTGTAGATCAAGAAGGTCAATTGCCTCAAGATGTATTGATGGATAATACAGATCCTGCTTTAGTGGATTTCGAAATGGACATCTATTGGGTGTATGTAGCTGGGGTGGATCCAGAAGCCTACATGAAAAAATATCAAGATCGTTTCCGTCTATGCCATGTGAAGGATGCTGCAGCAGGGATTGAAAATCCGCACGAAAGAGGCGTTCTATTAGGTCAAGGAGAAATCCCATTCGCTAAGTTGATCAAGGAATCTCAAAGCTTGGGAATGGAATATTACATCGTGGAGCAAGAACAATTCGATGGCGTGACTCCTATGCAGGCAGCAGAGAAAAATGCCGCATACTTGAGCAAATTGGAATATTAAATCATCCCTTTTGTGTCTTCTGATTTTCTGAAGACCAATAGAAACATTACAATAATTAAGATAATCAGCAGAGCCACTTCAAATTGAGCCCAGATCTGAGATCTGTTAATCAAGACTTTGGCTTTGCTGATTAATTTTTCGCCTTCTTCTAGCTGAATATTGTTGAGGTTGTCCAAGTCTTTTCTCGCTAAAGAGATTTTTTGATCATATAATTTGACCTGATTGATATTCACTCCAGTCGAGTCACTGTATAGTAGATCATAGGATTTGATATTGAGGTCGTTTACAATGATCTTCTTGAACTCACCGAGATATTCTTCCTCCTTCGGGGTAAGTTTCGTTTTTTCGAAATCTTCTATGATTGTTAAAATCGCTGCCTCTTGACCTTGGATTTCATTTAGCACTTTGGAATAATCATAATCCAAGTTGCAGTGATCTACCAGTTTTTGGATCTGAAAAAGGCTCTCTGAAATCTCAAATATATAGCCGACAACAACCAGCCGGTCGTTGTAAACCTCCGTGAAAGTGGAGCTGATGCTTCTAAATGATTGACGCTCAATTAGGTTTTTGGCGTAGATCAATAGGAGCAATACGCTGATAATCAAAAGGGCTCGGATTTTTTTCTTTCTCAGTCTCGTGTCAGGCATATAATTAGTATTACTAACAAGCTATTTTACTTAGTATAGGAAATCTTCCAGAGATTCCCAAGGCAAAGATACTTAGTCTTCTTTAGAAGGAATCGCATCATATACCCTTACATAGTCTATTTCCATCTTTTGTGGCCAAATATCAGGGTCAACTCCTTTTTGACCACCCCAATTTCCACCAACAGCGATATTGAGGATTAAATGGAAAGGTTGATCAAAGGGCCATTCTTGATAACCCCCTCCTGTATTTCCAAAAGTGAAGTACTTTTCACCATCCAGATAAAAGTCGATCTTCTCCTCTGTCCAGTTGATAGCATAAACATGAAATTCATCATGAAAACTAGAGACCTGAATTTGCTTTCCTTTTTGAGTTCCCTTGACATGGTTGAAAGCCTCGGTATGAACAGTCCCATGAACTGTCCCCGGATCATAGCCGACATGTTCCATGATGTCGATTTCTCCATTTTTGGGCCAGCCACCGTATTTATTTTCTTCGGGAAGCATCCAGATGGCAGGCCAAGTTCCAATTCCTTCTGGAAGTTTGGCTTTTATTTCAAAATAACCATATTCCCATGAAGCCTTTCCACGGGTCAGCATTCTTGCAGATGTAAAGCCTTTTGGCTTAGAGTCGTCTTTCCTAGCTTCAATAATTAATATGCCATTTTCTATCCTGGCATTTTTCAGATCTTTTTCCGTGTAAAACTCCAACTCATTATTGCCCCAGCCAGAGTCGCCAACATCATAAGTCCACTTGGTTTGATCTGGAAGTCCATTCTTATCGAATTCATCTGACCAGATGAGTTTTTGGGAAAATGACTCAATCGAGAACAGAAGGCAAGGAAGTGCAAGAAAGGCAAAATGTCTTTTCATGGTATTTTGGGATTGTCATCTTAAGCTAGATTAATCTATTGCGAAAAGAAAATGTTTTTGAACAAAAGGGATCGATTGATTTAAATGGACTTTTTGATTTCCTATTTTTTACCCTAAAAGGAGAATTGTAAATTGCTCCAATAAACCCAAATTAATCATGGCATACTATCACAGGTTAGGCAAGATTCCGCCTAAAAGGCATACTCAGTTCAGACAGCCTGACGGAAGTCTTTACAAGGAAGAGCTCGTAAGTTCCAAAGGCTTTTCCGGTATCTATTCAAATCTCTATCACATTTATAATCCCAATTCGGTTCGATCCATCGGAAAGCCAATTCCCTATGATTGGAAAGTCGCTGATCAGCATGGGTTGAACCAGACTCATTTGAAAACTTCTGGAGTTGAAACTTCTGGAGAGGATTATTTGAGTGCTCGCAGAATGTTGATGAAAAACAATGATGTGATGATGGGGATCTGTGCTCCGAAGCAAAGGAAGATGGATTCTTATTTCAAAAATGCGGATGGGGATGAGTTGATTTACATTCATGATGGAAAGGGTGTTCTTTATTCTCAGTTTGGGAAACTGGAAGTGGGTAAAGGAGATTATGTAGTGATCCCTCGGACGACTATTTACCGATTTGAATTTGAAGATGAAGGTTCTCTGCGCCTTTTGATCGTAGAGTCTCATGGTCCAATCGAAACGGTCAAGAGATATCGAAATGAAGTAGGGCAGTTGTTGGAACATTCTCCTTATTGCGAAAGAGATATTCGTCCGCCTCATGAATTGCACATTGAAGAGGGAAAGGGAGATTATCTGGTTCAGATCAAAAAACAGGGGATGTTGCATCAATATTCCTATGATCATAGCCCTTTGGATATCGTGGGTTGGGATGGCTATTTGTATCCATACGCCTTGTCGATTTATGATTTTGAACCGATTACGGGTAGAATCCATCAGCCACCACCAGTTCATCAAACTTTTCAGGCTTGGGGCTTTGTGATTTGTTCATTCGTTCCTCGTTTGTTTGATTATCACCCATTGGCGATACCTGCGCCTTACAATCATAGTAATATCGATTCGGATGAGGTATTGTATTACGCGGAAGGAGAGTTTATGAGTCGGAAAGGGATCGATCGAGGCTCATTCACTATACATATGGGAGGACTTCCTCATGGGCCTCATCCAGGAACGGTTGAGAAATCTATCGGCGCAAAATCTACCGAGGAATACGCAGTGATGCTCGACACCTTTAGGCCATTGCAGATTACTACCGATGCTTTGGAATTTGTGGATAAGGATTACCCAATGAGTTGGACTGAAGATTAAATAAATACCGAAAGGACATAAAAAAACCAGAATGAATTCATTCTGGTTTTTTTATGGTTTGTTTGATTAATGAACGATTTCCTGAATTGGTTGGCCTGTGGCGCCGTTTGGAAGTCTAATTTCAAGCAGCATCGAAAGTGTCGGAGCGATGTCAGTTATAGTCGCATAGCGAGTTGAACTTCCATGTGGAATATTCCATCCATAGAATAGAATAGGGACATTGGTGTCATAGGAGAAACCGGTTCCATGAGAAGTGCCTCTAGCTCCGCCTGTCAACCATGATGGCTCCAAAATCAACATAATATCACCTGAAGCTTTGTGATTGTATCCCATCTGAAGAAGGTGAGGTCTTAATTCAGTAAACGAATTTGTTTTCAATGTATGGGCGGTGTACACCTCTTTAATTCCTCTGAACCTCAAAAGGAATGTTGCCAATTCCTCTTCGATATCAGCCAAATTCAATTTGTTGTCTCTGATTAATTTATGGTTTAGGAAGATTTGCTCATTGGAAGCATTCAATACCCAGTCACCTTCTCCATAAACGGTATTCATATAGCCTTTCACCTGACTTACTACATAGCCAACATTCAAGTTGCCAGCTGGTACATTTTGGCTTTCCATATAAGTGGCCACATCTGCGACACCATGATCGGCAGAAAGGAATACTACATAGTTTCCTTCTCCTAATTTTTCATCCAGATGATTCAAAAGGCTTTCAATTTGTAAGTCCAATCTCAAATAGATGTCCTCCAATTCTTTGGAAGTAGGCCCAAATCTATGGCCAACATAATCTGTGGAAGAAAAGCTGACAGCAAGAAAATCTGTAACATCCCCTTCACCTAGTTTTTCTCCTTCCAAAGCAGCTAAAGCAAAATCCAAAGTCAATTGATTTCCAAATGGAGTGGAGGCGATCAATCCATATCCTCCATTATTTTCTCTCAATGCATTTAGATCATAAGGGAAAGTTGGTGTGTCTTTTCCGACAAATGGAGCCTCGAAATCATTGTTGTCATCAATGCTATTGATGTAAGTGTCGATAGAATAAAGTGTTTCCCAAGTTTGAGAAAGGTATTTGTCCGGGTTTTTCTGAGCATTGAAATCTTTTACCCAAGCAGGAAGGTCCTCCTTGTAATAAGAAGAAGTCATAAACTCTCCATTGTTGCTATCATACCAATAAGCATCGCCTAGGTGACCCGCAGGCAAACTTGCGCCACGATCTTTTATAGCTAGACCAACGACTTTTGACCTTTTATTTGTAGAGAACCTCAACTCATCCGTGATGGTTGTAGTCAATAGGTTTCTTGGTGATATCTGTCCAGAAGCTGGAGTGCCTCCAATGTTGTAAACAGTACTGTCTTCAGCACAATAAATTGACTTGTCAAGACTTCTTACATACCAGTTGTTGCCAATGATACCATGGGTTGCGGGTGTTGTTCCTGTATATACAGAAGCGTGACCTGGCCCGGTGTAAGTAGGGATGTAATTATAATGCCCGTTTTTCATCATAAATCCTTCTCCGATAAGCTTTTTGAATCCTCCATCAGAATACCTGTCAGCAAACCTATAGAGGTACTCTTGCCTCATCTGATCGACGATGATTCCAACAACTAGCTTAGGTTTTTCAGCGGTTTCCTGAGCGGACACCCCTGTTCCCATAAAAATGGAAAGTAATAGGAGTATAGAAATTTTCTTCATTACATGAATTATTTAGGCTCCAAAGATAAGGATATGATACTATTGATGGATTAAGACTTTGTTAAATGGGCCAAAGAGTTGATCTTGGGGTTTAGAAAAATTACCTAAAATGAAAAAGCTAACCATTTTAACCCTTTTGTTTTGCGTTTTGCAAAGTGCATTTGCTCAATCTTACTTTGAGGATGGCCTTTCTGCGGATTGGCATAGACAAAGAAGAGATGCTATTCGGGAGATGATGCCGCCTAATTCTGTGGCTGTATTGTTCAATAATCCCGTGAAAAACAGAACAAACGATGTGGATTATATCTATCATCCGGATACTGATTTTTATTACTTAACAGGATTGAGAGAACCCAATGCGGCCTTGATTATTTTTTCAGAAAAAAAAATGATTGATGGCGTAGAAACAGATGAAATCATCTATGTGCAGCCTCGAGATCCCAGGTCTGAAATGTGGAATGGGAAAAGATTGGGTACTGAAGGAGTAAAGGATAAATTGGGTTTTGATCTCGCATACGTTTATGACGATTTTGGGAAAGAACCAGCAGTGAATTTTTCAGATTTTGAAAAGGTGCTTTCCTTCAACTTGGGTGCAGACATCGAAAGTAGCAGCAGCAATGCCCCATTGAAAAACATGGTGAAGAAATTCAAGAAAGCTTCAGGCTATCCTATGGAGGTGTCAGATACTCAGATGCAACTGTATGATATGATTCGAGCTACTGATGCTGCCAATTCAGAAAATGTTGCACAAATGATTTCTCGCTTTACAGACCGAAACCCTGAGATTGCAAATGATCCAATTATTAAGGATTTCCTTGTTGCGGATTCACCTGAAAAAAGAATGCAGGTGAAAGACCAAATGCCTGAGTCCAAAACTGATATTTTTTCTTTGGACAAAATGATGGATGTTTTGCGTGAAGTGAAAACTGAAGAAGAAATTGCTCTTCTTGCCTCTGCGGCTAAAATCTCAGCAATAGGTCAGATTGAAGTGATGAAGGCTGCCAAAGTGGGGATGTCTGAAAGAGAAATTCAGGGGATTCACGAGTTTATCTACAAAAGATATGGTGCGGAAGATTTGGGATACCCATCGATTGTCGGTGGAGGTAATAATGGATGTATCCTTCATTACATTGAGAATGACATGAAGCATGTGAATGATCGTTTGCTGTTGATGGATTTGGGAGCTGAATGGAAAGGTTATACCGCTGATGTCACTCGCACTATTCCAGTTTCTGGTCAATTTAACCCTGAGGAAAAAGTGATCTATGAATTGGTTTTGAAAGCACAGGATGCTGGAATTGCCCTATGTAAGCCGGGAACTGAGTTTTCTGAAATCAGTCAAATTACAAGAACGATCATAGACGAGGGGTTGGTCGAGTTGGGTATCATCAAAGAAGGCCAAAGACACAGCTATTATCCTCATGGGCCAAGTCATCATTTGGGACTGGATGTTCATGATAGAGGAACAAGAGGAGCGCTGAAAGAAGGTGTTGTAATCACTGTGGAACCTGGGATTTATATCCCTGAGGGAAGCGATTGTGATCCAAAATGGTGGGGGATTGCTGTAAGAATTGAAGACGATATTTTGATTACCTCTAAAGATCCAGTGAACCTTTCTGGGGATGCTCCAAGAAAAGTGGCTGATATCGAGGCAATGATGAAGATTCCTAGTGTCTTGGAAAACTGGGTTCTTCCTGAAATTCATTAAGATTTAGTATTTCTCGCGGCGTCACAGCGACGCTGCGAGAAACATCAATTTCAAAGAGTCTAAGCTAACCTATGATATAGAAAGGGTTGTCAATAACCTTTGAAACAAATCTTTTTTTCTTTGCTCCTTTGCGAGAGATAATAGCAAATGGATTGAAATAAAAAACTCTCGCTGTATAGTTTCAGCGAGAGTTTTTTTATCAAGTTGGAGTTTACTTACTTTTCAAATCTCCTCTTTTGATAGATCTAATGAATTGTGACCATGCAAAAGGATCCAACAATCTCAAAGGTCTAGGCCCATACAAGTCTTGATTTTGTAGCATCATGCCCTGCTGAAAAGTTCGGAAATTTTCATTTCCAGATGCGGGCATAGATTCCGCCCATCTCAGGAGCATCTCAGGACTCATGTTGGCACGGCTGATGGACATAGGGTCTACAACAGTCATGGCGAGAACCGCGTCCTTGAACTCATCTTCGGTTGGATAAGGCATTACTTCTATTTCCGCCAAAGCGATTTCATCTACTTCCATGGTCAAGATCAAACTGATTTTATCATTGTCAACTTTGTCAGGAACCTTGAATGTTTGTTTTTTCAATCCAATGAAACTGAATACGACACTGTCTCCTTCAAGTACCGGCATGGAGAAGTAACCAAAGCGACCACTGCTTGTACCCCTACCTTTTTGAGGTACATAGACATTCACGCCAGCAACGGCATCTGTACTATCTGCATTCAAGATGATACCAGAAAGCTGAATTACTTTCTTTTCATCCTGGGCTTGTGCTAGCTGAGTTGAAAAAAAGAATCCGATGAATAGGATTAGATATGGGAGTAGAATTGATTTCTTCACAAATAAATATCTTATTGGCTTGCCAAATTTGGCTTTGAATCTGCGATAATACCCTAATTTCGGGTGATTTTTTAAATTCACCCAGAAAACAGCGTTAAAACTTACTAATGCGTCTCAAAAACATCAGTTTAAATTATGGTCTGAGAATCTTTAAAGCACTGGGAGAGGAGCCTCGGGTGAGGATTATTCATTTACTCATGCTTAATAAAGAACTCACCATTTCCGACCTGGAGCATATCCTTGATTTTACCCAGACCAAAACCAGCAGGCATTTAATATACTTAAAAAATGCGGGACTTTTGGGAAGCCGTAGAGTGGATCAATGGATGTTTTATTACATTTTGGAGGAGTATCTGGAAATCTTTCAGGCGATTTTTAAGTTTATTCAAAAGGACCCTAACCTTATCAGAGATCAGGAAACATTTGAAGTCCTTAAGTCCAACCGGGAGTTGGCAATCAATAAAATCCAGAACAATCAATACAGGAGATAATTTCAATTGAAAAAGTACAAACACCTATTCTTCGATCTAGATCATACCTTGTGGGATTACGATCGAAATGTGGCTGAGTCCCTATCCGAGTTGTATGAAGTTTATTCCTTGGTAGAAATGGGAATCCCTTCGTTCGAAAAGTTTTTTGAGTCTTTTCATGCTGTCAATTTCCAGCTTTGGGATTGGTACAACGTGGGAAAGATCGATAAAGACAATCTTAGAAAGGAACGTTTTCCGAGGATTTTCTCCCATGCAGGAGGAATCGCAGATGGAATTCCAGCAGGATTTGAAGAGGATTTTATGCATCGAACTTCCTCAAAACCTCATGTTTTCCCTTATTCAAAAGAGATTTTGGGATACCTGAAAGATAAATACCGAATTCATGTCATTACTAATGGCTTTAATGAATCACAGGCTAAAAAAATGAAATCCTCGGGATTGGATGGCTTTTTTGAATTGGTGGTGACTTCCGAAACGACAGGGCATAAAAAGCCTGATCCAAGGATATTTCACTATGCATTGGAAACTCTTCAAACCAAAAGTGGAGAATGTCTGATGATAGGAGATAATCCGGATTCAGATATTTTAGGTGCCCAAAGGGCGGAGATTGACCAGGTTTTTTTCAATCCAGAGGGTAGAGCGATTTCAATAACACCTACTTTTGAAATCAAGCACCTGAAAGAATTAGAGTCGCTTTTGTAAAAGAAATCACCGCTCTTTCCATAGGGATGCCTTATCTTTGGCCAATCAGAAATTCATATAAACTCCAAATAGTATGTTAAAAGGTTTCTTCAACGTACCTGCTCCAGTCAATGAGCCGGTTAAGTCCTATGCACCGGGAAGTCCGGAAAGAAAAGAATTGCAGGCGATGTTGGCAGAGCTTCGATCCAAAGAAGTAGATGTGCCGATGTATATCGGTAGCGAGGAAGTTCGGACTGGAAATAAACACCCGATGTCTCCTCCTCATGATCATCAGCACATTTTGGGATATTTCCACGAAGGTGATGCATCTCACGTAGAGCAGGCAATCAATGCTGCACTAGGCGCGAAGGAGGCTTGGGAAAATTTAGCTTGGGAACAAAGGGCAGCGATTTTCTTGAAAGCTGCTGAATTGATTGCTGGTCCTTACAGAGCTAAATTGAATGCAGCGACCATGTTGGGGCAATCCAAAAATGCTTTCCAGGCCGAAATTGACTCAGCTTGTGAAATCATTGATTTCTTGACTTTCAATGTGAAGTATATGACTGAAATCTATGCGCAGCAGCCGCCAGTTTCTGGTGGAGGCGTTTGGAATAGAGTCGAGCAGCGTCCTTTGGAAGGTTTTGTTTTTGCTTTGACTCCTTTCAACTTTACTGCGATTGCAGGAAACCTACCAGCTTCTGCAGCAATGATGGGCAATACCATCGTTTGGAAACCTGCTTATACTCAGATTTATTCGGCGAATGTCTTGATGGAGATTTTCAAAGAGGCTGGTGTTCCTGATGGAGTGATCAATTTGATCTATGTAGATGGTCCTGTTGCTGGTGAGGTGATTTTCAAACATCCTGATTTTGCAGGGATTCACTTTACCGGTTCGACTGGTGTATTCCAGCATATTTGGAAAACTATCGGTGAAAATATTCATGGTTATAAGTCTTACCCAAGAATCGTAGGTGAAACTGGTGGAAAAGATTTTGTAGTAGCTCATAAATCTGCTGACGCAAAAGCTGTGGCCACTGGTTTGGTTCGTGGTGCCTTTGAATTCCAGGGACAAAAATGTTCTGCTGCATCTAGAGCTTACATCCCTTCCAACATTTGGGAGGATGTGAAGAAATACATGCAGGAAGATCTTGCTTCCATGAAAATGGGAGGTACAGAGGACTTCACCAATTTCATCAATGCTGTAATCGACGAAAAAGCATTTGATAAAATCTCAGGCTATATCGCCAAAGCGAAAGAAGCTGAGGGAGTAGAAGTGATAGCTGGTGGTAACTATGATAAATCCAAAGGATACTTCATCGAGCCGACTGTGTTGGTGGTTCAGGATCCGATGTATACGACCATGCAGGAGGAAATCTTTGGTCCAGTATTGACCATTTATGTTTACGACTCAGAAAACTTTGAGCAGACGTTAGAATTGGTTGATCAGACTTCTCCTTATGCGTTGACTGGTGCTATTTTCTCTCAGGATCGTTATGCGATTGAATTGGCGACGACCAAATTGAGAAATGCTGCCGGAAACTTCTATATCAATGACAAGCCAACAGGAGCAGTGGTTGGTCAGCAGCCATTTGGTGGAGCGAGAGCTTCGGGAACCAATGACAAAGCTGGATCTATGATCAACTTGTTGCGTTGGGTTTCTCCTCGTACTATCAAGGAAACATTTGTCTCTCCTAAAGATTACAGATACCCATTCTTGGGAGAAGATTGATTCATCTGACCTTTGGGGTTTCTAAAACCCCGAAGGTCTTTTCAACTTTATCAAACCTTCCAGGTCTTAAAGACCTCAAAGGTTTCACAAGAGCCTCGGATTATTTCCGAGGCTTTTCTTTTTAAAGCTAAAAAGAGTTAGTTTGAAAGTGAATTTATCGCAGCTATATGAGTAGAATATTTTTAGGGATTCTGATTTTTGGATTTTTAAGCTGTGGGACAAAAAAAGATAGAGTTGTTTTTCAAGGAGACTTGAAAGATTTGTTTATCGATAGCCTCAGTTTCGAAAGAGAAGTTGGTGTGGGTTTTATGGCATTTTTGGGAACCATCCAGTACAAAGGAGAAGAGACGATCTACATTTCAAGAAATGGCTTGTTTAGGTTTTTTGATCCCAAAACTGGAAGGAAAGTTGGAGAATTTCAAATTCCTGCAGAAGGACCTGGTTCCCTTAAAGGAGGTGTACTTAGAGCCAAAGCATTTAATAATTCGACTTTGGTTGCGACTAATCACACAGGCTTTGCTTTAATTTATAAAGATGAGCAGTTGGTTAGTCAGTTTAAATTGGATTTGAGTGATTTGGAATCAAATACATTCTTTTCATTCCCTATGAGTGGAAATGCCTTGCATCAAGTTAGCCCGGGTGAATTTGAACTTACCGTGAATCCTTTCGATGCCATGGCACACAGAATAGGGAAAGATGGCTTTGATCTTGAATTTTCATCTTGGATTTTGAAATTTGATGAAGAAGGAAACTGGATTTGCAAAACTGATTTTAAAGCTCCATATGATGAAACCTATGCTAATTCGGCCGATGCTTCAGCCATGGTTAGGATGGTAGAGAAAGGGGAGTCTTGGGCTATGTTTTCCTATTCTGATTCACTATTTAGGATTCAGGATTGCCAAATTGTTGATAGGCGAATACTCAAATCAATTACTCCAGTCACCTATTTTCCTGATAAATATGAAGGTGACGAATTTAAAGGTTCTTGGGAAAGGCCAGAGAATGGTGCAATCAATTATCGCTTGATAAAAGATCAGACTACAGGTCTACAAGTGAGATTGACTTCAATTAGTAGGAGAGGGCCTGATCCAAATGTTAGAGATCCTCATGATAGATTGTATTCAGATGAGGAAACATTTCTGCTATTGATTTATGATTCTGAGTGGAATCTGAAAGGAGAACTTAAAATGGTTTATCCTATAGGAACCCGCTTTGAAAATCTCTTTTCAACCTCCGAAGGGCTTTTCATCAATAAACCTGAGCAAGCCTCCGAAGATGAGTATGAGTTTTATAAAATTGATTTAAGTCGATTTGTGGATTGAGGTTTTGGTAACAAAAAAAGGCTGGAACATTCAGCCTTTCTTGATTTCAACAGCATGTTTTTAATTGATCTGCCCTCTTAATTCACCTCCAGGGAAATCATCAGAGTGTACGTTAACATAAGCATTGCCCGTTCGGAAAGCTTCTCTCAAAATTTCTAAATCTCCTCCCATCATCTGTCCGGAAAGGGTGGAACCCATGATTTCTCCTTTGGCATAGACCCCTGAAACAGGTCCTTCAACTTTATCCATTCTCAAAGTGAAAACAACTCCTCCATTACTTCCAGCTTTAGCTAAGTGGATATGTGCGAATCGCACATCTTCTATTCCATCTACATTGACTTGGAATGAAGCCGATTCTCCATCTTTTGAGAAATGAAATTTAGCTACACCAGTTGCGTCAGTCATTACAGCTGGGACTTCATTTGCCCCACTTAGCTTGGTCCCATAATTTTTATTGTCGCTCGCTTCCACCATGCTTACTTGACCTCGGATTTCACCTCCTGGGTTCGATGCTGTGTGAACATTTGTGTAGATTTCACCAGCTTCCATTTTTTCTACCAAATCATCAATAGACATACCTGCTAATGGACCCACAAGTTTGGATGCATCTATGGTGCCTTCAGCTAACAACCCATTGTAAAGTCCATTTGGAGGAGTCATATAGAGAAAAACAACTACAGGCCCGTTAGTTCCAGAAGGTGCATAATGTAAATGAGCTCCTATGATGTCACTTGTGTTTGCAACTCGAAGCTCATAGCTCAAAGTGTTTTCATCCACTTTCATGATTTTGATAGCTCCAGAACCTGAGGAGGAGACTGGGGGAACTTCCTCAGTGCCGATTAAGAATGCCCCGAATTCAAGCATATTGCTTTTTCGGGCATTTGGATCAGATGAAGTTAAATCAGATGCGACTTCGTCTGAATTTTCATTGACCATAGGGGCTTCCTCTGGAAGAGATTGACAAGCAAATGCTAAAAGGACTAAAAATGACAGTCCCATTAATTTTTGAAAAGGTTTTTTCATGAGATGGTTATTTAGGTTGATAAATGAATAAAAGTATATACGAAACTCTTCATTATATCGGATTGTTTTGAAAATCAATTTGTTGTAAAAAAAAAATGATTGGATTTCCACTGTTGTATGCTTGACCATTGAGGGTTGTATTTCCCTGAACGTCTTTTCAAGTATATAAATCCTTTTAGGCCTCAAAGGCCTCGAGGTATTATTTGTAACTTCTAAATAGTTTCAGAGCTTCCATTTCCCACAGATAGACACAAATTAAAAACACAGATTTCACGGATTTTTTATCTTTTGTTCAAGTGAGTATCTGTGACTTTTTTCATGCGAATTTGTGGGGTTAAAACAAAAAAAAACGACTGAATCTCTCCAGCCGTTCGTAAATCGTAATTCTAAAATCGTAAATCAAGTATACATCGCTCCATTTACATGAAGCACTTGACCTGAAATATAAGTACTCATATCTGATCCTAAGAACACACATGCATCTGCGATTTCTTCAGGCTTCCCACCTCTTTTCATAGGGATGGCTTCTCTCCAACCTTGCACGGTTTTCTCATCCAAAACTTCTGTCATTTCAGTTTCGATGAATCCAGGAGCGATGGCATTGCATCTGATATTTCTGGAACCCAATTCCAAGGCCACGGATTTGGAGAAACCGATGATCCCTGCTTTGGAAGCAGCATAGTTTGCTTGTCCAGCATTACCTTTTGCACCAACTACAGAAGTCATGTTGATGATAGATCCAGCTTTGGCTTTCATCATGGTACGAGTTGCTGCCTTTACAGTGTTGAAGCAAGACTTCAAGTTTACATTCATGATTTCATCCCAAGACTCCTCAGTCATTCTCATCAACAAGTTGTCGCGGGTGATTCCTGCATTGTTGATCAAAATATCCAATCCACCAAAGTCAGCCACTACACTGTTTACCAGATCTTCAGCAGCTTTGAAATCAGAAGCATCGGAGCGATAACCTTTGGCTTTCACGCCAAATTCAGCTAATTCAGATTCCAATGCTTGTCCTTTTTCAACAGAGGACAAATAAGTGAAAGCGACATTTGCTCCTTCTTGAGCATATTTGATAGCAATGGCTCTTCCGATTCCTTTAGAGGCTCCGGTGATCAATGCGGTTTTTCCTGAAAGTAAACCCATGAATTATTAAAATTTTGTTTTGCCAAAATTAGAAAAAAAGCCAGAAGAATCGTTTCCGTAGAAATTACATTTCAAAATGTCTGGATTTTCAATCGATAAATCTGGTCTAGTGTGAAATTATAGAATATTTTGGAAGTCAAATGATTTCTGTCCAAAATTCATTTGGTGAATTGTGGCTTGGGCTGATTTATGCTAGTTTTTGAATGATTTATGGGGCTTTTTCCAAATTTTTTTCTGAAGCCAAAAGGCCTATTTTTGCATAGTTTCAAATCGTTATAAAACCGAAATAATATATGTCTTCTACCAAATTTGACCTAATCGTATTGGGAAGCGGACCAGGCGGCTACGTGGCTGCTATCCGTGCATCTCAGTTGGGCTTGAAAACTGCTATCGTTGAAGCAGCTGAATTGGGAGGTATCTGTCTGAACTGGGGCTGTATTCCTACCAAAGCTTTGTTGAAAAGTGCCCAGGTTTTCGAATACATCAATCACGCTACTGACTACGGAATCACTGTAAAGGATGCCAAAGCTGATTTTGATGGAATGGTCAAAAGGAGTCGAGGTGTTGCCGATGGCATGTCCAAAGGTGTGAACTTCTTGATGAAGAAAAACAAAATTGAAATCATCGCTGGTTGGGGTAAAGTTAAGCCTGGCAAAAAGGTAGAAGTAGCTGATAAAGACGGAAACAAAACTGTTTATTCTGCTGACAATATCATTATTGCAACTGGAGCGAGATCAAGAGAATTGCCTTCTATGAAAATGGACGGTAAGAAGATCATCGGATACCGTGAAGCAATGACTTTGGCGAAGCAGCCTAAGAAAATGGTGGTAGTAGGTTCTGGTGCTATTGGAGTAGAATTTGCCTACTTCTACAACTCAATCGGAACAGAGGTGACTATCGTTGAATTTATGGATAGAATTGTTCCAGTCGAAGATGCTGAAGTTTCCAAAACTTTGGAAAAACTTTACAAGAAAGCTGGAATGACCATCATGACTTCATCTGAAGTTACCGGTGTTGATACCAAAGGAACCGGTTGCAAAGTGACTGTCAAAACCGCAAAAGGTGAAGAAACTTTGGAATGTGATGTTGTTCTTTCTGCAGCAGGTGTGGTTTCCAATTTGGAAAACATCGGTTTGGAAGATGTGGGTATTTTGGTAGACAGAGGAAAAATCAAAGTTGATGAGTACTACAAAACCAATATGCCAGGTTACTATGCAATTGGTGATGTTATTCCTGGTCCAGCATTGGCTCACGTAGCTTCTGCAGAAGGAATTATTTGTGTAGAAAAAATTGCTGGCCATACTCCAGAGCCATTGGATTATGGAAATATCCCAGGATGTACTTACTGTTCTCCAGAGATAGCTTCTGTCGGTATGACTGAGGCAAAAGCGAAAGAAGCAGGCTATGAATTAAGAATCGGTAAGTTCCCATTCTCTGCATCTGGTAAAGCCTCTGCTGCTGGCGCGAAAGACGGTTTCGTGAAATTGGTGTTTGATAAGAAATATGGAGAGCTTCTAGGTGCTCACATGATCGGAGCCAATGTAACTGAAATGATCGCTGAGATCGTTGCCGTTCGTAAATTGGAAACTACTGGTCATGAATTGATCAAAACTGTTCATCCTCACCCAACCATGTCAGAAGCAGTAATGGAAGCTGCGGCTGCTGCGTATGATGAGGTGATCCACTTGTAATAGATCTTCATTAGATACATTTTGAAAGCCCGTTTTAAAAAGCGGGCTTTTTTCGTGATTTTTCTGAACTTAGGAGAGCATAATCCAGGTTAAACCAATTCTACTGAATGGAACTTCAACTTTCGACCCCCGCCTTGCTTTTTTCAGCCATCACCTTATTGATGTTGGCTTTTACCAATCGCTTTTTGGCTATTGCTAGTTTGATTCGTGGTTTGCATACCAAATTCAATGAAAACCCGGATGAGGAAATGATTGTTGAGCAGATCCATAATCTCCGTAAGCGCCTTTCCCTGATCAAAAATATGCAGTTATTTGGAGTATTTAGCTTCTTGTTGTGTGTGGTTTGTATGTATTTGCTGTTTCACGGATTTACATCCGCTGCCAATTGGGTATTTGTGGGAAGTATGGCTTCTTTGCTGATTGCATTGGGTTTGTCAATGATAGAGATTCAGATTTCTACCAAAGCCTTGAATCTGGAATTGGCAGATATGGAGGGAATCTTTGAAAAAAGAGCGGGAAGTCTGGATTTCCTTTTCAAAAAAGAGAATAAAAAGAATGAATAAAATTTATGGAGGGATACTATCCCTTTTAGTTGTCTTTGGCTGCCAAAGTAAATCTGAAGAAAATGCTTCAGTTTCAACCGGGGGAAATCATTATATCCGATTAATCAACCTGGATGAAACCAGACAATTTTATACTTGGACTTCAGATCGAATCCCTTTGGTGTCTGCACATCGAGGAGGACCCTATCCGGGTTTCCCGGAAAATGCAATTGAGACTTTTGACAATGTGTTGAAATACACTCCTGCAATTATCGAATTGGATGTTGCCATGACCAAAGATTCGGTTTTGGTATTGATGCATGATGATGAATTGGATCGTACCACTACCGGGACAGGCAAAGTTGAGGATGTGACCTATGAATATATTCAGGGGCTTTTCTTGGAAGATAATGATGGTAAAAAGACAAGCTTCAAAGTTCCGACTTTGGAAGAGGCTTTACTTTGGAGTAAAGGAAAAGCACTTTTAACAGTCGATATCAAAAAGTCCGTTCCCTTTGAAATGGTAGTTGATGTTGTTAGGGAGACTCAATCGGAGGCTTATGCAGCTTTGATTTCTTACACTTTTCCTGCGGCAAAAAAACTTCATTATTTGGCTCCTGATCTAATGCTATCTGTGACAATCAGAAATGAGGAAGAGATCAGAAGATTTGAGGAAACTGGAATTCCTTGGACTAGAGTAATTGCCTTTACAGGAGTTGCCGAGAGGAATCCAGAATTCAATAACGCCATTCATGAAAAAGGAGCTTTTACAATTCTGGGAGTATTGGGAAACTTGGATAGAATGGCCGAAAGAAGAGGAGATGAGGTTTATGCTTCATTTGTTCAAAAAGGAGCCGATATCCTAGCTACAGACAGACCGATTGAGGCTGCGAAAGTTCTAAAAAGTTTAAGTCCATCTAATAGTTCAAAATCACCCTATTTTACCCATGTTGATTGATTTAAGAAGTGATACCGTGACCCGGCCAACTCCGGGGATGAAAGATGCAATGTTTTCAGCTCCGATTGGAGATGATGTGTTCGGAGAGGATCCAACTGTAAATGCCTTGGAGGAGAAAATAGCAAAAATGTTCGCCATGGAAGCAGCCATTTTCTGTCCTTCTGGAACAATGACCAATCAGATTGCGATTCGCCTCCATACTGGTATTCAGACGGAAGTGATTTGCCATGAGCATTCCCATATTTATCTCTATGAAGGAGGGGGGATTATGGCCAATTCTCTAGCTTCTGTAAAGCTTTTGCCCGGAAAATTGGGAAAAATCACAGCTTCTCAAGTGGCCGATGTCATCAATCCTGATGATGTGCATGCTCCTGAGACCACCTTGGTTTCTCTGGAGAATACCATGAACAAAGGTGGAGGTAGCATTTATACATTAGATGAGATCAAACCGATCAAAACTCTGTGCCAAGAAAAAAGAATCAATTTTCATTTGGATGGAGCACGACTTTTCAATGCGCTGGTTGAGACTGAAGAAAGTCCTGCGGATTGGGGAAATGAATTTGATACGATTTCTATTTGCTTGAGTAAAGGATTGGGCTGTCCGGTTGGATCAGTTCTTTTAGGCTCTAAAACTGCAATCAAAAAAGCCAGAAAGGTCCGGAAGGTATTTGGCGGAGGAATGCGACAAGCTGGATTTTTGGCAGCAGCCGGAATCTATGCCTTGGATCATCAGGTGGATCGTATGAAAGATGATCATCAGAGAGCAAGAACTTTGGGAACAATTCTATCCGATCTTATTGTCGTTTCAGAAATCTTTCCTGTCACGACAAATATTGTCATAGCCCGACTGGATGGATTGAGTCCAGAGGTTTTTATGGGTAAATTGGCAGATCAAAATATCAAATCAGTCAAATTTGGGAAGGATCTAGTGCGTTTTGTGACTCATCTTGATTTCACAGATGAGCATTTGGCTGAATTTGAAAAAAGAATCAAAGGTCTTTTCTAAAAAAACCGATTCATTTCCATCGATTAAGAGTATTCATAGATGAACTCCACTCCATTGGCAGAACGGATGCGTCCCACTCGATTAGAAGATCTAATCGGACAGGATCATTTGTCTTCACCGAATTCCTTTCTTTTTAAAGCTATCAAATCTGGGAATGTCCCTTCATTGATTTTGTGGGGACCTCCAGGAGTGGGTAAGACTACTATTGCCAATATCATTGCTAATGAAATCAAAGAACCTTTCTACACCCTTAGTGCTATCAGCTCTGGTGTAAAGGATATCAGAGAGGTGATTGAAAAAGCTCGGTTTCAACAAGGAGTGGTTCTTTTTATAGATGAAATCCATCGCTTCAATAAATCTCAGCAAGATGCATTGTTGGGAGCTGTGGAGAAAGGGATCATTCGATTAATAGGAGCTACCACAGAGAATCCATCTTTTGAAGTAAATGCTGCATTGCTTTCAAGATGCCAGGTTTTTACATTGAATTCATTGGGTAAACCGGAATTGGAAGCCATGATTCAGCAGGCTTTGGAAAAGGATGGTGATTTGAGGAAAATCAAGGTGGATTTGAAGGAAATTGACGCTTTGTTAAGAATTTCAGGTGGGGATGGGAGAAAGCTTTTGAATTTGCTTGAAATCGTAATTGATGGGATCAATGAAAATCCCTGTGTGATTACCGATGAAAAGGTCATGAGTA
The DNA here is from genome assembly GCF_026652115.1 of Algoriphagus sp. PAP.12. Classification (GTDB taxonomy): domain Bacteria; phylum Bacteroidota; class Bacteroidia; order Cytophagales; family Cyclobacteriaceae; genus Algoriphagus. The sequence continues at coordinate 9,604 of NZ_JAPPSQ010000008.1, read as the reverse complement.
TTGCGCAGCAAAAAGTAGCTCTTTATGATAAATCCGGTGAACAGCATTACGATATCATTTCTGCTTTTATTAAATCCATTCGCGGATCCGATCCCAACGCTGCGGTTTATTGGCTTGCAAGAATGATCGAAGGAGGAGAGGATGTGAAATTTATAGCAAGAAGGTTGGTGATTTTAGCTTCTGAGGATATCGGAAATGCCAATCCTAATGCATTGCTTTTGGCTACGAACTGTTTTGAGGCAGTAAAGATGATCGGATATCCAGAATCCAGAATTATTCTTTCACAATGTGTGACCTATTTAGCGAGTTCTCCGAAAAGTAATGCCGCCTATATGGCAATCGGACAGGCTCAATCTTTGGTCAGAGAGACAGGAGATTTATCGGTTCCTCTTCATTTGAGAAATGCTCCAACGAAATTGATGAAGGATTTGAATTATGGGAAAGCCTATAAATACTCCCATGATTTTCCAGGGAATTTCGTAAATCAGGAGTTTTTACCGGATGAGATCAAAGGGCTTAAACTTTATAATCCAGGAGATAATGCCCGTGAAAATGAATTGAGGAGATATTTGAAATCCAAATGGGTGGATAAATACGGTTATTGACATAAATCCTTGAACTAATAATTTCAGCTAAAAATCAGCAGCTAATCTTTTTATTTGAGGCATTTATGATTTTTTAAGGGAAAAATTGTTCTTGTCCCTACAATAATGTTCGAAATTGCTTCCTTTCGTTCAATTCTGGATATTTGAACAAATTCTATCCAATTACGATCTACTATTACAGAAACAAACCCTAAATTTTTACCATGAGAAAAATTGCAGCTTTTGGCTTGCTTGCTGGAGTATTGTGTACTCCAGTCCTTGCCCAAAACAAAATTGAGTTCAAGGAATTTACCTTGGACAATGGATTGCATGTGATCATGCATCAGGATAATTCAACGCCGATTGTCAATACATCTGTTTTATATCATGTTGGATCAAAGAATGAACAACCTGATAGAACAGGCTTCGCTCACTTCTTTGAGCATTTGATGTTTGAAGGGACTGAAAACATTGATCGAGGCCAATACATGAATATTATCCAAGGAAGAGGAGGAACTTTAAACGCGTTTACCTCTAATGATATTACTTTCTATTATGAGACTTTGCCGTCTAATGAACTGGAATTGGCTCTTTATATGGAAAGTGAGCGTATGCTACATTCCAAAGTCGATCTGACTGGAGTGGAGACACAGCGTGAAGTGGTGAAAGAGGAATACCGTCAGAGTTATGAAAATAGACCTTATGGTACCATCCTTCCTGAAACTTTAAAAAGAGCATATTCGGCACATCCATACCGTTGGGCTCCAATAGGTTCATTAGATGATTTGAATGCTGCTCAGATTGAGGAGTTTCAGCAGTTCTACAAAGATTTTTATGTGCCTAATAATGCAACTTTGACCATTGCTGGGGATATCGATTATGGACAGACTGAAAAGTGGGTGAAAGAGTATTTCTCTGAAATTCCGAAAGGAACCAAAGAAATCTACAGACCGAATATAGTTGAGCCGAAGAAGACTGAGGAAATCAGGGATGTGATTTATGACAATATTCAGATCCCTGCTGTAATTCAAGCTTATAATTTACCGAAGCAGACTAGCCCGGATTCGTATGCGATGAATATGCTTTCCACCTATTTGACTGGTGGGAATTCTTCTTTGATGACAAAAGAGTTGGTGGATAAGCAGCAAAAAGCATTAGCAGTGGCAGCTATTCCTCTGGAGTTGGAAGACGGTGGATTATTCATCATGTATGGCATTACCAATATGGGAGTTGCTCCTGAAGATTTGGAAAGTGAAATCGACAAATTAATCAAGCAGGTTCAGGAAGAAGGGATATCTGATCAGGATTTTGCGAAGCTTCAGAATATCATGGAAAACAACATAGTGAGTAGCAATTCATCCATGTCTGGAATCGGTCAGAATTTGGCAGAAGCTCACGTGATCTATGGAGATACTGATTACATCAATAAAACCATGGAAAACTACAGCAAGGTGACTCAGGCTGATATCAAGCGTGTGGCAAACGAGTATTTGAACCTGACTGGGAGAGTGGTGCTTTATTACCTTCCTAAGCCTAAAGATGGTGTTCAGTAATTGTTTCAACTTCAAAATAGCAAATCAATGAAAAGATATATTTTAACCTATTTCATGGCCTTTATTATGGCCTCCCTTGCTTTTTCACAAGTTGATAGAAGCAAATTCCCAGAACCAGGCCCTGCACCGGAGATCAAGATTTCTGATGCTGAAACTTTCACCTTGGATAATGGACTGAAAGTCTTTTTGGTGAAAAATGACAAGCTTCCAAGAGTTGCATTTACGCTGATTTTGGACAGGGATCCTTTGTTTGAAGGAGATAAAGCCGGTCTTACTGGATTTGTAGGTCAGATGATGACTTCTGGAACAACTTCTCGCACCAAAGATCAATTGGATGAAGAAATTGATTTTATAGGAGCAAGTTTGGGTGCAAGTTCTACTTCAATTTCTGCATCTGCATTGAAAAAACATCAGACGAAGATTTTGGATTTGATGACGGACGTTCTTTACAATCCAGTTTTTCCTGAGGAAGAGCTTGAGAAATTGAGAAAGCAGACTTTAACTGGCTTGGCTCAAAGTAAGGATAACCCGAATGCGATTTCTGGAAGAATGGCTGCAGCTATGGTTTATGGTAAAGACCATCCATATGGAGAAGTTGAAACTGAGGCAACAGTGAAGAATGTGACGGTTCAGGATGTAAAGGATTATTATAATACTTTCTTCAAGCCGAACATTGCATACTTGGCGATTGTAGGTGATATGGATAAAAAAGAAGCTGAGAAAGTGGTAACAGAATATTTCTCAGCTTGGAAGCCGGGTGATGTGCCAAAGTTTGAATATAAGCTTCCGGTCCGTCCTGCTAAAAATGAGGTGGGTATTTCTGATCGAAGCACTGCTGCTGTGCAAACTGTAATCGATATCGTTCAGCCAGTAGAATTATCTATTGGGGATGGAGAATATATTTCTAGCCGTCTTTTGAATCAGATATTTGGTGGAGGATCTTCTTCGAGATTGTTCATGAATTTGAGAGAAGACAAAGGTTATACCTATGGAGCGTATTCCTCAATCGGAGCAGATCGATTGGTAGGTGAGATTTCTGCCAATGCAGCAGTTAGAACCGAGGTGACTGACTCAGCAGTTGTGGAATTTATTCATGAGTTCAACAAAATCGTAGATGGAGGAGTGACTCAAGAAGAATTGGATAAAGCAAAAGCCTATTTGACTGGCTCCTTTGGGCGTTCTTTAGAAAGTCCTGCTACCATCGCGAATTTCGCTTTGAATATCGAGAGATATGATTTGCCAGCTGATTACTATAAGACTTATTTGCAAAAGCTAAATGGAACTACTGTTTCTGAGGTGAATGCAACTGCGAAAAAACTGATTGACCCTAATAAACTTTATATCACCGCTGTTGGTAATGCCGATGAAATCAAAGATAAATTGGCACAGTTTGGTGAAGTTACCATGTATGATAACATGGGCTTTCAGGCAAAAGAATTGACAGCTGATGCAAATGCGACTGCAGAATCGGTTATTTCTAAGTATTTGGATGCAATTGGAGGGATTGAAAAAGCAAGAGCTGTAAAAACTGCAGCGATGACATTAACTGCAGATGTGATGGGGACTCCACTCACAATGGAGTCAATCTATGATATTAATGGTGGGAAATATGCCCAAAAGACATTGGTTTCAGGAAATGTGATGCAAACCTCCTCTATCCTTGAAGAAAGTGGATCTTCTAGTGTTCAAGGACAAACTATTGAGTTGACTCCTGAGCAATTTAATATGGCAAAAATCAGTTCTTACTTGATTCCGGAAGCTTGGATGAATGATTTGGGTTTCAAAGCGACTTTGGAAGGTTTGAAAGATGTGGATGGAACTCCTAGTTATAAAGTTGTCATAGAGTCTCCATCAGGAGCTCAATTGGTTAATTTTTATGATGCAGAGACCGGATTGAAGATTAAAAATGAAAATCCAATGGCAGGGGATACCTTTTATAAAGATTACCAAGAAATTGAAGGGGTTCTATTCCCAATGACCTGGACAATCAAATCCCAAATGATCCCAGTTCCTTTGGATGGAAAAATTTCTAAACTGGAGATCAATCCTGCTTTGACAGAAGATGATTTTAAATAATTAGAAAATGATAATAGTGAAAAGCGGAGAATTTATTCTCCGCTTTTTTATGCTCTCCAGGTTTTTTGAAGTTCGGTTTCTTGATTAACTACAAGTTTATAGCTCGGTAAAAACCGCTCTTTTGGGACAGAGAATGAAAGCTTGAGTTCTTGTCCGTTAATTCTTTTGATGGATAGACTGATTTTTGATCCTGATACCCCATGTTCGAGAATTTGATCGCCTACCATTAATTTGGAATAAGCAGGGCTTTCTGGATGGATTTTCTTGATCGTTTTTTCGGATTCAATGATTCCCAATAAGTTGGTCAGGTCAGAGTCATTTTCATTTTCGATTAAATCTAACCCGAGGTCAGAGACGATAATTTTCAATAAATCAATGATGGAATGATTTCCAGCAATGTATTTCGAGAAAAAGCTTTTAGAGTCCCAGTTTTTGGATGCCCTTTCTACTAGTTTCCAGAAGGAATATTGTCGATATCCTTTTTGAGGTAAGCCGAATTTCAACCAAGCCATTTTCATGACTTCAGGAAGGGAAGAGCCATGGTTAAGTAATGAAATGTCCAAAGCCAAAGCAATCAAGCATCCATTTGCATAGATATTCTGCTTTCTATCTGGAATCCCTTCTTGATAACCATCCAGCCATAGATCAAATGAAGATTCAAGGATAGAAGAGTTTTTCCATCCAAAATTCACACTGACTCGATTGATGATTTTCTCCAGTTCAAGTAGGTATTCCTCCAGTGTGAAATACTCGGACTTTAATAAATAAAGGTCCCCCATGTAGGTGGTGATCCCTTCTAGAATCCAGCCTGCGTCGGTGTAGTTTTCTTTGGAAAAATCATAAGGATTGATTTCAATGGGACGGATTCTGCAGACATTCCAGCTATGGTATAGCTCGTGGGAACTCACGCCAATTAGGTCCGCTAAGGCTACTTTATCTAAAAGTTTTTCGGCAGGTCCATAGGTAATGACGGTTCCTTTCCTATGCTCAACACCATGATAGTGTTTATACGGAAGGAGCTGAAAAATGAAATGGTATTCTTTTTCTGGGAAGTCTCCAAAATCTCTAATCTGCGTCTCGGTAAATTTTTTAAAGACCTTTATAAAATCATTTTTTGAAAAAGTAATTTCTCCATGAATCCAAATATGGAAGTCAGTTTCTTGAACTTGATATTTCCAATTCGTGAGTTTTTTTCCAGCCAATAAGGTGGAATCCGCTAGCGATTGAAAGTCCTTTGCTTTATATCCAGAGTCTGATTTTTCGAGGGTACAGATAGTTTTAGGGTAGTTTTTGTCCTTAAAAAAAACCTGATAAGGCAAATTGAGAGCCCCTTTTACTTCAAAACAGCAATTGACAAAATTGATATAGACCTGTTGATCATCCACCCAACTGGAACCTGCATCCATTTTTGAAGCATAATATTCATACTTGACTTTGTACGTTCCCGGTGCGGAGGCAGCAAATTCCCAACAGTCTTTGCTTATTTTCAAGGAATTAATGTGTTCTCCTTGAGGATTTTGAATCGTGAGATTTCGGAGATTTTGAGCGTAATTTGCCAATTGATAGCGTCCGGCTCTCCAAGCTGGAAGTTGGAGTGAAATTTTTGTTGAATAGGAAATTGGAATGGAAAGCTCGATTTCTAGGAACTGAGAGCATGGATTTGGGGTGGAAATGTGGAATTCGAACATTATTTAATCAATTGACTTTCAACAAATGTAAAGCTGTAGTTTGTATTTCAGAAAAGGCTGCATATCTTTGCAGTCCTTTTTGGAGGGTAAGCCTATATAGCCGATTCCAAAATAGTATATAAAGAAAGAAATCAGTTAAAGATATAAGTCATGAAAAGAACATTTCAGCCTTCTCGCAGAAAAAGAAAAAACAAGCACGGCTTTAGAGAAAGAATGTCAACTGCCAATGGTAGAAGAGTATTGAAAGCCAGAAGAGCAAAAGGGAGAAAAAAATTGTCCGTTTCCTCTGAAAAGACCTTGAAGAAGTAATTCTTCGAGGTAGTTTTCGTAAGTTGCAGTAAGCATCCTGTCCTTGCGATGAATTACAGACTTCAAAAGAGAGAGCGGCTTCATGCCCAAAAATCTATCAAGGAACTTTTTAGCGAAGGTTCCTCTTTTTTTTTATATCCCTTTAAGGTTTTGTATCTGAAAAAGGGCGGGGAGGAAACTGAATCCACTCAAGTACTGTTTTCAGTTTCTAAGAAAAAGATCAAAAGCGCCGTAAAAAGGAATTTTGTAAAGCGTAGGATGCGTGAAGCCTATAGGCTTAACAAACATTCACTTCAAAATCCCGTTGGTCCTCTGTACATTGGACTGGTTTATGTTGCTTCTGAACCTATGGACTATGCTTCGATTTCATCCAAAGTGAGCCAAGTCCTTTCTAAATTGAACTCTCAAATTTCCGAACCAATAGATAGTCATGAATAAAAAAATGAAGAATCGTCTTCTCGTTTTTGTAGGAGCCACTTTGCTAGTGACTGGTTTTTTTGCCTTTAAAGAAAAGAACGATAAGCTATTCGCTTTGGCGAAGAACATTGACATTTTTGCCACATTAGTTAGGGAGTTGGACTCCTATTATGTGGATGACGTCGATCCGGATGAATTGGTGACTATTGGTATCAATGCCATGCTGGAGGAGCTTGATCCTTATACCGAGTATATTCCCGAGGAAGAGTCTGCTGATTTTAGAATGTTGACCACTGGAGAATATGCTGGGATTGGAGCATTAATTGGTGGTAGAGGTGAAGGAAACATCATCATCATGCCGTATACTGGTTTTCCTGCACAGAACTCTGGATTGAAAATCGCCGACCAATTGCTTTTGGTGGATACTGTAGATGTGACTAAGAAAAGTACATCAGATGTTTCTGACTTGTTGAAAGGGCCAGCGAATACTCCTGTTTATCTGAAAGTGAAAAGAGATCAGGATACCTTGGAGTTTAACCTGATGCGTAAAAAGATTTTCTTGAAGAATGTTCCTTATTACGGAAAGCTTGATGATAAGACTGGATATATCAAATTAAGTGATTTCACCACCAATGCATCCAATGAGGTTAGAAACGCTTTGGTGGAATTGAAAAGTCAAGGGGTCGAGAAATTGGTTTTTGACTTGAGAGATAATCCAGGTGGATTGGTCAATGAAGCAATTGAGATTGTTAACTTGTTTATTCCAAAAGGAAAAGAGGTGGTGAAGACAATTGGGAAGTTGGAGAATGTGAATTTCACCTATAAAACAACCAAGACTCCGGTTGACAAGGATATTCCAATGGTCGTATTGATCAACGAAAGAAGTGCTTCTGCCTCTGAAATTGTTGCCGGTTCTTTACAGGATTATGATAGAGCAGTTTTGATTGGTAGAAAATCTTTTGGAAAAGGATTGGTGCAAACTACAATTCCTTTGACCTACAATGCCCAAATGAAGGTAACTACTGCAAAGTATTATATTCCAAGTGGTAGATGTATTCAGGCAATCGATTATGCTCAAAGCAGGGAGAACGGAGAAATTGTTTCAGTTCCGGATTCTTTAAGAAAGGAATTCAAAACCAAAAATGGGAGAATTGTGCTGGATGGTGCTGGGATCGAACCAGATGAGGAGATTGAGTCCAAAAGATATGCTCCGATTACTTATAGCTTGGTGGCGAGAAATCATGTCTTTGATTTTGCGACAGAATACTTTTATGAGCATCCGTCCATTTCAGACCCACGATCATTTAAGATTTCAGATCAAGACTACGATGAATTTGTGGCTTGGCTTGACGGGAAAGAGTATGATTATACTACCTATCTGGAAAAGTCAATGGATGAGTTGAAGGAGAATGCTGAAAAGGCACCTTATTATGATGAAATCAAAGATCAGATTGAGGCATTAGAAAAAAGAGTTCATCATAGCAAGGAGCAAGATTTGGTGACTTATGCCGAAGAGGTGAGAAAAGTGATTTCGGAAGAGATCGTCTCTCGTTATTATTTCCAAGAAGGCATGGTGGAAGCTAGTCTTTCTGATGATTCTGATGTAAAAGCTGCGGTGCAGGTACTGAATGCTCCTTCTAAAGTCACACAAATATTAACTGCATCCGCAAAATAAATGACCCCGATTTTATCGATAGAGACTGCAACTGATATTTGTTCGGTTGCTATTCATGAGTCAGGTCAGCTTTTGTCCATTCGTGAGGTGAATGAACGAGGAGCCCATTCTCAAAAGATTATGGGCTTGATTGAGGAGGTCTCTATTGAATCTGGTGTTTCGGTCAAGGATTTAAAAGCTGTTGCTGTTTCAGAAGGGCCTGGTTCTTATACTGGGCTTCGGATCGGGGTTTCCACAGCCAAGGGGATTTGCTTTGCTAATGACATTCCGCTGATTGCTGTAAATACCTTAGAAGCATTGGCTTTTCAGGAAGTCAATGATTCGCCAATAATTATAGCCTTGATGGACGCAAGGAGGATGGAAGTCTATAGCCAGATCTTTGGAATGGATGGAGAAGTAATCCGTGAGCTTAAAGCAGAAATTCTGACTGAGGACCTTTATTTAGAATATTTAGAAAAAGGGAAAGTGTCCTTTGTTGGAGATGGGGTGGAAAAATCAAAGTCTATTATCTCTCATCCAAATGCTTTATTCTTAGAGAACCAAGTTTCATCAAAATCTGTTGGAGAAATTGCTTGGAAGAAATACGAGAAAAGTGAGTTCGCGGACTTAGCTTATTTTGTTCCAAACTATTTAAAGGAGTTTAAAGCTCTTCATTCGAAAAAGAATCCATTGTTGTCATGACAGAGATCGTCAATAGGGTAGCCAATAGTTCAATTGCAACAATCAATCTGGAGGAAGGATATCCAAAAGAGGAAAGAATCATTTTTGATCTGAAACCCTTTTTATTTCAAGAACTCATTTTGAAAGAAAAAGACTTTCGGACTGCTTTAAAAGAGTTGTCTTGGGATAATTATTCTAATAAATGGGTTGCTATAACATGTACCGCAGATGCGATTATTCCTAATTGGGCATTTATGTTGGTGGCCACTTATCTGGAGAATGTGGCAAAAGGTTACGTGATTGGAGATTTGAAAGACCTCGAGAATTTTATTTCTGAAGATTTTATTTCAAATATCGACTTTGAAGAGTTTGAAAACCGTCCTGTAGTTATAAAAGGATGTAGTGATTTTCCTATTCCGATGTATGCATATGGAAGATTGATTTCTTTAGTTCAAAGGCATGCAAAGTCGATTATGTATGGTGAACCTTGTAGTACAGTTCCTTTGTACAAAAAGCCAAAAGGCTAATCTGATATTTTTTTTATTCGTTTTCAGATAGTTATAAAAAACTTCAACTTTTTTTCTACTGGGGTATTGTGGAGTCGGATAATTCTCGGATATTTGCACTCCCAATCGACGCGAG
>NZ_JAPPSQ010000079.1 GCF_026652115.1 Algoriphagus sp. PAP.12 | reverse complement strand
CTTCAGCTCAGTACCCATGGTCGGTTCGTGGTCAACTATTCCCTGCACCCCAATCCCAATGACACCTTGACCCTGAAGCCCCATCTACAGCAGTACCATCAGCATTACGGATTCTACCCTTCCTGTTGTACCGCAGATGCAGGATACGGAAGTGAAGAGAACTATTGCTTTCTGGAGGAAAACCGAATCGAAGCTTACGTCAAGTATAATACCTTCCATAAAGAACTCAGTGAGGAATCCAGATCAAAGAAAGTCCATGGCTTGCTGGAAAACCTGTATTACGATCCACAGAAAGATCACTACATCTGTCCGATGGGACAAGCGATGGAACCCAGTGGGGAAAGCACCGGAAAAACCTCGACCGGTTTTGTCCAGCAGTACCGGCACTATGTAGCCAAAAATTGTCTGAG
>NZ_JAPPSQ010000078.1 GCF_026652115.1 Algoriphagus sp. PAP.12 | reverse complement strand
GGGTTACTGGCCTCCATTCTGACAGACAAGTATGTGGACCACCTGCCGCTCTACCGACAACTGCAGCGCTTCAAACGGGAAAAGATACCCATTGCTGCTTCCACACTGGACGGCTGGGTCCGACAGGGGCTGGAACGACTGGAAATCCTCTATGACTGGCTTCTGAAGGACACCCGGTCCAAGGGATACCTCCAGGCAGATGAAACGACCATCCGGGTTTTGGATACTACCAAAAAGAAAGAGACGCATCTGGGTTACTACTGGTGCTACCATAACCCTATGGACGGAAGTGTCTTGTTTGATTACCAAAAAGGACGAGGCAAGGACGCTCCCAAAAAACTATTGGAAGGCTTCAAAGGCTATCTCCAAAGCGATGGCTATGCCGTATATGGCCAGTATGGAAAACAGGACGGA
>NZ_JAPPSQ010000077.1 GCF_026652115.1 Algoriphagus sp. PAP.12 | reverse complement strand
GATACTTTATTGACTCAGACTTTTGAAACAGGAGATCTCCGGGTCAGGTCTTATTATTCCTTATCAACTGATAGTCTCTATAATATGACGGGACATCATACCGGGAATACCGTTTTGTTCGGGGGGCTGTCCGTAGGGGAGATTCAATTGATAGCTGCTGAAGGATATTCCAGAAGTGGAAATTTAGAGATGGGAAATCTCTATCTCAATGAGCTTTTGCGGAATAGATATGACAAAGAATCATGGGAGGATTTAATGATTGAGGAGCAAGAGGAACTCCTAAAAAGGATTCTTCTGGAAAGAAGAAAGGAATTGATCGGTAGGGGAATCCGCTGGTCTGATCTGAGAAGGCTCAATCAGGAAACTGGATCAGAAATTACCTTGGAAAGAGTGATTGATGGAGAAACTTATTCCTTAC
>NZ_JAPPSQ010000076.1 GCF_026652115.1 Algoriphagus sp. PAP.12 | reverse complement strand
CTTTCTGGAACTGATTCCACGATAATAGACCTGTCTGTCAATCCCCAACAGTCTGCAGGCGAAGGTTACCCCTTCTTTTTGTTGAGTCTTGAATCGATCAACTGTTGAGGTAAGGACTTTTTTCTGATCGGGATTTTCAGTTCCTCTTCGGCAATATCAATCATCATGTCAAAAATGATGGCCTTCTTGTCGCTAAACTCAAGCTTCTTTTCTAATGAGGCCTTTTGCTTCTCCAAAAGCTTGACTTTTGCTTCCAGTTCCAACAGCTTCTGTTCAGGTGATTTTTCCAAGCTCAGATGTGATTTGTTTTCCCAATCTAAGTTTCCATATTTTCTTAACCAAGTGCGGACCGTGGCATCTCCCTGAATCCCATATTTTAACTGGGCCGCTTTTATTCCTATACCACCTGATTCAACTTCCTTCACAAC
>NZ_JAPPSQ010000075.1 GCF_026652115.1 Algoriphagus sp. PAP.12 | reverse complement strand
CATCAAGGTGCTGGATTCCCGGCAGCTTCCCAGATACACTAAACTCTGAGTTTTTTTTCAAGGTTTTCACTCCTTTTTTCATTGACTTTCGGTCAGGGTTTTGGGGTTGAAAGTGCCTTTTTGAGTTATGGGAATGGTTTTTTGAGGTCAGGAACAGGAATCGGCCGGGAGGTCCACTTATCCACGGGTTCTGTGGGAAACTAATGCTTTGACAGCTCCTTTTGAACTGTTATTTTCGAGGCATGAACAAACCTCTGGACCAGTTGACTAAAGCCGAACTCATCGCCTTATTGGGCGAGCAGAGTCAGCAGCTGGAATCCAAAGACCGTCGCATTGAAGATCTGGAAGGGATTCTTGCCAAGTTCCAGAAGATGCTCTTCGGCCAGAAGCGGGAACGCTTTGAATCTTCCGATCAGCTGAGCCTTCCTTTTGAAACCCCAC
>NZ_JAPPSQ010000074.1 GCF_026652115.1 Algoriphagus sp. PAP.12 | reverse complement strand
TCAAGGCGACCGATGATGTGACAGGATGTTACGTGATCGAGCCGGTTGTGGTGACTATTAATAATTGTAAGATTGCATTGGTTAAGACAGTAGCACCGACAGACCCAAGTGACGAGTGTGTTGAGGCAGGTGATGAATTGACCTATACGTTTGTGGTGAGCAACTTAAGCAATGTTACATTGACAGGAGTAACAGTTACTGACATTGCAAATTCGTTTACTGGAACTGGATCGTTAAGTGCTATTACCTTCCAGTCTAGTAGTATGTCTAGTTCTGTGGGTACTTTGTTGTCTGGAGAGAGTGCTACATACACAGCGACTTACATTGTAACGCCTGAAGATGTAGAAGCTGGTTTTGTGACAAACCAAGCAGAGGCAGAAGGTACGTTTGGACAGACTACAGTAGATGATAAATCAGGTAGTACGATTGATAATGACATACCAACTACCTATGAGTTATGTCAGACCGAGTCGATCGCGATCACCAAGACGGTGGCA
>NZ_JAPPSQ010000073.1 GCF_026652115.1 Algoriphagus sp. PAP.12 | reverse complement strand
GAAGGAATTTGAGTTTGGGCCTCATCACCTGGTTCTTGCCACCTTAATCCGAAGTCAGCATGTCCTCCCTGTCCCTGAAGAATCGGAACATATTGCACAGAACTTCTCCTGAAATAATAGCCGAATCGATAAGAGATGTTCATCGAAAGACTCAGCCCTTTATAGGAAAGGGTATTTCGAAGGGACCCAAAAGTGGTAGGGCGAGCAGAACCATGGTATTTCACCGATTCCATATCCGCATCATTGATGATGGTTCTATAATCCTCACTAACATCTCCATCCCAATAACCCTGTGGAGCACCTGTTTCGGGATTCAGACCAGCCCATGGATAACTGTATACTGCAAACAATGGCCTTCCAACCACTGGGTAGTAATCCCCACCATTGCCTGACATCCCATAATTGATCAGACTGCTCACAGGGTATTCCAATTCAAAATCAGTCACCTTCTCTTTGACTCCACTGAGCAACCAATCTGTTCTCCACCTGAAATCCCCAGC
>NZ_JAPPSQ010000072.1 GCF_026652115.1 Algoriphagus sp. PAP.12 | reverse complement strand
CAATCCTGCAACTTGATAAGTAAATTCAGGATCTGGATCTCCATAGACTTTAGATTGTCCTGCATCTGCAGTGATATCCAGAGTTGCTGGAGTGATCTCAAAATCTGCCGGAGTGAAATTGATTGCATAATTTGGACCTGCATCCAGTGTACCCAGGTTGATTGGGTAGATACCTACATCTTCTCCGGCTGTTCTGGCTAAGGCTCCGATGATTACAGCGTTTGAATCACCATTTTTCAAGCCAGAATATTGATATGTAAATACAGGGTCAGAATCTCCATAAACCTTACTTTGTCCCCCATCAGCTGTGATATCCAAGCTTGCTGTGGTGATCTCAAAGTCAGCCGGAGTGAAGTTGATTGCATAGTTGCCTCCAGCGTCAATAGTTCCCTGCTGGATTGCATACATCCCCACATCATTACCTACCATTCTAGTCAAAGAACCGGTAACAACAGCCCCTTGAATATCTCCATTCTTCAATCCTGCAACTTGATAGCTGAATACAGGATCTGGATCACCATAGACCTTCGTCTGCCCTGCATCTGCAGTGATATCCAAATTCGCTGGGGTGATCTCAAAA
>NZ_JAPPSQ010000071.1 GCF_026652115.1 Algoriphagus sp. PAP.12 | reverse complement strand
CTAAAAAGCGGAACCGTGATGGAAAACAGCAAATTGCCTTTACAAGTCTGGATGATGGCATTTATGTTTATGTCAGCAACCAAAAAGGGGTTTTCTTGTCTTGAATTTCAGCGTCAATTGGGTTTGAGCAGATACGAAACAGCTTTCAAATTGATGCACAAAATCAGAGCTGGGATGGGTAGAAGGGACAGTTTGTACCAACTCAAAGATATGGTAGAATACGATGAAGGCTATGTGGAAGTAGCAACCAAAAAACAGGTTAAGAAGCAGCTAAAACGAGGAAAAGGGAGTCAACGCCAGGCGAAAGTAGCTGTAGCGGCAGAATCTATTCCAATAGAAGATTCTGAATCTGGGCAACAGAACAGGGTTTGTGGGTACTTTAAAATGGAAGTTCTTGTTAAAGTAGACAGTGAAAACGTCAATCAATTCATTAAAAAAAATACAGATGGAGAGGTCGTGTTATTCACAGACAGAAACACAGCTTATGCCAACTTGGAAGAGGTAGTAAATACCCATTTTACAGTGGTTTCCAGTAAAAAAGAGACCAATGAGACTTTGAGATGGGTTCACAAAGCCATCAGCAATCTGAAGCGGAATCTGTTGGGGATTTATCATATGATCACTTACAAATACTT
>NZ_JAPPSQ010000070.1 GCF_026652115.1 Algoriphagus sp. PAP.12 | reverse complement strand
TACACTAAACTCTGAGTTTTTTTTCAAGGTGTTTATTCCTTTTTTTTATTGACTTTCGGTCAGGGTTTTGGAGTTGAAAGTGCCTTTTTGAGTTATGGGGATGTTTTTTTGAGGTCAGGAACAGGAATCATCCGGAAGGTCCACTTATCCACGGGTTCTGTGGGAAACTAATGCTTTGACAGCTCCTTTTGGACTGTTATTTTCGAGGCATGAACAAACCTTTGGACCAGTTGACTAAAGCCGAACTCATCGCCTTATTGGGCGAGCAGAGTCAGCAGCTGGAATCCAAAGACCGTCGCATTGAAGATCTGGAGGGGATTCTTGCTAAGTTCCAGAAGATGCTCTTCGGCCAGAAACGAGAACGCTTTGAATCTTCCGATCAGCTGAGTCTTCCTTTTGAAACCCCAGCTGAACAACAGCAGGTCCTACAGGAAGAACTCACCGAAAAGGTGGAGTATATCCGCAAAAAGTCCGGTTCTTCCCATCCAGGCAGAACCAAACTGCCCGAACATCTTCCCGTGGAAGAGATTGAGCTGTATCCAGAGGGGAACCTAGAGGAGATGACCTGTATTGGCAAAGAGGTCACCGAGGAACTTGATTACAAGCCTGCCCAGTTCATCATCCGCCGCTATATCCGGTATAAATATGTATCTAAAGAC
>NZ_JAPPSQ010000007.1 GCF_026652115.1 Algoriphagus sp. PAP.12 | reverse complement strand
GGGGTCCGGAAGCCTTTTTTTATTTACGGTAATTCAACTATTTCTCAAGAAGCATTTTTTGGTTTTGAAGCCCAATTCTCGGAACACTTTCTTCCATCTAAATCATAGGGAATCATCAAATTCACAGGGTTCCCAATTTGTCCATCAAAACACCCGATTACCTGAGTTTGCTTTTCCCCTATTCATTGGAGTCTAAATATGCATTAGAAGTTGATTCAAAAGGATCTAAAAATAAGAGCTCGATTTATTTTGAGAAGGTTTTTGATTGATTTCTATAAATAAATTGAATTATTCTACAGTTTTTTCAATTGATTGAAATCTCCTCTTAATCATTAGATAAATCAATCCAAGAATAATTAAAAAGGCGAATGCCGTTCTTGGCTCTGGGTATCCTTTTGGTAAAATGAAGAAACCTAAATTTATTCCAAATTGAAGTATTGCATAAACCACAGACACGATTACATGAGGAATTTTTGTTTGATTGACCAACCTCTGGTATAAATGTGTCCTATGAGGTTCTGTCACCTTTTCCCCATTCTGTATCCTTTGAACAATGGTAATAAAAACATCTACGCCATAAACTGCCAAAAACAATATGATGGTCCAATTTCCTACAGTAATGTACCATTTGGTCAAAAAATAAATCATCAAATAGGCTATGGAAATACTGCCAATGTCACCAGCAAACATAATTGCCTTCTTCCTAAAATTGAAAAATAGGAAAACGCAAATCGCCAAAATTTCATAATGAAGAAGTTCATTTTGGAAATAAGGCATATATTGATTGACGGCTAATAAGCTTGAAAAGAAAACCAATCCATAGACACCTGTCATTCCATTGATTCCATCCATAAAGTTTACGGCGTTTATCACACCCAAACCAATGAAATAAAATATTGGCAAATAATACCAGTCTATCATTTGAAAAACATCCAGATCATAGAATGCCATAGTCAATGCTAAAAACTGAATTCCAAACCTCAATTTTCTGGATAAGGAATAAATATCATCCAACATACTTATGGACGAAATCCAAAGCATTCCAATCAACATCCAGGTGTTTTGAAAATCAAAAATCAACCACCATAAAATAACCGCAAATGGGAATAAAATCCCTCCTCCTCTAACTGTCGCTTTTGTATGAGAACTTCTTTGATTTGGGGTGTCAAATATCCCAAATTTTACAGCCAAGCGATAGTAAACTAATCCTAGCAGTAGAAAAATCAAGAATACAGCAACATATGACAAAATCATCCAATAAATTTTTAATCTACCAAAGGTAGAAAAATGAAATAAACTTGAAATCGGATTTCAATAGTAAGGATCAAAATCCTTTATTTTTTTAATGCATACCAATTTAAAGCGGGTAATCCCCTCTCCAATCAAAAGGCTTTACAAAATTCACCCCTAAACTCCATTTTATTTATGGTGATTTATCAATTCAGACAATAAAAATACTTTGAGAAAGGACATCTTTAAATTTATGAATAAAATGTATGTATTTCCGCTTTTGCACTACTAGCCAAATTTTCTTTTTTTATCAGGGACGAATGTCCAATGACGGATCACTGAAGCTTGAAAGACTGGTCCTTCACAGCTACTATTTAGCCAATTCCTGATTATACTGGCAAGATTGCGGATAATTAGAATAAAATATATCTCATTTCAAACAACATAAAACCATTTATACATTGATCTTGGATAAAATGAATTGATCTAAAAAAGTTAAAAAATCAGAAGCTTCGGATGGCATCTCCCCATGATCAGAGACTGGAACTTTTGGTGCAAATTGATCATTAAATCCAGTGCAATTTATCAAAGTATAGCCTTTAGAATAACCTTTTCCAGATTTGGACTGCCTATAAAATCCTTGATGTTTTACATTTTTAGCCCAAATGGAAATTTCAACATGGTTGTATGACAAAACACCAAATGGATTTGATGCCAGCATATAATCCAAACCATGATCGATTTCTGTATTGGTTTGCCAATTTTTATTGTATTTGAAAATTAAATAACCATTTCTAGGTTGCTTGTCAAGCAATTGCTCTCCTCTACTTTCAATAATTTCAACCTCTACAACTTTTGGTATCGAAGATGGAAGATCCCGATCCAATTTGAATTCATTGGTATAATAGGAATCTTGACCATTCAACCTATATTCCGACGCAAAGTTAACCCCAACCAATCTATCTTTGACTTTAATCGTATATAGCTCTCCATTGATAGAAATTCTATCTCCTGCTTGAAGTTCTCTGACAATGTTTTTTTGGGGAGGTAAGCCTAACCTTTCCCAATTAATGACATTCCTCAACATATCAGCTTTTAAATCCCCATTATCTGTATAACTCCTTGACATCAAAAATTTCTCTCCTCTCTTGGGTATATGTCGAATTAAGTGAAAACTATCATGATTTGCCCTTTCAACAGTATCTTGGTTATATCTATTATGGTAGTTTTTATAATAAGTAGTTGGAGGCAATAAAAAAGTCATTCCTTCAACAAAAATAATATTGGAGCTATTCCCAAAACCCTGAAATAGGTTTTCAATTTGATTGAAACTTCCATTTTCCAACTGAACAGAGTCTGGAGAAAATATCAGTTTTTTTTCAAAATAAACGGGTGGATCAACCTGCTCCAAGTTGCAATCTTCCATCACTAATTGGATTCCTCCTCCATTATTGGCTTTTAATTCTTGCCAAAATATTCCTTTGAAAGAAACATCCTTTTGAATAACTGTTAATGGATCCTCATCACTTCCCGAATAAAGCAAACCAAATTCCATATTGGTTTTGGAATTGATCAGAGCAATTATACCAGTCTGTCCCACCTCTGTAGAATTTATAAATATACATCTAAAGAATGGTTGGACTTCGTTTACATTTACAGCACCAGTTAAATCGATATTGACAAAAGCTACCTGAGAATTCCAAGTTCCTAAATCAAATAAATATTTATCCTGCTTGATTTTACTTTCGTCATCCCATTGATCGTAATAATCAACACCAAAAACCAATTCTGCATTATTTCTTGCTACGACAAATAGGTTCTTTTTTAACTTTTGTCTGGAATATTCCTTAATCCGATATTTTTTTCCATCCTGCAATAGCAAAATAGAAACATCAGAGTTTTGAGTATATTGGACGGCTTTTTCCCAGTCATAATCAAACTCTTCTAAGGTAATAAAGCTTTTTGAAGTAGAGGCAATAGAGTCAATCTCCCTATTCAGTTCCTCATTTGTGCCGATTTCGGAAGCAATCACACTGGCAATTTTACCCTCTAATTTCCCTGCTACATCCTCTAATTTCTCTACTTCTAAATCAAAAGAAAGATTTTTAATATGGAATTTATACTTCATAATAGTTTGTAAAAAAATTAACTTCAAATCCCTTCTTAGCAATAGGGAAGACCATAAAAAAGAAAGGATGTCAACCTAACCGAATGACATCCTTTAAGTTACAAACAAACGACAATGTTAAAAATTATTTATTGCGTTTTTATTTCAGGAAAAAATCAGAGCTGTGTTTACCCATTGCCAGATATGGAAACTACTATCTTTATCTCCTTTCATATAGAGATCCAATTCTTTGTCTATTTCATTTTTATCAAACCAGCCTGTACCAGACAAGGACTTAACTTGGTCTAATACCCACTCTTTTAATTCCAGACCCAACCATTCCCTTTGAGGAGTTTGCAAAGGTCTTTTTGGAG
The DNA here is from genome assembly GCF_026652115.1 of Algoriphagus sp. PAP.12. Classification (GTDB taxonomy): domain Bacteria; phylum Bacteroidota; class Bacteroidia; order Cytophagales; family Cyclobacteriaceae; genus Algoriphagus. The sequence goes on along the minus strand of NZ_JAPPSQ010000007.1, from coordinate 231,813 downwards.
CCAAACGGATATCATTTTTCAGAAAATCATTAGCTATTTCCCGAAAAAGCCATTTCTGGGTATTCCCTTGAATCTTCATCTCTGTGGGTAGTGAGAAAACTTTCTCAACTAATCTATAGTCGAGAAAAGGTTCCCTGAGCTCAGTACTAAATTGCATGGAAACTCGATCAGAAAATCTGAGAGCTCTTTGCAATTTGGTTTGAAACAAATCTCGGTATTGAAGATTCTGTAATCTATTATCGAATGGCTGAGGTTCAGATTGAGGGTCCTTGAGTTCTCTGAAATCCCGAGTCAAAACTTGGGGTCTAAAAGGAGAAGACTTCACTCCTTGAATTGTGAAATTGGTATCCTTAAAATAATAATCATAGCCTGCCCATGATTCATCTGCTCCTTGTCCATCCAACAACACTTTAAAACCTTTTTCTCTGGCCACCTTGAACAACTTTGAATAAGCTATCGTTGGGAGACCACCATACGGTTCCATTTGTTGCTTGGCCATTTGGAGAGCCAAATCTGGAACTTCCTGTGGACTCAGCAAAACTGGATTTAATTTAAAATTGGAGCCTTCCAAAAGGCTTTTCACATATTCAATTTCATCATATCTATCATCACCAGTATAAAATGTAAAAGCTTCAATATTGGAATCATCCCCGAACTGACTGTTAATCAACGAAAACAACATACTGGAATCCAAACCTCCACTTAAATTGAATCCTACAGGGACATCGGCACGAAATCTCAACCTCGTAGAGTCTAACAATAACTCTTTCAGATATTCTTTCGGATTCTCAAGAAGGTGGTGAGATTCCTCAAAAACTGCTTTTTCGAAATCATACCACTTCCAAACCTTCAATTTACCATTTTGAAACTCTAAGGAATGTCCGGGTTCCAAAGAATAAATTCCTTCCCAAAAGGTTTCCTTACCAACAGAATACTTACCGGATGTGAAATACGAAGCCCACACTTTTTCATTAGGCCTTCTTGGAATTCCAGCCTCAAACAGACTCGGGATTTCAGAAGCAAAATAAAACTGCCCCTCTTTTATGGCATAATAAAATGGCTTTACTCCAAATCGATCTCTAGCAGCAAAGAGTTTCTTTTCTTTAATATCCCAAATGGAGAAGGCAAACATCCCATTTAGATCCTGAAGGAAATCTTGACCATTTTTTTCAAAAGAATATAAAAGTACTTCTGTGTCAGAATCAGAGCGGAAAGGCATTCCTCCCAACTCCTTTTTTAACTCGATATAGTTGTAAATTTCCCCATTGAAAACCAAAGAATACCTACCACTTCTGGATAGAAAAGGTTGATTTCCATCTGAGGAAAGATCAATTATGCTCAAACGCTTGTGACCTAAAACACAATAATTAGAATCCTCCCAAAGCCCTGTATTGTCCGGGCCTCTATGAGCAAAGGACTCACACATTTCACCAACAACAGACTTTTGACTTCTCGAGCCAACCATCCCGGCTATTCCGCACATATCTTATAATTTATCCTGATTTTCCCTGAGCCAATTTTCAGCTTTTATCCAATCTTCCTGGGTATCAATATTAATATAAAAAGCAGGATCATTTTTTAGGAATGACATTTTCTCCCCGTATAATGAACCATTTAAAATCACAGATGCCTTCGTCAAATAAATACTCCCATCTCTGAAATATGCTTTTGGCAAAGCCTGTCTTCTTGTGATTAATTCTTTTTCTCCAGTTGCAATTTGCAAATAGCCACTCCCCTCTTCAAAAAATGTCCAATGAGGATTATAATGGTCTGGAACCTCCAAGACCGAAACCAAAGAATCAGCCTTAGAATTCTTAAATTTCTCAATCGCCATATCCAAGATCCCTGAGGCTCGGAATGGTGAGGTAGCCTGAAGTAAACATACTGCATCAAAGTCCTCACCCATTTCTCGATAGTATTCAAGCGCATGGATGATTACAGGCAAAGTAGGTGTTTGGTCCATAGCCAGCTCGGCTGGTCTCATAAATGGAACTTCCAGACCAAGCATTTTTCCAGTCGAAGCGATATCGGAATCGTCCGTACTTAAAATTGTTTTAGCGATATATTTTGACCCAAGTGCAGTCTCCGCAGTATAGGCCAATAGCGGCTTACCACCTAAGGACTTTATATTTTTGCCTGGAACTCCCTTTGAACCACCTCTTGCTGGAATCAGTCCTAAAATCTTCATCAAAAAGTAATGGTCTTATGAAAAATCAATGGGACTTTGCTTAAATGATCAGCTATTTTCTGTCCTGCATCTCCGCTTCCATATATCATAGATGGTAGTGGTCTTTTTGAATTTGAAATCGTTTTTAAAGCAGAGGTAATTTCTTCACGGGAATAGTCAACATCAATGACATTATTCCCCCTCTGCCTGCTATTTTGTCTAGAACCTATATTGACTACAGGAACACCTAAATAGGCACATTCCCTAATTCCTACAGAGCTGTTTCCTATCAGGCCTTTACTGTTTGCCAATAGTTTAAGAAAATCTTGAGGCTCCATGTTCTTGAAAAAATGGAAATTGTCCAGTTTATGAGTTTCGCGAAAAGAACGAATACCGGTACTTGTACCATCGGCTCCTGCATCTACATTAGGCCAAAACCAAAATACCGGTTCATCGATGCCGTACATAGCATGCAAAGTTTCTTCTATGTGAAACCGGGAATTACCAACTTCTGTAGTAACTGGGTGCTGCATTACTACCCAATATCCATTTTCAAGATTTGGCTCACTACCTACCCCTCCATATTTTTTGATAGGATCAAAATCCAAAACTGGGTCTTGACTGACTTCATCTGCCAAATCAATACTTGGACAACCCGTATTAAAAACAAATTCGGAATTCTCCCCTAATCGGATCACTCGTTGGTGGGCATCTTCGGAAGCTACAAAATGAAAATCTGATAGCTTGGTTATTGCATGCCGGACTTTTTCATCAATGTTTCCGGTAACCTCCCCTCCTTGAATGTGAGCCAGAGGAATATTCATATAACTAGCCGAAATTGCAGTTGCCATGGTTTCAAATCGGTCAGCAACTGTCACCACAATATCAGGATTCAGATTATTGAATACCGTAGAAAGCTCCAAAATACCGATACCGGTAGTTTTAGCAGCTGCTGTAAGATTCTCACCTTCTAGGACATTGAATACTTTTGCAGTGATTTCAAATCCGTCTTTTTCAATATTATTGACTGCATTGCCATATCGATCCAATAAAGCCGAAGCCGCAACGACCAATTGCAATTCTAATTCGGGGTGGTCATCAATAGCTTTTAGCGCAGTCTTTATCCTGGAATAAGAAGGGCGAGCAGTAATAACCACGCATATTTTTCTTTTTGTCATAATTTTTCTAGGTCTTCAACATTCAAAAAATCCCACTTGTCAAGACCTTTTATTAATTTTTTCCCAACAACTTGTTGATAATCCTTGGCTGGAATTCCTTTATCTCCTGGTTTTTTTGCCTCTAAATCACTCAATTCCAGAATGTGACCCGCTGGAAGAACTTTGTTTACAGACAAAGATTTGCCAAACATCACCTTCAGTTCTGAATATTTTTCATTATCAGATTTTCGGATAGGGCTTTGCAAAGCCAATTGAATATCTCTGATCCCCTTACAAAGGAGAGATGTCTGATCTATCGAAATACTAGCAGGACTATCAGGTCCAAACTGTCGCTTATCAAAGACTACATGGAATTCGAAAATCTCAGCTCCCAAACTTGCAGCAGCCAAGCAGGCAAAAATATCTCCACTGTGGTCTGAAAACCCAACCGGCACCTGATATCTATTTTTCAGCTCATCCATGACATTCAAACCCCATTGAGCAGGTTGAGTAGGGTAGGCAGTCGTACATTGAAGGATGCTTAGAGAGTTTCCAAATGGCTTCAAAAATTCAAAAGTATGATCCAGTTCTTCAAATGAACTCATTCCAGAGCTTAGGATAATAGGTTTTCCGGTTTTGGCAATTTTTTCCAACATCAAAAAATTACCAACTTCTCCAGAACCAATTTTATACTGTGAAACCCCTAGATTTTCCAACAAATCCACGGCAGCATTACTAAATGGAGAAGAAATAAATTCCAACCCCACCGCATCACAATGTTCTTTAATCCCTATCCATTGATCAGCACTGAACTCCATTCGTTTCCAATAATCATAACGAGTGGAATCTTGTTTCGAAAATTTAACTCTAAAAGGCTCGAATTGTGAAGATTCAGCCTCTGCAATATGAGTTTGAAATTTGATTGCATCTACTCCAGTCGTAGCAAGTGCATCAATGAATGCATGTGCATTCCCCAAGCTTCCATCATGGGCTTGTCCTATTTCAGCAATAATCATCTAACGAATTAAAACAAACACTCCTGACTTATCAAGTTTATTTCCTGATCTAGTCTCATAAGTGATTTTATAAACATAATTTCCATTTGGTGCCTGTTTCCCATTAAGAGTACCATCCCATCCCAAATCTTCTAATTGATCAGTATGATAAATCAATTCTCCCCAGGTATTGAACACATAAAAATCAATTCCTACTATCCCTCTATGTTCTGGTCTGAAATACTGATTCTTGTTTCCATCAGGAGTAAATGCATTTGGCACCATCAATAAAAAATCATCTTTGGCTTCAACCTGAATAGTATAAACACTCTGGCAACCAATACTATCAGTGGTGGTTAAAGTAACTGTATAAAGTCCTTTATCCTTATAAATATGAATTGGATTCTGTTCATTGCTAGTTTGTCCATCCCCAAAATCCCACTCCCAAATCAAAACATCACCAGTAGACAAATCTTGGAATTCAACATTTTCCAAAATTTGAATATCACCATTTGATATGATGACTCCTCCACCTTGATCAGCGTGGTATTCAAAATCCGACACTAGTTTTTCACTTGCAATTCTCACTAGAATCCTTTGAGGTGCTGTCCAACATTCAGTCCCTTTTCTGGAAGTACTTACAATATAATTTCCTGACTCATCGACCGCATTCAAGTCATTTCCTAATAAAGCATTTCCAGTAGGGCTAACAATATCATAATCATAAACTTCAGGATTATATCCTTCAATATAGTTTGTTAAGTCTACTGTGCCTTCTGGATCACACACGATAGATGGGTTAGACACCCTTAGGTTTGGATATGGTGCTACTGTGACTTGGACTAACTCTGGAGTTACCCCACAAATTCCTACACCTTCGACCATCACGTAATATTCATAAGGTTGTTCTGAGGAAGGTAAACCTGAAACAGTCAATTCCCCTGAAGAACTGATACTATAAGTTATTCCATTGTTTGTTCCGCTTTGAATCGGGCTATTCAAATCTTCATCAAAATACCATGTAAATAATGGAGAATTGACATTACTTGGAACAGACGGAGTCAAATTTGCATCCTCTCCTTCACAAATCAATTGATCATCCACACTTATCTCCGTTGGTACTTCTACCAAATTAAGGGGTTCCGATAATGGAATTCTACATCCCAAATCATCAATTATTTCAAAAACATATTCTCCTTGACCAATTCCTGAAACAACTACATTTCCATCTGGGTCTACCGTTTCTATCCCTTGACTGACACCATCCTTAAATACTTCCACTGCATACCCAGGAACTCCTCCACTGATTGATAAACTAACAGCCCCATTTGCCATTTCACAGGTTGGGCTTAAGATATCAGTAATTTCTCCTTGAAGAGGGGAATCTGGACCAAAAATCTCAATGTTGTCCAATTGAACTTCACAAGTTTCAGGAGTCTGAATAGTCACTGAATGAATCCCTTTCGGCACATTTTCAAACAAACCGTTGTCTTGAGAGATTTGACCATCCAAGATAAATGTATAATTACCAGAACCACCCGTTGCAGTCACTTCAATAGTTCCTCCGTCCTCAAAACAAACTTCATCAATCTTGGTATAAGTTGCAGATGGAGTCCCATAAACCATCCCCTTCGCTTCGGCTATAAAACCTGGGCAAACGTCATCACCTACAGCAGTTACATAATAGCTATATGGTGTAGAAGATTCTGGAAGGCCAGAGACAGTCAATTCACCTGTTTGAGAATTTATTTCATAGGTTACTCCATTCGTATTAGGAGCTGAATTTGAGGCTATTGGCTGGGTGGTTGCAATGTCAAAATACCACTCAAAAGTAGCATTTGGAGCAGCAGGGTCTATGGATGGAACAAACACCAAGGATTGACCTTCGCATATCTGAAGATCTTCCACCAAAACCTGAGATGGTCCATCAATCAGTTCAATTTCTTCTGAGACAATCTGACATCCTTGTGCATCCTCAATTGCAAGAGAGTAAACCCCAGAAGCAAGTCCGTTCAGGGATAATTTACCATCAGAATTATCAATGGTTTGAAGTAGTGCACCATCTTTAATCACCTGGATTGTATAAGGCGCCCAACCTCCAGATACAGTACCTTCCAATTTTCCATTCAATGCTCCACAGCCTGGATCGATTCCAGCTAGTGGACTTACCGCCAATTCCGATTCAGGACCCTCTATAGTAAATGTTAAAACCTGAGGGCATCCTGCAGGTGTGATAACTTCCAAATCGTAATTACCTGCTGCAAATGTCATCGCCTCAAATTCATTCAGAGAAACAGGAGTACCTGAATCTACACTATACATATATTCATCTAAAGAACCCGAGAGAACGCTTACTTTTCCGTCCATTCCTCCAAAACAAGAGACTAAACTTGTTTCCAATTCAATCTCTGGGGTAGCAAATACATTAATCTCTACCTCGATTTCTTGTTTGGTACATTCTACAAAGAAGAAATAAGTATAAGTGCCGGCTGGCAAACCATCTATTTGAAGAAGTGGATTTAACCAATCTGAATCATCAATGGTATAAATAACCTCTGGCATGGATGAATCAGGTCCATTGGAAATTAATCCGCTCTGACCTGAATTTTTATACCAATAAACCTCAGTAAATGCTGCAGGAGGTAAATTAGGATCAGGAGCCAAATGAATAGGTCTAATTTCAACCTGCTCTCCCAAACAAACATCTATCGGAGGAACAATTTCATAGACTGGATCAGAAAGTTCACCTACTTCAAAATCAAATGTTGCCAAACAGCCCTTATCATCAGTCACTATTAGATAATAGGTATCTGGAAATAAATCACTGATCCCGGTGGCATTTCCAGATAGAATTTCACCATCAATTGCTCCTTTTCTCCATTCCACAGAATAATTACCCCATCCACCAGAAATCTGGATGTCTTTGATATTTCCATTTGGCAAATCGCAGGAGGCTCTTTCAATACTGAATCCTGTCAAATTGATCGCCTCGTTTGGCTCAAGAACCTTTACATCTTCCAAAGTAGTAACACACCCCAAAGCGCTTCGAATGCTTAATTCATAGTTTCCAGCCGGAAGGTTTTCAAACAAACCATCATTTTTGGAATAATCAACAAATACTCCGTTTCCTCCAGTAATGCTAAATTCAAAATCAGCATAATTATTCCCTGGAATTTGGGCCTGAATTGAGCCGTTAGATTCCCCAAAACAAGCTTCAGTCACTATAGGGGCTCCCATCTCGGGTCCAGGAGTGATTTTTATTTCGGTGGGAATATATCCCTGATCACAAATCCTATCTCCCGACACCAATAAATAGTAAATATAAGGATCAGAATTGGCTGAAAGTCCAGTGACAGAAAGTTGATGTGTCGGACTGATTTGATAGCTAACATTTCCAATAGTTTGACCATCACTAATCAATTGATAGGCTCCTGCATCATCTTGATAATACCATTGAAAAATAGGCGTTCCTGATGAAGGGTCTTGAGTAGCAATCTCGGCGGTTCCTGTTTGGCCTTCACAAACCTCTGAACCAAGGGTAGTGAAATTAGAAGGAGTATCACCAGGAACCTCTATTGAAATACTAGTTTCACAACCTCTTGCATCCGTTGCTAGGATCGTATAGGTAGCAGCTTCTAAACCTGAGACAATATAATTTCCATCTGAAGTAACTGGTGTATCCGCTCCATTTATTTCAACACTTTGATAAGGTAAATTTCCTCCTGTTATCGAGAATTCAATTTGACCATTAGGAAGCTCGCAAAAGGCGTTGACCACTGAATTAGGAGTAATTGAGATTACTTCTTGCGGCCCTTCAACTGTTATTTCTTCAACAGGGGAACTACAACCGAGTACTGCAGAAACTCCATATATCTGATAATCACCGACGGTTAAACCTGAAAATACTCCAGAAGTATTTGAGGCTATTTCAGCATCAGTTGCATCTAAAAGGAAATAAGTGATATCATTTGCTCCTGAAATGGTTCCAACTATTTCCCCAACTCCCTGTGAACACCAATCATCCGTATGAGAAACAGTAAATCCCAATGGTGGATTAACCACGACTGTGGCTACTGTCAAAACATCGTTGATATAAGGACAGAAGTTTCCGCCAGATTGAGATTGACTAGCTGCCTCAACATAAAAACTGTAAGAAGTTGCACCACCGGTATTTTTGAGACCAGACAGGGTAAGTTCTCCACTTGAAGATATTGAAACTTCGACCGGATTTCCACCAATCGTAACAGTGGAATTATTTACTAGTGCACCTCCAGTCCTATCTGCATTTTGATACCATAAAAAACTCGCTTGTACATTATTGGGATTATTCGAAGCATCAATAAGTGGTAAAAATGAAACATCTTCACCCTCGCAGATAGTTTTATCTGGCACTTCCAATTCGACAGGAGTTCCATTTTCTTGATCTACAACGACCTCCACTTCTTCATAACAGCCACCATTTTGGGTATCAGAAGGGTTCCAAACCTGCAAGGTATAAGTGCCTAGATTGACTCCTATTAACTCAAATGTAGCTTCTCCGTTAACCAGAGGACTCACTGTAGCCCCACTTTGACCTATTGAATTACCTTTATAGAACCATTCATATTCAAAGCCATTGACCAAATCTCCTACAATTAGATCATAGATTCTACCATCTTGCTGACCATCGCAGGATGGATTTTCTATGCTGGCATCCTGTATTTTTTCGGGATATGGGTTGGCCACAACCGTAATCTGACCAGGCTGTGAGGTAAGGCCATAGTTATCTGTTACATTGTAATAAACAGTAGCTTCACCTACAAAATCTGGAGCCGGCTCAAATCTAATAGTTGCTTTATTTCTTAATTCTTCAAAATTCTCTGTATCAAGGGGTTCTAGATCTGCATAGAAAGTCCCTAATAATTTTCCATTTCCATCAAAAACTGGAACAGGTTCATTTAAATTACACTCTCTTGAACAGTTTGATAAATCAAAAGAACAATCCTGTGGCTCATTTGGAAAGGTATTGTCTGGAGCTCCTGGGGAATTTTGAAACAATTGGATACATGTGATAAATGCATCATCGCCAGTTTGAAGCTCAACTGGAAATTCGAACTCTAAATCCTCTCCTGTACAAACCACTTTATCTTGGTCAGAAACCAAGGGAAGAAGGAGAGCATCAATGCTGGAAACGTTTACTTTTACATTTCTGATTTCATGATTATTTCTACCATAACCTGTACTTCCAGCAAACCCGATTTTCAACCTTTCTGGTGCAGGAAAAGGGTAATTTATCAAAGGAAATGAGACCAATTGCAACCCATTTAGGGTAGTATTGACTAACATGTCAATTTTGATTTGGTATCCTGATCCACTTGGAATTAATTCAATAAATACTTTTCGATAACCTGGAGTATTGCAATTATCTGGTCTTGTAGTTCCTGTATGGTCAATTGTAAACCACTTTGTTGGATCCAAGTCCAAAGGCGGTGGAGGCAGATAGGGATTGTTCGAAACCGTTATTGGTTTCGTGACATATCTTTCATAAACATCATAATCCAAACTCTGAGGTCCCCTAACAGTGATGCTATTTTCAATCCGCGGATCCCAATTTGCAATTGGTTCTCCTGCTGTTCCAACTCCGAAATTCCCCCATTCATCAAACCCAATTCCAACATATCCACCGGAAATTCCGGGTTGCAAAATCGAACCATCACTAGTATCAATTGATGGGGCATATGCCAATGAACCTCCCAAATAACCTAAACTTAAAGGTTGATCTGCATCAAACATAAAAAAACTGATCCCATCAGCATTAAATCGCTGGTCAATAGGTCCATATGAAAAATATTCAAAGGAAGTTTTGATACCAAATTGTGATGAAAAAGGAATATCCACAATGGCATAGCCTGAATGCCAATATTCATAGGGAGTCAATTGTAGTGATGAGCCTGTAGGATTAGCTGAAAACGGTTGAAGAATTTCATTTGGCGTTGGATTTTCTGGCAATCCTTGGCTTCCAGGAATTCTAATTTCACCACCCAATATGGTGTAATCAAAAGGTCCATTTCCCGTAAATGGCTGACAATAGGGAAATCCTTCTCTCGGAATAGGAATCGCAACTTGGGCGGTCACCTGATTCGAAAGAAGTTGAATTATTCCAAAAAACAGTCCAATCAGTAGTCGAACGTAATATGCCGAGGCATCTACTTTTTTGGTTTTAGCTCCAAGCTGTAGAAATCTTACCATTTACGTTTTTTTACTTATGAAATAGACGATTAAAGGTCTGAAAAATCAAATATTCATGCAACGAATTCACTTTATATCTAATCTTGAAAGTTATTTAAATAATGATTGCAAAAACTATGCGATTTAATTCTTAAACAAAAAAAGAAAGGTTTTACGCTTTCTTTCATTTAATTCAATTCAAAAAATAGTCTTATTTCCAGCTTTATCCTTTGAAAATATATAAGTTACAGAACTGGATTTTTCCCATGATAATTACAGACTTTTGAATTGAACAGTCAATTCTGGAGCTGGTGGTCGGTCATCAAATTTTAGTTTAAATAATTTGGCAAATATCCTATGCTCTGTCCTGTTATAGCTTTTCTGCTTCAGTAATGGAATATTTAAAAGTTCTGGTAAAGCCTGGCTTTTTTCAATTTTTTGGAAAACTTCTTTGTTCTCGGGAGTCAATTGATTTCCCATATGGTGAACAAGAGTATTGAATGTACTTAATCTCCAAGCACCGTTTTCATTTATCGGTCTATCTATCCAGTTTAATTCGGAGCCGGATCCAATTTTGATAAAACTTGGCTCTATTGGCATTTGAAAGAATAATTCTCTGCGGATCGTAAAAACCTGATGCCCACTTCCCAATACGGCCTTTTTTCCATTGCATAATACTGTCGGCAGAAGTCCATCATATTCACTCTTATAATTCCATCCATAGGAATTGTAAACTTCTTCGATAAGATCGTCCTCTTCGGTCTTTTGAAATTCAAAATTCATTTCTCCCTTGATCACAGCTTTTTGAGCTGAAGAAGAATGATAATACATATGACGTGCAATTGGAAAAGGTGCCACAGATCCAGCTTTGGAATAGTTAGTAAAAATCTCCTCCACTTCTTCCTGCCAACCATTTTTAAAAAGAATATCACTATCAGACAAGGTGATCAAAGGCTCTCGGCTTCCCCTAGCAGCTCCCAAAATTGCATCGATCTTTCCTACATTTTCTTCATGTGTTATCAATGTCTCAATCACTCCTTGATCTAGAAGATCTCTCAACCATTTTTTTACTTTTTCACAGGAACCATTGTCTATTACCGTGATAGCCGATCGCCCATGCTGGGTAAGACTCGCAGATTGAATACATAGATTATATACCTCCAACAGATTTTCAAAATACCCTGTGAATTCAGGTATATAAACAGGAATAATAATCCTGTGATGAAACTTCTGCGAAATTTTGGAATCTAATTTTGCAGGGTTTATTCCGGTTCTCATTAATAAATTCGTTCTTTCTGGACCAAATTAAAGTTTAACCTAGCCTCTTTTATTTTTTCTCCTCCAAATACCTAACTATTTGAGCAGGTCTTCCCATAACCAAGGCATTTGCCGGGACATCTTTGGTGATCAAGGATCCTGCAGCAATCATAGAATTTTCACCGATAATGCATCCTCCCAAAATCACTGATGCTGCACCTATTGAAGCTCCTTTTTTGATTACAGTTCTTTGAAATTCTTCAGGATATTGCTTTGACCTTGGATATTTATCATTTGTAAATGTCACATTTGGGCCGATAAAAACGTCGTCTTCTACCGTCAAACCATCCCATAAATAAACCCCAGACTTGACAGTAACTCTATCACCTATGATTACATCATTTTCGATAAACGTATGGCAGTTTACATTACAATCAGAACCAATTACAGCACCTTGTAGGACTACCGCATATTGCCAAATCCTAGTGTCTTGACCGATTTTTTCGGTCTGAACATCAGCCAATGGATGAATCATCTCCTCTAATAAATTTTAAATATTCGTTATAGTCTCTGATATAATCCTTCTCATTATACTTTTCACTGGCTAAAACCAAACATACAGCACCTGAAGAAAAATTAATTTCCGACGCCCATATTCCTGGGGGAACCCAAAGCCCTAAATCTGGTCTATTTAACAACACCTGTCTTTTGGAATTACCATCATCCAATAATACTTCGAACGCACCACTGACCGCTACCAAAAATTGATGGCACTCATAATGGGCATGAGCCCCCCTACTTTCTCCACCAGGAATATCATATAAATAAAAAACCCTTTTGGTTTCAAAAGGCAATTCTTTCAAATTGGTAACGGGAGTGATGTGCCCCACTCTATCCCCCAATTTGGGCAGGTATACCAAATTGCAATCCCAAATCGTTCTAGTCACTGATTTTCAAAGTTTTATAAAATTCAAAATCCCGAATATAGTCATCAGCACTATATTCAGTATCCGTAATATGCAATGCCACAGAATTGGTAGAAAAATTCTCAAGGTGTCTCCATGTCAACTTTGGCAACAACAAAGCTTCATAGGATCTATTGAGAGAGGTCCTCATTTTTTGTCCATCTTTTCCCGTAATAATCACATCAAAAGAGCCACTAAGAGCAATGATTAACTCCTGCTGTTCGTGAAAAGCATGTCCTCCTCTAATTTCGCCTCCTGGAACATCATAGGTCCAAAAGACCCTTTTAATTTCGAATGGAATTTGATCAGGAAATTGTAAAAATGTCAAATTTCCTCTTGGGTCAAATATTTTTGGCAGTTGAGTAGTATTACCAAGATTCATCATTCAATTGTTTACTATTAAACAGCTATCTCTTTCTGTTCAAACTTTATTTGATACCACATTGCAGTAAAGAAAATTTGCCTGATGGTCGGGTAATGCAGTTTCGGATTTTTCTTAAAATCACTTACAATCCCTTTTACATCCAAGTAGCAATAAGGCTTATATGCAAACAAAGGGGAGTTTGGTAAGTTTTCAAGAATATCTCTAAGATAGGGGTTTTCGAGAATCAATGTATCCCATGGAACAGACATTCCCACTTTTCGGTGGGATGTGATATATGGTGGTAATTTTTTTCCAATACTGTTCATCAGCAGGTCTTTTCCTTTTCCTTTGATATGAAAGTATCGGTCATCTAGACTACCTACACCAATCACCAGATTAGGATCAAGGAAAGGATCACGACATTCAATCGAACTACCCATTGTGGTCCGGTCATTTCGATCGTTAAGTGTATAAAGATGGGTGTGCTGCTCCAAGTACAAAAGTTGTCTCAGTCTGTTCTTAGGATAGACTTTTTTTGCTTCCTCGAGAATCCCAACCCTAAACTCTGGCAATAAATTGGAGGATAATACCCCTAACCTTTTCAAATCTGCTACATACAATTCATTGGAGTTCATCATGATTTCAGCCTCCCTATTCCCCATGCCCAAATATCGCTTCATTTTTCTAAGGCGATCATTTTTAAGCCATTTTTCGGGGATATACCTGATCATGTTTAGAAGATTATAGCGCAATTCATTGTCATGAACTTTGTATCTAACATAACCACCCAAAATCTCATCTGCTCCTTCACCGGACAATAAAACCTTTACTTTTTCTCTCGCTTTTTGAGAAATTCCAAGCAAATGCCCATCCGAAAAATGCATAATGGGCTCATCATGGTGGTCTATTGCTTGAGCTGTAAAGTTTACCAAATCTTCATTAGCAAACTCAAAACTATTAAAGGATGCACCGACTTCTTCACTTAATTGCCTTGCCAAATGGGATTCATCGTGGATTTTATCGCTGAATGAAACATTCCAAGAACTCAATTCTTGAAACCCTTGACTGTATTGACTATAAAGAGTACTACTACTATCCAAACCACCACTTAATAATGTCCCAACGGGAACATCTGAAATCATTCTGTAGCGAATGCTTTCATTGAAAGCTTCTTCAAACCAACCATAGGCATCTTTTATTTTTGGCTGATTCGCAATGGATTCACCTAAATGGAACCATCTGGTAGACTTGACATCTCTTGCAGAATCTTTCAACTTCAAATAATACCCCGGAAGGATTCTGTATATATTCTTGAATACCGTATTTTCCCCAGATGTAAATCGATAAAGAAACAACTCATCCAAATTGGATTCTAAGATTTCTTTTGGAACATCTCCAGCCCAAAGAGCCTTCACTTCACTTCCAAAATAAAACCCTTGATCTGTATTGGAATAGAAAAGTGGTTTAACACCAAACCTATCCCTCACCAATAATAATTCCTGTTCTCTTTTATTGAAAAATGCGATTGCAAAAAAACCATTTAATCGCTCCAATACTGCCTCACCATATTCCATTAATAGAAAAAGCAAGACCTCAGTATCAGATGTTGTCTTAAAGCTATAACCCTTTTGTTCTAACTCTGCGTAAAAAGTCTTATAATTAAAAATCTCACCATTGAAAACCATCATATAATTCCCACATGGCGATTCAAATGGCTGATTGGCACCTTCACTCAAATCTAAGATAGACAACCTCCTATGCCCCAAACCAATCTTACCATTAGTCCATTGAGCTCCAGCATCAGGACCTCTATGCTGAAGAGACTCTCTCATTGCAAAAAGTCTTGATTCATCAGCCGGCAATTCTTTATTCCAAAAGCCTACAATTCCGCACATGAGCTACTTATTAATTGAGTTGTAATAATTTCTTATATCGATCTGAGATAATTCTCATATTGGTATAAAAATCGACAGATTTCTCTATGAAATTTCGATTTTTAGAGATAGCGGTGGTTACTTTTTCATTTTCTTCCAACACCCACAATATCGCTTCTGCCAATTTCCGGGGATTGCAAATCGGAATTAACAACCCATTTTCTTTATTTTTTATAAAATCTTGATTTGCTGGCAAATCTGTTACTATTGGATAGCATCCCGCCGCCATTGCTTCAAACAAAGAGCTCGAAACACCTTCTGTTGTAGGTACAGCGATATAATATCGGCAACTGTCCATCAAATCGGGTAATTCATCATTGGGAACATACCCTTTTAACAAGATGTTTTTCTCAAGCTTATATTGTTTGATTTTCGATTCAATTGTTGGTCTTTCTGGACCTACTCCAATAAAAATGACTTTAATTTCAAGGCCACGATCCTTAAGTATTTTGACAGCTTCCACTATATCAATATGTCTATATAAATCATACAGGGATCGGGTTACAATAAATGAGGGAGGCAATGCCTTTTTGTTTGGAGCTTTGTATTTATTCGTATCTATCCCCTTTGGCATCACCATTATTTTGGATGGCTTGGCTCCGGATTCCAACATGGCATAAGTCATTACATTTCCCCAGGCATGGATCAAATCAACCCTTTTGTAAACTGCCCTTTGAAGAATGGATTTATAAAATTTGGAAAACCCATGTTCTGGATAAACATCTGTGATTCCCTGTTGTGCGACCACTTTTTTCTTTCCATTAACAAACAATGAAAAGAAACCGTAACTAGTGGCTCTCTCTGCCAAAACAAGGTCATAGGATTTTGAAAAGTGGGTGCCTAAAATTTTTCCAAAAAAAATTATAGAAGACAAAAACCTTAAAATTCTGGAATCCCCTCGTGGAAGCTCCATAGTTTCCAATTTTTGATTGAAATTTTCTTCTACACCCCTGATCCAACTTTGGGCGTCAGCTCGGTAGGTTTCCCCTAAAAATAAAATCCTCATGAATAAATCTGGGTAATTCCATTTAGCATTTTCCGAGCTAAAAATTCTGCATCAAATTCTTTCTTAGCAATCTCCTTTGCCAATGTTCCCATTTCTTTTAATTCATATGAATTATCTTTCAAATAGACCAGAAGATCCGCCAATTGCTGTGGATCATTGGGAGAAAGTGTATAACCAATCCTATTTCTTTCCAAGAAGTCTTTCATCCAACCCTGGGTGTTTTGAACAACCGGGATTCCTGCCGAAAGTGATTCAAAAAATTTATTAGGAGAGGAAGTGTCCAATATTTTGGTTCCTTTTAACGGAACTAAGGATACAATAGCGTGCTGAATGAGGGGGACCAATTTGTATTTTGGCATCAATCCCAGTCTAACTAATGTGGTCAATTTTTCATCCTCAATAGCATGATCAATCTGTTCTCTTTGTTGTCCTTCACCAATCATCAGGATTTTTAAGTCTTTCTCGTCACGTTGCTGAAGTATCCTTGCGGCTTCCAAAAGCCACAGAGAATTATTTACTTCACCAATGTTTCCTGTGTAGATAGCATATTTGAAAGGCTCAACAGGAACATTCTCAGGAAAAGGAACTGGTGTAGAAAACAATTTGATGTTAGAAGCATTTGTCACAGAGATCACGTTTGACTTTGGAGATTTTGCCAAGACTTCCTCTTTCATCCCTTCTGATAGTGCAACAATCAGGCTGGATGATTTATAACATAGTTTTTCAAATGCCAAGGAAACTTTCTTTAGCAAAGGGTTTTTGATAATCCCTAAATCTATGGCTCCATCAGGCCACAAGTCTCTTACTTCTAAGACTAACTTTTTACCTCTTAGGTATTTAGCTAATAACCCTGGCATTCCCACTGTAATTGGACCACTGGAGGCAATCACTACTTTGCAAGGGTAGGTTAAAGCATACCAACATGAGATGATAGAATATGCCAAGAATGAAAAAATCCTTTTAAAAAAAGATTGCCGGTTATCAATTTTCACATTAATAATGATCACCTTAACACCTTCGTAATATTTAATATCAATAAAGCCTTTAGCGGTAATATCAGACTTTGAATAAACACTGGTAACAACGGTGACTTCATGCCCCTCTTTAACCCATTCTTTGGTAAATTCATGGACTCTTGTTCCATAAGAGCCATTGGCTGTGGTAAAATATTGGTAGAAATAAAGGATTTTCATAGTTTTTAATCTTTCCTCAAATGAGAAATAAAATGCTTTAATTTCCCTGATTTTTCTCGATCTATTTGGTCCAATTTGCTGACTTTTATTTTTAAGCCTTTTTCCAGGTATTTGTCAAAAGCTTCTTGAACAACCTGATTCGCATTGGGTGCCAATGGCCCATCAATTACCAGGTCCAACTCAAAAGTATCTAGCTCTAATTGTCTCACTTGATACTCTTGAAGACCTTTAAGATTCGCCATGAGGTATTTTGAAATATAATAAAGGGAAAAACCTGCTGCTTTTTTGCCGGAAGGGAGAAGCACTAATTGATTAAGTCTTCCATTCAATTCTAGTAGTTCCTCTTGAATAGAATCCTTCACCTGTGAAATTGCACCAATATCTCCCACCTCATACCGTATAAAAGGCATTGCTTTGTTGAACATATTAGTAAAAACTAGACTTCCACTTCCGCCCTCTTGAACCGATAAATTGTTAGAATCTAAAACTTCTGAAACTACAGTTTCTGAGGATAACCACCTTTTTCCAGTCAAATCAGACATTGCCAAAAATTCAACCTCTGAAGCCCCATATTCATTGAACATAGGTATTCCAAATTGCTTTTCTAGGATAGCTCTATTTTCTTCTGAGCATTGTTCACCTGTGACAATACCACCTTTCAGCGAAGGACACACATCTTTTAAAACTATATTTTTCCTCTCCAAATACTTAGCAAAAAACAATTGGGTATTTGTATACCCGTAGACATATATGAATTTCTTCTTTTTAAATGTCTCTAAAAAACGATCCAAGCTTTCATCAGACAAATCAAATACAACAAACCTGTATCGATTCATGAATTTGTCCTTAATACGCTCTTTTTGATAGGAAGGAAATCCAAGAGGAATCCCATAAAATCTAGCTTGTAAATCACTTGGAGCAAGATTAACCTTTTTATACCTATCCAGAATTAAAGCCCAAGTCATGCTATGGCAAAACTTATCTTTGGCAAATTTGAGGGGAATTCCTGAAGATCCAGAAGTACTTCCAAAATGAAGATTAGATTTATCAAATCCATGACTGACTATCTCCTTAAAATCACCTTGGATATCCTTTTTTCTAATAATTGGAAGATCTTCCCATCGACCTGGAAGATATTTACCTACTATTTTTTGATAGGTTGGATTATTTTCAAAATGAAATCTGACAGTCTCCCACTTTTTCTTTTCTTTCCAACTTTCAAATTGATCTAGTGAAAAAGACTGGATTCTTTCCAATTCCTTTTGAGCAGATTCAATAGGATATTTTCGGAATTTTAGAAGCTCGACTACGCTGATCATTTTATGCAGGAATCGTTTCTTTTACTTGTTCAGATTCTAGGGCACTCACCTTGTTGGCTTTCTTTTTGGATTTTGAAGGAACGATATAGATCAAACTTAACCCAATGAACAATGGGGTAAGATATGTTCTCATAGCTGCATGAAATGTGGTATAAAGTGCTACTAGGTAAAAAGCCACCATGATTCCTTTTTCCATTGGAGTCTGTTTTCTCAAAAGGATCAACAGCCCCATATATAGAAGTAGTATAAAGTATATAAGTCCGAGAGCTCCATGCTCAGATATTAATCGACTCATTTCTACGTGAGACAGGTAAAAATAACTAATGTCTCTCATGAATGAGGATGCACCAACACCTACCCCTAGAATTAATGACTCTTGCCATAAATCCAGATCTTCTAAGAAAATCTCATATCTACCAGTCGTAATTGAATTGATTGATTTTTCTTTAGTTCCCGCCAAAGTACCTTCTGTTTCTCCAAGATATCTCAATCCAAGTAAGCCTCCCGTTAGGCTATCCGCCACCTGAAATGTTAAAACAATAAGAAATATCGATAATAAAAATGCTTTCCCAATTTGTGGAAGCCTAAACTTATTCTTAACACTTTTTGGAGTTTTGATAATAAAGTAAATCACTACCATTATACCCAAAACACCTCCAAGAATCCCACCCCGAGAAAAGGTCAATAGACCTTGAAACCCAAATAAGAAAAATAAAATAAAATCAGTAATCCTATAGCCTGTTAGGTTCCATTTATTTATCAGGAAAATAAAAGAAAGAAACATCCCCAGTCCCATAACAGTAGAAACTTGATTAGACCCTGCTCCTCCACTAGTAGCAAAATTTGCCCCTAAAGTAAATTCCAGTTCATTATAGGATGGAGTTTTGAAAATCAAGGAACTTAAAATTGCAACTAATGGAAGAATACTAATTCTTAACAATCTAATTAGTTGCACCTTTCTTAATGATTTCCCATAAAAAAACCAAACAGCCATAGCCACATTTACTGGACCAAGCAGATTGAAGACTAAGTTTCCTCTTGTTACTTCTCCAGACTTATCAAAAAATGCTGCTGGTAACAAAAGGACTAACATAATCAATCCTAAATGACTCTTTGATTTAAATTTATATACCCCAATACAAAGCATTAAAAACAGTAAATATTTACCTAATTCATAAGGTATAAATGGAGAAGTTTGAGACATTCTGGCCAAAAGCTCAAAAGAAGTCATGTAGGCAATAAAAACAGAAAACAAGTAAAAAGACTTTGTTCTGACAACTGCAAAAAATGAGGATACAAAAACTACATAAAACCAAGCGATTAATACAAAAGGAGTTATTGAAGAAATAATCCCTAGAATTACGTGGAACATCACCCAAAAAAAACGGGTTTGAGAAGAAATGATGCTTTTTATCATGCTTTAGACAAGCTGATTTTGCTAGGTTGAAAATCTGGCAAAGACAATGGGAGGTATTTTTTCAGGAAATTCACTGATCCATAATTATGTTCGGTATGCAACTGAAATTTCACACCTACTTCTATAGCTTCAGGATAATTATTAAAAATTTTAACAATTGAATCCTGTAGTTCTTTGGGAGATTCAGGTGAGACCAATTCTCCAAATTTCCCGTCACCTAATACATCACCACACTGCCCCACATCAGTAGCGATGGTAGGTAAAGCACCCATTCCGTATTCAAGTAAAGTTACTGGCAAACCTTCCGATATCGAACTCAAAACTCCTATATGAGCCAATTCTATATACGGAGCTATATTTTCAACCGGCCCAACTATTTCAACATTATTTTGAAGGCCAAGTCTTGCTATTTCATCTTCAACACTTTTGAACCAGTCCAATTCCACATATTCGCCTAGAAAATAGACCTTATATTCGCCTATGATTTCTTTTAACCCCACCAAAGCGTTTAAAAGGGTGATTTGGTCTTTTTGCCTTCTAAAATTTGCTATATGAATGATCTTAAAAACTCCATCAATTTTTCTATGTGGAACAGAATTTAATTTCCCTGAAAAATTCTCGATGTAGACTATATCCTTTTTTTTATTTGGATATCTTTTCTTCCAATACTTTTCTATTTTCTTATTTACTGTAACAATTGAATCGATGAATGGCATTACCAAATCCATTTCTTTTCGTGGATATTTATCCAACTCCTCACTCATACCAAAATGATCATGCCAAATCAACTTTGTATTGGGCATAAATTTCTTCAATAAAACAGCCCAAAAAATGGAAGTTTGATGTGCATGTAGTACATCTGGGGCCTTAGATCTCAATAATTTTAGGATTTGAAAAAAACTTAATACATCTAATTTCCCTTTTTTGTTGAAAATACTCTTATCAACTAATGGAGATAAATATCTTTCCAAACCTCCAGATTCTCGAGTCACTATCAAGCCACTTTCAATCCCTTGTTCAGATAAACAATTTGCAATATTCACAGACATTCTTTCAGTCCCCCCCAAACTCAGGGAATCTACCATTTGATAAATCTTAGGGCTATTATGGGATTCTCTTTTCATTTATTTACTTTGGCAATCACCACAAGGCTAAAACCAAATATTTTAGAATATATCCAAGGATTCAAAGCTACCAAAACTCTTTTTAATGGAAAGAAAAGTTTTTGAAGAAGCGTGTAATTATTAGAAGGAGCACTTATTGTTTCAAGGGAAAAATCATAATCCAAAATCTGCAACCCGGCTGCTGTTATCATATTCAAAGCAGAAGTCAAGTCTAGAAATGTCAAATGTCCAGGGTTTTGAATTTTTTCCCTTTGGAGATTCCTAATATTCACACTAAGGCAATCATCCAATGGTATATGAAATGCCAAAATATTACCTTTTTGGGATACATTTTTAATGAAATTAACAGGGTCAGGCACGTGTTCAAAGACGTCTGTTAATGTAATCAAATCTGAATCCTTTCCAATTTCAACGAAATCTCCATGAATAAAACTTACACCATCTGCTTGTAATTGAATAACATGTGGAGAAACATCATACCCTGATACACATTCTAATTTTACACCAGATTCACATAATTTTTTTGAAAGTCCAAGCAAAACCCCTCCTGCTCCACAACCCACATCCGAATAAGATTTTATTGAATACTCCTGTCTTCTTAAAAAAGGACTCAATAACCTAAAAATAGCTTTTACTTTGAACTCTGAATCTTCCAGGTGTCTTTGGTTATCAGAAAAATAAGTACCCTCTTTATACATTCTTTATTAACTTCAAAATTTCATTTTCAAAGGATTCCTTCGTAAAATCTTTAGCCCATTCTTTTGATTTAAAGGATTTTTTTTCAAAGTGTTCTGGGTTCTCCATATAATAAGTGATCCTATCCAATACCTCTTCAGGATTTTTGTTTACCAAGTCTCCTCTAGCCCCATCACCTAGCATATATGGCACACAAGATACCGGAGTTGTAATTGGAAGACAACCAAAATACATGGATTCAGCCACAACTTTGGGCCATCCTTCACTATCCGAAAGAAACACTAAAAAATGAGATTTCTTATACATTTCTTTTAGGTCATCACTTGTCATATTACCCATCAAAAAAACTTCCTTAGACAGGTTATTATCATTGATGAATTTCACCATTTGATCCATTTGGTCACCTTCACCACAAAAGAAAAATTCAAAAGAAAAATTATTTTGCTTCAACAAATGTGCGACTTTTAATGCCAACATTGGATTCTTACCTGAGACAAGGGCTCCAACAAAAAGAAGCTTGATTTTGGCCGATTTAGTAACCTGAGTTCTATGATCTTCTTGGCTTTCATTCTGGGAATATGAAAAAGTGAAAAATGGCAGCAAATTACCTGTGAGATTAGGCCAATTCCCATAAACTAAAACCTTCATGTTTTTTGAAAATGAAGGATTTGAAATCAATTTCTGCTGGAGTTTATAAGTTCCTGGTTGCTCACTCTGAGGATCCCAATTTCCAGCATACTTGGCTGTTTTTTTCTTATTTGGAAAAAAATATTGAAGATATGCACCAACCAATCCCATATTGCCAGGGCATCTCAAATGAATATGATCAGAATTTTTCATACCTACCATGACATTATAAATAATTTCTGGCATGGATAAAATGGTATTGATTCTTCCTCTCCATGTGGTCAGGTTGATTTCACCAACCGAAACAAAGTTAATTTGATCATGATCATAATGTATTTCAATTGGGTTTGTTTCTCTATCTTTTGAAAGTGGTGCTATGATTGTCACAGAATCAAAATGTTTGATCCATATGTTCATTTCCCTGACATAGGGCCCATATGCAAAATACTTCCCATCCTTTTCAATATGGTGCACATGGGTAAGAATCAAAAAATTCACTTCGAGCTAACTTTATTAAACAGTTCAATATTTTTTAATACCAATTTATCGATAGCAAACCTTTCAAAAACATCTTTTCTAGCTTGCTCAGCCATTTTCAAATTACTCTCTTTGTCAGAAAGCATTTCCAATAACACTTTTGCTACGTCCTCCTCATCTTTGGCATTACAGACACGTCCATTTACATGATCTTGGATCACCTCTGGTCCAGGTCCCAAAGAAGAACCCAAAAATGCCTTTCCCATGCTTAAAACTTCAATCCAAGCTAAAGGCATAGCTTCCATGTGGGATGGATAGGCGCATATTTCAGCTTCTTCTATATATTTTGGCAGCTCATGGTTTGCTACAGGTCCAAGAAATTTAATAGAATCTCTTACTGATTCATCTATTTGTGAACTTTTCAGGTATTCAATATAAGACTTACCATCTTTGAAGAACCAATCTCTACCAGCGATATATAGTTCACTTTCTGGAAACTCTTTTTTGATTTTTGGAAATGCCAAAATAAGCTGCCTAACTCCCTTTTTTTCACAAACAGTTCCGGCAAAAAATATTCTTCCCTTTACAAGCCTTGATGGATCTGCTTTATAAAAATTTTCAAGATTAGCAGGATTGAAAATAACAGGACCTTTTTTGGATGAAAAATCCAAATATTTTAAGGTATGATTAATCACATATTCGCTTACACCAAAAACCAAATCTGCCTTTTTAAATGATCTCTTTTCTTGAAAGCCCTTCCAAGGATCTATTCCTCTATTTTCTGATTCTGCAAAAAAATGATGTCCACCGTTCATCCGGATTAGATATTTTATTCCAGGTATTTTTTTGATAAATGCCAACCCTAATTCAGTGGATTCAACAATATTAATAGGTGTCTTTTGGTGAATTTCTTTAATCTTGGAATTGACAGAATCAAAGGTCAGATACCAGGTAAAAGGTTTCAGTTTTCTTGGTTTTAACCGAAAAACATGGACTCCTTGATCCATTGCCTCCTCATATTCATCTGTAAAGTTTAGCCCAACGATGGAAACTCTGATTTGATGTTTCACTAAGTTCCTTGCTAAAATTTGTAGGAAAGTTCCCACCCCTCCATGAGGATGTCCAGGTTTGGGATATTCACTCGTCAAAAAACAGATATGCATTAAATCTTATTTTATTAATTAATCAATTCAGTCTCTCGAAAAATCGATTCATTTTCTAGAAGAGTGATTAGAAGTTTGGAGATCTGAGTAGATGAAAGATTGTCAGGTCGATTCGAAGCTATTTTATCTCTCCATTTGCCTTTTTGGGTTGCAAAATCCTCTGGTTTTTGGAGTAATTGTTCTAGTAATTGTTTTAATTGAGTTTTCTCTTTGGCAAATACTACAGCATCCATTCCCATAAAGGATTTGAAATGTTGGAATTGATATACAGTATCTGTAGTCCATTCTCCATCATGGATGGCATCGTAAGCCAAAAACACCGTTGGTTTCTCAAAGTAGGAGAAATCCAATCCAATGGTTGAACCTATATTCACAGAAAACTCACAATGAAAACAAAGATTCATCAACAATTTGACGTCATCAAATAATGGGTAAAAGCTCATCCAGTGCTCTCCCTTTTTCCATTTCGGCGGAATATGCACAATATTGTCAAACTGATCTAGTATCTTTTGATATCGCGCTACGGTACAAACAGGAACTTGGCGAAAAAGAATTGTAACATCTGAATTATCTTCCAATGCATGTGCCACATCTTCCAAATAAGCAGGGTCATGGGGAGATGTCAATTCATCATCACCTGAAAACAAAACCCATTTTTTTGACACATCCAAACCAAATTCATTGGCAAACTCTTCCCTGGACTGTATTAAATCTTTATTAAAGTGGAAATCAAATTGAGGAGTTCCAACTACCACTACCTTATTTTGAGGAATCTCTGGATAATAATCTGACATTTCTACCTTCATATAATCTGACCAGACTGCATACCAATCTGTCCGAAGCGGAAGTCTTGCTTTCGGTAGGTTATCCCAACTGAAAATTGCAGTGAGAGTTGGAATATTCAAATCTGATGCTGCAAGGCACAATGGTTCTAGATTTGAAACCCGTTGATGAGTTATAAAAATAAAATCAGGTTGAATCCTTGAAAGGTCAGACTTAAATCCATCAAAAGCCGGATTCCTCTTCCATTTCAAACGGTTAGTTTCTTCTAGGTATTTAATTCCCTCGTAGGAACTGATTGTATTACCAGCAATTTCTGTGATTTTTTGAAATGCCCTCTTGATGGGGTTGTTTTTGATTTTGAACCAATTGGTCAAGATCGTGGGATTTTGTTTTAAATCCGCATTATATTTTAATCGTCCATAGGTAGAGGTTTCCCTTAAAAATTGCTGAAACCGCGTCTCCCTTACTTTCCTCAATGGTTCCTCTCCAAAAGGTATATTTTTCTCCTCTTTGACATAATCAATAATTCTACTTTCTAGATTATGAAGTAAATAGATCTGAACTCCTTCCTCATGCAGCTTAGAAAATAAATCTGAATACAGGTAGTTTCTGATACCTATTCCATCAGGAATAATAAATAGGATTTTTTTACCCACTAGAACTTTAATTTACGTCAAGGTTTGTTGAATCGAACTATTCTTCATAAAAGTCATAGTTACGAAAATTCAACATGCTTCTTTCTTCCAAGAACTTTCATAAGGCTTTCTTTAAAAACCTCTTCATTGGTATGATTGACAAATTTTTCCAGGAAAAGTTCTCTGCTCTTCATTCCATGCTCCTTTACTTTTACTTTATTTAAAATATAATTTTCCATTCTCAAGCAAATTTCCTCAGCAGTACAAGAAACAGGCAAAGTATAACCATTTAATCCATCCAATACACGATTGGGAACATCTCCTACAAGAGTAGAAATAATAGGTTTAGATGCGGCCATGGCTTCCAAAATCACCAGCGGCCCACCTTCAAAATTTGATGTTAGAATAAATACATCAAAATTTTCAAAGGAGGTTGCTCTTTTGTCAAATGGAATTGCACCTTTTAAAGTAACAGTATCCTCTAAACCATTTTCTTCTACAAAGTTTTGAAGGTTCGATAGGTCTGGACCATCCCCAAATAAAACAAACTCAACAGGAAATCCTTTTTGATTCAGAATTGAAATAGCTTCTAATATTTTCAAAAAATTCTTCCCTTCATCAACTCTCCCGACAGATCCAAATCTTACTTTTTCAGGTTGTTTGGAGGGGATCAAGAGGAAATCAGTTTGACCTAAATAAATCCACTGCCTGATTGTACAATAGGATGCGTCAGGATAGTATTTTTTTAGATACTCTTCTTTTTCCTGGGCCGAGATCAAAAATGTCCCCTTCTTTTCAAGTTGAGAATAAAATGAATGGTTTTTTTGATGAAATATTGAAGTCTCATGATAAGCAAATGGGACTTGCATTTCATCACAAAGTTGCAATAAATGCTCCAGCAAATGTGTCGGGCTAATTCCTGTAAAGCAGATATCTACATTTTTGATTTTTTCTTGAAACCACGAATCAAATAATTGAGGAAAATTCCGAAAACAATTTGCCAGACTTTGATTCAATTTATATTTGGATTTTACAAATATTTTTAGGAATTGCTTACTTAGAAAAACTTGCTTTAAACTTAAAAAAGACCATGTCGACTGGTGAAGTTTATCAAACTCACTAATAGACATCGCATTAAAAAAATTCAGAATTTCTACTTCGAACCTAGAATCAGAAGTAAGACTTTTCGCAAAACCAATATTCTCAAGCTCTTGCCCTCCAGGCCCCAAAATCTCAGGAAGGATAAACAATACTTTTATTTTCGGTTCCATGGATTAATAATGTTTTTTGAATTTCGTTCTAAGAAACTTCTGAAGGCCAGCATAAATCGAAAAAACCAACTTATAGAAAGTAGATTTTCCTTGATAAGCTAAAAGAAACTGATGAGTAATAAATCTATCCCACTCACCCTTTTGCCCTAAGTAAGAGGCATAAATTTTCAACCTGTTTGACTGCCTATTGAATGGATCTGTTGATCTTAAAAGGGAAGTTTCCAAAATTCTGTATTTTACACCAATTTGGAATAAGCCTTTAAATGAGAATTTTTGGGCCATTTTCAAAAACAGATCCAAATCCTCCATCATTACTTCTGAATTGTATCCACCCACCTCCATAGCCATACTTTTTCTTACTAAAACAGAGGGGGCGGTAATGAAATAATCTGTCAACAATAATGGAAAAATCATACCTGATGGAAGTTGTGATTCAGATTTCCAATTCCTTTCTGCAAAAAATGTTGGCTGATCAATTTCATTGCTTTCCTGATCTATTTTTGAAGCATCACAATAAACTACACCGAGATTTTCATCTGAATCTTGAAATACTTTAACTTGACTTTCAATCTTGTCAGAAAGCAATACATCATCACAACTCAGAATTTGGTAAAACTCACCTGTAGCCAATTCCAAAGCTTCATTTGCATTAGCTGTGATTTTCTTGGTTTCAGCCTGAAAAATTGTTTTGGCTTCCACTTCTGGATTACGTTGAAGCCAAGAATTGATTTTTGATACACTCTGATCTTTTGAAAATGCATCAAGAATAATTAATTCGATATTTCCATAAGTTTGGTTCTTAATGCTTTCAAGCGTTTCCTCTAAAAATTCTTCATGATTATAAGAAATAGCAATAATCGTTACTAAAGGAAAACTTTGAACCATTTTTTAATCTGGCTTGAATTGATTTAATACCTGTATCACCTTATTCACTTCATTTTCTTCCATCACAGGACTAATGGGAATAGACACAATTTGTTCATGAATCAACTCCGTGATGGGCAGACTCAAATTGGAATATTCATGATACGCCTTTTGTTTATGAAATGGAATCGGATAGTGAATAAGTGTTTGAACTCCATTTGCATCAGCGTATTCAATAAACTTATCTCTATGTTGGCATCTCAGTACAAAAACATGGAATACATGATCCAAGGAAGATTTGGATACAGTAGGCAGGCTTAAATACGGATTCTTTATTTCTTGTAAATATTTTTTTGCAATCTTTCTGCGGGTTTCATTTTCTTGATCGATGTATTTCAATTTGACCAATAAAACGGCCGCCTGTATTTCATCTAAACGTGAATTAACGCCTTTCAACTCATTAAAATATTTCTTCTGACTACCATAATTTCCCATGGTCCTGATGGTATCGGCAAGGGCCTCATCAGAAGTGGTGACAGCACCTGCATCTCCTAGTGCACCCAAATTTTTTCCCGGATAAAACGAAAAACCTGCCGCATGGGAAAGATTGCCAGCCTTCAATCCCCTCGTATCCACAGCTCCATGAGACTGAGCACAATCCTCTACCAGAAGCAGATTTTTTTCTAAAGCCAAATTCATCAACTCCTCCATTGGACTAAGTTGACCATATAAGTGAACAGCAAGAATTGCTTTAGTTCTAGGTGTGATTGCCTGCTTCACCTTTTCCACACTCAGATTATAAGTCTTTTCGTCTGGCTCTACAAATACAGGTACTAATCCAGATTCAGTAATAGATATAATGGATGCGATATAGGTATTTGCCTGAACAATGACTTCATCTCCGTCTTTTAACTGCCCAAGCTGTTTATATCCTTTGAATATCAGGATCAATGCATCTAAACCATTGGCTACACCAACACATCTAGAAGTTCCGCAATAATTAGCGAATGCAGTTTCAAAATCGTTGTGAAACTTACCTCGGATATACCATCCATTTAAAAGGACCTGATTTAAAGCTTCACTTAGCTCTTCTTCATGAGCTAGATTAATTTTTAGAAGATCGAGGAACTTGACCATGAGTATACTTTAAAATCTAACTTAAAATTCCTGAAGTTCTACCATTGACTTAAATGCAGGACTGATTTCGATTAGGTGATTGAAACTTCCCCTACATTCTACTTCACCATCTTTCATAAGCAATATTTCATCGGCATTTTTTACCGTACTAAGTCTATGTGCAACCAAGACTATATTGCAGGTCCCTTTTAGTGAATCGATATTCTGTTGAATCATTTGTTCTGTTTCACTATCCAATGCTGAGGTCGCTTCATCAAAAATTAAAAGCTCAGCATCTTTAAACAATTCTCTCGCTATTGAAATTCTTTGCTTTTGGCCACCAGAAATAAGAGACCCACTATCACCTAATATTGTATCTTCTTTTTCAGATAAGCTTTCTACCAATTCAGTAAGGTGAGCCAATTTTACTGCGTGAAGAAATTTGGAATAATTAGCTTCGGTTTTTTCGGACCAAAATGTAATATTATTAAAAATTGTGTCATTAAAAATGACAGGTTCCTGAGTTATATAGCCAATTTTGGACCTGTAACTAGCTAAATTAAAGGACCTTAATGTCTCTCCATTCAAATAAAAATCTCCTTCGGTCGGATGCACCAAGCCAACAATGAGATTTGTCAAAGTAGTTTTTCCACTTCCACTTTTTCCTACAAAAGCGTAAGATCTATTATCTTGAATTTTCAGATTAATGTTAGATAAAACTTTTTTAGTAGAGTTATAGGAAAATCCTACATTCACTATGTTTAAGCTCTTAATATGATCTACCTGGAGCTCGGAGGAATCCTCCTCTTTCCCATCATCCAAATCCTTCAATAATTCCATCCCCACATGTAGTCCTCCAAGATTACTTGTAAATGCCTGCCAGTTAGTCTGGACAAGCATGATGAAGTTTAATGCCCGGTAGAAGAACATCAAACTCAAGAAAATAGCGGCAATATTTCCGTCCAAAAGTTTAATCTGGACCAAAATCGCACCCACCACAATCGCAATCACCAAAGGTTCTCTTGCGGCCATCAGAATGGCATTGAAAATTCCGATTTTCTTTTGCTCCAACTCAATTTGATCCACATAGGATTTGAGTTTGAGCTTATACTTTTGGAAATAATTGGTGGCTTTGAGGTATTTAAAATTATGAACTGCCTGGATCAAGGAAGATTGATACTTATGGCTTAGCTTACTATTATTTAAAGAAGCTGATTCGGTGTATTTGAAAATTATTTTAAAAATAAAATTGGTCAAATAACCACCGACACTGACTACCAATGCAAATTGGAAATTAGCAAGCAAGGCCAAAACCACATAGACCATCAACAGTACAAAGGATTGCAAGGTATTGAAGTAGGCGACATAGGCAGAGACTATCTTATAGATTTCTCCGGAAAGCGTATTCTGAACTCTTCCAGCATCCAGCCCAAGAAACTTTTTGTACTCCATCCCCCCTAGACTATCAACCATCTGATAACGAATCTTTCTCACAAAAAACATCTGAACTATCACCTTATAATGACTTTCCAGATATTTAAAGATTCCCTTCAGTACAAAGATGACCAAAAGAAATACAAGAATAACAACGGCTGACAGCTCCAATCCACTCCAAGTAATAAAGTCAAGCAAGAAATCTAAGGAACCTAGAGATTGGGCTGCTTCGGCTTTATCTATCTGAGCCTTTCCTGCAACTTGGATTAGTGGAATAAAGAGGGCCAAACCAAATCCATCCAAAAATCCACCTAGCAAACTTAGCGCAATTAAAAGAAATATTCTATTGCCTAGGTAAGAATAGAAAAACGAGAAATGACGGAAATATTTAGCAACCCGATTCATTAGCGAAGTTCAGCCTTGCTATTTTATTTTTTATCATCACTGTAATAACCGTAACCATATCCATAGCTATAGCCATATCCATAGGTTACTCCTTTTCCTTCTGCACCATTGAATAATGCGTACATATTTTTGATCCCTTTTGCAGTTTTAAGACCATTCAAAGCATTGATGAAGTCTCTCTGACTGTAATTTTGTCTAAAAACAAACAAAGTCAAATCGACGAAATTCAATAATTCAATTGTCTCACTTACCAAACCTATTGGTGGAGTATCCAAAATGATTACATCGTATTCATTTTTCAATTGATTCACTAATTTTTCAAAATTAAGTCCAGACAAAAGTTCGGCGGGATTTGGAGGGATTGGACCCGAGACCATCACATCCAAATTTTCAAATTCTGTCTTTTGAACTGCTGCTTGCCAATTATCAACTTGATTACTCAATACAGTTGAAAGACCAATATCATTTTTTAAACCAAAATCATCGGAGATTTTTGGTTTTCTCATATCACATCCTACCAAAACTGTCTTCTTTCCAGTTAAAGAATAAACCGATGCAAGATTCATTGCACAAAAAGTTTTGCCCTCACTTGAAATGGTGGAGGTAAGCATTATAGTAACTTGCTTATCCTTCTCCATTAGGTATCTGATATTTGCTCTTAGGGATCTAAAAGATTCAGCTATTCCAGATTTCCCATTGTTAAACACAACCAAATTATTTTCCTCCTTATTTTTTAGGATTGAGGTAATAACCGGAATCTTCAATTTCTTTTCCAGGTAATTAATATCCTCAATTCTAACTCTGAAAACTTCTCTAAAAATCACATATAGTAGAGGGATAATTAATCCTAAAAACAATGCTATCAAATAATTCCTTTGGGGTTTAGGAGAAATCAAACCTCCAATTTGTTTGGCGAATTCAATGATTTTATTGTTTGGTCTATTCGAGGCTTTTGTAATAGCAGATTCAGCTCTTTTTTCACTAAGGAAGTTATAAATGCTTTCAGACAAATCAGCTTGACGCTGCAATGCTATTAAATTCTGCTCAGCTTGAGGAAGGTTTCTAAAGGAAGACTCAATTTCAACTTTCCTATTCTCCAAGTCAGCTATTATTAGCTCATTGTTCCGATCTACATTTTCAAGAATCTCACGGATAGACTTATTCAAATCATCCAACTTTTTATTGGCTTCGCGGACTGCAGGAGAAAGTTCAGTCTGGGTAGCCATTAATCTTGATCTGTCAACTTGAACCGATAGTAAATTCTCAATCAACCCATTGAGATAAGGGTCATCAATACCTAAACCCGAAGGAACTACGATCTCCGTATAATCCTCTCTTACAAGATATTCCCTTAAGGTCTCATAATAACTGCTTTTAAGTTTAGCATTTGCCAGTTCCGTTTCGATATTGGTTAATCTGCTATAAACCGTATTACTTTCATTATTGAGGTTATAAATCCTGTTTGAAGATCGAAAGTTCTGAAGCTTGCTTTCAAATAAAGAAAGTGAATCAGCAACTCCAGCCACCTGCTTATCAATAAAATCAATAGTTCTATTAGCAATTTCATTCTTCTCTTGAAGCTCCAGTTCAAGATATGTCTCCATCAACATATTTAAGTAAGTCTGTCCTTTTTCAACATTAGGAACAGCCATACTCAAGTTCAAAATTGAGGAGTTCTTTTCTTCAAGATCTACTACTAACTTACTTGAAAAGTGATTAATCAGATAATTTCGCTCTCGAACCTTATAAAATGCTGAACCGGCATCTTGATTTGAGGTTTTATTAATTTTAATCTTGAATTGTGGAGTTTCCACCCACTCATTAAATTTATAAGTCCCTTCTACTTTTGGAGCTCCCGGAGTGACACTTCCGTCAGGAAAAAATTGCGTAAACCCTTCTTCCTCAAAAACAAACGAATATTCGTTTGGATTTTCCCATTTGACCTCCACTACTCCATTAATCAATTGAGGATATTCCCAATCAACCTCTACAACAATTGGCGTCTTTCTGAAAATCTCTTGAAGAATAAAACCTCTCTCTTCAAAGTATTCAACATCAAATTTCAATTGACTTAATGTTGCATCTGCAATTGGCCTTGATTTAAGAATAATAATTTCATTAGTAATACCAATTCCTTGGTTATTACCCAGGGCCGGATTATCAAAAAGTGAAAGTGCATTGTCTTGCTCTTTGATAAAGAACTTACTTGACACCAAATAAGTCGGGATTGATGTATTCGTAAAATAATAGGCCCCAGAAAGAGCTATTATTAAACTTCCCAAAATAAAAGGCCAAATCTTTAAAATTTTAGGAAAAAGAGCCTTTAAGTCAAAGCTGCTTTCCTCATCATGGAAAAAATCATTTTCCTCTTGATCAAAATTCATAAATCAATCTTAGTTTTTTATCAAAGTAAGTATTAGAGCAACAGCAGTTATGGATGTCGTTAGAAGAGTCAAAGTTTCAACTAAATTGTTACCTGCACCAATTTCTCTAACTTTCATAGGTTCGGCATAGATCATATCATTTGGTTTCAAGAAATAATATTCAGAACCCAATAATTCACGATCCAACAAGTTGATTTTATGGATTTGAGATCCATCAGGATATTGTCTAACCAAATAAACTTCATCTCTTTTTGCTACTCTACTTAAATCTCCAGCATAGGCAATTGCCTCCAAAATTGTCACTCTATTTTGCAAAATCGTATATTTTCCAGATTGATTAAATTCACCCAGAGCACTGAATCGTATACCACCCAATCTCACTCGAATAAAAAATTCCCCCGGATTAATAATCTTTGAAACCTCTTTTTCGACAACTTTTTTCGCTTCTTCTGTTGTTAATCCTACGAATTTCACTTTCCCAATCAATGGAATCTCAACCATTCCTTCATCATCAAGAGTATACCCATTCATAAAGAATGCGTCACCTGACCCTTGATTTCCCCCCATCATTGCTTGATTTTGAGTGTCGTTGTTGGCAGCACTAAAAACTAAATTCAGCCTTTCATCCGTAGTTTTAATATTCACTTCTACGATATCATTGACCTGAAGTAGATACTCTTCTGTTTGATAAGGATATTTTTGACTGGATTCAATCAATGGACCTGTACTTTCTTCCAATTGTTGCATGTAAATCAACTTTTCGTTTGAAACACAGGAAAAAAGTAACCAAACAAACCCAAGGGAAAGGGATGAAAGCTTTAGGAATTTTTTCATTAAATAATGAATTGAATTAAGAGAGTTTTAATTAAGCTTCAAAAATAAGAATTAATCAGACTTTCGAATGTTTTTATTTTTTAGGATGTTATAGACGTGAGTCAACATTTTCTTTTGGTAAAATTGCTTTCACGTCAAAAACAACTTGTTTGTCAGATTTTGAAATCGGTAAAGTAAGGAACTCTTTATGAGAAACTGCTAGGATTACAGCAGAATAAGCATTTAAATCGGGGGCATTTTGACCAGAAAGAATTTCAATACCGTATTCATGTTTTACCTCAGTAGGATTTGCCCAAGGATCATAGATGTCCACTTCCATGTCAAATGATCTCAACTCTTGGTAAATATCTATCACCCTGGTATTTCTGACATCTGGGCAGTCTTCCTTGAAGGTAAATCCCAAAATCAACACTTTGGAATCGATGACTTTGAGGTCTTTTCTCATCATCAATTTGATCACCTCGGTGGCTACATGTTTACCCATGCTATCATTTAATCGACGACCAGCAAGAATTATTTCTGGATGATATCCTACTTCTTGAGCTTTTTGGGCTAAATAAAAAGGATCAACTCCAATACAATGTCCACCAACCAATCCAGGTTTGAATTTCAGGAAATTCCACTTTGTCCCTGCGGCCTCCAATACTTCATGGGTGTCAATCCCTAGGAGATTAAAAATCTTCGAAAGCTCATTTACAAAAGCAATATTGATATCCCTTTGTGAGTTTTCTATCACTTTGGCCGCTTCAGCAACTTTAATCGAAGATGCTTTGTGAGTACCTGCGGTAATTACAGTTTGATAGAGCCGATCTACATATTCTGCTACCTCAGGAGTACTCCCGGAAGTCACTTTCAAAATTTTAGAAACAGTATGCTCCTTATCTCCTGGGTTAATTCTCTCCGGAGAATACCCTGCATAAAAATCCACATTGAATTTCAAACCGGATATATTTTCCAATACTGGTACACATTCATCTTCAGTCACTCCAGGATAAACAGTGGATTCATAAATTACTACATTCCCTTTTTCCAAAAATTGAGCAATATTCTCTGACGCTTTCAACATCGGAGTCAAAACAGGCCTATTATGCTTATCCGTTGGGGTAGGTACCGTAACTATATAGACATTACAATCCTTCAAATCCGCAGATTCAAAAGAAGGTAATAATCCATTATTATTCCCTGTAAAATCACTTACCAAGACTGAGGCCAACAAGTCATCTTCTACTTCTAAGGTAAAGTCTTGTCCCTTCTTTAGATCATTAACTCTCTTTTGGTCAATGTCAAAACCTACAACGGGAAATTTCTTTCCGAATTCTACGGCCAATGGAAGACCAACATAGCCTAGACCTATTACAGCGATTTTAACTTCTTCTAATGGTTTTAACATACCTATTTGAAATTCTATGTCAATGAATACTGACTACAGCTTCGCCCCTTCAGTCCCAGGGACTTAGCTCTTGTTTTTATTTTGAAATTCTAAAAATGAAAATTGAGGAAATTTGAGAAAACCTCCCAAACCCCTTTAAAATGCTCATTTTTAATTTTTTTTAATGATAAAAAGTGAGTACTAAAATTACTCACTTGACATTGTGATAGCAAAACTAACAGAAATTGAATGAAAAAAAATCTTGGAAAAATCTATTGTTTATTAAATCTATACACTAGGTTCAATTGAGAGTAAATAGACCCTACATTGCTCCCAACTGGAAAGTCAGGTCTACTTTCTGGCTCAACCTGCCATTGATAGTTGAAAGCTTTAATAAATTGAAGTTTTCCACTTAATATCACTCTATTCCATTGTTCGTCCCAAAGAATTCCAATACTTAAATCTATCCAGGGATTCCTTTCAGGATTTTGACCAAACGCACGGGAATAAAAATCTTGATTATTGGCGAGCCTTTCCAATAAAATGCCCCTTTTATTTAAACCCCTTACTTTCGAAAGTTCAAGAGTTTGAACATTAGAACCTACACCTGCTCCCACACCCAAGGCTTCTCCTCTATTTACAAATCCCCTTGCCAATCCATGAGTATGCCAGGTTTGATTCCCTATCAACCCTGGATATCGAACATACCTATTTATGGATTCTTGCTGATGAGTAATTTCTCCACGAATTTGAATGAACTCTCCTTCACTTGGAAGAGAAAATAATTTTTGAATACCAACCAGATAGGCCCTAGCATGCTCTGGATTTAGGAAAAAATCCCTCCAGTTAAAAGCATGATCTCTTCTTCCCATTTCACCATAAACTTCCATCTTGGCTTTTGGAATTAAATATCTAAATGACATTGAAACCTGCTGATCCTGGCCACGACTATCATAGGCCACCGAATTTCCATTTTGGAATAAAGTTTCCTTTTGGAAAACTTCAAAAATTGGAAAATAACCATTAAATGTCTTCTCCCGGTATTTATTGTATTGCTGAAAAGTTCTGTTAAATCCTACAAACAAATTTGGAAGAAAAACCGGGTTATAGCTGATATGAATTCCATTTAAATACCTCCAATCTCCATCGAATTTTCGAAAGTATCTATCATTCTGAATTTCATTTTGGGTTGGTGCTAATAGAGAATTCTCCAATTTACCCGATAGGATTTGAGCCTCAAACTTCCCAATCGGGGTTCTAATAGGTCTATTGGTTTTCAAAGTTAAATGAGGAAACCCCTCTGCATTGGCACTAAATGTTAAAGAATTAAACTGACCAGGTCCCCACCAAATATTTTCAGTTGAAATACCCGCCGAGATGGGACCAAAAACAAGCATTGCCGAAGATTGTCCCCACCAAAATCTTGAAATTGGATCATCCCCAAATCTCTCAGGATTATCCCCATTATTCCAATAAAAAAACCGTGCACTTACCACCCCTCGAGGGTATTCTTCGCCAAACCCTTGAAAAGGCAAGTTTTGAACATATACATATTCTGGTTGAAATTGTACCTCTAAAAAATGAAATTTGGCAAAAAATCCTGTGGAAATATAGGTTTGAAAACCAACATTGGGAAGCAATCCTTTGTTTCCCCATCCATAAGGCCTTTTTGTGTTGATAGCATTTGACATCACCAATGGAAGTGACGAAAAACGAATTTTTCTCAGCGAATTCTTCCCACTAATTTCTTTAGAATAAAAGTTCTCAATGGAACTAAAGGTATGACTAGTATCCTTAGGAAAAAGCCGGATCGGTCGAATTTGGAAAGAGTAACTGTTTGAAACCTCACCTAACACCTGCCCTCTTCGCACAGCTTCCTCGAAGATGGGAATACCGGCATTAAGGTTTTGAGCAAGAACAAAACCACAATTCAGAAAGGTTAAATATGTGAAAACTAAAAACGTTCTCATCATAGCCTGCCAGCAGATTTTCCAAAGAATACTTTCATTGATTCTACAGCTTCTACCCAGCGGAGTTGCTGTTTAATCCACATAAAATCAAGCTTTTGTCCGATTGTAACATTTTCCAAACCAGAAATTTGCTGGATATCATCCACTCTGACCCGAAACTTTCCAATTAATTTCAAAAATATCAACCCTTTTCCTGAACCTGAAGGAAGTCTTCCTCCAAACCTTACAGCTTTTGTTTTTAATTGATTCCAACTTTCTCTTGCTGGATGTTCCACTTTCAAATTTTCATCATAAACAATTCTAAACCCACCCCTGACAGCTCGGTTGCAAAATTCAGAGTCGCCTCCAGTCATCAATTGCGAATTGAATTGACCTACTTTTTCAAAAACTTCCTTTTTTACAAGGAGATTTGCAGTGACTCCAAAACTCTCTTTTTCAACATATTTTTTATTTGGAAACGCAAAGGCCTGATCAAATTTTGAAAATCTTGAGTTAGAAATACTTTTAACGAGAATATTTCCCGCATACAACTCCGCTATCCCAGAATGAGTCAGAAAATCTGCTCTTTTTAACCATAGTAAATCTGGGATACAATCAGAATCAGTAAATAGAACCCAGGTTCCGCAAGCATGCTCCAATGCTTTGTTTCTAGCTGCATAAGAACCAGGCTTTTTTTCAGTCAAAATAGATAAATAGAACCCATAGTCAGGAAATTCTGGTAATGGATCCTCTGGCAGATTATTAACCACCAGCACTTCAAGCTGAGAATGAAAATCACGCTGGATGGAAATTGTTTCTAAGCACTTTTTCAGCCTAGTCCAATCTTTATAAACCGGGATAACGATTGATATCAATTTGGATTACTTCTTTCTTTTGTGAAAGTAAGTTTTCAAAACTCCAAAAAATGAATAATGGATAAAATAATATCCTGCTTCAAAAAAATTCAAATTTTCAAATTCTCTATAAACTCTCCAC
The DNA here is from genome assembly GCF_026652115.1 of Algoriphagus sp. PAP.12. Classification (GTDB taxonomy): domain Bacteria; phylum Bacteroidota; class Bacteroidia; order Cytophagales; family Cyclobacteriaceae; genus Algoriphagus. Next base: position 193,705 of record NZ_JAPPSQ010000007.1, on the reverse strand, counting down.
TGATATTTGGCTGCTTTAAGTTTATTACCTGAAATGGAGTCCTGCCTTAGTCTATAAATCGAAAGTGGCTCATTCAAACCATAAGCAAAAGGAATCTCTTTTAATATTTTTAACCACAATGCAAAATCTTGTCTTCTAGAAATAATTGGCATGTACATTTTACCCAACAAGTGAGTATCATACATTACCGTAAGACATCCTATTGAACAAGTTTTTAATAATTCATTATGGCTTACTTTCTCTCCAACCTCTTGGATACCTACTATTTTGTTACCCTTAAGCTTCTCATAAGCTGTATAGGTAAACGCATATTCATTTTTCTTAATGAATTCAAGTTGCTTTTCTAGCTTAGTAGGTTTCCATAAGTCATCTGAATCTAAAAAAGCTATATACCTACCTTTTGCAAGCTCTATTCCCTTATTTCTAGTAATTGCTGCACCTTGATTATGAGGGTTTTTTAATAATTTAATTCTCGAATCTTTGTTTTCATATTTTTTCAAAATTTCTAATCCATCATCAGAAGATTTATCATCCACTAGAATTAATTCCCAATCAGAAAAAGTCTGAGCCAACACGGAATCAATAGTTTCCTCAATATGGTCATAAGCGTTATGAACAGGGGTAATAATAGATACCAACATTAGTGTCTATGGATTGAAAAATAACCTAAACTTGCCTCTTTAATTGCACTGACAAAAGAAAGCATTTTGCCTTTCTTGACAAATTGCTTTCCTAGAAATAATATCCCCAATGTGAGACTTGGAGAAAATCCATACAATCTTTTCACAACAGCTCCCTTACTTCTATAAAAATTTTTATCCAAAACTTTGCCTGAGCTTTCACGAGGATGAAAAACTATCGTTTCTGGCACATATCGAACCTTTAAACCGGCATTAAGTGCATCATTTAAAAATATCACTTCCTCTCCACTTGGGTATTTTGCACCCAAGCCAAACCTTTCATCGAACATTATTCCTTTTTTTTTAATGGATGTAACCTTGATCGCTATCTCAACGGATGACACGCGATAGATGCTACTCCTCGTATGTTCAAATGACTCTTCCGAGTAGGAGTTTTTGTAGCATTCACCCTCCGGGGTTTCAATCTTAAAAGTTAAAATATCTGCATCTGGATAGTTTTGAAATGCATTGATGACTTTCTCTTCGACATCATCTACAAATTTCACATCCTCATCAGAAATCAATGCAAAATTTGCATTTGAATTTTTTATAGCTCTGTTTCGGCTTTTGGAAAGTCCTCTTTCATTAAAAGACAAAAAAGTAAGGTTTTCACTTTGAACTTCCTCACCGATTGAATTTTGTGAAATCACCAATGCAGGAGCAGGCAATCCTTCAAAATCATTGCTTTTTGGATTTAGAGTGGAGATTAAAATCTGAAAAACCATCTGAATTTAGAAATGTTAATTGAAAGCCCATATGAAACAATCCCCATAATCAACAAAGTAGAAGGTAATCTATGTCTTACCGCTCCCAGTAGGTGAAACTCAAAAAAACAGGACATTCCAATGTATATTAGTGCGAAAAGAAGCCATAAACTTTTTGATTTAGCTGGCTTCCATAAAACCACACCAAGGAATAAAATAAATAGCGTGAACAGACCATCTGCGAAATAGGCAATCTTGGTCCAGAACGGAATAAAAATCAATACTGGAAATGGGGCCAATAAAAACTGGAAAAACAAGCCTGGAAAATCCAAAAATAAATCCAACCAACTGGTCCAGTTAACCTCAGGATATGTCACTCCAGATTCGAAATAGTTTAGTCTTTGGACATTTCTGAATAAAGATAGGCTTTCGGGAGATATAGAAATTCTTAAAATACTTTGGGACAAAAAATTAAGTCCCAAGAAAAAAACGGGAATGAGTATTACAATCGTCGAAATTATTGCCGATTTACTCCATTTTAAATTAAAGAAATAACGTGCTCCAAGTACTATGAAAAAGTAAAGTACTAACTGAATTCTAAGGATAGCGGCAAGAATCACTCCTAAAATCAAAAATACATTGAGAAGATTCTTACGGGACATTCCATAAAAAAACAATCCCAGGGCCAAAACAAAATAACTTTCACGAAGTGGTGTAAAGGAATAAATAATAATCGAGGGCATAAAGGCCGACAAAATGAGGAAAAAGCGCTGAACCCAAACATCAGTTATTTCATAGAATTTATTAAAAGCACCAGCTATCAATATCAATCCCATCTGGAAAAACATAATATTGAATAAGAAGTAATTAAAAATAGATTTCAGTGAAGCCCAGTAAATGGGAATTGCCAATAATTTATACCCCACCTTTACTCCTATTGATTGATTATCTGGAGTCACTCCGGTCTCTAATATCCTCGTAAACAAGTTTGTATCGGGAAAGTATGGTATGAGTTTGATTTTAAAATCAATCAAGCCAATCAAAAGATAGAAAAGAAGTAAAGCGAAAAAATGGACATTCAAGTATCTATTGTCTTTTAATAAAATCAATTTGGAAAATCCTATCAGAATCAGGTAAACCATTAAAAAATAAAATGGCAGACTTATTACGTCCTGAAAATCAATATTTGCGTAATATGCCTTCAAACCTAATTTCTCTTTCTTCTATAAAGTTTATAAATCCCAAAAGACAATACTTTTCTAATCCGACTTGAGGATTTAAGATATTTCCCTTCTAATAAAAACATCATCTTCGCCTCAATCGGAAGCCTTTCTGTTTTTTCCTTAAAAAGGCTTTGGAGAACTTTCAAATCACTGCTATTCAATACTTCTTCGAATCTAAACATCAAATACAATAACAATCCGAAGGTTTTTAAAAGTACTCCCTCATGTTTCAGTTTATGGAGAAATAGAATTCCTTGGTCTAAGACAAACCGTCTTTTTTCCAAACTAATTTGGGTATGAAATGTAGACTTCCTATAGAAGGAAGTAAAGTCAACTTTCTCATCCACCCATATTCTTACCTCCTTCGAATTCAAAGCTCGAACGTGTAAATCCACATCTTGAAACCTTTGAAGGTCAGTATCAAATCCATTGATTTTATTAAAAAATTCTTTCCTCCAAAGCCCACTACTTGTATGCCAAGGAATCTGATAATCCAGGAACAAATCTAGGTATTCGTCAACTGAATTAGAGGAGCTTAACAAATTCGAAAACGGTGTAGAATCTTCTGTTTTTTCCAAAAAATTACCTGTGTGGAAAATGGCCAAATCCAATTCTGAATTCAATTTGGATAATCGATAATCGAGACAATTTTGAGATAACAAATCATCTGCATCCAGAAACAGAAGAAAATCTCCCTTCGCCAACTCAGCCCCATAGTTTCTACAGGAATTTGCTCCTTTCAAATAAGAACTTGGCCTATGAAATAATTTAAACCTTTTGTCCTTATCCTCAAATTTAGAAACTATTTGAGTCGAATTATCAGTAGATCCATCATCAACGATAACGCATTCCCACTCCTTTAATTCCTGATTTATAAGAGACTCTAAAGTTTCTTCTAAATGCGCAGAATTGTTGAAACAAGGTATTACAACAGAAATTCTGACCTCAGTTGGAATCGCTTTGTTGAATTTTGAAGTATAGGAGAATATAAGAGGCGGCAATCACAGCCAAGCCTAGAAAAAATCCCAAGACAAGTGAAAAGGCCAATGTCATAGGCAATCTAGGTGATGTCGGTTTATTTGGGACATAGGGTGGTTCTATCTGGGAAAAAATTGGTTTAAGGCTATTAAGTTTCACTTTAGCCAATTCTAATTCTTGCGATATGGTCCTGAACAATTCAAATTTCAAGCTATACTCTGCATTCAAATTTTGTTCTATAGCTTTTAGACTTTCCAATGTAATGCCTTGATTTCTCTCTCGATATTTGGTCAAGGTGTTTTGAGCCTCTTTATAGTTCTTCTCAGCCACCAAATATTGCCCTTCAAGGTAATTCACTTGATTGGATTGTTTTTCAAGGACATAACGACTAGAATATTTTTCAATCAAATTTTTTACTTTTTTAGAAAACTGGAAAGACAAATCAGCCTCTGGCATTTCTGTATCCAAATTCAAAAGAGAGCCTTCTGGAGAAACAGAAATCCGTTTGGCAATTTGTCCCATTGCATACATTTCCAAAGGAGCAAATCGCTCTCTTTCTGGAGATTGAAGAGAGTCATATTGATTTGAATTAACAGCTATTGGACTTTTATAAATCGAAGTAGGGCTCTTCAAAAATTTTGAAAGTGAATTTTCCGGCTTCGTTTCAACCATGTATTTGAATATCGAAACAGAATCTGCATAAAGTTCAGATTTGACCTGTGTTTTCATCAATTCTTCTAAAAATGGCTTACTCTGTACGATTACAGGATAAAGCGCTGGATCCAAAAATGCGGCTTCTGCACCACCACCTCCCAGACTAATACCAGAGAGCTGAGCCAAGGAACCCAATCCACCTGCACTGCCAGAACTTTCTTGGGATTCAATCAACAAAACTGTATGAATTTGATAAGAATCAGGAGTTGTCGCATAAATCAAAATACCAATTCCTGCCAAACAAGCCATCGTTATAATCAGCAGTTGGATCTTTTCCTTAAATAGACGAATTAGATTCATTAATGTAAATTCACCCGATTCTAAAATATCTATGGTGTTTTTCTTCATATTCTTTAAAAGATACTCCTTATTAATGTCTTTGGGCAGCTTTTCCTTGATGTGCTAGCAAATACATCTCTTTTATTCCAATCCATTCCAAATACCAAACAGCAAAAAACAATTTAATTCTTTCTTTCAATGGGATGTCTTTTCTCAAAAGAAGAGAAACTCTGGGCCTCAAGATATTTAATGTGAATTTAAGCTTTTCAAAATTTCCAAAATCTTTAAAAAAACGATAATACATCCCACCAGATGTCCGCTTCTTTTTTGAAATCAAGGAACTGAATTTCTTTCTTGCTGGATGTAATACCAAAGTATCATTTCCATATACTATATTAAAACCAGAAGAAGTAGCCCTACTTGTCCATTCAAAATCTCCACCTGAAAGTAGCTTTGTTTTAAATGGTCCGATCACTTCTGCTACTGCTCTTTTACAAAACAGATTAGCAGTAATACTTTGTCCTCTCTCCTCAACATTCCTTTTTTGCTTAAAATTGAATGTTTTTTCAAACAAATAAGTCAACTCATCTCCTCCTTTTTCTTTAAAAAATTCTACTCTACCTCCAACTAGGTCTGCTCCATTTTTCAAATATCTTAAGCCATTTTCTAACCATTGTGGATCTGGAATACAATCCGCATCCGTAAAAGCGAAAATTTCGCTCTGAGCCAGCTCAACACCTAAATTCCTGGCACAATAAGAACCCGGATCTTTTTCAAAATATAGTTTGGCATTATTTGGTAGTAGTATGTCTTCTGGTTTCGTATCACTTGGATCATTATTAATCACTAAAATCTCAAACTCCTCCTTTGGAAGGCTTTGCATATCCAATGCTTCCAAACACTTTGACAAATAATCCCAACTCCGATAGGTAGGAATAATGACCGATACTTTTAACACTCTATTGTAATCTTTCGTAAAGTGCAGAATACCTCATTAATCTTTAATTCTGCAAGGAACTCCATATGCAACAACACCATCAGGAATATCTTTTGTGACCACAGATCCGGCACCGATTTTACAATTTCTTCCAATCTTAATACCGGGAAGAACCACAGCACCAGCTCCTATTTGAGTAAGCTCACCAATCGAAACATTTCCAAGGACTAATGCCCCTGGCCCTACCTCAACGAATTCACCTAGACTACATTCATGATGAACTTTGGCCCCCACATTAATCAATGAACCTAGTCCGATTTTCACCTCTGGGCCTATAAAAGCCTGACTCATGGTATCAAATTCTCCATAGGAAGAATTACTGATAATTGAGCTTCTTGATTGGATTGGAAGAAACATTCCGCCCAAACTCACCAATTCAGAATAGATTTTTTTTCTAAGGGTTGAGCTTCCAATTCCTAAACAGAACTGAAAACCTGAAGTAATAACACCTTTTATTTCCTCTTGGGTATGAAGCACCTTAACTGAATCCTTAAATAACGTTTTGTCTCGGTCTTGATCATAACAAAACAAGCTTTCTTTCAATTTTTCGGAATGCAAAGAAATCAATTCGTCAAATAACTCCAATCCATGTCCTCCTGCTCCGGCTACTAAAATCATGTTTTCTAAGGGATATATTTGATCAACAAAAATTATCCAATACAGTCTTCAAATCGATTGACTCCACTTGCTTTCTTTTTCCAATATTTTCCTGAATTGCACTCAATAACCTTCTTGAATCTGAATCAATCCCGCCTGCTGCAATTTCACTTTCTATTAAATGCCTATAAGCGATCTCACCATTTTTTTCAAGAATAATACTAAAGGTACCAAGATCCGCTGCCTCGGAAATACAGCCAGAAAATTTAGAAATGTGGAGATCAACATCTTTCAAAAGAGATGGTAATGGGCTTTCATTCGCCAATTTCCATAAATTCTCATTATAGATTCCAAGTAATTTCAATTCACTTATGAGCTGATGAACCTGTTCGGTATTTATCCTCGGGTGTAATCTTACCAACCAATCAAATTCTTCTTTGGTTTCTTCCATTACCTCCAAAACATAGTCATCTATTAAAGGGTGTATAGGTTGTAATGTATAAAGTATAGAAGCTTTAGTTTTGCTCAGTTTTTGTACCAGATTACTTAAATAGTAATGCCAAGGATTGCCACCAACAAGTGTTTTAAAATTGGAAAATTTGAAATTCTCGATTAGTTGAGACTCCGTTTTTTGATCCCACAGCCAAAAAACATCTGGCAACAAGGAATAATTTTGCTTAAATCCTGAATAGGCCGGATGCATATTTCCTTGAGTTCCGTGTTGAATATCGATACATGATATCCCTCGCTTTTTGGCAGCAATCAACAATCCAAAGCAAGGAAGATTATAATAGGACAACAGAAATATTTTTTTCGGTTTTGTTTTACTTAATATCCATTCAAAACACATGGACCAAACATTTACCTTTTTTAGGGTTTCCAAAACCTCCAATTTAAGGCTGTTTTTAGTACAACTAAGCTTGGTTGAAACAAAATCTTCGAATTCAACAAACCCATTCCACTTGGAAAAATCAATATTTTCTTGCCGAGATTCTCCTTCAAAATATGAATAGAGATATTGAATATTTATCCCTCTTTCTTTATAAGTATTATGGTTAGAAATATGTCCATATTCAAAAAATTTGAAACTCTTTTGGTTCTCTTCGAGGTAATTTCCAATCGGATCATAAAATTTATTTAAAGAGCTTTCCTGAATTGTTTCCCTAAAATTCCCTCCACTAAAAAAAAGAAATTCAATTTGATCCAACTCCAGTTTATCGATAGTTAGACCTATGATTTTTCTTTTTACAAAAGATTTAAATGATTGCCTTATACCCTTTCTTTGAATCCTGTGATGAGATTGTATTTGGCTGTTCCAAAAGATTTTCAAGAAAAAGTAAGTTTTGAGAATTGGCCAAACTTTTACATCTCTATAAATCCAGGATTCGGTTTCAAAATCAGCTTCAATCTTATTAAAAAACTGAATTATTTCTTTCCTTTCATTAAAGTTCATTTGGTCAGTTTTCTTTTAAAGAATAATCCCGACATGAGTGTAATTATCAGTACCCCACCAGTAACAATCAACTTCAAACCCAATGGCAAATCAGCCAAATAAAAAGCCGCTAAGGTCAAAAACAAGGTCAAAAACAGCCATTTTAAGGGATGATAATTTACAAGATTCACCTTCTTGATTGACGGGATAAAATAACCGATATACCCCATAAACATCAATGATACAAAGGTAGTATAAGCAGCCATTTCAAAACCAAAACTGGGGATAAATACCAAGTTTAGAATAACATTCATTAGGCCAGCTACAAAAGTAACTTTCCAGACAATATTAGTTTTCTCAACAAAAAACAACTTATTGACCGACCCCATATACATCGGTCGATAATTATAACTCATAACAATTACTACACCTAAAGAGTACATCTCTGCCAAACCCGGACTTCTTAGCAAGAAAGCAAAAAGTTCTTTCAACCATATACTCATCAAAAAGGTCATAACCAGAAACCCAAACTGCAAACCGAAGATAAGATCTCTTGCTGCCTTATCGTTTCCCTCTCTGAACTTCTTGGTCATCATAGGTGCAACTGCAAATCCTGCGGCGACACCCAATTGTTGAAAAATATTCCCTACAGTATAAGCAGCATTGTACTTCCCTATTTTATCTACTCCCACTCCCACCATATCCATTACCATCTTGTCCGAAGAATTCAAAAGATAAGTGGAATAATAGTGGGGGACTGTCGGTAAACTCACTTTCAATGAGTTCTTTATGAGTCTCCATTTAAAATTGAAAATTGGAACTAAACCAAAAATGAAATTTACTGGATAATAGTAAGAAGCATTGGATAAAATAGTAGCAATAAAATTGGACCAAAACCAACCCATATAACCAAGTTTCAAATAGGATATAAAATAGAGGTTCAAAATTACCGTCAAGACACCAAAAATCATTGTCCTCATTCCAATTGCCAAAGGCTTTTGCTTCAATTGGTAATAGGTCGTCCCAATATTTCCTACAGGACCAAAAAGAACCAATGGTGCAACATTAAGAGCCATGATTAACAATCGGTTTTCATAGGCTATTTCTGGTACTACCCAATAAATCAGCAAGCCTAAAAGGAGGGCATAGACAAGATTCCACAAGGTAAGGAATCCATAAATTTGCCTCCAGGCCCACTTATATTGAGAAGGTGATTTATAAAAGGAATTGACCAAAATGACTCGTAGCCCCAAAAAAGCCAAAACTGCAATACTACTTGTATAGGCTGTCATGATACCTGCTACCCCAAAATCCAACTCTGTCAAGTCCTGAGTGATAATAGGCAGAATGAAAAGCTGAGCTACTTTCGGTATTTGGGGAGCAAGGCCATAAATAAGTGTATGGCTGAATAATTTTTTAAACATAAACTCCTACTTCTGGGAAATGATCAATGAAACTTCCCTTCACTTTTTAGTTTAAAGTAGTGTTCTTTATCCCGCTCTTTAAAAACTTTGGCAGGATTTCCACCTGCTATGGAACACGCTGGAATATCACTAACCACCACCGAACCGGCTTGAATAATTGCTCCTTCACCGATAGTCACTCCTCCCAAAACAATCACATTATTTCCTAACCATACATTATCCTCAATAGTCACATCCTTTACGATATAGGTATTATCATAGGGGATTTTGGAACCTTCATAATTATGGTACTTAGATAATATCATACAGGATTTTCCAGAATGGAAGTTATCACCAATCCGTATTATCCCTCCTTTTGGTATCTCAATCCCATTAAAGTGGCAATTCTTACCAAGAAAGACTTGATCATTAAAGATACATTGGTGATTGACTGTCAATGGCTCTCCAAATCCTCCCAGTGTTTTTTTTGCATGGACAGTATGATGCTTGATCCTAGATCTCTTTTTGTATGCTCGATAATGGTGTCTTAAATACTTAAAGACATTCATAAATTGAGTGAATTCAATTTTTGGCTAAGAATGTATTCAGCAATTGCAAAATCCATCAAATCATCGATATCTAGGGAACTCCATTCATCCATTTCAAACTTTCTTACTTTTTCAAAATCTTGTATTGCTTTAGATTTTAAAGCATTTACTTGTATGATGTAAATAGCCCCATTCAATTCATATACTTTGGGACAATCTTGTCTTCTGATAAAATCCCCCTCTTTGGATTTGACAAGCCAACCATTTTCATTTTCTTCTCTTAAAATATAATAAGGGTTGGATTTGGTTTCTTTGACCGAGACCAGCATGTCACATGTATCATCAAATAGCGCTAACGCTTCCTTTATATGAAATTCAGTTCTAAACGGAGAGGTTGGTTGCAAAAGAATCAAACTATCAGGACAGTATCCTGATTTCTCATAAAAATCAAGTGCATCTATCAATACCTCATGGGTTCCTGAAGTGTCAGTAGCCAATTCTGAAGATCGAAGAAAAGGAACTTTTAAACCAATAGATTCCACAACTTCTTTAATTTCTATATCATCTGTGGATACACAAATGACTGAATCGGGAAATACCTCTCTAGCGGCTTCAATGGTATATTGAATCAAAGGTTTCTTTCCTAGAAGTTTAATATTTTTCCGAGGAACCCCTTTCGAGCCCCCTCTTGCTGGAATTACTACTAAGGGTTTCAAAATTTAATCTGGTGAAAATCTTGTTGGGCTTTATTATAATCCTCGTGCTTTCCGATATCCAACCAATAGCCAACAAGTGGATAAGCCACAACTTTTTTTCCTTGGGAAATAAGCAATTCCATCAAATCGGTTGCATTGAAATACTTCTCTTTTGGGAAATAATCGATGATTTCCTTTTTCATCAAATAAATCCCTCCATTGGAATAATGCGTATAGGTGGGCTTTTCTTTCAATCCCGTCACTCTTTTGTTTTCAGTGTCCATTACCGCATATGGAACATTGACTTGAAATGGAATACACGCAACAGCAAAATCTGCTTCTTCTTTTTGAAAAAACATATAGAAATCCTCGAAATCTATATTTGTCAATAAGTCCGAATTCATCATCAAAATGTGATCATGTACGAAGTCGTCTACCAAGCCCAATGCTCCGGCCGTTCCTAAAGGTTCTTCTTCCCAGACATATTTGATCCGAACTCCTTTTTGAGAACCGTCTCCAAAATGCTCAACCAATTGATCTCCCAAATACCTAACTGACAACCATATATCATCCACACCGTAGGAAATCAATCTATCAATATTATGCTCAACGATCGGTTTTTCACCTATTTTCAACAAAGGTTTTGGAGTATGATCCGTTAATGGCTTCAACCTCTCACCTCTACCACCAGCCATAATCAAGGTATCAATTGGCAAATAAGACTTTTGCTGTTTAAAATTGACCACATTGATAATTTGTAATTGATGGTTTACAACAGGAAAAATAGAAAAATGTCTTTTTCTCAGTTCAATAATTTCTTTTAGGTCATATTTGCCCTGTTGGATATATTTGGGGTTGGTTTGGATAAATTTCGAAAGGTGAGTTTCAAAATCTAATCCTTTGATGAATCCTCTTCTTAAATCTCCATCTGTCAATGATCCGAATAGTTTATTTTCTTGATCAACTAAAAATAAAATTGCATCAGAAGCCAAGGTATCCAATTGTTGAAGAGCTTCTTTGACTGTAGAATCAATATTTAAAATATGTCTATGAAAAGTTTGCATAGTAAGCTTTAATTACTCTTGAAATTTTTTCAGAAGGACTAGGTTGAAAATAAATATTAGGACCTTGAAATTCTTTTTTCGAATAGTATTTCGCTAAATCAATGATTCTTTTTGACTCAAAAGGTAAATGAATCACATTATCCCCAGCTAATCTTCCTTTTTGCCTTTCTCCTAAATTCAAAACATATTTATTAAAAGTAGCTGCTTCTATGATCCCACTTGAAGAATTTCCAATAATCAACTTAGAATACCTCATACAAGTAAAGTAGGATTGTGTTCCAAAATTTTCAACAATTTTAATTCTGGAATATTTTTTAGCTAACATTTCAAAAGTACTGCGGAAAATCATACCAGAAGTGTCGGCATTTGGCATGGTAATTACAATTTGAAATTCCGACGCTAAATATTCTAATGCAATTGCTACTTGTTTGCTAAAACTAGCATTCATTTCAAAGTCAACTGTTTCCGGATGAATTGTTACTAAAATAGTTTCCAAACTCAAGTCAATCCCCCATTTCTCCTTAAAATCAGAAATAGAAAGAAAGGCCATATTTGACATATTTTCTAAACTTAATGAGCCAATATTATAGATTTTTGGTTCATCAATCTCCAACAATTGAATGAGTCTGCTTTTGAATACCTCTGTAGAGACAAAATGAAAATAACTTGAAAGGGATATAGAATGCCTATAAACATTATCTATCGCACCCAAGGTCGTTTCTCCTCCATGGAGGTGTGCAATTTTCAATTGATATGGTAGAGATGCTGCCACTGCTGCGGCCATTTCAAAACGATCTCCCAAAGAAAAAACCAGGTCAAATTCTTTCTGATTTTCCTTCCAAAAATCAGCAAATTTCAAAGCAGTTAGGGCATAACCTGTTGCTATTGCATTAGGACTATCTCCAATTAACATGGATTCTACAAGACTGAAAGGACTAAAACCATCTTCAATTATTTCATTGAGCGTATATCCATGGATTTTGGATAAATGTGTACCAAAAACTATAATCTTAAGCTCGAATTCATCATCCTTCCTCAAAGTCTTTAATAATGGAAGGTATATTCCGTAATCCGCTCGAGAACTTGTCAATACACCTACTCTAATCACTTTAAATATTCTTTTATTAGTTTAGTTCCTTTAGCTAGATTTCTATTTAATCTCCTTCCTATAACTTGATTGATCTCCATGGGTGAAACCCCATCTCCAGGTCTCAAAGTCACTAAATCTCCTTCCATTAATTTATGTCCAGAGATAAGATCCTTTATTAAATGAAGGCTTTTTCTTGCAACGATTTTATTTTTCAACTCACTATGACTTGGTGCCTTTATTCCATCACCAGAAATTGCTTTTTCGATATTTCTTATTCCTTGAACCATCGCTTTCAATTCATTTGGCTCCAAGGAGGCTGCATGGTCTGGTCCATGCAAAGATCGGTCAAGTGTGAAATGCTTTTCTATAACTACAGCGCCCATCGCTACTGCAGCAATTGGAACCTCTATACCTAAAGTATGGTCCGAATATCCCACCGCCACCTTACACTCAGCAGCAATTGTATTCATAGCCCTAAGATTGACATCCTCCATTGGTGTAGGATATTCTGTATTACAATGGAGCACAGTAATATTTTCTTTTAAAATCCCTTGCTCTAATACTGATAATGCTTCCTTAATCTCTGCTAAATTTGCCATTCCCGTAGATAAGATGACTGGTTTACCATATTCTGAAAGCTTTTTGAGATAAGGGTAATTCGTAATTTCCCCACTGGGCACTTTAAATCTTGGAAATCCAAGAGAATTCAGATATTCTAGGCCTTTGACATCAAATGCAGTCGAAAAAAACTCAATATTCTTTGCCTCACAATATCGGATTAATTCCAAATGTCCCTCTTCTGACAGCTCAAGTCTTTTGAGCATTTCGTATTGTGAATCCGAGCCATCATCTATATTTTTCTTTTGATATTCTGCTTGTTTTGCCTCTTTAGAGACTAAATCCTCAGCTTTAAAGGTTTGAAACTTTACCAAATCAACTCCTGCATCCACAGCTGCATCAATCAGTCTTTTAGCTATTGCCAAATCACCATTGTGATTCACACCTGCTTCTGCAATTATTAAGACTTTTCTATTTGTCATTCCATTTTTCCTAAGAAAGATTTGTAGACTCCTATTTACTATTCACTAATTGATATTCCTGAGTAACACTACTAGGAATATTTACAATTCTTTGTTCTAAAAACTCAGCATTGGTTTGGGCATCTCTCTGACAATGGTCATACATAGGCAATCTATACATCAATTGCCAAATTGGTCTTGTCATTACTTTCTTCCCATTAGTCTTCTCCAAAAAGAAATTGCGATCCTCAAGGCTTCCCAACTCAACACACATTAGCCAATAATTTGCTTTGGTGTTTTCCAGTTCCTTCCGGAAAATAATTCCTTGACTTTCGAAAAAAGTGCTGTATTCGGCTGCCAATCTTCTCTTTCTATCTAAAAAATAACTCAACTGCTCCAATTGAGCACAAAGTAATGCTGCATTTAAATTAGGCATCCTAAAATTATACCCCATCTGGTCATGAAAATATTCATAGGCATGAGGAACCTTGGCAGTAGTGGTTAAATGCTTACCCAAAATCCCGATTTCTTCCTCTTGGGTCACAATCATCCCACCGCCTCCAGAGGTCACTATTTTGTTTCCATTAAAGGAAAATACACCAACCTTCCCAAATGAACCGGTTGGTTTCCCCCTATATTCACTTCCCAGAGATTCCGCTGCATCTTCTATCAATGGAATATTCCAATCCCGACACAGCTTCATTAGTTCATCCAAATGAACAGGAAATCCAAACGTATGCATCGGAATGCATGCAGCTATTCTTTTCCCTGTTTTCCTATTGAAAGTTCCTGTTTCCCTTCTTTCACCAAATTCCTCTAAAAACTCTGAAACTGCCCTGGGAGAAAGCCCCATCGTATCATAATCGACGTCCAGGAATACCGGTTGCGCTCCGTTGTATTGGATAGCGTTAGCAGTAGCTACAAAAGTCAATGCCTGCGTAAGTACTTCATCTCCGGGATTGACTCCTACCAAACGTAAAGCCACTTGGATCCCTGCAGTCCCATTTACAACAGCTATTGCTCGTTGAGTTTGACTAATTTGTGAAATCATTTCTTCTGCCCTATCCACATATCTTCCGACTGAGGAAACAAAAGTTGAATCCAAGGTATCCATCACGTATTTACGCTCATTTCCTTCGAAAATGGGGTTATGAAGTGGGATAAAATCTTTGGATTTGAATTTTTCCTGAATGAACTGAATAGTTTCTTTGAAATCCATATTCACATTTTAGCATCTAAATATTTGCCAGTTTCCATGTGTTGAAAGCTCGGTAAAATGTGATGAAAAATCTCTACTAGGTCAATTTTAGTCCATTGTTGCTTTTCCATCAATTCTCCAACTCGGGATAGAAATTCATCCAACTTTTGTCCTTCAAAAGACAAACTGCTTTTAACAATTCCCAAATTCTCAAACCTATCCAAGTCCAAGGTCTCACCATCCATAAAGAACTCTTCAAAATCCTTTTCCCCAGTGGTATCGCTTTGTGAAAAAAAACACGGCCAATAATTCAATTCACCTTGTGGCATTTGATTTTCTCCATTAAAAAACTGACGAGCCTGCTCTTCAGAATCACAGATAAAAGGAGTATAATCTAATGCCTTTAAGTAATTTTCGGCTATCTCCGAAAAAGTAATTAAATGTAGCTCTTCACTTAATTTTGGAAAAAAAATATCCTTGTTTTCACCAAGGAGACAAGACATAAGACAAAGTTCGCCAGATTCCTGAGGAGTAACAAAATACCGCTTAATATCATTGGGCGCTACTATTGGTTGCTTCTTCTGAATTCTCTGATTGAATCCATGCAAAAGAGACCCATCTGAAAACGCAACATTTGCAAACCTAGCCATGGAGATAGAAATATCATCACTCTCCCGCATTAAAAATAATTCCATGATACGTTTAGAAGCCCCCATCATATTAACAGGGTTTGCTGCTTTGTCGGTAGAGACGCAGAAATATTTATTTATTCCTTTTGCTTTTGCTTGTCGAACGGTCTTTAAGGTATTTAAAATATTAACTTCTACCATCCTCATTAATGTGAATGGATCCTTTTCACTTCTTACATGTTTCAGAGCGGATAGATTGAGTACGAAATCATAATTACCATCAGAATTCCAGAAGGCATCATATTGCTTAGAACCAATATCCAATGCAAAGGTTTTAAAATCACCATCGATATAGCCAAAAGAACTTCTAACATCTCTCACTAACTCCACTAGATTGTTCTCACTAATATCGACTACATGAAGTTTCTTTGGGTTTCGTTTAAAAATTTCTTTAGTTACAGCCTGACCAATAGATCCAGCTCCCCCAAGAACTAAAAACATAGATCCTGAAATTATATCAGAAAAATCGGATTCAAAAGTTTTTATTTCTTTTGAAAACAGAGGTTTATTTCGACCGATAAGGTGTAAGTAATTCATTAAATAAAGGGAATTATTCTTTGATTTTGATTAGCGATCAAATTGATTTTTTCAAAATGGTATTGGAAAATTTTCTTTACTAAAATTTATTTTTCCCAAACCACTTTAGAAATCATTTCTTTAAAAAATTGAGAAAGAATTAAATCTTAAAACAAAATAAACCCCCTAACTAAAAATCAGGGGGCTCATATTTTATAATTACTTCGACCCGATACCGTAATGCGTGTATCCTAGAGTGCCAAGGTAATTTTTGTCATAGATATTTCTACCATCAAAAATCACTTTATTCTTCAACAACTTGGAAACTACTTCCCAGCTAGGAATTCTAAATTCTGACCACTCTGTTACTAGTAACAAAGCATCTGCATCAACAAGAGCATCATAAGCATCTTTGCAATAAGTCACCTTATCAAAGATGTAATGCTCTTTTGCTTCTTCCATAGCAACTGGATCATATGCTTTTACAGTTGCACCAGCAGCTCTCAATTCATCAATGATTACAGCGGCAGGAGCTTCTCTCATATCATCTGTATTGGGCTTAAAGCTCAATCCCCACATCGCAAATGTCATCCCTGAAAGATCCTCTCCAAAATGGGATTTTACTTTGTTAGCCAATACATGCTTTTGATCTTCATTGACATCCTCTACAGATTGTAATACACGAAGCTCATGGCCATATTCTCTACCTGTCCGAATAATAGCTTTTACATCCTTTGGAAAGCAGGAACCACCGTATCCAACACCTGGATAAATGAACTTATTCCCAATTCTTGGATCAGATCCGATTCCTTTTCTAACCATGTTTGCGTTGGCGCCTACTTTTTCGCAAAGATTAGCAATATCATTCATGAATGAAATCTTTGTTGCTAACATCGCATTTGCAGCATACTTAGTCATTTCTGCCGATGGGATATCCATGTAAATGATGCGCTCCCCGCTTAACTGGAATGGCTTATACAAGCGCTGCATGATTTTTTCAGCTCTTTCATCATCCACTCCAATTACAATTCTATCCGGCTTCAAAAAATCTTCTACAGCAGCACCTTCTTTCAAAAACTCTGGATTTGATGCGACTGCAAAAGGCAAATCAGAACCTCTTTTATCCAAAGCAGATTTAATAGCAGATCTAACTTTTTCACCTGTGGTCACAGGTACAGTACTTTTAGTGGCCACTACGATGTAATCTGTCATTTTTCGACCGATTTCATCAGCAACAGCTAGTACATATTTCAAATCAGCAGAACCATCTTCGCCTGGAGGTGTTCCTACTGCGATAAAAGCTACTTCAGCCCCCTGGATTGCTTCACCCAGATCCGTACTGAAATGTAATCTTCCGCTTTTATAATTACGAGTTACAATTTCTTCCAAACCGGGCTCATAAATAGGCATGATGCCATTTTTAAGCTTTTCAATCTTTTTTTGATCGATATCTACGCAGGTAACTTCAATTCCTACGTCAGCAAAACAAGCGCCTGATACAAGCCCTACATAACCAGTACCTACAACTGCAATTTTCATATAGTAATTAGTGAATAGTTAATTTATTATTCTTTCTACCAGGATTCCCAAAGTCGCCAAGCTGGATGCTATGCCTATCCATCCTGCAGCACTCATTCTAGTCCTATTAGGCTTTTTGGGAACAACGATTTCAGCCCCTGGCTCCAACTTAGGATAATTTTTCAGTCCCAAAAAACTCTTGGTCTGGGCTGCATCACCGTTGGCATATATTACAAAAGCCTTAGATTTCCTTGCATTTTCGGTAAAACCCCCAGCTTTTGAAATATAGTATTTAAGTTGCTGATTTTTTTCAAATCTCGTGGTAGTTGGCAATAGTACTTCGCCAACCATCCTTACAGTCTGTAATTGTTTTGGAATTTGCAAAACGTCTCCTTCAAACAAAATTAAATCAGCGTCTGACCCTGGATTTTGCATTATATACTCCAAGTCAATCCCTACTAAATCCTCCTCTTTATACCTTGAAGCGTTCAATGTCGAATCTATTGAAAGACTATCCAGAGGATTGGAAACTTCAAATATTTTATCTTGGAATTTATTTCTTTTTTCTTGCGCTTTTACCTCTTCTATCTGTTCTAATTTCCTCTCTATTCTTTCGAATAAAATTTGTTCAGCTTCATTGGTGTTCCTATTTTTAATAGGATCTAAATTGTCCCGAAGTTCTTTTAGTCTTTCTTCTCTAATCTCCTCCTCAGTAGGCCCTTCAAAATAAATTGTCCGTCTGATCAAACTTGCTCCTTTTGGATAAGCAAACTGGGAAAGCCCTCCTGACCTTTTGACAACATCAGATATTCGCTCATTTGCAGATGTGATTGCATAATTACCAGGGAATTTCACCTCACCTTTGACCGTCACCAACTGCTCTTGTTCAAATCCTGGACGCCTTCTAATAAAAATATGGTCGAATGGACTCAAAGGGGTATTTGCCTCTTCATTTGAGAGTCTCATATCAGCATCTATCGACAGACTGATTACATCAGCAATCTTACCTGAGCTAACATCCCTCACTCTTCTTGCTATTTCAATGGATGAATTGCTGGCTGATTCCAAAAAGCCTCCTGCACGTAAAACCAAATCTCCAACTGTCATTTCAGATGCATATGGATAAGTCCCAGGGAAATTTACCTCCCCTGAGACCTTCACATAATATTCTTCTTGAATGTCATACCTACTAGGAATAAAAAGTAAATCTTCATTCTTGAGGGAAACGTCAGAACTTGACCCATCCAAAATCCCTTTTAGATCTAATGGTACTGCAGCTAAAGTCAAATCATCACTTGTACGATACAAGGTAGCTCGCGTAGTAAATGCCTCAGGTCTTACGCCTTCCGCTTTCTCAACTAGTTGCTTCACTGTCAAACCGTCGGATTCTAACGCAAATTCTCCAGGCCTATATACCGAACCTGTAATTTGAACTCGATTGGTAAATCGTTCTAATGCCTCTCCAATCAAAATCTCATCTCCATCTTTCGGCTGGAATGTTCCAAATTCAGATTGAGGAACATCAAAAACTTTTCTTTGATTGTTTTCAATCCTTCTGACAGTAACTCTATCCTTGTAAGCTAAACTCTGAAAACCTCCTGTATAAATGTAAAGATCATTTAGGGTTTCAGCTGGCTTCACCTCGAATAACCCTTCACGCCTAACTGGACCTATCACTTCCACTCTGGCCTGTAAGGGTGGTACTATTACTACGTCATTATCTTGAAGGATTATATTGGCGTTTTGGTCACCCTTTGATAAAAATTCATAAATATCCACAGTGGCTACAAGCTTTGAGTTCCTGTAAACCTGAATGTTTCTAAAAGCTCCGTTTTCATTAGGACCTCCGGCAGCATATAGCGCATTAAAAACTGAGGCAAAGGAAGGTAAAGTGTAAGTTCCCGGTTTGGTTAATTCACCGACCATCGAAACTTTGATAGATCTTATATTTCCTAAGCGAATTTGAATAAAGGTATTGGGATTGGACCCCAAAAGTCCAGAGTAGATTCTTCCTAAACTAGTTTTTATTCTTGAGCTTGCTGCTTCAATAGTAGATCCTCCTACTTGAACGGGACCTATATTTGGCAATAACACTCTACCTTCGGGAGTTACTGTCAAATCTAATGATTGTTGAGATGCCCCATAAACATCAATCAATAATTGATCTCCTGTACCAATCACATAGGAAAGAGGAGTAGGTAGATTTAAACTAGGACTAAAATCCAAATTCCTATTATGAAAAAGTTTGTAACCGAAAATCTTTTTTTGGGTTGGAGTAAGATCATAATATGGATCAGATCTTCGAAGAGAATCGAACATATCTACCCCTTGATCTCCAACCAATGTTCTTCCACCTAAGTTTTCCATCCCAGTTCCCGCTGGACTAACAGCTGATTGCAATTGAGAAATCCTTTGACTTAACTTCATTGCTTCAGTTGCAGGCATCCCTCTTTCTCTTGCCATTCCAACTAGCTGATTGGTGGTAAGCCCACTAGCTTCCGCTCTTTTGATCAACTGTTCTATTTGAGCATCAGATAGGTTATCAACTTTGATGTTTTGAATGTCTGACAGACTCTGGGCTTCTACTTGGAAAGCTACCAAAAATGCCATAAGAATCCCCAAAAGACTCTTGAATCCAAAAGCTAAGTTATTTTTCAATGTGCTTTTCAAATCCTGTTGGTTTGATGATAATTCAATTTCGAACATTTTACACATAATTCGTAATTGGGTACAGCTTCGCCCTTTCAGTCACATTTGTGCTTAGAGGGCAATTAATATATTGAAGCTTTTTAAGCTCCTATTTTTGTATCAAATAGCACGAGACCATTGCTTTCATACCGGTCATTTTTAAGCATAAAAACAACCTTTCTTTCAATCATCTCCTCTATTCTTTTTGTCAGTGAATTGATATAATCCTTGTTCAAGTTTTCACCTGTCACGACCACATCAATTTTACCAGAATCAATTCCTTTCGAAATATCTCCTACCAGTACAACTTGACCAACTTCACCCATACGTTCCAAAATCTGTTCTAGCAACATGTCTAGACCTAAATATTTTCGAATAATATCTCTAATGTTTATATAGAAAGGGTGTTGGGTGTTGGCCTGATAGGAAATTTTATTCTTCTCTGAATGTTTCAGCAATATCCCTGCCTGTGTCAAATTATTCAGCTCCTTTCGAATAGCATTGGTGGATTCACCAAATTCATCTGCCAGTCCCCTCAAATGACTTTGATTTCTGTCATTGACAAAAAACTTCACAAGAAGCCTCAATCGAGTCTTAGAGGTGATTAACGATTCTAACATTAAAAAACACTGAATAAGTGAGTAACAAAGGTACTCATTAGATAGAACTGGAAAAAATAATAGTCCTAGAAATTAAGGATAATTAGGCTTAAAAATTGAATTTAAAGCCTACCCACGGTAAATATCAGTCGGTCTTCTTTTTACTAGATTTCTAAATAGATTGCCACTGAGCGAAGAAAGTGCCCCCAAAAGAAAACCAATCACTCCTGTGACAGCCACCAATACAGTTCCGGAGGGAGCACCTAAAATTTGGGCCATCTTATTTGGAAGATCACTTCCTGAATCAATTGTCAAAAAAAGACTTAAACCGATCCAAGAAAGAGCCAGCCCAAATCCTCCTCCCCAAAATGCCGCTGAGTTCCCTGGCTTTAAAATTAAGGCAAAAAGAAAAAGTAGTACCATAATTCCCCAATATGGTATGAAAGGGTTCACAAATACAACCACCAAAATTGTGACAACTAAATATCCAAAGAATTTCATTTTACTGGGGTAAAAGTAGTTTCAAATAACAAAGTCGATTCTTGATTTTCATTTCTCAAACCAAAATCCAAATATTCTCCATTGGCCCATTTTGGAATAAAATTGGAGTAAAACTTACTTCCCGGATTTCCTGATTGACCTCCGGGGTATATTCCAAAAGCTTTGATTTCATCTCCTAGCTCAACAACCATTCTCCAGCTAGCGCCATGTCTTTCACTGGTAGCATTTAACATCCCTCTACCCCCTCCAGTATACACATTCACAACAGAAAATGCTGTAAACTGCGGTACCAAATGCTGAATTGTGGTTTTCTTATAATTTGCCCAGGAATAATCACCCTCTTCATTCACCCAACTCTCCAATTTAGACACCATCAATTCAAAGCCCTTTTTCACATGATCTTTCGCGACCTCCTTAGTAGGTGTATTTTTCAAGTCAAAAACTGTACTTTCTGGCTCGGTTTTCATCAAAAGGGTAGTTTGATAGTTATTAGGTCTTACCACCGACACATTCAAATTACTTAAATCAGACCAAATTTGATTATAGGTTTCATTCCACCACAGATAAAAAATGGTTGGCCCTTTTTGATTAGGATCAGCATACAAATCCCATCCTTTGACCTCTTTCAAAAACTGGGAAGCTTTTTCACTCAAACCAGATGGCTCTCCAAGCAAGCTAACCATAACAGGTAATGCTTCTGCCGCATGCAGATAATAATCATCAAACTGAAGGGCTTTCATATCTTCTACCGTGATATTATTCATTTCCCTTAACCTATTATTTAATCTTCTATTTCGATAATGTTCATAACTATTGTCAAAAACATAATAAGGATAGGATTGAGCTACCGGATGTTGATTGGCAGAAGAAACAAAGCCTCGTTCCGGATTCAGGGTACTCGGATTCTGATCATTGGGAATATACTGCTGCCATTCCATTCTTGGATCCGCTCCATCCATAAAAAATTTACCCTGTTCTGGCCATTTCAAAGCAAATTTCCCTTGGACTCTCATTGCTACATCTCCTGATTTTGAAGCAAATGCAAAGTTTTGAGCAGGAGCAGTGAAGTTATCCAAGGCCGCGTTGTAATCTTCATGATTTTTGGACCTATTGAGCATCAGGAATGTGCGTTGCTCATTAGATCCTTCATGAACAGTCCATTTTAAGGCAAAATTTGCATCCTGCCTTTCCCCTCTAAAGGTCCGATCATAAACCACAGGTCCATAATGGGTATAGACCACCGTATCCAAATAGGTTTTCTCACCTTTTACTTTGATTTCTTCCACTCTAAATTCAGTCTTTCGCCACTCATCTCCATATCTATAAGTAGACCGACTTTTATCCCGGAAGGTGATTTTATACCAATCTCTGGCATCTTTAGTGGCATTCGTGACTCCCCAAGCTATATTTTCATTGAAGCCAGAAATAACCCCCAATGCTCCAGGCAAAGTGGCACCTTTTACTGAATATTCGGGGGTACTTAACTGCATACTGAACCACAAAGAAGGAAGATTAAGGCTCAAATGGGGATCATTGGCAAGGATTGGGTAGCCATTTTTGGTTTTGGAGCCAGATACAGCCCAGTTATTGGATCCTGTTCCTTCCTCAGGTTGAGGCAAAGGATCAATCACTAATTCATCATTCGGAAAATTGATACTATCTGGCTTTGAAATCGGAATTGGTTGAAAATCCCAAACATGTTCTGCTTCAATTATTGGATCATTATCTAAAGGAAAATCAGGAAAAAGCTTATTCAAAAGTTCTTCTCCTAGGATCTTTCTCAAATTGGAAAACTCCAAGTCCTTGTCTCCTACCAACATATCTGACATGTACTTCAAAAGAAGTATAGACTTATAAGCGGACCAATGCTCTGGTCTGTAGTTCAGTATTTTATATTCCACTGGAACCCTCGCCTCTGTTAATTGATCAATGTATTGATTGACGCCGTCTGCATATGCTTCAAGAAACCTTAGCGTTTCCTGATCATTTTCTTCCAAAAATTTCAACCCCAATTCGGCTCCATAACCCAAGCCTTTTCTTCTGGTCATTCTATCCAATTCCAAGGCGATTGGACCAACAATCTCAGAAATACGACCAGCAGCGGCCATCGTTTGGAATTCCATTTGCCAAAGTCGATGTTGCGCAGTTACATATCCTTGAACCCTATAAAGATCTTCCTCATTTTTAGCGAAAACATGTGGAATCAAATTTTCATCATAAGAAACTTTGACTGGATTCAGTAAATTTTCCAATGAGACTTCTTCTTCAGCCAATTCGTCTTCACTCTTGGTTTGCTGCCAAAACCCATGATTGGGGTCCAGCAAGGGTACAATTGGAGGAGCAGGACCTAAGGGAATGGACCCTAAATATCCAATGGCTATTGTCAGTAAAAAAACAAAAATGAAACCTAAATATTTCATAAATAACAGGGTCTTTGGGCGGAAGCGAATTTAGCTAAAGATTCTATATTCTAAAATCAGCGAACCTTTCAAATTGAACAAAAAAAAGCCCCAAAAACTGAATTTTCAGGGCTCTATATTTTTAAAAACTCTAATTAATCGTAATTGGGAGTTTCAATTTTTCCCATCGAATCACCAAGCCAGGAGACTCAATATCTATTGACAACCTTTCCTGAGCTTCCGCAACCCATTCTGGGCTAACTTCAACTCTCAAAACATCATTTTTCTCATCATATTGAAAATGTCCATGTTCCAAATCCCATTCTGAATTGAAGATCACAGTCCACTTTCCATTTTCCTTAGGGATGGTAAACAATGAATATTTTCCAGCTGCCAAAGTTTTTCCTTCAATTGTCATATCAGAGGATAAATCCACGTAAGTAGCTTCGTTTGCACCTGTTCTCCACACAACATTATAGGGAACTAAATCACCCCACAATTCTCTTCCCTTAACAGCTGGAGAGCCATATTGAACTCGAAAATCCTTACCTGAAATTTGACCAGTTTTGACTTCCAATGGGCTAGGTCTAGATTCTTCAGAAGACTCTTCAGTACTTTCCAAAGTTTCCATTTCGCCAGTTGCCTCCTTAGAAGTTTTAGAAGAGCAAGAAATGAGCATTGCTCCAAAAATTACAAAAACCCAAATTGTGTAGCGGTTATTCATATTGTTTCAATTTAATACTGAAATAAAAGGATAAAATATCGAATGCAAAATTCCTGCCTATCGGTAAATGAATTATTAATTCATGAAATGACATTTTTTTAATCAGTTTCATTTTTTAGCCTCTCTTTTGCTTCTTTACGGAAAGAATCCGTTTAAGGGTTAGATTAACAATTAAATTAAACCAAACTATTTCAATAATCTGGAATCTGTTACATGAGATTTCTTACCTGGCTCCTATTTATATGTACGCTATTAGTTTTTGGTAGTGTTTTTATTTCTCCTGAGGACTTTCCATACATTGGACTTTTACCATTTCTGATCCCAGTTGCTTGGATGATCAATTTTTCCCTTTTTGTAATCCTTACTTTATCTTGGAGAAGACTTGCTTTTGTTCCTTTGGCGACGTTACTCATTGGATATCGATTTGCAGAAATCACTTTTCAACTTAACCCAAAAGCAGAAAACCCCGAAGGACTTAAAGTCCTAACCTATAATGCTCACCTCTTTAATTATAAAGGAAGAAATGGAGGAAAGTTTGATCCAAATATTTTCACTTGGCTTCAAGATCACCCTGCAGATGTAAAAGTCTTTCAGGAGTTTTATCAGGACTTTACAACGCCATCAAGAAATGCAGTTAAGTTATTGGGCGAAGATTCTGGATTAGAAGTTTCCTATCAAATCATTGAAGGCAAGCCTAAAACTCGCTCTTATGGCTTGGCGATTTTTTCACGTTACCCAATAGTCAATGATGGGAAAGTTTTTGAAACACAACATACAAATGGAGCCATTTTCGCAGATATCAAACACAATTCTGATACGGTCCGAATTTATAACTGTCACCTTGAATCCATGAAAATCGACTCAGAATCTCTTGACAATATTGACGGTGTAAAGGAAAAATATAGGCAAACTCTCGGGAAACTCCACCGAGGTAGCCTTGAAAGAAGCAAACAATTAAAAGTATTAGAAGAACATATTGCCAACAGTCCTCACCCAGTTATCGTCATGGGTGATTTCAACGAAATCCCTTACTCCAACACCTATTTCAGGTTGAGCAAAACGTTGACAAACGCTTTTGAAACTGCTGGAAGGGGATTTGGTTTTACGTATAACAAGATTCTTTTCTTCTTAAGAATCGACCACATTTTCACTTCTCCAAGCTTAAAAGCTGTTGATTTCAAAACTCATCGAGAGGTAGACTATTCAGATCATTATCCAGTATCTGCGACGTTTCAGTTAGAAAACTCTTCACCTGAATCAGAATAGGCGATTTAATAATTGACAAGATTTGTCAAAGATTTAAAATTCTTATCGCTGAGTTTCTTTTTTTCAAGTTCCGATTTTTCATGGAACCTAGTATCTTGCCAAGATCTTTAAAACCCGAAAAAAATGCAGCAGTACCACGATTTGATGAAGAAAATTTTGAGTGAAGGAACCAAGAAATCCGATAGGACGGGAACGGGTACCATCAGCATTTTTGGACATCAGATGCGTTTTGATCTTTCTGAAGGTTTTCCTGTGGTAACTACGAAGAAACTTCATTTGAGAAGTATCATTATCGAATTACTATGGTTTTTGAAAGGTGACAGCAATATCACCTATCTCAAAAACAACAAGGTTTCTATCTGGGATGAGTGGGCTGATGAAAACGGGGATTTAGGTCCCGTTTATGGGTATCAATGGAGACATTGGCCTGATGGAAAAGGTGGCGAAATCGACCAAATCAAAAATCTGATTCATCAAATCAAAACCAAACCTGATAGCAGAAGACATATCGTGAGTGCTTGGAATGTTGCTGATGTAGACAACATGGCTCTACCTCCTTGTCATACACTTTTCCAATTCTATGTAGCTGATGGCAAACTTTCTTGTCAGCTATATCAAAGAAGTGCAGATGTATTCTTAGGAGTTCCCTTTAACATCGCATCTTACGCACTATTTACCATGATGATTGCTCAAGTTTGTGATTTGGAACCAGGCGAATTCGTTCACACGTTTGGAGATGCTCATCTTTATTTGAATCACCTGGAGCAAGCTGAATTGCAATTAAGCCGTGATTTCAGACCGCTTCCAACCATGAAAATCAATCCAGAAGTAAAAGACATCTTTGATTTCAAATACGAGGATTTTGAATTGATCAATTATGATCCGCACCCACATATCAAGGCTCCTGTTGCAGTCTAAAATTGTTAAGCTGGATCAAATTTGATTCAGCTTTTTTTATTCTCCGCCTATGAAAAACGAAGAAAAAGAAGCACTTATTAAAGAATATATCTCTGCATACAACACTAAGAATGTAGAGAAAATGCTCAGCCCTCTTCATTCCGAATTGATCTTTGAAAATTACACCGGAGATGAAAGAACTCACTTTTTGGTAGGCAAAAAAGCATTTAAAAATCAGGCCTTGGAAGGATTGGGATATTTTACAGAAAGAAATCAATCCATATTGAATCTCACTCATCAAAAAAGTAATTCTGAAGTTACAATTTCCTATCATGCGATTTTGGCTATCGACATTCCAAATGGACCTAAAAAAGGTGAAAAATTAGAATTTGAAGGAAAATCCATCTTTGAGTTCAAGGAAAACAAGATTTCAAAAATTCAGGATTTCGGTTAAAAAAAATCCCCGACAAAGCCGGGGATTTCATATTAATTATCATTCAATTCATATTTCAAAGTCCTTCCCTTTTCCACTGCAGGAAGACCTTCTGTCATCCAAAGTGGAGCAGGAGCCCCTTTCAAATAGTGATCAAAGAACTGACTCAATCTTACAGAAAGATCTTTTCTGTTTTTTCTTTGGCGAAGGTTATGATCTTCCCCATTGTACTGAAGCAACCAAGCAGGCTGATTCAATCTCTTCAAAGCCATAAACATCTCAATGCCTTGGTACCACGGAACTGCTCCATCTTCGTCATTATGCATAATCAAAACCGGAGTATTCACGCGGTCCATAAAGAATAGAGGAGAATTCTCAATATAATAAAGAGGCTTTTGCCAAATGGTTCCTCCGATTCTTGATTGAGTTTGTTCGTATTGGAACATACGGCTCATCCCAGTCCCCCATCTGATTCCACCATAAGCAGAAGTCATGTTCACCACTGGTGCACCTGCACCAGCAGCTTTAAACATATCCGTTTGTGTAATCAAATATGCAACCTGATAACCTCCCCAGCTTTGACCTTGGATTGCCATATTTTCTTTATCGACAAATCCTTTTGCTACTACTGATTGGACACCAGGAATGATACAATCATATGCTGAAGGTCCCGGAAGACCTAATTCATATTTAATATCCGGAACAAACACCACATAATCATTACTTACAAAATATGGGATATTAATAGTAGATGCTGAAGGCGCAGGAGTTCTGTAACTGTAAAGCCCATCACTGTTTCTTTCATAGAAATACACCATCATTGGGTACTTTTTATTCTCATCAAAATATTCTGGCTTGAACAACAAACCTTGAAGAGGAGTGCCGTCATTTGCCAAATAATCAACCAATTCTACAGAACCCCATTTAATTCCTTCCTGTTGAGGGTTCAGATCAGATGCCTTTTTGAGACTTTTAAAGGAAAGATCTCCCAAATACAAGTCTGGGTTTTCTTGGTAGGTACTTCTACGGATCATGATCTCATCGGAATCTTCTGCTTTGGTCAAGCCATAATATCTATGCGGGGTCATCATGATTTTTGTTGGTGTCCCTCCATTGATTTTACCCCCAAACATTCCAGACTCTTTACTCACCTCATTGAAAGCGGTCAAATATAAAGCTGCTTTTGGATCAATACTTCTTTCTTCCCGGTCCAAATCCTGTCTTCTAAATTGAATCATCTGCTTTCTGCCTTCACCTGCTGTGATATTTACGGCAGCCGAAGGATTTTTTGGATCTATTTTCCAAATATCAAATCGATCATAAATAAGTAAAGCCGCATCATCAGCCAACCATCCTGCTGATCCATAAGAGCCCGGAAGAGATGGAGAGTCATGCAATTCATCATAAAAAACGACATCCTGAATTCCTTCTGTCAAATCGATATGCTTTTTAGCTTCCAAATCGTAAGCGACCCAGGAGCTGTCTCGCCCTGAATACCAAGAAACGTATTTCCCCTCTGGAGAAAGACTTGGATATCCAGAGATATTCTCTTCAATCAAAGTTCTATCTCCTGTTTCAAAGTCAACCGCATACAAATCTCTTCCGATTTGAATATCCCAGCTGTAGTTTCTTCTATAAGGTGCATCTGTCCAAGCAATGGCAAAATCCTTTTCGATTTTACTTTCCAAAATCACATTGTTTACTTCGCGATCTTCTAATTGAGCGATCTGCTTATTGTTCAGGTCAATTGTAGCAGTATAAGTCCTTTTTTGCTCACGTGACTTATTTCTCAACTGCATCGGTTGGATTTCAGCATCCTGCCATCCCCAGATATCCAGACTCACTCTATCTTCATCCAAAATAGTCGTGTCAGATTCGTACGCATAATCCACATAATCATCCATTACTCCGAAAAACATTCTTGATTCGTCTTCAGAAAAGCGAATTGAGGCATCCGAGCTAATCCTGCTATCTTCCAATAAACCTGGAGTTTCATTTCCTATCAAAACATTCACATCGGGAGAAGCGGTTGTAGTCAAGAAAACCTCATAATATGGCTTTTCTGCTTTGGCCGAATCATTGGTACTGATGAAGGCCAAGTATTTTGATTCTGGACTGAAAGAAACTCTTTCATAACTGGTATTCCCTTCATGCAAAAGACTGGATTCTCCTGTTGCTAGATTTAAAAGCTGAATAGCTGAGTTATCCAAGGTATCTTCCTCAGCCAAAACGTATTGAAGGAAGTCTCCATTTTTGGAAAAGCCATAACTTTTTACTCTTTCAAACTCATAAGATTTCGACCCGTCCAATGATCTAACCAATAGATTAGTTCCGTCCGTTTTCTTCGGCTTCTCAGTATTTGTAGAATCTGAAGGGTCTTTTTTTGCCGGTTTTTCTTTTTCAAACTGAATAGCAATCCAGCTTCCCTCCTCTTGAGGAATAGAGAAAGACTTCACATTGGCCATTTTCTCCAAGTTGCCATTCGACATCTGATAGATAAAAAGGCTATCCTTAGGCATATCATCCTTTTTAGTCTTTTTCAGTTTCAAAAGTCTCACTGAGTCAGCCTGTGGTTCGATTTTTCCAACTGCAAATGTTCCGTCGGGTGAAAAACTCCATGACTGAGCTCTAGGAATGACAAATTTTTTGGAAACATCTTTGAAAGGAAGGATTTCCAACCTCCCATCTCCTTCTTGAGGAGAAATCATATAGCCTACCCATTTACCATCTTTGGTAATCTGGCTAGATCCTAAACTTTCCCACCCATCATAGTCGTCATGAGTAAGTGATCTCTTTTGCTGAGCGGATAAGCTGCCAACAGCCAAAAAAAGGCATGCCAACAAGGCTCCGCTAATTTTACGTAGCATAAATAATTGGTTTTAGTTTATAGTGAATTCTTTTTCAAAAAAGCCACCTCTAGTAGAAGATAACCTGATCTTTCCTTTTACTGGCTCTTCTGAATTAACCTTCAGTTTGAAGGTGGCCGATTTCTTTTCGCCTTTCCCAGTATATCCTGCATAAATGGTCTTATCATTTAGTTCAGGGCTCAGAATTTGAACTTTTGCATCCTCATAGCCTTCTGTAAGTTCCTTAGCAAAATTTAGAGACACTCGATCTTCCTGTACAATTTTCACCAATTTGGCTTGTTCTAAAGCGACTGGCAAACCACCAACATTTTCCCAAGAAAGACTGACTTCATATTCGCCTTTCCCTAATTCTTTCACCACCGCTTCACCTACTTTCAATTCAGGAAGTCTTTTTGCCATGGCCAAATTGAATTGTGCCTGTTTTTTAGCCCAATTTTCTAACTGCCAGGTGGGTCCGTTTTGCCCAAAGAACTTAGGATGGAAACCTCCGATCTCTACTTCTCCCAATTGGGGATGGGTCAAAGGAGTCCAGGATTTAAATCCTTTGCCCCCATTCTCTTCCTCATCCCACATCAAAGCATCGTAATCATCGTAGATTCCGTCGCCATTGTAATCTTTCATGGCGCCGTTGTTCCATAACTCATCACCATACCATACACTTCCAAAATAGAAATACCCAAAATCTGGCCCATGTCCAAATAATGGTGATGGTTTCAAAGGATCTCCCGTCATTCGATTCACTTTGTATCGAGTAGCGTAAGTTTCATACACGTCACCCGCCCAAGGATAAGCTGTAAATGAAAGTCCCAATTCATCCATCTCTTTGTAAATCTCCAAATCACTTGGGTACATACTTTCCTCTGCTTTGGAAGTAGATGGTGCTCTAAGATGCATAGGAACACGTGTATCCATAGAGTTTACCACCGAAATATTGGGATGACTCAAGACCCAAAGAACTGTCGCTTTACTTTCAGGCTCGCTCAAAGGGTATTCACCGGCGCCATATTGTGTATATCCTCTACCTGTCAGATCTCCTCCAATATCTGGCCTCCAGTTTTCAGGGTAGTTTCTATGAAGATCTAGTCCACCTATCCCATCTTCATTAAAACTCCCATCTCCATCGTTATCAATTCCTTCTGAATACATCAAATATTCCCCTTTTCCAGCTTGGACTCTTTTCATCAGTTTCCCAGATGGATGATCAGGATCTACGATAAAATTCGCCTTTTTCTTATCTTCTTCAGTTTCAGCTTTCTTTCTAATTTGATAAAGAATACCATCACCATCAAGGTCTTCCCCAGGATCTTCATCCAATAACCCATCGCGATCATTGTCATGAGGTCTTACTGTACTTCTATTTGCTTGAGCAGTGTATAGATAAAGGTTTGATCCATCCGGATTGTTCTGAGGACGAAGGTAAATTGTCTTTGTATCTACCAAGTGGGTGATTTCTGGATCTTTTCCATAATTATCCAAAATATGCTGAGTTAACCAAAGAATGGATTCGGAAGATGTGATTTCACCAGAATGTCTTCCTCCTTCAAAGTAAGCAGCTGGTTTATCAGTTTCTTTCCCAGTTTTCTTATTGGTAATGGTCATTTGATAAATTGGTCGACCTTCCAATGATTCCCCAATCACATACAAATCAACTATCTCAGGAAACTGTTTGGCCCATGTTTCATACCAGTGATACATCACATTTACAGTGTGATATTTATTAAATTCAAGGCTTTCGCCAGGGGTATATTCTACCTCAGGAAAAACTTCTTTTTTAAAAAATGAAGGACCGTGTCTTTCTCCAGAAACCGTGTAAAACTTCGCTTTTGAGTTATTTTCAGGAAAAACTGGTTCCTTTTGAAAGGGCTTGACCTGAGCTTGACCTAGTCCTGCAATCAAGGCAAAACCAGAAATAGTAATGATTTTTTTCATATGCTGGGTGGTTTTTGAAAGGGTTAAAAATAAAAAAGGCGCTATTGTGTAATAGCACCGTTTAAAGAAAAAGCGAAAAACCGGACCTTATTTTCTGATAGTCAATTCAAATACCTCAGGTGAATAATTAGAAAAACCTGGGACAGGCTTACATTTTGGAAGCTTTCTGACCAAATAATCTATTCTTTCTTTCAAACCTTTATCAACCTCTGATACCAATTCATATCCTGACACTTTGCCCTTAGAATCTACTTTTAAGTGAACTTTGACCTCTTCGACTTCTTGAGATTTTTTGGTTCTGAATAAAAATGGAGAATAAGAATCAATCATTTCCAATGTATACTCAGGCCAAGCCCAATGAGACGACAAATTATTGGCTATATTTTCTTCCACAAGGGTCAAAGGTACCAGTTCGACATCTTCTGCACTGCTAATCTTGAAATTTCTTTCCGTAGGTTCTACCATTGAAAGACTCAACTTATTATACTGAACAGTTACATTTTTATCTATTCCATCTTCGCCATTTACTTGAGCCATTGCTTTTGCAGTCAATTGCTGGCCGATAAATAGAATACAAAAAATAAAAACGGGAAGCGATTTGATAGAATATTGTCTGATCATACTTTCAGGAGGATTTACGACAAAAATACACTTTTTAAATTTTCAAATGCAAAAAAATGTATTTAAAATTTTAAAAAAGACAACAAAAAAGTCCTGCCAGTAGCAAGACCCTTTTCAGAATATAAACCCAAATATAACTTTAGAGATTAAAAGTTTTACTCGAAATAACTGAAAGTTTGGCAAAACACCAATATCCCGAATATTCGATTCATTAATAATTAAAAATCAAAATTTTCAGAAAGACAATTATTTCGATTCCAAAGTAAAAGATTTTTGATTTTAATTACAAATTGAAAAAATAATTTTGCAATATTTTGAACAATCTCTAATTTACAAGCGATTTCATTAACAATCATCTAAATCCAACATAGAAAAATGGATAAAATTTTAGATATCGATAACATAGACCTAAAAATCATCTCGCTTTTAAACGAGGATGCCAAAACCCCATACACTGAAATAGCCAAAAAAGTATTCGTTTCTTCTGGAACTGTACACGTGAGGATGAAGAAATTGGAAGACATGGGGATTGTAAAAAGTGCCACCCTCAACATTGACTTCTCTAAACTGGGATATGATATCTCTGCTTTTTTGGGAATCTATTTGGAAAAAAGCTCCCTTTATGACAATGTTATTGAAAGGCTGAAGGAAATTTCAGAAGTTGTCAGCGCTTACTATACTACTGGTAACTATTCAATTTTTGCAAAAATCATTTGCCGTGATACCAACCATTTAAGAATGGTTTTGGACAAAATTCAGAAAGTGGATGGAATTGACAGAACAGAAACATTGATCGTATTGGAAGAAAGTATCAATCGCCCTATTCAGTTTTTTGACAAAGAAAAATAAGAATACTCTCTATTTAGATCAAATCCAAATAAAATATATGATTTAAATCATATATTAAGCCCGAATAATTCGGGCTTTTTTTTATCCTTCCAAAAACGTGTATACATAGCCAAAACGGCCTTTTTCATTGAAATTTTGAATCCCTGATAGATTTTTAAAATAGGATTGAACATAATAATTTGGTTTTATGTTGTACCTTCGCAAGTCAAAATGTAATTAGTCTAAATAACTCACACCCATGAGCAAAGACAACCAGATTTTAGAAGAATTTACCTCAAAAGAATACGAACACGGATGGTCCGTCAATTATGAAGTGGACGAAGCACCGATCGGACTGAATGAGGAAATCATTAAATGGATCTCCGCGAAGAAAGAAGAGCCAACTTGGCTGTTGGAGTGGAGATTGAAAGCTTTTAGAACTTGGCAAGAAATGCAGGAGCCTGAATGGGCTAATGTAACCTACCCTAAAGTTGATTTTCAAAAGCTTCGTTATTACTCTGCACCAAAGCAGCAGAAGAAAGCGAAAAGCTTAGAAGAAGTAGATCCTGAATTGTTAGCGATCTATGAAAGACTGGGGATCTCCATGAACGAGCAAAAAAGATTGCAGGGAATAGCAGTAGATGCTGTACTAGACTCAGTTTCTGTTGCGACCACGTTCAAAGGCACTTTGGCTAAACTTGGAATCATCTTCTGTTCTTTCAGTGAAGCTGTAAAAGAGCATCCTGAATTGATTAAAAAATATTTGGGATCAGTCGTACCAATGACTGATAACTATTATGCAGCATTGAACTCGGCGGTTTTCTCTGACGGTTCATTCTGCTATATACCAAAAGGAGTAAGATGCCCAATGGAGCTTTCTACTTACTTCAGAATCAATGCGGCCAATACTGGTCAGTTCGAAAGAACATTGATCGTAGCTGAGGATGATGCATACGTTTCTTATTTGGAGGGATGTACGGCACCACAAAGAGACGAAAATCAACTTCATGCTGCGGTGGTGGAAATTTATGCTGCAACCAATGCAGAAGTAAAATATTCTACTGTTCAAAACTGGTTTCCTGGCGACAAAGAAGGAAAAGGCGGTATCTACAACTTCGTGACCAAAAGAGGTATTTGTGCCGGTGACAACTCCAAAATTTCCTGGACTCAAGTAGAAACCGGATCTGCTGTAACTTGGAAGTACCCTTCTTGTATTTTGAAAGGAGATAATTCTATCGGAGAATTCTATTCTGTCGCTGTAACAAATAATTATCAGCAAGCTGACACAGGAACCAAAATGATTCACATAGGTAAAAACACCAAATCAAGAATCGTTTCCAAAGGTATTTCTGCAGGAAAATCTCAAAACTCATATAGAGGTCAAGTTCAGGTAATGAAGCGCGCAACCAATGCACGTAACTTCTCCCAATGTGACTCTTTATTAATGGGAGATAGATGTGGAGCCCACACTTTCCCTTATATCGATATCAACAACCCTACTGCCAAGGTGGAACATGAAGCTACCACTTCTAAAATCGGCGAGGATCAAATCTTCTACTGTAACCAAAGAGGTATTGCTACTGAAGATGCAGTGGCCCTAATCGTTAATGGTTATGCGAAAGAAGTCTTGAATCAACTTCCGATGGAATTTGCTGTAGAAGCACAAAAGCTTCTTGCATTGACTTTGGAAGGATCTGTGGGGTAATCCCAATTGAAAAATTGGAAAATTAAAAATTGAAAAATTAGTATCATGCTTTCTATAAAAAATCTACACGCTTCAATTGAAGGGACGCCGATCCTAAGAGGAATCAACTTGGAAGTCAAAGCCGGTGAGGTTCATGCTATCATGGGACCTAACGGTTCAGGAAAATCTACCTTGGCTTCAGTATTGGCAGGAAGAGAAGAATATGAGGTAACCGAAGGTGAAGTTACTTTCAAAGGAAAAGATCTTTTGGACCTAGCTCCTGAAGATCGTGCTAGGGAAGGTGTATTCTTGGCTTTCCAATATCCTGTGGAAATCCCAGGGGTTTCTTCTACCAACTTCTTGAGAACTGCTGTCAACCAAGTAAGAGAATACAGAGGATTGGAAGCCCTTGACGCTGTGAAGTTCCTTTCTTTGATGAAAGAAAAAATGAAATTGGTTGAGATCGATCAAAAGCTGTTGAGTAGAGCTTTGAACGAAGGGTTTTCTGGTGGTGAAAAGAAGAGAAATGAAATCTTCCAAATGGCCATGCTAGAACCATCTCTTTCCATTTTGGATGAAACTGATTCAGGTTTGGATATCGATGCGTTGAGAATTGTATCCAACGGAGTTAATCAATTGAAATCAGCTGATAATGCAACCATCGTAGTAACTCACTACCAAAGATTGTTGGATTACATTGTTCCTGATTATGTACACGTATTGTACAAAGGAAGAATCGTTAAGTCTGGAACCAAAGAATTGGCGTTGGAACTGGAAGAAAAAGGCTACGACTGGATCAAAGAAGAAGTTGATTCCGCAGCTACTGTCTGATTTCTAAAAAAAAGAATATGAGTACCTTGACAACACAAGATACCCTTACCCCTTTGTTTGAAGGAGCTCCTGCTGATTTCTCTTCTGAGAGAGCTTTGGCTAAAGAAAGCTTCTATGCACAAGGACTCCCTGCGGTCAAAGCAGAGGAATATAAATTCACTCAGATTGCCAGAAAACTGGAAAAAGAAATCTCTGATTTCAATCCAGCAAAACCTGTATCTATCACTGAAGAAATGGTTAAAACTGCCATTTTCGAAGGGTTTGATGGATACGTGCTTGTATTGAACAATGGTAAACTGGAAGAAGAGCTTTCTCAACTTCCATCTGAAGTCTCATTTTCTGCTCTTTCAGACCAGGAAATTGGATCCATTGCCAAGCCTGTAAAAGATGCATTTGTCGCTTTAAATCAAGCTTCATTTGTAGACGGACTGGCAGTTTCTGTTCCTAAGAAAACTCAGGTTGAAAAACCAATCCTGATTCTTTCCTTTACTCAAGCAAGTGCTGGGCAGGTTGTACAACCGAGAATTTGGATTGAAGCTGGAGATTTTGCTGAAGTGACTTTCATCGAAAAAACCATTCTATTAGGTGAAGACAAAGTCTTTTCAAACCAAGTAGTGGAAATCAAAGGAGCTATCAATAGCAAAGTCCATTATTACAGGCTTCAAAACGAAGGCGATCAAGCAATTGAGGTAAGTAATATTGAAACAGATATCCAGAAAGACTCTCAGTTCACTGCAGTTACTATTTCCCTTTCTGGTGACATGGTTAGAAATAACCTGAACTTGAATCTTTTGGGAAGTAATTCTGAAGGAAACATGTATGGTTTATACCTATTGAATGATAAGACCCACGTGGACAATCATACCAACGTGGATCATACTATTCCTCATGCAGAATCCAATGAATTATACAAAGGAATTCTCGCTGATCAATCTAGAGGTGTTTTCAACGGAAAGATTTTCGTGCGTCAAGACGCTCAGAAAACCAATGCTTTCCAGCAAAACAACAACATCCTTCTTTCTGAAGATGCGGTGATCAATACCAAGCCTCAATTGGAAATCTGGGCAGATGATGTAAAATGCTCTCATGGCTGTACTACTGGTCAATTGGATGAGGAAGCATTATTCTACCTACAGGCAAGAGGAATTGACAAAACCCAAGCAAAAGGATTGTTGCTTTATGCTTTTGCTGGTGAAGTTTTAGAACATATCGAAGACGAAAGCTTCCACAATTATTGCGTTTCCTTAGTACAGGAAAGATTAGGGAGCAAATTCTAAATTCCCTTCATGAAATTTGATATAAACGAAATCAGGGGCTTGTTTCCTGTGCTTCATCAAGAAGTACACGGCAAGCCCTTGATTTATTTTGATAACGCTGCTACAACCCAAAAGCCGAAAGCAGTTTTGGATGCTCTAATGAAGTATTATGAGCATGACAACTCCAACATTCATCGAGGTGCACACGCATTAGCGGATCGAGCGACTCAGTATTATGAAAATACCAGAGAGACAGTTCGAGAGTTCATCAATGCGAAAGAAAGTGCTGAGATTATTTTTACAAAAGGCACCACTGAGTCTATCAATCTGGTAGCTCAGACATTTGGAAGAAAGTTTATTGGCCAAGGAGATGAAATAATCATCTCAACTATGGAACACCACTCCAATATCGTTCCTTGGCAGATGCTCTGCGAGGAAAAAGGAGCAGTTCTCAAAGTCATCCCTATCCATGACAACGGAGAATTGGATTATGGCGAGTTTGAAAAATTGCTTTCTCCAAAAACCAAATTGGTTAGCATCGTCCATGCTTCCAATGCATTGGGAACCATCAATCCTGTAAAACGAATCATTGAAGCGGCACATGCTGTAGGGGCCAAAGTGCTTCTGGATGGGGCTCAGTCTTCCAGCCACCTGGAAATAGACGTTCAGGATTTAGATTGTGATTTCTTAGCGCTTTCAGCACATAAAATCTATGGTCCTACGGGTCTTGGGGTTTTGTATGGAAAAAGAGAAGTTTTGGAAGCCATGCCTCCATTTTTGGGAGGAGGAGAAATGATCAAAGAGGTAACTTTTGAAAAGACTACCTACAATGACATTCCATTCAAATTTGAAGCGGGAACACCAAATATTGCCGATGTAATTGCCTTCAAAGAGGCTTTGGACTTTATCAAAAGTTTAGGAAAACCAGTAATCAAAGCTCATGAAGATGAATTATTGACCTATTCCAATGAACTTTTGAAAGAAGTCAAAGGGTTTATTCCTGTAGGTACGGCAGCAGATAAAGTCAGTGTTTTATCATTCAATATCAACGGAATGCATCCATTCGATGTAGGCCAAATGTTGGATGCCAGAGGGATTGCTGTGAGAACTGGTCATCACTGTACTCAACCTTTGATGAAACGTTTTGGAATTGAAGGAACTGTTCGGGCCAGCTTTTCTGTTTACAATACCAAATCAGAAATTGAGCAATTGGCAGAAGGCGTAGCACGTATAGCCAAAATCAAGAATAAATGAGCATACAGGAGATTCAGGACGAAATCGTATCAGAATTCGAAATCTTAGGAGATGACAGAGAGTCCACCATTTTCTATATCATGGAAATCGGTAACAATTTGGAAGCATTTCCCGAAGAAGAGCAAAAAGAGGAAAATATCATCAAAGGTTGCCAATCCAAAGTGTGGTTGATCGCTGATGAAAAAGATGGAAAAATCCATTTTCAGGCAGATTCCAACACAGATATTACAAAAGGTTTGATTTACCTTTTGATCCGAGTGCTCAATGACAGAAAGCCTGAAGAAATCATCCAAGCTGATCTGGATTTTATTCAAAAAATCGGAATGGGTGGGATTATTGGAAGCCAAAGATCCAATGGACTCGCTGCCATGATCAAACAAATGAAATTGTATGCTTTGGCTTTCCAAACCAAACTAAACGCATCAAATGGAAACTGAAAATAAGGTAAGTCAGATTGACGACTTGAAGGAAAAAGTAGTGATGGCAATCAAACAGGTCTATGACCCTGAGATTCCAGTGGATGTCTACGAACTGGGTCTGATCTATGAGATTACAGTTTATCCAGTAAATAATGTCTACGTGATGATGACTTTGACTTCTCCCAATTGTCCATCGGCTGAATTTATTCCATCAGAAGTAAAAGATAAAATTCAGCAGATCCAAGGAATCAACAATGTGGAAGTAGAAGTTACATTTGACCCTCCCTACTCTCAAGATATGATGTCCGAAGCTGCAAAACTTGAATTAGGATTTCTATAATCGACAATTAAAAATCAAATAATATGTACCCTGAAGAACTAATTGCTCCAATGAGAGCAGAACTTTCCGATAAAGGATTTGAAGAGTTTAGAACAGCAGAGCAAGTTGCTGAGCATTTAGGTCCAGATCATAAAGGAACCACCTTTGTGGTAGTGAACTCTGTGTGTGGATGTGCTGCAGGTGCTGCTCGTCCTGGAGTTACTTACGCTCTAGAGGCTTCTGATAAAAAACCAACTACTTTGGCTACTGTATTTGCAGGTAATGACCGTGAGGCAGTTGCTAAATTCAGAGAATTGGTTCTTCCTTACCCTCCATCTTCTCCAGCAATGGCATTGTTCAAAGATGGTGAATTGGTTCACTTCATTGAGCGTCACCATATCGAAGGAAGAAATGCTAAAATGATTGGAGATCACTTGGTTGAGGTTTTCGAGCATTTCTGTGACTAAAATCAAAATCAGCCCTTCGGGGCTTTTTTTCATGAATATTTTGAAAAAAAATAGATTTTCAGGATTTCCTTTTATAAAATCTTAGTCCTCAGATAATCTATTTAGGATTTTCAGGATATTTGCGATTAAAAAATTATTGAACTCGAATTAATATATCACCCGTTGCATAATAAAAACCTTAAAAAATATGGGATTTTATTAACTTAAGGCCATCTTTTAAGGTTTTCTAAAAAACGCAATCCAAATTCTTATAAAATGTCTGATTCCGCCAAGCTGTCCTATAACGGACAAGATTTTGAATTCCCAATTACTGTCGGTACCGAGAATGAAGCTGCAATTGATATTGCAAAGCTGAGAGGCTCAACCGGCTTGATCACCCTTGATCCGGGCTACAAAAACACAGGTTCTACAACCAGTGCTATTACATTTTTGGATGGAGAGGAAGGAATCCTCAGATACAGAGGATACAGAATTGAAGATTTGGCAGAAAAATCAACTTTCATGGAAGTTGCATACTTGTTGATCTATGGCGAATTGCCAACTCAAGCTGAGTATGAATCTTTCACTAAAGAAATCACCCATCATACCTTGGTCCATGAAGATATCAAGAAGATTTTGGATGGTTTCCCTTCCAATGCGCACCCTATGGGCGTATTGTCTTCTTTGATCTGCTCCTTGTCTGCATTCTATCCTAACTCTTTGAATCCTAACAGAAGCAAAGACGAAGTAAATATGAGCATCATCCGTTTGCTGGCAAAGATGCCAACTTTCGCTGCTTGGGCTTACAAAAATGAAATGGGACATCCGGTGAACTACCCAGACAACACCTTGGATTATTGTTCCAATTTCTTGAAAATGATGTTCGCGCTTCCTGCTGAGAAATACGATGTAGATCCGGTTGTTGCAAAAGCATTGGACAAATTGCTAATACTTCATGCTGATCACGAGCAAAACTGCTCTACCTCAACCGTAAGAATCGTTGGTTCTTCTCAAGCTACCATTTACGCTTCCATTTCTGCAGGTATCAATGCCCTTTGGGGACCATTGCACGGTGGTGCTAACCAGTCTGTAATCGAGATGCTAGAGGCCATTAAGGCAGATGGTGGAGATGCGAAGAAGTACTTAGACAAAGCTAAAGACAAAAACGATCCTTTCAGATTGATGGGCTTTGGACACAGAGTTTATAAAAACTTCGATCCAAGAGCTAAGATCATCAAGAAAGCTGCTGATGATGTATTGGAAA
Organism: Algoriphagus sp. PAP.12; assembly: GCF_026652115.1. GTDB lineage: Bacteria > Bacteroidota > Bacteroidia > Cytophagales > Cyclobacteriaceae > Algoriphagus. The sequence continues at coordinate 153,136 of NZ_JAPPSQ010000007.1, read as the reverse complement.
AATTGGGTGTTAACGATCCTGTTTTGGAAATCGCCAAAGAATTGGAATACGCGGCACTTCATGATCAGTACTTCGTAGACAGAAAACTTTATCCAAACGTAGATTTCTATTCTGGTATCATCTACAGAGCACTTGGTATCCCTACCGATATGTTCACTGTCATGTTTGCCCTAGGCCGTCTACCGGGCTGGATTGCTCAGTGGAAAGAAATGAGAGAAAATGGCGAGCCTATCGGGCGTCCTCGTCAGGTTTATGTAGGTGCAAATGAGCGTGACTACGTTTCTATGAACAAGCGATAAACCTCCATAAAATAATTTGAAGCCAACCTCTTAAAAGGTTGGCTTTTTTTATACCCAAAATGTTATGTTTTTCAATTTTTGAATTCATATTTGGAAACTAGAAATCATAATTTGAGTTTACATGGAAATCATCAACCTTGAAGAGGCTGCAGCATTGACTAAGAAATTTACAAGCCGACCTTCCAACGAGGAATTATTGAAGTTATATGGTCTTTACAAACAAGCTACAGAAGGTGACAATGAAACCGAAAGACCAGGAGGCTTTGATTTTAAGGCTGCCGCAAAATACAATTCATGGCTCAATTTCAAGGGGAAAAGTAAAAATGAAGCCACTGAGGAATATATTTCATTTGTAGAGGAACTTTCGTCCAAATACATGTAATTCTGAATCAAAACATATCAGGAGGCTTCAGTTTTCCTTGAAAAATATTGAGCTATAGCAGAACCAATGATCAACTGTTGAATGTGATAAAGCATCACGGGAAGTAATACTAAACCTAATAGTGCAGGGTCTGGGAATAGTATTTTACCAATTACTACTCCATGGACCAGAGACTTTTTAGACCCGCAAAAAAGCGCAGTAATTCGATCTTTTAGAGTAAACCCAAGGACATTTGAAAATATCCAAATTAGGGTCCATATAAACAAAAACAATGAAAGCATAATGAAAGCTACTTGAATCAGTGTTTCAGTTTTATACGGGGCAAAAACTCCTTGAGAAAAGGAATCAGAAAATGCTGTAAAAACAATCATCATAATCACTGTTTGGTCAACATATTTCAATTTTTTGAGGTGGTTTTCAATCAAAGGAAAAAATTTTCCATGGAGTAAAACTCCTAAGCATACCGGAAGAATTACCTTGAAAGTCAATTCCAAAATCGTTGGCATCATGTCAATCTCCATTCCGCCGGTACTTTCTCCCAAAATGCCCATCCATATTGGAGTAATGAATACGCCCAATAAGCTAGAAATACTTGCATTGAATATAGCCGACGGCATATTTCCGCCAGCAATCGAAACCATCACGACAGATGCACTTACAGTAGACGGCAAAGCTGATAGGTAGGTAATACCTAACTTAAAATCATCATCGATCCATGGGATCAATTGAAGTAAGAAAAAAACAACCACTGGAAAAATGATAAATGTGATACTTTGTATCAAAACATGCAATTTCCAATTGGCCAATCCTTCTCTTAATTGCATGGGATTTAGCTTAACCCCATAGAAGAAAAACACCAAAGCAATACCAACATTGATGATTGACTTCCATGGAAACCCACTCTCTGTAGAACCGATGGTGGGAAATAACCACGCTAAAAAAATAGCTCCAAAAAGCCCCAACAAAAACCCGTTGATACCGACCTTTTGAAGTAACTGAATAAGATTCTTCACAATTATGAAATAAGTCGTTTGAAATTGTCACAAAGGACAGCTGTAGCGATTGCAACATTCAGTGATTCTGCAGAACCAAAAGCTGGAATAGTGATTTTTTGTGTAACCAATTCCTCCACTTCCTGAGAAATTCCCTTTGATTCATTCCCCATCAAAATTACTCCAGGTTCCACTTTGGATAATTTATGAATATTCTCCCCCTCTAAAAAAGCACCATAGACAGGCAGATTCCAGCTCTTAAGTAATTCTTTCAAATCCGCATAGAAAAATTCAACTCGAGTAAATGACCCCATGGTTGATTGGATCACCTTAGGATTATAAAAATCAGCTGTTTGAAGAGATAAAGCAAGCTTTTTAATGCCATACCAATCCGCAATCCTGATGATTGTCCCAAGATTCCCAGGGTCTCTCACATCGTCCAATGCCAAAATCAATTCTTCATTTTTAGGCAAAAACTCTTGAATGTCTTTCATCCGCACTACTGCTAATGCCGAGTCATTACTTTGGTATTGACCTAATGATTCTAACTGTTTTTGAGTGGCTGGAATAACTTCTAGCTCAGATTTGGAAATGAGGGTATGATTATTGTCCAAAAAACTATCCGTAGCAATCAATAAATCCGTTTTAAAATCCGATGAAAGGACCTCCACGACACTCTTTTCACCTTCCACAAAGAACTTTCTGTGCTCAGATCTGTATTTCTTTTGATGTAAGGATTTTATAAACTTAACTGTATTTTTGCTAAGCATTCCGTTTGATTCTCCCAATTTGAAATTATCCAAATATATACTTTTTCTTTTGCTGCTAGGGTTATGTCTAGGCTGTTCCCTGACCAAAAACCTATCAGAAGGCGAATATGTCGTTTTTGATGCAGAAATTGAAGGATCTGATAAATCTAATGAGGAGGCATTGGCTAATCTCAACCAATTAGAACCTAACTTCAGAATACCTCTTTTAAATGTCTCTCCTGGTGTTACAATTTATAGGATTGGTAATGCGTTTTATGACAAAGAGAAAATCACAAATAAAAAAGAAAGTGCTGAAGAAGAACTGAATCAAATCACCAACCAATTAGACAGCATTCCCGAAGACAGAAAACTTCAAAAAAGGCAAGACAAGCTACAATCAAAAATTGAAGGATATTCTAAAAAAGAAGAATACGGAAATGGATTAATGAGAACTGGTAACCCTGTGACTAAATTGGATAGCAGCTTGATAGAGGCTTCTGAAAAAAACATGGCAGGATACCTTATGAATAATAGTTTTTTTGATTCAAAAACGAATTATTCAGTCACCACCAAAGGTAAAAAAGCTTATATCACTTATCAATTAACTGAAAACAGTCCATATCTAGTAGATTCAATTTTCACAAAGTCTCAAAATTCAGAAATTCTTAACCTCTTAAAGTCTTCCAAAGATCGATCAAATCTTGCTGTAGGAAAAAGATATGCCCAAGACGATATTATCTCAGAGAGAAACAGAGTAGAAGAACTGTTGAAAAACAATGGTTTTTTTATGTTTTCGAAATCCTATTTGGAATACAATGTCTATCAAGACACTGCCAAAAAAGAAGTCCAAATTGAGCAATTGATTCGTCAACCCACATTTGCCGAAAAACATGAAGTTTATTCGATTGACTCTATTAATTTCAGAATCAACCCTCCTTCTGATGAATTTGCAGATGCCCAAGTAAAGGGCGAATTCAATGATATAGATTTCAGTTTTTATCGAGATAGATACTCTGAGCGAATTCTTGCCTCTAGGGTTTTATTCAACAAAGGTGACAAATACAGCAGGTCATCTGTTATAGAAAGTCAAAGACAATTGAGCAATTTGGACCTCTTCCGGTTTGTAAACATTACATTCGACACTTTAGGCACCTCTCTTACCGCAAATATATTTACACAACCTGCACAAAAGTACCAGTTGACAAACCAACTAGGTTTAAGTGTCACGGAACAATTACCAGGACCATTTTTCAGTACCTCACTTAGAAATCGGAATTTCTTTAGAGCTGGGGAAATTTTAGAATTCAATTTTAGAGCAGGACTAGAAGGTGTGGCTTCAGCAACCAACCAAGGTGTTTATCAAAGTAAAGAACTCGGAGTTTCAGCTTCCATAATCTTCCCAAGATTCTTGATTCCATTTGCTCCAAGAACACTAGAAAAATACGGTAGATACAACCCTAATACGAGGACACAAATCGGTTACAACTATACAAACAGGCCTGAATACACCCGAAAAGGGATCAATGCTTTACTATCTTATAACTGGGCCACTACAAATAATCGACAGCAGTTTACAGTCAATGTAGCTGACATCAATTATATCCGAACACCAAAAATAACCCAAGAATTCTACGATGTATTAGAAGAGCTTGCAAGTCAGGGCAACAATTTGAAATGGTCTTTCCTGCCATCTTTTGTTAGTAGCTTTTCTGCCCAATCTATTATTAATTTCAATCAATATGGGAATTGGAAAACAAGACCTTCCTCACTTTTGAAATTATTTGTAGAAAGTGGAGGTACTACTCTAAACTTGTTTAACGTGCCTAACAACAATGATGTCGAAAATATTGATTTCGCCAATTTCCAATGGTTGAAGTTTCAGGCAGATTTCAGAAGATATTATCCTATTGACCAAAAACAGACATTTGCATACCGATTCAATTTTGGAATCGCCCAGCCATATGGAGTCAGTGCGGGTATTCTTCCTTATGAAAAATACTTCTTTGCAGGTGGTGGAACAAGCATTCGTGCATGGCAGGCAAGACGATTGGGACCTGGAAGTTTTTATCCTCAAATCGGTTCAGGAGGAAGATACGATTACAATTTCGAACAGCCTGGAGAAATGATCATTGAGTCAATGTTCGAATATCGCCGTAACTTGTATGGGTATTTCGATATGGCCTTATTCGTCGATCTAGGGAACTCCTGGGTGATAGGAGCTGATCTCAGTAGGCCAGGAGCAGATTTTAGATTTGATAGATTCTACAAAGAATTCGCTGTGGGAACAGGCTTAGGACTCAGGATGGATTTTGACTTCCTGATTATCCGTCTTGATTTAGCAACAAAAGCAATTGATCCATCCGAACCTGAAGGTGAAAGATGGGTACTGGATAACATTAATTTTAAAAGACCATTTGGACTCAAAGGCCAGACGGTTCTCAATTTTGGGATAGGATATCCTTTCTAAGAAAATGAGCAGAAAAAGCAAAGAAGAAATAGCAGAGATTTACAAAGGCATTCAAGATCACATCACCAGTGAACTTGAGAAACATGACGGGCAGGGAAAGTTTCGTGAAGATGCATGGCAAAGAACTGGAGGAGGTGGTGGTAGAACCCGAATTTTTGAAGATGGAAAAATCATTGAAAAAGGTGGGGTTGCATTTTCTGCAGTCCATGGTCCTACTCCTGATAAGATTCTAAAAAAATTAGGACTCGAAAAAGCAGAATTCTTCGCAACGGGGGTATCAATCGTTCTTCACCCCAAAAGCCCCATGGTTCCCATTATCCACATGAATATCCGTTATTTTGAGATGGATAATGGAACCCATTGGTTTGGAGGAGGCATTGACCTGACCCCACATTATATCGTTCAGGAGGATGCCCGATACTTTCATCATGAAGTCAAAAAAGTCTGCGACCAATTCGATTTAGATTATTATCCAAAATTTAAAAATTGGGCTGATGATTACTTCTTTGTGAAACATAGAAATGAGACAAGGGGAATTGGCGGTATTTTCTACGACAGGCTAAGTGCGGAATCAGATGAGCATTTCGAGAAAATCCTTCAATTCAGTTTAGCAATTGGGAGATTATTCCCGGATGTATATGGCTATTTTATGAAGAAAAACTCTGAAATTCCTTTTGGAGAGAACGAAAAAGCATGGCAAAACCTAAGGAGAGGACGATATGTGGAATTCAATTTGGTTTGGGATGCCGGTACTAAGTTTGGCTTGGATACTAATGGTAGAACAGAAAGCATCTTGATGAGTATGCCTCCAGTTGCAGAATGGACTTACATGCATGAACCTCAAGCAGGAAGTCAGGAGGAATTCACTCTTCAAAATCTAAAAAAAGGCATTGATTGGCTTAATTTTCATCCATGATAGAAATCTTCAAACTTTGGGATGAGGAACTCTTCCTCTGGTTGAATTCCTTTCATTTAGATTGGTTGGATCCAATTATGTTTCAGGCAACAGAGACTATCACCTGGTTTCCTCTCTATGCTTTTTTGATATATAAAATTTATAAAATTGACCCTAAGAACAGCTGGTGGGTATTTGGTGGTGTTGCTATGACTATTTTAATCTCAGATCAAGTAACTTCGGGGATTATGAAACCATTTTTTGAAAGACTTCGCCCCTGCCATGATGATAGATGGGAAGGAGTTATTCACAATTATGGCAGATGTGGTGGTCTATATGGATTTGTTTCATCCCATGCCGCTAACACTTTTGGTTTGGCTGTTTTCTTAAACCGAAAGCTCAAAGGAAAAATCAAAGGCCTCGGATGGCTATATCTATATGCGGCTTTTGTAAGCTATACCCGTGTCTATTTAGGTGTCCATTATCCCTTTGATATAATTTTAGGAGCAGCAGTAGGAACAGCCGCTGCCTGGTTGAGTTGGTTTTTGATCGTCATTGTCAAAAGAGAAATATTGAAAAAAGTTCTCAAATAAATAAGATATGGATAAGTTTTTGGATTCATTTTTCTCGTACCTGGAAGACATCCAAAATCTCAGCAATCCCTCAAAAGAAAAGCTATCAAACTTATGCTCTAGAGTAAGACTCAATAAAAATGAAAGGCTCCAAGAAATTGGCAGAACATGCAAAACCATCTATTTCGTTGAGGAGGGAGCTGCGAGGATTTTTTATTACAAAGACGGCATCGAAATCACAGAGTATTTTGCGTTTGAAAAAGATTTAATCATTCGTGCTGAATCCCTTTTTTACAATCAACCCAGTAAAAAGGGAATCACCTGTATGGAAGACACAAATTTCATTGCGATTCCCTCTCAACCTCTTTTTGAACTCTTTAATCAGCATCACGATTTGGAAAGGCTTTTTAGAAAACTAATTCAGAATGCTTATGTGGAGACTGTTAGAAGAATAGAAATGATCCAGTTTCATACAGCTGAAGAAAGATACCTATCCCTTTTACAAAACAATCCCCAAGTTATCCAAAAGGTCCCTTTAAAGTTCATTGCATCCTATCTGGGAATCACACAAGTTAGCCTTAGCCGAATTAGGAGCACTCTTGCTTAATTATTTAACATTTGTAAAAAGAAAGTAAATAGCAATAGCGGAATTTCGCATCATGAATTCCGCACAAATCCAACCAAAATTAGGGCTTAAAGAAAATTGGAGACAATTCTTTCTTTTAGTCATGATCAATGGATTTGTTGGGGCTATGGTGGGGTTAGAGAGGTCAATTTTCCCAAAATTCGCAAATGAAATTTTTGGAATCACCACCGAGTCTGCAATTCTTTCTTTTATAGCCATTTTCGGTATCACGAAGGCAATTAGCAATTATTTTGCGGGGAAACTGGCCGACAAAATCGGAAGAAAAAACCTCCTCTCTTTGGGTTGGGTACTGGCTATCCCAATCCCTCTCATTTTGGGGTTTACAAATTCATGGCTTCTGGTACTTTTCAGCAATGCGCTATTAGGAATCAGTCAAGGATTATCTTGGAGTAGTACAGTAGTTATGAAAATAGATTTAGTGGGACAAAAGGAAAGAGGACTTGCTATGGGGTTCAATGAATTCGCAGGTTATCTAGCCATTGGCATCACTGCTTATTTGACTGCTTTTGTAGCGGAGCAATTCGGAATCCGTCCTTTCCCTTTTTTAATCGGAGTGGGTATTTCAGCGATCGGTTTATTTCTATCAGTTTTTTTTGTAAAAGACACCTATGAGCATGTCAAAACCGAGTCAAACCTTGAAAAAAATGAAAATCAAGAATCTCTATTTTTGAAAACAACATGGAAGGATAAATCACTCTCCTCCATTACTCAAGCGGGATTGGTAAACAATCTGAATGATGGAATGATCTGGGGACTTTTCCCAGTATTATTGACCAATCTTGGATTTGGAATGAAAGAAATCGGGTCATTGGTTGCAGTGTACCCTATGATATGGGGTATTGGACAATTGGGTACTGGGAAATTGGCAGATATTTTTCCCAAAAAAGGAATAATTGTTTTGGGAATGCTCGTGCAGGGATTTTCAATTATTTCATTTCCTTTTGCTACTACCAAACTTGATTTCATCAACCTAAACATAGTCCTAGGAATTGGCACAGCCCTAGTCTACCCTACCTTCCTAGCTGGTATTGCCTCATTTTCTCTTCCGAATCAAAGAGCAGAAACAATTGGAATATTTCGGCTTTGGAGAGATTTGGGATATGCATTTGGTGCTTTTTTTTCTGGGATAATTGCCGACCAATTAGGGATTGAAACAAGTATTATTACAATCGGAATCCTAACCATCTTATCAGGACTGATAGTTCAAGCAAGAATGCCAAGTGAAAATAAATAATTTTAACTTTAACAAAATCCAAATACAGACCTTATGAAAAAATTTAAATCAATTCTGTCCTTAACACTTGCACTAACTTTTTTTTCCACAATTGGTTTGACTTCCTGTGGGGGTAAAAAAGACAAAGCATCAGAAAATACCGAAGAGGTAAATGAACACCCTTCAGATAATTCTGAGCATCCAACAGAACACCCAACTAGTGGAGATAGTACAGAACATCCATCAAATTAAATCCCTTTATCTAGGTGCGTGAAATCGCACCTTTTTTTTTAACTTTTAATTCTTGTAAAGCTAAACTTGGAGGGAGCCTTGACTTCTTTTCCTCCTACCTCCAAATAGGGAAATGCAATAAAATTAATGGGACCGGAATCAGGCATCGGATCAACCATTAAGTCTCTTCCTTTGCTCAACTCTACTCTATTGGCAGGGTGTCTCCCAAAATAATAAGTTGCCAAAGCTGTGTATTTGTTAGCTTCAGAGATATCGATTGGCCACCATTTGCCATCCGCATAAAATTCCGCCCAACAATGATAGCCATCTATGCCTCCTTCATCTCTATCGGAGGGGATTGAGGCTCCTATAGCAAATCTGGCAGGTATCCCTACTGACCTAGCCAAGGAAATAAAAAAGGAATGGAACTCGGAACAATTTCCAGTTTTAGAATCACAGGCATAGTTAGAATCTCCATTTCCATAATCTCCATATTTCTGATAGCTCATGGATTCTATGACATAATCATACAGAGCTCTTGCTTGGATAAGATTAGACTCTTGAAGCTTTGGACCCAAAACCTCTTTGGCAATTTCCTCAAACCTCCCACCGGTAGGCATCAGTCGGTTACTTGCTAAATATACTTCAGAATCTGGTTCAGGACTAGCATAAGGCCCTTTTTCTTTTCTTGAAACTTTATAGGTCAATTCAATAGATTGACCACTATCCTCTTTCCTCAATTCAAAAAATCTAAACTTATTTCCAAATGTCTTCTCTTCTACAATTTCAGATTTTAATTCAGTTTCAATTTTTATAAGTTCTATTTGCTGAAACGGATCTGATTCTGGAATTGGAATCCACATCTTTCCATTTGAGTCAATGTCAGGAATTTGAACAGAATAATAAAATTCAAAATTATCACTTCCCTCCACTACTCCCAGTAAACTATTGTTAGATTGTTCCAAAGGCACCCTAAACCATGTTTTATCTTCTTTTTGCTTCCATGAGTAGAACGGCTTACCATTTAATTTATGAACGGTGGTTTGAGTAACATTCATAGCTCCAGGCTCACCCTCCATAAAAAAATCCACATCAAAGACCTCACCTGAAACATCCACCAAATCCACACAAGCAAAGTGACTATCAGGACCCAGATTAGATAGATATTCGGTATGAACTCTGACTAGCTTCATTTTCAGGTCATGGTTTTCATCTTTCACAGGAAAGTACCCATTATTCTCCTCTGTTTTTTTTGCGATGAAGTCCTTGATCCCTATTTCTATTTCGGCAATCGTCACTCTTTCCCCAGAAGAATTTATTGAAAGTTCCTCTTCGAAATTTGTTTTCCCCGGAGTAGAGCAAGCTGTCCAAACAGCCAATAGACCTAAAGCAAAAATGATTTTTCTATAGTACTGTTTCCATTTAATCATCCTCAAAAATAAGAATGACTATTGATAAAATCGAATACAATTAATCAGGAAAGTTCTTGATCCAACTCTTCGAGAGACTTTCCTTTAGTTTCAGGCAGAACTTTCCACAAAACCAGAAATCCAAAGGCACAAATTGCTCCGTAAAGCCAAAAGTTATTGGCCCATCCCAAGTTTTCCTTTATGGCAGGAAAAAAATAAGTCAGGGTGAAATTTCCGACCCAGTGGGCCAAAGCTCCTATCGAAATTGCGGCTCCTCTGACTCTGGTGGGAAAGATCTCAGAGAGTAAAACCCACAGCAAAGGGGCTAGCGAAATACTGTAAAACATCACATTGGCCAAAACTAAAACTACTACCGTAGCTCCTCCCAAGTCAGCGTAAAATGAATAGCCGATTCCTCCGTACAAAAGCGCCATTGCACCCAAACACCAAAGCATAATGGACTTACGTCCATATTTATCTACCGTAGCCAGGGTCACAAAAACAGAAGCAACCATTACTCCTCCTATCACCACTATATTGAGCATCATCTGCTTCAGCGTAAATCCAGCAGCCTGGAAAATATCAGCAGCATAATAGATCACGACATTAATCCCACTCCATTGCTGAAGGAAAGCCAAGAATATCCCCAAAGCCAAGAGCCTCAAAATTTTCGGGTGAAACAAAGCCTTCAAGTCCACCTGAGATTCATCCCCCTTAGATAAAATTGCTTTAGTTTCCTGAATGCAGTCATGCGCATATTCCTCACCTCCCATTTTTATCAAAATTTTCCTCGCCTCTTTCACTTGGCCATTTTTTATAAGCCAACGGGTACTCTCTGGAACAAAAAACAAAAGGATAAAAAACAAAGCTGCGGGAATTACCTCAGCTCCAAACATCCACCTCCAACCGACTTGGCCGTTCCAGCTTTGAGCGATTTGGTCAAAGGTGGCTTCATCTGTCAATTGGGTATCTAATAATGAAATTTGCCAATTTACGACTTGAGCTAGCAAAACTCCGATCATGATCAACAACTGGTTGATTGTAACCATTCTTCCTCTTCTTTCTGCTGGAGACATCTCTGAGATATAGAGCGGCGAAAGGTTCAAGGCTATTCCCATGGCGATTCCACCCACGATTCGATAAAAGTTGAACCACCAAAATGTATCTGCCAATGCGGTTCCTATTGCTGAAAGAGAGAATAAGAAACCAGAGAATATTAATAAGCGCTTTCTACCCAACCGATCACTTAGGAAAATGCAAAGAGTCGCTCCAACCATACAGCCAACCAATGCAGAACTGGTTCCCCAGCCTTGATCTGCAGGGCTCGTGATATTGAAAAAGGGTTCATAAAATGACTTTGCCCCCCCTATCACCACCCAATCGTATCCAAATAAAAATCCCCCAAGAGCAGCAGTGAGGGAAATTAGCCAAATATAAGTTTGATTATATGGATAAGCTTTGGTCATGTTAGGTGGGTTTATTTGAATTTCAAAAAATAAGACAAATTCCCGATCAGGCAATCCTGCCCTACCCCATTTCACCCATTCACCCTTCAATTATTTCCTGAAAAAAATTGGATAAAAAAATAGAAGTTGATTTTATTAATCGTAATATTGCAATATATAATTTTAAAAATGGGAGTCACTCAGTCACATCTATTTACAAAACAGCAAAATGAATTGGCAGCAATGGCCAAGGCAATAGCTCATCCTGCCAGAATTGCTATTCTCCAGCACTTGATTCATTCAAACACTTGCATCAACGGGGATTTGGTACAAGAAATAGGATTGGCACAGGCCACTATCAGCCAACATCTCAGAGAGCTGAAAGAAGCTGGAATAATCCAAGGAACAATCGAAGGCACCAAAGTGAGTTATTGTATCCATCCAGGCAATTGGAAGCAGCTCCAGAGTCTATTTGACGGTTTTTTCAAAACCTTTGAAGGTTGCTGTGATTCCTCCTGTTAAAAAAATTTGAATCAATCCATCGTAAAATACCGATAAATCATGAAACTATCAGAAGCAAAACAAATCCTAGCGCAATCTCAAACCATTCAATTTCTTTTACCAGATGGGAGTTTGGTACCCAGTCATTTCCATGTAACTGAAATCGGACTGATGGACAAGCATTTCATTGATTGCGGTGGAACGGTAAGAAATGAACAAAAAGTGAATTTCCAATTGTATAGCGCCAATGATTACGATCACAGGCTCCATCCTGAGAAATTGATTCATATTATTGAGCTTTCAGAAAAAGCTTTGAATATCCCTGACTTAGAAATAGAAGTTGAATACCAAGGACAAACAATTGGGAAATATGGACTGGGTTACGATGGAAAACAATTTGTCCTTGAAAGCACCAAAACAGATTGCTTAGCCAAAGACCAATGTGGCATTCCTTTAACCAAACCTAAAATTAGACTTTCAGACCTTCAGAAAAGCAGAGATATTTGCTGTGAACCAGCGAGTGGATGCTGCTCTTAACTCAAAATCGATGAACCACAATCATTTCGAAAAACTTCTTGAAACGATACAACAGGCAAAAAAACTTCCAATTTCATCTGAAAGAAAAATGGAATTGGAGGTTTTGGTTGTCTATATTATAGATAAAATCAAACTAGGTAAGACACCTAAGTTAAATTTCATCTGCACTCATAATTCAAGGAGGAGCCAATTTTCCCAAGTTTGGGCTAAAACAGCTGCCTCCACTTTGGGAATAGAAATTCAAACTTTCTCTGGAGGAATTGAGGAAACAGCTTTTAATGAAAGAGCTGTAGCCACTCTAAAACGGCAAGGATTTCTAATTGAGATAAAATCAGAATCACCAAATCCTCATTACTTTATCAGCTTTTCAGAACTGGAACCTTCCATAAAAGCCTTCTCAAAAATCTATAATAAAGCGCCTAACCCAAAAGAAGATTTCGCCACTGTCATGGTTTGTGGCCATGCGGACGAAAATTGCCCGATCATTCCTGGTGCCGAAAAAAGAATTCCACTTCGATACGAGGATCCCAAAAAATTTGATGGAACAAGCCTTGAAACTCTCAAATATGAAGAACGCTCTTTACAAATAGCCTCAGAAATGCTATTTGTTTTTTCAAAAGTTAAAGGTCAAATTGATGATAATTAAAGCCTTAAATATTTTTTAGGTACGCTATCATTTATGAAAAAGCCAATACTATTTATACTTTCTCTTTTTCTATTTTATATAGAACTATTCAAGATGGACTCAGATGGGGACTTGGAGTAGAATATCATATTCCTGATCGTGGAGCAATTGAACTCCAATATTTAAGGCAAGACACGAGTGCTCCAACTGTTTATCAAGACGGAGGGTATTTGAATGGTCAATTGCAACAGACAACTTTTGATATGGGAATCAATTGGATCATGCTCAACGGAACCCGATACTTTCCCATCAATGAAACTGTAGAACCTTTTGCTGGTGCAGGTGTAGGAATGGGAATCTTCAGCGTGGACAATCCAGACAATGGAAACTCCAATTCTGCCACAAAGCTTTCTTGGCAAATTCGGGGAGGATCCAACTTCTGGTTGGCTGACAACATTGTCTTTCGTGTTCAAGCTTCTCTTATCTCTGCAACACAGGCAATTGGAGGGGGACTATATTTTGGTACCGGTGGAGTCGGAGGAGGACTAAGCTCCTACTCATCGCTATATCAATTTGGACTTGAAGGCGGATTGGTATTTAGGATACCAAAGCAGTAAAATTCTAATATTCACCCCTGCTAGTTTAGTAGGGGTATTTTTTTTATTAATTTTGCCAACAAGAGTAGATTTTCTCTAACTCTCTGTACATCCATTCCTGAAATAAATGAAATTCTTATTTTTCAAATCGCCAATTTTCATTTTGGCGGTTGGTCTTTTATTGCTGTTCCCGCAACTTCTTCAAGGACAACAAAAAACAGATAGCACATTAACTACTATCTCCCATAGTTCGAAAGGTTTTGTGTTTGCTACAGCAGATAAAAAGTTTGAGTTACAAATCGCTGCAAGATTACAATTTCGATTTGCAACACCAGACGACCAAAATCCGGTTACTTTCAACGATTTCACCAATCTAAATAGCCGTCTTTTTAAGATTAATCGATCAAGACTCAAAATTGGTGGCCATGCGTATCATCCTTGGTTGAAGTATTATTTTGAGTATGAACTTGGGCAAGGGAACTTATTGGATTTTAGAGTAATGATCGAAAAATGGCCCTGGTTGAAATTTAAATTTGGGCAATGGAAAACTGAGTTTACTAGAGAGAGATTCATCAGTTCTGGGGACCAGCAAATGGTAGACAGATCACTGATTAACAGAGAGTTCACCCTAGATAGACAGCAAGGAATAACAGCTTATGGAAATTTAGTAGGTCATGGAGCCGCCAATTTCAGCTATTGGGTTGCAATATTGACAGGTACAGGGAGAGCCGCCACTTTCAATGATGACAATAAGTTGATGTACTTTGGAAGACTTCAATGGAACTTTTTGGGAAGAGAAGTGCCATTCTCTGGAAGTGATTTAGCAATTTCTGAGAAACCTGCAGGCATTATTGCCTTTGCAGCTGTGACAAATACAAGTCCCTATACTCGTTTTTCACAATCCGGAGGGGGCCAGTTAGTTGGATACGAGCCTGGATCTAATGGTCAATACAAAATTGACCAATACCAATTGGAGACTGCTTTTAATTACAAAGGCTTCTCTTGGGCAAGTGAACTTCACAGAAAATTCATTTTTAACAAGGGAACTAACGAACATACCACTTTAGCCGGATATTATGTTCAAGCCGGATATTTTCCCCATAGAATTATATCTGGAATTTCTGAAAATTTGGAAATAGCAATGAGACTTTCGGAGTACAGACCAGATTTGAATATCAAATCCAACACACAAAAAGAAGTAGCTTTTGCCATAAATTATTTCTTTGAAGGGCACAAAAATAAATTAACCGCCGAAATCACTGAATTTACATTTGAAGACAAAGATCTCCTAAGACAAGATGAAACACGCATTAGGGTACAATGGGATATTTCTTTTTGATAGTTTTCGAATAAAATTTGCTCCTAGAAATTAATTGATAAGTTTCCTGCTAAATTTAATTTATGAGGAATTCTCTTAATACAGCACTCGCCTTGTTTTTAATTTGCTTTCAAGCATTTTCGCAGGAAGAACAAAAATACCAATCCGATAAAATACAGGAGTTTAAGCTGGTTCCGCTACCAGCAATAGCTTATAATCCAGCAAATGGCTGGATGTTTGGAGTTGCTCCTGCTGCCTCATGGTATATGGGAAACCCTAAGACTACGAAATTGTCCAATCTAGTAGGCAACCTTCTTTACACTACGAAACGTCAATGGATCTTCAGCTCGAGAAGTAATATCTTCTTAGATCAAAATAGTCTGATTCTTATTGGTGACTGGAGGTATTTCATCACCTCTCAGCCAACTTTTGGTTTAGGGAGTAATACTCCAAATGAATTTGAGTTAAACCCCAACTCCAGCTTACCTTCCAATTATTGGGGTGAGCAACAAATGGATTTTCGGTTATTTAGGTTTTATGAAACTGTACTCAAAAGAATCTCAGATTCAAACTTTTATTTAGGGTTTGGTTACCATTTAGATATTCATTCCAGGATTAACAACTTTCTGGATGTAGATATGATCCCAAAGTTTGAATTTACCCATAACACCTATAATGAGGCTCTTGGCTTTAATATTGACAAATACACATTGTCTGGAATCACGATTAACGGTGTCTTTGAAAACAGGGATAATTCAGTTTCGCCGTATGAAAAAAACTTTGCCCTGATTTCTTGCAAAATAAACCCTGCATTCTTAGGGTCTGATCAAAACTCTTCTACTCTTTTGATGGATTATAGACACTATTTTAACTTAAGTGAAAAAAGAAAGAGACATCTTCTTGCGCTATGGGCATATGGGAACTTTTTAGTATCTGGAAACCTCCCTTACATGAACCTCCCTTCCCTTGGATGGGATATGTTTGGACGAACTGGAAGAGGATATGCACAAGGTAGATTTAGAGGAGAGAACATGCTTTATTCAGAAGCAGAATATAGATTTCCACTCCAGAAAAACAGTAATCTTTTTGGAGGAACATTATTCGTTAATGCCAATTCCTTCGGAAGTAAATTTGACAGCGAAAAGCTCTTGGAACATGTCAATATAGGATATGGAGTGGGACTTCGAGTGATGATCAATGAAGAAAACAGAACCACTATTTCTGCTGATTATGCATTTGGAAGAAAAGGTAATTCTGGGTTCTACCTAAACATAAACGAATCATTTTAAGTTAAAAAAGCAGGTATTTAATTTGTTAAAGTTTACTTTTATTAAATATTTACAAGAAAAGATTTGAAATTTTTACTCATAACATTTAAGCATTTTAGTTTTCAATTAAAATTAACTTGACATGAAAAAGCAACTATTGTCTATTCCGGCCATACTGGGCCAGTAATTCCGGCGCATACTGGGCCACTGATTACGGGAATCATTGGGCCACTTTCCAAGTACAATAATAGGGTTAAAATTTAGTTCTGTATTTTCTTTTTGCTTCTCATGGAATTTCCTTCCAGTTCAATCCTATGGGAAGAATAAACCAGCCTGTCCAAAACCGCATCTGCGATGCTATCATCCCCGATAGCTGCATGCCATTTATTGACAGGAATCTGAGAGGCTATGATCGTTGAAGTTTTATCATATCGGTCTTCCATGACGTCCATTAAAGCGAGTCGTGCCTGCGTATCCATTGGAGCAAGCCCAAAGTCATCCAGGATCAGTACCTGTGTTTTTTCAAGTTTTTTGAGCAATTTGTGGTAGGATCCATCCAGTTTGGCCAGCTTCACTGTATCAAAGAATCTGGCGGTTTGGTAGTACAAGGTTCGGTATTTATGCTGACAGGCCTTTATACCTAAACTTTGAGCAAGAAAACTTTTACCCGATCCAGTGGCCCCGGTAAGAATGACATTGGTTCTGTTCTTAATGAAGGCAAGTCCAAGAAGTCGCTCAAAAAGGCCTCTGTCAAGGTTCCGGGAAGTATGGTAGTCAATATCCGTGGCTGCGGCCATCTGCTTAAAGTTTGCCAGACGGATAAGATTATCGATACTTTTGTTTTGTCTCGCTTCCCATTCATTATCTACCAAAAAGGTCAGCAGTTCATCAGTAGACATGTCCTGATAAAGATGCTCTGTTAGACTCTGATGGTATAGATCCGCCATGGTATTCATACGCATCTATTTCATTTTTTCAATTGTGTTGTTTTCGTTCATCTGTTCTGTTTTTACTGTTGATCTGTTTTTATTCTGGAGCAGGAATCACTGATAAGCTCCTCTGATATTATTGTGATCGGGGGTTATATGTTCTGTTTCCAGCGTACTCTCTTCCATATCCATTTTATTTTTCAGAATCCTTTCCAAGGTATGATAAGAGGCTTTTTCGAACCCTAAAGCTCGTTTACATGCTCTTTCAAGCCGTTCTTTCCCAAAGGTTTTTCCAAAAGCAAGGATCCCTTCTGCCTGTTTGTATCCCACTTCCGGATAAGGGTATTGACCGATGAGTAGTTTGATATACGCTTGGGTGTTCTGTCCCACCTGTTGGGCTCTCTGTTCAAAAAAATCCATGTTCCGGTTTTTGTAATATTGGTGGCTGCTGGGCATGTGCTCACCTATGGTATGGTAGCGGCCTCTGGCCCCTCTGGAATGGGATGCAATCCGTTCCTGATTGTAAAATATCTCTACAATGTTTTGGTTATATTGTAGTTCCACCTGCTTGCCGATATACCGATAAGGACAGCTGTAATAGCTTTTGTCATCTCCCAGATACACATGGGAGGATTTTTGGACCGTCCCCCTTTTAAAATACCGGAGGCTATAAATCCTTGTCGGCAAAGGTTGAAGAAACTCCTTTTCAATATCCAGAAACTGGCTTCTTCGGCTTCCTTGTCCATGGCTTAACAGAAAATCGTTGTATTCCTCCAACTTGTCGGCAATGGCTGCATTCAGCTCTTGTAGACTAAAAAATGTCTGTTTGTGCAAGGGGTAGAAAATACGCTGGTAAACCAAAGTAACTGAGCGCTCAACAAGGGATTTATCTTGAGGTCTATAGGGGCGGGTCGGATCAAGCGCACAACCATAATGGAGACCAAAATCAGAAAAGGTCTTATTGAGGATAGGGGCATATTTGGACGCCTTATCGACTGCAGCCTTAAGATTGTCCGGAACAATTGCATAAGGAACTCCTCCCAGCCACCCTAAGCAATGTACCAAACAGCTGATAAAATCTTCTCTTTTCTGACTGGCTACTGCTCGGACATAGGTGTACTGACTGCAGAGTAACACGGCCACAAACACTTCAACAGCAATCTGTTCTCCTGTACTCCGGTCCACATAGTGCATTTTCTTTCCACAAAAATCGACAAAGAGCTTTTCTCCTGCCCGGTGGGTCAGCTTCCCACTGGATGTATACCGCTTCTTCCACTGCCGGTAATGCCAGGTAAACTGACTGTATTGATACCCATCCGAAACCGTATCCATGTAATCCTTCCATAGAGTCTGGAGAGTACAGCCTGGCTTCTTCATCTCACTTTCCATGTGGGCGAACCGACTGGATAACTGTTCGTATCGTTCCTTTTCCGTTTGACTCGTTTCAGTAAACTGTTCCTGCAGGTCTTTACTGTCCAGGGTTATTAGCTCCGGGTAACCCAATGAAAGCTCTTTGAATTTTTTGACATATCTGTCCACGGTCTTGCGGTTCACACCAAGAAGAGTGGCAACTTTTCGATTACTCAGTCCTTTTTGCTTGAATGTAATTAAGCTTCTTAAATCCATGATAGTTATTCGTTGTCCAGCCATGCAGTCTCTGTTAGTTGACTACAAGGCTAATCTGTATCATGGAAAGTGGCCCAATGACCTCCGGAATCTTTCTGAAAAAAAGCTAAGGATTGGCCCAATGACCTCCGGAAAATCTATCCGGATTTTGGCCCAGTGATTCCCGGAATACCTGGCCCAGTATCACCGTAAACTGTGGACCAGTGACCTCCGTTTTAGACACATTTGAAAGCACTAATCTTGCTGGACAATCAAATCTTGGCATCAATGTAGGCTTGGTATTTCTCAGATAAGTAGCATCTTAATAGCTTCAAAGATTTGTAAATTTTAACCGTTTAATATTCAAACCATGAGAGCAGTTTCTATTTTAAGTTTCTTATTGATTGGGCTCATTCTAGCCTCATGTGGATCATCTGGCCCTGTCGTGGTGGATAGTGATTTATACTCAGATTTTAATCTGAAAAATTATCAATCATTCGACTTTGTGGCTGTAGATGCAGAAAATACAGGGAAGCCAGAGTTTGAACAGAACATCGAATACCTTAAAGAGGCTATTTCAAAGAAATTTATTGAAAGAGGTCTTAATCAAACATCCACAAGTCCAGACTTATTGATCAATTTAGGGATCACAGTGGAAGAAAAAGTCCAAACAAGAGAGACAAGCTTGGCTACAGATCCATTCATGTACACTGGCCAAAGAAATTATACTTGGCAAGTCCAAGAAGTGCCTGTCGGCACTTATCAGGAAGGTAGTTTGACCATGCACTTAGTGGACAAAAAAATAAATCAGGCAGTTTGGGTAGGCACTATTGATAGAGCATTGCCCAATAAGGCCAAAAACACACCAGCTACCATTGACAATGCTGTTGATCTATTATTTAAAAAACTTGATAAATAAACATCTTAAACAAACACCAATGAGAAGGCTTTCAACTCTATTTGCTTTCACTCTAATCGTTTTGGGATCATGTTCCCCAAGTGTGAAAATTCTAGGCTCTTGGACTAGTCCAAGCATGTCTACTACTGGCTATGACGATCTTTTTGTCACAGCATTGACTGACAATATTCTTGCGAGACAAACTGTAGAGCAGGATTTGGACAATTTGCTTAATGAAAAAGGAGTACATGCCCAAAGTAGTTTCAATATTTTACCTCCTGGCTTCAAAACCAGTGGAGTAGATAAAAATGAAGTACTTCAAAAAATCAAAGCTTTGGGAAGTGATGCAATTTTGACTGTTGCTGTTTTGGATCAAACCAATGAAACTAGATATGTACCTGGGTCCACGATGTACTCTCCGATGGGTTATGGATACTATGGAAGATTCTGGGGATATTATAGCTACTATAATCCTGTCATGTATGATCCGGGTTACTATACAACAGATAAAAACTATTATTTAGAAGCAAACCTTTATGATGCAGAGACTGAAGAACTTGTTTGGTCTTCTCAGTCAGAGACTACCAACCCTGCTTCAATAGAGACTTTCTCCAAGACATTTTCTGAAACTATCGTAAGCCAACTGATCAAAGACGGTCTGATCGTGAAGGATTAAGAATTCCTATTCTAATCTCAATAAAAAATGGTCCCGGAAATTCCGGGACCATTTTTATTTATGAGCAGAATAATAAACTCTCATTTAAGCTGCATTTCTAGCAGCATTGATAATTCCAAACATACTTCTTAGAATCAGTTTTTGAAGTACTTCTTTGCTCTTACCTTCTTCCAGCATTGTTTGGATAGCATACTGTTGGATTGTAATCAATGGAAGAACGATTTTCTCTCGAATAGCTATTGAAGTTTTGATAGCTTTATTATCCCCCATTAATTCATCCATTTGAGATACTTCCTTCAACTTCTCAACAGACCTTTCATATTCACGGAACATCAGCTCCCAGAAACTTCCGTAATCTTTATTTTCTTTTAGATATGCTGTAGCTGGGTAAAAGCATTTATTCAAAGACTGCATGGAATTCCCTAAAAGCGTTCTAAAGAACAAACTATCCTGATACAATTTCTGAAGCTCTTCGGTCCTCCCCTCTTTTTCCATCAGCTCGATAGCAGATCCTACACCATAATAACCAGGAATATTTTGCTTCATTTGAGCCCAAGAACCTACAAAAGGAATAGCTCTTAAATCTTCGAACTTCAAACCTTCACCTTTTCCTCTTTTCAAAGGTCTAGATCCAATATTGGTTTTTCCGAAATATTTCAATGGGGTGACATGCTCAAGATATGGAACAAACTTTGGATGGTTTTTGAAGTCTTTGTATGACTCATACCCCAAATTCGCCAACTCCTCAATCAAATCACGTTGCGACTGAGAGAGGTTTCTTTCAGCATCAGAATACAAATGATTTTCAAGACCAGCACTTAGCAACTGTTCAAAGTTGTAGATACAGGAAGCTTGCTTTCCATAGTTGGCTGAAATAGTCTGTCCTTGAATAGTAACCTGAATCTCAGAATTCTCTACTTTTTCACCTAAGGAAGCATAGAAGTTGTGCATATTTCCTCCTCCACGTGCCGGAGGTCCACCTCTACCGTCAAAAAAGACTACTTCAATTCCATTGTCTTTTGAAACTCTGGTCAACTCTTCTTTTGCTCTCAAAATTGACCAGTTGGCTTTTAAGTAACCGCCATCTTTGGTTCCATCCGAGAATCCAAGCATGATAGTTTGCTTATTCCCTCTAGATGCCAAATGCTTTTTATAAACAGGTAGTTTGTAAAGCCAATCCATGATTTCTGGAGCTTCTGCCAAGTCATCAATGGTTTCAAACAATGGAACCACATCCAAAGTCAGATTTTGCTTTCCTTCTCCCAAAGTCAATTGAGCCAATTTAAACACCTCTAAAAGGTGCTTTGCAGATTGACAGTTGGAAATAATATAGCGGTGAAGAACATCTTCCCCATTTGTTTCTTGAACTTTCTCAATAGCTCCAAAAGACTGAAGCATTTCCTTATGGAATTCATCTTTGAAATAAGGAAGATCTGGAAGGCTTTGTACCGCTAATACCTGCTCAATTTGCTCAGGTTCAGTCTCAGCAAGCTCAATTCCTTTGATTTTAAATACTTCTTCCCATAGACTATCATGTTTACGACTATCTTGTCGCATATCCATGTACCCAAAGTGAAAACCAAAGATCTTCACCTTCAGGATAAACTCATCCAAAAGCTCCAAAAACAAGCCATTGTGGTATTTGATCAATGCTTCTCTAGCTTGAAGCAAATCACTCAACAATTCCTCCTTGTTTTTATAAACAGGTTTGTCTTCAAACAGAGTAGAATAAATCCCTTTTAGCGCTTTGACAATGATCTCTTCCACATGGCTGAAAGTCATTCTCCTTCTCAACTTCCTGATATCTCGATAGTAACATCTCAATACTGATTTTTTGAGTTTTTCAGCTACTTCTATTGTCGTAGTATGAGTCACAAAAGGATTTCCGTCACGATCTCCACCCGGCCAAAAACCTACTTTTAAAAGTCCCGGGTTTTCCCAGGTATGAAGCGGTTGATCCAATCTATTCAAAAGGCGAATCATGATATCAGAAATACTTTGATAAAAGACATTTTCCAGATACCAAATCAAACTTACCGCTTCTTCAAGAGGACTTGGCTTTTCTCTATTGATAAAGCCTGTCTTTCCCAATTGCTGAAGCAAAAGATTGATTTGCCCCAAATCATCCTGTCTGATAGCATTTTCCAAGTCAGTAATGATTCCCAAAACACTACCAGGGTAAAATTGAGTCGGGTGAGCAGTAAGGGTCAGTCGAACAGAAAACGATTTTAATTTTTCTATCAACTCTTCTTTCTTATGATCACTTTCAGCCCGGTTTATCAAAGCCTTGGCAGAGCCCTTTCCTCCCAGATCATTGATCTTTTCGTAAGCTGCATCCTCGATAGAATCGAAAAGCACCACCTGACGCTCGACGTACTGAATCATCTGAAACAAAAGGTCGTTTCTTTTTTCTTCAGTCCCATTTGGCATCATCTCCTCAAAATATCCCTCAATGATTTCACGTGGCGTCTTTCCAGATTCAAAACCTTTCTGACAGGCCGTTCCTAAAATCGGGAGCAAAGTTCCTGTTCGAAAGATATCGTGAAAAGGAAGATCTAAAAAAAGTGAGTTGTAAATCGTAAATCGCTTGGCGACTTCCGTATCGTAAGTATTATACATTCGGTTTAGGGTTTAAAGCTTAGCAAATTAATAAAATTATTGCATTTTGACCAATCAATTGCCAATTCATTAAATTTTAAAGCAAAAAGATTCATTTTTTTCATCAAAATAGCCATTTCAATTAAATAGCAGGGATATCCAGATAGAAATCCATTTCCTATATTTAAGAATGAAAAAATCACTTCTTCCAATTCTTTTGTCAGGTCTAATTGCCTGCTCCGTACCACAACAAAAAGATACAGAAAAAACTACTCCTATGACCTATCAATTTTTGGTTGGAACCTATACAAATTCATCCGATCAAGGCATCGATTTTTTAACAGTAAGTCCTGAAAGCGACTCCATCAACCTAAAGAACCTAGTTTCTAACTTTTCAAATCCTTCTTTTGTTTTGGCAAACCAATCGGGGTCTCTTGTTTTTTCGCTCCAAGAGGAAGCAGGAAAAGGTGGGGGAAAAATCGCCAGTTTTAAAAGAGATATATCTACCAATCACCTGACCTTAATTGACTCATTGGAAACAGGAGGTGATCACCCTTGCCATATTTCTCTTTCTCCCAATGAAGATTTTCTGATTTTGAGCAATTACACCGGAGGAAGTCTTTCAGCTTTTAAAGTTGGCTCTGATGGTAATTTGGCATTTTCCCAGCTCATCCAACACGAAGGAAAAGGAACAAATCCTGATAGACAGGAAGGCCCACACGTACACAGCTCGACATTTGATAGAGAAGGAAAACATGTACTGGTGGCAGATCTAGGCACCAATGGAGTTTATGTTTATGATTTTACTCCAGAAAATGAAGCTCCTTTATCCTTAAAAGAAAAAGTAGAAATGACTCCAGGAGATGGACCAAGGCATTTGGCTTTTTCCCCTGATGGAAAAGAAGTCTATGTAGTCCAGGAAATGACTGCGGTCCTAGAGGTTTTTGATTATCAAGACGGAAAAATGACTTCGAAACAAAGACTTTCTCTTTTAGAGAAAGGATTTGAGGGAGCTGTTGGTGCAGCTGAGGTCCGTGTTTCTCCATATGGCAAAAACATCTATGTTTCCAATCGAGGTGATGCCAATACCATTTCAGCATTTAGAAAAGGAGAAAATGGCAGTTTCGAATTAATCGCTCATTATCCTTCTGGTGGAATCATGCCAAGAAATTTCAACCTAACCCCGGATGGAAAATACTTGATCTCTGCCCACCAAAAGTCAGGTGATATCGTGGTATTCGATAGAAATTTGGAAACAGGCGAATTGAAGGAAACTTCTCTTCGAACAATGGGAAACCAGCCAGTCTATCTTTTCCCAATTAATTAAGAAGGGAATTCCCAGGGGTGGTTTCCATAAACTAATTTCCCAGACTGAATCATAAGGGGGGATTCTAGATTATTATGATATAGTTTCCCTGTTCCCAATCCCTGAGGAATCATCGGTTCGAATTGAGAGGTTAATTGTGCTATTGCATTCAGACCAATATTACTTTCTAAGGCAGAAGTCATCCACCATCCAATGGATCGATCTTCTGCTTTTTTAATCCAATCTCTGCTTTCATCAAAACCACCGACCAAAGTGGGTTTTAAAATGATATGCTGTGGCTGAATCTTATCCAGCAAACCTTCTTTTTCATGACAACCAATTAATTCCTCATCCAAGGCAATCGGAAGTGGTGTTTTTTCACACAAATTCGCCATTTCCTCCCACTGACCTGCTTTGATCGGTTGTTCGATGCTATGAATTTCCAATTCGGAAAGTCTCTTCAATTTCTCCAAAGCCTCATTAGGTGCAAAAGCTCCATTGGCATCCACTCTCAAAACAATCTCTTCTGCAGAAAACTGACTCCTGATATAGGAAAGCAATTCCAATTCTTGTTCAAAATCAATCGCTCCAATCTTCATTTTGATACAAGAGAATCCAGAATCCAATTTCTCTTTGATCTGGGAGAACATAAATTCCCTTTCCCCCATCCAGATCAATCCATTGATAGGAATTGCTTTTTTTTCATCAAAAAATGAATTTTTGAAAAATCGCTTATCTCCACCTTGAAGCCAATCTAGTAAAGCCATCTCCAATCCAAACCGAATTGAGGGCAATTCGAAAGGAACTAACTCTCTGATCAAAGAAATAATCTCATTTTCTGCATTTGGCCATTCTATCCTTTCACATTTTTCCAAAACCCCTTTCAAAACCTCTTCGAAATCAGGCCTATCGTCCGGGCTCAACTTCACCAAAGGTGCTGCCTCTCCCCAACCTATAAACTCGGAATTCTCAGGACTATAGGCTTTTACCCACCAAATATTTCTAGTTCTGAGGACTCCCCTAGAAGTTCCCGCATCAAATCGGAATTGAAGTGTGCGAGGTATTATTTCAAATTTTAGATTGGTGGTATTCATGCAAATGCTGGAAAAAGAGGCCAAAAGAATAGAAGGAGCTATATTTGCCCTTTCAAATCTCATATTATGCTAGAGCCTCTCGTCAATTTAAGAGACTACGAATATACACTACCCGAAGATCGAATTGCTAAATATCCTTTGGAAAAAAGGGATCAATCGAAGCTACTCCATTATAAAAATGGGAAAATCGAACATCTTCATTTTTTTGAAATCCCCAATTTGATTGAGTCTGGAAGTCTATTGGTTTATAATGACACGAAAGTCATTCCAGCAAGATTGATTTTCCAGAGAGAAACAGGCGCTAGGATTGAGATTTTTCTTTTGCAGCCAGTTTCCCCAAGTACCGTCATTCCGGAAATCATGCTCGCAAAGCATCCTGTCCAATGGGAATGCATGATCGGGAATGCCCGAAAGTGGAAAGATGGTGAAATACTCAAAGGAAGAATTCCTTTCCGCGGAAAAGAGATTATACTCTCTGCCAAAATCATTGATAGAGATACAAAACGAGTAGAATTCAGCTGGTCTGATTTCTCATTGCCATTCGTGGATATAGTCGAAGCGAGCGGTGAAGTGCCACTTCCGCCCTATTTGAACCGTCAGGCAGATGAGGAGGACAAATCTCGATACCAAACGGTTTACTCCAAAAAAGAAGGCGCTGTTGCGGCACCTACAGCTGGTCTTCATTTCACCAATGAGGTATTTGAAAAAATCCGATCCAAGCGTATCAAGGAAGCTCAAGTGACCTTGCACGTGTCTGCAGGGACCTTTCAACCAATCAAAGTTGATAAGGTAACAGAACATCCCATGCATAGCGAGCAGATTCATTTGAGCCGGGAGACTATCCAACTATGCATGGAACAGGAAGGCAAAACCATTGCGGTGGGTACCACATCTGTGAGAAGTTTGGAAAGTTTGTTTTGGTTTGGCGTGAAGCTTATTGAAGGAAAAGGAAAAGAATTCAAAATCGAAAAGCTATTCCCTTACGAAGACAGAAAGTCCCTTCCACCCAAAAAAGAATCCTTGAAAGCAGTTTTGGAATTTATGGATTCCTCAGGCCTAGGAGAATTGATGGGGACAACAGAGATCTTTATTTTCCCTGGATATCAATTTCAGATGATCGAAGGACTCATTACCAATTTCCATCAACCAGGAACTACTTTGGTCCTGCTAATCGCTGCGATGCTAGGCGATGATTGGAAAAAGGTCTATCAAGATGCTTTGGAAAGAGATTATCGATTCTTGAGTTATGGTGACAGTAGCTTACTTTGGTTTTAAAAACAAAGTATCGATTTGACATTCAAGTTTTTATACCTTTTAATTTTTAAATTCTTTCGAATTTGACCTTATGAAAAACAATTTGGTTTCTCTACGCTTATTTTACTTTTTAGGATGTATTTTCCTCCTTGGAGCTTGTAAAGAGGACGAAAAACCAAGTCCAATTCCAGAAGGTCATGGAAGGATATCTATTTCTGAAATCCAGCTCACAAACTCTGACAAAAACTTCCCTGAAAGTTTTGAAGATGAAATCACCATTTCATTAACTAATCAAAGCACCTCGGAAACAAATGAATTGACCATTCACCCTAATGAAAGTCCAATTCAGGAATTCATTGTTTTGCCTTTTGAAACCTATCTGTATTCTTTCCAAAGTGCTAATTCATCTGAATTTTCAAAGGAAGCTCAAATCACTTTGGGTGGCACGTTTACCCTTTCTAATCGAGAACAAACTGTCAATCTTGTAGGAACTCGGAACAATTCTCGGATTGTGATCAATTCAAATAAGAAAATTGGACTTCCAAGTTTACAGGCTCCCAGTTCAGTTGAATTTTCAAATTCCAACTCAAAGCTCTTTCAGCTTTACACCAACAATACAGGACAAATTGAAATTGAAGTACCTTATTCAAGCTCCAAGTCCTTTTCCTTTTTTGATCAATTGGAATTGGGTTCTGAGAAAACCTATCAAGTTGAATTAGATGCGAGTGACAATGATTATGAAGTCAACACCATAAAGATTGATCCTGAGGGGAATCTCTTGACTTTAGTCGGTTTGGAAAAGTCTAATCTAGAATCTTCCCAAAACGAAACCTCCGGTCTCGCCTGGATTGAAGGACGCCTTTTTTCTATCAATGATGGTGATAACACCAACCAAGTTCATGAACTGGATCCAAACACAGGGAAAGTCCTAAGAAGTATCACTATAGAAAACTCCCAAAACAGAGACTGGGAAGAATTAGCACAAAGCGACACCCATCTCTTTATCGGGGATTTTGGCAATAATCTAGGGTATCGGAAAGACTTAGCAGTTTACAAGGTTTCTATTTCAGATTTACTCACCAAAACAAGTGTTACAGGAGAAAAACTCAATTTCATCTATCCTGATCAGATTGATTTTACCTCAAGGGAAGACCATCGGTTTGATTGTGAGGCAATGGTTTTCTCAAACAATCAACTTCATATTTTCACCAAAATCCCATCTACTCTTGATTCGGATCACTATACTTTGGAGATCAATCAGGAAAATCAAAATGCCAATTTTATTGAATCAGTCCAGACCGACTGTATGGTAACAGGAGCGGAAATAGATTCAGAAAGTGGCCAAATTTTACTTTTGGGTATAAAACCACAAGGCACGAAACCTTATGAGCAGTTTCTTTCCCTTTTTGGAAGCATTCAGGGAAATGGAAAACTTAGTTCTCGTACTCAGTTTATAAAAATTGGATATTTGACCATCCGAGGAAACACAGAAGGGATAAGCTTGGGAGAAAACAAGCAGCTTTTGATTAGTTCTGAACAGTTTTCTTACTCAGGATTTCCTGAAATCCCCCCGAAACTTTCTCTTTTCAGCTTAAACGGGATCCTTTAATCGAACGCAGCCATTTTCTTGGCATTGCTTCTGATCACGTCATCCAGCTCTTGAGCAAGCGGCTTTAAGTAAGAAATATATCGCTGGTTCTCAGGATCTAACTTTCTATAGTCAATCAACTCAAGTAGACCTAGCATAGACGAAAGAGGAGATCTCAAAATATGAGATGGGCACAGCGCCAATTCTCTCAAGGTCTCTAACTCACCTTCCATTTTTACTAATTTGGAATTGATAGCTGTCATATCTATGGCGTAAACCATCACAAAAACTTTTTCTGGGTTAACCTTTAATGGCTTAACCTGAAATGTCCAATATTCAGCAGTTCCGTTCTTTGTTTTTATCTGAAGGTTCAGATCTTTTTCATTTCCTTCAAAAGCATCTCCAATCAATTCCAAGAATCGGTCAGACTTTTCATTTGCAAACTTGAGATCAAAAAGGTCTCTTTCTTTCGCCAATTTCTTCAACCACTTTTCTGAAACTCCTTCTGCAAAGGAATTTTGCTGGACAATTCTAGTGTCTCTTTCAAGAATCCAAACTGGACCAGAAAATGATTCAATTTGAAAGTCGGTAAATGGCTTTGTAAAAATTTCCTCTTTTACCAATTGGTTCATTTGTCTCATGAGCAATAAAAAACCTTTAGAATGCCTTAATAGGTTGATCGAAAATTTACCTTGATGAGATCCAGAAGTAACATCTAATGAGAAGTGGTAGAAGTCTTTGAGCCGATCTATTTCTTTTAACTTCAGCTGATCTAATAGATTAAGTTCCAACGTTTGCACCTCAAAAAGACTTTTAGAAATCAATGTTTCCGAATCAATATTTAACCATTTCAAAATTTGGTCATCAGCTGATCTAAATTTCAGATTTTCGTCCAAATCGGCTTTCCCAAGGCTTAATACCTCCATCAGATTTCCCCAAGAAAGCTTCCCTTCCAAAAGTGAAAGTTCTACTCCAATTCCAATAAATCCAACAGGATCCATTTCTTGATTGATCAACATAGTGAATTCCCAAGAAGAAGAAATTGGTTTGCTTGTACCAAAATCTAAGATTACTTGGTGAGACTTACTCGGATAGTGAATCATTTGATCCATCAACCCCTCAAATTCATTTCTGAACCCTTGATTTAATGCGGATAAAATGGAATTTCCTTCTTTGATTGAAATTGCTCTTCGGAAAAGCGCATTGCAATCCTTTACATTTCCTTCAATGTCCAAACAGACAAGAAAGAAATGCTCAGATTCCCTCAAATACTCCGGAATCAATTGATCAATATTTGAAATGCTAATCACTTTAAAGGGGAATTATTGGGTGATAAATCCTACTTTCTAAAGCAAAATTTGGTAAAAACTTTCTTTAAAAAAAATTCCAAATTGAAAAATAAAATTTCAAAACAAACTGATTTTCAATACTTTATTTGTTCAGATACTTTAAAAAGTTGATCCAAAAACAAAAAATGCTTTTCATCCTCAAAAAAGGATGGAAGAAATTTTTTCAAGATTTTTTGAATTTTTTCAAGAAATCTGTGTCACACCATCAAATTTGGTGTAATCGATCTCTTTCACTAGCATAATCAAAGAATTAGAAAACTCTTGTCTACTAACTCTCAGCTTAAATGGCATGGGGCCTGAAACTATTTCCAACGCTTTGGAAGAACAAAATAGCCTATAAAGCTCATCTTGTGAATCCGACTTTACTGAAATACAGCTTTTGTCTTTTTCACAATTCTCTATTAAAAAGGATGCATTAGAAATCTGAAGAAGCATATCGATAAAAGTTTCAAATCAAAAATAAGGGCGTTGAGAACAAAATTCCCTGTTTCTAGGAATTCTACGGCATGAATTTACAAAAGTTCAAAAATTATATCGTTTGAAAGTCAGGGAATTAAAAAAATACTTTTTGAATATGAATTTGTGATGCACCAATGTTTGCTAAAATCTTCTCAATTAGTTTATATTTGCATCGCCTTAGGGACAAATAGCTATCCTAAATAAGGAAAACAGAGAGTTGGGTGAGTGGCTTAAACCAGCAGTTTGCTAAACTGTCGTACGGGTCAAACCGTACCGGGGGTTCGAATCCCCCACTCTCTGCAAACAAACACCCTAACTGCCTGAAATCTTGGTAGTTAGGGTTTATTTTTTGGAGTCAGTAGCTAATTCAGTAGCGAATCTGTCTGATTTTTGAATTGATACTTCCACGTTTCGTCCCAACGTTTCCCCAATAGAACTTGTCCGCTGTTTTTTTGAAAAGTCTTCAGGGACTTCCCTTCAACCTGTAATTGATCAAATCCTGGGATCTATCTACCTGGAACTTCAATTGAATCTTTTCAAATATCGATCCTCGAACACTTCGTACGGTGCGAGGTGTACGATGCGTACGAGCTGTACGAATTGCAAAAAATTTTAGAAGCCAAAAAGAAACTTCAATGCCGCAAAAGATCCCAAAATGAAAAAGCTGAAGGAACCAAAGCTAACTAGCCTAAATCCCACCTTCGAAAGGAATGGCCTCTTCAAATGTGAATCTTGGACCAAGGAAAGTACAAATCCAGATCCGAGAAATAACGTGACGATAAGGAGTGGCTCCAGCATGAATTCAGATAAATGGATTAGTTTGGATTGAACTTACGAAAAACTAATCCCAATAAAGAACTTCAATCTCTTGCATTCCAGCTAGTGGCGAAATGTGAAATTGGATCACACTTTTTTCTGGGCCAAATATGTAGGTGACTATTTTTCAAATATAAACATTGCTGCTTTACTATGAGATTCCATTTTTTTGATTTTTCCAATTAGGCCTAAGCTAAACCCCCATTTTCAGAGATTTGAATCGTGGAATAATCGGTTGGATTGATTTCATCAAATATCAACCCAGTAAGCAGCCCACCATATCCACAGCAGGTATTGATATTGATGCCCTGCCCTGTTTCACTTACACTCCTTATCGGTAAGTGGCCATGAATAAAGCGCTTCCCGGTCCAATGTGGCTCATAATCATAATTCCACATCAATTCATCCATTGACTTTTTTCCAAGTTCCTCACCCGTATCTCGCAAGACAGCATGGCAAAAGATAAAATCTCGGGTTTCGTGAAATAGGATGGTTCCATTTAAGAAATCATAAATTGCTTTCCTTCCCACAGCATCTAATTCCTTCCACTCGAAGAAAGACTTAGCTGCTTGCCAATAGTCAAATTCACCATTGAGAACGGTACCGATATCCATGGGACTCGCTTTTTCCTCAATCAAGTCCAAAAGCATCTGATCATGATTTCCCCTGATAAAGATCCAATCAGGATGTTTCTTTTGGGCTTCGATTAGGATCTGAAGTGTTTTGACTGCCGATGGACCTCGATCTACATAATCACCGAGGAATATTGCTTTTGCATCCAATTCTTCGCTGAGCCTGACGGCTTTGGCAGCGGCTTGATAGCAGCCGTGGATGTCTCCGAAGGCAATGATTAAGTTATTTTCCATTTGGTCGAGATTAAAGGATAGTTATGGGCATGTCATTATTTTTGAAACTAGTTTTCCAAACAAGGCACAGTCCAGAGTATTTCATTCAGAAGTGTAATCATAAACACAGCCACTAATTCCCTACTAACCAAAACTTTATCCAAGGCCTTTATTAGTACCATTCTAATACCAGCTTTTGCGTTCACGTCTCGATTGATCAGACTTTGAAAATTCGAAACAGATTTGAACACATATTTATATAAATACTTTTTTATTTATTTATATGTAAAACCCAACACGCTTTGATCCAAAACCGTAAAATAGTATATTGATTATCAAACCGTTCAATCATGTGGCCAACCATCAAATTTTTAGGAACTATTTTCATCAGCTTCATTGCAATGATTGGAGCATTGGGAGCAGAAAATCCTTTTCTGCTTTTTGCAGTTGCGTGGGGGATTTGGATACTTTACATCTTAAGCCTACGGACAAAAAGAAAAAAGGAACTGGACAGGGAGCGGTTGA
Source organism: Algoriphagus sp. PAP.12 (assembly GCF_026652115.1). Classification (GTDB taxonomy): domain Bacteria; phylum Bacteroidota; class Bacteroidia; order Cytophagales; family Cyclobacteriaceae; genus Algoriphagus. The sequence continues at coordinate 121,049 of NZ_JAPPSQ010000007.1, read as the reverse complement.
TTCGGGAAATTTTGGATAAGCTTTAAACGTATCCGAAATTTCAAATATTTATCCCCTTTTCTCTTAATTCCCTCAAACTGGCCGCTAACGTGATTTCATCTCCATTGTCTATTGAAGCAATCGCCAACAAGCACAATTCCTTTAGGTGCCGACCCGCTGCGAGTCGCTCATAAGGCAATTTCAAATTGGTTTCACAGATCCTTCGAATCTTCAATCTGATACGCTCCTCCAAGGTCACCAATTCTTCCCGGAGACTTTCCTCTTCGAGTGTTAATTTTTTTGACAAATCCATGTCAACATTTTAAACACTAGAAATAAATCTTGCAAGAACCAATCACTTTTTGATAATGCCTATTTCTCCAAGATTAGAAGATTAAAGATTTCTAACTAATCCAAAAACCTGTCAGTTTTCCAGGTTCCACATCCATCTGTCTGCTGCTTTCACCCAATCTCCAATTGGATCCCCGGACTGGGAACGCCTATAAGTTGATCGGTGAAAGAAAAAGAAAAGCTCCCCTTCTTCTGTTTCGAACCTGTTCATTAGAAAATAATCCCTGACTTGACCTAAAGTAGGTATTCTGCAACCAAATTTCTTCCGTTTTTTAGCTCCATCATTCATGGTCTTTTTTGATTTAGTGGAGCGATAAACTTCCTGCAAGAATTTCTCTCCTATTCAGAAGTACCACCGAAGGGGGTCGATTTTTTTTGGTGGATGGAAAGAAAAAATTGACAAAAAAAAGGAGAATTACTCCTCCCCTTCTTGGTCAATTCCAAGGATGTAATTGGCTGCTTGATGTGCTTTTTGGGCTGCATAAATCAGCATTTTTGGATCTTCCTGTAGTGGTTTAAACCATCCTTTCAGATAGGCCAAGGAGTTTTTGAAATTGACATCCTTGATTCCGGCAAGAGCATTCAGAAAACTGGCTCCCATTTCGGCAATCAATTCCTCTTTGGAATATTCCACCGAACCAAAGCCAACCAAAGCCGGTCTTTCTGCAAATCTTCCTAATCTGCTGGAATGGCCTGTGCTATGGATCATTTCATGAAATAAGACTGAATAATATTGCTCGTCTCGATTGAAGGATTCCTTTTCCGGCATATTGATAAAATCTCGGGAAGGGCTGTAAAATGCCTCGTCACCTTCATGAATGATATTCGGGCAGGTGGTGTAGCCTGAAATGATGGATTCGCAAGTTTCGATCGGAGAAAAAACCCTTTCCTCGGCACCTTCTAGGGTAAAATCAATACCTTCTATTTGATCGATGTTAAAAACCGTCCAGATAAAGGGGGTAAACTTCCTTCCAAACAGGTCCTCGTTTTCTCCTTCTTCATTGATAGCCTTTCCTTTTACAAACTTGGAAATCTTCCAGAATACGACTTTAGAGCCTTTTTCATCCTTCTTGACATTACCGCCAAGGTGTTTTGCCTGATTATAGGTCAGGAAATAGGGACTTTTGAATTTCTTAGAAATAGTCACCCAGGCAAGCCAAAGTGCATTGAATCCCAAATAAGGACGGTTGGAAGCATAATTCTTCGGAGAGTTTTTAGGACTCCATACTTGTTCCCATGTAAGGTTTTCATTTTGGATACCTTCGATGATTTCGTTGGTGACGATTTCCGCTAATTGGTTGAAATTTTCCCAAGCTTTCATAGTGATAGTGGTTTAAAGTGTGACAGAAAAGGATTGATAATGAAATCATTTAGTTGTTTGTCAGCCACATAAAGACCAGGTATATCCAAGGATATTAGGAAGATCGACCCGACTCTTAAACCGAGATTTTTCCCGAGTACAAGGGGTAAATTTTTGGAAGTGAAGGGCGATATGTGGGCGTGAAGTGACATTTTTTTTATCCACTGGTATTGAGGTTCTGACCGACATGCAACCCATAGAGGGTGGTTCTGCATAAGGCAAAAGCCTGGGATAAAAAACTGAGAGGTAGTCCGTAGGAGACCCTGTTTTTTAGATCAGGGCGGAGCGCACTTTTGACTGTTGCAGGTTCGCACTCAACCTTTGCATAGTCGTGTCATACACCGAAGACCGGGGGATATAAAAGGAAAAAAATGGAACGGAGCGCTCACCGACCGAAACGGACAAAAATCCCGACGTGCTCGGAAGAAAAATCAAAAAAGGCTTGCCCCCCCCCTAAAAGAGGTTCGGGCTACGGCTTCACGATACGGCCTTCCCGAGTCCCAGGCTTGCCGGGACTTAGGAGTAGGGTAAGTGGAGTGAAGCGGTAGCCGTGGGGAGTGAAAGCCCTTTCCTAGCGTGTAGAGAAAGGAGCTGTCATTTGAAAAATGGTGCGACTGAATCGGAACGAAAGGAGTGGGCGAAACGGGGGAAAAGGCTTAAGGATAGAAGCGAAAATCCTTTCTCTTGGAAACTGAGAAAGATTGGGAGTGGATTGCCTGGCCGAAGGAAAGCCCCGCCTTGCCTTTAAAGAAAAAGGAAACCCGACTCAAAAACATAAAAAAATCGACACACCCTTTTACTGTAAAAGAAAATAAATGAGCTTTTTATTACTTTTTTTTAACCCTGAGTAATATTTCTCCGTATATTTGAGTGTAGTTCTTTGAAAGTTTGCGATTTGCCATCCCAAGTGCCTTATAATCGAGGCAAATGAAGAGAGCTTGCTCTCCACCCTTCAGCGGGTTTTTGTAGTTAAATCATGTTCCTCCTCCAAAGCACAGTACAGAAAGGTTTCCCAGAAAAGCGGAAAGCCGCTCAGGTACAAAGCCATAGGTCCAGAACAGTCTAATTACATGTAGTCTTATTGACAGAATAGAAAAAACAGTTTACTGACTTTAAGCAGAAATTGTGAAGTGTAATTACCGTATCCAATATGGGATGGCTTTGACGGGTCTGAATTAAGCAGACGGATATCCCGTCAATAATTTAATCAAACTCCATATGGAAAAAGAAAAATTAAAAAATCGCAAAAATGACCTGCTTTGCGAAAAGTTAAGGTCGCTACTAAATGAGAACGGGTACGGGTTCTCGGATGAAGACAAAGTTCTTTTGGAAGAAATTTTAAATGAACTTGAGGAGTTATCCAAAAGGGAAATTGATGGTAATAGCCGTGATGCCCCTTTAAAATTTCTCCTTATTGCAATGAGGTTTTTGAAACTCTTTGGAATCGACGACATTGATCAATTGTTCTAATCCCACTTCACATTTCTTTTTTAACACATTCTACTATGAATATTGGAAAAACAATCAAAGACCTTCGATTAAGGAAAGGGTTTAATCAGGGGGAGTTTGCAAATAAATGCGGACTATCTCAACCATATCTATCATTAATCGAAAAAGGTAAGAAGGAACCCACCTTAGGGCTATTAAAGGATATCGCCCAAAATTTATCTATACCAACACCAATTCTTGTTTTTTTATCTTTAGATATTAACGATGTTGATGATTCTAAAAAGGAAGTCTACCATTTTTTAGAGGATACAATGAAAGATGTTATATCCAAAGCATTCCTATCTGATCCTTTAAAAAATTGAAAAGTAGAATCAAAGATCTCGCCTTTGCCTTAAAAGTTCCACCAAATGAGCTCAAGTCTCTATTTGATTCGATAGAGGAAGATGATTCTAGATTTTACAAGCAATGGAATGAGGTAAAAAAAGACAAATCAGGAAACCCGAAAATAAAAGGCGGGGTGATTCAAACAAGACCGATAAATGCTCCTGTTGAAAAATTAAAGCATGTTCAATCAAAAATTTTGCAGTTATTAAGTACAAACTTCCCTTTACCAGATTATTTTTTCGGAGGAGTAAAAGGAAAGGATGCAGTTAAGAATGGTAGATTTCATCAGGGAAATAAATTCTTCTTCCAAGCAGATTTTAAAGGATTCTATACATCCATACATTTTTCATGGGTAGAAAACGCCTTGAGGAAAAGAGGCTTTTATCCCGATGTGGCTAGACTAATAACCAGGATTTGCACTACAAAAGGAAGTATCCCTCAGGGATGCCCGACTTCTTCTTATTTAGCAGCTATGGTTTTAGAAGACAGATCTAGCAATATTTTTCAGAGCTACATAGGCCTAGGATATAAGGTTACAGTCTATGTTGATGACATTACAATCTCTTCCCCAGTCGACTTTAAGGATCAAACTTCTAAAATACTAGAGGGATTAAGGGAAGCTGGATTTCAAATAAGCTTTGATAAATGTTCCTACAAAACAAGAAATCCTGAGGTAACTGGAGTTATTGTCAAAAACAATGGAATTTGTGCAACGAGCAATGCATATCGTTCTTCAAGAGACAAAACCAAATCAGAAGCTTCTAGATCAGGCCATAAAAACAGAATTGCCTATATTAAGAAAGTATCCAAGAAAAAAGATTGAATTTGGCCTTTACTTTGAAGTATTTATATAAATAATGTACTTATACCAAGGCCGTCAATATCTCCTCAAGCTCTAAAGCTCTTTGTCTAATCCTATTCATAAAAGAAATAGAGGCAATAAACATTCCTTCGCGTCCAACTTTGAATTGCAAATCATCAAAAGAAAAAACAAGATTCCTGTCAATTTCGAGCTGACTTTCCCAGTGTTTCTGAGAATCTTCGAGCATGGCTTTTTTGCTTGGATCTAGTTTTCGCAATAAAGTATTGAAAACATTGTTCAGTTCTTTTTCCCAAAGATCTCGATGTTTATTGATGCATTCTCCCCATTCAACATTAGTTACCCACTCACATTCTTGGAATGATTTGTCTATCCAGTGCTCCTTTGCTTCAGGATTAGAATGGGAAAAATTACCTCCCCTATGTTCGGCTTTACTCTCAAGAGATTCAATGATTTTGGGTCCGACTTCAATTATCCATTTTGCCGTCCTCTGATCATATTCCACTCCATGCGAAGCTTGATTCAACACCCCGATCATGTCTTTTAAAACACTTTCCTCTTCAATCGGAATAATATGATGTGAAGCAAGTTCCCTTAAGAGATTGTTTATCCCCAACTTCTGGGTCTTTAGATCATATTTTAAAGCAATGCTTCGTAGGCACTTTTCAATATCCAGTCTTAAGCTCACCAAAGCCAGTTCTTGATTTTGTTCAGCTAGCTCAACAAATAGTCTTTTCCCAGCCTCTTCTTCTCCCGGCTCTTTTTTTACATCTTCAGAACTAATTAACCCTACCTTTTGGGCTTCCTCTTCAAGTTTTCGCAATTCTTGAAATTCAAGTTTTAAGCCACCGGGTAACTCTACAGATTTGAAAAGTGTCTCAACCCATGGAATAACAGCCAAAGCCAATAATAAAACCGTAATAAGATCAATATTGATCTTTGGAAAAAGAAGATGCAGAATAGCGAGCGTAGACGCTGCTATTGTCACAACTACCTTTACTGTCTGTTTTGATTTCATGCATTTAATTTCAGGCTACCGACTGTTATTGAGAATTGTACTTCCGAAGACTATATATCCTTAATGATTTTTAGAAAGTCCTCAAGCTTGTAGGCACCATCTACCGTACGCCTTTCATACACCATAAAATACCGGAAATTATTTCCTGCTTTATTTGCCCAAAACGCACCCAATCGGATTTTTTGCTCAGCATCCAAATGGTCTCCTTTTGTCTCCAAAAGGACAGTCTTACCGCTCTTCGTTTGGATGATAAAATCGGGATAGTGGTTTATAAAGCCATTAATCCGGAAGCCTTTTCTCTCAATATTGCGTGACCAAAAGGCGATATTGCCCATGTTCCCGATTTCATTAATTACCTGCTCTTCAAATCCATTCATCTTCCCTTCTTTCTCATAAAGAGATTTGGTGATATCCTTGGCCGTATCTCCAGGGGATATGCTTTTGGGCAGCGAGTAGGATGATTTGATGAAGACCTTATCCGTATCCAAAAAGTCTTTGAATTTTTGTTCAGCGTAAGATTCAGAAAGAGAAGTAATTTTTTGCTTTATCTTATCCTTATAGGTGTATTCGTTGTTTGCGAAAGCAGAAAATTGCTCATCAGTAAAGTCCTCCAAGATCCGATTGATATATTTCTCTATTTCCTTGTCAGCGATAGGATACATGTTCCCAATCAAATCCATGATCCTCCTTGTAAAATTCTTAATCCTACTCTCTTTTCTGGCTGGATCAAGGAGATAGGCCATGACACTTTCTTTGACTACTCCATCTAAGCGAACAAAAGTTGGGGTATGTTCCTTCTTGGTCTCGTCCAAATCTACTTTGTAGAGCTCTGAAGTAATGGTGTCAAAAGCGATGTTGGTGTCTGCTTTACTCAAAGCAAAGCCTTCCAATAAGTTTTCTTTTTCTAAAGGAAGTTCTTCTATCCCTGAGCTGAATAAATCATTGGAAGGCACCTTGAGATAGAACTGAGGGTGATTTACTTTTTCCGCCTCCTCTTTAAAAACCTCTTTTATCGTATATCTTTTCACTAATTTTTGGATTTCGTTGGGCAATACTGGAATACCACTGGATTCCATTTCAGTGACTGCTTTTTCAAAAGCTTCATTTTGTTCAATCGCCGTGTTTTCAATTTCCGATACCGATTCCACTTCCGGGGAATCGTCCGAAACTATAATTCTTGACACATCAATATCTGAAGTGATATCCTCATCTGATTCCGACTGATTTTGAGTCACACCAAGTGATGGAATTAAGGTAAGCTGTTGTAAAGGATCTGCCGGTTTAGCAGGTTCTACGGCAGTGGAATCAGCCAATTTATAATCTTTGTCACTAAAACCCGCCTTGTTCAGCCCCTTTACAATGTTGTCCAGCGTCTCTAAAAATCTGGAAGAAGCGGTCAAAACATAGCTTACATTAAGCAAGGGGAATTTGTGCTTCATTACGTAGGGCTGTCTCAAAACACGACCCAAAATCTGCTCCACGTCCACTGCCGAACTTTTGTCTGCCAGAGAAGCTAAAATATAGGCAAAGGGACAGTCCCACCCTTCCTTAAGTGCATTTACCGTAATGATGAATCGCACTTCACAGTCCCGACTCATCAAGTCAATATTCTTTAATTCATTTAGATTGGCCGTCTTGATTTTGATTTGCTCCTCCGGAATTTTTAACTCGATGAGCTTCTCCTTGAGTTTTTCGAAAGTTGTGTTATCATCCGCATTTCGGGGTTGGGCTTGAAAAAGCACAATCGGACGAATATATTTCCCTCCGTTTTTCTCTTCATCCAGTGCCTGTTTTTCAAGTCGCCTTTGTAGCTGCAAGGAAGAGTTGATCACTTCAGTCTTATCCTGATGATTATAAACAATCACCGGTAGCTTTACCATATTCTCCTTTTTCAGATCCAGAGCATCTATGAAGCTGATGATATTGCTGTTTTTGCGAGGTGTTGCGGTAAGGTCCAGAATAAAACATGGATTGATCTCCTTCAGCATTTCCACACTCAGATCACTTTCGGCATTGTGACTTTCATCTACCACGACCAACGGATTAAGGTATTTTATTACAGCCCCTAACGTGATATCCTCATTCTTCTCCAACAAACTCTCAAAGGATTGCAGATTTCCATTTTCTTGAAAAACCTTTCTGTCTTCTTTGTTTTTGGCCTTTAAGCTATCAAAGCTAAAGACCATGATGTTCAATTGCTCCTTTACCGAGGTGGCATTGAATCCGCTACCTTGGAGCAAGGTGGATTTATCAAAAACCTCAACTTTATTACCAAAGTGGGAATTGATTTTTTGTCGGTAGGGGTGTGAGGGATCTTTAAGATTTCTAATGGTTTGCTCCAGAATAGTACTAGATGGAACTAACCACATTACAGTTTTAGGCTTGTCGTAGTTGAAGGCATCAAAAATAGTTTTGATTGCATTGCAGGCTATAAAAGTCTTCCCTCCCGCGGTTGGCACTTTCAGACAAATATGGGGTACTCTTGGCACATTGTTTTTGTAAGGTTCAATGGCTGTTCCCGAGAAGGGCATCAATGGCGTTTTGGGATGCTCAGACCAAAAATCATAGAATGCCTGGGCAGTGTCCTTGGTTTCTTGCACTTTCTCCAGGAATAGAGATAAATCATTGATGACTTCTTGTTGATAGGGCTTCAGTTCCATTACTTCTTCTTCAATTTTTTAACTTCTTTGTCAAAGTCAGAGATGATCTTTTGAGTCTTGTTAAACTCATCGTACTCCTTTACCGCTTTTTTGTCCGCCTGTATTTTAGAAATCCTGCCTTTGCCGGAAAGGACTCGATATTCATTAAAATTCAAAAACTTATTGACGCTTTCAGCCAAGCCCTCCATAGTAAAGGTATTTTCCCGCTCGATCAGCCCTTCGATGTAGTCAAAATATCCGGTCACGGTCCTTTCCAGTTGTTGAATTTCCTTTTCCTGCAGGTAATTTTTGGCAATGATCACGTCCGATTTTAGCACTCTCCCATCCGGGCTGTTTTTCCAGGTAGTCAGGCCCATGTTTTCCTTTTTGGCGTCAGCTGAAATATGAATTATTTCAGCAGCCGTTTTTCCCGTGATGGCAAAATGAAACTTGTTTTGGATCATCGCATAAAAATTCTTCGTGATCTCTGACTTAGGATCATAGTCGATACTGCATTCAGCGAAAATATCTGTCACCTGCTGGTATATCCTTCGTTCGCTGGCACGGATGGATCGAACCCTTCGGAGCAACTCCTTAAAATAGTCCTTACCAAAAGCGGTAGTTCCTTGCTTTAATCGCTCATCATCCAACACAAACCCTTTGATGATAAATTCTTTTAAGGTTTGGGTCGCCCAAATCCTGAACTGAGTTGCTTTGGATGAATTGACGCGGTACCCGACTGAGATAATTGCGTCCAGATTATAGAATTTCTGTTTTCTTGAGACCTGACGCTCTCCTTCTTGTTGAACTTGTAAAATTTCTTTACAAGTTGCCATTTCGTCCAATTCACCACTTTCAAAAATGTTTTTGAGGTGAATGGTGATGTTTTGGGTAGTAGTGTCAAAGAGCAAACTCATTGCCTTTTGAGTCAGCCAAACACTTTCATCCTGTAAATAAACCTGCACTCGTACTTCCCCGGAAGGGGCGGTGTAGAGCAAGAAATTATTTTGTTGGTCGCTCATGCTTAAAATCTGGTAATGTCTCTAGGTATCTTCTTGAAAATGATATGATGCTTGACCATAAATTCTTTGGTAAGCAAACAATTGTCGGCGTAGATCACATATTGCTCAGCTTTGGTCTTGATACTTGCCAGGAAGCTATGGTCCAGTGTAGTAATGGCCTCCGATTCGTAGTAGAAGTAGTAAGAAGTATTGACATGGTTCCCTAAAAAATGGGCATTGTCTACATGCTTCCCTTCCTTCAAGGAAGTTTTGGTTTCTGTGTACCACACATAGTTTCTGATTTTTGGCAACCCTACCGATTCATTGAGATTTCCGTCTTCACCAAATAAAGGCTGGCCCAATTCGTAGAAATCAAAACTACCTCCTGTACCTTCAACAACAACTTTCTTTTTCGACTCGCCATATAATATAATTTCTCCCTCCTCAATTTTTACAGAAAATTTATCATAGTTAGCCTTATTCGATTCCTTTAATAAATCAATATCTCTTGCCAACTCTCCTCCTTTCTTTATTGTATTAAAATTCAGCTTTTTGGAGAACAAAACATCCTTCTTACTCCCATCGTATTCATAGCCACTTATAGTTCTCCTTAGTCTTTCTGCTGTAATCCCTTCCGCATATTCTAGCATCTCTACCAGAATCACTTTTCTATTTCCATTATCTTCCTGATTCAAATTGAAAACGGCTTGAGCAGTCGTTCCCGAACCAGCAAAAGAATCCAATATCAAATCATCCCTACTAGTAGCTATTCTTAATATTCTTTCTATCAATCTTAATGGTTTAGGAGTATCAAAATCTACAGATTTTGACAAAATATTATAAATCTCCTTTTTTGCTTCATCAGTATGACCTACCTCTTCATGATTCCACCAAGTCCATGGAACAAATCCTTCTACCTCGCTTAAGTATCTGATAATATTTGGTTGAGAAGATCCGTCTAATCCAAAATATATACGTCCCTGCGACAATAATTCTTTATAGGTTTTCTCTGCAATACCCCAACATCTACCTTGGGGTGGATAATGAATTGCACCAGTAGGTGTCTCAATTGGATAAAATTGTTCAGAAGTTGCATGACCAGCCTGAGCAGTCATTGGAATGGGCCTCCATCTACCCTTTGGATCGTTATTTGGATTCCTATATACTTTCAATTGCTTTTCGTTTCCAGGAATGAGGTTTCTATTCTCTTTAAAGAACTTTTGATCCTTAGCATAGACATATATATATTCATGTACATCTCCAATTGCCTCTCTATTTTCTCTGGAATATCGTTTTTGCCAAACATTAGCAGCAACAAACTGGCCACGCCCAAAAACCTCATCACAAACTAGTTTTAAACTACTCTGCTCATTATCATCAATTGAAATCCATATGCTTCCCTGTGGATGAAGTAATTTGTTTAAAAGCTGCAAACGCGGATAAATCATGCATAGCCATTTATCATGCCTAGTCAAATCATCAGCCTCTTTTCCAACCACATCACCAAGCCACTTAATTAATTTAGGATCATTAACATTATCATTATAAATCCACTTCTCCTCACCTGTATTGTAAGGAGGATCTATATAAATGCACTTGATTTGACCTTCATACTCTGGAAGTAGAGCTTTAAGGGCTTCCAGGTTGTCACCATGGATGATCTTGTTTCCGCTTTGCGTTTCGGTTCTGGTCTGTGTTCCATTATCAAATCCATAGCTATGCTCCAGTACCTTAAAGGGCACGTCTAGGTGGTGATTGATTACTTTTTCCTTTCCTATCCAGTGTAGTGTAGGCATTGCTTAGTTCAGTCTATTCTTTATCTCTTCAAACCATTTATTTACCTCATCGAAGGCGTCAAGGTCTTTAAATAGGTCAATAGTCATTCTCGAAGCCCCATGCTCTGAGATTGAGCCTTTTATATTATTTCTCTTGTGCTTGACTAATTCCACTTCCACATCAAGTACATCCCAGCTAGATTGCCATCCAGATATGGATGTATCATGCAAGGCTTTTTCAAGCTGCAATAGAGAAGTGATTATTTCTGGATGGACATAGTTTTCTATCTCCCGTTTCATTGTCAGGACTCCCCAGCTATTATTGCCTCTTTTATTGACCATATCAATGAATTTCTGGTACTTTTTCACATCACTATCATAGATGTGAATCTCAGGTCGATTCAGTTTACTCAAATAGTTGTGCGTCACCCAATATGCCAAGGTGCCTCCTCCCATGCATATGGTAAGAATCCTTTTGTCATTTTTAAGATCAATACCAAAATGACCACAGATGTTAAACATAAAGGCGATGTCCGTAGGTCCTTCCAAACAGATGATTACCTTTAATTTATCCAGTTCGTCAGGGATGTTAGGCAATACCCCAAGAGTATTTGCAATTTTTTGGACGTTCTCTTCCGTTCCTATTTCAATTATGTTTTCGCCCATCTCTTTGTAGATAAATCGAATATTCTCGACTTCAACCAATCCCGCAAGTGCCGGACTATGAGTAGTGGTGATAATCTGTGCAGCTTCTTCATTGGCAAGCGTTTTCAAAGCATCCATTAATTTGATCTGCCAGTCTGGATGTTGTGAAGTTTCAGGCTCTTCGATAGCGTAAATAATATTTGGAACACCTTTTTCCTTTCGTTTCCTAGCGGCTTCAGCTCTAAAAAAGTTAATGAGCAAAAGTCGCCGAACACCGCTTCCTCGTTTATTCATTGGAATATCATCGCTGGTAAGTGTTGGCTTGAAAAGATCTGCCCATTTCAATTCAGGAGCAAAATGCGGTTTTAGTTGCTCTGCAACCTCAGCATTCATTTCCTTCAGCTTTTCTATGGTGAGATTAGCTATTTCCTCAATTTCCTTTTCGACCTCCTTTTTAATTTCATCAAGTTTAACAAGATGCTTTTTTAGAGCTTGCTCTGCTGCAACTTTCAAAGGGTCTTGAATCTCTTTGTCTTTTTCATCATTCTTTCTATCGGCCTGAAATAAGGCATACAATGGTAAATGAGGAGTCAGTTTTTCCCAAATATCCTTCACTCCATCCTTCCCAGTTTCCAATTCAGCAGGCAATAATTCAATGGCGTCCCCCAAAGAATTCCAAATAGCTTTTCGGATTTCATTTTTTGTATTGGCCTTAAAATCACCTTCCACACCCAGATCTTTTACACGCTTTTGTAATTGTGCGATTGTTAGGTAAAAAAGATCGTTGGCATTTTCATTAGAAGGATGATTACAGAGAATATATGTTTTTGGCTTAGAAATACTTGAAAAATCCTTCTTGATATGGAGATTGCCATCAACATCTAGTAGGTATTCTTCGTGCAAGTTAGTTTTCCCTCCAGAGTCAATATCCAATTCAGTCGGAATTCCAGAAAAAACAACTGAAATTTTTGCAGACTCCCCATTTCTTCTAGCGATGATATTTACATCATCAGATTCCATTTTCCTATTGTCGAAAAAAATATCTAAGGCTTCTAGAATTGAGGATTTCCCGATATCATTCTTACCTATTAAAACCGTCAAATCATTAAAAGTGATGGTAGTTGGGTTTCTGTAACTCCTGAAGTTTTCGATTGTTAAACTGACTATTTTCATTCATTAAAAATTATTAGTGTTTAGATTGGATTAAATCTTTAGGGTCCACACCTAGGATTCTGGCAATTTCAAAAAGCACTTCCAATCGTGGTTGGTTCCGATTTTGAACATAGCCATTGACCATATTGTAGCTTTTGCCGAGTTGTTCGGCAAGCCAAGTTTGGGTAATCCCTTTTTCCTCAAGCACTTCTTTGATTCTGTTCATTCCCGAAAAAGACTGAAACTAAAAATAGAAAAATAAATGGACTATCTCATTTTTTGAGATAAAACAATTAAGAAATACTTCAAATTCTATTCTGATCAAAAGTTAGATATTGAAAAAACATGATTCAATTTGAGTCATAAGAAATGACAAATAGTGTCAACTATTTCTAATTCATTTAATGGCGGTAGAAGTCTGAGATGGAGGAATTAAGCTAATTTTATTCCATCTGAAATACTAAAACCACCACCTAAATGACAAGAATAATCTGTGATACCATGATCTGGTATGGGCTGAGTAAAAATAATCTCCAAGTTCCCGACCCGAACAAATACACGCTGGTGTGCACTTATTTATCCTTAATGGAATTGGCATTTTCGCCTAATAATCTGAACAAATTATCCGAGGTTCAGGCTGCGATAAATAAGATTTTTAGTCTTAAACCAGAAATAATTTTACACTACCCATGGGATCATGCTCAATCACTAATTGACAAGGATTTTGAAAGAGAATTCGATATAGAATCAAATTTGACTTTTGCATTTATTAGAATCCTGCTAAAGCATCCAAAAGAAGGCTTGATCTCGAATAGTTTTAAAGAAAAACTTGAAGAAATTTCATCTATTAGAAGGAAAAACTTTGGCGAATGGGCTAATTTCTTAAATGACCTTAATAATCTCCAGAATGATGTAAAAAGAGCCCTAATAAAATATTCAGATCGAAATCGGAATTTACTTGATTTTAAAAAGTGGTTTATTCACAAATTAAACGAAAGGGAATTCGGAGAATACTCCGATGACGCCATCCCTTGGGAGCAGTTTGAATTTTACACGGCTATTGGGTCAGCCTATTTGAGAAAAATGATGGTTTCATGGATGAAGGCAGACGGGAATGATGAAAATGATATAAGAAATATGATTTATGTCCAGCCCGGAGATAAATATTGGACACTCGAAAAAAAGTGGCTGAACCTAGCTAGAGAGTCGAAAATGACTAAATACTTATATGAAGCAATTGGCTAATTTCGAATTAAAATGAAAAAAGCCCTTTCGGGCTTTTCTCAGGATTCTTCCGAATCCGGTTCTTTGACGGAAACGTAAACCGTGTGGGTTTTTCCGTACTGGTCAGGTTCCTTTAGCTTGGCGACATTGAACTTGAGGAAGGTTTCTCCTTCATATTCGAAGGTGTGGTTTTGAAGCTCTGCCATGTTCAGGCTCACTTCAACAATTTCCATGTTTTCGACTTGCTTTCCTTTACCGATGTACTTTTTTGAGAATGCCATTGTATTTTGGTTTTAGTTAAAATTTATGCAGGTCATTTAGGATGGCCGGGAAAGTGCCAAAAAAATAGAATTTAAAAACTGGGAGGCAGTCCGTAGGAAACCCTGTTTTTAGAAATCTGCTGCAAGCCCCAATTTTTTGAAACTGACAGGCTATCCGACCTTTGTGCATACAATTGGATAAAACCGGAATAGGGCATCATCAGAAAACAAGAGGGGAAATCAAGAATTTTGAAGAGATCAAATTGATTCGCTTAGGACACAGAATCTATCTCATCTCTTACAAATTGATGAATTTCTTTGAAAACAGTTTTACAATGATCAATTGTATCCAAGCCCTGATATTTCCAGTTAAAATTAAAATTGATCGTTGTGATTTTTGATCGATTGACGATTTCAGTTTTTTTGCTCTTTTCCACAAACCCAAATTTCATATCCTTATCGGGATTATGCTTTAAATCATTAGCCAGGCCCTTCTTAGGAATTGATCCATCAATTTGATCTGAAAAAAAGCTTTCAATTTCCCGTTTTTTTAAAGGATAAATTTTCTTCAAATAATCCTTTAAGGAGTAAACAACTTGTGTGAAACAAAAAATACGGTAGTACAAAATATCCTCACGCTCCCTTCTAATTAAGTCGACCTTTTTATGAAGGGCTCTATTCTGTGACGTTTCCGGATAAGGAACATCGTATTTAAAACCTATCTCTAAAAATGCATCTTTTTTAGTTTCACGGAATGCAATATCGATTTCGTCCAAAGCTATTTTTAGCGCTCTAAGCCTGATTTGAATTTGTCGATTTACCATACTTTCTCTTTTTGCAGTTAAAAAAACTAGGCAAGCTTTCCTTCGATTGTTTAAAACAAGAGTTCCTACTTATTATATTAAAATGTAATCTCCTCGGCCAGCGGCACAGAAACCTCTCCAGGAGCCAAGGCTTCATATTCAAATTGTCGATAGACCTCCCCATCAGCCAAAACATTGACGGTCGCAGAAAGTGGCTGGAAAGAATCATCGGTTTCTCCTCCTAAATAAACGGCATTAAAAACTAGACCTAAACTATGAATCGGAGCTGAAGAAGTGGCTGAAATAGTCGGGACTTCAGGCTCAAAAGAAAGCGTATAGGAATTGCCTTGTTCGATCACTTGGGTCCAGTTGAGTTCAGTCGGCTGATCCAACACCGGAGCAACAAAAGTTGAGGTGCCACTGAGCATACTATGAACTGAAAAGGTCACCATATAGTCGGTGTAATTCCCCTCCATTTCTACTTCAATGGTGACAATTTTCTCAACCAATTTAGGCTCCTCATTCTCCGAAGAACAGCTAACAAAAAAAATGGTAATTGCGATTAAAAACAGGTAATTCAGGTTTCTCATGGATTAAAATGGTTTAGTTTAAAGACTTGGAATAGTTAAATGTAAAAGACTTGATATGAATAAAATAAATGATTTGGCAGACTTAAATTCACCTACCCATTTCTTGCGTCTGAGTAGGTAAAACGTCCAATTTCCTAAAATCCATGTCATAAAACTGGATTTTCTTTGATTCAGGATCTGCTTCGATAAATACGGGTTGACCATTTTCCAAAGTGGCATTTTGGGTATTACCCCGTCCTAAGCTGGAGAGCAGCATTTCTTTTTCCTGAAAATTTTCAAGCTCCTTAATCGGGAATCTGCTCAGTTCAGTTTCCAGGTGGAATCCATGATCAGGATAGAACTTTTTGTAGGAGAAATTCCCCTGCTCATTCCGCCTTTCAAAATCCAGTTTGATCCAGATGGAATCAATCTTTTCTCCTGAGCCTTCCTTCATCTGACCGACTTCTCCCGAAGCCAATAACCCATTATCCATTTGCCTGTTTAGAATAGCTTTTTTATGGATAGATGCCCCTCTAAGCAAATTGTAAGCTTCCTTTGCCGTCACGTCATTTCCCTTGCCATACGAAAATGTGTTCTGGGTCTGATCGTTAAGAGTGACTTTTACCCTATCCAAAGAATAATTATAAGGCTTCGAAGATCTCGAAAAATTCAGCTCATAATTAACCTTGTCCTTTCCCGGACTTCCATCTTTTTGCCTGGCATTAAAATCGGCAGAAACTCCGATTTTAAAGAACTCCTGTCGCTCAGAAACTTTAGCTTCAAGTGCGGCATTTAACGAAGTGCCAAAGCCGAGAAATTTCAGGCTCTTTTTCATGAATTCAAGATTATTATTCTCCATAATTTTGAGTGACAAGCGTTTAAATATAGCAAAACCATATTAATTGAGATCTTTCCAATGCAGTTGATTTAGCTGATAAAAGGACTCAACTCCCTTTTGCTTAGGCTTAAATGTTCGGACTGTTTGAGTGATCGCTTGCGAGATGCAGTAGGTTCGAAGTGAAAAGGTAAAAATCGATTCCTTCGAGATTTTATTCCTTTTTTGGTTTTTAAGCTGAACCCAATCATCAGACAAATAATACCGGCAGTCCCGATCATAAACCAGATCCTGAACCTTACAATCCATCACCCTCCCCAAAATCGAGGAGCTAAAAACCGTGTTGATCTTGGCGTTTTTTGAAATCTTCTTGAAAGCTGGGGTCAGCAAGCTCGATTCAAACTCAGCCCCGATGATCAAGAAACCAGCTTCATCAAATGAAATTCTGGCTTTGAATTGATTGGCAAAGCAGATCAGGGAAGCATAGGAATCAGAGACAAAAATTGCCCGAGAATCTTCTGAAAGATTAAGGACAGAAATCCCTCTCGAAGCCTGTTTATTCCGGTAAAGACTCAAGATTTCACAATCCACTTTCCCTCCTTTCTCATTAAAGAAGTCAAAAACGATCTGGCCTGTTTTATCCTGATAGGCAAACTTGGAAAACTGACCTTGAATAGCCTTGTCCACCCCTTTGTAACTCAAAATATCAAAGGTCTCTGTCAAAGCCATTGTCTTGTTCGAAGCGTTTTCTTGGGTTCTTTCCTTCTTCCGTATCGATACTGTTTAGCCGTTTGATGGCATTGATATCGAATTCATCCCTAACGGCTTTGGGGAGTGAGGAATCAGCCGAAATTTTGGAGTATTCCTCCTTTATGTTGTTCAAATCCCGGATCGCATCCCTGTCATTTGGATTTTTAGAAATCCGTCGCTCTGTCTGCTTTTGTACCTCCTTGATGGCTTGAAGGTATCCTTCGGTATATGCCTTATCCTCCTTGCTTTGCTTTCCGAGCAATTTCTGAACACCGGTAATCAGTAAGTAGGATACCCCTCCATCCAGCAAAACCGAAACGACTAACCCTGACTTATTTGATCTGAGGCCTTTTGGAGCAGATGGCGAAAGTTGAAAAGCTGTCCCATCTGCCAAGAGCACCGTTTCCCCTTCCTTGTATTTCTTCTTTTGCTGTGGATCGAGTTCTTGCCCATTGACGGATTGAGGAGCTTTGATGTCTTGAGGATTGTAGGAGAGAAATTGTTTGGTTTGCTGATCGTACTCGATGATCTCAGTCTGAATGTTCCCTTCTTTGTCCACAAAGCTTTTCTTAATGTTTGCCAATTCTTTCCGGACCAGCTGATTTCGCTCAACGTCATTCAAATTGGGATGTAAGTTGGGGTCCCTGTAAACGGGATCAATCCTCAAGGCTGGATTTCCATCTTCACCCCTTACTATGGAAAGTCTAGCCGGTAATTTATCGATGAAAATATCCTTCCCTTTCAGGTCGGTTAATTCCACGATATCGGTCATTCCGCCATTCTTCAGGGCGTTGACTTCTTTTTCAGGAATGGTAAATTTTCCGTTCTTGATGACTCCAAAAATCTCCAAATCCTTCATCGGTAATCCATTTTGATTTGCCATGTTGCTTGCTTTATGGTTTTGATAAATAAGTGATTGCCTCTTCTTTAGTCGATAGTTTTGAAATCAATTGAATGAATAAGACTGGATTGACATATTCTTTTCCCTTTTTGATAGTCAAGTGAAGGTGATCTCCGGTAGCTCTTCCCGTACTTCCGGAAATCCCCAGGATAGTTCCCGGTAAGACACGCTCTCCCTTTTTTACAAAGGACTGTGAAAGGTGGCCGTAAATCGACTCATAGTTGCCGTGTTGGACTTTTACAAAAATTCCCAAAAGCGGATCGTTGCCCACCGAAACCACAGTTCCATGAAGCATGGAAAGCACCTTTGAACGCTTGGTTTTTAGATCGATTCCCCGATGAAATTTCGTTTCTCCGGAAAATGGATCGGATCGGTAGCCAAAGCCCGAAGTCAGGAAAAAATCCTCCAAGGGAAGGGAAGCCAGCACAAGCTCCTTCCCTTTTTCCATGTGAAGTTCTCCTTGGGACAAAGGATAAATTTCAGTTCCTTTCTCCTCCTGCTTGAATTCAGCGGACTTGATCACGTTCACTGAAGTCATTTCCTTTCGAAATTCAATGGAATTGAATTGGGAAAATGCTTGATGAGCAACAAAATAAAGAATGATTGAAAGTTTCCTTTGCATGATTTCAAGGCTTAATCTAGGATTGCCATTTCCCGGTGCTTTTCTATAATCTCGGTAACCTGACGGTGAATTTTCTCAAAATGCTTGGTCAGAATCTCTTCTTTCTTGCCTTGGAAATCATAGAATTTCGGAGTGCTTCGGTAAGAGTTTTCCTCCTGCTTGATCTCCTTCATATCCAAATTGACCCGACAATGAACATTGGATGTTTTGTATTTCCCGTCAAATTGAGTCCCTTCTGTGGCGATAATTCCCGCAATTTCCCCGGTATGCATAGACGCTATTTTACCCGCAGGAATCAGCGGATCATATCGCTCACTATACGAAATCGAGGTTTTATCCCGATCAATTGAAATGCTTTGCCCCAGCTGCTTTCGCTTTCCAAACATCATCTCCAACCAGGACAGCGTATCCTTATGGCGAACTGAACCGCAAAGGACATTTCCGATCACCGAAGTCATGGTCGATGCCGTATCCTTTCCCTGAAGCTGGTTTAATTGAGGCAATTCCTGCAATCCGAGCAAAACCGCTACTTTATTGCTTCGGGCAGTAGAAATCAGGTTTTCGATTTTATGGATGTAAAAAGTCGGCGCTTCATCGGCTATCAAGGCGGTTGGCAGATTGCCCTTAGTGTTGATCAATCGGGTCAGCCGGTTAATGATCACCGAATAGCAAGTACCTGTGATGCTCTGGGTCTCGGTGCTGTTGGCCAGCACTAGAATGGAAGGAGAATTGGGATCCGAGATTTTCAGATCGAAATCATCGTCACTGAAGACCCAAGCTGTTTCTTTGGTATTCAGTCTGGAAAGGAAAATCTTCAGAGTGCCGACCTGCCCTTCAAGCTGTTTGTAAACCTTCTTTTCAAAGGCACTTCGGAAGGGAGATACCATGGATCTGAGTTCGGGATATTTGGTCAGACAGTTAAAAATATCCTCGTAGTCCCTGTTGAGAAAATCCAGCACATGGGCGAAGGTGGAATATTTACCCTCTTCATATCGAGACACAAAAAAGATACAGGCAGAAAGAAAGTTGATTGCGGATTGCTCGAAAAACTTATCTGCTCCTCCTGTGGAATCGGATTTTTGAAGGGATTGGAAAATAGCTTCAGCGGTTTCAGAAGCATTGGCGACCGTCTTCAAATACCTTCTGTTGATCGGATTGATCCTTCTGGAATATTCAACCTCATCCAGATTGATCACATGGAATTTGAAATTTGGATTTTTCTTTTTGTCCTGAGCTTTCAGATAGTGGAAATAGGCAATCTGAGCCAAGTCAGGAAACTTAAAATCGTAAAGACACATAGTAAATCCCTTGCCAATCATCTGTCGGATAAAAGGATTGATCACTCCAAAGGACTTCCCGGAACCCGGGGTTCCGATCACAAAAGTTCCTCGGAATGGATTGACCAAATTGATCCAACCTTTTCGGACTTTTCCCCTGAAATAGAATTTCATGGGGATGTTGACGGAATAGGGATTTTCGATTTTTTTGGTGTCTTGCATGAAGGACTCTCCTTCGATATTCCATTCATCTTTTCCCAGTCCCGATTTGATCAGTTTCGATACATTGTCCAAGGAAGTATGGATCAAAACAGCCCCTATAAATAATGATAGGCTGTACCCCAGGTCTTGAATGGAAGTGAAGTCCATCACCAAAAATGAATCTTCCAGCGTGTAGAGATAGATCGATCCAAAGAATAAAATCAGGCCGATTGTCAAGGGAAAAATGATCTGATTTCTCGGGTTTAAATCCAGGTTCTTTCTGGCCACTGTCCCGATAGCTGAAAGGCAAATTGCTATCAAAATGGCCACTTTTCCAAGAAGCACATTACTGTAAATCTTCAGGTTTTGTAGCTTTTCGAAAAGAGGAAAAAGAAACCTTCCTACCCCATCCATGGCCAACAACTGTGGGGCGTAGACAAACATCAGAATGTCCAGAAACACCATCAGGTAGACAATGAATTGAAAGGTCGCGTGAAGGCTTTTTAATTCTCTTTTCTCATTCATGGCAAAGGCTCAGTTGAAGGGGAAAATCATTTTTAAAGTGTGTCTGCCGCTAAAAGGTCTGCGTACTTGATCTCCAAAGAGAGCGTTCTTCCACTGATTTGGGATTCCGAAAGCTCGATGGTGAACACCTTGGAATTGGGGAAGGTGAACTTTTTAAACACGTAGATATTTCGGTATTTCTTCTCAAAGCTCTCCGGGGTGAAAAGCTGGTACTCGGGCTCTATCTCAATGGATTGGACATTGGTTGCTTTGGTGATTCGCTTGTCCTCGATCTTAAACCTCAACTGGTCCAGATCAAATTTGAGATTGGTCTTATTGATAAAGGAGATGTCCAAAAAGATGTAATCGTCCACCGTGTAGATGCTATTCACCTGACCGAAAATCCCATACTGGCTGCTTTTGGTGATCTTGTCCTTCTTTTTTCTTTTAAATGCCTCTATCGAAAAATACCGAAGTTCTTGTTCGCTCATGGGGATTTTACCGACCTCCAAGGGACTGGTGTGGATAGGAAGAATTTCGATTTGAGTTTTCAGCTGTCGCTCATCATGGGCATACCATAAATCGTACTGTGCGATGAATTTCTGCCCGACAATGGTAACCACTCCCAAAGACTTATTGTATCCATTGAGGTTAGACACACTGTCTCGGATTGCTTTTACCCGAAATACACTCTCCAAAGGAATATCACCGATCATATTGTCGGTCGAGATATCCACGTATTGGATAGGTTCGGGAGAAAGAAAGTGTAGCGAGATTTCCTCGTCGATGTAGATCTTGGGAAGTTGGCTTTTCAGCAGCGTTCCGTTTTGCTGGGCATAGCCCGAAATGGATATCGCCCAAAGGATAAAGGTTATAATCTTTTGTCTCATGATAGGTCAGTTTTGGTTTTGGATCATTTTTCCGTTTTCCTGCAATTCGTTGGTATCAATCAGATAGACTGAAGTCCCATACTTGATATTGGCCTTGTTCTTTTTGATGGATTTGGAAACAGCCTGGGAAGTTGAGGTGAACATTCGTTGGAGTGCAGACATGTACAATTGGCTCAAGGCATCTGAGTTTTGCTGCATGGTCAGATTCATGCCCCCGGTGGTATTTCCTCCTAGTTCTTTGGAAAATTCCCGGAAGGCACTGGCCGGAACATACAGCCCCTCCATCCCATCAACGTCATAGATGGAGAGTTTAATCGGGAAGATTCGATCATTGATCATGACCGAAGAAATGGTCAGTTTCACCCGCTGAGCTTCATATCCGGAAATCAAGGCATAGAGGTAAGTTCCTCTGCCCACAATGGCATTTCCGATCAGGATATCATCTAAAAGTCGGATTCTCAATCTAGCTCCTAGGGTACCACTCTTGATATCCTGGTCAATGATTGCCTTGATGAACTTCTCCTTTTTTTCTCTGGTGAAGGTATTGAATAAGGTCGCTGCCCCCTCTGACTTTTGGACTCGATAAACCACGTTTTCGGTCTCATTTGCTACGGGTTGACTCTCCTTTTCTTTTTGCTGTAGCTCTTGATAAGCAGGATCATTCGCTTTGGAAATGGAGTCTATCACAGCCATCTGAGCTTTGAATAGCTCCATAGGATCTTCGTATTTGTTGGCGGGAACTCCGGTCTTTTTCCCTTCCAGTTGATTGATGGCATTCAGCAATTCTTCATCTTCCCTGGAAAAGCTTTGATGTCTGGAAGGTTGGGAAGTAACCGATGGAATCGAATTGCCAGTATCGGGTTTTCCCGAGTACAGACCTGCACTTTTTAAAGCGTTGTCTATGGAATCCAGCAGCCTTTTTTCCTCCTCATTATACAGTGTTTTGATTTGGCTGGATTCTTCCACCTCGAGTTCCAAGCCTTTGATTGCCGTGTATCCATCATTTGCCCTTTTATAGGTTTCTCTTGATGCGTCCAGTTTGGAGTCAAGCGGTTTTTTCTGGATCTGTTCCGACACTTTGCCGATCTCAGATTGGATTCCACTGAGGCCATGAACAGGTTCATCCGGACCGTCTTTGCTAAAGGATTTATAGCCGTAAAACAGCAAACACAAAAACGGCAGCATGATAATTGGCAGGATGTATTTGGGTTGCTTGAAGTCAATTTTCATGGGAGTGGGTGTTAAAGTATTGCAGTTGCTCAATTGCTTTTTCCAGATAGGTGGAATCCATCTTTGAAATGGAATCCTGAGCAATAATCCGTTCGATTTCAGTCTTCAACTCTGCCATTTTCGCAGCCCTAAGGGTCAAATCCTGTAAGGCTGAAAATTCATTTGAAAGCTCTCCAGGGATGGATTTTAGCTCTTTCTTGAAATTGTTAGCCTGATTCTCCGAGTCAGGCTTCAACACAAAAAAGGTCAGGATGAAAGACGCTACGATGAGAAGGAGCATGCCACAAAAAATGATTTTGGCATGACTAACCAACAACCCTTTCACCTGGGTATTTACGCCTGTCAAATGAGGGGAAAGCTCATTTTTCAGCTCTTGGAAAATGGTAGTCTCTGGATCCTTAGAAAGTGTTTTTCGAAACATTGCTCAGGTCTTTATTTTCGATGGTTTTCCAATTCGTGATCAAAACCCCATGGCTGTTATTTTCACTTCTCGGGATATCGATCAGTTCGCCCTCAGTGATGATCGATCGGGTGATCGTGGCACTTCTTCGATCTATCTTTTGCTTGCCGTAATACCGGAACCTGTTCTGATCCAGGACAATCGAATCCGTCTGGATTGAAAGCACAGAACTTGAAGAAAGAATGGAATTGAAGTAGCCCTTTTCTTTCAGGTTATTGTATTGGCCGACCCCTGTCTCATCCACGAAATACATGGCCCGGCTCATCTGATATTCGATGTGCTTATCGTCGGGAGTCAGGTTGAAAAAAAGGCTATGGAATAAGTCCACGGCTGCTTTGTACTCAGCTGGCCTATTCATTTGCATATTGGCCTGCTTGGCCAAAATGGGAATATCATTATCCAGGATATAAATGGACTGCCTAGCATTGGCTACCTGTTTATAAGCGTAAACCGAAACAAATCCACAGATAATGATTGAGGTAAGCAGGCTTCCCAAGGATAGAACCGTTGCCAATCTGATTTTGGATTCAATATTTTGGATGATCATGGTTAGATTAGTTTAGCTCTGGAAATTGATTTTGAAGCAGAGGATCCCATCCTTCCGGCGGTGGTTGCTGCCGAGGAGATTCCTGAAGTGGAAATGATCCAAGTGGAAATCGAGGGCACAGTAGTAATGGCAATGGCGCTGACAAAGAATGCTACAATCACCAGCCCAAAACTCAAAAAACCATTGGATGCCAGCCAAGCCATTTTTTCAAGTCGATCCGCTCCCCCACCGGTTGAAAGCAAGTACTCGTACTTGTCAATTTCGACCTCCAAGGCGTATTGCTGAAGTCTTCCTGTGATGTAGAGAATCAAATAGGCTACTCCTACATAGAGGTTAACCGAAACGAACCTGGCTATCCAAGTCGTGAACGCATCCCGAAAAGCTGGAAGAATACTCACTACCACTGAAAAAGGTCCGAGTATCACCAAGACTGTCGAGTAGATGATCTGCAACATGAAAATGATATAGACACACACTCTCAGAATCCATATGGCCACCAATTCGATGATTTGGGTAGCGAGAAGCTGAAGGCTGGTTTGCATCCTGATTCGCATTTGGACAATAGGAGCTAGAATCTGGTCGGAGAAAAATCCTTTCACCCCATCCACAATCACCGTCCCCAAATCCTTATCGGATTCCTGCGCCTGTTCCGATGCCATCTCCGTCACTGCCTGATATTCCACTAGCTGATCGGCCATCTCGATCATGTAGGCGGCGCGGTCAAGCCGCAACCCATTATTGATATCGTTTTGGGTCCCGAAAAGCGCTTCCGTTTTGGCTGCGATCAAATCGGTGGGAAAAGCGATGATCTGGCAGAAAATTGGCCACCACATCAGAAGAATCACCAAAGCAAATGGCCTCAGGAGGGGCATAATTTCAAGCTTCTTGTCCCCCGCCATCATTTCGTAGCATTTCAGACTGAAAAAAATCAGTATGAAAATACAGGCCAAGGTCTGAGCATCTCTCATGAAAGGATCTGAGTGTGCAAAGCCATAATCCCTCATTTCTTCAAAGAAGGTCATCACTCCTCTGTCATAAATGCTGTTTCCCTGCAAATAGCTTATGGTCTCCTTGTACTGGTCATGGTTGGCCGATTGTGCAAATCCGGAGATGGATACCCCAAGGAAAATTGATAGTCCTGTGATCAGCTTCTTCATTTTATCCCTTGGGTTTGATTAGCAATTTTCTTGGCTCTATCCTCCTCGCTTTTTGGATCTGAAAGGATGATCTCTCCGCTGATTTTTCGCTGGTTCAACTTTCGGAAGGCAAGCATATTGGAAGACATATCCAGCTTGTATTGCCACTTTTTAAGGACATCTCTCATTTCGAGCATGATTCTGTGATACATCAGAATCCGTTGCCCTCTTTCCATATCCAGGCTTTTGGCAAACTCATATCGTTCTGAAAGCGAAGCCAAGTTGTTTACATACCATTGGTATGCCCCGTGATCAGTCATGTACTGGATTACTTCTGCAGGAACGCCATGAAAAGCTGTGGCTTCAGGACTTTCCAAAGGCTTCAACTCCCGCTTATAATAGAATTGGTATAGCGGATCTGCTGATGAAAAAGCGCCTGAAATACGGGCGATCTCAGCTCTTGCCAAGTTCTTGACCGTATCTGAGTGCTGCTTGTAGTAGTTCGATGAAATCTGCATGGCTGCTGCCAATCCCAGCCTTTGAGTCTGTTCACCCCTTGGAGATAAAGGCCTTCTGTCTAGATCAGGGTAATTGGGATGCAAGCCCCAGGTGATATACCAAATCGGATTCGTTGGGATTCCAAGGAATCTTTTGGGTTCGGGATAGAATTTATCTTCATCCCATTGCTTAAAGACCATGCGTTCCTGCTGAGCGACAATCGCTCTATCATGAATGGGAGTCTGTCCATAGCTGTGAATACAAACAGAAAAAAGGATCAAAATTGGGAGAGCTTGCTTCATCGGGTAAGGATTTTATGTTTGATGATGATTTCATTGATCAATCCTAAATCACGATTGATATAGGTCTGGTAAGGATTGAGAGATCGGATTACCCCATTGGTCTTGGCCCAGTAGATGCTGTTCTTTGCTGTAAGTACCAAGGCAAGAATTACCTGTAATTCCTTTTGAACCGAATCAAGTAGCTCATCCCGGATATTGTAATTCATCAGGAGGTTATCGCCCTCTTTGAGAATCAAGGAAGAAACTTCCGTAGCCAGATTGAGACTTCTGCTTTTCGCCTGAGCCGTGTATTCTTCCACAAAAAGAAATAGGATGGGATTATCACCAGCCAATTGGAAAGCTTCTGCGGAAATGGAGCTGATATCCAAGACCGTCTCAGCGATCATCCTTACCTGAATTGCATCCTTGAACCCTTCATTAATTTGGGTCAGGGAGTTGACAATCATGGTTTGAACCAGTGCCAGGCTGGATGAATTGAGAATGATATCATCGGTGTTTTGCCTGATGATATCCAAGGTTTGGTGATACCCTATTTCACTTGCATTTCGTACCGCAGCATTGGCATTGACTGTCGAAAAATGCTCTCTGTCAAATATTACGGTCTGCCCATAGGATTCAATCACCGCGAAACAGCTGAAGAGTATAAGGAGATTTTTCATCGGGTTAGGGTTTTGGCGTTTTGAATAATTTCTTCTACCAAAGCCATTTCCGTGGCCACATATTGTAGGTAAGGATTGACTCCTCGCTTCCTTTCCAGATAGTGTTGAAGTGATTTGGAAACGGTGTAGGAAAGTCCATTGATCTCCCTCAGCTCGTTCAGAATGTGCTGGAAAAGGACTCTTCTTTCCGAAACTTTCATCTGGTTGACCACTCCGATACTTGCCGAGAGGCCAAAGAGGAAATTCAAAAGTGAATAGGATCTTTCGACGAAAACCTTTTCAGACTCTAGCGCAAAAAGTACTAACTCCGGATTTTGGCTACAGTAGAAAACAATTTGCTGTTGGTTATCAATAATGGAGTTGACCAAGGGCTCAGCCGAAGCACCTATTCCAAAAGCATCAATAACAATCGAGAGTTTAGCGAATCTGTCTTGAACGGCTCGGTATTTCTCCTTTACCGACTTGAGCAAATTGGTATTGACCTCCTCGTTGACCGCGTTCCTTCCTTGATTTTCCTTCGCCTCTTTTTGAAGGTTGTATTCAGACTTGGATTCCTCGACCAGCTGATGGAGAAGAGCCACATTGGTTTGGGCAAAACTTATCTCAAGGGTTGCCAACAAAATGAAGGAAAAAAGCCAAAAAGATTTCATCGTTGCAGGGTTTTGGCTTTTCTGGCTATATCCTGAGCAAGCTGGATATCTACATTGATGTACCCTTGAAAAGGATTTAATGCCCTCACAAATCCTTTCATCTGAGCGAAATATATGGCCCGATACATGCCATAAGTGTAGGATCGCAGGATGACCATTTCAGTCAAAATCTGATTGATCAGCTTGGACCGTTCTCCTGCATCCATGAGGTTATTTTCTCCTCCTTTTAGCACAAAAGAACTGACCTCCAAAGCCAAAGAAGTGGCCCTTTGCTGAAACAGGGTAGCATTCCGTTCGGCAAATAGGAGTAAAGCTGGATTCTCTCCAGCCAAGTCCATCACCTGACTGAGGTCACTGGAAATCCCGGTGGCTATTCGTGCGATTTCCTGCACATTGGAAAGATTGGTCAAAATCGAACTGACCTCAGAAAGTCCCTTGTAGATTTTGTCCTGCATCGTGTTGACAATGGTCAGGTTTCCGGTAATTGCCAGTTGTCCTCGCTCAATCAAAGTCAATCGTTCATTGGTGGCATTCAGTTGGGAATTGATGACCGCAGAATGTGCCGCCGTAGCACCCGCTACCGCGGGATCCACATAGACAGTCTGCCCAAAAGAAGATCCCGAGAGGATCAGAAATACCAGGATGCTCAAGCTTTTCATAATTGTCTTGGTTAAAAAGTGGCAGTTAGTGATTCTCTGACCGGAGCTCCATGCTTGTTGACCTCGCTAAAAAACTCATGGAGAGAAAGCTCAGAAGCTTTGAAATCCTCAACAAAAGCGTCCAGTCCTTTTTGATATCCTCCAAAAGCTTGGATATAGATTTCGATTGCTGATTTTTCGGGCTTTTCCGTGGTATAGGTCAGGTATTGGTACAAGGATACTTCCACCCCATACACCTCACCGGCAGATCCTCTTCGGATATAGACTTCCTTGAATCTTCCTCGGCCCTCATGATTATCCAGCTGATTGATCGTGAAGATCTTCTTCCTTTCATTTTCATTGATGGAAAGAAGGGAGGCGATCTGGGAATAATTGTCTTTGAATTTGGTCTGATCCAAAAGACAGATCGTATCCGAATTATTGATGATACTGTCTTTGACCACCGCATTTCCGATGATATCTCCCAGCTCTTGGGTTACCACTATCGCTTCCCCCCAGAATTTTCGGACTGTTTTATAGAGGTATAAAATATAGCCTGCCATGAGCGGGGAGGCTATGGCCTTCCAAGCCTCTTCGATGATAAGCGCTTTCCGGTATTTGGTTCGGAACCTCATTTTCTGGATAAATACATCCATGATAATGAGTGTGACAATCGGGAAAAGCACCTTGTGCTCTTTAATGCTATCAATCTCAAAAACCACAAAAGATTCGGTAAACAAGGACTGGTCAACTTCCTCATTGAGCAGGATTTCAAACTCACCACCCTTGTAAAACTTCTTGAGTACAAAGCGGAATTCTTCAAGTTCAAACCCAATGCTTTCACGCTCCTTGATTTCGGGGATTTTCTTCAAGGCGAATTCATAAAAGCTGTTGAAGCAAAGCCGGTCGATCGTGCTTTCCTTAGAGAAAAAAGAGGAATAGTAAGCCGAGATCGTACTGGAAATAACATCCGCTTCGACCTGAGAGACTGTTCCTTCCGCTGTCTTCCACAAAAGTGAAATCAGGGTCAGTAGATAGTCTTTCTTCTCGATGTTGTACTCTTCCTCGGTGATGGAAAAGGGGTTGGTAGTTATTGGCTTTTCCTCAGTATAAGTGATGTATTTCCCTTGGTAATATTGGCAAAGTCCTGAATAAGAGTGTCCCGTATCGACAATGACCACATCCATCAGCCATTTCGGATTGGGTCGCTTATTCCACATGCAGTACTGTTCGATCAGGGCATTCATAAAGAATGATTTCCCCGAACCGGAAGGCCCAAGCACAAACTTGTTTCGATTGTTGATCCGATTGGTTTGCATAGGCAAATCAGCAGGATCTATCTTCAAAGGGATTCCCTGTCGGTCTGTAAAACGGATCTGGAAACCACTTATCTCATCCTTGTTCAGTGACTCTTTCAGGAAAAAACATATTGCAGCATCTGAGGTGGTAAGGAAGTAATCGTAAGCTTTCAACTCAGCGGTATTGCAGGGAAGCAGTGTCCTGAAAAGCTCCAGTTGGTTATAGGAATTTTTGTTGGCCACGTCTTCCAATAGCCTGTCGATATCTTCCACACAGATATTATTGGCTGGATCGGGTATCCCTGAATGTCGCTTTCGCTTCAATTCCAGCTTGTTCAGCGTGGATCGCTGCTCAATGATTTCAATGACCTGGTTATAAACTATCGTTTGAAAATTGGGGACATCGAAAAGGAAGGCCATATTATCCACAGGAAACCCCTTAAGGCTATCCTTATCGTTTCGCTCCAAATGAGTGGATACCTTTTCCGGAAGTTCTACTTTGTCGGTATCTACCAAGGTGATCGACCGAAAAGCTCTTTCCCCGCTTTCCACCTCGCTTTCTTCGGCAAGCAAGTTGTCCAGCACAATCTTTTCCTCGTGGAAATTCATACTGAGAATCCGCTTCACATAGCGGTCAGTCTCAATTTTTGAAAGTGCTTCTGCCTTGATTCCCGCACGTTCAAAAAGGTCGGTTACCTTACCTAATGTCTGGATAAAGTCCATTACCGACTTTTGACTATATCTGCCTTTTGCCCTTTTGGTAATCACCAAAAATGTCTTCAGCGAAGTGTAAGGCCGCCCCTGAAAATGGTCATCATACTTTCGCTGTAGGTATTCCTTTGAGAGTTTTTCGCTGTAGGTCTTTCTGGAAAAAATGTCCTGCTTTTGGATCAAATGCCCTTCACCAAGAATTTTGATCAGGTTGGTGTATAGCTGGTGAAAGGAATCGTATTTGGAAGAATCCGCTGAATATTGCAAGACAGGATTGTCCAATCCAAGGATGACACCAAAGTCACCCTTCAGATTGAATAGACAATGAAAACCCTGGATCTGATCTTCAATCCCCAGATAGGGAAGCTTAAATTCATTCCGTTTTTTCCTGAACATGATTACTTCGATTTTAAGGATGTAGCGATCTGAAATACCCCTTTATACCTTGTTTTGCTATGCAGGCCTTTTTTCTGTTGCTGAGAGGTGATGAAAAGTCCGGTTGTCATGACGGAAAGGGTAATCACCCCGCCTAAAACCATACTGGTTAAGCTTCCGATTAATCCTCCTGAGATGACCGCGATAACTAAGGAAGCGACTCCCCATCCGATGAATTTTCCCTGAAAGCCCCGATATATAAGAGGCTTTTGAAGCCCTTTATATATCGGAAATTGCTTAGCCATCAGACACCGAAAAACGCTTTGATTATCACACTGACCAAGACCAAAAACAGGCAGGAACCGCCCCATCCCATCAATTCTTTGTTGATGTCCTGATCACCGGAATTCCATTTGATGTAAACTCTTACCCCTCCGATCAGCCCTACTACCTCCCCAATCACCAAACAAAGACTGGCCACGGGATCGACATAGGCGAGAAGAGAGGATTCGGCTGCAGTGATTCCCTGAACACCTTGAGCATTGGCGGTTGTGGTTGCAAGCATCGCAAACAATGCGCTTGCGATCATTTTTTTGGTTTTGTTGAACATGGTTTTCATAGTTTATTGAGAAATTATTGATTTTGATTTTTTGGGGGGTATCAAGTCAATGGGACAGCATACAATCCGCTGAGAAAAAAGCCCATGGTGGCCAAGAAAAGGCAGGCTCCGAACCAACTGATGACCTGAACATCGACATGATGCTTTCCCATTTGCCAGTTGTTGTAAACCCGAAGACCTCCAAGTAATCCTGATACTGCGCCCACGACAAAGGAGAGTCGGGAAAGAGCCACGTAGAAACTTTTCATATCGGTCTCCACCTCCTGAAATTTTGAGACTCCGGGAGGGGATTGGCCAAAAGTTTCCGTTGCCGACAAAAAGAAAAAGAGGTAAAGGAAAGCGCATAGAATTAAGCGATGGGAAAGCTTCATGAGAACACGACTTTCTTTTTCATTTCAATACTGCCTTCCTTGGCGAGTACAAAGAGGGAATTGAGTGTAGTCACCCCTCCTGTAGATTTGACCGGGCTGGGATCGTTGATTTCAAATTCGATTTCCTCAGAATCCTCCTCGCTGTTGACCCATACTTCTGAAGTCGATTCTGTTTTGGGCTTTACAGGTTCAAGCTTCGGTTCATTATCCTCAATCACCGTTGGACTTTCGTCAAACTCATTGAGGTCCGTTTGAAAGGTGTAGGCATTCCCTGCCGACACTTCTGAAAGTTGTGGTTTGCGCAAAACATCGATGACGACATTTACTGCATAGTACACCACATAGAAAAGGGATAGGTATAGAAAGAAGTCTGTCCAGCTCATGGTTATAGTTTTTGTATGGATTGTTTGATTTCGTTGACCAGTTCCGGATTGTTTTCCAGAAAGTCCCAGCATAGGAAATTCACAAAGGAGGTCACGTCCACTCCAAAAGTGGGACTGAGTAGCTTCAGGACTTCTTCGGTTCGAGCGTCCATCCGAATCAGCCTTTTGGAATCTCCGTTTACTTCAAAATCCTTTATAGCAGTTATCAGATTATTGATTCCACGGCTTCTGGTTTTGACAGTCATTTTTCTTTTGGAATTTATAGAAGGTTTCGCCTCATGTTCAGGCAGTACCAGATCTGACCTGACTCCTTGGACAAGTTTGCTTATGTAGTCTCCGTTTCCCATGGCTGGTCTGCTTCTATGTGATCATCAAATAATTTGTTGAAAATGGGATCCAGGATAGGCACGAGGGATTCCGGAGTGTAAGAGGTAGTCAGTCTTTGGAAGTCTATCCGATCCGATACCGGGGAGGTCAACTCACCAAATTGGCCGAGTGCCTGATTGACACTTTCCATGGTTTCGTACTTGACCGATGTTTTGACTCTGTTGGGGATCAGGATGATCCGGCTCTCGGGATTCACCTTTTTGACCACATAGCAAAACTCAAAGGTGCTGGTGACGCTGTATTCATCGTAGCAAAATGGACAGATGATCAATTCTGATTCCTTAAGTACCGGGACCAGGTTGTCGTCATCCATTCTCCCGGCAAGGTCAATGACGGTGAGAATTCTGGGATCTTGGGAGGCTCTTTTTCGGATAGACTTGAACCCCGGAATACTCGATAGCTCGACTTCATAGAGCTTTTCATTTTCCAAGAGGTCTGAATTGAGATACTTGTTGTAAAGCGACTGCTGAAAGTCCATATCAAAGACTTTCACCTTTCTTTTCCTTTTCTGGACGGCAAAATTTGAAAAGAGCACCGCTAGAGTACTTTTTCCCACTCCGCCTTTTTGGTTTGCGAATAGAATGATCATGGTAAATTCTTTATCTGGTGATTTCATTGTCTCCCTTGCGCTTTTTGCTTCTTTTTCTTCCGTGCACAGCCTCATCGTCGATGTCATCAGCGATATTGAGCACAGGACTCAAGTCAAAAATCCCTTGGCTCTGTACCTCTCGATAAGCTTCGCTTTCTTGGAAGTATTGTCGTAAGGCCAGCTGCTGCTCGGCAGAAAGAATGTCGCTGGCTGCGATATCTCCTTGGGCTGTTTTCAGGTAAGAATTCCCATCCCGATGCTCTAGATTCAAAGCGTGGTGCTCCAAGCCTAGCCGAACAGTCGAGAAGTCATTGATAGCAGATTGGAGCTTTACTTTTGCCTCGAGCAAATCGATCGGTTTATCCTTATTTGGTTTCTGGGATTGATAGGTTTTACGCTCACCTTCCTGCTCAAAAAATCGCTGAATCGGAAACACCTCACTTCCCTTAAAAATGATCTTGTTGGCATGATCAATCAGGGAATAACCATAAGGCCTTTTCCCATCTTTTCCATGAAATACGAGCTGAAGCCCAAATTTGTCCCGGATAAAATCACCGAGATCCGAGCGATACCCAGTTAGGTTTCCTTTTTTTCCACCGGGTTTCGGCTCAAAAAGACATGTGGGCAGGGTTTGATAAACCTTGGAGTACCGATCCAAAATCGCCTTTAGCTGTTTGGCCCGATCCTTATCCAACTGATAGGACTGGATCTTTTGGTTGAATTCTGAAACTGGAATTTGACCTTGCACCGAACCATACTTGATCAATTCGATCTGCTCACCCTTTTCCCGCACTTTGAATCCCAAATTTTCCAGGAACAGGAATCCTTGGGCTTTGGTACTGAATCGAAACTCCATCAAGCTATCCGCAGCCTTCACTGCTTCATGCTTGGGATTGAGTCTCATGATCTCGTTGATTGCTTCCTGTGCTCTGAGCTTCTCAAAAGAATCACTGATCTTTTTGCCTTCCCGGTCGATCCTCGATGACACAATGTGGACGTGGTTATTGGCCGTGTCCTTGTGAAAAACGATCAAAAAGGGATTGTCTCCATAGCCCATTTTATCAATCCACTCATGGGCAATGTCGGTCAGCTCTTCTTTGGAATACTCCCTCCCCTTGCAGCTGATCATAGCATGAAACTGCTTGTCTTTGACCAGTGTATTTCTGTTCGAATGAGCTATCAGGAAGTTTTTCACCTCATTCGGGCCCACATCCTTGGTATCCTGCAAATACCCAAAATTCCGGAGCCTGGTTAGTTCCCCCTTTTCATTTTGGGTTTTGTTCGTGTTGTAGGTTACCCCATTGAATGAACTTGCGCTGGAAAGGATTTTAACTCTCATTTGATTGCCTGGTAGATCTGCTTCAAAAACTTGTTCATGAAATCCCGATGCTCAAGATGCTTGGCCATTTGGATCGTGTGACTCGTGAAAACCTCCGGGGAAATTTTGTCTCGATAAGTATTGGCGTGCTTGGCCAGCTGGTTGATGTTATTGTTCACCCTGGCCTGTTCTGCAACCACCTTATCGATTGCATTTAGGATTCCCTTAGTGTCAATGATCTTGATCGTGTCAGCGCTGAGCTTCATTCTGATCAAGTGACTTAGGGACACTCCAAGGGATCTACTTTCCTCCTTCAATCGGGCAAAAACATCCGGCTTTAATCGGACTGATACCCAAGAGAGATTTTCTCTTTTCTCCATCATGGCGACATGTTGATGGGGGTAAAGGATTGGATTTCGCAGCCGAAAAAAAATACCTAAAACTGCGTAATTGGGATAAATAGGCATATCTGCGTATAGAGAAACCCCTATACGCAGATATACTTAATCAGAGGACAAAGCCTAGAAAATCAGGATGATGAGTAGGAATTCAGGGCGTTGATCAGCTCAACTCGGTTTTTGCTGTCAGCTTTTTTAAAAATCGCCTGAAGGTGTTTGTTGACAGTTCGTTCTGAAATAAAAAGTTCTTCAGCGATTTCTTTGCTGGTAAGGCCTTGGGCTACTTTCTCCGCAACCTCGCATTCTCGCTTTGTCAAACCCAATTCGGCACATCGTTGGCCGAAAAAAGCACTGGGATCAACCGGAGGTCTCAGGTCAGAATCATTGAGTTTTGCGAAGACCTTTCTGTTTTCGAAGATCATCTTTCGAATAAACAAAAACGTGATGATGATAAAGCCTCCATTGGTACAAATCACCTCGACGAATTGGGAGGCATCAACATAACTAAAAACCGGTAACAAGACCCAAGGTACCGCTGCCGAATAAGTCAAAATTGCTTCCAATGAATTTTGTGATCCTTCAAATTTCTTTCGGATACTCAGAAAAATGATCACAATCAAATAAATCGCATAAACCAAAGGAATAGCTAAACCATACCAGATGGTGGCTGGAAGGTCATCCAATAATGGAAGCCCAATACAAAAGAAAAGCAGGAATGGAGCTATCAAAAATATCCAAACGCCGATGCGCGCATTCCATCTCAAATCATCCAGTTCAAAAACTCGATAAAAATAATAGGGAAAATACGCCCCCATTACAAAGCCAGTCCCGTAGGCAAGATTGATCTGCAAATTGATATCAATCGGGAGAGCGGGATCTGGAAATAAACCTCCCGCAATATTGTAAATGATCAAGAGACCCAGGAGAATCAAATAGTATTGACGATTCTTTTCAGCGGGATTTTGGAGATACAAAACCAGCTGAGAGACAAAAAATAGCACCTCGCACACGACAAAAATAAAAGTCGCCAGGTGCATGTCAGTTCCAAACACTGTCATAATTAATCCTTTCTATAGAAGTAAAATGGGAAACCAAATTGAGCGGAAGATGCATACACTGAGAACCCAAAATTCTCATACCATTTAAAATTGCGTTCTGTTGAAGTCTCCAAGCAAACAGGAAGCTTCTTGTCTTCAGCAATGTCAAGAACTGACTTGAGTAGCTTGGAGCCCTCTCCTTTACCTTGGTTTTCTGGCTCTACACCAATAAACCAGACATATAGAAATGGCTCTTTGGGCTGGACAGCTTCGATGCTGGATTCCCGTTTGAGCACCTTCGAAATTCTTGAAATCCCAATTCCCTGAAGGGCCAGTTTCAGGTCCCAAATCCAAAGATTAAATGGCTTTCGCTTTCGATCAGAAAACTTGATCAAGACGCAGGATTTTCCGCTATCGGATAGATACACCTCTCCGTTTTCCAGACAGTTTGCCAAACTGTACTCCATAAGAATTCTCCTTCCTGTAGCTGATTTGCCCACGACAAAATCCACGGATTTATTGCCTTCAAAAGAGTTCACTAAGATGTTAATGATTTTTTCTCGATCCTGTTCAATGAATTTTCTCATGGTTCAGTCAATTTATATTTTACCGAGTTGCGAGGTTAAATCCCTCCATTTTGGATGATTCTGATAAGAATCACCGGAATGGCAAGTGCGTGTTTGGGAGAAAAATTCGGCAGAATTTGTGTCACAAATACACAACTTGCAAAGAACACGCAAAAGGTTCCTCAACACTTTTATCCTTCTTCACATGCTGAAAAAAGCAAGGTCAATTCTTCGATATCCCTCAAGGCCATAGCTTCCCCACTACCGGGAAAAGGCACCAAAATTTTTGGCTGAAAATTAAATGTGGCGTACTGATTAAAATCGGAACAAACCTCAGATCATTAGAAAAAGGATATCGAAATATCCCTATATCGGTATTTCGATATATATAGATATGCAGATATTTACATATATAGAAAACCAATAATCACCTTTCAAAATACATTTGTAAGTATATATTTGTCATGAGTGATCTGAAATAGATCAGCAAAAGGGAAAATAGACAAATCCTATTCCTCAGACTCTATTTGCTGATGGTAGCCCTGAGTTCAAGAAATCAAAGAATGGAAAGGCCAAACAGAGCGGCTCAATTGAGCAATCCGAATAGGCCAAGGATAATTCCTTTGAATATATCCATTAATAAAAATATATGGTTTTGCTATATTTTGGAAAGCATTTATCGTTTTAAAATCCGAATCACTCAGATATGACTGAAAATCAACGGTTAAAAATCGTTAGAAAATTCCTTAAAGAGACCCAAGCAGACTTTGGGGCTTCCCTGGGATTGACTCAGGCAGGGTATTCTGACATAGAACGAGGCAAGAACAGCGTTTCCGGAAAAATCAAGATTCTTCTCAAAAGAGAACACAACATCAATCTCCGGTGGCTGGAAACCGGAGAAGGTGAAATGTTTATTGCTACCATCGAGGATCGTGAAATGGATTCAGACAAACTTGGCAGCGAACAGCACTTCTTTGAGCGGCTCCAATCCGAAATCGAGAGACTTCAAAATGAGGTAAAAAGACTCTCTGCCGAAAACAGCTCCTACAGCGAATTGGTAAAATCCAAGAACTTGATCATCGAGAATTTGGAATCCAGAATCAACCAAAAGTAAATACATTTTTATATAAATACTTTTTTATGGAAACACATTTTCATATCTTTAGTTAAACCAAAGAGCTATGAAGACAATTTCCATCATGAATCACAAGGGAGGAACGGGTAAAACCACCTCCTCCATCAACATTGGTGCTGGGCTTGCCAAAAAAGGTCTTAAAGTTTTGTTATTGGATATCGATTCTCAAGCAAATCTGACTGAGGGATTGGGAAAAGGTGATCCGGAATTATCTGTTTATGATTCTATCCGCGAGAACAAAAAGCTACCGATCCTACATGTCTCCGAAAACCTGGACTTAGTTCCTTCCTCCATCGACCTATTGGGCGCTGAAATGGAGATCGTATCAAAAATAGGCCGGGAGCAAATCCTCCATAAACTGCTAAAGCCAATCCACTCAGAATACGACTACATCATCATTGACTGCCCACCTTCAGTTGGACTATTAACCGTTAATGCCATGGTAGCGAGTGATACGATTCTGCTACCGCTGCAAGGGGAGTATTTTGCCTACAAGGGAGTTGATCGTCTCCTTGGAATAGTCAATGAAGTCCGGGACAACCTAAACGATAAATTGGAAATAGGAGGAGTGTTCATTACCCAAATCAACCCAAACCGAATCCTGACCAAAACCATTGTGGAGAAACTTACTGAGGATCTCCAGGATAAAGTGTTCGATACCAAAATCCGGATCAATGTTGCCTTGGCTGAAGCCCAACTCCAAGGCCAAACCATTTTCGACTATGCGCCTGAATCCAATGGGGCAAAGGATTATCAAATGCTGGTCGAGGAAATTCTAAACAGATTAAACTGACAAAACCATGGCTAAGAAGCTAAATGACCCAAGCAAGGGCAATAAAAACCTCGGCACCAAACAGCGAGGAATCGGAGTGCTGATCAATCCCGAACCAGAAATCCAGCAAAAAGAAAAAGTATCAAGCAAGGAATTCGACACCGAAGATGTAAAGATCTATTCTCTCCGAATTCCTACCGCCATGTTTGACAAGCTCAAGTATGAAATCGGTCGGGAGACCAAAGCTTCCATGAGGGATATGATTTTGAAGGCGGTTGCGGAGTATTATGGGATTTAAGCTAAAGATGTTCTTTTTCAATGGATGAACAACTTTAAAAACTTTTAATTTTAACAATCGCATTCTTTTTGATCTGTGCTTTTGTCACAATGTGTAAACCAAATTAAAAGCCAAACATGATAAAATACCTTCAGTTTGATCTAGGATAAAAATACTATTAGGTCTTATCTCCTCAAAACGAATTAGGAGTCAAAATTATTTAGTAGTATCCGAATCAACCTTTACAAGAAAGTTGTCTGCACCATCTCTATAGCTACCGTTACTCATCATTAGGTTGTCACAGAATAGAAGTCGTCCATTTAGTTGTGCGATTGAAGGAGTGGTCTGAAATTCGAAGAGTCCATTTTCATTTACAAGAAGTCCAAGGTCCCAACTGAATTCATAAATCACATCTTGATCCACGACAACACCACTGCCATCCGCACTAAACTCAATTTTAAGTCCTTTTGACTCGGTACCATTTTGATATGGAGTTGTTGTTTCACCACAACATTTGATATATTTCCATTCCCAAAGTCCGACTACGTTATTTTTAGTCGTCTCATAGTCCCAGTTGTTTTCATAATGACATTCCCAAATAGCTTGGTCATCAAACATGGGATTTTCTTTGTCTTCACAACCTTGAAACATGAACATTGAAAACAAAAATAAAATGGTCAAAAATCTGTTTAGCCGTCTCATATCTACTTTTTCTAGAATGTTATGCATCAATATTTTTTTTATACTCCTCTCCAAAATAGCTTTTTGAGTTGAATAGCTAATTTGAAGGAAAGGGCTTGTCCTATCTGGGTCTAAATTAATAAATTCATCTAAACTATCTTATTGGGCAACAATATTTTTATGAAAAATCGAGAAAAAATAATTTTTAAGATCGAATAAATTTTGCCTTCTCTCAATTGAATAGCTCCTATTAATAAAGTAAAAAAAGGAAGCCTAAAGCTCCCCTTCATCTGCAAAGGAAAAGTATCCTTCAGAACTCAGAATAACATGATCCACAATGGGTAGATCCAAAGCACGACCGATTTCTACCAGTCTTCGGGTTAGTCTTCTATCCTGTTCGGAAGGTTGAAGATTTCCAGAGGGATGGTTATGACTAAGAATTAAGGAGGATGCGTTAGCCTTCAATCCGGCAGCAAAGACTAATTTAGGATCTACAACAGTTGCCGAGGTTCCGCCAGTACTGATTGTACAAATTCCTAATACCCGGTTACCTCTGCTCAGTAGCATCACCTGGAACTGTTCGACATATTCCAGCGAATCGGAATTCCAGAATTTCAACAATACATCATATACTTGCCTGGAACAAGTAACTTTTGGACGTTGGCTTGCCTTGATTTTTGGTCGATAAGCTAGTGTGATTTCTGCGACTTCATTAAAGTGGAATGATTGAGTTAAAGCTTCCATAATTTCTTGAGTTTTGGTGAAACATGAATTATGGAATGATCCCAGCCCTGTTCCGAGCAAGGCCAAGAGGAAAAGGAATAAACCAGCTGAGGATTGCGCGCGAGGTTTATGCCGGAAGCTCTTGGCCGTCCCGAGGATAAAGGGCTAACTTATTCCGGAATTCAGGGACACCTACACCTTCCTTTTTTTTTAAATCAAAAAGTGTAATTGACTCAAGGACATTTCCCGGAGAATGCACTTTAGAATAATCCACGAAAAAGGGCAAGGCATTAAAAAATCCTAATCGATGAAACTATAAACAGATTAAATTGAGCAAACCATTGCTAAGAAGCTAAACGACCCAAGCAAGGGCAATAAAAACCTCGGCACCAAACAGCGAGGAATCGGAGTACTGATCAATCCCGAACCAGAAATTCGGCAAAAAGAAAAAGTATCAAGCAAGGAATTTGACACCGAAGATGTGAAGATCTATTCCCTACGGATTCCTACAGCTATGTTTGACAAGCTCAAGTATGAAATCGGCCGGGAGACCAAATTATCAATGCGGGATATGATTTTGAAGGCCGTGGCGGAGCATTATGGGATTTAGGAAAAAAATAGTCAAGTTAGCCGCAGTTTTTCGATTCAAGTATTAGTGTGTGATCATCATGGAATTCAAGTTCTTTTGATATTGGATTAATTTTGATATAAATTACAAAGTATTCTTTAGGTGAAAGATCCTTGATTTTATCTGTAAATTGATCGTTTGGGAAATTAGAATAGTGTTCAATGATGTATTTCGAGAATTCTTTTAATGCATTCTCCCAATCTTTTAACTCTAAATTATTATCAAATAATAATTTCACTTGCCGCCCTGTTTTAGATTGAAAAGTAATTGATACAGAGTGTGATTGAGTATAATTTTTAGATATTTTTAGATTTGATTGGTCGGCAGAAATTAGATGAGAATCCATTGTTTTCCCTCTTGCAAGCTGCTTCTTACAAAAACTTTTCAGCATTTCGTAGTGATCTTTACCCGCTTCTTTGAGAAATGATTCAAAATATGGTTTCAAAATATATGTTGCGAATAATGTTGGAACGACCCATTCCATCGCAGCGTACACTTCATTTTCTTGCCGTCCAATTTCAAAATAAAGTTTTTCTGATTTGACTTCGCTTATTTCTTCATCGATGATTTCTTGAGGAAAACCCTTTGGATATTCGAAACCTAGATGTACTTTTTTATTCATGATTAAACGGCTGATGGTAAAATCGCAAAGAACATTTTTATGGTTTGTGCCAATTGCCTTTCTTCTTGATCAAAGGTATACTCGTTAATCTGGACTGTAACTTTTTCCAAATCGAGAAATTTGCACAAAGTCATTCTGTGCTGGCCGGTGGTAGTAAAATAAAGAGAGCCAAACTTTGAAACTGTTCTGGATTCGTTGTAATCACTTTGGGCGTGCTCGATCAACTCTTCATGAGTCATGTTTGAATGACGAATATCCTTAAACCTTTTCAAATTGTTCAATAAGTCAATCCAGGTAATATCACTCTCATCGTTATAAGCATAGGCGTATTGAATACCTTTTATATCTAGCGGACTAATGATTCCTCTGTAAGTCTTTGTTGAATTCCGAGAATAGAACCTATAGTTCTCAATTTCATTTATTCTGAGAACCTTTTCAGTATGCCACTTTTTAGGACGAATTGGGCATCTTTTTTTCAGCCAATCAAGATTGCTCTGCTTACTCTCCACCATAGATTTCATCAAATGTTGAATAGTTCTTAAAGCCTTTCCCTCTGTTGATCCCTCCGTTGGGTTTGTTGGTTTCGATATTGAACACACTGAGGTGATAGATGAGCTTACTAACAAATTTTGGTTTAATTTCCTTAAAAAACGAGATTTCATCGCTTTGTAAACGCAATCGATCACCCTTCAAATCATCTCTCAACTGATTAATTGCCTGAAGGGCTGTCTGAAAACTTTGCTCTGATTTTTTGAGAATGTTGTCTTCTTCCAGATCAATCATTCTAAGCTTGTCCTCTAAATCTTCATATAGGTGGTTGTAAATTTCAGACATTTAAAAAGTGAGTTTGTTATTTTCATAGCTTAAAGTATTCTTAGTTTCGCTGTATCCTTACCGCATTCAATATCGCCAACAGTGCCACACCCACATCGGCAAATACAGCTTCCCACATGGTAGCCAGGCCTCCGGCTCCCAGTGCCAACACAATGAGCTTCACCCCAAAGGCCAGGCTGATATTTTGCCATACGATCCGTTTGGTTTGCTTGCCGAGCTGGATGGCCGTGGCAATTTTGGAAGGCTGGTCGGTCTGGATGACCACATCGGCCGTCTCGATGGCGGCATCACTGCCCAGGCCGCCCATGGCCATGCCCACATCGGCCAGTGCCAATACAGGGGCATCATTGATGCCGTCTCCCACAAAGGCGATGACACGGTTGGCGTCTTTTTTCAATTCTTCCACTTTCTGTACCTTTTGTTCGGGCAGCAAGTCGCCAAATGCCTTGTCTATACCAAGTGTTTTTGCCACTTGCTGGGTCACAGCGTCCTTATCTCCGGACAGCATGATCAGTTCCCGAACCCCTGATTTGCGTATGACTTCTATGGCCTGTGAGGCATCCTCTTTGAGTTCATCTGCTATCACCAGGTATCCCGCATATTTTCCGCCTACTGCCGCATGGATGACGGTATTGACCTCCCCGGCAGCATCAGCACAGGTAACGATTCCTTCCTTGGCCATCAGTTTTTGATTGCCGATCAACACTTGCTTTCCCTGCACCTTGCCTTTCAGGCCATGCCCTGCCACTTCTTCCTGTTGTTCGGGTTCTGAAATGTCTTTGCCCTGCGTCCTGGCATACTCCACAATCGCTTTGGCAATGGGGTGGGTGGATTTGCTTTCCATGTCTGCCGCCAGGCTAAGCCAGTCGATAGTGATGCCGTCCATGGTTACAGCTTTTTGCACTTCAAATACTCCTTTGGTCAGGGTTCCGGTTTTGTCCATCACCACGGTATTGACTTTTGTCATGAGGTCGAGAAAGTTGGAGCCTTTGAATAGTATCCCTTTGCGGGAAGCTGCCCCGATCCCTCCAAAGTAGCCGAGTGGTATGGAGATCACCAGCGCACAGGGGCAGGAGATCACCAGGAAGATCAATGCCCGGTAAAGCCAGTCTTCAAACACATAGTTTTCTACAAAAAAGTAGGGCAGGAAGGCCAGTCCAACTGCAAGAAAAGTAACGATGGGCGTGTAAACCCGCGCAAACCTGCGGATGAACTGTTCGGTTTTTGCCTTACGGGCGGTGGCGTTCTGCACCAGCTCCAGGATGCGTGCCAGTGAGCTTTCATTGAATAGCCTGGTTACTTTCAGTTCAATCAGCCTGTCGAGGTTCACCATTCCGGCCAGCACATTTTCTCCTTTGTTGTAGGTAGCCGGTTTGCTTTCACCTGTTAAAGCTGAGGTGTTAAAACTGCTCTTTTCACTCAGCATTTTCCCATCAAGCGGCACTTTTTCCCCGGGTTTTACCTGTATGGTTTCCCCTGTTTGTACTTCCTCCGGGTGTACGGTCATCATTTGGCCGTTTCGCTGCACGGAGGCCGATTCGGGACGAATGTCCAGCAGGGCTTTGATGTTGCGTTTGGCCCGGTTCACGGCTGCATCCTGAAACAGCTCACCGATGGCATAAAAAAGCATCACCGCCACAGCCTCGGGATATTCGCCTATGGCAAAAGCTCCCAGAGTGGCTATGCCCATGAGGAAAAATTCAGTGAACACATCACCTTTCAGTATGGACTTCCAGCCTTTGACCAATACCGGCCAACCCACAGGCAAATAGGCCAGCACATACCAGCCTATGCGGATCCATCCCTGGAAAAATGCAGGCTGTCCCCATTGATCAGCGGCTATTCCTGCAAGCAGAATGACAAGGCTTACAATACCACTTCCCCAGGTTTGCAGGAAAGTGGAGGAGGTTTTTTC
The DNA here is from genome assembly GCF_026652115.1 of Algoriphagus sp. PAP.12. GTDB lineage: Bacteria > Bacteroidota > Bacteroidia > Cytophagales > Cyclobacteriaceae > Algoriphagus. Next base: position 77,881 of record NZ_JAPPSQ010000007.1, on the reverse strand, counting down.
TTCTTGTTTCTTTTGTTTGTTTGGTTGCTGGTCGGTATCACAGCAAGCTTTGTCTTCTATATTGTTTGTATTGGCCATGATCTTGTCAGTTTTAATGTGTGAAAAAGGAAATGATCCCTGTAAGAATGAGTATGCCTCCTGAAACCAGCCCGGCATTGTGTTCCAGCCTGTGCCAGTTGAAGCGGTGCAGTCCTTTTTGTGCCAGGTACACCCAAAAGGTGATCCCCAACACGGAAACGATGGTATAAAGCAGGCCCACTGCCAGGATCATCGGCCAGCCGTACGTCCCTGCCATCAGGAAGTAGGCTTCAATCTCCAGGCAGGGCGAAAGAAACATCATGAATACCAGCAAGGTCACCACTTGTGTTGCTCCAGCTTTTTCCAGTTTTTGTTTTTCAGCAATGTGAAAGTGGTGGTGATGGTGGTGCTGGATGATAAAATACAAGCCGATGGCGATAAGCAATGAGGGAATGACCCAACGGGTGTAACTGTTCAGCGTTTCCGCCAATGACAGGCTGAACAAGCCCAGAAATACACCTAGCATAAACGTACTCAACGAATGGGCCAAAGCCGCCACAGAGGCAATGCGAACCGTCTTGCTTCCTTGCCAGCCAAACCTTTCTTTCAAAGCCAGTACCGGCAGCCAGTGGCTGGGGATCAGCCCATGAAGGAGGCTGAGCATGATGGTACCGGTGAGTAAAGTGGTCATGATTGATCGGCCTGGGTTAAATTCTAAAATTCAATCTCGTTTTTGATAAAGTCCTTTGCGCCTTCCGGGCCTGATAATTCGAGCCAGACCGGAGAATCCTGATGGGCAACTGTAAGACCCAGTATTAAAAAGTCACAACAAAGCCGTTCGGTCTTGATGAAATTGTTCAGCAGATCTAGTGTTTGATCCGAGCTGTCAAATCTGTACCTGAACCCATTGGCAAGTTCCTGTTTTTCCAATACCCGCACTTTTAATGAAGCTATCACAGTAGCTTTTCTTTGCCTCAGCTCAGTAGTTGTGAGTTTGCAATTGATCGTGTTTTTGTCCATTGTGTTGGTTTTAAGAAGTCCGGGACATGGGTGATAATGAGCATTGAATCACACCCAGTTAAGTGTTTTACCTGAAAATACGTGTAAACCCGATGCACAGCCATTGCAATTTTTAATCCGCACATTTTCCACAAACCCCCTTTACTACCAGGTTAGCTTCTTCGCCTATGAACATACCTGGCAAGTCAATTTCCGGGATTTTGTATTTGGGTAAACAGAAGGTTTCACTGCACACCCGGCAATGAAAATGCACATGCAAGTCCCGCTCGATATTGCATTCACAGCCTTCTTCGCAGAGAGCGTATTTAGGCGCTCCGGTACCGTCATCGATGCTGTGTACCAGTCCTTTTTCCTGAAAGGTTTTCAGGGTACGGAACAGGGTAACCCTGTCCGATTTTTCAAAGGCTTTTTCCAGATCGGAAAGGCTGATGGCAGCCTCCTGACCGGACAGGGCTTCCAGTACCAACAGCCGCATGGCTGTAGGGCGGATGTCCTTTTCTTTGAGTTTATTTTCGAGTTCTTTGATCACCATTGTTGACTCTTTTAATGCCCATGTCCACCGCCTTCTTCTTCAGTATTTTTGGCCTTCGCCAAGAGCGTAAAGGCACCTTTGGTGACCAGTTCAATGGCACTCAAATCCTGCGCTGAATCACCCAGCGAAATCTGAGTATAAGCATCCTCGGTATAGCCTTTGATGACTTCCAGCATTTCAAAATCGTGCATCGTTTGGCCATTTTCAGTCTTATTGTTTTGTTAATTCTATGCTATAATTTCAAATATTGAGTCCTACTTCTTATAAGCCAACAACCTCAATGCATTAAACACCACCACCAAAGTAGAGCCTTCATGAATCAGCACTGCGATACCGATATTAGCAAAGCCGAAAACCGTAGCGGGTATTAACAAGGCTACTATGCCCAAACTCACCCAAAGATTTTCTTTGATAATGCCTTTGGCCTTTCTACTCAAACCGATGGCAAAAGGCAAGGTTTCCAGCTTGTCAGCCATTAGGGCGATATCGGCTGTTTCCAGGGCTACATCACTGCCTGCCGCTCCCATGGCAATACCTACGGTACTGTTGGCCATGGCCGGGGCGTCATTTACGCCATCACCCACCATCGCTACTTTAGATTCTTTTTCCCTGAGCTTTTTAATGGCTTCTACCTTTTCTTCCGGCAGCAAGCTGCCCCAGGCATCCGTGAGTCCAATTTCTTTGGCCACTGCATCGGCTACTTTCTGGTTATCCCCGGTAAGCATGACCATACGCTTGATACCAATCTTTTTCAGTTGCTCCAGGGTATTTTTAGCTTCCTTTCTGGGCGTATCCATCAGTGCAATAATGCCAATGTATTTGTCATTTTGACGGATCAGCATGGTAGTATTGCCATCTGACTCCAGCGACTTTACCTTTTCGTCCGTTTCCTTTTCGGGCTTTTTGTCATCCAGGGATTCAAACAGGTCCAGGTTGCCGATGTATATTTTGTCATTATCCAGGGTGGCCTTGATCCCTTTACCAAGCACCGCTTCCAGGTCTTTCGCATCACGCACATCAGAACCATCCAATCGCTCTTTGCCATCCCGTACCACGGCTTTGGCCAGGGGGTGGTCGCTCAGGCTTTCTACAGCTACTGCTATTTTCAACAGTTCGTCCTCTTTTACATCACCTAAAGCAACTACTTCAGTGAGCTTAGGCTTTCCTTCTGTCAATGTTCCGGTTTTATCAAAAGCCAGGGCGGTGAGTACACCCAGATCTTCCAGCGGACGGCCACCTTTGATAAGCACCCCGCTTTTGGCTGCCCTGGCTACTCCGCTTAGCACTGCACTTGGGGTGGCTATCGCCAAAGCACATGGACTGGCTGCCACCAATACGGCCATCGCACGGTAGAAGCTTTCGCTAAAGGTTTCGTCCAGTACCAGAAATGCGAAATTGAGTATGACTACCAAAACCAGTACAGACGGCACAAAATATTTCTCAAATTTGTCGGTGAGCCGTTGTGTAGGTGACTTCTGGGTCTGGGCTTCATTGACCAGTTTCACCAAGCGAGAGAGGGTAGAGTCCTTCGCTACTTTAGTGACTTTGATTTCCAGCGTATTGTTGCCATTGATGGTACCCGAAAAAGCCCGGTTCTCGTCTTTGATGTCTTTTTCCTCCGACCAGTTTTTATCAGGATTATCCACTGGTTCTTTATCTACCGGCACACTTTCACCGGTGATAGGAGCTTGGTTGACACTGCTTGTACCGCTTACAACCACACCATCGGCTGAGATTTTGCTGTTGGGCTTCACCACGATGATGTCACCTATGCTCAATTCCTCAATACCGACTTCTTCGGTCTTACCATTTCTCTTGAGCAATGCCGTTTTAGGAGCGAGCTCTGCCAAAGCAGCAATGGATTTACGGGCTTTGTTCATGGCGTAGTGTTCCAACGCATGCCCCATGCTAAAAAGGAAGAGGAGTAATGCACCTTCCGCCCATTCGCCCAGAATTGCCGCTCCAATGGCGGCTACGAGCATCAGGAAATCAATTTCAAAACCTCCTTTGGCCACTGTTTGAATGGCTTCTTTGGCCGTGAAATATCCGCCAAAGAAATAGGCTCCGATGTATAATGCGAGGCTCACCCAGGAAGGCACAGCCTCTACATAAGACAATCCAAAGCCAATTCCCAGCAATGCTCCACAGATAATGGAAAAAATCAGCTCTGTATTTTTACCGAAAATGCCACCGTGCGAATGTTCATCATCTTCACCTTCCTCATGGTCATGTTCCTTTTTACCTCTTTCTTGATCTTCGCCTTTTTCAGTTTCTTTTACTTGTTTAAGAAAACGTTCGGCACTTACTTGGGTATCCGGTATATCAAGCCCCTCTTTTCTCAGTGCTTTCATAATTTCCGCCTCATCCACTTTGGCCGTATCATACTCAACCCGCACCATACCGGATGCCGATACGGAGGCTTCTAAAATACCCGCTATATCCCGAAGGTCACGCTCTACATGACGGGCGTGGCGTGTATGGCGAATGCCTTCTACTTCTATGAGTTTGTGTCCAAATTTCTCATTGATTTCAGCCCCGGTTTGCTCGGCTAACGACTGGATACGGTCTAGGGAGATTAACTCAGGGTCGTAATGAAAACATAGCTGAGGCACACCTTTATCTGTTTCGTCTGCTATATGCACTTTTTCAAGGCCTTCTGTATCCTGAAGCTGTTGAATAAGTTTTTGCACACATTGATCCCTCTCATCAGGTACTTCGGGCAGGAGAAGCGGTATTTTAATTTGTAGTTTTTTCATGTGAATGTTATTTTTTAATTCAAAATCATGAGGGCCTTGGAGCATACATGATGATAAGCATACCTATTAAAGCAATTGTCCCACCTATTATGTCATACCCGTCGGGCACAACCCTTTCTATTTTCCAGCCCCATTGAATGGCCATTACGATAAATATTCCACCGTAGGCGGCATAGACCCGGCCAAAATGATCCGGTTGCCATGTAGCCACAATACCATATCCGATCAGAATTAAGCCCCCAATACCCCCACCCACCAAGGCTTGTCTTCACGTAAAGTGAGCCAGATCATGTAGCCACCGCCTATTTCGCAAAGACCGGCCAGTATGAAAATGCTGATTGATTTAAGGATCACGATCATATTCTATTGTGTTCATAATTTGTATTGATCTCATCTCGTTAAGTGCTTTACCTGAAAATACGTGTAAACCCGATGCACAGCCATTGCAATTTTTAATCCGCACATTTTCCACAAACCCCCTTTACTACCAGGTTAGCTTCTTCGCCATTGAAGTCTTTTGGCAGATTAATTTCCGGGATTTTGTATTTGGGTAAACAGAAGGTTTCGCTGCACACCCGGCAATGGAAATGCACATGCAAGTCCCTTTCGATATTGCATTCACATCCCTCTTCGCAAAGCGCATACTTTGGCGCTCCGTTACCGTCATCAATGCTGTGTACCAGTCCGTTTTCCTGAAAGGTTTTCATGGTGCGGAATAGTGTCACCCTGTCAGACTTTTCAAATGCTTTTTCCAGGTCGGAAAGGCTGATGGCAGCCTCCTGACCGGACAGGGCTTCCAGCACCAACAGCCGCATGGCTGTTGGTCGGATATCCTTTTGCTTGAGTTTATTTTCAAGTTCTTTGATCACCATTGTTGACTCTTTTAATGCCCATGTCCACCGCCTTCTTCTTCAGTATTTTTGGCCTTCGCCAAGAGGGTAAAGGCACCTTTGGTGACCAGTTCAATGGCACTCAAATCCTGCGCTGAATCACCCAGCGAAATCTGAGTATAAGCATCCTCGGTATAGCCTTTGATGACTTCCAGCATTTCAAAATCGTGCATGGTTTCATCGTTTTCTGATTTTTCGCCTGCGTATGCAAAAACATAGTGCTTGCCCCCGAACCGCACAATGGATTCCTCCGGAACAGCCCAGACTTCATTGCTATCAGTTTCCACTTTGGCCGCCACATACATACCTGGTTTCAAATCTTCATACATTTGTTTCAAATGTCCGTGCACAGTTACCGAACGGTCTTCCCTAACTCCACTGCCCACCAGGAATACTTCGGCCTCCCGCCACTCACCGGGAGCATTCGCCAGGGCAAAACGGATGCGCTGACCTTCTTTGACCCGTGGTACATCATTCTCATAAACCGTGAGTTCCACGTGCAGGTCTTCCGAGTTGGTTATGTCCATGATGACGTCTTGCGGGTTGATGTATTTACCTACATTGGTATACACCTCACGAACAGCGCCTGTTACCGGTGAATAGATGTTGACAGACGCAGAAACGTTACCTTCTTTGATTTTGGAAGTACTGAAGCCGATTAATTTCAGCCTTTCCTCCATGCTTTTGATACGGGCTTCATTGGCCAGATAGTCGCTTTTCGCCTGCTGATAGTTCTTGCCGGAAGCCACTTTCTCCTTGTACAATTCCTCTTGACGTTCGAACTCCGCTTTCAGAAAGTCCCGGTTGGCGAGGCTTTCCAGGTAATCCTGCTGAAACTGGATGAACTCCGGGTTTTCAATCACCACCAACAACTGCCCTTTTTTCACCTTTGTGCCGGGCAGCATCTCAGTATATTTCACAAAGCCTCCATAGGGCATGTTGATGGAGACATTGCTTTGCGGAGGCACGTCAATAACTCCATTGACCCGAAGTTCTGAGCCAATAACCCGCTGTTCCACGTTTCCTATTTTGATACCTGCCTGCTCAAATTGCGCCTGCGACAGTTCCACTGTATTTTCACCTTCTTCGTGATGTTCTTCTGTGGCCTCCTCATTTTTTGATCCACAAGATGTTATAGCCATTCCTAAGAGAAGGGCCATCGAAATTTTACTAATGTATTTGAATGTATTTTTCATTGTTGATTTCTTTTTTTATTGAACACCTGAAATGAACTCGATCTCGATAATGGTTTGATTGTATTGGTTGAGGATGTCCAGGTAATTAAACCGGACACCCAATGCCCGGTTAAGCCCCTGGATATATTCCACATAGCCAATTTCACCGCTTTCAAAACCCCTTTGAGCTTGTTTAAGAATTAGCTCTGCCTGTGGAAGGGCGTTTTGCTCGTAATAATCGAGACTGGTTTGGAATTTTTGATGCTGCTGAATGAGTGCCCTTAGCCTGCCCTGTAATTCATTGGTCGTAGCTTGCAGTCTTGCCTCACTTTCCTGCTTTTTCAGTTCGGCAGCCTTGATGACCGATCCCTGCGACTTAGCCCCAAAAATGGGTATGGCCACACCTACCTGAAAACCGGTAAAACGGTCGCTGGGCGCAAAGGTCACTGGATTTCCGTCCATGTTCTGGCCCGGGCCATTGAGCGATTGGTTGAAATACCCCACCGTCAGGTCGGGTAGCAGTCGTGATTTCTCTACCGACTTTTCTTTTTCAGCCACTTCCATTTGTTGGCGAAACCAGGCCAGCGTAGGGTTATTGGCAATGTCTTGCGTATCCAGCAATGCATCACTCTCCATCGTTTCCAGCTTACCCACTGTGATATCTACTTGGGTATCCAGATTGAGCAGGGTTTGTAGCTGTGTCTGATAAATTTCTATATCCGACAGGTTTTGTTGCAGCATAGCCTTGATTTCAGCTACCTGCGATTCGGCTGTGGCTTTTTCCAGCAGGTTGCTTTCTCCGGTTTCAAAGCGAAGGCTGGCAGCCCTTACGAACCGTTGGTAAATGCTGTCCTGCTCCAGCAATAACTGCCTTTTGCTTTTCTCCAGCCAGAGGATGTACCAGGTAGCCTTTACCTGCTGCACCAGTTCATTTTGGGTGGCGTTTTTCCGCCATTCGCTTGCTTCCATCCTCGCTTTGGCCAGCTTGTTTTGATTGGCATAAACCGTAGGGAATTCGATGGATTGAGAGATATTGAACTGGTTGTCATTGTCGTAAATGCTGTTGTACTGCCCATGTGTAAGGCTGAAATTGGTTTTGGACAAATTCCAGCTGGCACCTTTTAATGCTCGTTCCTGTTGGGTTTGCAGGTCTGCTGCCTTCAGGGTCGGATTGTTTTGAATCGCTACTTGTATCGCCTCATCCAGTGACTGAAAGGAAGCAGGTGATTCCTGTGCCTTTACTTCTTGAAACTGGAAGAAAAAGAGACCGATAATCAACAAAGGTGCTACTGCTCCGGGTTTTACTTTAATCCCTCTTTCAAAATAATAGTAAAGGATAGGCAACACAACCAGTGTCAGGAAAGTAGCAGTGATCAACCCGCCAATCACCACGGTGGCCAGTGGACGCTGTACTTCTGCTCCACCTGATTGGGAAAGTGCCATCGGCAGAAAGCCCAGGGAAGCCACGGCAGCCGTCATGATTACCGGGCGCAGACGTACACTTGTCCCTTTGTAAATCCGCTCGAAAATATCGGAGATGCCCTCTTTTTTCAGGTGATTGAACTCGCTGATGAGCACTATCCCATTCAACACCGCTACCCCAAACAAAGCGATGAAACCAACGCCTGCCGAAATACTGAAAGGCATATCCCTGAGCCATAAAGCGAAGATGCCACCAATAGCAGAAAGTGGGATGGCTGTAAAAATGAGGATACCCTGTTTAATAGAACCGAAGGTGAAATAGAGCAATACAAAAATCAATAGAAGGGCCAACGGCACGGCAAAGGAGAGTCGTTCACGGGCTTCCACGAGGTTTTCAAACTGGCCACCGTAAGAAACGGTATAGCCAGGAGCAAATACCACCGATTCATCAATTTTCTGCTGAAGCTCGGTTACTATGCTTTCTACATCCCGGTTACGTACATTGAAAGCTACAATGATCCGTCTGCGGGTGTCGTCTCGCTGGATTTGGTAAGGGCCTTCCTGGATTTCCACTTCGGCCACCTGGTAGAGCGGTATTTGGTGCCCATCTTTGCGGGCGATGTAAAGGTTCCGAACGGACTCTACATCCTCCCTGTTGGTCTTATCCAATCTGACCACCAGGTCAAAACGCTTTTCATTTTCATATACCAGTCCGGCTGAAGCCCCGGCAAAGGCTGCCTGTACCGAACGGTTTACATCCCGAATGCTCAGGCCATACTTGGCCAGTTGGTCTCGTTTGTAATTAATGACAATTTGCGGTACACCAGTTACCTCTTCTATGTACAAATCCTCAGCTCCTTCCACACCAGAAGCCAGCCGTCCTATCTGTTCGGCATACTCCGAAAGCTCATTGAGATCCTCTCCATATATCTTAACCGCTACATCCTGACGAACCCCTGTCATGAGTTCGTTAAAACGCATCTGGATGGGTTGTTGAAATCCAAAAGTAACTCCCGGAATGACCTCCAGAGCTTCGGCCATTTTGTTGGCCAGTTCTTCCCTGTTAGAGGCTGTGACCCATTCATCTTTGTTTTTTAGAATCACCATCATGTCAGCAGCTTCTACCGGCATGGGATCGGTCGGGATTTCTCCTGCACCAATTTTTGATACTACCTGCTTTACTTCCGGGAACTGTTCGAGTAGAATTTTTTCCGCCTGGGTAGTAGCTGCAACCGTATTTTGTAAGGAACTTCCTGTAATCACCCGGGTTTCTACCGCAAAGTCGCCTTCCTCAAGTGTTGGAATAAATTCCCCTCCCATATTGGAAAAAACCCAAAGGGAGGTGCCAAATAATCCAAGTGCAATGGCTAACATCAATGGCCGTTTTTGCATCGCCCAACGAATTGTCGGGTCGTACAGTTTATGAAAGAAAGCCATGATCTTGTCTGAAATATTGGGTTTGTATTCCGTCTTTTTACTTAGTACAAGAGCGGACATCATGGGTACATAGGTAAGCGAAAGGATAAAAGCACCCAGTATAGCAAAGCTTACAGTCTGTGCCATAGGGCCAAACATTTTGCCTTCTATCCCTACTAAAGCAAGGATGGGCAGGTACACGATGAGAATAATGATCTCCCCGAATGCGGCTGAGTTCCTTATTTTGCTTGCAGATTGATAAACCTCCTGGTCCATTTCCTGCTGGGTAAGTTTTCTTCCAAGTTTCAGTAAACCCAGGTGATGGAGGGTAGCCTCCACAATGATCACCGCTCCGTCCACAATCAACCCAAAATCAATAGCTCCCAAACTCATCAGGTTGCCCGACACACCAAAGAGGTTCATCATGCCAAAGGCAAAAATGAGCGCAAGGGGAATTACCGATGCTACAATCAAACCTGCACGGAGATTTCCCAGCAGCAGCAACAAAACGAAGATCACGATCAAGGCTCCTTCAGCCAGGTTTTTGCTCACTGTACCGATGGCAGTGTTTACCAATTTTGTACGGTCCAGAAAAGGCTCAATGGTAACTCCCTCCGGTAATGTTTTGCGTATCTCAGCGATTCGGTTCTTCACATTCTCAATAACATCAGCTGAGTTTTCTCCTTTCAGCATCATTACAATGGCGCTAACCACCTCGCCTTCACCATCCCGAGTAGTGGCGCCATACCGTACTGCATTCCCAAGCTGTACCTTTGCCACATCTTTTATGAGGACAGGAATTCCATCCTGATTATTTTTGATAAGCATGTTACGGATGTCATCCATGTCGCTTACCAGACCTTCACTTCGGATGAAATAGGCACTGAGGTTTTTCTCGATATAAGCCCCTCCGGTATTCTCGTTGTTTTCTTCCAGTGCCTGAAAAATATCGGCTATAGAAACGTTCATGGCCTTGAGCCTGTCCGGGTCTATGGCAATTTCATATTGCTTGAGATAGCCTCCAAAGCTGCTTACATCCGCCACCCCTGGAGTACCGAGCAACTGCCTTCGCACAATCCAGTCCTGGATCGTCCGTAACTCACGGGCGTCATATTGATCTTCATAGCCCGGTTCGGTACCTACCACATATTGATAAATTTCCCCCAATCCGGTAGTAATGGGGGCCATACCCGGCTGCCCCACTCCCGGTGGGATTTGGGCTTGCACATCGGCCAGGCGTTCGTTTACCTGCTGACGAGCCCAATACACATCCACATCTTCTTTGAACACGATGGTCACCACAGACAGCCCAAAACGGGAGAAAGAACGGATTTCGTCCAGTTCTGGGATGGTGGCCATGGTGATTTCGATGGGGAATGTGATTAAACGTTCTACTTCTTCTGCCGCCAGAGATGGGGAAGAGGTGATAACCTGTACTTGATTGTTTGTAATATCCGGTACGGCATCAATGGGAAGCTGTGTAAGCGAGTAGCCTCCCCAAATGACCAGGCCCAGCGTGAGCAGGCCAATGATCAGTTTGTTTTTGACTGAAAATTGAATGATTTTATCCAGCATTTATTTTGCATTTTGAATCCTGATTTAATGAATTGACTTGGGGCGAAAATGCCCATCAGAGGAATGCCGGACGGCAATAGAAAAACTACACTTTACTTCATTACGCAGTGCAACGAAGTAAAAGTCATTTAAATGTGTCCGGTAAATCAGGCCTTGGGAGGCTGGAAAGGGGATTCTGAGTACTCAGAACAAAGAGAAAAACTATAGCGTGTTGCTCTTATTTCTGTTGTAATGTGAATGGGAGTCATTTCTGTATACCCCCATAGTTGAGCTATGTAAGTGTATCCGTGACAGCACTGGTGCTGACCGTGAAAAGGTAAGTTTTTGTCATGTTCGTCATCATGGTGGCCTTTTGCATTTTGCCCGTCACCATAATGAAAGTCAATAAACTCTGCGAATGAAGTTCCATTATGTTCTGCATATTCCTCGTAGTGTTCAAAAAGCACCGGAAGCTTTGCTAATTCACAACATAAATCCAAAGTAGGTCCCATTGCCTGCATCAGGAACAGAAAGCTGAACGATATGGATAGAATGGAATTCATTTGCCTACAAATATAGGCAAAATTAAGGTGCAAGGGTATTGCAAAAGTCGGCAAGTACCCTTGGGAGATTCCTAAATAGTTCAGCTTTTCATCTTCCTTTTCAGCAATTGCGCATTAATGGCCACTATGACCGTACTCAGGCTCATGAATACTGCGCCTATAGCAGGACTAATCACCAGACCCGGAATAAATCCTGTGGCCAAAGGCAATGCAATTGCGTTGTAGCCGGTAGCCCAGGCGAGGTTCTGGATCATCTTGTTGTAGGTGGCTCTGCCAAACAGTACCAGGTTGGCAATGTCCTTTGGGTTGCTGTTAACCAATATGATATCGGCTGTTTCGGCTGCCACATCGGTACCTGAACCTACAGCAATACCCACATTGGCTTGTGCCAGTGCAGGGGCATCATTTACCCCATCACCCGTCATAGCCACAAAGTGGCCTTCTTTCTGAAGTTTCTTGATGATGTCTACTTTTTGGTGTGGAAGCACTTCGCTATAGTAGCCATCCAGCCCAAGTTTGTCGCTTACTGCTTTGGCCGTTTTCTCATTGTCACCGGTAGCCATGTATAGTTTCATGCCTTTTTCCCGAAGCGTTTCGATGGCCTTAGGGCTTTCTTCCCTGATTTGATCGGACAAGGCTATGAAGCCAATCAACTTTTCTTCCAAAAGCACAAAAACTATGGTTTCTGCGGCATCAGATCCTGCCTGTTCAGGGATGTTTATGTTGTTTTCTTTCAGATAGCCGGGGCTGACCACTTTCCAGTTTTGTCCATCGATCTTGCCCTGAATGCCCTTGGCCGTCAGCGATTCAAAATTTTCAACCTTTTTCAATGCCAGGCCTGCCTCTTTCGCTGCTTTCACAATGCCTTGTGCAATTGGGTGCTCCGATTGCTGCTCCAGCGAAGCGGCAAAGGACAGCAGTTCATTTTTGTTCATATCATCAGAAAGGCTCTCATATCGTGAGACACCAAATTTGCCTTCGGTCAACGTGCCTGTTTTGTCAAACACCATTGCGGTAATCTTCCGAGCATTTTCAAAAGCAGTACGGTTGCGGATCAGCAAGCCTTTGCTTGCTGAAACAGCAGTGGAAATGGCTACAACTAGTGGTATGGCCAAACCCAACGCATGTGGACAGGATATAACCATGACGGTCACCATTCGTTCCAATGCAAAATCTAAAGGCTTACCCAAGCTGATCCAGGTCACCAGCGTAGCTGTACCGGCACCAATGGCGATGAACGTGAGCCATCTGGCGGCAATGTTGGCCAGGTTTTGGGTTTTCGATTTGGCTTTCTGAGCCTCTTCCACCAGCGTGATCACTTTATTGAGGTAGCTTTCTTTCCCGGTTTTGGACACTTTCACCTTGATGGATTGGCTGCCATTTACTGATCCGCCAATGACCGGGTCGCCCTTGGATTTTTTCACCGGCTTGCTCTCACCGGTGAGCATGCTTTCGTCCAGGTGGCTTTCCCCATCCACCACTGTACCGTCCGCAGGTATTTTTTCATTGGCTTTTATCAGGATGATATCCTCCTTTTTCAGTTCATCCACTTTGATGTCCTTGATATCATCACCCTGTACCAAATGCGCCTCGGACGGCATCATCTGTACTAATAATTCGAGAGCCTTCGATGCTCCCATTACTGATTTCATCTCGATCCAGTGCCCTAGCAGCATGATGACAATCAGTGTCGCCAACTCCCAGAAGAAGTCCATTCCCTCCAAACCAAAAACCACTGCCGAGCTGTATACGTAAGCCACGGTAATGGCCACTGCGATCAGGGTCATCATACCCGGGTTTTTGTCTTTTAGCTCGTCCCAAAGTCCTTTAAGAAAAGGCCAGCCCCCATAAAAGAAGACAATAGAGGAAAGCCCAAAAAGGACGTACTGATCACCAAAAAAGGTCAGCTCAAATCCCAGTAATTGCTGGATCATGTGAGATAATGCCAGGATCGGTACCGTGAGCACCAGAGAAATCCAAAAACGCTTCTTGAAATCATCGATCATCATGGCATGATGGTCGTGGTGTCCATGCTGATGGTCTGATTTGTTGACGGTTTGATCATCTGATGATTGGCTCTTTTGGTGGTCATCATCGTGGTGATGGTGCTTGTGATGTTCGTGATTATGCTTTTCCATGAGTAAAAATTTTAGTGGTTAATCTGTTTTAAATGGAAGGGAAACACTTAGCTTTTCCCAAGACATGCGGATAGCGCCCGAACCCTCTCTTTTGTCTTCAATGGTATAAGTAAGCCGTTCTGATAGCGGCATTTCTGTTTCAGGTGTTACCTCGATCCTGATAATATCCTCTGCCTGATCGTAATCATCAGCAAGGTGCTGCTCCCAGTTTTTGTTTAGGATCAACGTCCAGCGTTCCTGTCCGGGGATAGTAAAGAATGCATATTTCCCTTTGGGTATGGTCGTACCTTCTATCTCGATTGCTTTGGAAAATTCTATGCTGGTGGCACTGTGGGCACCCGCAACCCAAACTTCGTCAAAAGGTACCAGGCCGCCCCAAATGACCCTACTTCGAACCGCAGGTGAGTGGTAGTACACAGAAACGTGGGCATCACCCACATTGCCATGCGCTTCCTGAGGGATGCTCTTTTTTGAATTATCCGATTGGTCGACCGTAGAGGTTGCGGCTTCCGGCTGATGGTGTTCGTGACCACCATTTTCACCTTTTTTGTTTTGGCAGGATACGATCAGCAATCCCAGTGCAAGTGTGTAAATCAGTTTGTTCATCATTTATTCTTTTTAAGTTTTGAAGTGGTTTTTAAGAAAGTTTTAGAGGATACTGCGTAAAGTGTAAAGCCTGATAGCACTGTAAATAGGCCAAAGACTGAAAATGCCCTGAGCAGCCAATTGTTAAAGTTGTCCCGCCCGGCATAATCCATGGTGTGGAACATCCAAAGAAAATCGAACCAACGCCAACGGCTGTGGCGTACCCGTTCGAAGTTGCCGTTACGGGCATCTACGTAGGCCGTAAGGTTTTCGGGATGCTCAAAGTGGACAGCCCAGGCTGGTAGCGGCCTGCCACGGTATTCATGATGGTTGTCGGTTTCAGTAATCCATTCGGTTTTCAGGATTTCCAGGTTTTTCACGAGATGGTTCTGTGCGATTTCGGCCGCCTCCGTTTCGGTTATGCCCTTTTTGATTTGCCCGGTCAGGGCATTGTAAAGCAGACTATCGTTGACCCAATAATGCGGTTGGTGATTGATGTAGCGAAGCTCAAGGGATGAAATACCAATCGTTGAATCCAATTGTGCCGGACTGATCAGGTTCCGGGGTGAATGGGTCGTGACATGCTCATGGTGGAACTGGTCTCCATGGATTTCGTCAATATCCGTCCAACTGAAATAGAGGCCGCTGACCGTCCACCCAATAAACTGAATGCCTATAAAAATCCCCAGATACCGGTGTGTTTTTCGGATGTAGTAGTTTCTGTTTCGTTTCATTTTTGGGTAGATTTATCTGCTCGACTTAAGAACCATTTTTCACCTGCAAAAACTATTAGCATCACAGATGCAGAAACAATAAGAACCAAAAGGTCAGATGATGCCTTGATCCATAAGAAAGCTGCCAATACGATGAAATCCAACACCATCGCTGTGAGTACAATTGTTCCATTGGCTTTCACCTCTTTCCTCAAATACTTATATACACCCCAATGAATAATGATGTCCATCACCAAATAAAAAATGGCTCCTATGGAAGCAATTCTGGACAGATCAAAGAAAATAGTCAGGATGATAGCGATAAACACCACATACACCAACATATGCTTCTGTATTCGGCCTGACATGCCCAAATGACTATGTGGAATAAGTTCCATATCTGTAAGCATAGCCGTCATACGAGAGACTGCAAAAATGCTGGCAATCACTCCCGAAATAGTAGCTATTATGGCAATAGCAACGGTAAAATGAAGACCAAAATCTCCAAAAGCAGGTCTGGCAGCTTCAGCAAGGGAGTAATCTTTGGCTTGAATAATTTCAGAGATTGTAAGGCTTGAGTTTACAGCGAAAGCAACCAGAAAATACACCACTGTGCATATCAACAAAGAAATAATAATAGACAGGCCAACATTTTTTTGAGGTTCTGTAATTTCGCCACCACTATTAGTTATTGTAGTGAATCCTTTGTAGGCCAAAATGGAAAGTGCTAAAGCCCCAATATAACTGGTTGCTGAATAATCAGTGTTTTTGATGGCTTTTGGTATCAACCCTTCCAGAGAAAAACCCACTGCCCAGAGAGCTCCTATGGCAAAAATCAGAATTCCGATAATTTTGATAAATGACATGAACTGTGATGACTTTCCTATCAGCTTGTTGCCAGATATGTTAATCAAAAAAGCGCTAACCAAAAGAGCAACACCCAATATGGGAATCCAAAGTTCCTTGTTTTCAACTTCGAACAGTTGTAGGGTATAAGAGCCAAAAGTTCTGGCAACCAGGCTTTCGTTGATTACCATGGATAGTGCCATTAATAATGATGCAGAAGCTGTTATGGTTGATTTACCATAAGCTTTTTTCAAAATCATGGCTATCCCCCCAGCCGAAGGATACGTATTTGAAACTTTGATGTAGGAGTAAGCACTAAATGCTGAAATGAGAGCTCCCAAAACGAAAATGTAAGGAAACCAGGTCCCTGACAGTTCAGCCACCTGGCCCAATAATGCAAAGATTCCTGCACCGATCATTACACCAGTGCCTAAAGCAATTGATCCTAATAAACTTAAACTTCCTTTTTTATAACTTTCTTCCATAACTTCCTAATTAAAACATGACAGATAATCCGCCCCCTGCTCCGAAGCGGTTGTCATAGCTTGTCATCAGTGAAAAATTCTTAGAAAGCATGTATTGTGCACCGGCACTCCATACAATTTCTTCTTTGTAATTTTGGCCGGCCTCCAGACCGTTTACCAATCCTGCATCAATTTGATATTCGTAATAGCCAAAAATTGATAACTTCGGAAATATCATCAGCGATCGACCGATTCCAATTCTAGGCCGAAGCTCATTATCTATCCTTAGGTCAACATTGAACATATAAGGTGTAAACCACCGGATACCAGCCACGGCAATTGTCTTCATATCATCCAAACTATTCCTGGTGGTATTCTCAACATTAATACCTCCAAAAACCCTCAAATAATCGTACAGATAATACTCATAAGAAAATTCAGCTTCCAGGTTCTGATTCCATCCGTATTCCATTGATAAATTGAATTGATTGCGAATGTTTGAAGTGGTCAGATTGACTGTTGTATTATGTGAGGCAACATCTGCCATTCCCCAACTATAGAAGCGGTTGGTTTCGTGAATCAGTTTGGAAATTGGAAAGGGTTTCATTCTAGGGTCTTCCGGTGTATCATAGCTGACTACCCGTGCCATACCTCCCATCATATGATAGAGAATATGGCAATGAAAGAACCAATCTCCATATTCGTTCCCGTAAAACTCAATGGTTACTTTTTGCATGGGTGGCACATTCACCGTATGCTTCAGGGGCGAGTAATCACCGCTTTCGTTGATGACACGGAAAAAATGACCATGCAGGTGCATGGGATGGTGCATCATCGTCAGGTTGTTAAGTGTGATTCGGGTAATTTGCCGCTCTTTGATTTTTATTTTATCTGTTTCAGATAGGGGAATACCATTCATGCTCCAGATGTAGCGGTTCATATTCCCTGTAAGATTGAGGAGGATTTCATTGACTGGAACATCCTTACCATAAACCGTTTTTTCAGGTGATTTCAGATAATTGTAATTGTATTCTGAAAACATATCCATGTTTTCCATCCCGGGCATTTCAGCCATGGGAGCACTTGGCGGATCCATTTTGGAGTTTTTATCATCAGACATATCCATTGAGGAATGATCCATTTGGGAGACCTCTTCCTTATTTCCGGCCATATTCATACCCGGCATATCATTATCCGGGTTTTTGTCGCCTTTCATTTGCATTCCCCAGTTCTCCATCATTTTTTGGGGATCGTCCTTTTTAGGATTAAATTTTAGGGCAGGAGCCCCCATGCGCATGTCCATTTTTGCCATTTGCATCATCATCCCTATTTTATCAGGGCGGGGAACATCTTCGGCGGCTAAAACTTCACCTTGGCCCAAAAAAGCAGAGGCTGTTCCCGAACCATCCTGAGCGGTGGCCCGAAATTCCATCTTTCCACTTTTCGGAATGCTGACGATAAAATCATAGGTCTCTGCTATGGCAATAAACGTTTTATTGCGCTTGACCGGCTCAACGTTTAGTCCATCAGCCGCAACTAAAGTGGGCTCCTCACCACCAAACGTCATCCAAAACGAGGTAGAAGCTGCCCCGTTAATAATTCTTAGCCTAACCTTTTCTCCCGGTTTGAAATTGGGATATTCCTGAATTTGTTCTCCATTTACTAAAAAGGCCGGGTAATAAATGTCGGCAATGTCAGCACTTTCCATTCTCTGCCTCCAGAAGTTTAACTGTGCTGCCAAAGCGCCTCTGGCAATAACCTGATTTAAGGGGGTAGCCGTACCTTTTCGCCAATTGTACCATTCAGTTCCTCGTTTCAAAAAACGGAGTACGTTCATGGGCTTTTCATTTGTCCAGTCAGATAGCATTATGACAAGTTCTTTATCGTAAGCCAGGGTTTCTTCTTTGGGATGGATGACAATAGAGCCAAAAACACCACTCTGCTCTTGCAGCATGGTATGTGAATGATACCAATAGGTACCGGCTTGTTTCAGGGGAAATTCGTACTTCTGTGTTTCCCCAGGCGCGATGGGCGGAGTGGTGAGGTAAGGAACCCCGTCATAAAAATTTGGCAACAACAAACCGTGCCAGTGAATGGAAGTTTCTTCATCCATCTCGTTTTTTACATATATTACGGCATATTCACCTTCAGTAAAAGTAAGTGTGGGTCCCGGGACACTGCCATTAATGGCCATTCCCATGACTTCTTTGCCTGCCTTGTTCACTGCCAGCTCATTTATGGAAATGGCATATTCTCTTACAGGAAGATTATCAGTGTTGCCTTCGACTGATTTTTCAGTGAGGTTTTGCGCATTAGTTAGCCCTGATAATAAAAAAGACAAGGCAAATGCGAAAATTGCTAAAATTATATTAGGGAATTTTTTCATTATCTGATGTTTAATGTTCATGCTCCAGTTCTAAAAATTTACCTTCCGGACCTACACCTTCTATGTGTACCAATTGTGCTCCGTAATGCCCTGCATGTGCCACAGCATACGCTGCGCTCAATAGCACAACTGCCACAATAGCCATTGCCCATCTTTTCGATTTGAAAATAAATAGATTGATCCCTTGTAACAGCAGGCCGATAAACCCAAGATTGATCGTCCAGTCAGCCCAGAAGTCATGTTGTTCGAGCACGAGCTTGGCATGTTCGGTTAGTCCGTGAGTATGCGGATGGAAGTTTCTGCCAGCTAAGTAAGCAGCTACAAAACCTACCAGCACCAAAGCGAATGCTGTCCACGCCAATTCCCTTTTGATGAAAAAGATATTGACGACCGCCAGAAGGGCTCCCACAATCAGCAATACGATAGCGAAATGGACAATTAGCGGGTGGATTGTGGGGAAATCTGCCAAATCAGCCGTGACCTTTTTTTCGTGGTGTGCATCTTGTGGATGCGCATCATGGCTGTCTGCCTCGCTGGTATGGGTGTGGTCTTTATGCCCTTCCTCGGTGGAATGAGCATTCATCACGGTATCCGCCTGTTGGGCGGTACTGTCTTGTTTGCTTTTGTGGCCGTCATGAGCCGATACGGTTGCTGTAGCAAATAGTACCAGTACAACTGCTTTTAGAGTATTTTTCATTGTCATATTATTTAGTTGGTTAATGATTGGTCTGTGGTTTTCTTGCTGATGAATGGGTTTGCCATATTTTCCATTGACCGTTTTCTTTTTTCAAAATGCTGGAGGCAACTCCTTTTCGCTCAATAACTGACTTGTCCTTGCTTAGCACAATGGTGTATTTGTAGGTTTCAGTAGCAAAGGCAAATGGCAAAGCGACTTCAATGGCTACTTCATAGTCACTAAACTTGAAAGATTCGAAATGATGGAGCTCCGGGCCCAGGTGGTTGGCCAGATAGTCCTGATATCGGCCTTCAACTTTGCCTGATTCAATAACAATTGATTGCGATACAAATAAATTACCTGTGCCGGTTGTATCGAGGCTTTCAATGGCCTGTTTGTATGATTCCAGGACTTGTTTTACCTGGTTAATTTCATCCGACTGTTGCGCTTGAGTCTTCACGGCCACTATGGCAGCAAGACCAAAAAAAAGCAGTTTCAATTTCATAGATTTTGGGTTAAAGGATTGTTTTTAGTTTTTCTTAAATGCGTTGTAATTAGCCTCTGATTCAAAGTAGGCAACTGCGCCTTGCGGGTTCATCAGCACGATGTAAGCCTCCGATTTATCTACAGGATTACCACTGTACGGATCAATGGCGATCCTTGCACTTTCCAGGTTGTTAAGCTTATCCACGCACATTTCACAGCAACCATAATAGGTTTTGCCATTGACCGGTACCGGGATTTGCTGCTTGCCCATGTAGGCGTCATTCACCATGCATACCAGGCTTGGTTCCACCGGTCGCTCAATTTCATCTGGGCTATAGCCTATAGAAGACTGTAGCTGCTGATGGTTAATCCAATACACCAATGCTGTGGCTGTCACTAATAATGCCGCAATGGTCAGGTAGGCATACACCAGATTCCGGGTAGATGTCTTAGGGTTGTCCTTGTTGCTTTTCTTCTTCATGACTTTTCCGTTTGGTGCCTGATGGAAGAGTGGCGGCAAGATTGTATGCATGACAACCTACACAAGGGCCACTCTCCAACAGGGCTTTACTTTTTTACTTATCTTCCTCTTTTTTCATTTCCTTTTCCAAGAAGAAACAGTGTGTAGCACACGCATGAAGCTTATAGTTTTTGTGTACTGTGCCTTTCTTGTGACCTTCCGGATCCAGAATCTCGCATTTATCCCCTATCGTTTTGGTGCTCAGGATGAAGACTCAATCGTTGTTGTAATAGCGGCCATCTTTTTTGGCTTTGCCTAGGGAATTACCTTCGGCATCATACACTTTACCATTTTTGATAAAGCCCAGTTTTTGACCCTGATTGTTAAAGACTATGTCTTCTTTACTGATGTACCCGAGCTTGGTGCCCCGGTCATCCGATACCTCTCCTTTTCCATTGATGTGAATAAGGCGTTGCTCTGTCTTGCTACTTGGCTGTGCCAAGACCCCCATGTGCTACCAGCAGCATTCCTCCAAGGAATACGATGCTGAAAATGATGTGCTTGTTCACGATACATTTAATTTGTACCTGCATGAAAAGGAGGGAGTAGTACAAAAGTCCATTCCATCCGATTCATACAGGTCTTTGATTCAATTGATCGTCTCTTTTACACTCCCGCATTTCAGCATTTTGTCACCGAAGTATGGGTTGCGGATCTCCTTTTCATTGGATAGCCAATAGCCTCCTGTGTTGCCGTTGGCCATCGGGCAGTATTCCAGGTAGAGTTCACCCATGCTGATATCAGCACCCTTCACCAAAATGGTCATCTCATTGCTTAAGGCAGTAAAAGCCTTTCGCTGGTTTTCCAGTGAACCCGCCTGCGCAACTTTGGCCGCCTCTGTATGGACTTTATCACTGCCTTTTACATTGTGAATGGCTTTCACCAAAGATTCAGAAGCAGATTTTGCTTTCTGAAAATCAGACGCCACCAAAGCATTCTTCAAAGTGATGTAGTGTGTGTAGGAAGAACCTAATGCCTTGTCTTTGAACATTGGTTCCATCTTTTGACTGCTCGTTTGTGCTCCATGCGCTGCATGGTCATGTTGTGCGGTTGCTCCCCAGCTTACTAAAGCCAGGCATAGCATGATCATTGTTTTTTTCATTTTTCTATTTGTTTAAAGGTTAAATACTTGAATCAGGGCTAAACCAGTGACCAGAAGAATGACTACTCCCCAGACCATCCGGCTGACCCATTTTTTTATTGTTGAAGGAGCTTTTTCATCTCCGGTTTTACAGCAACTTTTCATCTCTTAATGGTTATGTCCACTGGCTGCTTGCTTGGCAGGGCCTCCTTCTTCAAATACTTTTTGTCCCTTCAGATAAGTTTCTTTCACCTCTCCACAAGACAGCATGGCCTCTCCGTAATAGGGGTTGAGAATCTCTTCCGATTCACTGAGCCAAAAAGCCCCTTTATTGTCAAAAGCCATGGGGCAGAAATCTTTGTATACTTTATCTTTCTCCAACCCGAAGGACTCTGTCACTTCCAGTATGCTTTCTGAAAGCATAGCGAAGTGCTGACGAAGTGCTTCCAGGTCTTTTGCTCCTTTCATCATGGTGACAGCTCCTGCCAATTGTTCCTTTAGCGCCATCCAATGATCATGCGCTTTCCCTTTGAGGTTACGCATTTCTACTTTTGCCAATGCATTTTCCACTTCTAACAAACCGGATCGGGCTTCCTGAAAATCATCTTTCACTAGGGCGTTCTTCACTGGGAAATAAGCATCGGCTATGGCAGTCATTTGCTGACGAAATTCCTGAGGCACCTCCATAGTCTTTGTTTCAGGGCGCATCAGCATGCTGTAGTTACCGGAAAGTTGGGCTGCAGCATCAATGGCAAACACACCATTGGTCACTATTTCCTCCCCGGCCTCCAGCCCAGCTTCCACCAACCACATTTCACCCATTCGGGGGCCTATGGTGATTTCACGCATTTCGTAAGTTGGAAATTCAGTATCAGGTACTTTTACATACACGATTGAACGCTTGCCCGACCAAAGCAGAGCGGTGCGAGTTATGGCCAAAGAGGATTGCCCTTTGCGTAAAGTGGTCCGCACCCTGGCGTTGATGAACATTTCAGGTCGCAGCTCTCCGTTGCTGTTGGAGGCCTCAGCCCTCACAGAGGCTGCACGGGTTGAAGAATTTATGACCGGATCTATGTAGGTAATCTTAGCTTTAAAGGTCTCTCCGGGAATGCCTGCTGCGGTAAAGTTGACCTCATCACCGATTTTTACAAATGGGAGATCGGATTCATACGCATCAATCATTATCCATACCCGGTTCAGGTCAACTATATCAAATAAAACTGATCCAGTGTTCACATAATCACCAACTGAAATATTCCGCTGGGTTACAATACCACTTTTGTCGGCCAGCACATCAAATTGATCCCTTACTTTTCCTGTTTTTTCTATCTCATCGATTTGGTTTTCGTTGAGTTTCCAAAGCCTGAGCTTCTCACGTGCAGCGGTATAAAGCTCAGGGTAGGTCTCTTTCGTGGAGGCAGCTTCCAATAATTCCTTTTGGGCTGTAACCAACTCAGGCGAATAAATGGTGGCCAATCGTTCCCCGGTTCTTACCACCTGCCCTGTGAAGTTTACAAAGAGCTGCTCTATTCGCCCGGGAAATTTTGCCGTAACGGAAGCCAACTGGCGTTCATCGGCCTTCACTTTACCGGTAAGGAAAAGCTCACCTTCAGGTGACACTCCTGTAACTCTGGAGGTATGGATATTGGCCATGGCCACCGCTTCAGGGGTCATCTCATGAATCAATGGATTCGAACTGGCTGATGACCGTTTAGTGGAAGCTGGTATCAGGTCCATTCCGCAAATGGGACATTGGCCGGGTTCCGATTGCCTGATCTGCGGGTGCATAGAACAGGTCCAAACCTCATTACCTTCATCATGGTTATGCACGGCTGCTTCCGTCTCCTGATGACCTGAAGATGGTTTTACCATCCAGCCGAGTACGCCTCCCAATGTCAGCGCTACGAGCACGATCAGTAGGAGTTTTTTATTTTTAAATATTTCTTTCATCGTTTTAACTTTTTAGATCAATTAATTCAGTTCTGTTGCTGCCAGGTTTTCCAGCATGGCAATGGTGACGTGCTGATCTACTATTGAAGTGATCAGCTTGAGTTGATAATCGAGCAATTGCTGTTGTACCCGCAGCACTTCCTCGAAATCCCGTCCGTCAGTAGCGTAGCTGGTCATCAGCAGGTTCAGAGTTTGCCTGGCCAGGTCGGTTTGCTCCCGGTACAGCTTTGTCCTTCTGGTTGCATCGTCCAAATCCCGCAAGGCGGTTGACCATCGGGTGGTCAACTGATTGACGGTGTTTTCCCTGCGCTGCTGAACGGCCAATTGTTTCAATTCCGCCTCTTTCTGTAAAGCATTGTACTTTTTCCGATAGATGGGTATAGTCAGCCTCAACATGGGCATCACCATGTCATTGCCGCCCATCGGCATTCCGTTTTCAGTGCGTGGACTAAAAGGTATATAGTTTACCCCGGCACCCAGCATAGGCCTGCCCTCTAGTTTTGCCATTTTCTTCTGTGCTTCGTAGGCCTCTGCTTCGGCATCCAGCATTTTCAGCATCGGATTGTTCTGTGAAATGCTATCCAGGATAGCCCTCCGCTCAAAAGGAACGGAAGTTTCTGCCAGGGTGTCGGAGATTGTTACTTGATGATCGTATTCACGGTTGAGCAACTGGTTGAACTCTACCTGCAAGGGCAAGCGGGAATCTTCCAAAAGTGCCAATGTATTCTCCAGCTCCTTAATCTCAATCCTGACCCTCAGGACATCACTCATGCCTGAGCCGCCCCCGTTCATTGATGAGGAAGTACCCATTGAAGAACCACCTTTTGAACTGCTTTTACCGGAAGTGCCACTGGTCATTCCACCGCTCATTCCACCCATTGACGATGCTGATGAGGTGGAGGAACCGCTGTTCATGCTTGTAGCTTGCTGCATATTGCTAGGGCCGGAACCGGTTCCTATATCTGCACTCTGAAAACGAATGAGCGCCAGCCGCTCATACTGTTTAAGAATCTCAAGGTTTTCCTCCGTAATGCGGATTTCCTCTTCTAGCCGATACAGTTGATACCAGGTGTTTTTTACCTGATAAAACAAGCGGTATTTGGCATCCTGAAACACTTCGTACTGCGCCAGTGCCATTTTGCTTGCTTCATCCTTTTGGGTTTTCAGCATGCCGAACCAGGGAAACATCTGCATCAACTGGATGTCGGCTTGCTGGTTGCCCATGAACCGCTCCATTGGTTGAAAGAAGAAACCCATGGTCAGTTCAGGATCAGGAAGTGCTCCCACCTGAGGTACTTTTTCCAAAGAGGCCAGATATTCATTGAAGTAGGCTTTTAACTCCGGGTTGTTTTCTGCTGCTACTTTCAGGTATTCATCCAGGCTTTGTGAAAAGCTTGTGGACTGAACTCCTAAAAACAACAGGAATATGATTGCTATTTTTTTCATCTTCCTCTATTTATGATTCAGTAAATACTTCGGGATTGCGTCTTAACTTGCGCTCTGCCCACCAGCAGTATAGGACTGGCACCAGCAGTACTGTAATGATCTCGATGATCATACCCCCGAATGAGGGAATGGCCATTGGGATCATGATATCCGAACCCCGGCCTGATGAAGTAAGCACCGGCAAAAGTGCTAACAAGGTGGTGGCTGTGGTCATCATGGCTGGCAATACCCGCTTTTGTCCGGCCTCCAAAACTGCGTTACGCACCTCTTTCACGCTTTCCGGTTCCCGTTTTTCGAAGCTTTGCTTCAAATAGGTGGCCACTACAACGCCATCATCTGTGGCAATCCCGAACAAGGCAATAAACCCGACCCAAACGGCCACACTCAGGTTATACACCTTCATTTGGAAAAGCTCCCGCATGTTGGTGTCGAAGACAGTAAAATCCATGAACCAGTCCTGACCGTAAAGCCAGAGCATCATAAAGCCCCCTGAAAAAGCCATCGCAATCCCCGTGAATACAAACAAGGTGGTTGAGACAGCCCGGAACTGGAAATACAGGATAAGGAAAATAGCCGCAAGACAAAGCGGAACCACTATGGCCAATCGCTTTTCAGCCCTTACTTGATTTTCATAACTTCCTGAGAATTCATAACGAACCCCGGCAGGTACAATGAGTTCGCCCGAATCAATTTTCTCGCGAAGGTGGCGTTGCGCATCTTCCACTACTGTTACCTCCGCAAATTCCGGGAGCCTGTCCAGGAGTACATACCCCACCAAAAAGCTATTTTCCCCCCTGATCATTTCGGGCCCAGGCCGGTAGGTGATGTCTGCAAGCTGCCCAAGTGGGATATAATTGCCCAGTGGCGTAGGTACTTGCATGGACTCTATGGCCGAAGGGTCATCCCTGTACTCACGGGCATAGCGGACTCTGATCGGGAAGCGTTCCCGGCCTTCCACCGTGGTGCTGATTTGCATTCCGCCAATAGCCGTTTCTATATAGTCTTGTACATCCCGGATATTGAGCCCGTAGCGGGTAATCTGATCTCGGTCAATGGCAATTTCGAGGTAGGGCTTGCCGACAATACGGTCGGCAAAAACAGCCTCTTTCTTGACAGAGGGAACTTCCTTGAGATACTTTTCCAATTGTAACCCAAATTCTTCAATGGTTTTCAGGTCCGGCCCATAAACTTTAATCCCCATAGGCGCCCGCATACCCGTTTGGAGCATGACCAGCCGGGTTTCGATCGGTTGAAGTTTGGGAGAGGATGTAACACCCGGAATATTGACCACAGAAACAATTTCATCCCAGATATCATCAGGCGTTTTAATATGAGCCCGCCATTGGCGGAAATACTCGCCACTGCGGTCTTCAATGAGTTGATTGACATCAATTTGTTCCGGGGACATGGTCTCCGGGTTATAGGTGGTTCCATTTTTCAGTTCAAAGTGACCATCATCATTTACTTTGAACCGCAGCTTGTTTCCATTGATATCGGATACGTATTCGCTTTTGTAGTTAATGGTGTTTTCGAACATCGAGATGGGAGCCGGATCAATGGCTGTTTCTGCCCGGCCGGCTTTACCGACCACCATTTCCACTTCGGGGATGGCCGTTACCATCATATCCAGTTTTTGCAGTACCTCACGGTTTACTTCTATGCCGGAGTGCGGCATGGATGTGGGCATCAGGAGAAATGAACCCTCATTGAGAGACGGCATGAACTCTTCGCCTAAGCCCGGAAACACTTCAGATACAGCCGTCCATCCTGAGGTTTCCCTTAAGTTCCAGCCTAATTTTTCTGTTGCTTTTGGCAAAAAGCCGAATACCTTGTCAAAACCCAGCCAGATATTGGCCCCCAATAAAATAATGACAACAGGTGTAACCAAGAACAAGCCTTTATTGTCCAGGCACCACATGAGTATTTTCGGATAAACCCTGAGGAATAGAGCGAAGGTGCCAAGCACCAGGCCGAGGATTACAGCAATAAACAGAAAATTGACAAGCAGGCTATTGGATACCCCCAAGGGCACCCACTCTGTAGTCAGCAGCCAGGCTACAGCCACCACGGTAACGCCTACCATCATCAGGTTCCGGTATTTACCCAGTCTGTCAGGATAGTGCTGCAGCAGTACATTCACCAGACCAAAACCAAATAATACCCAGCCTGCCCATGACCAAACGGTGAATGCGACAACAGGGCCTGCTACCATTAGCAGATAGTTTAGATAGAGTCCCGTTTTTCCCTTTGCTTTTTTCATGGAAAATATCCAGTGCGAAAAGGCAGGCATGATGACCAGCGTAAAGATCACCGCTGATACCAACGCAAAGGTTTTTGTATAAGCTAACGGGCCAAATAGCTTTCCTTCAGCAGCTTGTAGCGTAAATACCGGCAAAAAGCTGACTATGGTCGTGCTGACGGCTGTTAGAATCGCAGTGGCCACCTCAGTGGTGGCATCATACACGGTTTTTAATTTTGACTGGCCTTCGGGAGCAATTTCCAGATGCCTGAGGATGTTTTCATTCAGGATAATCCCCAGATCCACCATGGTTCCGATGGCAATGGCGATACCGGAAAGTGCCACAATGTTGGCATCTACACCAAAGTACTTCATGAAGATGAAGCACATGAGCACCGCCAGCGGCAAGAGGGCGGATATCAGAATAGAAGCCCTCAGGTTGTACACCATCACAATAATTACAATGATGGTGATCAGAATCTGGAGGCTGATGGCTTCATACAGGGTACCGAGTGTCTCGTAGATCAATCCGGTGCGGTCGTAAAAAGGGACAATGGTCACTTTAGAAACCGTGCCGTCTTCCAGTGTTTTGGATGGCAGGCCATCGGCTATGGTATTGATTTCTTCTTTTACCGCATTGATGATTTTCAGCGGATTATCACCGTAGCGGGCAATGACCACACCGCCCACTGCTTCGGCTCCTGATTTGTCCAGGATGCCGCTCATGTTTCTTGGTTGGGGGCCAATGTTTACCTTGGCAACATCTTTTACCCGGATCGGGACATTGTCCGTTACTTTTACTACAGCCTTGTCCAGATCAGCCAGCTCTTCTACATAACCCAGGCCTCTTACGAAATAATCCACCCGGTTTACTTCAATGGTGTTGGCTCCCACATCGATATTGCTGTTTCTTACGGCCTGCATCACATCCATGAGGCTAACCCCATGCGCTTTCAGTGCGGCAGGGTCAACATCTACCTGGTATTCTTTGACATATCCACCCACAGAAGCCACCTCTGCCACCCCTTCCACTGCAGTGAGGGCGTAGCGTATGTAATAGTCCTGGATGGTGCGCAGTTCGTGGAGATCCCAACCTCCGGTAGGGTTTCCGTCTTTGTCCCGGCCTTCCAGCGTGTACCAATACACCTGCCCCAGGGCGGTAGCATCAGGGCCAAGTTTTGGCTGCACATCCGGTGGAAGCAAACCTGCCGGTAAAGAGTTGAGTTTTTCCAGCACCCGTGACCGGCTCCAGTAAAATTCAATGTCTTCATTAAAAATGATGTAGATGCTGGAAAAGCCAAAAGCTGAACTACTCCGCACACTTTTTACACCGGGAAGGCCCAGCAAAGCCGTGGTGAGCGGATAGGTGATCTGGTCTTCCACATCCTGCGGAGACCGCCCCATCCATTCGGTAAAAACGATTTGCTGGTTTTCTCCAATATCCGGGATGGCATCTACAGGCACAGGATCACGAGGGAGGAAGCCCACCTCCCAGTTGAACGGGGCTGTAACAATGCCCCAGGCTACAATGAGTAGCAATACGAGAACGGTAACGAGCTTATTCTCGAGAAAGAATTTGATTATGGAATTGAGCATTTTTCATTCAATTTTCTTTAAAACTGGATTGACTTGAGCGCATACAAATGCATGCACTTGTGGCGCAGCATAATGCTATGCCTAGTGAAAGAATTGAATGAAAAGCTTAAATAAGGAAGGATTGAACGAGCACAGGTATGTCACGCTCAATCAGAGGGGGGGAATAATCGTTATACGAATAATAATCAACTGCAGGAGCGCTGAAAAGAAAGGATACCACAGCGTAGAGCACTGCGATCATTTGAAAGTCAGGAACCGCCACTTTGGACACTTGGGTAAGGTCTTCATGTCCTTCCATTACTACAGCCTGGTCTTCGCAACAACCCTTTTTAGTGACCTGCTGATGTTCGCAATCTGGATCATGCTTATCCGTGGCACAAGGTGATTTCTGTGTGACCATTTCACATGGCTCAGCTCCTGAAAAGAATGCAATGTTCTCCAACTGCCCCATGCAAAAGTGCATCCCAAGGGTGAAGCTCGTGGAACTGAGCAGCACCAATATGGAAAGCAGGATGGCCGATATTTTTCTAAAACGTTGCACTTTGGAGAAAGTCTAATACGAATCTACGGAATTTAGTTCAGAATGTTCGATTTTAATATCAAAAATGATGGTTTGTATTTCAAATACCTCAATATGTAGATGTTTGAGATTTATTTTCCATCTAAAAATTTTGGTCTGTTGATGCTTATTTTTAAAGTCGTTATCTCTTATTCAGGAATGATCAGGAATGAAAAGAACCCCGTGTGGGTGAACTCATCCACACGGGAGTTCCGTCAGAAACTAATCACCGCTTCAACCACGACTCCACTAAATTCAGCCCCGGCAAAACGCCCTGTCCAAGCATTGCCTTCATATTGCTGCTTCATGTACTCAACTTTTGTTAAAACGTTCTTTGACAGATACCAGCCTCCACCAAAATTGACCCTGCTGATTTCCAAATCTTCTGTGGCACTTTCTCTCATCTTGCCATTTACTGTATTGTACCTTCCACCTATGTAGAACTTTTCATTTGTACCAAACCGATAAAGAAGTTCAGCGGCAAGCTGTGTGAAGCCCCCTTCAGTATCTGATTGGGGCTGGGTAAATTCATTGTTGCCATTGGCCAACTCATATATCCCGAAGAATTCCAGTCCCTTGAATTTGATGAATGGATTGATCTGTAAGGCGGTAAGTTTTGTGAATCTGGCATTGAACCTTCCATCTCTTGGACCTCCTTCAGCAACTCCATTGGCATCAGGTAATGTGTACAATACATTATAATACCTGGTCCCTGCCCTGTCACCACCATATAACCAGGTTCCAGTTGATGTACCATTATTGATATACCAGGAACCTGTTAACCGCACTCTGAAGTCTTCATTAAGTTGCTTGTCAAATCCAAGTTTGCCATAAAATGATGGCTTATTGTCTGTATTGTCGTTCACCGTTACATTTTGATTTAGCTTACCGTTTGTGAGCCCAACCACAGCCAAAAGACCATTTTTTTGAACAGTAATTTCACCAAATGCTTCAGTTGAAAAAGCATCCATAATGTAGTTGCCAACAAAGGGATTGAAGATCGCCCGGGCATTGTCAGAACGTCTGAAATGGGCATCACCATAATTGAACTCATCCAACCCAATCGTTATACTGGTATATTTCATTACCCCTTCTAGGAATTCAGGCTTGATAAAATCCAGTTTATCAATTTGCATATAACCACCTTTGATCCAGGATTCATTATGAGCTCTGGAAGAAAGATAGGTCCTAAGATGCATGCGAACTCCGTCCAATACCTGGACGTCCAGGTTGAGGTTGGCAGACGGCAAATTGAAGTCTGATCCCAGTTTGGTCAGGTTACCTGCCGTATTGCTTTGCCTAATACCTTGAAACTGCATGGCGAAATCGCCACCAACCCTCACTTTTAATCCATCAAAGATAACTGTATCCTCTTTTGAGGGCTCGAATACATTCAGGCCGTTTTTATCGTTTGGCCTGAAATATTGCAAGCCTCGTTGTTGGGCGTATGTGGTATTGATCACTATCAGTGTCAAGGCAATGAATACCAATTGAATTTTATGAAACGTTTTCATGATTTTAACATTTTGTTGAAAGGCTGACTAAAGAAATTTGATGATAGTTTTGTCAGATAGATCGTGTCTAATGCTGTTCGGATATCCCGGAGCAGTTATATTATACTGAACTATTTCCGACATTGCCCAAGGGTTTCGTAACCCCGGCAACTAACTGATAATCAGATGTCAGCTAAAGAAGAAATGACTGGAACAGGATAGAGCGATACCGCCCTGACCAGCCGGGGGGAGCCTTTTTAGGAGTTGTGTAGTTTCTTGACTCGAAAAAATGTGTAGAAGGCAAATGGAAAGATGGCTGAGCCATTGCCGCATGTAAAAAATCAATGACCAGAATGTCAGAATGAGGTGTCCTGAAATCATCGAGAGAGAAGACGGCTTCCTGATCCTCACAGCCATCACAAGGGTTGCTGTGATCGTCACAGCATGGTTCGTAGTGTTTTAGAAAAAGCTCGAAGCTAATCAGTTCGCCCCCGCAAAAGTGCTGAAACACTGCCATCCCTTTGCCAGGGAGGAGCATTGCAATGAGCAGGACGATATATAAGTTGCGCTTCATGAGCCTTTTGATGTAAAATACCATCTAGTGAAGGGGTATATGTTTGTTATCCCCTTCAATATGACTCGAAAGTACGCAACGGTTATTGAGAGGGCTATGACATTGCACATGTCAAAACATGATGTATGTCACATAAAGCATTGTCTACCCTAGCAACATGCTTGATCAGAATCCAATTGTACTGGTGGACAAGGTGCTGAACCATAGCTGCAATACACGCAGCAATCCCCTTCCTTCGGTTTTAGCACCTGGTGGCAGTTTTCACATTCATAGAAATACTGACAGGCGTCAGTCGGCATAGTTTCTTCTTTCTGATGTCCGCAGTTGGGGCAAGTGATGGTAGATTCTAAGATGATTTCCATTTATTTCTCTGTTTTATTGGTCACTGAATATCCGGTTGAGTTGATGGCTTGTTCAATTTCAAGGACGTCCGTTTTGGATTTATCAAATTCTACGATGGCATTGCCCTGGTCGTAGGAGGCGGTTACATTCAGGATGCCGCTGAGCTTATTTACTTCATGCACTACATGCGCTGCGCACCCCTGACAAGTCATGCCTTTGATTTGAAAATTTACGGTCTGAATGTCTGACTTATCAACGATGATCACTTGCTTTTCAGATTTAGGGTAGAAAATGTGAGCATAAAGCGGGAACGCCAACATCAGGGCAGCAAAGACCGTGATTATTGAAAGGAACTTTCTTGTTTGCCAAAAGGAGGGCTGAAGGTCCTCCTCACAGGCACATTCTTTTTCCTTTTTGGCCTTTGGTTTGAGTTTCTGATACCAGGCAAAGCCTAATACAACCACTGTGATGCCGACAAAAAAAGGCCTTGCCGGATCGAGCCATGAGAAAGTGGACGCAATCCCGCTTGCACCGGCCACTAATGCAAGCACCGGGCTGATGCAGCAAAGGGAGCTTACTAAAGCGGCTAAAAGGCCGCTGGTTAAAAGGGAATTTTTCATATACTTAATTTTCAAAAAAAGAAGGGCTCTGCGCCCTCCCAGTTACTTTTTCTTACAGCAGGCGGGTACTTCCGCCACTTTCATGTCATAAGGACATTCAGGAGTGCCTGCCAAAGGGCAGGTAACTTTTGGACAATCTGGAGTACCTTCCAAAGGACAAGCTTTTGGAGATGAGTTGATCCCGTAAGCAAGGCCACCAATTGCGAGAATACCCGCTGTGGCGAAAACCATGAGTTTACTTTTCATATCAATCTATTTTAATGAAACATCTCTCCAAAGGTCAGTCACGGGGGGAGGGGGTGTCCAAACGTTCGGATAAAAATTTCTTCAATTCTTCTTCCACCATGCGGGCTTCTCGTAGTTTTTCAGGCACTTCTTCGAGTCTAAGCTCTGGAAATAGTTTTCTCAGCTTTTCTATTGTTTCTTCATTACCACAGTTACCAGGGCAGCTCTGGTAAGCTGACGAGATCCTTTCTGCTAGTGCTTTCCTGTAGGCATCATCCAATAACTCGTAAGTAGTCTTAGCAAGCATGGATTGCACAGCTTTTAGCTGCAAAAGGATATTTTCAACCTGGTCCGCATCATCTAATTTGCTAAGGATGTATCCCAGTTGACCAGTTGCTGTTTTTAAGGAAACTTTTATGCTTTGGGTGAGAACATGGGGTATCATAGGGCTGGAATTGAATTTGGGAGATTAAACAAATCGAGCACTGATGAAATGATTCGCTGACTTTGCGCTTCTACTGAATAGAATATGGTTTGTCCGGATTTTTTGGTCGTCACGATCCCAGCATCCTTCAGCTTTTTCAGATGTTGGGAGACGGCCGGCACGGTCATGCCCAAGATGTCTGATAAGTCGCACGGACAAAGTTCATTTTCCTGTTTCAAGAGGTACAGGATTTTGAGGCGAACAGCATTACCGGCTAGATTCAGTACATCCGCCAGTTCTAAAAAGCCTTCCTCTTTGCTTTTCAAGTCTTCCCTGCACCTATTGATCTGGTCGCTATCGGCAAAGACACGGATACATGTATTCATAACTTCGTATTTAAGCATTTGCTTAACAAAGCTAAGGAATTAAATGTATTTAAGCAAACACTTAAATAGAAAAAGGGCTATTTCGCCCTTCTCATCAATTTTGGTGCTGCCAGCTTCTCCCGGAGAGTGTGCATGTCTTCACTTACCTTCTTCTCCACCACTTTTGCGTAAACCTGGGTAGTGGTGATTTTTGAATGACCAAGCATCTTGCTCACAGTTTCCAAAGGCACACCATTGCAAAGGGTAACTGTAGTAGCAAAAGTATGCCTGGCTAGGTGAAATGTGAGGTTCTTTTCAATTCCGCACAGATCAGCAATTTCTTTCAGGTAAGAGTTCAGCTTTTGGTTAGAAATCATTGGGAATATTGCCCCCCTCTGCACAGCTCTTGGATGGGTTTTGTATTTCTCTATGATCTCCCAGGCTTTGGGAAGAATGGGAACCCTTACTGGCTGGTCAGTCTTTTGCCTGCAGGTGGAAAGCCAGTATTCCCCATCAATGCCAATCGTAATATTGGATGGTGTCAGGTTCATGGCATCAATGTAGCCAGTCCGGTATAGCAGCTGAATACAAACAGATCTCTTACCCATTGCAAACGAACAATCTTGAAGTCCTTGCTTTCCAATGTTTCCAATTCTTCAGCATCTAAGAATCCTCTATCCACTCGGTGAAATTTGAGTTGGTACTTATCAAATGGATCCCGACTTACCCATTCCATTTTTACGGCCATGGTCACCATCTTCCGGAAACGCTCCAAGTGCTTCATCACTCCATTGTTGCCAAGTGGCTTCTGGTGGTCTTTGGGTTTGTAGTTACGGAGGTAGAATTCAAAATCGGTGATGAACTTATAGGAGAGCTCGGATAGAAACATGTCGGTAGTACCAAAGCGCTCTTTCAAAAATCTGTGGATGTACTTCTGAGTGGTGAAGTAGTTTTTCATCGTGCCCCAAGTCAGTGTATCCCTCATAGCCTGGTTGTGATAATCCACCAGCTTGCATAAGGTGAAGTCCTTTTGGTCTGTACCCAGGAACATGCTTTTGATGGCATCTGCAGTGATCAATCGCTTTTGTACCTGCATCTCCTGATAGCATTCCATGATACGGGCCTGAACCTCATCCAAATAATGATTCAGCGATTTGATTTCTTCCCGGCTGCCCTTGGCCATGCCTTTGCTGCCATTCCAGTCACCTGGTTTGATCCAGCGTTTCAATGATATTTCAACTCTGCGGCCATCAACGGTGACCCTGGCATAGATTGGGAGGAGGCCATCCTTGGCCTTGTTAGTTCTTGTGATGAACTGAACTCCGAAGGTGTTTGTAGTTCTCATAACAATTCAGCTTTTGAGTGTTTGTGTTAAAATGATTCCTCTCGTGGTGAACTGCTTCCACAAGGCCACTCAAACAGACCTAAAGCAGTTCAAAATACTCAATGCAACTATCTGTTTTACAGCTATTTGAATCAATCTGGTGAACTAAAATAAACTATTCATTTGGTTCACCGGATAGGTCTCATTTTTGCTGAAATTGTCTAAATCGAACTGATACATAAAAAATAAAAAAGCCCGCAAATCGTAAGATTTGCAGGCTTTTGGGTTCTGATGAACCTTTGTTGTCGGGGGAGATGGAATCGAACCCATAGGCAACGGTGATTATGTTGTTTCGTGTTGGATAGGCCTGATTTATTATTTGGATAAAGCGGGGAATATGCAAATGCTGATTGACACCCGTGAACAAAAGAAAAGTTCGGCTGACATTGGATACGATCCCATCCAGCGAATAGTATATGTCCCGACCCTTTTTGGAAAATCAGTGGTCGCATATAAGCTTAGGTAATTTTAAATACTCGGAAAAATCTATCAATGAAAAGACAAGTCAACTATAATTTTGAAGGTGCAGTTGCTTTGGTAACAGGAGCAGCACAGGGAATGGGGCTTGCTACTGCAAAAGCATTTGCCCGTGCTGGCGCCTCCGTAGTCCTCGCTGATGTCAGTACAAAAGGCTTGCAACTTGCGAAAGAGGAAATTGCCAAAATCGGTGCGAAAGTACTCACCGTTCAATGCGATGTATCGGATGAGATACAAGTGAAAGCACTGATTGATGAAACAGTAACAACCTTTGGCAGACTGGATGCTGCCTATAATAACGCCGGGATCAACACCGTAGGTATTCCCAGCGCAGACGTTTCCATGGCTGACTACAATCGTATTGTTTCCATCAACCTAAACGGTGTTTGGTATTGTATGCAGCATGAGCTGCGCTGGATGATAAAACAAGGATCAGGAACCATCGTGAATTGTTCATCAATTGGCGGTATGGTTGGTGCTCAGGGCAGAGCTCCCTATAGCGCAACCAAGCATGGTATAGTGGGACTTACCCAAAGTGCCGCATTGGATTATGCCAGTCAGGGAATACGGGTGAATGCGGTCTCTCCCGGAATGATTGACACGCCAATGGCGGATGTAGTCACCGGTGGCTATCGTGACATGTTGGGAGAAATGGTCAAGGCCGTACCCATGGGAAAACTTGGTATCGCCGAGGATATTGCTAACGCAGTCCTGTGGCTATGCAGTGATGGCTCCAACTATATAATAGGTCAGGTTGTTGCTGTGGATGGAGGATTTTTAGCCAAGTAGTAAGCCCCTATCCTTTGCCTAAGTTACCGTCGCCACCCTTCCGGTCTGCGTAGCCCGGTGGTTTTATGCGCCGGACTTGATAACAAATACCTTACTATCCGCCTGTTCCGAAGCAGAGACGGAAGCTACGAAAAGAATGGAAATCAGAAGAAACCGGAATGCAGGGATCATCGGGTAGATAAACGGGTTCCGTCATTGTTGCTCAGGATAACTACCGGCTTGCCGACGAGATCGGGCCGATAGACCCGCTCGCAGGAGGCGTAAAAGTTGTTCCAATCGACCACAGGGCGTACATCAAAAGGACTTTATGACATAGGATGCTACACCCCAGATTTCAAACTGGTTGTGGGCTCCTACCCGAATGGGCGAGTAGGCATCATTCTCCGGAATGAGCCACAGCTCTGTCCCTCTCTTTTCGATCCGCTTGCCGGTAAACTCACCATCCAAAAAGACCACGACATTCTTGTTGTTCTTCGGAGAGACACTCCGGCCGATGATCATCAGATCTCCGTCTTCGATACCGGCGTTCTTGAGGGACTGTCCTTTGACCTTTCCGAAAAAAGTAGCTGAGGGATTTCGGATCAGGTGCTTGTTGAGATCAATCTTCAGTTCCTCAAAATCCCTGGCCGGAGAGGGAAAACCGGCACTGACCCCTGCAGAGAAATACGGAATCTCCAGAGCGAGGTCAGCCTCAGCCCGGTAAAGATCAAATACATTGTTTTGTGAATAATCATAGTAATAGCTCCCAATCCCAGAATCCAAAGCTACCTGAATAACATTCCAAAGTAAGGGCAGGACTATAAATGTCATTTTTTTAAAATTTTTATGTTTATTAAATGAACATTTTCGTCTAAAAATCTGGGTTTAGTCTTAAAAAATGAGCCCGCCAAGTTCCGCCAGCAGGCTCAATCTGTTAAGTTTAAATCAGAAAGTGCGTTTTGTCTTCAATACTAAAATATTCAACTTAAAACGCTAAAATCAAGTAAAGCCGTTTTTAATACTTGCTACCAGAAATTCATTAACATCCTCAAAATCGCTATAATGGATTCTTTGATCGGAAACACTTGTTTGGATCTTCCAAATTTTCTTCGCCTCTGAGGAAATGATCTTCAAGTCGGTAAACAGTTTACAAATTTTGTTCCGATATCCTCTCAAAGACTTCAAATCCCAGTCGGTACCCAATCCATTTTGGAGGGAGTATTGGTACAACTGAGCAATCTTAATAAATCCGTTGGTGTAAGCTTCCCCAGTAGCGTCGTTATCCAAGTAGAGCTCTACTTTCTGCCTTTCCTTTAAAATATCAAGCATTAGCCGCATACTTAGATTGGCCGTACTGTTTAAAATGATGGCTTTGAAATCAGTCTCTCCGGAAAGCTTCAGATAACTCAGAAAGTCAAACCAGCCTTCAAAAACTTTGATGGATTTAACGGCCCCAAGGACTTGAATCGAAATTCCGCCTCCCAAAATATTACCCTTGAAAATAGAGGATCGGAGTACCCAACCGCCCGATTTATTCGGAAAACCAACTGCGAAATATCGCTTGCCCTTGTTCTGCCAATGAACCTCTTTACCAAAAGGAGCAATATCCTGAAGATCAATCCCCCTGCCTCGAATGTATTGGATAAGTGCATCGTGGCTTATCTCGGAAACTTTCTCCACCACTATCTTTGGACCGATCTCTGGTTTTTGTCTGGGAAGAAATTCTCTAACCGGAACAGTACCGGAGAGGCTTTCCACTGACTCGAAGAAGGTTTTGTTTTCAAATTCCTGCACTGCTGCGATTACGTCTCCGCCCTTTCCTGCAGCATGATCATACCACACATTTGCTTTGTCATCCACGGCTATAGAGCCAGTTCGCTGATCCAAAAAGCCGAAAAAAGATTCTTTGCCGTGGATTCCTTCGTATTTCAGAAGCCCAGATCTGACCAGGCTATGGAAATAATCAAGCACAGGAAATTCCATTTTGATCTTGGCAGCTGCTTGTTTTACTTCAGAGTAGTTCATAATATTTACATTTTTATATAAATACATCTATACATAAATAATGCATCTTATTGATTTAAAGAGGCCTTATCTTTCCTTTTGTCGTGAATTGTCAGATTACCTGCAAAAAGAAAAAGAGGGGTAGTGGTAAGAGGAATTCGTACGATTCGCACACCTCGTACCCCTCGTACAGTTCGATTTTTACGATCGGTGCTACTCGTCTAACTCAAGTTGCTTGAGCCATTTCCTTACAGCTCCCTCTGACACTCCGAGTTCCTGAGCTATCTTCACATTGGTATGGCCTTCATTTTTGAGTTCCAAGGCTTTGGTCTTCATTTGAGATTTATCGACCGGACACAACTGCTTTAAATGATCCGATTCTTTCCCAAACTGGAGGAAGCGAAACGAGCTGAAATTTGAGTCTTTGCCAATTTTACAGACCAGGACATTGTCGGAGGGATATTTAAAAGCACCGTACCTGACTTTTATCTGCTTCAGGTATTTAATGGAAGGGTCTTTTTGACTTTCACCTACCGCGAAACAAGAATCAATCAGGTTAATAAAGCTCTTACTACCTTGGATATCGTTTCTACTGATCGGAGCAAACAGGTTCCTTTTTGGAGTATGGGCAATGAGCAATATCGACCAGCCGTGAATCTTCTTCAGATTGTTTAGCCTGATTAAAAAAGGAGTGGTGTTTCTGGCCTTCTCATTATCTGAAATCACGCAAGACAGATTGTCGATTACGAGGATTTTTGCGCCGGACTTTGAGGCCTGAACCTCTATCTCTTTAAAAAGAAAGCTTTCATACTCTTCAAAAGCCTCATCAAATCCGTAGGGATTGATTTCTGCTCTCAGGAAAAGGTCACTGAATTCGAAATGATCAAAAAGTATATCCTTTTCCTTATCGTATTGAGCATATCTCATTTCAAATTGCTTGGCCGTCAGTTCCAGGTCAAAGTAGATGACTTTGGACGCTTTCAGTTCCATCTCCAACCCTAGGGTTGGTACTCCTTTGGATACACTGTCGATGATTTGGACAGCAAGTAAAGACTTACCTTGATTGGTATCAGCGAAGAGAATGCATAGCTCTTCCTCATACCAAAACGGACCAAAGATCTTTTTTGGAATAGGTTTGGTCTTGGCTTCATCCATCCATTCGTTGGCGGATTTGATGATTAGAAAGTCACCGGAATTTGGATCATTGGAATTTGTACTATGATTTATTGAAGTCATATTTCTGCATGTAAGGGTTTGATAAAGAATGCAGAAACAGTATCTTTAAGTCGTCAAACAGGATACTGAATCCACAAAAGAATTGGGCGAGTTCGAAAGGGCTCGCTTTATTTTTTTCTGGGGTTTCGCTGTCGACCAGCATTAAGGACCTCTGATTTCTTGAAGTACACACTGCTGTTGATCATGTGTTCCTTCAGGAATCCTTCTTTTCTCCAATTATTAATGGTGGTTCGGGATCTACCCAGGAGCTTCATCACTTCGGGGATCTTGATGAATTCTTCTTCAGGGATAGCAGGATTTGAAACCTTGGATAATTTGTTGACGATAGCTTCCGCTATTTCATTGATGAGTTGCCCTTTGTCGATGGGACTTAAGATGACATTGTTCATGATCGGCTGAAAATTTGTTTCTGGCCGAATCTGCCCAAAAATGACCTTGGATAGTTAGTGGGATACTATCCAAAAAGAATGATAGGATTACAAATCTGACCGATTACCGATAAAATCGTCGATAGAGGCAACTTTTCTTTTCAAGCCTGCTTTCACAAAAATTTCTCTGACTTTAAAAAGTTGTTCTTTTCTTTTGCCGCTTAGGTCTTTTGTAGTCAGGATATCATGGGAAATCTTAGAAAAATAATCGCGGATTCCCCTGTCGGTTCCGCCAATCACACTTGAGATTACCTTGTCAAATCCTCCGCTGGTTAATTCCGGATCCTGTTGCAGCGCTTTTTGCTTCAACTCATTTAATGAGCCTGGACTCCCAAGGAGGAAATCGATGGCAAGAAGGGAGATGGTTTTGTCATACTCCACCAAATCAATTAGCTCCTCCTTGTAATCAATGCCTTTTCTTAAGTTGGAGTAAAAGGCTTCGGCTCCTTCGTGATCATCTAGATCCAGGTTTAGGAAAGCCTTGTGATTTTCAGGTTTAACAATGGGATCTATGTAATTAAAAAATCGCTTCGTTTCGCGTAGATTCTTTCTGGCTTTCCCCAAGATCACAATAAATGTCATAATTGATCCAGCAAAAACGAATAACCCTAAAGCATATTTTAAAACCGATGGATGAACCAGGATGATGAAAAAGACAGCTGCAAAAAGGGTAAGAGCGATGAGATATCCCAGACTCTGAAGCAAGTATCCTCTCCTTCTATGAAAGGCTGAAAAATCCTCGAAGAACATTTTATGGCGATCAAAAATCTGCCAACCTAATCTATAAGCCAAAATGCGTTCCTCCTCAGAGAGCTCATCAAAATACCAGAATGATTCTTTTGCCTTGTATTGGCCAAGTGAAAGATCTGATCCGAATTTTTTCATGCTTAGAATTGGTTTAGTCCCACGCCTGGCTCATGGCATCTCTTTTTCTTCCTTCATCTACCTCGACGTATCGTTTAAAACTTTTGTAATCAGAATGGCCAGTAATTTTCATCACCACCTCAGCCGGAATTCCTTTGGCAAGCGATAGGGTAACAAATGTTTTTCTACCGGTATGAGCGCTTACCAGTTCATGTTTAGGATAAATTTTGGAATCCCTTACAGCCCCTCTATATCTTACAATTTCGACAGGGTCTTTAATCCCTGCCAATTCACATAATTCCTTGACGTAATTATTAAACTTTTGGTTTGAGATCATTGGTAAAGGCTGAATCCTTTCCTCATACTTTTTCAGTATTTCCCTGGAAATTCTGGTAAGAGGAACAATTGATGGTTCTTTCGTTTTGGTTATCGTCAACCTGATTTCATTTTGCTTGATATGTTCCCTCTTTAGCTGGAGTAAATCAGAAAACCTATAGCCTGTCACACAGCTAAAGAGAAAAACATCTTTGACTTGACTTAACCTTGGATTTGCACTTACATCAAGAGCATACAAAGAATCGAATTCCTTCTGATTAAGTGCAATGACTTCAAGTCTTTCTTTCTTTACAGAAAAATCCTTGTATCCATCATGGATCTTTATTCCTCTCCGTCTTGCATAGCCCATAAAGGTCTTAAGCGTACTTAACTGTTTGGCAATTGTGATATTGTTAATAGACTTCTCTTTTCCAGTGGTCGGGTGGACTTCTTTCCAGTCAATCAGGAAATTTTGAAAACTCTGCATGAAGGAATAATCCATGTTTTCAAATCGAATTGGTGTTCCTGTCTTTTCCTGGAAATTTTTGAGATGCTTCTTCAAGGATTTATAGACCACCATACTGCCCTTTACCCGGGTCACTCCATTTTCTTCGATGTATTGATCGATGAAGTTATAAACCAATTCTACTGGCTCAGATTTCTTGATAACCTCTTTCTTGGTTTCCTTGATCTTCGCTATCAGCATTTCGAGATCATAGGGTTGATCTTTTACTCGAAACCCTTCTTCGATTTGTCTGACTTTATTTCTGATTTCAAGTAAGTCATCCTGATATTGGAGAAGATAGCTTTTGGGCGGCACGGCAGAACCAAACTTCTTTTCGAGAGCTGCTTTTTGTTTTGCTGTCATATCCACGATCTCCTGCTTTTCGGAAGACCACAGATCGGGCAATAACCGAATTCCAGTTGAAATCACTTTCCTTTGCCCTCCCAAATGGACAACAAGCATCAAAGGCTGTTCACCTTTCTTGTTTTGTAAATCGTGCCTTAAAATGAATCTTATTGTTGCCTCCATTATCTGAAATTTTCTCAGATAAAGATACTGAATGAAAATTTCAGTAGCGATTTTAGTAGCGAAAAGATCATCCAAAAGTGATCAAATTCTTACAAATCATTCATCCTAATAAGCTTAAACCCTTTATTTTGGGAATATAGGGGCATTTTTGCACACTTTTGAAAAAAAGGTTCGAATCCCCCACTCTCTGCATCAAAGCCTGACACATTGTGTTGGGCTTTTTTGTTTTAACCCCACTCTTCTCAAATTTAGGAGATTGCTACCAAATCTGAGACTTTCCTAAGCTTCCAGTCTGGTGAGCTAAGACTATTTTTTCTAGTTTTGTTTTAGATGAAAGTTTGTATTGCTGAAAAACCAAGCGTCGCCCGTGAGATCGCCTCTGTACTTGGAGCCACTGCCAGACATGATGGATATTACGAGGGAAATGGATATATCGTAACCTATACTTTTGGTCACTTTTGCACCTTATTTGAACCCAACGATTATGAACCTTTTTGGAAAAGCTGGAGTCTCAGTCACTTGCCCATGCTACCCGAAAAGTTCAAAACCAAAGTGGTTGACAACTCAGGAATACAGAAGCAATTCAATATTGTAAAAAAGCTTTTTGAAACCGCAACAGTTGTGATCAATTGTGGGGATGCAGGCCAAGAAGGTGAACTAATCCAGCGATGGGTCATAGAACAAGCAGAATACAAAGGAGAAGTCAAACGCCTTTGGATTTCATCCTTGACCACAGAAGCGATCAAAGAAGGCTTCGAAAAGCTCCAACCCTCCTCCAAATATGATAATCTATACTATGCGGGATTTTCCAGAGCCATTGGTGACTGGTTGCTAGGGATTAATGCCACTCGGCTTTATACAGTCAAATATGGTGGATACAAACAAGTCCTATCGATCGGGAGAGTTCAGACTCCTACTCTGGCGATGATTGTGAACCGTTTTAAAGAGATAAAAAACTTTAAGCCACAACCCTATTGGGAATTACAGACTGTCTATAGAGAAACCACTTTCAATTGCGAAGAAGGGAAATTCTTAAAGAAAGAAGACGGAGAAGCTTTTGCCAACCAGGTAAAAGAACATGACTTTGAAGTTATCTCAGTTGAAAAGAAAAGAGGAAAAGAAAACGCCCCTAAGCTCTTTGACTTGACAGGTTTACAGGTTTATTGCAATAATAAGTTTGGGCTTTCTGCCGATGAAACTCTTAAAATTGCGCAGCAACTTTACGAACAAAAGGTCATTACTTATCCAAGAGTAGATACCACATTTTTACCAAATGACATCTATCCCAAAGCAGCCGGAATTCTGCAGAAGCTAACCAATTACGAAGGGTTAACCCGACCAGTTTTAGGTAAAAAATTAAAAAAGTCGACCAAGGTTTTTAATGACAAAAAAGTAACCGACCACCATGCAATCATACCCACGGGAATTCAGGGAAATCTGCATGGGAACCACCTTAAAGTCTATGATATTATCGCAAGACGGTTTATTGCGATTTTTTATGATGAATGCTCAGTTGCCAATACCACAGTAATTGGACAGGTGGATACAGTTTCCTTTAAAACAACAGGCAAGGTCATTTTAGAAAAAGGCTGGAAAGTTGTTTTTGAAACTGCCGATGGAAAAGACAAAAAGGAAAAAGATGAGCTCCCTATCTTCAAAAAAGGAGAGAAAGGACCTCATGAACCCTCTTTTCAGGAGAAAGAAACCAAAGCCCCCAAGCACTACACTGAGGCGACATTGCTAAGAGGAATGGAAACAGCCGGAAAACAGGTAGACGATGAGGAAATGCGTGAATTGATGAAGGAAAATGGTATTGGACGTCCTTCAACCCGGGCAAGTATCATTGAGACGCTTTTTAAACGGCAATATATCGAGCGGAATAAAAAGCAGATTTTACCTACCGAAACAGGCATCCAGTTGATCGAAATCATTCGAAACAATATGCTGACCTCGGCGGAACTGACAGGAAAGTGGGAAAAACAGTTGAGAGAGATCGAAAA
This sequence comes from Algoriphagus sp. PAP.12, assembly GCF_026652115.1. Classification (GTDB taxonomy): domain Bacteria; phylum Bacteroidota; class Bacteroidia; order Cytophagales; family Cyclobacteriaceae; genus Algoriphagus. Next base: position 34,298 of record NZ_JAPPSQ010000007.1, on the reverse strand, counting down.
GGGAAATTTTCATGCAGGTTCTTTTGTGAAAAACATGAAAATCATGGTGGAGCATTTGGTGTATGAAGTAATGAGGGAACAAAACCAAACCATCATTGCACCTCCTACCGAATCCAAGTCTCCTGATAAAGAAAATCCTCAAGAAAAGGAAAAAACGAGTTCTACACTCGTGGGATTTGATTGCCCAAAATGCAAAGAAGGATCTATCCTAAAAGGAAAATCAAGCTACGGATGTAGTGCCTATAAGAAGGGCTGCAACTTTTTACTTCCATTTTCATTCGAGGGCAAGAAAATTTCAGAAAATCAGTATTTACGTTTAGTCCTAAAAGGTTCTACTGTCAATTTAAAAGGATTTAAAACACAGGCTGGAGACAAAGAAGGTCTACTTCGATTCGATGAAACTTTTCAACTCGTTTTGGAAGAAAAGAAAACTAAAAGCACCCAAGAATCTAAAAAATCTCCCCCTGTAATTCCATGTCCTTTGTGTCAGAAAGGAACGATTATAAAAGGAAAAACTGCTTATGGATGTAGCGCCTACAAAGAAGGTTGTGATTTTAGATACCATTTTGAAACCATCCGAGAAAAAGCCAACAAAAGACCATTAACCGAGGAGCTAGTGATTTCTTTACTAAAGGAAAGTGTGGGGGTTTGATCCTTTGTACTTGGCAAATCATCTTGAAAAATTAAAAATCTAATTTCAGCAAATTGATATTATTCCAAACAAAGAAATTATAGACTTAATCTTTGTTTTTAAGAAGTCTCCCTCCAAAGTATAATACTGCTAAGCTAATTAGAAGACAGGGAAATAAGCCAGAAATAAACCCTCTTGCGAATCCATTGGTTGTCATCACTAAAATGAAATAGGCAAAATAACCTGTTCCAAATTTCACCATTCTTTCTATACCGCTCAAGTCTTTAGTAAAAGCCACAATTGAAAACGGTAGAAAAACACTTATCAAAAAGCCTCCAAATTTACTGTTTAAATTAGCACTAATATCATAGGTTAAAAAACCTATGACACCCATCAAGATTAAATTAAGAGCAACAAGAAAAAGTCCATTGACAATTTTAATGAGCACATTTCTTCCTCTAAATGATTCTTCACTAGTTATCAATTCTTTCGAATCAATTTCAAGAGCATCACAAATTAAATTTAAAGTACTTCCTCTCGGTTCGCATTCGGATTTTTCTATCCGCTGGATTGTCCGCAGATTTATCTTTGCCTGTTCAGCCAACTGTTCTTGAGAAAGGCCTTTAAGCTTTCGGGCCTCGCTAATCCTTTTTGCAATCCAGTTCATCTTTACCTCCTGTTTGTGCTATTTAAAAATAAAAATTAGATCAAAAATTAACATCGACATCCATCAGACTTTTCTATGACAATTGCTTTGTCACCTAATGTCTGGTTCCCTTTTAAGTACGTGTTTAATAAAAATCATGTTATCCAAAAACCAATTCAACCTACTTTTAAAATCATCTCCTCGATAAAATTCTTACTTGAAAAAGTATTAATTCCAAATTAAAATAGTCCGCCACCGAACAAACCTGTTCGGACAATCCATTCTCATTTTTCCCAAAAACCTCATCAAACAACCCAAATAGCATTTTTTTATTTTGGCATAGATTTTAAATACTACAAATAGGAATTTATTATCTATGCATGAAAAAGTACCAGTTAGGAGAATTTGAAGAAATCGTCATGCTGACCGTGGGTATTTTGTTTGATGAAGCTTATGGAGTTTCTATCAAATCCGAAATAGAATCACGCCTCCAAAGAAACGTCAGCGTAGGGGCCTTGCAAACTGCACTGAAGCGATTGGAAGAGAAAGGCTATCTCAAATCCCAGGATGGTGAGCGAACCGAGGAAAGAGCAGGAAGGCCAAAAAAGTATTTTAGAATCACAGCCTTGGGCAAAAAAGCCATGGAATACAGTAAAGAGACCCGTGAATCCCTTTGGAATGCTATCCCGGAGGTCGCTTGGAAACTTAAAATGGTGTAGCCATGAACAGAAATCAATCCAAAGGACCGCCTGAATTTTTTATCTCCTTTTTTAGATGGTTTTGTGACCCAGAAATCCATCAGTTTATAGAAGGGGATCTTTTCGAATTGTATGATCAAAGATTGGAAGAAAAAGGCAAAAGAAAGGCTGATCTACTTTTTATGAAAGACGTCCTATTCCTATTTAGACCGGGCATAATCGGCAGAAAGAAAAACCACTACCAAACCAACTTTATAGACATGTTTCGCAATAATTTTAAAATCGCCAGAAGGACACTTTGGAAAAACAAACCCTCTACCATCATCAATATGTTGGGCTTGACAGTAGGAATGACTTCCTGTTTGATGATTGCCCTTTTTGTACTTCATGAAGTTAGCTTTGACAAATTTCAACCCAACGCTGACAGGATAGCCAGGGTGGTCATGGAATATTCAATGGGAAAAGATGGGGGATCTCAAAAAGGAACCTTCACAAGTACCAAAGTGGCTCCTGTTTTTTCCAGGACATTTCCAGAAATAGAAAAAGCGGTGCGGATGAATGATGCATCTGCCATCCTCCAATTGAACAATCAACCTGTATTGGAATCCAATTTTCTCTATGCTGACTCCACCTTTTTTGATGCCTTCTATTATGAAATGCTAGACGGCAATCCCAAAACCGCTTTAAACGGTCCCAATAAGTTGGTTTTAACAGAGAGCATGGCTCAAAAATACTTTGGCGATCAAGATCCCATCGGTCAGGGATTGGAAGTTGGAGAAGAAAAAGACCTTTTCACTGTCACAGCTGTCATCAAGGACTACCCGAAAAATTCCCAGTTCTATTTCGACTTCTTGGCATCTTTTTCAACCATGGGTGCCAATCAAGAGGAAACCTATTGGAATGCCAATTACACAACTTATTTCCTATTAACAAATAAGGATGCTTTTTATACTCTGGATGAAAAAATCCATCCATTTATGCTCAAAGAATCTGAGGAAATGGGAGCTTCAGTGGACTTTCATTTGGAGCACTTTAAGGACGTTCACCTATTTTCTCCCTATAGCGACATGGTTCCGAATACTAGCATTTCATACCTATATATGTTGGGAGCCATCGCATTTTTGATTTTAATAATTGTATGCTCTACCTATATCAATCTGAGCACTGCAAAGTCGGTAGAAAGAGCCAAAGAAGTAGGTATCAGGAAAGTTTCAGGTGCTGACCAAGGTCAACTATTCTGGCAATTTATTGGAGAATCTACCTTATTGACCTTTTTGTCATTGATCACCAGTATTGCACTGACCTATCTGTTACTGCCTAATTTTAATTCTTTGATTGGTAAAAACCTTTCCGTTTCTGAGTTAATCCAACCTACTTTTTTAGCGTTCGCCATTGGTTTGACTTTGATCATTAGCTTGGTGGCAGGTAGTTATCCGGCATTGATTCTTTCCAAATTCCAACCTATTTCCATTTTAAAGGGAGTATTCAAAAATACCAATACAGCAAAGTGGCTCCAGCAGTCCCTGACGGTATTTCAATTCGGAATTTCAGTTTTTCTGATCATTGCAACCTTGGTGATCAGCGGTCAGCTAAATTTCATCCAAAACAGGGATTTAGGCTACGATAGAGACCAAATCATCGCCCTTTCAATTGGCTGGAACAAGGACAACAAACAAATCTCGACTTTCAAAAAGGAACTGAAATCTCACTCACAAATCATCAATGTCAGCCGAACTGCCAATAGCCCCGTCAATATCCAAAGTGGCTATAGTATGAATCTACCGACCCGTCCAGAGAATGAATATATCTCTGTCAATGCCAATCCTGTGGATGATGAATTCATTAAGGTGACGGGACTGGAATTGATTGCCGGTCAGGACTTCACTGAAAGCATGATTCACATGACTGAAAATGAAGAATGGGAAGACAATGAGTTTAACTATATCCTGACAGAAAATGCTGCAGCAAAATTAGGTTGGAGCCCGGATGAGGCCATCGGAAAAAGAATGATTTTGAACGAGGAGGGTACTGTATTAGGAGTAGTCAAAAATTTCCACTTTCAATCCTTAAGAAATGATCTCAACCCACTGGTTCTTTTCACTTCCTCTTGGGGATCTAAATTATTGGTAAAAATCAATGGTGAAAACTTACCTGAAACTTTGGCATATATCGAGGAGGTTTGGGGAAAATTCATGCCCGACAGACCATTCTCTTATGCGTTTTTGGATGAAGACTATAACAGAATGTACCAATCTGAAATGCAATTGGGTAAAGTCATGAACATTTTCGCTTCCATGGCCATAGTCTTGGCCTGTTTGGGACTTTTCGGGCTCTCCTCTTACATGATCCAGCAAAGACTCAAAGAAGTCAGTATCAGAAAAGTATTGGGAGCATCTACCTGGCAGGTTCTTCAAATGCTTTCAGGAAATTTCGTCAAACTAGTAATTCTTTCGATTGTAGTAGCAACACCGGTAGCTTATTGGGTCATGGACCAATGGCTGGATGATTTTGCCTACCATATTTCGGTTCCGATATGGGCTTTGGCAGTGGCTATGGTTGCAACTATCGGAATTGCTTTTACCACTGCTGGCATCCATGGACTAAAGGCCGCCTGGAGCAATCCAGTGAAAAACTTGAAAAGCGAATAAATAAAAGAGGGTGAGACATTAGCTCACCCTCTTTACCTTTCAATTGTTGGAATCAGAAGCCCATCTTGTTTTCCAGCTCAACAAAGGATGATGAGTCCGTTGTTTTCCAGATTTTAAAAGTAGTTTCTTGAAAACTTCTTTCTTCTCTTCTCCTTCCAAGAATAAATCCAAAGCCATCATTTCAAGTAAATCAGCTTTTTTCTTCATTCCAATCAAGGAATTCAATTAACCAGCAGCTTTTCTCTCATCTGCTGAGCAGCTTTGACCATTCTCTTCAAAGCTTCGGTAGTTTCTGGCCATTGCCGGGTTTTCAAACCGCAATCGGGATTGACCCAAACATTCTCGTGAGGAAGATAGGCAATTGCCTTTTCCAATAAATCTACCATTTCCTCCTCTGAAGGAACTCGCGGAGAATGTATATCGTAGACTCCTGGACCTATATCATTGGGATATTGAAATGCAGCAAAGGCATCCAACAACTCCATTTGGGATCTGGAACACTCGATGGTAATAACATCTGCGTCCATTTCAGCGATATCTGAGATGATGTCATTGAAATCAGAATAGCACATATGTGTATGAATCTGGGTTTGATTTTTCACACCAGAAGATGAAATTCGGAATGCACGGATCGCCCAATCTAAGTAAGCTTTCCATTCTTCTTTTCTCAATGGCAATCCTTCTCGAATAGCAGGCTCGTCAATTTGAATGATTTTGATTCCTGCATTTTCTAAATCCAAGACTTCCTTTCTAATGACTATGGCAATTTGAAGGGCTGTTGCAGACCTTGGTTGATCATCTCGCACAAAGGACCATTGCAATAGGGTCACTGGTCCGGTAAGCATCCCCTTCACCAATCTATCTGTACAAGCTTGCGCAAAGGAAGTCCACTCTACCGTCATGGCTTCAGGCCTAGAAACATCGCCATAAATTACAGGAGGCTTCACACATCGGGAGCCATAACTCTGAACCCATCCATTTTGGGTGAATGCAAATCCATCCAGCTTTTCTCCAAAGTATTCCACCATGTCATTTCGCTCGTACTCCCCATGGACCAAAACATCCAAGCCAACCTCTTCTTGCCATTGAATGGTTTCTTTGATCTCTTGCTTCAACAAATTCTCATATTCTACTTTCCCTAGCAGACCTTTCTTGAATTGTAGTCTCCAAGCTCTCACTTCTTTGGTTTGTGGGAAAGAGCCAATTGTGGTTGTAGGAAATGCATTAAGATCAAGATGAGCTTGTTGCAAAATCTTCCTGACTGAAAATGGATTTTTACGAGTGTCTGAACCTCTAGACAAGGACCAAGTTTCTTCTTTAACATCGGAATTATGAACCAAATTAGAAGACTTTCGAGCCTGGATCAATTTCTGGTTTTCCTCAAATAAATTGCTCTCTCTAGACTCAAATAGGTTTTTCAAGGATACCAATTCTTCCAATTTTTGCTTGGCAAAAGCCATCCAAGCCTTGATTTCCGGCTTGAGTGATTCTTCATCCGTTTCCAATTCCAAATCACAAGGAACATGAATCAAAGAACAGGAAGGGGAAATCCAAACCCTTTCCTCTCCCCTCTGTTGAATGGCTTCCTCAAGGAGATTTATAGACTTGGAGAAATCATTGATCCAGATATTTCTACCGTCTACTACACCCAAAGACAGGGTTATTTCAGATGGAATATGAGCCAATATATCTGACAATTGATCTTCTCCCCTAGTCAGGTCCACATGCAAGGCACAGATGGGTAAGGAAGACAACCAGTCCAACTGATGCTTAATTGATCCAAAATAGCTCGCCACCAAGATTTTCAGATTAGGAAAGGTTTTTCTAATCACCTTATAGACTTCTTGAAAAGCCTCGATTTCATCATTCTGCAAATCCATCACCAAGCTCGGCTCATCCAATTGAATCCAGTCTGCACCTGCCTCTTCCAACTTTTTCAGAATTTCGAGATAAACAGGTAACAGATTTGAAATCAGATCAATCCTATTGAACCCTTTTTCCTTTTCCTTCCCTAATAAAAGATAGGAAACCGGACCAATCAGAACAGGCTTGGTATGGATCCCCTCATACTTGGCTTCTTTGAATTCATCTATCACCTTGGTGGAAAAAAGCTTAAAAGGCTGACCTTTTTGGAATTCTGGGACCAGGTAATGGTAATTGGTATCAAACCATTTGGTCATTTCGAGGGGAACAATATCTAAGTCTTCTTTTTGGTAACCTCTGGCCATGGCAAAGTATAAATCCAATTCAGATTTACATTCCTTCAAAAGCACCTCATGAAACCGATCAGGAATAGCATTAACCATTAGGGACATATCCAGCACCTGATCATAAAATGAAAAATCATTGGATGGGATTTTGTCAATCCCAAACTCCTTTTGAAGTTCCCAATTGGCCTTTTTGATCAAATGGCCTTCACGCAACAATTGTTGTTGGCTGATTTTGCCTGCCCAATAGTTTTCGCAGGCTTTTTTCAATTGACGTAAGCTACCTATTCGCGGATAGCCCAAGTTGTTTGTCAACATGATGTAAGCATTAAAATTTAGAAAATTGATTAACACTCGTCAGAATGGAAAAATCAATTGCTTACATGAAAAGAAGGAGGACAGAATTGGACGCACTTATTCCATGAAAAAATGGAAAAGATAGAGTTCAATGCCTGACAAAAACTTCAAATCGCGAAAGCAATGTCAATGCGTTGTGGCAAGTCTCCTGACTTCCCTGACCTTTTCCGCCTTCTCATTTGCAGGATGCAAACAATGGCATTTTTGAAAAAAGCTTGTTTCCGAAAATTCGGAACAGGGTTACAGTTGCGCGACAGTCCATGATTTTCACATGGTTCCTTATTAATTCCCGTTAAGGGAAACCGACAACGGCTTTGATTTTATAATTGAACCAAAGAACGAGAGGGCCAAAAGTAATCAGAAAATTGGTAGTTGGAGGTGTTTATTTTCCACAATCTGTAATCTTCTTAATTAATAGAAATGATCATTAGCCCATTCAATCCTCAAGCAGGTAGTTTGTATAGTATGAATATGATCCTTTATTTCTCCTTGTTTATTAGCATTTTGAAAGGGTATTCACCTCTCATTTTTTCAGAAAACTCAATTCAAAAAATCAAAGTAATAGCTCACAGGGGTGCTCATACCGAATTGCCAGAAAATACAATTCAGGCTTTCGAAGAAGCAATAGAAATTGGAGTCGATTACATTGAAGTGGATTTAAGGACTACAAAGGACGGCTACCTTGCTGTTTTTCATGATGGCAGCTTAGATCGGATGACCGGAATTCAAGGAGATTTTGGTGATTACGATCTGAAAGAACTTCAGAACATGCCATTGTTCCATCAAGGTAAACTTAACAAAGAGTATAGAATTCCCACTTTTGAAGAAGTCCTAAAAATCAGCAAGGGAAGGGTGAAGATCTACTTGGATTTTAAAACAGCGGATGTTCAAAAAACATGGAAACTGATCCAGAAATTCGGAATGGATGATCAAATCTTGGTGTATGTAAACCATCCTTTGCAACAAAAAGATTGGGGAAAAACAGCTCCAAATGTCCCATTGATGATGAGCCTACCCGATTCTGTTCAGGACATAGAAAGCCTGAAAGATTTCATCAGCGAAACTGATGTAGATTACTTCGATGGAAAATGCCAAGACTACACACCAGAGATGATTCAAGCAGCCCAATTCTTGGGAAAGGAAATCTGGATTGACATTCAATCCCCTAATGAATCTCCAGAAATCTGGGCATCTTGCATCAAAAAAGGTGTCAATGCTTTGCAAACAGATCACCCCAAGGATTTGCGGGAATATTTGAAAAATCCAGAACTAGAAAAACCATAAAAAAGCCCAGCAGAACCGGGCTTAGATTGAAAATCTACTGAACACTCATTCAGAAATTTTATAATGTTGACTTTTTATTTTTTGAAATTGACAGTCGCAACAACAGGCAAATGATCAGAAGGATAGCGCTGATTCAAAGCGTCCGTCAATACTGCATATTTGGATACTTCAAAATCATCACTTACAAAAACATAGTCAATTCTGTTTTTCATGGGTGCCGTAAAAACAAATGCATTGGTAGTTCCAACCGGCCCATAAGGCTTCATTTTTGAAACTTCATACGAGTCATTCAGAAACTGGGACAATCCAATAATCTGCTCCGTATCAGGTGTGGAGTTAAAATCACCTGTACATATGACTGGTTTTCCTTTGGCGATTTCTTTCATTTTTTTCACCATCAACTTTCCAGATTCTTTCCTTGCAACTACCCCTTGATGATCAAAATGAGCATTGAATACATAGAACTCATTTCCATTTTTCAAGTCCTTTAAAAGCCCCCAAGAAGCTATTCGATTGCAACAAGTCGCATCCCAACCCAATCCTGGTTCATCTGGATTTTCTCTCAACCAAAAATCTCCAGATTCAAGCACTTTGAATCGATCAGTTTTATAAATGATAGCAGAATGTTCGCCACCCTGCTTTCCATCATCTCGTCCTGCTCCGATAAAGGCAAATCCAGGCATCTCCATCAAATCTGTCAATTGATGAATAAAGCCTTCCTGAGTTCCGATTATGTCAAAATCGTGATACTGGATCAATGATTTGACCATTTCTTTTCGGTTCGGCCAAGCATTAATGCTATCACGGGGTGTATCCATTCTCAAATTAAAACTTGAGACTTTGATATCCTCAGAACCTTGTGCATAAGCAGTAATGGATATCAAGAATACAAATAATGTTAAGAGTTGTTTTTTCATAATTGTCAATATAAAGATCCCCAGAAAATAAATCTGGAGATCAATTTAATTCTGTTTATTCCCAACCTGGGTTTTGGCCCAAGTTTGGATTCATGATTCTGTCATTTTCAGGTATAGGATAAAGATACTTTTTATCCAACCATTCACGAGCTCCAGGATTCCAAAGAACCTCACCTGAGGTACCATTGGAAAGTTGAATCCTCCCTGCTGCTGACGAAGGAGTAACATCCACAAAAGCTATCGCAGGATTAGAGGACTCAGGTCTATCCCCTTGATAGAAATAGACATCCATCACACCATCTTCGTTGAGATCATACTCACCCAAAGCAGGTACATACATTCCATTCATTGGAGCCTGTTCGAAAAGCTCTCCGATATGCCATCTTCTCAAATCATCCGGTCGTAGTCCTTCGAACACCATTTCAACTGCTCTTTCTCGGATCACTTCCAAAAGAATAGGATCAGTGAATTTACCTAAATAATAATCAACGAGATATGGATCTGCTTCGGAGGGTACAGTAGTCAAGGTTGAACCGGTAATTCCAGCTCTTTCTCGCAAAGCACCAATTGTTTCTGACCAATCACCAGGAGTCATTGCTCCCAATTCAGCCAAAGCTTCGGCTTTGTTCAGCAATACTTCAGCAAACCTCATGATAATATGAGCATTGTCATTTCGGCTTTCATCATCATATGGAAAACGCTCATCGTAACACCACTTTATCGGTTGATAGCCAGTAAATGTCTGGGTAAAATTAGGTGGAGCAACTACAGAAACACCGTTTTCGGTCCGATGATAATCACCCAATCTCACCGTCTGCTTCAGCCTCAAATCCCTATTTTTCACCTCATCTACAAAAGGCGTATTTTGATATCCAGCATCAGAAGTAAATGGAGTCCCGTCCAAATTGAGATAGGTGTTTACAAACCCTCTGGTAAGGCTAGGTCTGTTCCCATAAGTTGGACTGATAAATCGACGATTGGCAGAACTGAAAACCTGTAAACTTGCATCCAAGGCAACAGCTAAAATTGTCTCATCAGCATAAGGAGTTTTTGCAATGAACATTTCCCTATAGGAAAGCTCATTATTCGCACCCTTATGAAGAGTAAACCCAGTGATTTCATTGGCTGTATTTACAACTTCTTCATACCATGCATTTGCTGTTCCTTGCATGCCGTATTCAGTATGGTATTTTCTAAAAGAAGCCTCAAAAAGAGCAATTCTAGTTTTATAGGCTCTTGCTACATTTTTGGTGATTCTGGTAGAAGAAGCATCTGAGGTTAAGCTTATATTTTCAATGGCAAAATCCAAATCCTCCAAAACCTTTTCCATCACTTCAAAACGATCATCTCTACCACCATAAAGCGTCAAGCTATCAGCGATATCAATGGTACGATCTATCCATGGTACATCTCCAAAGCGCTTTACCTTATCAAAATAGAATAAGGCCCTGAAAAATCTAGCCGTTCCGATATAGTGATCCTTTTCAGCTACTGGGCTATTTTCTGCATTTTCGATGAAATAATTAATATTTCTCAAAGCAGACCAAGACCAACCAGAACTGGTAACAGGACTCAATGCATTTACAGCCAAATAGGTATCCACACCATTTCTTGCTACCAAATCAGAATTGTCATCTCCTTGGAAAACACCAACATCGGTTCCTGGCAAGATATTGTAGAAGGAATTGCTATAAAGCTCCAGCCCGCTTGCTGAACCGAAAATAGCCTGATTATCTGCTGTATCTACTGGAAATTCATCCAGATTACAAGATGTGACAGCAGCAATCAGTAAAATTGAAAGTATATAATGAAATAGTTTCATGATAGTTCAGATTAGAAATTAACGGTTAGTCCAGCTGAGAATGCTTTTAGCATAGGATAGTTATATCCATCGCCACTGGTACCACCACTTAAGTCACGGTCAGAGCCATAGATACTAGTTACATCTGTATCTCTAGTCCATTTGTATAAAGGCGACCAAGTCCAAAGATTCTCTCCAGACACATAGAATTTCACATCAGTTGCATGGATTTTCTCTGTTAGGTGCTTTGGAAGTGTATAGCCGATTTGCAAGTTTCTCAATCTCACGTAAGCAACGTTTTGAAGGTATCGGTCATTCGGAGTACTTAGCACCCTGTTTCCTAAAGCAATATAACCGACTAACCTAGGAAGATAGGCATCAAAATTTCCCAATTCCTCTCGGAACATATTCTCTTCATGCCAGCTTGGATATTGGTTGTAAGGTCTGTTATACTGTCCCCAGAAACGAGACTCTCCAAATGGATACCAATCTTGTTTCAAGACGCCTTGGAAAAATGCCCCGATAAAGAAACCATTCCATTCAGCATTTAAATTAACTCCATAAGTATATCGAGGCTCCGAATTGCCAATAATGGTCTTATCGCCAGAATCACCTACTTTATTCAATCCATGGTAGATAATATCATCTCCATCCAGGTTTTTAAACTTCAAGTCCCCTACATAGTTCTTTCTAGTATTGGTATTTGGAATATTGGATTGGGACGGTGAATTCAAAATCTCCTCTTCTGATCGGAACAACCCTTCAACTTGATATCCCCAAATCTCTCCGATTCGCATACCTTCATAATAATCCGTGAGGTTTTTCTCAGCGTTATTGTACTTGGTGATATAAGCTTTGTAATCAGACATGGAAAGTCTCACGCTGTAATTGAAAGGTTTTTCCCCCATCGTGAATTCATCTCTCCAGGTCACAGTGGCTTCCCAGCCAGTTGTCTCCAAGTCCGCGTAATTCCCTTTTGGAACTGTGGTACCATAAATTGCTGGTAAAGTCGGACCATTTGTAAACATATCAGAAGTCCAGCGACGGTACCAATCCCCCGTAAACTGAAGTCTGTTTTCAAGCATTCCAAAATCCAAACCTAAATCGGCCGTGGTAGATGTTTCCCAAGTCAAACCTTGAGGAACTACCCCTGGCATACCTGTAGACTGTGGACGCTGTCCATTGATAATTCTATCTAATTGAGAGATGGAGAAGTTTTCTGTAAATGAATAAGGACGGATGTTTCCATTCCCTAAAGAACCATAAGAGGCTCTTACTTTCAGATTCGAGAATAATTTTGGATTTACTTCCCAGAAGTTCTCCTCAGATACGGCCCACCCTACTGATGCAGATGGAAAGAATGCCCACTGTTGTTCGGTTGGAAATTTAGAAGATCCATCATATCGTCCATTGACTTCCAACAAATACTTTCCTTGGTAATCATAGTTTACCCTGAAGAATGTTCCGGCAATGGCCCATTTTTGATAACCTCCATTGGTAACAATACTTTGTCCCAATGCCAAATTGATATCCTCTGCATCTGGATAAACAATACCATTTCTTCTGGTAGTCAAATTCTCATAAACAGAAGTCTCGTAGTTGAATCCCAACAACAAGCCTAGGTTGTGAGTATTGTTAAATGACTTCAAATAGTTCGCATACAAGTTTGTAGCGTAATACTCCGTGGTATTTCTTCTGTCCTGAAGATCATTCGTATTGGTACCGGTATAACCAGTCACACCTTCATATCTGCTATAAGGAACCTGCACGCGCTTTTGGAAAGCCCTATTGTCTCTTGTTTGAAAAGTGAAATTTCCGTTAAGAGTCAATTTTTTATCAAACAATTCAGCTTTGGCAGCCAATCTGTTTTTCAAGAAGCGCTGCACATTATCGATAGCATTTTTTCCAATGTAATAATCACCAACTGTATATGCTGCAGGGAAAGAAAGTGAGCCATCAGGGTTGGTCAAAGGTGCCAATGGGTGTCCTTCATCTGCCATATTTCTCCAGATACCACTTCCTTCACCCACGTTAAGAGGCTGATGATAAGTCATATGAGAATATTCAGTATTGTTTTCTACCTGAAGCCACGGAGTCAGTTGAATCGTACCTTTTGCCCGAAGGTTATACATTGCATAGGTGTCAGTATTGTATCTAAACAATCCGTCCTGACCATTATATCTACCACTGACATAGAACGTAGTCTTTTTGTCTCCACCTGTCAATGTCAAATTATGATCCTGAGCAAAAAAGCTATCCTTGTACAATTGCTGATACCAGTCAGTACTGTAAAAATATTGATATTGACCTGTTGCTGGATCTACCTCGATTCTTGGTAGCGATGGATCTTCCCATCTTCTTTTGATTTCTTCTAAATATTCAGGAGAAAACGACAAAGTCTTGTTAATGGAAGTAGGGGTTCTTCCATTGTCATTCCAATTGGACCAGGCATCGCTAAAGCTTTTTGCCCAAGGATAAGATTCAGTGATATTATCCGGAACAGCTGTTGGCGATTTTGCTGAAAAATTGGAAGAATAAGTGATTGAAGTCTTTCCTTCTGCTGCTGATTTGGTAGTAATCAAAACTACCCCAAATGCTGCACGGGCACCATAAATAGAAGCTGAAGCAGCATCTTTCAATACAGTAACACTCGCAATATCATTAGGATTGAGCATTCTTGGATCACCTTCCACTCCATCAATCAGGATCAAGGCGCTGCCTTGCTGTCCAATTGAGGTAGTACCACGAACATTGTATGAAGGAGATTGAGTTGGTTTCCCATCCAACATTTTGATGTTAAGGTTAGGAATTACCCCAACAAGACCTTGGGAAACGTTTGTTATTGGACGGTTTTCGAAGACCTCTGAATCAACTTGGTCCACAGCACCTGTTAGGTTAGCTTTCTTTTGCTGGCCATATCCAACAACTACGACTTCTTCCAAATCATTGGCAGTTGGTCTCAATGTCACATCCATGACCGATGCGGCTCCTATACCCAATTCCTGAGTTTCATAACCGATAAATGAAAACACCAAAACCTGCCCTTGGGGAGCTTCCAGGCTGTAAGCACCGTCTAAGTCCGTCACAGTTCCTTTCGTTGTTCCTTTTACCAAGATTGAAACACCTGGAATAGGCTCTCCGAATTCATCTTTTACCACACCAGAAATTCTTATTTCGGCGATTTCCTTGGTAATCAAATTCACTTTGGAATCGTCCTGAACAATGACACTAATGGTATTGTTCACCTGCTTAAACCTCAATTTGGTTTGTTTGGCAACATTGTACAAATGCTCTTCTACAGTCTTTCCAGCTTGGAGATATTCGATTTCACCTGAATACTTCAATGCCTCTTCTGTGTAGAAGAATTTGAATTCTGAATTTTTCTCGATGGCCTTAAAAAACTGAAGAAGCGTTTTTGGTTCTTCTTTCAATTCTACAACTACCTCATCTATCCCTTTGATTTGGGCTTTGGAAGTATTTGCGAAAAGTGGAGTAACAGTCAAGCATAAAACTGCTATTCCTCTGGCCAATAGTTTAATAGACATAACTATTAACGGTAATATTTTTTGCATATTTTTGGATTGAATAGATTGAAACATCGGTTCCCTGGCTCCAGACCGCAATTCTGATTTGTCAGGGATTTAATTTGTTTTGATTTGACAGGAGCGTATTGCCGTACGTTCCTGTTTTTTTGCTTTCTTATTTTTACATAGGCAGTAGTTAAAAATTGATTGTGATCATCTGATCTTCCATCTCAAATTCAAATTCAAGGGTTTCCCCCATGACCTTTAGCACATTTTCCAGCGACTCTTGAGGGTCAAATACCCCAGAAGCTCTCAGTTCTTTAGGTTGTCCTTTGACGAAAATTTCGACTCCGTACCATCTCTCTAAAATCTCTTTCATTTCGAACAAAGAGGCGTCTTGAAACTTCAGAATCCCCTTAGTCCAGAGAATCTTGTCCACCCCAGAGACTTGGTATTTTTCAAGAACAGGAATAAAGGATGACAGAAAAGATTCCTCTCCCGGGTTTAACTCTATGAAACCATCCTTCCCTTCTTGATTGAGTTTCACTTTTCCAGTCAAAAGGGTCACCGTTACCATCTCATCAGAATGAAAAGTGGATATATTGAATGAAGTCCCTAGAGCTGTAGTCAGCACTCCTTTTGCATCGACCGTGAAAGGGTGAATAGAGTCTTTTGCTACTCTAAAATAGGCTTCCCCTTCGAGGGAAATATTCCGGTTTTCTTTGAAGTCATTGGGGTATCGGATGCTACTTTCAGAATTGAGATATACTTCTGAACCATCCTCTAAAACAATTTTGGTCTTTTTCCCTTTTGCGTTGGATTTGGTGATAAACTGCTGCTCAACCAAAGGAGACTCCTGCACATTTTGATTAACACGATTCTCTAAAAAATAGAAAGCGACCAAACCAAAGATCAATACTGCCGCTGCTACTTTGGTCCAAGTAGAACTATCCAGCTTTCGAAGGAATGGCTTCTTCTTTATCTGCTTTTCAGAATCCTCTTTACGTTTTGAAATGATTTTATGCCAAAGCTTTTGCTGATCCCATTGGATTTGCTCATTCTTTACATCAGAAACCCATAATTGGATAATCTCACGGTTCAATTCCTTTTCTGCTTCTGCACTTTCCAGAAACCTTAAAAACTCACGAACCTCTTCTTGATTCAATTTTCCTTCGTAAAAATCCTTGATCTTATTTTTGTAGTCCATATTGGGCTTGTTTCTACCCTATATAGATCCAGAGCCATGGTTATACTCATTAACCAAAGAAAAATATTTGGAAAATAATTGTTAACGCCAAATAATAATTCTTAACAATTACTTAACAAGATGTTTAACAAAATATTCAAAACCTAAAAACCAAACACTTACTGTAACAATTTCCCATTTTTTCAATCCTTCCTTCAAGGATTTTGTGGATCGAAAAATCTGGTTTTCAACTGTTCTACGAGAAACATTCAATTTTCGGGAAATCTCTTCAACTGATTGATTTTCTATATGTTTCAGTTTAAAAACCTCTTTTTGAGCAGGTGGCAACTGATCAATCAAATCCATAGAGATTCCGTGAAATTCAGAAAAAATCAAATCTTCATCAGGACCACTTATGCTCTTCTCTTCTTCTATAGGTATTTGGTATTTTTGGAAAGCAAAAAATCGAGCTTCCTTTCTTACTTTCTTTATGACCAAAGATTTGACGATGGCCAGCATATAAGCATTGACTGATCGCTCTGGATCCAATCTTTCCCGATATTTCCAAATCTTCAAAAAAACCTCTTGAACGATTTCTTCGGCTTCTTCATGCTCAAGATTCATCTTTCTCGAAGTATGGTAAATCTTGGTGGAAAAAAGCTCATATAACTCGGCAAAAGCCGATTCATCCCCTTGGGAAATCTTACTCACCAGCTGCTCCAAATTGACCTCATCAAGTTTCTCCACGATTGAAAAGTATTATGCCTTATCCAAAATAAAATAATCCATAAGCCTCCTCAAACACCTCTTGTCACATGTAATAAAAAGGTAATGTGGGATTAAAATAAGTTTCACAGACTCCTCGTTCTACCTCCCCGCTATTAAAAAATCTCATTTAGGGAAAATTGCTCAGCCGAACGAATATTGACTGAAATGAGACGCATATTTTTTGAAATACAGGTTTCGTTCAGAAAACTCCATCATTCTTACCAAATAGAGATAGAAACAATTATTTTGGTCAAGACTAGAATCCATAAACCTTCAGCTAATCCAAAAAGGACATATAACGAGCATAAATCCTTTGCCAAATTCCATTTTCAAACTTGGGAAGGATCCTAATCAACATTCTCAGAAAAAACATGCAATTCACTTTTAGAACTGTTCTTACTTTACTGTTTTTCTTTTTGATTTGGACAGTTTCAATCGCACAAACTCAGACAATTGATAGTCTAAAAACAGAATTAGAACTTCATCCAAAAAAAGATACCATCCGAGTCACCCTTTTAAATGACCTGGCATTTTCGTATTTCAGTAGAGACATTGCCAAATCCATAGCCTACTTGGACGAATCTAAAATGTTGGCCGATGCTCTAGATTTCACCAAAGGACGGGCCAGAGGAATTTACATCAGGGGAATCACCGAGGCAATACAATCCAATTTTGACCAAGCCCTTCAATATTATGATATGGCACTTAACCTGTATGAAGGTATACAGTATCAAAAAGGAATAGCTAGCTCCTACAATGCCATGGGGATCACCTTTAGAAACAAAGGTGAGCTCAGAAATGCGATTGCGAATTTCAAAAAAGCAATCACCATAGAAGAACAAATCGGAAGTGACAATCTTTCTGCAAGCCTTTTGAATTTAGGAACTGTTTATGAAGGCCTAGGTGAATTTGATGAAGCCATTACCTATTTGGATAAAGCGCGTGCAATAGCTGAGGCTGATCAAAACGAACAACGGGTTTCCTACAGTTTAAATAATTTGGGAAATGTCTATATGCAATTGGGCAATTATCCTCTCGCCCATGAGAAATTCAAAGAATCGCTATACATGAATGAAAAGTTAGCGGATAGTATCAGCATGGCCCATAATCTTGGAAATATAGGTGCGGTTTATAAGATTCAGAAAGACTTTGAGAAGGCTATGGATGCATTTGATAGATCCTTGGGAATCTATGAACGAATGAATAGTAAGCAGGGCATTTCCAATACCCTAAATGGAATCGGAACCATTTATGAAGATTTGGAGGATTATGAAAATGCCTTAAAAAGTTATTCTAAAGCCTTAGAAATAAGTAAACAAATAGAGGCAATCAGTGAAATCCCTCCTATCCTGAATAATATTGGCGGCATCTATCTAATTCTTGAAGACCTTGAAAATGCAAATTTTTACTTTTCTGAATCAGAAAAAGTCAGCGAAGACATTGAAAACAAAGAAACCTTATCTGGAGCCTATATTGGGAAATCCATAATTTATTCGAGACAAAAAAAATATAATCAAGCATTGTCCAATGCCCAGAAAGCCTACGAAATATCCAAAAATTTTGGTTTTTTAGACCATCAAAAGGAAACCTCGGAAATCCTTTCTAAAATTTACGAAGCAAGAGGTGATTACAAGAGGGCACTCGAAAACCACCAACAGTTTAAAATACTGAATGATAGTCTATTTAATAAGGAGAATGTAGAGAAAATCGCCCAATTAGAATACGAGTACAAATACAAGCAGGCATTGGATTCGGCAAACATCAGAGAGCTAAGGTTGACAAAAACTGTACTGGACACCTCCCAAGATTTGGCTAAAACTAGACAAAATTACCTTTGGGCCATCATTGCTGTATTATTGATTTCTATTGTTTTAGGAACCTTGATTTTTATAGAAAAGCTTAAAAATGAAAAATCCAAAACCAAGAATGTAATCGTGGAGCAAAAGTTACTTCGTTCCCAAATGACCCCACATTTTATCTTCAATTCTCTGTCTGTACTTCAGGGGATGATTCTCAACAAAGAGGAAAGTAAATCAATAAACTACCTTTCCAAATTCTCCAAACTACTTCGAATCATATTGGAAAACTCCAGGGACAAATTAGTCTTGCTTTCTAAGGAAATTGCAGCCATAGAAAACTATTTATCCCTCCATAATCTGGAAGACAATCAATTTGACTATTCCATCTATGTGGACCCGCAAATTGACACAAAATCCATGTTGATCCCCCCCATGTTGATTCAGCCATTTGTAGAGAATGCAATCGAACACGCCTTTGAGGGACAATCAGGGGATAGTAAAATTGACATTTCTCTTACATATGAAGAAGAACATCTTACCTGTACAATTGCTGACAATGGTGTAGGGATAGCCTCTCAACAAGGAGGCCAATCAAAAAACAAAAAATCCTTATCTACCACCATTACTTCAGAGCGGTTAAAAATTCTCTCCAAAGATTTGAAAATGAAAGGAGACATGAAGATCGAGGACAGATCCAACCACAATGAAAAAGGAACAATAGTGACTTTAACAATCCCATACAAACCAACCCAAGAATCATGAATGCCCTGGTCATAGAAGATAAAGCCTATATCAGAAAAGGACTGATTAACTTGCTTAACTCAGTGAGTTCTGATATCAATATCATTGGTGAATGTGAATCTGTAAAAGAGGCGGTAATAGTTGCCAAGGCCTGTAAACCCGAACTGGTATTTTTGGACATCAACCTTTCGGATGGAACAGGATTTGATTTTTTGGATCAAACTGAAAGTCTGGACTTCAAGGTCATTTTCATCACTGCCTATGAGGAATTTGCACTTAAAGCACTGAAAATCGGAGCCGTAGACTACCTGATGAAACCAGTTGATCCGGAAGAGCTTCAACTCGCTTTGAACAAAGTACAAAGCAAAAGTTCAGTCCAACAAAAACAAGAGATCAATCGAACAAAGAAGGTTTGGTATCAAGATGATTCCACCCTTGTACTTTCTTTAAGTGACAGCTTCCAGGTCATCGATCTTTCTGAATTATTGTATTGCGAGTCTGACAAAGGATATACTACTTTTCATCTATCAAATGGAAAAAAATACATTGCTTCCAAACCCATCAAAACCTATGAAGAGCAGCTTGAAAAAGTTCATTTTACCAGGCCTCATCAATCTTTCATGGTAAACCTGAAATTCATTGATAAGTATGATAAATCAGGCACCATCTTTTTAAAAAATGGAAAGCAAATACCCGTATCCTTTAGAAAAAAAGAAGCTTTCCTGGCTACATTCCTAGAGTTCAACAGGCACTAGAAATCCAACTATACCCAAAATCATCTTCATTTTCCATTTTTTTAAGAAAACGAAAACTCAGCGATTTTTTACAAATATAAAGCTGGGCATGACGGATATAGACCGGCTATTTTTTCAAAACTAAAAACCTCCAATATTGAAATAAGAAGTTAGGAATTCAAGGAATCGTATTTCCCTTGAAGCAATTTTTAAAACCATAAAAAACAATACAAATGGAAGACATCAAATTAAAATTGGGAAAAGGAGGGTTAATACTAGCAGCGATGGGCATAATGTCCATTGTACTCTCAATCTTCAATTACAATATAAGACTATTGGCTTGGGTAGACATGTGGGGCACTGGAATGGGCTGGGTAATTCGTATCCTATTGATCGGGGTAGGTGGAGCTTTATTCTACATGTACGGAAGGGATACCGAAGAAGAAGAAGAAGACTAATCTTCAACATTCAAGAAATGAAAAACCTTAATCTACTTTGTCTATTTCTCTTGCTGGCATTCCTCAATGCCTGTAGTGGTGGCGCAAACGATCAGGAAGCAAATGCGGATGGATTTCTTGTCATAGAAGAAGCACTGAAGGAGCAATTTGGTGACAATGCCTACTACACCGATCTAAACATCAGCCATAATAAATCGATTGGAAACATCATAGCAGTGACAGCTACAAGTGATCCAGCCTCTCTAAAAATGGGCCAGTGGACACATGCCAATGACACCTGGACTCAAACTTCTGATATCACTTTGGAAGTACCAGTAGGCATGCAAGCCTCTGACTTTATGTTCCGATTAGGTGACCCAATCGACCTCGGGAAATTGGGAGAGTTGGTAGAAAAATCCAAAGAAAAATTGGAGTCGGAAAAGGAAATTCCAAATCCTTCCCTTCAAATGGCAGTTGTTAAAATCCCAAAAGACGGTGAAAGATCAAAGATAGAATACCTAGTGTTACTACAGCCAGAAAATGGAGGAACGACCTTCACCTATAGCTATGACCTATATGGAGAATTCATTTCCATGGATTATTAAAGAAAGACCACTAAACCAACTAAGTTTTCTCTTCAATCTTTAAGGAAACGGAAACAATATTTTTCAATCAAGCTAGAGGTCATCTGAAACTTTAGCAAAAACAAAAACCATGCATAGAAATTTAAGCTACTTCCCTCCCATCAATCCCAAAAAGGCATCCACAAAAAAGGATGAAAAGTGGGATGAATCAATGGCCTTATTCAATTCCGGAAAATATGAACTGGTTGTCCCGACACTTTTAGACTACATCGATAGTCATCTGAAGACCAAGAAAAAGGGAAATACCTATGAAATAGCACACGGATCTGTTGTGATATTCATTTCCCAATTAGACCAGGAACTGATCATCAAATGTCCATTTTTAAATATAGAAGATGCCAAGAAAGTACCCCTGATGAGACGATTGGCGGAGTTGCGGATGAATCCACTCAATCTGGCCAATTTGGTGTTAGAGGGAGACATGGTGTTTTTTACATTTTCTTGTCCCATTCATCTTTGCGAGCCTTATAAAATTTACAGCGTCTTGCGCGAGATTTGCCTTTATGCCGACAGCTATGATGATGAATTAATCGAAAAGTTTGGTGCGGAGCATCTTCATGAACCAATCATCTCGCCGTTCCCTGAAAATTTAAAAGAGGAAGCATTCAACAATAGTCAGACTATTCTCTCAGAAGGTATAGAGAGGTTCACCTATTACATGGAAAAAAGACAATCTTCCAATGCCTGGTATACACTCAATATCACTTTCAAAAAGTTGGAGTTTTACGCAGAACCTCAGGGCTATTTAAGAACACTAATAGAGAAAGCCGTGGTTGGAATTCAGGATCGAAGAATTCAATTTCATACTAGATTACTCAATGGAAAATCAAGTCTGGAAAAGCTGAAAAACTATCCCAAAGAAAAATTCTTGTCCGATCTCTATCAGGCAGAAACTTTCGTCCCACACAAATACAGCGGTAAAAAAGAGAACATCAGAGAAAACTGGGAGGATAGCTATTACGAGGCCAAAGATAAAATTTCAAATCTCCAGTTTGAAGATGCCTGCAACCTGATACAATCCTGCTTTTATGGCCTTTTCTATTACAATCTGGTCAATGAATCAATCAGCAAACCCATTACTGACGCTATGGCCCAAGCAAGCCAAATGGATTGGAATCTTGCAGCCCCAATTTTAATGAATGGAATGGAATCCATCATGGAGGACTCCTTATTTGGGGACGAATTCGGTATGGATCTATCCAAAATCATGGGTTCTCAAATGCAAGAATCGATGGCTGCAATTCAACAGATGATGGCAAACTTTAAGACTAATTGAAAATGAACACCATACAAAATTTAGAAAATTCAGTTTATAAAATAAATACGGCATTTGGCTCTGGGACAGGGTTTTACAGCTTCGAAGACAAAGTAATCATCACCAATTTTCATGTCGTTTCAGGTAGTTTATCTGTAAGCGTTGAAGATGGTGAGAAAAACAGATATCTGGCAAAAGTCATTTATGCAAACCCCGGGAAAGACATCGCTTTTTTGAAGGCGGAAAATCTCCCTATTCCTATCCATTCCGTCAATACAAACCATAACACCATAGTTTCTACAAGAGACAAATTGCTGGTGATGGGATTCCCTTACGGAATGCCTTTTACAGTAACTGAAGGGACTGTTTCTAACCCTCAACAAATTATAGGAGGCAATGATTACATTCAAACAGACGCTGCAATCAATCCCGGTAATAGCGGTGGTCCTGTCATCAATGAAAAAGGAGAATTACTTGGAATCGTTACCTCAAAGTTTTCTGATGCTGACAACATGGGATTTGCGATTCCGATGAAAAGAGTCCGTGAAGAACTTGAAATCATCGATCAGCTTTCAGAGGATCTAACCATCGGCTGCCCCAGTTGTAATTCCTTGATTTTTGAAAAGGCATCCTATTGCCCCAACTGTGGAAATGACATCGAAGAAAATTTGTTTGAAGAGAGTCCTATCTCGGATTTCAGTGAGAAAGTGGAAAAGGCCATCCTGAATTTGAAAATAGATCCGGTTTTGGCTAGGACTGGAAGTGAATATTGGAGATTCCATCTAGGGAGTGCTGAGATTAGGATGTTTGTCTATGACAACAACTACCTATTTGCAACTTCTCCATTGAATGAGCTTCCAAGGAAAAACCTAGCAGAGATTTATGAATATATCATGCGCACAGATACAGGAGAACATCGCCTCTCCATCTCTGACAATCAGATATTTCTATCTTATCGGGTCCATATCAGCGATTTGTATTCCCAACACAATGATAAAGTTCTAACTAATCTGGCTCAATTAGCTAAAAAAGCCGATGAATTGGACAATATGTTTATCTGCGATTTTGGAGCAAAAATGACAAAATTCAGTAAGCAACATGAGGCTTAATCCCCCTCACATATTGCTCATTTCATTGATTTTATCGAGCTCTTGCAATGCTGTCAAACCAACAGTGGAAGAATCAAATGTCTTTAAGAGCCTCAATCAAATCAACTATCCTTTTGCTGAAATCAAAAATGGAAATGGGACCAATACCATTTCCGATTTTTTGCAAGATGAGGAAATTTCAAATTTGGAGAATTGGAAAAAATCGGCAGGTAGTCCAGAAAGATTGCTACTATCAGAATGTGTGGGCTGCTCGGATAAATTCAGCGAGTTCAATCCTATCTACAAGGTGAAAAAAGGAAAATTCATTCACTTTGGTCTGAAAAGCAGTCAGGGTATTCAAAACTTGGTTTTTAGAAAAAACGGAACCTTTAGAAACCAATTTTTCATGTTCGAAGGCAGTTCTCAAGAGGAAATTGATAATAAAATTCTAAATCAGGATCTAGGGGAATATGAAGTCATTGAGAGTGTTTATCCGAAGGATTTTGACAAAAAGAAAGTTTACTTAGAGCTAGTGGAATACAATAGCTTCGCAGGCATAGAGAATTGGTACCAAACTCCGTTACCTACCAAATTAATATTTGAAGGAGATTTTCAGGAAAAAGAACCTGATTTACCTTTCAAGTTTACCAGTGGGCTTTATAGCTTCCAAGGTGAGGACCAAAGCGGTGAATTTAGGATCATTAATTTTTTTGAGCCAATTTTTATTGCTAATGCAGTGGATTTTAATGAAAATCAGTCTTTTGAATCTAGCCCATTTGGTTATTATGCCAATGCTACATTTTTCCTGATTTCTCTAGAGGAGGACAGTAAAATAGAAATAGTCATGGATTCGAACCATCCAAATCAAAACTTTCAGTTTTCGATTTTAAAAAATGATTCGTTCCGCACTTTGGAAGAATATCTAAACTTGGATATGGTCAAAACAGATTCATTCAGTAAAATTTTGAAAAAAGGGCAGTATTTGATCCGGGTGATCGATGAGAATTCTGATTTTGAAGAGGGGCTTTTATACAAAATACATATTGTCAAAACCTTTATCGATCAATAGAATTTCCAATGCAATTTGAAAAATATAAAAGACAAACCTTGTGTTTATACTGATTCTGGTCATACTCATTACGCTTGTAATTCTTTTCCTTTTATTGGGCATTAAATTGATGAAGTGGACCTTTAAAAGTAAAAATCGAATTCAGGTTTTTTTTGTCTTAATGGCACTTGGTGTTACAGGTATCCTTATCAACCATTTCTTTTTAAAAGACATGCGGTTTATCCAGTCAGAGGTATATCCCAATCTGTATTTGGTAAAATACCCTGATGAGAACTATTCAGTAGTAGAAGAAGCCATTAAAGAAAAAATAAGGGAGCATTTAAAGTCCGAACATAAAATCGGAAAAAAACTTTCTTATACGGGAGAAAACGCCATCTACTTTTACGAGTTGGGAGGAATGACCATTGGATTTCTAGGTGATGCCGGCACGGGCTATTTTATAGATCATGAAGAGGACTTGGGTGGCTTTGTAAGTGAAGAACTGGGCATGTATATCAATTATAGGTTGGCCGAGTTTTACTATGAATCATGCCTTCATGACAGTTCGCTGTATTGCGGAGAAATCAATTTTTTCAGAGAGGGAGAACATCATAGAGTGGAAAATCTTACCAATCTTATTTCCATCGATATTGAGGGGAAAAATCCTCCGGATTCACAAAAAAAGACAAACCAAGACAGCACTTTACCGCTCCATGGATTATTGGATAATGAAGCTGTAGCTACCTATTATCCCGAAATTTTAAGCGAATTTGATTTCAATGGAAATTTCGATTCGAAGAGAATAGCCTTGACAAATGACAATGAGGCTATTTTAAGTCTATTGAAACATACAGATTCAAATTCAGACTATTTCCTTTATTCCCATGACCAGAACTTCAAGGTAATTGACTCCTTCTACATTGGAAAGGCCATGGATTTTGACAATGGCAAAAGCCTGACTATAGATTATAAGACCAGTAAAGACAATTCGTTGGTTTTTAATAAAGTGACCTGGGGATCGGACCTTCAAGACAATCAAGATGATATTGATACCCTAAGCCATGAATCCATTGTCCTCCAAGTAAATCAAAAAGGAGAGCTTGAATATTCTATTTTAAAGAATCCCAAATATTCTGTTTTGGAGGCATATAACAGAAGCACTGCTACCGAGGGAATCAAACTAAGAGACAAGCCTGATGGCGATGTAATCCAAGTTCTCAATACAAAAGGAGATGGCTATATAATCAGTATAGTCAGTGGAGAAAATGGTTGGTTGCGGGTTTTAGAAATTAAGTCAATAGAGGATGGTGTTTTTACTATACCGCAAGTTATTGCATGGGTACATCAAACCGATTTAGGAATTAGAGCAAACCGAGAAACATCGGTCTTTGACAGCCTAAAAACTGGAAAGCAGATTGGCATAATCCCAATGGACTCGGATTTAAATATTATCGATTTAAAGCAGGATTGGGTAAAAATCGAATATCAGGGTTTAACAGGCTGGGTAGATTCAAAATCACTTTGTGGAAACCCTGTAACCACTTGTTTTTAAGCTTATGGAAAAACTTAAGAACATAAGACCTGGGTTATTGATAGCCTTCTCCCTGATGATTATAGGCTGTAAGAATGGTAATGTAAATAAAGAAAGGGTAATTGAATCATCACAGAAAGCTTCTCAGACCAACCAGCTTATTTCAAATCAGACTTTTGATAGTGAAAAACTAAAAGAGGCCTATAAGTCCAAAAACGAAACTCAATTTTTAGAACAATTTCCAGCTGATTTTCAACAATTCCACGAGTATTTCGGATGGAACATTAAAAGGGGTCAACCCAACGAGCTTTACGAAGAAAGTTACACATACATACGTTACTTTTTTGATTTGCTGTCTCAAAAGAGGTATAGAGAATTTGAATCAAAAATATTAAGTATTACGGAGAATGGGTTCTGGCAAGAGGATGTGGTGAATTATTTTCAAGATTTTACATTGAAATACCTCAAAGTTGAGAAAAGGTATGAGCTAATTAATAATCTATCCTCCAACAAGGCAAAGTCTGTTCTTTTTTTCCTTTTCGACGGACCACATCCAAAGTTTGATTCCGATTTTGCCTCCTATCTCAGCCCTACAAAACAAGAAATATTGGAAGAGCTTTTTGAGTCGGGGTTTTTCGATGACAATGAAAATCCAGATCCAATAGATTTTGAAGGATCAAAAGCCTACAACATATCTGATTTTGAGAATGTGGAACACTATTTCATAAGGGATATCGATATAAACAACGACAAGTTTCCTGATAAAATAGTAAGTGCTTCGCGATATCAAGGAGATGAACTTTTTCTCTTTATAAAAAAGGGAGAAGGATATGAGTTTGCGCTTAAAACCATCAATTTTTCAGAGGATGGAGGCAACCAAATTGTGGACATACAATCAGAGCCAGGCGGTTTTGTAATTACCACGGCATTTCCTGATGGTGGAATATTAGAGGCCTATCATCACATAAGTTATGATGACCAAAATTGGATCTTGACCCATTCTGTTTACAAGACCCAAAGTAGCAATCAAGAAGACGCTTTTATCTATGTCTGTGATGTAAAACAAGGATTAAATATGGCCGACGACTTATTTTCTGAACAGATCAAATGGATGCCTGGGGAAGCAGAAAGGGAAGTATTATGTACCAAAGAGTAAATAAAGTAAACAAGTAATTTGACACTCATAAAACACATATTGACCTACCTATTTTGGATCATATTATCCTTGTTATTAGGAATGATATATATGAGGATTGTATTGGGTCCAAATGATGTATCAGAGGATGGTTATTGGTATTTACTTCATTTGTTTTTTGATATCGGAATGTTGCATGTAGGCTTTTTGATCGGAGTTGTAATTGCTTCATGTTTTTTATTACTGGATGTGTTTTATCTCCGAAAGAAATTGAGAAACAACCCTCAAAAAATCACAATTCAGATCGTCGTTTTATTGGCAATTACTGTATCAGTAGCCATTGTTCATTATTTTCTGGAAAAAGTAATAGATGTCATCTAAAAAAAAGAATGAAATACCTGTTTATCCTATCCTTTATTTTTCTCTATTCCTGCCAACAAAGTGGCCATAAGAAAACCATCCCTGAGATTGAAGATTCTAAAGGGGGTTTGGCAAATGAAAAGATGGACACTTTAGAAAATCAACAGGAGCAAAATCAACCTGATAGCATAATCTCTCAGTTTGACCCCAAGCTTTTTAACAGATTCCAGACAGACACCCTAAAATTTATTGACTACCAGGATGACTTTGATTATCGGTATCTAATCGGAGAAAAAAATGGTAAAAACCTCTCTTTTGTCTACAATTGGGATTGGACAGAAAATCAAGATTACAATTTCAGACAGGGAGACTTGATCCTCATTCAATGGAAATTGGACAGCATTCAAATGGCTGGGGACGAAGAGATTGTAAAGCAAGAGAAACGAGTCCTTGAAGCAAAAAAAATAGCTTCTGGAAAGCTCCCTATTCAATTTCTTACAAGAGTGAATAGATATGATGAATCAGTCAAGGCAACAGTCAGTGCTATCGTCATCAATCAATCCTTCCTTTACAATATCAGCCAACCGGAAAGGGCTGCTTTGGGCTATGTCGCTTATAATATTGGAAACGAATGTGAATGGGCTGAGGACTCTGATGGAAACCGGATTCTCTACTGCCAAATAGTAAGCGCATTGAATCTGGATTATCAGTGTTCGGATACCCAGTTGAACTTTTTAAGAAAGTGGTTTTCCAAGGACAGCGTGGCGTCTGATAATCTGAAAAGCTGCCCTACAATTCCCAATACTGCAACCATTCAGAGCACTTTTGACGAGATTCTAATCGAAAAAGATGAATTCAAAAAAACGATTACTGTCAAATCTAAAATTGACAAGGTAAACCTACGGGAATCAAAATCTTGGGCTTGGACACAGACCGATCTGTTTGAATACACCCAAGATCATATCTCATTAATCGATTCCAAAATATCGGTTTTAGTGGAAAATGAAATTGATTTAAATCCTGATCATGATCATGATCATGATAACGCCTATTGACAAAGATGCAAACCCATTATGAAAACACTATTTATAGCATTGTTTTTTTTAATCTTTTCCTGCGGTCCTAAAAACCGTCAGGAAAATAATACTCCAGGAGCCATTGAGCGAATAGATGGAGCCAAAAAGGCTATGACCCAAAGTGTTGAAAATGGCTTTTTTGATATGCTTGATTCTGCAAAAAAGAAAAAACTACCCCAACTGGAGAAAACCAATTTCGACAGTTTCACCGATAAAAAGGACTATAAACAAATTGATGTCAAGGCATTGAAATTAGATCGACTGTACCCTGAAATCAATTTTGAAGATGCCAATTTCAAGGCAATCGACCTATACACCCTGCCAATTCGGGAAAGTTTTCATTCTGTGGTAGTAACTCTTCTAAAAGGTGAAAATGAAATGGAAAGCATTCTCATCAATTACAATGCTGATGGAAATATTATCGATCATGAATTGGTAGCCTATGATGATATTGCCGAAAGCATGTCACAGGTAGTATCGCGAATCAGTGAAAGCATGCTTACGGTCAACCGAATTTATTGGGGCAATACCAAAGAAGTCGAACAAATAGAGTTCGAAATCCGATGGGATGGCACCATTGAAAAAGTAGCGGCAGCAAGCCTAAATGAATTCTTTAAAGATTTTGAGCTGATTGATGATGTTTTGACTGAACTAAAATTGGATTGGGTGAACACAAAATCCAATATGATCACGACAATGGTTTACCCCGAAAATCCGAATGAGACAATACTACTCATCCCTGAAATAGTCGATGAAGGGGAACAATATTTTGAACTCAACAGCCATATTGTAATTTTCGACAACCAAATCGGAAAAATAACGCACAAGTTTTTTGAAAGTAATCATAGCAATCAATGGGTCTCTGATGCAATTGAATTGCTCGAAATAAGCATTGACTCGACCCAATATCCACTTTCCACCGATCAAAATGCTTTTGGAATTCGTGTCGATTATTTAGGATCGTCAAGGGTAAATCCCTATTCAAATGAAACATTGTCGCTGTTCATTAAATCAGGTGATAAGCTTGAAAAAATCCTTTCCAATTATTCTATTAAAGATTTCGGAGGAGAATGGGATGGCGATTGCAATGGTGAATTTGTTGGAGAGGAAAAAATAGTATTCTCCAGTCCAGATAAAACCAAGGGCTATTTTGACCTTTTAGTCAATAAAAAAATCACAGAAACAAAAAACAATACAGATGAGGAAGAGGATTGTCAATATGAAAATACCTATCTCATCAAAAACTCAATCCTGAAGTTTGATGGCACGAAGTATTCCGAAGTTGAGGGTAAAATTGAAACCAAATCCTATTCACAAATTTATCCCCGGAAACTAGAAAACTTCCAACTAGACAAATTCCATGTAGACCAGGCTTTTGAATTAAATGGTCAAAAAATCATAACTGGCAATTACATTCCCGAAAAGGGGAAGCATTATAATCCATCAGATGAATCAAAATACAATTGGGGTGATCGATTGGTAGCCCTAGATTCTTTAAACAACATAATTTTTCAGTCACAAGGCTATGGCGACTTCTATCTTTTTGAGCCCCATTTTTATAAAACTGACGCTTCCAATAGAATCATTATTATATGCCAAAAAGCTTTTGAATACCCTTTTGGTGGAGAGGTCTTTTTTCTTGAAAAAGGCATTCTAAAACACATAGGAACCCTAGATATCGAAGATACAGAGGAAGAGAAATTCCTAATCGATATAGTAGATATTCAAGAGATAGGGAACAGTCTAGTTTTCTCTATTAAATCAAACCAATTGACATTGAAACCCGGTGAAGAAAACAGCTCCCTTATCAACAATGCCATATATCTATATCAAGGGAATCAATTGCTTTTAAAGACAAATAGCCCATGACTAATATTAAAACTCACTTTTTATGGCTGTTTTTCCTCGCCCATGGGCTAATTGCACAAAGCAAATCCAGATATCCTGAATTGTCTGGAAGTGGAAGTTGTATAGAAGAATTGATTCCATCGGGCTGGCAATTATTATCTGAAGTCAGAGGAGATCTTAATGGGGATGGACTCGAAGATGTAGTCTTTGCTATTCAAAGCCCTATAAAAGAAACTATAGAGTACAATGATGGGTATCAAAGTGATACAGTAAATATAAATCACAGATTATTAGGGATTTACTTTGGAAAACGAAAAGGGAAATTCAAAAAAATATTGCAATCCAACACCTTTATCATCAATAGATATACTCCTGTGATGGATGAACCATTTAAAGGCATTGAGATAAGCCCAAATGGTGAGCTTCTAATTAATTTTTATATATGGGAATGCAGGGAATGTACTTCCTGGTCATCCTATGAATACCGATTTAAATATCAAAACAAAGCATTTGAATTGACAGGATTCGAAAAAGTGGATATGCAGAGGGTTTCCGGTAATGAAACTAGCTATACTATTGATTTTCAGAATAGAAAGATGACAATAAATTCCTCCGGTAGTGATGAGGAAAATGAAGAGAAAGTACTCCAAAATCAAGTCATAAAATTTGAATTATCTCAATTACAAACCATAAAATCATTGAATGAACCTTTCAAATGGCTATTTCAAAATCTACACATATGACAATTAAATTATTTAAGATATGAACACAAGTCTAATGGTCTTTTTAGCAATAACGGCCTTGATTGTAATTATTGCTGTCATTATCAATAACAAAATCATTTTCAAAAAGAATCAAGTATCCCAAGCCTATGGGAGTATTGAGATTTATTTGAAAAAGCGATTCGACCTAGTACCAAACTTGGCTGCTATGGTCAAAAAATACATGGCGCATGAGAAGGAAATTCTTCTAAAAATCACTGAACTCAGGTCCCAAATAGAAGGAGCTACTGACCAAAAAGAAAAAATTAAAGCTTCCAATCAGCTGACAAAGATGCTAGGCGGACTGAATATCAATATAGAAAACTATCCCGATCTCAAAGCAGACAAGCAATTCCATCATCTTCAATATGAGGTAAGTGAGATGGAAGATCAAATCTCGGCAGCTCGAAGAGCATACAATGCCGCAGTGATACAATACAATAATCAAATCCAGATGTTTCCTTCCAACCTAATCGCAGGGCTCCGCAAAGATGAAAAATCACTGTTTTTGGAGATCCCAAAATCCGATCAAAAAGAAGTAAACCTCGATCAACTTTTAAATTCATAAACCATGCAAATGTTCGAAAATCTACCTTGGTACGGGTATGTCATCCTTGCTTTGGCAATCGCCTCCTACGCTTACAAATATTTTAAAATCGGCAAAGAAGAATACGATAAACCTGATTTTGAGAAAGCCAAATTCAAAAATTCCTCTGATAGTAATATTGATCTGGAAAAGCTCTTTTCTCTCGCACTTTATACCCCGATATCAGAATGGTGGGGAGCCTATACCAACACTTTGATCTTTAAAGATGCCAAAACTATTCAACCCTATTTGGAAGGTTGGAGCATAGAAACCCCAGCTGGTTACTGGAACTTGACTGAGTATTTCATGAAAGACGGAAGACGCTGGTATTTTGACTTTATCACCCAAATGATCCAATCTGAACCCAAAGAGAAATGGGAAGAATTGATGGATCAAAAGTTTGGAAATAACGAGCGGGCTCAAAAATATCTTGATTTATTAAGCTCAGGTGAAATATTAAATGATTTGAAGGAAAAAGGGATTATCACCTTTGATTCCGACATGGAATTGGGATTGGCAGGATATGATGCTGCGATGTTGGTCGGCCAAGCAAGAATTGCTTTCACTGGTAATGTTATTTCAGAGGAAGAGGCTTGGAAAGTCATTGATTTTGCAAAAGGCTTGGCCATAGAAAACTTCAGTTCCTGGGAGGATTTTGGAAAAAGCTTTGTAATGGGTTTTGCCTTGGATATGAAAAGGGATTATAACAACTATTATCAGGAGGTTTGCCACATCTACAAACAAGTATTGAATGATCAATCCAGCCCTTGGAACACCATTAACTGGCCTTCATAAATGGATCAGCATTTACTTCAGGAAACATTTACGGAGGTCCAAGACTCATTAAAGGATATTCAGTCAAAGAGAAAAAAGACGCATCTATATCAAAAAATCACTTGGGGGATTACGGGTATTTATATTTTGTGGATGATCTCCATTCTGGTTTCTCCTTATATATCAGATTTAGGTGAGCCTTTCGGAGACTTTGTAGCTTCGATTCAGCCTTCGGCAAATAATCCATATGCTCAGATCTTGCCATTTGCAGGGTTGATGATATTGATCTATTTCTCCACTTCCTTTTTCATTCGAGCCTTTCAGAAATTCAAAACCCAAGAATTGAAAACCATGGCAAACATGGTTCAAAAGCTATTTCCTGATTTAGAATTTACCCAGGGAGCCAATGCCCCGATAAAAGAGATACAAAGCAGCAAGCTATTTGCCTGGCTTAAAAATGATGTTCCTGTTTATAGTTTCGGTCAAATGCGAAGCAGATCGAGGGAAGTGGAATTCAATCTTGCTGACATTGGAATTATAGAAAACAACCTATCCAATAAAGCTATTGGAGCCTTGGGGCAGGTTCCAATCTTAAATCTCATAGTAGTCATTTATCAATATGTGTTCAAAAATCTAATTTCAAATAATCTTCAGGATAATCTCCCCTATTCATTTCGAGGGATGTTTTGTTGGCTAAAATTCAGAAAAAAGCTTGAAGGCCATACGGTAGTTTTCTCCAGAAATCAAGGAATCAAATTGGATAGATGGTCCAGCTTTAGGTTTAAAGAGGAGCAGGAGGTCTTTTTGGAGGATCCCCGATTCACTGAAAATTTTATTGTTTATGGCACAGATCAAGTTGAGGCTCGATATGTTTTGTCCACCTCAATAATGGAGAGAATTCTTGATTTGAAAGAAAAGTTTGACCGTCCTATTTTTCTTTCTTTTCAGAATAAGCAAATGTACTTGGCTGTCAAAAATGAAAACGGACTATTCTCTTTTCCGTCAGGGAATTTGGAAAGGATTCAGGTATTGGAGGAATTAACAAAGGAGATAGAAACGGCATTAGGGGTAAAAGCCGATTTAAGGTTTTGAAAAAAAGAAAAACCTTCTCTTTTTTAAATCAAAAAAGACAGCCCATTTGGACTGTCTTTGTCGGGGTGATAGGATTTGAACCTAAACACATTAATACCTCGCAATCAAATAGTTACAATGATAAATTATTATCAGGTCACCTTTAAAGTCTCATTTCCTTTGAATTATTTTGGTTCGTTATGAGTAAGACAAGTTACTAATTCTTTTTACTATTTTTCCAAATCATGTGTTTCTTACTAAAAAGTAAAAAGTAATAAAGATTTATTAGACACTATCCTTATTTAAAAAATCCCGAGGAATTCCCCGGGATTAAAGTGTCAAGTTAATCTTTAATAGTTTATATCAGGCAACAATCCATTCACAAGTAACATCAAAACAACTATTGTAATAATCAGAACTCATTCTGTTTTCAATAATAAATTTCAAGTAGTTACATCTTAATTTTTTTGTTTTCACCTTAACAACCAATGTGACTTCATCCTCCTTTTCTGTTTCAAGATAATGAACGGCTTGCCTTAGATTATCCATGCTAGTATGATCAATCAGATCATAAATTCTTATTCTAGATGAAATCTCATTTGGAATATTATCATCTTCTTTAATTCTAACTATTTCGTAGGATGGGCATTTTAAAATAAGATTAACTCTATTCTTGCTTCTAGTTGGTTTATCTTTTTTCAATTTCGATAGAATCACTTTATTTCCTTTCTTCTTTTTACATA
>NZ_JAPPSQ010000069.1 GCF_026652115.1 Algoriphagus sp. PAP.12 | reverse complement strand
TTTGTGCATTGTCTCTGGAGTATTCATCCAACAGCTCCAGTGGGGTCTTTCATGGTTATAAATAGCAATGGATTGATTGATCAGTTTTTGCATCAATGACTGGTCATTGATCAATATTCCCTGAATAAATTCTTGTTTAAGGATTCCATTTACTCTTTCTGCTATAGCGTTCTGGTATGGGTCGTAGCTTTCGGTCATGCTGCATCTGATTCGGGATTTGGCAAGTAATTTCTGGTAGTCATCACAACAATATTGTAAGCCTCTGTCAGAATGATGGATCAGTTTGGTTTCGGGATATCGGCGGTGTTTGATAGCTTTTTTCAGCGCATTTATCGCTCCTGATGCATGGAGGCTTTTAGAAACATCGAACCCCATGATTTTCTTAGAATAGGCATCCGTGACCAGAGCTAAATACAGCGGGTTTTGCCTGTTTCCAATATAGGTTATATCCGAGACCCAGACCTGTTCCGGTCTTTCAATTGCCATTCCTTCAATCAGATTTTTGTGTTTTCTGAAACGATGATGCGAATTGGTCGTGATGTGATACTGCCTTTTGGGAACAATTTGTAAATGATTGGATTTCATGATCTTAAAAAGCCTGTCTCTGCCAATTCCAAGCTCTCGAAGCTCGGCCTGTAGCATATGGTATAACTTGCGTGTACCGATTCTGGGCTGCCTCATTCGCACTTTCTCAACCATCGACACCACCTGGGCAGCCTTTTCTTGTTTGTG
>NZ_JAPPSQ010000068.1 GCF_026652115.1 Algoriphagus sp. PAP.12 | reverse complement strand
GATATTGGCATAAAAGACCTGCCTATAAGCATAATCCCAATCCCAAGTGGAAGAACCCTGAAAGATATCCTCCTTCCATAAATAGGAGCCCTGTTCAGGGATAGTCATATTCTGATATGCATCAGAGGTGGTCCAAAATTCATCTGAGGAAATAGTTGGCAACAAAGCCTGTCTATTAAATACCACATTATTGTCCAACAATAGCTGGACGTCATCCAGTGTCTTTGGGACCAGAAGTCCCTGATCCGGTTTGGGATCCAAAAAGCCATCGCAAGCCCATAAAAGAGCTGCCAATACGCAGATATGAAATTTTTTAAAATGTTTCATTTTATATTTTTTTAAATGATAATTGAAAAAAGGGGCCCGGAGAATCCCCGGGCTGGTCTTACTATTTGGAGGCAACCACCCCTCCCCTTATGAAGAAAGCATTAGACTTTTGTCTGTCAACTATTGACCATTCCCCTTATTTCTTTTTAGAATTTATGCTACAGAATGAACCTCATTTCAAACTTTAGAATGAGTTCTCAGAGTTGGTTGATGTCATTTCTAGAAATCAATTTTCAGTCCTGCAGCTATACTTTTGAGAGGCTTTGCAAATCCATAATCAGGATCCCAATCCGTATCTGTTGCTTTCCATATCATCCCCAGATTATTGGCATACACAAATACTTGAGCATTCCTAAAATTGGAAAAAGATCTATTTGCCCCAGCAAAGTTGTAGGAAAGCCGAATATCCTGTAATCGGATATGATCACCTTTTTCAATTAATCCTGAGGAACTCCTATAGAAAATATCCCGAAATGCATCTCTTGCTGCCGGCATG
>NZ_JAPPSQ010000067.1 GCF_026652115.1 Algoriphagus sp. PAP.12 | reverse complement strand
AATATTGGCATAAAAGACCTGCCTATAAGCATAATCCCAATCCCAAGTGGAAGAACCCTGAAAGATATCCTCCTTCCATAAATAGGAGCCCTGTTCGGGGATAGTCATATTCTGATAAGCATCAGAGGTGGTCCAAAATTCATCTGAGGAAATAGTTGGCAACAAAGCCTGTCTATTAAATACCACATTATTGTCCAACAAAAGCTGGACGTCATCCAGTGTCTTGGGGACCAGGAGTCCCTGATCTGGTTTGGGATCCAAAAAGCCATCGCAAGCCCATAAAAGAGCTGCCAATACGCAGATATGAAATTTTTTAAAATGTTTCATTTTATATTTTTTTTATATGATAATTGAAAAAAGGGGCCCGGAGAATCCCCGGGCTGGTCTTACTATTTGGAGGCAACCACCCCTCACCTTATGAAGAAAGCATTAGACTTTTGTCTGTCAACTATTGACCATTCCCCTTATTTCTTTTTAGAATTTATGCTACAGAATGAACCTCATTTCAAACTTTAGAATGAGTTCTCAGAGTTGTTTGATGTCATTTTTAGAAATCAATTTTCAGCCCTGCCGCTATACTTTTGAGAGGCTTTGCAAATCCATAATCAGGATCCCAATCCGTATCTGTTGCTTTCCATATCATCCCCAGATTATTGGCATATACAAATACCTGAGCATTCTTAAAATTGGAAAAAGCGCTACCTGTCCCTGCAAAGTTGTAGGAAAGCCGAATATCCTGTAATCGGATATGATCACCCTTTTCAATTAATCCCGAGGAACTCCTATAGAAAATATCCCTAAATGCATCTCTTGTTGCCGGCATA
>NZ_JAPPSQ010000066.1 GCF_026652115.1 Algoriphagus sp. PAP.12 | reverse complement strand
AGGTGAAAATGTGGGAAGCTACGCGATCAACTTGGGAAGCCTGGATGCGGGTATGAACTATGCGATCAATTATACCGGAGCCAACTTCACGATCACCAAAGCCACAATCACGGGAATCACCTTTGCAGACGGAATATTCGTGTTTGACGGTACTGAAAAGAGCCTAGCCATCACAGGAACGCTTCCAGTAGGTACTTCGATAGCTTACAGCAACAACGGCAGAACGGATGTGGGAAGCCAGGAAGTGACAGCGACGATCACAGGTTCCAATTTCAATACCTTGGTATTGACAGCAGACCTGACAATCATACCTGCAGAGATAGGAGCCATCACCTTTGCAGACGGAATATTCGTGTTTGACGGTACTGAAAAGAGCCTAGCCATCACAGGAACGCTACCGGCAGGAACGGCAGTAGCTTATACGAACAATGGCAGAACAGATGTGGGAAGCCAGGAAGTGACAGCGACGATCACAGGTTCCAATTTCAATACCTTGGTATTGACAGCAGACCTGACAATCATACCTGCAGAGATAGGAGCCATCCTCTTTGCAGACGGAACATTCGAGTACGATGGCACCGAGAAGAGTCTATCCATCACAGGAACGCTTCCATCTGGAACATCGGTAGCTTATACAAACAATGGCAGAACAGATGTGGGAAGCCAGGAAGTGACAGCGACGATCACAGGATCGAATTATACGACCTTGGAATTGACAGCGGATCTGACGATCACTGCCAAGGAGATCACGGTGACTGCTGATGCTGGACAGAGCAAGATAGCCGGAGAAGCCGACCCAACCCTGACCTATACTGCCGAAGGACTGGCGGATGGAGAGGGCATGGAAGTCTTCGCTGGATCCCTAAGCAGAGCAGCAGGTGAAGAGGTAGGTATGTATGCGATCACGCAAGGCACCTTAAGCGCCGGAGACAACTACACGATCAACTTTATCGGAGCTGACTTTGAA
>NZ_JAPPSQ010000065.1 GCF_026652115.1 Algoriphagus sp. PAP.12 | reverse complement strand
TTGGTTCTCAATAAGATGATCGACATCTCCGATCAGCAATACGGAACAGCGATCAGAAAAAAGTTTTCTCCCAAACCGTCTGGCGCCTCAAGCAAGAAAAACAAATAAGTATTTCTAGGACTTGTAGGGTGTTTGGGATCAGTCGCCAAGCTTTATATCAGGGAAGGCAGAGAGCCATTTACCGAAAAGAGGAATTGTCCAGAATCAAACCGCTGATCCAAGAAAAACGGATGAGGATGTCTAGGGTGGGAACCAGGAAACTACATCATCTACTGGGAGATAAATTCAAGGAAATGGGGATCAAACTGGGCCGAGATGCACTTTTCAGCTATTTAAGAGAAGAAAAGATGCTGATCAAACCCTTGAAAAGCTATACCAAAACCACTTATTCCAAACATTGGCTGAAGAAACATCCCAACCTGTTGAAAGAGCTCAAGCCAAACCGGATAGAAGAAGTCTTTGTAAGTGATATAACCTATATCAAGAGCAAGGAGAAGACTCATTATCTTAGTTTGGTGACAGATGCGTTCAGTAGAAAAATCATGGGCTATGAACTCAGTGATGATATGGGAGCTGAGCATGTAGTAAAGGCACTGGAGATGGCTATTAAAACCAGAAAAACCGACTGGCCACTCATCCATCATTCCGACAGAGGACTCCAATACTGTTCATCCTTATACCAAAAAACACTCAGATCAGGTCAAATACAAACCTCCATGACCGATGGATACGATTGTTATCAGAATGCCCTGGCCGAAAGAATCAATGGGATCCTTAAGCAGGAATTCTTATTAGAAACCTGTAATACAGGAAGTGAACTCAAAAAATATATTGAACAGTCTATAAAAATTTATAATCAGGAAAGACCACACTTGAGCCTAGGGATGAAAACTCCAGATCAAGTACATCAAAAAACCGAGGAAGAAAATCAACCTCGGTCTCAAGTTTTACTAATTTAATCCTGTCAACCTATTTTAGGACGGGTCA
>NZ_JAPPSQ010000064.1 GCF_026652115.1 Algoriphagus sp. PAP.12 | reverse complement strand
GCTGCTCTAGCCAAGGCTCCTGTCAGAATCGTTTCATCATCTCCGTTTTCAAAGCCTGTCACCTGATACGTGAGTGTTGGATCAGCTGTGCCGAAGACTTTGCCCTGACCTGCATCAGCAGTCACATTCAGTACTTTCTCTGCAATCTCAAAATCAGCGCTCGTAAAGTTGATCACATAGTTCATTCCTGCATCCAGAGTTCCTATTGTGATTGCGTACATACCCACATCTTCACCGGCCGCCCTGCTGAGGGCTCCGGTCAGAATGGAAGTATTATCTCCGTTTCCGAAGTTGGATGCCGTATAGGCAAACACCGGATCTGCAGAACCATACACTTTCGCCTGATTCGCATTGGCTGTGATGTTCAAGGTTCTCGGAGTAATCGCAAAGTCAGCTCCCGTGAAGTTGATCGTATAGTTTGGACCTGCACTTAAGCTGCCCTGATTGATCGCGTAGGTTCCCACATCTTCCCCTACAGCTCTGGCTAAGGCTCCGGTAAGCACCGTGTTGGCATCCCCGTTTTTCAAGCCGGTATACTGGTAGGTGAAGGCCGGATCAGCATCGCCATAAATCTTCGTCTGACCTGCATCTGCAGTGACAGTCAGGGTGGCAGGAGTGATCTCAAAGTCTGCACTCGTGAAGTTGATCGTATAGTTCGGCCCTGCAGCTATGGTTCCCGGCTGGATCGCGTAGGTCCCCACATCTTCTCCAGCCATTCTAGTCAATGCTCCTGTAACAACAGCCCCTTGAATATCTCCATTCTTTAATCCTGCAACTTGATAGCTGAATACAGGATCCGGATCTCCATACACTTTGTTTTGACCTGCATCTGCCGTGATATCCAGAGTAGCTGGGGTGATCTCAAAGTCAGCCGAAGTGAAGTTGATCGTATAGTTACCTCCAGCATCAATAGTTCCCTGCTGGATTGCATACATTCCTACATCTTCTCCAGTCATTCTAGTCAAAGCACCGGTAACAACAGCCCCTTCAATATCTCCATTCTT
>NZ_JAPPSQ010000063.1 GCF_026652115.1 Algoriphagus sp. PAP.12 | reverse complement strand
GTCGGTAAAGTCATTTGTATTCTGTCGAATGTAATTTACCTGAATTTGTTGCAAGTTCTCAGTTTGATAAAGCTCATAAAATTCATCGTCCATGTCATTTAATGGATTGTCTTCATATGATTTGCTAAATCCTTCAATTGTTCCGTCTTGATGTTTAGTAATTTCTTGATTTTCTTTTTCATAAATCTTATTCGCTCGTTCAGTCAGGTTGGCAAATTTGTTCGCACCGACAAGTTTTAATGCTGCTGGTAGTTCATTGTAAAACTGTCCACTTGAGTTGATGTAGAATTGATTGTAGCCACCGTTATTTACTTCTGCTTCCAAGAGCCAAATCAAATAAATTGCTTGTCTTGACTTATTCCAAGTCATTACGATTTGATATTCCTTTTCGTAGTTGTCTGGAAGTTTTGTCGTGAGGTTATCAAAAACAACTTGCAATAACTCATCATCAGAAGTAGAGTCAATAATTTCATTCGTCAATTCATCGTGAATTGGTCTGTTTTTAAACGCTTCAATTGATTGAGCAATCTGGTCGTCCATTTCATTTGGTTTTGTACTGTCATTGTTCTTTGTCCGTCCCGAACAACCGAACAAGTTTAAAATTGTCGATATTATTCCCATTACTATCAAGGTTCTTATCATCGGTGTCGTCTTTTGCCTGACCGCTAACACCTCGCTAAACCCCAGTCTTATTTGCCTATAGCGTTTATATCGCATTTGTCCACAGGGGTATGGGATGTTGTGGAAACTAAATTAAGGATCTCGTCGATCTCATCAAGCGAACTTTTAAAATAAAAATCTAGGAACTTCAAAAAGAGGAATAGGCATGTTGATCAATTCCGAACCTGAATCCCAGCAAAAAGAAAAAGCTTCCAGTAAGGAATTCGATTCTGAGGACGTTAAAATCTACTCCCCTAGAATCCCAACCCCCATGTTCGATAAACTCAAATATGAGATCGGTAGAGAAACCAAATTATCCATGAGGGATAAGATTTTGAAGGCGGTGCCGGAGTAGTATGGGATTTAG
>NZ_JAPPSQ010000062.1 GCF_026652115.1 Algoriphagus sp. PAP.12 | reverse complement strand
AAATGCCCGGCATATCAAGAATGTTCCCGGTCACAAGACAGATAAAAAAGACAGTGAATGGATCGCCAAGTTGCTTCTAAGTGGTCTGCTGAAGGGGAGTTTTGTTCCTGCCGAGTGGATTCGGGAGCTCCGTGATCTATGCAGATATAAACGCAAACTGATCGCACAGCGGGTGGCCCAACGCAACAGGGTGCATAAAATCCTGGAAGATGCCAACATCAAATTGGCCTCAGTAGTCTCAGATGTCTTTGGGATCTCCGGAACCTTGATTCTCGATGCTTTGATCCAAAAACAGAATGACCCCGAATATCTGGCCAACCTTGCCAAAGGTTCCTTGCGGAAAAAGATGACAGATCTTAAACTTTCTCTTCATGGAAGACTCACTGATCACCATCGGTTCATGCTGTCTACTCTGCGTGATTCCATTGATTCGATCAACTCTCAGATCAGGGACATCGAGCTTAGAATTGAAAGTTATGCAGTCGAGCTTCAACAGGAGCTCGATTTACTCCAGACCATACCCGGAGTGGGAAAAGAAACGGCTATGAACATTCTGGCCGAGACAGGTAATGACATGGGAGTTTTTCCGGACCACAAACATCTGGCATCCTGGGCAGGGGTCTCTCCGGGCAACAACGAAAGTGCAGGCAAGAAAAAGTCAACCCGCATCACACATGGGAACAAATACTTGAAAACTGCACTGGTCGAAGCTGCTTGGGCCGCATCTCACACCAAGGACACCTATTTGAACCGTAAACATGGAGCAATCGCTGCCCGCAGAGGAACCAAAAAAGCGCTGATTGCTGTGGCACATAAAATCTTGACTGCACTGTATTTTATTCTCAAAAATAAAGAATCCTACCTTGAACCTGACGATACAGCCTATCAGGAAAAAAGAAAGCAGGCGCAGATTAAGAAATCCTTAGAGCGCCTGCGCGGGCTCGGAGTCCAAGTGGATTTCCGTCCCAATTAAGTTGAAATAAAAGTTCGAGCTTTTATTGGTGATTTACAAGTCCCGGAATAAAAACTGAACTCAAAGGCCAAGAACAAACGGTTATTGCTTCGAGCATGTAGAAAAAATTTTACTCTCTTACTTGGCCT
>NZ_JAPPSQ010000061.1 GCF_026652115.1 Algoriphagus sp. PAP.12 | reverse complement strand
GATGAAATTCCTGCTTCAGAAATTCCTTTGATCTTGATTTCAAAAGTAGATGCACCACAGTTTAATGGCAGCATCCTGAAAGCCACACATGTGGATATTGATGGTGACTATGCCTACGTATCCTATAACACTGAAGGTGAAACTTACCTAGGTGGAGTGGAAATCTTTGATATTACTGATGCATATAATCCAAAAATCACCGCCCAAGCTATCATCCAAAATGTAGATGTCAGCTCCATAGCTTTTAAGGATGGCAAGCTCTATTTGGCATCAGCTGTGAATGTCGATGCAGATTTCCCTGTCAGTTCACCTGCCAATCTGATCACTGTTTCAGTAGGAGGTGGACAATTCACCTCTGATTTCAAATTCTCCTCCTTCTCAGGCTATGTAGCAACTGATGTAGCCCATACTAATTCCCATACAGTGATCACAAGCGGCAACCCAGGCATTGTGGGATTATTTAATGAAAGTGCAGAGTTGATAACTTCTTCAGAAATTACAGATTTGAGAGCTGCAGCTTTTGGTTCAGACAAACTGGCTGTTTTAAGTGGAACTGAAGGTGTTCTGGTTCTGGACCCCAACACACTTTCTCCGCTTTACACGATTCCGGTTGCCTTGGAATCCACTGGAGCCAAAAGAACAATAGACATTCAGAATGATTATTTGTTTGTATCAGAAGGTAAAAATGGAGCTGGTATCTATCAAATCAATGATGGCGCAGCGGTAGAAACACTTTCCATTCCTTTTCTTCCATCTGATGTGGATCAAAGCGAGATTGTTACCAATGCTGTTTCAGTAGATCAAGAATTGTTATTCATGGCCAATGGTGCGGCAGGAATCAGTATTTCAGATGTAAGCGACAAATCAGCAATAAAAGAATTTGGTGTTTTAGATTTAGACGGATCATCCAATTTTGTCAGAAATGAGGATCATTTTGTATTTGTTGCAACAGGAGCTGACGGGCTTCAAATTCTAAAAATCAATACCCAAGAGGCGAACCCTACAGATGCCACCATTGATTGTAGTGGTCTACCCGGATATTCAGGAAATCAAAACCTAAATATCAATGGAAATGAAACTCAGGCCTACTCAGGATCAGCAGTATTAAAAAATGTCAATGTGGGTGGAGACTTTTTATTCTGTGGTTCATTGGCAATTGAGCAAAACCTCAATATCAACAGTAATGGCCTGATGACAGTCAGTGGTTCTTTTGTTTT
>NZ_JAPPSQ010000060.1 GCF_026652115.1 Algoriphagus sp. PAP.12 | reverse complement strand
TTACGTCAAACTGTCTCGTTATACTTTCTCTTGATGCAGATTCAAAAGTGCCCAATATGGCGTATCCTGCATTATTTAATAGGACATCTATTTTTCCAAACTTATCAATTCCTTCTTCAATTGCACTTGCAATACTTGTTAAGTCTTGAACATCTAGTTTGGTTATGAATACATTTTCTAATGATGATAGTTCAGTTTCTTTTTCCGGATTACGCATTGTAGCAATAACATTCCAACCCTTTGCCTGAAACTTTTTGGCTGTTGCTTTTCCAATTCCTGATGATGCTCCCGTGATTAATATTGTTTTGCTCATTTTAATTCTTTTAAATTTTTACAATTAATTCTTGAACAAAACTATAGCAACTAAAAAGTGTAGATGTATTCAAACTGCCAAATGTTGTATACTTTTTGCGTATTCGTTTTTTCCGCCTTGTGCCTAACGGTTAGTATGTAAATCGTAGCATCCCACAGGATGTTATGATTTCATATGCAATGTTGGACAAAGTAACATATTTAACTAACCCAAAAATTCTTATTTTTAACGATTCTCCATTTTTCAGCTTTTCCCTTTTTTAGAATCATTTCACCACCCCAACCACACTCTCCGCCGCAGAAAAACCCAACACGTACATAGGCAACAATCTTATCAAAATTAAAAACTGGAATACTAAAATATATATATTCCTCAGGAATAAGGTTTTCCTTCTTAGCTAATGAATATTCTGGAAAATCTAAATCGTTAAGCCATATTTCCAAGCTAGATTCGTCTTGCTCTTTAAAAAACTGAAAATCATTACTTGAAATAGTATAATTCGGCAAATTCAATTTTATAATTTGCTCAATATCAGGAAAAATGTAAGGGGAACCTGGCGGAGGTCCAGGTACAAATTCTTCCAATTCTCTTCTTGAAATGTATTTGGGTAACTTTGAGTATATTTTAAAATCAGGAAAGTTTTGTTGAATTTGGCTCTCCTTAATTATAGCTTTTATAACTTCAACGATTTCCCTATGATGAGCATTTGAAGCATTATCATTAAAATCATAAAAACTTGAAATAATAATAAATGAAAAATATAACGATATAAGGTAGGGAATCTTCATATTATTTTGTCCAACGGCCCTGGCTATGGCAAGTGCGGGATTTTGAAAACGCTTTCTTGTCCGCCTACGGTAATTTTGTTTAGTTGTGATATCTTCATTTTAAGGCAGTCAACCCGCATTTGCTATAGCCGATGTTAGCGGTTCGGGCTTTTTTTTTCTGAAAGAGAAAATCTAATAAACAGGGCTGATTAGTCATTTTTAGTATTGGGAGAGCATAGTAAGTCCGGCCTCAGAGAGGTAGGTA
>NZ_JAPPSQ010000006.1 GCF_026652115.1 Algoriphagus sp. PAP.12 | reverse complement strand
TTTCTAACAAACCACGAATATCTTAAGCACTTACCGTTGTTACGGTTAAACCACCTGTACCCTGAATCTCACAAGAATAGGTAACTGCCTCATTTTTAGAAGAATCTATACTCACACTAAGAATATAACCTGAACCCTCATAAACCTTCTGAGTGGCTGAATTATAGCCAAATCTGAAGTCTATCTTAGTACCTG
The DNA here is from genome assembly GCF_026652115.1 of Algoriphagus sp. PAP.12. GTDB lineage: Bacteria > Bacteroidota > Bacteroidia > Cytophagales > Cyclobacteriaceae > Algoriphagus. The sequence goes on along the minus strand of NZ_JAPPSQ010000006.1, from coordinate 237,586 downwards.
CTATTAAATCTGCTACTTTTTCATCAACTGCACTGTCTGCACGTTGAATCCCTTCTACACTGAATGTGTAGGTATATTCTCCTGCACCATCAAATTCCTTACAGAAGTTGTCTGCTGCATCAACACTATCTTTTGTTGTAATCTCTATTGCATCCTTGGAAATAGTGAAGCTTGAACTTACTTCACCACCAAATGCATCAAATGTACTTCCGTTATCAACATATAGCGCAACGAAGTTTCCTATTGATTGACTCATTTGTATTAAAAAAAAATTATTAAAAAATATATTTGGGTTACTTTTTATAAAGACCAATAATCCCAACTGTCCTATTGAATAGTTGAGCATCGTTCTTATAATCTTCTCTAAAGCTTAAAAAATCGAATTCACACAAAGCATCTTCACCTTCATAGGTAACTGCTTCAAATGCATCCCTAACTAGATCAGCTAGACTGTTAACTTGTGAATACTTGTCACTAAAGACATCTACATCTATAAAGTAAGAATCAAACTCTGATTTCTCCTTTTTCCCTCCATTAGGTTCTACACTTTTAACCGTGTAAGCTATAAAAGGCAACTGCTTACCTTGAGCTATTCTTAAAGGATAAATTTGATTTAAAACTTCATTGGTAATATCTGGATTGGTAGAAAGCAACTGATAGACTATTTCTTCAACCTTCATTTCAAACTTTGTTTATTTCAGCTTTCAGTTCATCAGTAAAAACTTGAATTGCTTCTCCTTTACTATTCTGAAAACCTCTATCAAAAAATTTATTCGCTGGCATCTTACCAGTTTGGGTGATAGTGAAAACATCACCTCTTGCTAGGGTAATCACACTGGGTTTGTCTAGATATCTTTCATCCGTACCAAACTCTACCAAATGTGCATGAGGTGCAATTGTTCTATCTGCTCCTACCCTAATTAAAGCACCACCTCTAGAAGCCTGTGAATTATCATTGAATACTTTGATTGACTTCTTCAAATTCCCAGTGTCTTCAGGTGCCTCTTTTTTCACCTCATTTTTAATCTTGTTACCAGCTTTTCTTAATGCTTTCTTCAGAACAGTTTTACCTGTCTTAGTTTCAAGTCTTCTTAGAGCCTTTATCAAAGCTGCTTCTCCTCTTAAATCAATGCTGTTATTCATTTGAAAACCTGTCTTTGGTAAAGGTCAATAGCTGTAACCCTTCCCTGTATCCCACTTCTTTGATTCCTTCTATCTGGTAAATCACATTGGTATCTAAATCCACCAATCGCATCCTTTCAGTTACCCCATCTAAAAAGTACATGGTGAATACTGTTGAAGTACTGGCTACTAATTGATTAGCCTGAAAGCTTTCTCTATTCAACTTGTCATACTTTTCAGCAAAGACAGTTTCCACTTCAACCCATTCAATTACTTCTTCTCCATAGGAGTTTCTAGTTATCGACACCTCTTCTATCCTGACTAACCTATCAAATCCTCCTACATTCATTGCCTTTTCTTTTAAATGGATATATACTTGGTATAAGGTCTTAATAGCCTAATCACTGCATTTGTACTAGAATAGCTTTTACCCAAAATGGTCTCCTGTCTATTTTTAAATAGATCTGCCAAAAGAATCAAAGCTGCATGTTTGAATGAAACTGGGATTACTGGGTAATCTGTGAGGATTGTAAATTCAACTTCTATTGAATTATACTCAGTTGAACCAGTGAGATAAAGCACTTGTCCATTTAAAAGAAAGTCTTCCGTTGTTGCTACCAATTCCCCTTCTAAAAAGAGCTTTACCGAGTCAACAGAATCAATTTTATAATTACCCAGAAAGTAAGGTTCATTTCTTAGAGAGCTAAATCTAAGTTGCTTTCCTAGAATGGTTCTATCAATTGATTCTTCAACCATTTGAGTCACTACAGGTATCAAAGAACTGATATAAGCATCCTCTCTAGAATGTAGAATTCTAAGTTGCCTCTTCGCTTCTTCAAGCGTTATCAAGTTGCTTTCTTCAATGCTTATTACAGTAGTACTCATTTTGAATTGGTTTTCTTTCTAGTGATTCTTTTTGGTTTATCTGGCTTCCCATCTTCTTCCAGAATCTTGATTTCATTATTGGCTTTGATTGCATCCAAAGCACCTTGGTCTATTTCATGAATAGATCCTGACAGGTACCCAGACTTATCAAGAGCTTTAACTATCAGTATTTTCATTCTGGGTTTGGTTTATGGACTTCATGGTTTCCATTACCGATTCCACACATTTCTGGATCGAATAGATTTCCATTTTGGAGTAAATGTTGTGTTTCACTCCTTTTTCCAAAGCCTCTATTAGCAATTGTAATTCTTCCATAGTCTTAGTGATTTATACCTTAATTACCACCTGATTAATCCAATGTGGCATGTAATAAAAAAGGCATACACTGAGGTATGCCTTAAAAAATAACCCTGTTACCCTCTATTAGGCAGTAACAATATCTTTCATCACTGCTTTACCTTCTTCATGAGAATCAGCTAGGCAGAAATAAGAACCAACATTCATTACAGTTTGACCATCTGCAGCAGCAGTATATGGGTCAACAAGGATTTCAACAGCTCCCCAACCAGCTAAAATTGCTGTAGAGAAGTCACCAAATGCCATTGCTGAAAGATCAGTTCCAGTACCTTTAGTAAGGTTGGAAGGCATTCTATTAGAAACCACAAAAGGAACTCCATCAATCAGGTTATCCTCTAACATGAATTTGTCAGAACCTGAAGCTTTTGGCAAGCTCTTCAATGCAGTATGTACATCGTAATTGATCAAATATTTACTTGCTGCAACATCAGCTTCAGCTTTCCCTACTTTCTCAATAAATTCATGCACTTTGGCAACAGTTAAAGCTGCTCCATCTGTACCACCTACTACAGCTTGAGTATTTGCAGAAGCCAACAGGTAAGAAATGTATTTTTCATCCAATGCTTTCTGAATGGACTTTTCAATTTCTCTTCTCAAGTAAGCTTCAACACTTCCAGAAGTTTGAATTAACAACTGGTTGGAAATATGCATTCTGGTAGCTAGTCTGTTTGGAGTCAAATCAATTGACCCAATGTTATGATCAGATTTTGCAATTGTTGCATTTTCATTTACCCAGCTAGAAACTACTGCAGCTCCTTTAGGCATTTTCACATTACCTACTAATCCTAACATTCTGGTTGCTCCCAATCTATCAAGTAATGATCCTTCAAATAAAGATTCAATGATTCCTGTTACTGAAGTAGCTACTGTTTCACCACCTTTTGCACCTGAATCACCTGTAACAGAAAAGTCTCTGTAATTAGAAGGGATATAAGCAGCAGTTGGATTGATACTTACTCCTGCATCTCTTAATTGTTTTTCACCTTCTGCTTGAGCTTCAGCAAAAACACCATAAATCTTACCAGATCTAACTGCATTGATATGTCCTAATAAAGAATACCTTTCCTTAGAAGAAGCAGTTACTGCAGGAGCTTTAGCAGCCATTCTTAATTTATAGGCTTCTTCCTTCTCTGCATTTTCAATTTTGGTATCTAAATCTCTGATTTCAGCATCAAGCTTGTCAAAAGTCTCTTTTTCAGTTTCGGTGAAGTCTCTTGATTCTGCATTCTTGGAATCTATCAGCTCACCCATAGAAACCAACTTCTGGTTTCTAACTTGTTTTAATTCAATACTCTTCATATTTCGTTTAAAAAATTGCTTGTGTATAGTAGGCTGTTTGCCTACACTTTTAATTATTAAAAAGTCTAATGTTTGTGGCGTTTACTTTCTCAGTAAATGATATCTGTAAGTGAAATCTGAATCATTGGAAACCTTCACAATTACTGGTTCATCCAACTCCTTCTTTACTTCATCAAAGCTTCTTATCATGCTAGAAGTATTATCATAAGCAGGGTTTGTGACTGGTGAAACATCAGATATCTTGGAGAATCTGGTAATATACCTGTAGTAATTATCCCCTCTCTTTTCCCATCTTTCTCCACTACCATCTACTGGTAAATAAAAGGCAAATGAAGACTTGGAGATATTGCCCTTCTGGATGTTTCTGTACAAATCCTTGATGTAGCTGATTTCTTCATCTACTTCAAACCTGTACATCAAACCTTCATCTGTTACCGATATCTCAAGGGTATCAACTTCACTGTTTTTTCTGGCTAGGACATAGTTGTTATTGTGATTGAAAAGTGCAACCACATCACTTAAATCCACTTGTTCCATAGAGCTAGGTTCTATCACTTCCCTGAAGCCTCCTAAATCTTTACTCTCTAAACCGAACTTAAGTGCAAATCCAGAAATGTATTTCTTACCTTCTTCTTCTATCGCTCTAAATTCAATTCCATCGAAGTTTCTTATTTCTTTAATCATTGTTGTAACTGTCTGTTGAACTGGATTTACTGTAATCCAATGCTATTTTAGAATCATAAAAATCCTTCACTAGGTTAGAAGGGATCAGGTTAGCCTGTATAAAGGTTTCTCCTTTTACTTCTGCACTCATATCTTCCAACTCTCTGATTTCTTCAGGACTGATAGCACCCATATAGAATAGCTCCTTGTAAAAGTCTGCCCTACTCCTGCTATCTCCTCTTAGTAGTGATTCAATAGCCCCTTTGAAGTAGTAAGAATCTTTGATTTCTCTTTTGGTAAGTAACTTATGCTTCAATTCAGCTTCTATCATATAAATGATGGGACTCAGTGTCCTTTTATAAAAATCAAGCTGTTGCCCTTCAATTGAATTGTAATTGCTAGGGGTTTCACTGGCTACTATGTAAATGGGCACATTGAGCATTCTGGCTATTTCAGCAACTTGAATATTCCTGGTCTCAATCAGTTTCATCTGGTCTGGTGAAAGCGACACAGGTTTAAAATCAAATCCTGCATCTAACACCAATAAAGACTTAGAATTAGATCCTGTATAGTTTGCCTGAATTGAATCTCTGAACTCTTTCTTTTGGTTCTCATTCAATCTATGAGTAGAAGTCACTACCCCTTTAATATTAGAACCATCACCTTCAAAAGCTTTTTTGGTATAGCGTGTACTTGATAAAGTAACTCCTAAGCTTTCTGCAAAAATTGAAATAGGGTCAAGTCCAAAGGCACCTGTTCCGGAATTCTTAAAAATCAATAGATCATCATTGTGTACTGGTACGTTATTTACCATGTAATACAATTCACCATCTACCATTTTTGCCTCACTCACTTTTGAATATTCAATTGGGGTTAGAGACAATACCTTTCCTGTATTTGTATCTCTATTGATGAAAGCAAAAGCAGTTCCTCTGTAAAGCATATCATTGAGCATGACTCTTTTAAAATCATAAGCTGTTTGAAACTGGTTAGGCTTCTCTTTGATTAGAAAGCTTAAATCCGAGTCTAAAACCTGACTGCCTTTTCTCAATTTAAAAGGAATGGATGCAATGGAATTTGCAATGCTATTAACTCCTGCGGTATAAGCTGTGATGCTCTTAATACTTGTTTCTGTAACATACACCTCATTACTGATAGCATTCATTGAAAACATATCTGTTCGCAATGCTGTCTTGAATGAAGTCAATAGATTGTCAAATAATGCCATAGGTTAAAAAATTAGAAGGGAGATGGGAGCTAAAAATCTGATTCAAAAAGTCTCACCCTTACTATTAAAAAATACTCCCTTCAATTACTTATCAGACAAGGGAAAGTAAGTGGCATGTCCTATTATAAATTAATGGACTCATTCACCTTTGCTTTGAGTTTCACCAGCACTTCCAGCTTCAGCAATCCCATTTCATTTAAATTTTCAGCAACACTTAGAATGTTCTGAGCAATGAAGACTCCATAAAAAATACTATAGAGAGGAATGAAGAATACTGAGTGAATAGCTGCGAAATTCAATAAAGCCAACAAAAGCATTGCTGCCAGTAGTGTCAAAAGGAACCTTGGAAACTTCTTAGAAACCAACACCCTATTTGCTATGTCCACAGGTACTGGTAAACCTTCTTTCCTTAGCTTTTTAGCTTTTAAAGAGAAGTGAACCGCCTTCGCAACTCCTGTAATAAAATCTATCAGATAGAGAAGAATCATAAACCAGATTCCTCCTACACTTTGGAATAGGAATTCAAAAACTGTATTGATTACCAGTACAGCAGGTAGAATGTATTTTACGAATAGAGCTGAATCATAATGCTTAAAAATGGCTTTCAGCAGCTCATTAAAAGTTTGATAGCCAAACATTAAAAAAATGGTTAAATCATTAAAAATCCTGTCCCAGTGTATTCCTCTTCTTGATCTTCCAAAGAGTCCAAATATTGGCCTACATTCATTATTAGAGCTATAGCACTATCAATCTTGTCACTGGACTTACCTTTTACAGGCTTAATGTTTTCATGATTGTCCTGCATGACTTTGACATTGCTGATACACCAATTCAACACCTTGTTATCATTGTGAGCTAATGACCTTTCCATGATCATTCCTTCAAAGTATTTGGTGGCAGGTGAAAAGCTCTTGAAGTTCTGGTTGAATTCTACCAACTCACAATCCACTATCTTTCCTATTTCCTGATTCATGTAATTAGAAAGGAACCTGTCATAGGTGATTTGCCTGATTTTGAACTTGGAGTTGATTTCTTCTACCTTTTCTAAAACAAAGTCAAAGTCTGTAGTCTTATTGATTGTCAGATATAGATTGTTGTTTGGATCTTCACTCCAATTGAGAAATACCCTACCTGCACTGATATTCTGCTTTTCTACAGCACTATCATAAGGAAGGAAATTGTAAGAGAGTGTCCAGAACCTTTTCCTTTTATCGGTTGGAGGAAACAACAGGTTAATTGAAGTCAAATCCTTATTACTGGAAAGATCATAGGACATAAAGCATTCCTCACCTAGCAAATCCTCTTCTGTGTATTCCTCAAAGCAATTATTCCATTGATGGGATTTAATGAAAGTGGTATGTGAATCAACCCATAGATTCAAATGCAATTGTTTAAATGCTTCTAGTTGAGTTGGGATATTCTTTGCTTTACTGGCTGCAGTCAGTAGGTATTCCAAGCTGACACCTACTCCCAAAGAAGGATTAGCCAACTTCAGGTTTTCAATGCTATCAATTTCTAAATCTGGATTACCTTCAAAAACAAAAGGAAGAAAAGAGTCATCCTCAATGATTCCTTCAATCAGTTTCTTGGAGTAGTCATACAATTCATAGCAGATATGATTCTTATTGCTACCTGCAGTGGTAATTGTCATTACAATAGGCTGTACTCTAGCTCCAATTGAAGTAGTTAGAACTTGGTACAATTCATCATTTGGATGTGCATGAAGTTCATCTATTAAAGCAAAGTGGGTATTGAATCCGTGTTTAGTTTTGGCATCAGAACTGATTACTTTAAAAAATGAATTTGTCTTTGGATACCTCACACTATTCATGAGTGTTTTTAAAGCAGCCCTGAATTTAGACTCCTTATCAATCATTGCTTTAAGTACATCAAAAGCAAGCCTTGCTTGTTCTCTATCTGCAGCAGCAAAGTAACATTGGCTAAATTCCTCCCCATCTAAAAGAAGGACATACAGACTGATAGCAACACTAAAGACAGTTTTACCATTCTTTCTAGGAATGAAAAGGAATACCTGATTGAACTTCCTGAAACCATTGGATTTCTTCTTCCAGCCAAAGAGATTAGATACAAGCTCCTTCTGCCAATCCAATAGGATCAGCTTACTTCCTGCATTTCTACCATCTACTACCCTACAGAACTTTTCAATAAATGTTACTGCTTGGTTGGCCTCCTTCTCATCAAAAAAATACTTATCTAAATCAATCTTCGAAAAATCAATTGTGTGTTTACTCATTAAAAAAATTCACCTCTCCCTAAGACTTAAAAATCAAAGTCACTATCCTCTTGCTGATTGATGGGTACAAACTCTACCTTGTTCCTAGAAGCTGGTGTACAACCAAATTCCTTTAACAGAACAACGATATCTCTAAAAAGCTGTCTTTTGTAACCAAGCAAAGGATGTGCTTTCTGCACTAGTGCCTTTCTGTTGTTGTAATCCTCTATTACCAACCCATCTTCTTCAATCTCCTTACAAACTCTCAAGTATTCACCATAGGCATCAGCAAGTAGAATGATAGCTGTTGCATCCAAAGTTGTAAGCAATCCATAACCATTCAAACCCAGTTCATCTACCAGAATCTGAAATGCTTTCTTAGATTCTCCCTTTAAAAAGGAAGGAGCTGTCATTGAATCAACTTTATCGAATTCAACATCCTTGTTTTTGTCCCTATCTGGTCTGTAGGTACCTTCTTGCTTCTTTATTTCCTGTGGCTTCATGCATTCAAGTAGGTTTTGAGCTTTAAAAAATGACTTAGTGTTTGTGGTGGGGGCGGGAATGGTTTTAAAGTGCACTTTAAGCTTGTTTTTTACCCCCCTACCCAAAAAGAGAATCACACTTCAAAAAAATAAAACCAAACCTCACTTATTTACCAGATCAAGCCTACTATGTGGCAGTTTTCAATTATTTTCGAAATGAATCTTAACTCACCTGTAAATGAACTGGAAACCTATTATTGAGAATGCATTATCCATGCTTGAAAAAGCTGATAATGGAATTGTATTGATGAATATGTACAATCAGATAGTCCATCCTGCAGATGCAGCATTCAAAGGTGAAGAAGTTACTCCTTACAATGCAAAGGCATTTATTGAACAGTCCTTCCTACAGAATGGAATGGACTTAAAGGATAAGGATCTAAGAATGAAGTTGCTTAAACTGATATTAATGATTGAGGAGATTGAAGCCAATAAAAGCAGGAAGAGTAAAGTGAAGGAATTGTTGCAGGAGTTTGATATAAATGAATTTGGGAAGATTGTTTGAAAATGAAAGAAATGATAAGCGACATTAAGGATACAATTCTTGAAAGAATTAAAAATCCATTTTTAGGTTCATTAATTGTTTTTTGGTTAGTCATAAATTGGAAATCTGTTTTTTACTTGCTCTTTTCAGACCTATCACTTGAAACTAGATTTTACAATATAGAACATCATTACTATTCATTTTTTAAATCATATATACTACCACCTTTTTTAGCATTCATTTACACAGGGTATAAAGACCTCCTTTTTGATTTTATTGAAAAAGAAAGTAGAGAGTCTGAAAAAATCAGAAGAAAAAATAACAATGCAGTTTCATTAGACAAATACAATGAAGCCGCAGAAATAGCAACAGCAAGAGCAAGAGTTAAGCATATTTCAGAAGAATATAAAACAAGAAATGAATTAACAAGACAAATTGATATATTGGAAAAAGAAAAATTACAAGAAAAAGTAAATCACCAAGAAGAAATAGAAAACACAAAAAAACAGATACAACAATTAGAAAAATTAAAAGAATCATACAAGGAAAATACAAACTTCACATACGATATATTTTATCAAAATCCACAAATTAAAGAGTTGAAAAAAAACATGTCAATAGATTCTTACAAAAATCTAGGAAGGCAAATTGAAATTATTCTATTGACTACAAACTCAAATGATATTGATGATCTCAATTCAATAATAGACAATCTTAAAGAACATGAATTAGGTATACCAAATTATGATCCCAATGGAAAATTTGAGTATTTTAACCTATCAACCAAAGGAATATATGTATATTTAAGATATATGTACACAAATCCAATATTTTCAGATGAAAAATTATATTTTTAATTATTTATTAAACTTTCTAAAAGCAGCAATAAATTGATAAATCAAATAAGCTAATATAGTTTTATATAAAACATCAAAAACTCGAAATTTAAAAGAAAACTTATGACCAACATCTTCAACATCTGACACAAAAGACAGTGGCTTAAAGAAATAAGAAAAATTATCCATAAAAAATGAAAATGCACTTTTAGCACTATTACTTTGAGTAAATTCAATATCAAGAAAAAACAAATAGACCAAAATTAGAATAAACAGACATATTACTGCATTTTGAGGTCTTGTCCTATGGTAGTTTGATAATCTATTCAATCCCAATATCCACCAATCAACCGAATTAAATTTAGCCTTCTTTAATCTAAGATCATGTTCCAAGGCCCTATATTCTAGCAAGCTATGATTATTCCCTTGCTCAACCATCAAAACAGATAACTCTCTAGTGAAGTCAATTTTTGTTTGGAGGCAAGCTTCTGATTTCGTAATTACTTTAGCTTCTATAGGTTGAAAGTTGTATAACTTAATACCTGATATAGTACTATCAACAATCTCAATCTTACTAAACTTATGAAAAAAAGAAGGATTCACTATTAAACCACCAAGTAACGAATTATTTATACTAAGAACATTATCATTTTCTAATAATTTAGAATTAATTAGATTTACTTGATGAACCATAGAAAATCCATAAAATGACAAATCCTTAAAAAAAACATCATTTAGAACTATATTTTGCAACGTAGCCCCTCCAATCTTAAAGTGGTCAATTATTAAGAATTCTAAAAATACATTATCACAATCTTTAATTTCAAATTCACCAATTCGAATTCTTTGCATTTCTTTATTAACATGGTCAATTCTAAAAGAAGGAAACCTATTGTTTATAAAAACCATTTTCTTAAATATTGTATTATCTACTAAATACCCCTCATCATTCCAACACTCAAAATAAAACTCATCAGTTTGGAAAACATCTTTAACTTCAATCAAATCAATTGTTGAGACTTCTACAAAAATATACTCAATAAAACAATCGGTGATATTTAACGATCCTAAATCCGAAGTACTAATAAAATACCTAGTCAAAACTTTATTCCCTCTATTAGATAAATTAACTTTATCACTATCAGAGATGGAAATTTGCTTTAGATTATTATCGGAAAGTATAATTCTCACATTTATACAAGCTTCTATAGTTAAGTTCGAAAACTCCTTTATCAGCTCATTACTTTCGTTTGCTCTAATTGTTATAGAACAGTTTTCACATCCATCAATTAAAAAATAATTCTGATTAGTGCATTTATGAAATATTAAATCCTTACCCTCTAATTCACTCAAATTACCAGTTAGAGTGCAATGAAAAAACATTATCTTACCATTATTGGTATACAAAACATTTAATTCATCTAAATTAAAAGATAAATTATCAAAGGAAAAATACAATTTATCAGACAAACCTTCATAGTGAGAATTATCCAGTTTAAAGATTTCTTCTTTTCCACCAATGTATTGATAATATTCTTGGTAAGCACCAACCCTAGTATATTTGAAATACTTATTACCCCTATATTTTATTGCCATAATAAAAATTTTTGATAACGTAGGCATGAAATATCATTGCTCTGAAACTAAGTTACCAATTCTACCCAATATTAGCACCTCTACCCTATTTTTCTTATCTCATTTCTAAAGCAAAAGGAAAACTACACCAATTTACTTTACATTCTCCCTAAGTAATTCAATATACTCCTTTAGCTCCTTAATCCTCTCTTCTTGCTGTAGAATCACTTTATCTTTAAAAGATTCTAATTCATTTTGCACTTGGAAATCTTTACCCTCTACACTTTTTAGAACCTCAGTTAGCTTATCGGGAAAAAGAACACCAAGGTGAGCCAATCTAAAACATTCATCCATATGTTCTCTCCATAACCGGTGATTCTCACCAGAAGCTTTACCCTCCTCTTCTGTAAGCTCTCTATACTCTCCCATCACCATCATTGCTTCATCTGCAGATACTGGCTCTTGCCCTTTTAAAATGAACATCGGATTAACATCTTCACATTTTGTGAATAGTATCTGTGTATTATAAGTACCCCTTGCTTTCCAATTCGCCAATCTAGAAGGACTGATATCTAGAAACCTTGCAAATTCAGCATCAACATTAAACATTAAATACTCCTGTATCTTATTTAAAATCAGCGTTTTATTCATTTCATTCGAATATTTGTGAATGTTTTTTAATCTTTTTGTTGTTTCTTTCGATTAATTGTGAATAAATTTACATCATACAAATTGAAATACAAAGCAAAACCAAAATGAAACGCCTCACCCTCAAATCTCACGAACTAGCAAAAATCCTTCTCAGGGATGCTAGGATTAGTATGAAGATGAAGGCTGAGGAGAAAAGACTAGATAAAGCTATCAAACAGGCAGAAGTTGAAGCCAATTCTCGCAACTGGGATAATTGTTCTGATTATGAAGAAATGAACATCCTTATTCAAATTGCATACAACCACAAGCTCCCATACGGGATGGTAATTGAAAAGATTGATGATAAATATGAGGCCATCTTCACACATGAAGAATGGTTCTTCAATTACATTGAATTCACACATGAATCCTTTTCCCAGATTGGAATTCCTGAAATCATCTCAGTTAACCAACCTGTTATCACAGCAACCTATGTTGCAATCATTTCCGCAATAATTACTGAGATAAGAAAAAGCAAACTTTATAGGCTATCGGTACCTTATCCTCAAATTGATTTGATTCATGAAACCAAACCCTCATTCATTGTTCAGAATATACTGGCAGTGTTTGAGGGTTTTTCTTTACCTACTTTTTCAAGGCCACCACCGACTTCAACCATTATTCCATTAAATCAAAAATTAATAATCAATAGAAATTAAATGAATATTTCAGAAAAATATAATAATAGAATAGCCTTGGGCGATAGAGTAAACGCCTTCTGGCAACACTGGGACAATCAATATGCGAGTAGTAATTTCCAAGACTGGAATGATGAGGACGGTTCATTTTCAAAGGAGCTTTATAAATCCTTGAAAGAAGTTCACCCTAGTCTGGGATGCTTGTCAAAGCTAACTCAAATAGGCAACAGAGTAGAGTTTTTAATTTTCACTACTTGTACAGATGTTGAAAGTATTGAAGCATTAAAAGAATTAAGCAGATATAAACCTGAATTGTTTGAAATTCAACTTATTGACTTAAACAATCAAATAGATGATTTTCAGGAATTTAGTCTTTTCTATGAAGCAGGTAGTGAAACAGAAAAGATTGTACAAAACTTTACTGCAAATTCTGAATACACCTTTATTGCAAATGCTGAAGACTGGCAATCAGAAACCCCCGTTGCCCTAAGCTATTCAGGCAATACAAAACGATGGAAAACCGAAATAGTCATTTAGGCTAATAAAAACTTAAAGGTAAGGCTCTAGACTTTATAGAGTCTTACCACAAGTTTAACCTGTTATATCTTAGCCTACAGGTTAAAGAAGGCAGATTACCCTATTGAGACGGTCTTAATAGGTCTTGTAAAACTCAAATGCCGAAAGGCAAGACAAAATACATTATGAGTGAAATAATTAATCAGTATCAAGCAGCTACTTCTTTAGCTGACAAGAGATTCTTAGGTGAAACTGAAGCTTGGAAGGATAGCAATAATCAATATCACAGTGATAAAGATTCTAGAAAGTGGGTAGGTATCTATCAAGGCTCATGGGTCAATATTGAAACTGAAAAGCAACAATTTATACCACAGCTTCTAAAGAAGTTCATGGAGGAAGGTAGCACAGACTACAAGACACTTTGCGATGAACTTAATAAAGTGTACTATCCAGCTACTGAAGATTTGGGATTTGATGAGCTTAGCAAAACCTTACTTAAAAGGCATGAAGATGTTAAATCAGGTGAGCTTAAGAGAATATACTACACCAATTCAGAGAAAATCATGGTCTGCAATTTTGCTGAAGGTGAGAGAGTCACACAGAAGATGATTAAAGAGAAGTTTAAAGTATCAGCTCAAACATTGACTTCATGGCAAAATCTGAAAAAAGAAGGTAAGTTGAAGTAAAGACACATAAAACAAAAGCTACTCACATTTGGGTAGCTTTTCCTTTTTCTATCTAGTATCTTTGCACCTTCTTTCAGTACCTGATTTGACCTATTTTTGGGCCTCTTCAACATAGAATTACTGAAATTTGATACACAATTTGATACACTTTGAATTTTAAAAATAACATAAATCATTGATTTATAGTTAGTTAAATACACTCTTATGATCTCAGTAGATAATCTTTCCCTCAAATTTGGAAAAAGAACCCTTTTCGAAGACGTTAACCTGAAGTTCACTCCAGGCAACTGCTACGGTGTAATCGGTGCCAATGGAGCTGGAAAATCTACCTTCTTAAAAATACTTTCTGGAGAAATAGACAGCACCTCTGGAGCAATCAATATCACTCCCGGCCAGCGTATGGCTGTTTTGAAGCAGAACCACTTCGAATTTGATGAAGTAGACGTGCTTAAGACAGTTTTGATGGGACATAAAACGCTCTATGCCATCATGGAAGAGAAAGACGCCATCTACATGAAGCCTGACTTCTCAGAGGAAGACGGATTGAGAGCCTCTGAATTGGAAGCTGAATTTGCTGAAATGGACGGATGGAATGCTGAGTCTGATGCTGCAGCCCTACTTTCAGGTTTGGGAATTACAGAAGACTTGCACTACCAGCCAATGAAAAATTTGGCAGGTAACCAAAAAGTAAGAGTCCTTTTGGCTCAGGCTCTTTTTGGAAATCCTGACATTTTGATTCTGGATGAGCCTACCAACGACTTGGATTCAGAAACCATCGTTTGGCTAGAGGACTTTTTGGTCAATTTCAAAAACTTGGTGATTGTCGTATCTCACGATCGTCACTTCCTGGATTCAGTTTCCACTCACATTGTGGACATTGACTTCGGGAAAATCAAAATTTACTCCGGTAACTATACATTCTGGTACGAATCTTCTCAATTGGCCTTGAAGCAAAGATCTGATCAGAACAAAAAAGCTGAAGAGAAAAGAAAGGAATTGCAGGAATTTATTGCCAGATTCTCTGCAAACGTGGCCAAATCCAAGCAGGCCACTGCACGAAAGAAAATGCTCGAGAAGCTCAACGTGGATGATATTGAGCCTTCTTCTAGAAAATACCCTGGCATCATGTTCAAGCCAGAGCGTGAAGCTGGTGATCAGATTTTCATGACAGAGAATCTTGAATTGGTTTCTGATGGGGTGACTTATTTCACCGATGTAAACTTGATGGTAGACAAAGGAGATAAAATCGCTTTCATCTCTAAAACCAAGCAAGCTGTAAATAAATTCTTCCAAACTATCATGGAAGAAATCCCAGCCACCAAAGGTTCATTGAAATGGGGAGTAACCATCAACAAAGCTTATTTGCCTAACGATAACTCTGAATATTTCAATTCTGATTTGAATCTAATTGACTGGTTGAGACAATACTCTTCCAATCAAGAAGAAGCGTATGTCCGTACCTTCTTGGGAAGAATGCTTTTCACTGGTGAAGAAACTTTGAAAAAGTGTACAGTTCTTTCTGGGGGTGAAAAAGTTCGTTGCATGATCTCCAAGATGATGCTTCAAAACCCGAACTTATTGGTGATGGACGAACCTACCAATCACTTGGATTTGGAATCCATTACAGCTTTCAACAACGCGGTAATCGAATTCCCAGGCACTGTGTTGATGTCATCTTATGACCACGCATTCGTCCAGTCTTCCGTGAACAGAATCATCGAATTCACTCCTAACGGCACCATCGACCGAAGAATGCCTTACGATGATTATTTGGAAAATGAAGAGATCCAGGCTCTTCGTGACAAAATGTATGGAAAAAGCTAAGGTCTAATTGCTGTTAGCTGCTATCATAGCCTATTTAGCGATCACTGTTGGGATCGGCGCTTGGTCTTCCAGACTAGTTCGAAACTCCAATGACTTTGTATTAGCGGGACGATCACTCCCGCTTTTTCTTTCTGCATCTGCCTTGTTTGCAACTTGGTTTGGATCGGAAACCATCTTTGGAGCCTCCTCTGTTTATTTGGAAGAAGGCCTTTTGGGAGTCATTGAAGATCCATTTGGAGGAGCGCTTTGCTTGGTTCTCTTTGGGATGTTTTTTCTCCGCCCCATGTACCGAATGGGAGTTTTGACCATTGGAGACGTTTTCAAGCGAATCTTTGGATCTAAAGTGGAGCTAGCTGCTTCCCTTTTTATGATTCCAGCCTATTTCGGATATGTTGCAGCACAATTGGTCGCTCTTAGCCTGGTTCTGGGAACAGTTACCGACCTGAGCTTGCTCCAAGGAATCTTGATTTCAGCTGGAATCGTTGTGTTCTATACCTTTCTTGGAGGAATGTGGGCGATTTCCATTACAGACTTCATCCAAACCACAATGATCGTCATTGGACTTCTTTGGGTCGCTACCATGATTGCCAAAGAAGCCGGTGGTGTATCTGAAATCCTTTCTCAGGCACCTCCTGAAAGCTTTCAGATTCTTCCCCAACCCAATCTCAATGCTTGGCTCAACTATTTTGGAGCTTGGATCATCTTGGGCTTAGGATCTATTCCCTCCCAAGATATTTACCAACGTGTGATGGCATCCAAATCAGAAAGTGTTGCAGTCAAATCCACCTATTTGGCAGGGATATTCTACTTAAGCTTTGGGCTTCTTCCCTTATTTATAGCTTTGGGAGCAAAAGTTCTTTACCCTGAACTCTATCTGGAGGACAAACAGATGCTTTTGCCGTCCATGATCCTAGCACATGGAGGTTTGCCAGTTCAAATCGTTTTCTTCGGAGCACTCATCTCAGCGATAATGAGCACCACTAGCTCTGGACTTTTGGCGCCTGCCGCCATTATTTCTGAAAACATCATTCGCCCTCGTTTTGGAAAAAACCTGGATGACAAGCATTTCTTATGGATATTAAGAGCAAATGTGATCCTAGTAGCCATCATAGCAACTTTGCTTGCAAGTTTGGAGTCTGATATCTATGATCTAGTTGCCGGTGCTTCTATTCTGATGTTGGTTTCACTCTTCGTACCTTTGACAGCAGGTTTATATTGGAAAAAAGCATCCCCTTTGGGAGCCATGCTTTCCATGATTATTGGAATGCTCGTTTACTTGATTGCATCCCGATTTGAAATGGAGGTCTTTCCTCATTTAATTGGCTTGGCAGCCAGTATTCTTGCCATGATTATAGGGAGTCTGATCTCCCCAAAACAAACTCAACCCATTCATGAATTATCCTAAAATCGTACTGAAGAAAGGAAAAGAGATTTCACTCTTCCGGAAACACCATTGGGTCTTTTCAGGAGCAATTGCCCACATGGACTCAGATTTGGAAGCCGGTCATTTGGTCTCAGTGTATTCTCAAAAAGGAGATTTTCTTGGTACAGGCCACTTTGCACACGGCTCCATCATGGTTCGTTTGATCACTTTTGATCAGGAACCCATCGATCAGGAATTTTGGAACAAAAGAATCCAACATGCTTATGAAGTAAGAAAGGCATTAGGCTTAACTGAAAATGTAGAAACTAACGTCTATCGCTTAGTGCATGGAGAAGGAGATTTACTCCCCGGTCTGATAGTGGATTTTTACAATGGAACTGCCGTCATCCAAGCGCATCATGTCGGAATGCATTCCCACATCCAGGAAATTGCTTCAGCCATTCAATCGGTATATGGAGAAAGCTTGGCTGGAGTATTTGATAAAAGCTCAGAGACTCTTCCAAAGAGCTTGGGAATTGCTTCAAATGAGTGGATTTTGGGTTCTCCGAAAACGGACTTGGTTCAAGAATACGGAGCAACCTATAAGATCGACTGGGAAAAAGGTCAAAAAACCGGTTTTTTCATCGACCAGCGAGAAAATCGAAAATTGTTGGCTTCTTTTTCCAAAGGCAAGAAAGTATTGAATACGTTCTGCTATTCCGGAGGTTTCTCCGTATTGGCACTATTGGACGGAGCCAAGGAAGTACACTCAGTGGACATATCTCCAAAAGCCATCGAATTGACTGAAGAGAATATCTCTCTCAACCCTTCCATCTCCGGTAAACACGAATCCAAAGTAGCCGATGTAGTGAAATACATCCGTGAAATTGGAGATGATTATGATGTGATTGTATTGGATCCCCCAGCTTTTGCCAAAAATCTAAAAGCACGACACAATGCAGTACAAGGTTATAAAAGACTGAATGTAGAAGCTTTGAAAAAGATAAAATCCGGAGGAATTCTCTTCACATTCTCATGTAGCCAGGTGGTGGACAAAGCATTGTTTAGAAACACGATTACGGCAGCCGCTTTGGAATCAGGTAGAAAGGTGAAAATCCTTCATCAATTGAGTCAACCTGCAGATCATCCGATCAACATCTATCATCCTGAAACTGAATACCTCAAAGGCCTTGTCCTTTATGTAGACTGAACCTGAAAGTTGCATTAGTTAATCTACAAAGGACTTAAATTGCTTTAAAATCAGAAATTTTCGAATTCAACAGTGCGGTGCTATGCTTTATTCTCCAAACAATCTGATTTTCTTGCAATTAAAGCCCCTGTAACGAAACCTAATGCAAAATCCAGGTGAAAAATCAATTAATTTTCCAAGGTGGATCAAGTCTTTTGGAGTATTTTCACCCTGTAAACTTACAACACTATGTATACTGGAATCCAACATTTACACTCTGGCCTTGCCTATCTGGTTTTGATCGCATTGATCATCGTTATCGTTTTGATGCTAATCGGCTCATTGAGTGGAAAAGAGTTCACTGAGAAAGATAGAAAAATTGCCTTGATCGCATTCATTCTATCCCACGTTCAGTTATTGGTAGGATTGATCCTATATTTCCTCAGCCCAATTGGTTTGAGCCTATTGCAAGGTGGTGGTGCGATGTCTGATCCTATTGCAAGACTAACTGCTTTGGAGCATCCATTGATCAATATCATTGCCATTGCGGTAATCACCATCGGCTACAGCAGAGCAAAGAAACTATCTACTTCCAAAGCTAAATTCAGATCAATTTATATGATGTATGCGATCGGATTGATTTTGATCTTAAGCAGAATTCCGTGGGGAAATTGGTTAGGCTAAGCCTCCCATAAATCACATTGAACCAAAAAATCCGGAGCTAATAATCAGTTCCGGATTTTTTTATTCTCAAATTCTTAACTCTTGTTTCTCGACTCTTGGTCCTTGATTCTAATTAAAATCCTCCCTTAATCGTTTCCGCTATTTCTGCCAGCTCCTCATTGGTCAACTTCAACTTAGGTCGTGTAAAATTGATATCATCCATCGTTCTCAACGGCACCAAATGAACATGCACATGAGGGACTTCCAAACCGATAACTGCCACTCCTACTCTGGTGCATTTGATCGTCTTATCGATGGCTTTGGCTACTTTTTGAGAGAAAACCGTTAATCCCGCAAGCAATTCAGGATCAAGATCAAAAATATAATCTACCTCTTGTTTGGGCACTACTAACACATGCCCCTTTACCAAAGGCATGATATCTAAAAATGCGATGTAATTCTCATCCTCTGCCACGATATGAGCAGGGATTTCTCTGTTGATGATTTTTGTAAAGATGCTTGCCATAATGCCCGAAAATAAAAAAATCCCGGCGAAAACCGGGATTCAAAAAGAAGTAAATATGAATTAGTAAGAGATTTCTAGAATCTCAAACTGAAGCTTCCCTGCAGGGGCATTGATTTCGGCAATTTCACCGACAACTTTTCCTACTAGCCCTTTACCAAATGGAGAAGCCAAAGAGATTTTTCCTGCTTTCAAATCAGCCTCTTCTTCAGAAACCAAAGTATAAGCTACGGTCATCCCATTTTTAACATTTTTGATTTTCACAGTACTCAAAATCCCCACTTTGGATTGATCCAACTGAGAATTGTCCAGTACACGTGCATTCCCTACTACAGCTTCCAACTTGGCAATCTTCAACTCCAAAAGCCCTTGAGCGTCTTTGGCAGCATCATATTCGGCATTTTCTGACAAGTCTCCCTTGTCCCTTGCCTCCGCAATCTGCTTAGCAATATCCGATCTACCCTTTGTCTTCATCTCGTGAAGTTCATCTTTCAGCTTCTTCAGGCCCTCCTCAGTGTAGTATTGTACTTTTGACATAATTATGTTTGTTAGTAGGTACAAAAAACAAAGTAACGGTCGCATGAATGGGACCGTTACCTTTTCTCTTGCTTGTATTTGTTAGGCAAAAATAGCAATTATCCATTCACAAAGCAAAAAAGCCATCATTTTTCAATGATATTGAAGACTTTGCAAATCTTTATTTGAATGCTTTTTTGATTCTCTTTACAAGGACTTGGTTGATCTTCTCATAGGACTCAAAAGTCCATCCTGCTACATGCGGACTAAAAATGACATTATCCCTTTTGGCAAGCTTTTCAAACTCCTCTTTTTGCTCAGGTGAAAACTTCTTGAACTTCTCATTTTCCAGCACATCCAAGACTGCTCCTCTTAGAATCCCCGCATCCAAAGCTCGATTCAAAGTCTCAAAACTGATCACTTCTCCCCTTGCGGTATTGATCAACCAAAATGGTTTGGCAAAGCTTTCCAGCTCTTCGAAGGTAAAGAACCCTTTGGTTTCAGGGGTCAATGGAACATGGATGCTCAAAACATCAGCCTCCGCTTTCACCTTTTCCCAAATGACTTCTTGGACATTATCGTCTTCAAATTCTCTCTTGTACTTGTCATAGGCCATCACACAAACTCCAAAGCCTGACATGCGTTTTGCAAAGGATTTACCCATATTTCCATAGCCCATGATCCCAACAGTCTTCCCTTTGAGCTCATGACCTCTA
Source organism: Algoriphagus sp. PAP.12 (assembly GCF_026652115.1). Lineage (GTDB taxonomy): Bacteria > Bacteroidota > Bacteroidia > Cytophagales > Cyclobacteriaceae > Algoriphagus. The sequence continues at coordinate 217,038 of NZ_JAPPSQ010000006.1, read as the reverse complement.
TTTCCTTCCCTATCCCAGATTCCTTTTCTTACCTCAGCATCGGCTTTGATCACATGATTGAACAAAGCCAAAAGCCCTCCTACAGCATGTTCTGCCACGGCATCTCTATTACCTTTTGCGGCATGGAAAAGCTTAATTCCTCTTTCTACTAAGTAATCTAGATCAATTTTATCCAATCCGGCACCGGCTCTGGCGATAAATTGCAATTGACTCGCCTTTTCCAACAGCTCACGATCCATTGGTGTTTTGGAACGGATCACCAAGCCATGATATTCATGGACTTTTCCCATAATCTCAGAGCGAGAAATTTTAGGTTCATAGTGAACGGTATGCCCGTCTTTCTCCAGCAGTTCGATGATGCTGGGATGCATTTCATCTATGATCAGTATGTTCATTCTATTATAAATTCAATAAAAGCATAGCTACGCCAAAATAAACAGCAAGCCCTAACAAGTCATTGGTAGTGGTGATAAATGGCCCCGAGGCAATAGCGGGATTGATTCCGAAACGATTCAATACCAAAGGAGTTACAGTCCCCATAAAAGAGGCCAACAGAACCACACAAAACAAAGCAACTCCTACAGTGACTCCAAAGATCGGATCAAAACCATATAGGAAGACAACCACTAAGAATACAAAGGCTCCCAGAACGACTCCATTGATTAAGGCAATCATCAAGCCTTTGAAGAAACGTTGAAATGGTGTATCATCGAATACGGATTTGGTGGCCAAAGACTGTACAATCAGCGAACTGGCCTGGATTCCTACATTTCCACCAGTTGCAGCAACCAATGGGATAAAAGAAGCCAAAGCCAAGTATTTATTAAGCCCGTCTTCGAAGAAACCAATGATCTTAGCCCCCATCAATCCTCCCATTACTCCAATCAACAGCCAGGGAAGTCTTGCTTTGGTGATCATAAATATCGAATCGGACTCCTCAATATCTCCGGAGATACCGGCCATTGCCTGGATATCCTCATCTGCTTCTTCCTGAACTACGTCCAAGATATCATCCACAGTAATTCTCCCTACCAACTTGTTCTTGGCATTGATTACAGGCACGGATTCCAAGTCATACTTTCGCATGATAGAAGCCACTTCCTCTTGATCCATATAAGTTGGAACGGAAATAACCTCTTCTTCATAGATATCCTCAATCTTGGTATTTTCTCCAGCCAGGATTATCCTTTTCAATGAAACTCTTCCAAGTAGCTGTTGGCGATTGTTTACAACGTAAATAGAAAAGATCTTCTCTACATTTTCGGCTTGTCTTCTGATCTCATTGATGGTCTGGATTACATTCCAGTTTTTATTGGCCCGGATAAATTCCTTGGCCATGATACCACCCGCTGTATCCTCTTCATAGCGTAAGAGGTCTAAAACCTGCTCAGACTTCAGTTTATCCTGAAAGTGAGAAATTACTTCTTCCCGCTCTCTTTCCCCTAAAAGCTTGAGCATATCAGCTCCATCATCGGAGTCCATCAACTCGATGTATGAGGCGATTTCAGGCTCCGAAAATTCTTTTAACACCCTAAAAAGGGTATTATCATCCAACTCGATAAGAATATCTGCAGCCGTTTGTTGAGGCAATGCCCGGAGCACATAGATGGATTCTTCCATCGAAAGCTCATCCAGCACAGCAGCAATATCAGCCACATTGACCCCGTCCAGGGATTCCTGAATAAAATCAAGATCCTGAGACTCGATCGCCTGCTGTAGGCTTTCTAAGTATTCTTTCGAAAGTTCAAATTGCTTAATGATTTCCACGAGAAGCTTCGATTTGTTGGGTTAAAAAAACAAAATCAGCCACATCCAATTGTTCCGCACGTTTATCCAAAAGAGGATGACTTTTCAAATCTTCGGGCAATTGAAAAGATTTGAGCGAATTACGCAAAGTCTTTCTTCTATTTCCAAAGCCGGCCTTTACTACCTGGAAAAATAATTTCTCCTTGCAATCCAGCTTTTCGGTTTCATTTCTTATCAAGCGAATAACGCCTGAGTTGACCTTTGGAGGAGGATTAAACACTCCCGGAGGTACGGTAAACAGATATTCAATATCATAATACGCCTGAAGTAAAACGGATAAAATCCCATAGGCTTTACTTCCCTTTGGAGAGGCAATTCTTTCCGCTACTTCCTTTTGAAGCATACAAACTACCTCAGTGACTTTATCTCTTTCATCCAACACACGGAAGAAAATTTGAGATGAAATATTGTAAGGAAAATTACCTGCAATGGCGTATTTATCAGGCAAAACAGAGGAAAAATCCTCTTTCAAATAATCCCCTTCAATGATCTTTTCTTTGAGCTGGGGGTATTTTTGATTTAGATAGGCTATGGACTCAGAATCAATATCAATGAGATAAAGTTCCATTGGGTTTTTCAATAGAAAATCCGTGAGAACACCCATACCGGGTCCGATTTCCAGAACACAATCTATCCCTCCATGACCTTTTACTGCCTGAGCTATCCGCTCGGCAATACTCAAATCAGTCAAAAAATGTTGTCCCAGATGTTTTTTGGGTCTGACGTTTTGCATCGAATAGCTCAGATTATTTTTTATAACTTGCGCCTAAAATTAAGACAATATTCCTAAAGGCCTAAGACCAAACGAGGGCCCTCTTTTTAAATCTTTGTTTTTATGAGCACAAGAAATTCAAAACCCATCATTGGGATCAGTATCGGAGATGTAAACGGCGTCGGAGCGGAAGTCATTATGAAGGCGCTTTTGGACAACAGATCTCATAAAAACTTCACTCCCCTGATCTATGGTCATGGAAAAGCATTGAGCTTTTACAGAAAGCAGTTGAATATGGAGGATTTCAATTTTCTTCAGATTAGGAGTCTGGAAGAAATCCAATACAAAAGAATCAATGTGATCAATGCGGTTGAGGAATGCCCTGAAATTATTCCCGGAGTGGAAACTCATGAAGCTGGTAAATTAGCTCTAGACTCCCTGAAAATGGCAGTTGAAGACCTGAAATCCGGTAAAATTCAGGCTTTGGTAACAGCACCAGTGAATAAAAACAACATCAATTCTGAGGAATTCAAGTTTGTGGGACATACCGAATTCATTACCGAATCAGTTGGAGCCAAAAACAGCCTGATGTTTATGGTCGCCGAGCAATTGAGAGTTGGCTTGGTGACTGGACATATTCCGCTTTCTCAAGTTTCCTCAGCAGTGACCAAAGAAAAAATCAAGGAGAAAGCTAATATGATGTTGGCTAGTCTGGAAAATGACTTTGGAATATCTAAGCCAAGAATTGCCATCTTGGGACTAAACCCTCATGCTGGTGAAGATGGATTGTTGGGAAAGGAAGAAGAAGAAATCATCCGTCCAGCCATCAATGAGCTGAAAGATCAAAATAAAATGGTCTTTGGCCCCTATCCGTCCGATGGCTTCTTTGGAATGATGCATCAAACCAAATTTGACGGAATCTTGGCCATGTATCACGATCAGGGATTGATTCCTTTCAAATCTATCGCATTTAGTAATGGAGTGAACTTCACAGCTGGCCTTCCTGTTATCAGAACCTCCCCAGATCATGGAACAGCCTATAATATCGCTGGAAAAGGTCTTGCAGATGAGGGATCTATGAGAGCTGCGATCTTTTTGGCAGCAGATATCGTTCAATACAAGGAATCCCTTTTGGAGGAAGCTTAAAATCTTGAGCAAAAACCAAATAATATTTTCCCTAGGATTATTAAAAAAATAAAATAATGTCTATTTTTGCGGTCTTAAATCGGAAGGAGGAATCGTGAAATTCTTGAGAAGCTTTGATATTGAGGTAATTAAGTTCAAAGAGGGAAGTCACGAAATTGATTTTCAGATTGATGATCAGTTCTTCTCCCAATTTGAGGATAATGACTTGGTCCAAAAAGGCGACATGACCGCACGGGTCTTGATGCACAAAGGAGCCAATTTGATAGAAATGGAATTTCTTATCGCAGGAAAAGTAAGATTGACCTGTGACCGAAGTCTGGAGGAGTTTGACCAAGATCTGGATATTCAGGAAGAAATCATTTTCAAATACGGTTCTGAAGAAAAAGAGATTGACGAAAACATCTACATGATCACGAGGGACACTCCGAGTATCAATGTAGCCCAGTTAATCTATGAATTCATTCTTTTGGCACTTCCTGCCAAGAAAATCCATCCGGATCATAGAAATGAACTGGATGATGAAGAAGTGGAAGCTGAAGGTCTTTATGTATATATAGATGGAGAAGGTGAAGCAGATTGGGAAGATTCAGAAGAAGGAGAGGAAGAAGAAGATCAACCGGTAGATCCCAGATGGGAAATGCTGAAAAACTTAAAAAAATAAAAGAGAAATCATAAACCACGAATAAAATGGCACATCCTAAACGCAAAATTTCGAAAACCAGAAGAGATAAGAGAAGAACTCATTACAAATTGGAGGCTCCTGGTTTGGCTAAATGTCCAACTACTGGCGAAATGCACCTTCCTCACAGAGCTTTCTGGTTGGACGGTAAATTGTACTACAAAGGACAAGTAATCATCGAAAAAGAAGTATTGGCTTAATCCAATTCTTTCCAAATATTAGAAATCCATTCCCCTTCAGGAATGGATTTTTCTTTTACAGGCAATTACAATCCTCATGGATTCAGTAACTTAGCAATTGATAGTCCGATTAATTTTGGCAGTAAGAAGCAATTGTAATATTTTTGACCTTCCTTAGTGAAACCTATCAACCTAAGATTAGCAAAGACTTCCTCATAGTCTTTGATTTAAACAAATTCTAATGGACCAAATCAGAGCCATGATCACCGGGATTCAAGGATACGTTCCTGAGTACCGATTGACCAACAAAGAACTTGAGAAGCTGGTAGAAACAAACGACGAGTGGATTACCTCGCGTACCGGTATCAAGGAAAGACGAATCCTCAAAGGAGAAAACCAAGGAACCTCCGTTATGGGAATCGAAGCAGTCAAAGGATTGCTTAAAAAAACCAACACAGACCCTCTTGACGTAGAATTAATCATCTGCGCTACTGTTACCCCTGACATGCCATTCCCTGCTACTGCAAACATTATTGCAGATCAAGTAGGAGCTAAAAACAGCTTTAGTTTTGATATCTCGGCAGCTTGTTCAGGGTTTTTATATGCCCTTCAAATGGGTGCACAGTATATCCAAACGGGTACTCACAAAAAAGTGATTGTCATTGGGGCAGACAAAATGTCCTCCATCATAGATTATCAAGATAGAACGACTTGTATCCTTTTTGGAGACGGTGCCGGTGCAGTTATGCTGGAGCCTACCACTGAGGAATTTGGAATCATGGATTCTATCCTAAGATCTGATGGATCAGGAGCTCCATACCTTCATATGAAAGCCGGAGGTAGTCGCAAACCTGCCACTCATCAAACTGTAGAAGCCCGAGAGCACTTTGCTTACCAAGAAGGCTCCACAGTGTTTAAGTTTGCTGTGACTAACATGGCTGATGTCAGCGCAGAAGTAATGGAAAGAAATGGCTTGAAAGGAGATGATGTAGCTTGGCTGGTCCCTCATCAGGCAAACAAAAGAATCATTGACGCCACCGCCAATAGAATGAATGTGGGACCTGAAAAGGTAATGATGAATATCGAGAGATATGGAAATACAACCGCAGCTACCATTCCTCTTTGCCTTTGGGACTATGAGTCTCAATTGAAAAAAGGAGACAACTTGATTTTGGCAGCGTTTGGAGGTGGTTTTACCTGGGGATCTGTATACCTTAAGTGGGCCTACGACCCGAAATAAATCGAACTAATAAACTCAAATATAATATGGCAAGTACTGCAGATTTTAAAAATGGATTATGCCTTGAAATCAACAATGACATTTATTCAATTGTTGATTTTCAACACGTAAAACCAGGTAAAGGAGCAGCTTTCGTCCGTACCAAAATGAAAAGCTTGACCTCTGGAAAAACCTTGGACAAGACTTTCAATGCTGGCGAAAAAGTAACGACCGCTAGAGTTGAAAAAAGACCTCATCAATTCCTTTATAAGGATGACATGGGCTATCACTTCATGGATACCAATACTTTTGAGCAGATCATGATCGAAGAGAAATTGATCGAGAGATATGATCTTCTGAAAGATGGTCAGTTGGTAGATATCATGGTTCATGATGAAACAGAAACTCCTTTGGTAGTTGAGCTTCCTCCTTTTGTGGAGTTGATGATTACCTATACAGAACCAGGCATTAAAGGCGATACTGCTACGAATGCTCTGAAACCTGCGACAGTAGAAACTGGTGCTACGGTCATGGTTCCTCTCTTTGTAGATCAGGACATCATGATCAAAGTAGATACTCGTGACGGATCTTATTCTGAGCGTGTAAAATAAATCCATAGCTGTGAATCGGTAAGGTTCACAGTTTTATTGTTTTTAAACCAACCCTGGCCGAGAGGCATTAAAAAAATAGAACCTTATGAAAGCAAAAGAAATCCAGGAATTGATCGATTACATTTCGAATTCCGGTCTAGCTGAAGTAAAAATCAAAACTGAGGAATTTGAACTTTCAATTAAAAAATACTCTGAGGCACCTCAAGTGAAAGTGGTTGAAGCAGCTCCTGCTCCTGTAGCAGTGGCTCCAGCTCCTGCTCCAGCTGCTGCACCAGCTCCTGCTGCGGCTCCAGCACCAAGCAACTCAAACTTGGTTGAGATCAAATCCCCAATGATCGGAACTTTCTACCTGACTCCAAATCCAGACTCTCCTGCTTTTGTGAGTGAAGGCGATTCCATCAAAGCTGGTCAGACTGTTTGTATCATTGAAGCGATGAAGCTTTTCAATGAAATCGAATCTGAAATCTCAGGAAAAATTGTAAAAATCTTGGTATCTAATGCCACTCCTGTAGAATACGATCAACCATTGTTCTTGGTAGATCCAGCAGGTTAATTTTTCACCCAAAATAAAATTGCTGTGTTTAACAAAATACTGATAGCAAACCGAGGAGAAATTGCACTGAGAGTAATCCGTACCTGCAAGGAGATGGGTATCAAAACAGTAGCAATCTACTCTACGGCAGATAAAGACTCACTTCACGTTCGATTTGCAGATGAGGCAGTTTGCATCGGGCCTGCCCCAAGCAAGGACTCTTATTTGAATATCCCAAGAATAATCGCTGCAGCGGAAATCACCAATGCAGATGCTATTCACCCTGGATATGGATTCCTTTCGGAGAATGCAGAGTTCTCTAGAATCTGTGATGAATACGGAATCAAATTCATCGGGGCATCTCCAGATATGATCGCTAAAATGGGTGACAAGGCTACTGCCAAAGCAACCATGAAAGCAGCAGGTGTACCTACCATTCCAGGATCCGAAGGTCTTTTGGACTCTGTAGAACAAGGATTGAAGCTTGCAAATGAAATGGGATACCCTGTCATCCTGAAAGCAACTGCTGGTGGCGGCGGTAGAGGGATGAGAATCGTCAAAGAAGACAAAGATTTCAAAAAAGCTTGGGATGATGCCAAAATGGAATCTGGTGCTGCTTTTGGAAACGATGGTCTATACCTTGAGAAATTCGTAGAAGAACCAAGACACATCGAAATCCAGGTAGTAGGTGATAGCAACGGAAAAGCTTGCCACCTTTCTGAAAGAGATTGCTCCATCCAGAGAAGACACCAGAAATTGGTAGAAGAAACTCCTTCTCCATTCATCACTGAAGAACTTCGTGAAGAAATGGGTAAAGCCGCTATCAAAGGTGCTGAGGCCATCGGATACGAAGGTGCTGGAACAATCGAATTCTTGGTCGACAAAAACAGAAACTTCTACTTCATGGAGATGAACACCCGTATTCAGGTGGAGCATCCGATCACTGAAGAGGTTACTGATTTTGACTTGATCAAAGAACAAATCAAAGTGGCTGCAGGAGAAAAAATCTCCGGTAGAAACTACTTCCCTAAACTATATGCGATGGAGTGCCGAATCAATGCTGAAGACCCAGCACATGGCTTCCGTCCTAGTCCAGGAAAAATCCAAAACCTTCACATCCCAGGTGGACGTGGTGTCCGTGTTGACTCTCACGTTTATGCTGGATATGTCATTCCACCAAATTACGATTCCATGATCGCTAAATTGATCGTCAGTGGTCAATCACGTGAAGAGGTAATTGTAAGAATGAAAAGGGCTTTGGAAGAATTTGTAATTGACGGAATCAAAACAACGATTCCTTTCCATATTGCATTGCTTGAAAATGAGCAATTCAAGGCAGGCGACTTCACGACGAAGTTTTTGGAATCTTTCGATTTCTCCGTTATCAAAGGTTAAAAGCCAACCTTAATCAACCTTAAAGCTGCCCTGTTGGGCAGCTTTTTTTATGCTTTCTTGAATTCCTTTTTATAGACCAAAAACATCGGATCTTTCTCAAATTTTCTCCAATCTGCCAACAACTTTTTCTCCAGATTCTTTACACTTGGGTTGTGGAGCTCCTCTGGAAGTTCCTGAATGTATTTGATCAAATTATAACACGTCGTAAACTGTCCACAGGCGATCAAAGAATCAAGTCGGTGAACTTCCCTATCTGTTTGATCCCACCAAAGGGTGGTAGGCATTTCTGAAGCTACTAGAGCTACTTCTTTGATTCTTGCAGTAATTTTAATTTTCTCCGCTTTTTCATCCTGAATCTGAAGATTCATATTATTTGACTCACCATTCAATTGGTAAACAGTAGAGGTAATCCTACGATTGGTAAATTCTTCTGCTCTGTATAGCAAATCAAAGTTCAGGCGACGAATCTGTCTAAAAAAGACCTGATTGATCATCAGCATGGCAGAGCTTAATCTATCTGAAACCATTCTTTTGACCAAGGATAACTTAAGACTCCCTAAAGCCTCAACCTTAGGTAAAATTGGCTCGGGAACAGCCTCTTGAAAACTTTGTTTGAATTGATTTTTTAGATAGTTCACCAGGTAACCTCCAAGCAAGCCCAGTAAGGTTAAAAGCCCTCCTACTCCTATCAATCCGGAAGAAATAGAATACAAGAGAACCCAAGTTCTTCCATAAAACAAATCCAAAATACTAGCTCCTATCAAGCCCAAAACACCTATCAACAGAATAATCCAATAAATAGGTCTAAGCTTTACCATGGCTAGTTTCTGAGCAATAAAATTGGCTAAGGAGACTTTACTATTTCTTTCTTGCTGGTCCGGTGTCCATGGCGGCATTCGAAAACTTCCCACATCATTGACAATTACCAAATCTAAAGGCATCTGATCTAGAGAACTTTGATCCATATTCACCATGCTCCCTATTCCTTGATTGTCTACAATCCCACCATCCATAATACCGATTCCTTTGGAAAAATTAGGTCTGCCAGTCAATCTCTCATATGCTTCACTCTCATGATTTTCTATATAATCATTGGGAAAAATCATAGGGGCAAAGCCTACAGGAAAACACGAAGAGGAGGCAATTGCATCACTGATATGGATAGAATCTCTAACCTCATTCAATTCTCGACATTTCAGTTCATAGTTCCCGAAAGTATTTACATTCTGAAATCGAAAAGCCAAGCCATAAGAAAACTCAGTTGCATTAAAGCATATATACTTAAGATGTCCTTTTAGATTTTCTTGCTTCAATGCCTTAAAGTCTTCAGTGACTAAATATTCTTTATAGGTCAAAGCAAAGGCGTTGATTAGGGATCTAGTCCGTGTTGTGGTATCCCAGAGCTTTTGATCCATGAATTTATCGAAAGCCAAATCTACCAATTGGTCTTCATCAAGGAAGCGGTATAAACTCTGGTAGAAAGTATCAAAGTCTTTTCCCTTACCATTGGAAGCTGCAAAACAGGCCGCCGTGATTGTCCCTCCACTGACCGAGCTTACTGCAATCACATTTTCCAATAATGGTTTTTCTTCGAATTCGATATGATTTAAATAGTCCAGAACCCCCAAACTAAAACTTGTAGCTCGATACCCTCCCCCACTAAAACAAAGCCCGATAGTTTGAAAAGGAACTAAAGGATCAGGGTATTTGATTTCTTTTTTCATTTTGATTAAAAAGTTGAGTTAAAAAATTCGCAACAGATGAATATAATAATTATCAGACAGCTAAAACTAGAATAGAAAATAATCTTAAAAATAAAATATAGACCATTTGACCTAAATTTAACTTGATATTCTTGAATTAAGACTATTTTTTACTTAAAATAGCCGGGTCTTTAATAAAATTTTTCCATAACTTATACAGTCAAAATAATTACCCGAATGACCTTTAGAAGACAAAACTTGTTTGTGTTAGCATTTTCAATTGCTGCTTTATTTTCCTGTAAAGATGGAAAGCAAGGTGTGAATGAATTGGCTGAAATCGATCAAATAAGTTATAATTTCCATATCCGTCCCATCCTCTCTGATAAGTGCTTTGCTTGTCATGGTCCAGATGCCAATAAAAGAGAAGCAGATCTTCGTTTGGATGTTGAAGAGGCTGCTTTTGCAGCACTCAAGGAAAACCCAAATAAATTCGCAGTAGTCCCGGGCAAACCGGACCAATCTGAGGTGTATCATCGAATCATTTCAGAAGATCCGGCAGAATTAATGCCTCCTGCAGAATCCAACTTGAAGCTTTCGGAGAATGAAATCGCAATCATCAAAAAATGGATCGAACAAGGTGCGAAATACGAGCCACATTGGGCCTTTGTAAAAGCAGAAAAATCTAATGTCCCGACCCAATCAGATTGGGGAACGAATGAAATAGACCAATTCACCTTCAAAAAAATGAAGGAAGTAGGCCTGGAACCCAATCCTGAGGCCCAATCCTATGAATTGATTAAAAGAGCAAGCCTAGATCTTACAGGCCTTCCTCCTAGCCCCGAAATGCTGGAACGATTTGGAGATTTTTCCGGTGAATACACTTATGAAGATTTACTGGATGGTCTTTTGGAGCAAGATGCTTACGGGGAAAAACTAGCAATTCTTTGGATGGATATTTCTCGATATGCAGACAGTTATGGATATCAGGATGACAATATCCGAACCCAGTGGCCATTTAGAGACTGGGTGATTCATGCCTTTAACAATAATCTACCCTACGATCAATTTTTAACTTGGCAAATTGCCGGAGATCTTCTTCCAGATGCTACAAAAGAACAAATTCTTGCTACTGCTTTCAACAGAAATCATAAGTATACAGAAGAGGGTGGAGTAATTCCGGAAGAATACCGAATAGAGTATGTCTTGGATAAAACAAACACCTTTTCCAAAGGTATTTTGGGAATTACCATGGAATGTGCCCAGTGCCATGATCATAAATACGATCCGTTTTCCCAGAAAGAATATTATGAGTTTTTCGCTTTTTTCAATAATACTCCTGAGAAAGGCTACGAAGGTGATGTAAGTATTTCCAAACCAGCCAAAACTCCCATTCTTTTTGTTGACCAGGATGATTTGGATGGGATTTTGGATTTCATTAATTATCAGGACACAACCCAATTGAGTATTTCTGTCATGGGTGAATTGGAAGGTGAAGATGCTCGCTCTACCTTTATTCTTGACAGAGGAGTTTATGATGCTCCTTCTACCGAAGTTTTCCCTTCCACACCCGAATCCATACTTGAATTCCCTGAAAACCTACCAAAAAATCGTCTCGGTTTGGCTCAGTGGGCCACTTCCAGAGACAATCCTTTGACTGCACGTGTTTTTGTCAATTTGATTTGGCAAGAAATATTCGGAACAGGGATCGTCAAATCAGCAGGAGATTTTGGGATGCAGGGAGATCTTCCTTCTCACCCTGAATTATTGGATTGGTTGGCAGTTGATTTTATGGAAAACGGCTGGGATATCAAACGCCTATATAAGCAGATATTAAGTTCTGCTACCTACAAACAGTCTGCGCATATCTCAAAAGACCACTTGGCAGTAGATCCAGCCAATATCTATCTGGCAAGGGCTCCAAGAATGAGATTGCCTGCAGAAAATGTACAGGATTTGGTTTTAGCTAGTAGCGGTCTTTTGGTAGAAAAGGTGGGGGGACCAAGTGTGAAAGGTTATCAACCTGAAGGTATCTGGGAAGCGGCAAGCTCTGGAAGAGGAGTATTGGCGACATACGTGCAAGACGAAGGAGAAAGCCTCTACAGACGTGGACTTTACAACTTTATCAAACTAACTGTACCTCCCCCAAAAGCAATCATTTTTGATTCGAGTAACCGAGACAGATGCGAAATCAGTCGAGGTAGAACGAATACCCCGCTACAGGCATTGGTTATGATGAATGATCCTATGGTATTGGAAGCATCAAGGGTTTTGGCGAGTAACCTTTGGGAAAAACACAGTGACTCCAATGAGGCCATCAATGAAGCTTTTGTGAGAATCCTTTGTAGACCGATGAAAGCCGAAGAGAAAAATCTTTTGGAGGATTATTACGAAGGACAAATAGAAAGATTTACCAATCACCAAGAACAGGTACAAGCTACACTGGAGGTAGGAGACTATCCTTTGGAAAAAGAAGACATTAATCCCAAAACAGCTGCTTTGATGCAAGTCATTGTCAGTTTGTACAATTTGGAAGAAACGATAACAAAGATTTAAAAATGGAAAAGGAAATATTAGAGCAGGGATTAAATCTTAATCGAAGAAAATTTCTTTCGCGATTAAGTTTGGGATTAGGTAGTGCAGCTTTGGGATCACTTTTGATCCCGGATTTATTTTCTGGAAAAAGCGGTGCTGAAGAGGCAATGATGTCAGCTTTACCCCATTTTGCACCCAAGGCAAAAAGAGTTATTTACCTTTTCCAAAATGGTGCTCCCTCCCAACTGGAATCTTTTGATTACAAACCACTTTTGCAAAAAAGCTACGGTCAAGATCTACCAGAATCCATCCGACAAGGTCAAAGACTAACTGGTATGACGGCTGGACAATCCAAATTCCCACTGGTAGGTTCGTATTACGATTTCCAGCAATACGGGGAAAGTAGAGCGTGGATTTCATCCATTTTCCCACATACTGCAAGCATTGTGGATGATATATGTATCGTCAAATCCATGCATACCGAAGCCATCAACCATGATCCGGCTTTGACATTTTTCCAAACAGGAGCTCAAGTAGGAAACCGCCCAAGTATGGGAAGTTGGCTGAGTTATGGGTTGGGTAGCGAAAACAGTAACCTACCTGCTTTCTGCGTTCTTTTGAGTCGTGGTAAAGGGAATGGACAAGGGGTCTATTCCAAGCTTTGGAGCAATGGATTTTTGGATGCCACTCACCAGGGAGTTCAATTCTCAAATTCTGAGGATCCAGTTCTTTATTTGAAAGATCCAGAGTCCATGAGCCGAAGTGAGAGAAGAAAAATGTTGGATCAGATCGCTGCAATGAATGATTTAAGCTATCGTGAATTCAACGATCCTGCGATATCGGCCAAAGTGCAGCAATATGAGATGGCTTATAGAATGCAAACTGCCGTTCCGGAAATCACGGATGTTTCCAAGGAGCCGGACTCCATTGTCAAGCTTTATGGACCGGATTGTTTGGTTCCAGGTACTTATGCCGCCAATTGTCTTTTGGCAAGAAAACTATCTGAAAGTGGTGTAAGATTCGTTCAATTATATCATCAGGGGTGGGATCAGCATGGTAATCTTCCCAATGAAATGGCGATGCAGGCTAAAGATGTAGATCAGGCCTCTGCTGCTTTGATTACAGACTTGAAACAAAGAGGTCTTTTAGATGAAACCCTGGTGATTTGGGGAGGAGAATTTGGAAGAACCAACTATTGCCAGGGAAATATTCAGGTGGACAATTATGGTAGAGACCACCACCCACGTGCATTCTCCATTTGGATGGCCGGAGGAGGCGTCAAATCAGGAATGGTTTACGGCGAAACTGACGAATTCGGGTACAACATTGTCGAAAACCCTGTTCACGTGCACGATTTCCAAGCAACAGTTATGAATTTAATGGGGATTGACCATGAAAAATTAATCTTCAAACACTTGGGAAGAAGATACAGACTTACTGATGTTTCAGGACATGTCATCAAAGATTTGATTGCCTAACAATATGCCCACTAAGAATACCCTACGCAATCTCTTGGAGAATTGCCTCTTTATATGGGTTGGACTAAGCTTGATACTTACTCTTGCTCCCGCTCAATACCAATTCCCAGAAATAATTCAGGTAACAGGAAGAGCTCACCCCTTGATTCTGCATTTCCCGATTGTTCTTTTATTACTCGGCCTGATTTTCTTTTTCTTACCAGCCCTTCAAAAAAACTCGGAAGTCAAGGAAATTGGAGAATTTACATTTCTATTCGGCTCCAATCTGGCAGGAATCACAGTAATAGCAGGTTTGATTCTAGCTCGTGAGGAATACGAGGGGGATGCCCTCCTACTCCATCAATGGGCTGGCTTGGGTGTATTTCTCCTTTCAGTACTACTTTATTTCTTTAGGGCTAAAAAAGCATCCATCAAGACAACTTTAAGCCTGATACTGGCTATTGGAATCATTCTTACAGGACATTGGGGAGCTAACTTGACGCATGGAGATGATTTTCTTTTGGCTCCTTTAAAATCAGAGGTCCAAGACCTACCAACTTTAGCGGAGGCAGAAGTCTTTCGAGATATGGTCAATCCAATTTTAGAAGCCAAGTGCCTTTCCTGTCATAAAGAAGGCAAAATCAAAGGTGAATTGAGACTAGATCATGTGGAAGGCATACAAAAAGGAGGCAAAACGGGGCCACTTTTCGTAGCTGGAGATCCAGAAAAATCGATTCTTTTCGAACGCATCCACCTTCCTATGGATGATAAAAAGCATATGCCTCCAAAAAACAAAGCCCAGCTTTCTGATGAGGAAATCATGGTTTTGCAAGAATGGATAGCGCAAGGAGGAAAATTCGATCAAAAAGTAGAAGAATCAAATCCAGAAAGTGAATTATTCCAGCTGGCATCCTTGAAATTTGACAAAAACAAAAGCTATGAATTCGAAGCTGCTGATCAGGAAACGATACAGGAATTAAACAATTTCTACAGAGTTGTCACGCCTCTGTTTCCAGAATCACCTGCCTTGTTGGTTTCCTATTATGGTATCGCGGCTTTTGATCCAGAATCACTGAAAGACCTTAAAGATGTAAAGGAGCAAGTGGTAGAAATCAACTTGAATAAAATGCCTCTTAAGGAGGTAGATCTTGGATTTCTAAAAGACTTCCCTCACTTAGAAAAGCTATCTCTCAACTTTACAGATATTGAGACCAAACACCTGCAAGCTATTTCCGAAATCCCAAACCTGCAGGATTTAGCAGTTTCTGGAAATGCTTTTGGTGAAGAAGACTTTCAAGCTTTAGAAAGCATGACTGGACTTCGGAAATTATTCCTTTGGCAAAAAGGAATAAGTGATTCTCAAAAAGACCAACTATCCAAAAGCCTCGAGACCACTGAAATTGACTTCGGCTTTGATGGAAGTGGAATCACTTATGAGTTGAATCCCCCAAGCATCAAACAGGATAAAGTCTTCTTTTCAGACAGTCTGAAGATTGAGATTACTCACCCAATTCCAAGCACAGAGATCCGATATACGCTGGATGGATCAGAGCCTGATAGTTTAAATTCTTTGGTTTATTCAAATCCTGTATGGGTAAACTCTTCTGGTAAATTACGAGCGAAAGTATTTGCTGAGGACTGGAAAGGCTCAAATAGCACCGTAACGGTCTATATGAAGGCAGGTTTGAGCCCTGTGGATTATAAACTCCTTACTGATCCAAACGAAAAATACAAAGCCCAAGGAGCTCGAACAGTATTTGATAAAGTAAAGGGAAAAAACAATCATACCTCCGGTGAATGGCTTGGGTATTCTGAAAAACCATTTGACATCGAACTAAAACATGACAAAAGTCATAAAATTAAGTCTCTTGGCTTGAGCTTATTATACAACGAAAGTGCGTATATTTTTCCACCTACTCGCGTGCAAATCCTGGCACTAGAGAATGGAAAATGGATTACACTTGTCGATGATCACCCTAAACCCTCCGAAAAAATTGAGGAGATTCGATCAGAACTGCTTCTTTACCCTATAGAAGATTCGAATTTTGAAAAAATCAGAGTCACGGTAAATCCAATCACATCTCTACCTTCCTGGCATCCAGGAGCAGGAGCACGAGGATGGGTATTTATCGACGAACTCCTGATTAACTAAAAAATTGGATCCTGCATTTTATAGGTACAGACAAGAAGTTGAATCAAAGCTAAAGCGAGCATTCCTTCAAGAAAGAGAAATAAAACTGGCCGCCAAATGGGTTTCTGAAAGCATCAGAGACAATGGCTGGATTTATGTAAGTGGTACCGGTCATTCTCATATGATGGCCGAGGAAATATTCTACCGAACGGGCGGATTTGCCCGGGTTATCCCTGTATTGGACCCAAACCTAATGCTCCATATCAGTGCTTCCAATAGCACTATGGTAGAAAGGCAGGAAGGTTATGCACATGAGCTATTAAAAAGCTATCCCCTCACTGAAAATGATGTGTTTTTTGTGTTCAGTAATTCTGGGAGAAACCCAGTGACCATTGAAATGGCCATGTACGCTCAAGAAAAAGGCGCCAAGGTCATAGCCATCACCAATTTCACCCAAAGCAAAACATTGGACTCCAGACATTCATCCCAACAGATGTTGTTTCAAGTTTGTGATTTGTTCCTGGACAACTGTGGTGAAATAGGAGATGCAGCAGTAGAAATTGAAGGCATTCCAATGAAAGTCGGACCTACTTCAACTGTTATTGGCGCAGCATTGATTCAGGCAATTATGGTCCAAGCTGTTGAAGATTTAATTGAAATGGGGGTGGATCCAGAGATTTTCAGAGGAGCAAATGATGGGGATACCGACCAACCAGTAGATAGCCTAGTTGAGAAGTATAAGAAACAGGTAAAGGGACTTTGATTTATTTCAAAGTCTCTAATTCCAATTCATAATAAACCACCTTTTCTTCCTCCACTCCAAAATAATCTTGGTCTTTTAGGCCCATTAGATTTCCTTTTGGGCTCAAAAAATTGGAATAAACAATTCCCTCTGGAAGATTGATGTCATTTTGGATTAAGTTGAATTCAGAGTCAAAGAATGCCAAAAAATAAGGATTTGAGCTTTCCATCTCCTTTCTAACCTCATAATTATCAAGATCGAATTGAAGTAATTCATCTTCTCTCACCCCCTTTTTATACATTGCCAAGAACCCATGATCGGTTGGAAGAATACTGTAAATTCTTCCTGCAACAGTTTTGCTTTCCAAATCAAAAAAGTCATCAACCCTTTGGAAGGGTACTCCCACAGCTGGAACCGCATCACTTACTTTTAGATCAATAGTTTTGCTGAACACCACTTCATCTCCAATTTCACGATAGTGGTAAAATTTCATTTCTCCCCTAAAAAACAAAATCCAATCCTTCCCATTTTTGATCACTGTTGGAAACATCCAGCCATAAAAATTGCCATCCTGATACATAGATTCTTTCGGAAACTCCATAGTCAATCTGGTTTTCATCGAAATAGTATCCAAAACCTCCAAAATGGGCATTTGGTAAATCCTTTGGAATCCTGATTCATAAAGTTCATCCCAATCTACATCCTCTTTGGAATCATATTTTTCAGGTCTAACAAATGCTAATTCTTCTCCTATTTCATAATAAGGATCTCCAGCTAAGCCATTTAAATGAAAACCAAAAAATGGAAAATCAATTTTTCTGACAAATTCTCCATGAATATCAAAATGGACTATTCTACTTCCAAATTCTAAAATCCGGACTTCTCCATTTTTAAAATCACGAGAAGTAACATCTCCAACTTTATTGGGACCATCCAATGGAATATCAAACCTGGATTGGACCTCTCCAGATTTCGACAAAATCAAAACGTCTCTTTGTCCTTTTCCCCAGCCCAGAAATTTCTCAGAAATCGAATCATAGTCAGTCAACCACAGTCTTCCCAAATGATCTATTTCAAGAGAATCAATGATTTTTAGCTCCAATTCTTTTGATACCGATGAACTGGAACCCTCATTATTATGGCAAGAGAAAAGGAAAAACCCTAAAAAAATGAAACTAAGCCACCTATAATTTAGAAGAAGCTTATTTACCAATATTGAAAACAAATGCTCTGTATTTGAGTAAGGCAACGAAAATAGCTCCACCAAAGGCATTTCCTATCAAAGCTGTGGATTCAAAAGTTAAATAATCCCAAAAGCTGATCTGATCAGATGTAATCATACCCGAGAACACTTCGATATTCCCGATGATACTGTGATGAAGACTTGTGAATGACAAAACTGAGGTGAT
Organism: Algoriphagus sp. PAP.12; assembly: GCF_026652115.1. Taxonomy (GTDB): domain Bacteria; phylum Bacteroidota; class Bacteroidia; order Cytophagales; family Cyclobacteriaceae; genus Algoriphagus. Next base: position 198,785 of record NZ_JAPPSQ010000006.1, on the reverse strand, counting down.
AAGAAAGATTACTACTATTTGACTGATCGTATCTCTAAAAGACGCCAGAAGCCAGGAAAGCAAGCCCATTAGCCATCCTGCAAGCATGGCACTGACTAGGATAACTGGAATAGATGCATCTGTTACATGAAGAGCAATTTTCTCTATTACTGCCAAGTCAAAAATACCTAGCCTTGGCCCCAACCAAATCAATAAAATCCCTATAAAAAACCCTCCTAAAAGATTTCCACTAACTACAAGTCCCCATAAGCGAAACATACTCTGAGGACTTCTTTTATTATTCAAAACAGGCAATGTTAATAATGCTGTTTGCTCGGTAAACAGAATGCTTTGACCTAACACTACCAAAATAAAGCCCAGTGGGTACACAAAGGATATCATCTTGAAAATGGTATCCTCAGCGACTTTTCCTTCTAAAAAGAAAAATAAGGAACATAACAAAAGGTAACTGAATCCGATCTCCATCCCAGCCGTCAAAGAACTGAGAATTATAGAACTGGGACTTTTGTCATAGGTTTTAAGAGCATCTGTGATTTGGTCACGGAGTACCTCTCCATGAGTTTTTGTTCCATCCTTTTTCTCATTTTTCGAGCTCAGGATTTCACGATCTATCTCCCTTTGCCTTTTCTTTTCCTGTTCTTCGGGAGTTATTTCTTTCTTTTTCCAGATCATTCAGATTGCTATTACTATGGATGATAAAAATAAACTCCAAACCTGAAAAATAAAACTAATAACTACGACAGGAAGAAATTATACTTTTTTCAAAAGCTTTGTCATTTTTAATTATTGAATAGAATTCTCCTAAAAATCTCTCTGCTTCTTTTTTCTCACCACTGGACATCCATTCTTGGTGTTCTTCTATGATTGCAAACATAATCTCCTCCTTTTCCAAAAACTCAGCCCTTATAGCCTGTAACAATGCTTCTTCCCTACAAAACCCTCGATAAAGTCGCTGTGTTACACTTTCTATTTCTACCAAATTACTGACTTGTGCATAAGGAGGATTTACAAATCCTGTCATATCAAAATCATAGGCTAAAGGGACCACAGTTCTTTCATCCAATTGCATTACCTTTTGGTTATGCTTAAAAAGCCCCGAAAAATCTGTGTTCCCAATCATGTATTGAAAAATATCATGTCTTACAGCTGCTGAATCCTCCAGCAATGTTCCCAAAATCTTTTTGTCATCAAGAATCTCCCCATTGAACCTGTCAGCTACGTCATCATCGTCCTCAATCAAAAATCCAAATAAAATCTCCTCCTCACCTTTTTTATCATCTTCATTTTCAAAATACAAACGAACCATTCTCGTAGAAAAGGTATATGGAGTTACTTCTTCCATCATCTTGTAGCACATAAATTCTTTAGCAATAAAAGCATCTGCATTTTTTGCCCTAGAACATGGCATCACCAATTTGAGACTCTTATTTTGTTCAAAAACGGTCCCTTCTCTCCTCTTTTTTTTGAATTTCAGTCTCAGCGGAGGGAAATAGCAATTATTCAATCGGAAGTTACCTCTGGTTCGCATTTCTACTTCTAACTCCTCCCATTCCCCTGATTCATTTTTGAACCAAATTACCTCATCTACATAGGTAGAATCATTGCTGTCTTTTCGGATGTCTTTGACTGAAAATTTCAATTTTAAATCCAAAATTTCATCGGAGGCAAAAAGAGGACTTTGGGCTTTCGTGGTCGAAATCCCTACAACCAATACCAGGAGTAGAAAAAGAATTGGAAGTTTTTTCTCTAAAATATTCATTTTAATCAGTCGCTAGCCTAGGAAATAAATTAAAAAAAAGATGTCTAAATCTTTTAAAAGTCCAATTAAGCTACAAAAAAATACTGATAATCAATTGAATAGCAATTCAAAAAATCAACGAGGTCTAGCCTCCCAAATCCTCATAAACAGCATATGCGCCATTCTTCTGGCATGTTCTTTTGCATAATCTGCATTCTCACCTTCAAAATACCGATTGATGGTCGCAAACCATAGCTCCAGCCAATTTCCAAAATGAGCTTGTTCAATTGAGTTGCCCACTTGTGAATCAACTTCCCTATGAACTCCGGTGGGATTAAACTTTCCCCTACCAGGTCCAGTTTGTAGCAGAATCATCTCCCAAAAATCACTCAAATGAACCAAATGATGATCCCAGTCTTGTACTACATGATTAAAGATAGGACCTAGTGTTTCATGCTTTCTCACTTGATCATAAAATCTTCTCACTAAAAAATCAACTTCCTTCCGACTTCTAATTTCTACCCTATCCATTTGCTTAATCCTATTTCAAAACAGACTTCAACACTTCTTCTTTTCCATCGATATTGGAAGGTATCGGCAGCCCTAAAAGTTCACAAAGCAGCGGATAAATATGAATATTCTCAAAAGCTTCAATTTTATAATTTTCCTTGATCCTAGGACCATTTGCATAGAATATCCCTTGCATTTCTTTGTAGTCGGGACTATAACCATGTGCACCAGAAACTGAATTTTTATCTAAAGCCGTCATATTTCGAGCACGAAACAAACTCCTTTCATTCACCAGATTATAGCCCAAATCAGGGATAATCAGCAAATCTCCCATCAGATCCTTGTGAAGAGCCAAATCCTTGTAATATTCCCTGTCATCCACATCTATGACATGAATATGCTCTCCTCTGGACTCTATCAAGGATTTGATGGATTCTTTTTGACTGACATCTTCCAGATGGAGGTGCAATAAGGTTCCTGAATTTACAGCTCGGGCCTTAACACCTTCCAAAAGAGGTTCATAATTCAATAGATTTTCCGACGGAACATCAGCCATACCATGATCAGAAACCAACACAATATTAATGGGAAGGTCTAGGCTTTTCACTCCCTCGAATAATGCACCCAATTCATGATCCAATCGGTAAAGCGTTTTTTTCAGTTCCTCATCATTGTTTGGACCAAATCGGTGCCCCGTATCATCCATATCTGAAAAATACATAGTGATCAACTTCGGCCTTTCATTTTCTGGCAATTGCAACCAATCAAAAACCTGAGAAACTCTTGTCAGATTAGGGACTGAACCATCATAATCAAAATAATAAGTAGGATGAATTCCTTGCACATCCGCTTCTGAACCTACAAAATAATAGCTTGCAGAGGTTATTTCATTTTGCTCAGCTAAGACCCAAATAGGCGTTCCACCATACCAAGAACCATCTGTAATTATTTCACGGTTTGAAATGGAATATTGTAACCCTTTTTGCGGATGATAAAAATTATTGTCAACTATCCCATGATGCTCCGGTTTCATTCCGGTCACTATGGTATAGTGATTCGGGAAAGTTTTACTTGGAAAAGATGGAATCAAACCTTCAGCTGCAGTTCCATTTTCTATAAACCTTGAAATATTTGGCGGTTGAAATCTTTCTACGTAATCATATCGAAAACCATCAAGAGAAATCAAAATGACGTACTGGTCTTCTTCTTGAGCAAAAGAATGGGGCAATAACCCCATAAAAACCAGAAGAAAAGCTAAAACTGGACGCATGTTTAAGATATTTATTTATCGTTCTACTACAGGATACAAAACTGCAATGAAAATAACTTTTCAGACTTCTTTTTAAACAATAAAATCGAACCCAAAGCTAAATTTTACAATTTATTAAAACTCGATCTTCATCAAAAAGTCAGTCTGAATCTCGTCCCCAAATGGAAATGGATGAGAACCAAAAATCTTCAAACCATTTTTCTCGTAAAATCGGATTGCTCTAGCATTCTTTTCCCAGACCCCCAACCAGAGATATTTTTTCTTTTTGGACTTTGCGAAATCAATTGCCAAGTCCAATAATTTTTTCCCCAAACCCAAGCCTAAATAGTCTTCTAACACATACAACCTAGCGATCTCGAGGCTATCAGAGTCATGAATATCAGTTTGGGATGGAACCTCATTGACTTTTGTGTACCCGATTATTTTTCCATTCATAAACGCTACGAAAAACCGAGAACCTACCGCTTCAAATTCCTTTTGAAACTGTTTCTCAGTAAATGCATCGTTCATGTAAAAAGACACATTCTCAGGTTTATTCCCTTCAGTAAAAGCCTGTAAAAAAGCTGTTTGAGCCATCTCCACTAAAGCAGGAATTTCTCCTACTTTTACATCTCTTATTTCTACTGATTCAATTTGCACGGTTTAGTTTCTTTAAAGCTACTTGAACTTGACTTAATGGATACCCTCCCAAAATCGCTCGATACTCTCCACTCGGATGGATGATTACAAAACTGCCGCAAGGATATGGATATTTGAAAAACTGATCTTGAAAAATATGTTCCGGATCTGAAATCCAAGTGACTTCTTCTCCATACTTTTCCAAACCATGGGGATTCCCATACATAAATACCGGAGGAGCAGCATCTCCTTTTTCAGCCCATTTGGTTAGTGTTTTATATTCTTTGGAGAAAGATTCTGCATTATCACCTGCACCAGAAGAATTACATTCATCTTTTCCAGGATAAAATATCACGATCAAAGACTTTCCACTTTCCAAAGCTTTAAAATTTCCTGTTTTATCAAAAAATGGCAGAGGATCTACCTTTCCAAAAGGCATTCTATGAACCAATATTTTACCATGATCTCCATCAGGAATTCCAAAAAACGGACCTTCTAATATCTGTTGTTCAAAATATGCCTTACTCACATCTCTACCCATCTCATCCTTATAACCGGTTTGGGCTAAAGCAGTCTGGATAAAAGAAAAAACAAGAATGAATAGGATGTAAATTTGCTTCATGAATGGAATTTAATGCTCAAATTAAATATCTATCCCGTTAAATTTCATCCATTGGTCTACCGTATGGATCCAAAATTTCAAAAATTCTTCACTTAGGAAAAGATTCGCAAAATCATTATATCTCTTCACATGTATTCCAGTGTAATAAAGCCAAATAGCCAATCCTCCAAAAGGCACCAGGATCATTTCTTTCTGAGAAAAAGGCAAAATTTTGCGGTATCCTTTCAGAAACGCATCCTGTTTTTGAATGTATTTCACTTTGTCAGGCTCATTTTTAAACAAGATCATCAATGCATATCCCACATCTAAAAACAAATAGCCTTTTCCCACATTATCAAAATCGAACAAATGGATCTTTCCATTTTCCGAAACTTTGAAATTCTCATACCAAACATCTAAATGGATGACTCCTTGTTGTAGCTTTTCAAGTTGCTGAGCTTCCAATATCGACTTCATTTTCCCGCAGGCTCTTTTGAAATAGTCTAGCTCTTGAAAATCTTTTGAAAAATGACTTAATACCTGCTCCCAAGCCCAATGGATCAAAGAGTCAGGATTATAATCTTTCCTTTGGATTGAAAAATCTTTTCCTGCTGAATGTATTTTAGCCAATAGCCCTCCTAATTCTTCACATAAACCAACATCTGGATTACGAACTATTTTCCCTTCGGCATAGGAAAATAAGACTCCAAAACGCATTCCTTCAAAGGCTGGGATTTGGATCAAATACTCTTGACGCGAATTTTGGACTGGAATTGAAACTGGATTCTCTTGTGCATTTAAGTATTTCAAAAACCTTAATTCCTCCTCAATTTCCATCTGATTTTTCCACTCAAAGCAATACAATCTGAATACAAACTTTTGTTCTCCAGATTCAATCAAATAGGTATGATTGACCCCTGTTTTTAAAACCTTGCAAGAAATCGGACTTTGAAGATTGTATTCTTTCCCCACCAATTGGGCTAAAAAGTCAGGAGAAATAATTGTACTGATGGCAGGCGCAAAATTCATAACCGGCAATTAAATGATTTTTTCAATCATTTAAGCCTTTCCCCTCCAGGATAGTAGGAGTATATTTTTCGATTCTTGAGATCCTTGTTTTGGATTGCTTGGCCTGCGAAAAGTATAATAAATACGCTCTTTGCCTGCCCGGAGTCAAAGATTCAAAAGCACTTTTTAAATTTGAATCTGTTTCCAAAATCTCCTTGAATTCATCCACCATTTCAAACTCCGCTGTCTTTTTCAATTCTACTTGCAGTCCCGCTTTTTCAACTTCTATGGCCTGAAAAATATAAGTCTTGATTTCCCTTTGATGACCTTGGATTTGCTCAAAATTTGAAAACCTGATTTGTCTGGCCGCCTGAACATTCTTGGTTTGCTGAACCAACATACCATGTGAATCCTGAAGTAAGGCTCCTTTATGAAATAACAAAGCGCAATACTCCTTAAAACCGTGAATCAAGACCACATTCGCACCCTTTAAAGTATAGCATGGATGCCCCCATTTCAGCTCTTCAACTAATCCAGTCTCCAAAACCAACTTTCTCAATAGCTGGTAACAATCCTTCCATTTTGAAGTTTTATCAAAGAAAAAATCCACTTTTTGATTTTTGTTCATTGCTTTAAAAATTTATTTAGAATGCTAAATAATCATTTTTTTAAAGATTGACCATGAAAATCGAGATACAAAAAACCCGGACAAAATCCGGGTTTCAAATTATATCAAGTTGAAAATACCCTTGGTCAAAATCTTTGCATTAGGACTCAAATCAGATTTAGGAATCACTTGAACAAAACTCCCTTGGTTTTCTCCCAAGTCAACTTCTACTTTCCTTAATTGGAAATTATTTCCCTCCTGAGACTCTTGTACTAAAATAAAATAGCGACCATCCTCTTCACCAACTGCGGTTTCTGGAAGTGCCAAACCTTCTTTTGGATCCAATTGAACTCTCGCTTCCAAATACATTCCTGGAACCAAACTTCTTTCCTCTTCATCATTAATCATATCCGCATGGACATTCAATTGTCTTTCTTTATTGATCGCCTGACCGATCACATGAATTTCAGCATCCATCACAGTCCCAGGCTGATCCGGTAAAAAGACTTTCACGTGCTGTCCAATTCTCAACTTTGTGGCATCTTTTTCAAAAACTATCAACTCAACATGGAGGTGGTCCTTATTCAAAAGAGTCATTGCTTTTCCTGATGCTGCTAAATAAGAGCCCGGAACAGCAAAAACTTCTTCAACATAGCCATTGATTGGAGAAACGACCGGAATCTTGGAGCGAATAGTAGTTGCAGTCAATGACTCAGCATCAATCTGAATCATTTTCAATTGCTGCTTCAATGCCTCAGCTTTCGCCAAAGTAGCCTGAAACTCAGAATTCGCTTTGAGATAGTTTTTTTCAGCAGAGATCTGCTCTGCAAAAAGAGTCTTTTGACGATCATTTTCAGCCTTTAGATAGGCCAATTGGCTTGCAGCTTCCAGATAATCTTGCTGTAGCTTAACGAATTCAGGGCTTTCCAGATAGAACAAAACCTGTCCTCTTCTCACAGATTGTCCTTCAATCAAACTCAAACCGGAAACATAGCCTCCATAGATTGGAGTGATTTCCTGCATACCTTCTACCGGAACTTTCACCATTCCCTGCAACGCCAATTCCTCAGAAAAATCATTGGATTCCAAACTTCCCCATGTCATTTTCATTGTCTCAAATTGCTTTTGAGAAAGAGTTATCAAACCTGAATCAGAAGTACGTTCAGATACCTGGATAGCTTCCTCTTGGTTTGAATTGGAACTACAGCCCGATAAAATCAGGGATAAGGCCAGGCCAGAAATTAATACGTTTTGGAAATTCATTAGAATGTCAAATAAGTTAGCTCAAGAATGGATCGCTGGTAATCCAGCTTACTTTGTAAATATTGTAATCGGATATTTCTCGCATTTTCCAACAATTGCACGAATTGAAGAAAATCGATCTCTCCGTTTTTAAATGATTGGTTGGCTTGGTTTTGAAGTTGATTGGAAAGTGTTTCTCCCTCAGTTTCAAAATAGTCAATCACTCGCTTACTTTGCTCAAGGGATTTCATCAAAGCCTCTCGCTGTGTATCTAGTTTTTGAGAATAGGATGCTGCTTCTAAAGCGATTTGCTCCTCGTAGTATTTCCCTGCTTTGACTTTGGCTTTTTGGGATCCAAAAAACAAAGGGATGCCTACACCGGCCTGAAACCCCGGGTAAACCTCAGCCCCAGGTTCTGGGTTAGTTCCTCGAAATAAATCAATACTGATATCTGGCAGCATGGATCTCTTTTCAGATTTCACCTGATAGGCAGCCTCCTCCATGCCGGCAGCATACCATTGCATTCCGGGATGGTTTTCAAAGTTTTCAGGAATTGTCAAATCTGGAAATTCATCTACTAAAATCAATTCCTCATCCAAATTCAATAACTTTTGAAGTTGGGTTTTCGCGATTTCTAAGTTTTGAGAGGCTTCATTTCTTTTCAAAACAATCTCCTTTTGCTTGGAATCGGCCGTCAGTTTTTCTAATAAATTGCTTTCTCCCAATTCAAATTTTCTATTGGCCGCTCTTGCAAACTCGCCATAAAGGCTATCTAGAAATGCATAGTTCTTCTCGGATTCTTTCCAAAACACGACCTCCACATAACGTTGACTCACTTCTTTTTCAATTCCCATTTGGGCTAGTTCAACCTGTGCCAAAGCTTTCTCAGATCTGGCTTGATACAGGTTTTTTTGAGCACCATAAAGGGTTGGGAAATCAAACCGCTGGTGAATCCCCCACTTTCGATTATAAAATCCATTTTCAGCGATATCATTTTGATCCTCGGCATAGTAAACCGTAGTCTTATCTATTTCCCACCCGGATTTGGAAAACGCATTTGCACTTTCTGATGCCATTCGAGCCGCTTGCAAATCTAAGTTTTGACTTCGGGCAATACTCAAAGCAGAATCTAGATTAACGGGAACTTTTTCCTGAGCCAAAACCTCATTTCCACCTAAGAAAGTTAAGAAAACCAAGATCACAGCCAATTTAGAAGGACCTCCTCCTAATTTCTTTTTGGAATTAAAAATCATGTATAAAACCGGTAAAACAACCAAAGTCAATATCGTCGCTGAAATCAATCCTCCGATCACTACTGTGGCCAATGGCCTCTGAACTTCGGCACCTGCCGAACCCGAAACTGCCATCGGTAAAAAGCCCAAAGCAGCTGCAGAAGCAGTCAATAATACTGGTCTAAGTCTTTCTTTAGCACCCGTTATTACTAAGTCCTTTAGTGAATCAAATCGATCCTCCATGGATTTGAAATGCTCAATTAGTACAATACCATTCAATACAGCAATTCCGAAAAGTGCGATAAAACCAACACCTGCAGAAATACTAAATGGCAAATCTCGCAACCACAAAAGAAGAACCCCTCCAATCGCAGAAAGTGGAATCGCAGAATAAATCATCATGGCGTCTCTTGCTGAGGAAAAAGCAAAGTACAGGAGAATGAAAATCAACACCAATGCAATAGGAACTGCAATCATCAATCTCGCTCTCGCTTGTTGAAGGTTTTCAAATTGTCCACCATAATCCACTCTATATCCTTCAGGAATATCGATTTGAGTTCTTACAATCTCCTGAATATCATCTACCACAGATTGTAAATCTCTATTTCGAACATTCACTCCAATAACTATTCTTCTCTGTGTATTATCTCTTGATATTTTTGCAGGGCCTTTGGTATAGGTCACTTTTGCCAATTCAGAAAGGGGTACAAAACCTCCATTTGGCAGCTCAATGGATGCATTTTCCAAATGGACGATATCTTTTCTGAAGGGCTCTTCAAACCGAACTACCAATTCAAATTGCTTTTCTCCTTCGAAAACTGTCCCTGCTGACATGCCCGCAAAACCCATAGTTACCACCTCGTTCAAATCAGAAATATTCAATCCATATTTGGCTATTTTTACTCGATCATATTCAATCTTCATTTGAGGAAGACCATCTACTTTTTCAAGAATAATATCAGCAGCACCATCCACGCCCTGAATTGCAGCTTCAATTTCCTCTGCTGTTGACAATAGTACGTCTAAATCCTCTCCAAATACTTTGATCGCCAAATCAGCCCGAACCCCTGTGATTAATTCATTAAACCTCATTTCAATTGGCTGAGTAAATTCAAAATCCAATCCCGGAATCGCCTGCAATGCTTCTTTAAATTTATCCGCTAATTCATCTTTGGTTTCGACCGTAGTCCATTCTGATGGTGGATGAAGCGTCACTATCACATCACTTTCTTCCATGGACATTGGATCAGTAGGGATTTCCGCAGCTCCAATTCTGGTAACTACCTGATTCACCTCCGGAAATTCCATCAGGATCTTTTCCATTTCAGTGATTACCTCAACAGTTTTGGTCAGAGTTGTCCCAGTTTTTAGGACCGGCTGGATCACAAAGTCGCCCTCATCTAATGTTGGCACAAATTCAGAGCCCATGGAACTGAAAAGTAATACTGCACCTATCAACATCGCTCCAGCGAAAGACAAGACAATTTTTCCATGATCAATTGCCCATCGAATCGTTGGTTCATAAACCTTGTTAAGCGCTTTGATAATTCTAACGGAGATATTTTTCGGCCCCTGATGTGCTGATTTTAAAAACAAAGCAGAAGCCACTGGAACATAGGTCAATCCCAAAATCATAGCTCCTATCAAGGCAAAGCTGAATACTTCAGCCATAGGCCGGAACATTTTCCCTTCCACTCCAGAAAGTGATAAAATAGGTATAAATACAATGATGATAATGATCTGACCAAAAATTGCAGAGTGCATCATTTTCGAAGATCCTTCAAAAGAAATTTCATCCTTTTTCTTCCTCTTTTCATCCGGGTTCATGACTGCTAGGACTCCTGATGATTGAGTAAACTTATAGGCGATATATTCTACAATAATGACTGCTCCATCAATAATGATCCCGAAATCAATCGCACCCAAACTCATCAAATTGGCATCAACGCCAAAGATGTACATTAATGATAGCGCAAAAAGTAAACTCAACGGAATTACAGAAGCCACAACCAAACCTGATCTTAGATTTCCCAAAAGAAGCACTACAACAAAAACCACGATCAAACATCCTTCTACTAAGTTTTTTGCGATGGTATTGGTTGTTCTCCCTACTAAATCTGAACGATCCAAAAAGCCATTGATATAAACACCTTCAGGAAGAGTTGTTTCCATTTCAGCAATCCGTTCTTTAACCAAATCAATGGTACGTTTGGAATCAGCTCCTTTGAGCATCATGATCTGCCCCAGTACTTTTTCTCCTTCACCATTTGCTGTTATAGCTCCAAATCGGTTGGCACTTCCGTATTGTACTTTTGCTAAATCCCGGATATAAATCGGTGAACCGCCTCTTTGTTCCACTACGATATTTCCAATATCTTCCAAAGACTCTACAAGACCCTCACCTCGGATAAAAAAGCTCTCATTGGTTTTTTCAATATAACTCCCGCCTGCGATAGAATTATTTTGCTCTAAAGCAGCGAATATCTGATGTAAACTGATATTCATTCCTCTCAATCGCTCAGGATTGACTGCTACTTCATATTGCTTTAAATAGCCTCCCCAAGTATTGACCTCAATGACACCTGGTATCCCGGCCAATTGTCTTCTGACTACCCAATCTTGAATCGTTCTAAGATCGGTGATGCTATACTCATCTTCATATCCAGGCTTGACATCTATGACATATTGGTAAATCTCACCCAAACCTGTAGAAATAGGCCCCATGAAAGGTTTTCCAAAACCGGCAGGAATACTTTCTTCAGCAATTTTTAATCGCTCTGCAATCAATTGTCTTGGCAGATAAGTCCCCAAGTCATCGTCGAAAACGATTGTTACTACGGAAAGACCAAACTTAGAAATGGAGCGGATTTCTTTGACCCCTGGCAGGTTGGCCATTTCTAACTCAACAGGGTAGGTCAAATATTTTTCCACGTCCTCTGTTGCTAAATTACGGGAAGTAGTGATCACCTGCACCTGATTATTGGTCACATCAGGAACAGCTCCAATTGGAATATTGCTCAGAGAATAAATCCCAAAGCCAATCCAGAATAAAATAAAAATTCCAACAATGAGTTTATTGGAAATACTCCATCTAATAATTGAATCTAACATCGGTATCAAATTGTACCGTAAAGATCACAACAGGGAATTAGGATACCTTTAGTATTTACTTAAGATTTCCTTAAGATTGAAATTCGGCAGGAAAGCCAATAGAAAAGGTAGACCCTTCGTTTTTTCGGCTGAAAACCTGAATATTAAGACCAAGCTCATCAGAAATCTTTTTGACAATAGCCAATCCCAGGCCTGTTCCTTGTTTGCCCTCTGAGTTATCCTCCTTTTCTCTAAAAAATGGATCAAAAATGCGTTCCAGGTTCTCTTCGGCTACCCCTACTCCTTGGTCTATCACTTCTATTTTCACCCCTGATTCTGGCTTACTTACTTTTAAAATGACCGGACTTTCTGCTTCGGAATATTTCAATGCGTTTCCCAAAAGATTATTCAAAATCAGTCTCAATGCCTTCTCATTAGTTTTAACAAAAATCGGCATTCCCAATTCATATGCCAATTCAATTTCTCTTCCAGTCTGCTGACTTTTTTCAGAAACAAACTCCTCACAGAAAGCCATCAATTCACACTCTTCTACTTCATGAAGTTTTCCCACATCTGCTCTTGCCAATGCCAATAGCTGGTCAGTAATGGCAGTCATCCTATCTATTGATTGAAGGGAAGTTTGAATCTTTTCAACATATTCTTCCTGACTTCTGGGTTTTCGAATCAACACCTCTAGAGTTCCTCTTAACACAGCCAATGGAGTCCTCAATTCATGAGATGCATCTGAAGTAAATTGCTTCTCTCGTTTCAAAGCACTCTCAAGTCGATTGAGCAAACTATTTATAGAAGAAGATAATTGACCAATTTCATCATTCGGTTTGATCAAAGGAATTCTTTCATTCAAATTACTCTGTGTGATCAAATTTGTCTTTTTGATAATGGATCTGATGGGCTCAATGCTTTTATCAGCGTGATATCTCATTACCAAAAAAACCGAAATCAAAATACCTGGATACAATAACAAAAGAACGTTCCTAAGATTATTCAAAAGTGTTCTAATGTCCTCAAATGATTTTGCCACCAACAAATACCCTTCTTTTTCAGCTCCATTCATCAATGGAATCTGCATTTGACGCAATTCCCTAGCTCCTGTTCTATGAGTCCAAGCTTCACCACTACCTGCTTTTTGTGGAAAAAAGTCGAGATGGTTTTCACGCAAATTTGGGGAACGGTCCATACTTTCTCCACTAGCATCCACGATTTCGATAAAAATAGGATTGAGTTGAATCTGACTATGCTCCTGCTCTTGCCACTCATCTTTATGAGAAAATCGAATCTCGCCATCCACGATGAAAATCTGGCTTTTGTGCTTGTCCGTTTCTAATTGGAGTTCTCTATCAATGGATGAAACAACGGTAACCCGAACAACCACATAAATGATCGCAAACACCAACAAAATAATCAGTGCAGTGACTCCTGTGAGTCTCATTGCTATCTGTTGCCTGTACGTATTTTTCATAGGTCTTTGGCCATATATCCTACTCCACGCACTGTCTGAATATAATCTTCCTCCTTATTCAAATCCAATTTCTTTCGCAAGGAATTGATAAATACGTCTATAACTCCTGTATTGTATTCAAAATGAATATCCCAGACGCTTTCAATGATTTTTGTCCGGCTACAAACTTTGTTTTTATGCTGAATTAGATATTCCAAAAGCGAAAATTCCTTTTGAGTCAAAGTCACTTCTTTTTCTCCTTTGAATACCTGAAAACTTGATGGAATCAATTTGATAGGTCCCAATTTCAATTCCTCTGATGGTACGTTCCTTCCTCTCAGCTGAACTTTTATCCTCTCAAGTAATTCCTCAAAGTGAAAAGGCTTTTTAATATAATCATTTGCACCAGCCTGCAGACCAAAAATTGTTTCATCTACTGTATCCTTCGCTGTCAAAAAAATAGTTGGAGTAGTAGTATCTTCTTTTCTGAATTGCCTCAACAACTCGACTCCACTTAAGCCGGGAATCATCCAATCAAGTAAGAGCAAATCATACTCTCCGGATTGGGCCAAATCCAAACCAGATTTTCCATTGTCGGCAATATCTACGGCAAAGCCTTCTTCTTCCAATCCCTGTTTGAGAAAATTGGAGATTCCAGGTTCATCTTCTACTACTAAGATTCGCATGTTGCAAAATTCAGATATACAGAAATGCAAAGGCACATTTCCTTCTTAAATTTTGCTTAAATATTTAGAAAAATAGCTGAAAGACAGAAAGATTATGCCATCTCAGCTACTTTTCGAGCTGGCTGTGCCTTTTTTCTCGAAGATTTTTTCTTCTTTTTATTCAACCAAATCAGTGTCCCAGTAATAGGAAGTGAAGTGGCGATTAAACAACCTAAGAACCATAGAAATTTAGTGAAAGGACCAAAAATTTCACCTGTATGAAGACTTTTCACAGACCTACCTATTTGTTGACGAGTACTCATATCAGAAAAGAGTTTCGTCTCTTTGACAGCCAATGAGCTTTGATCAAGGGAAACCTGATCTGAACCAGCTTTTGCAAAAAAAGCAGTTGAATATTTGCTGATTGAAATATCCTGAGAACCGTTTTGAGGAATGGATATTCTCACATTTCCATCATACGGTAGAGCCTCATTAGCAACAGCTACAGCTTTGTCCAAAGAGAAATCCAAAACTGGAATTTCAGCTTTTTGCTCTTTTTCGCCTTCAGGACCTCCACCTCTTTGACCAGCCGGAGCACCTTGTCTTGGAGGACTGTAAGTATCCCAAGTCTTTTGCCATCCCTCGCGATACCATTCGAAGGACCAGAAAAGTCCCGTTGCAGACATTACAAAAAGGATAAATAGAGAATAAAAAGCCAAGGTATTATGCAAATCATGGTTGACACGTTTCCAGTTTGCATTCCACTTGATTTTCAATCCTTGTTTCCAGCTTTTGGCTTTTTGTGGAACCCAAACTACTATCCCAGTGATCACTCCCAACAAAAACAGGGAAGTCGCGATACCATTGATCAGTCTACCCAATTCACGGTTGCCCATACTTTCCAAAATCGGCTCTTCTATTTTATCAATCAATAGCCAACGGTGCAATGAAAACATATAGCCCATGAATTCCTCTGTACCAGATCTTTCAGAATTATCTGCCACAATATCCCCATTATATGGATCAACATAGTAGGTGGTTCCTCTACCCTTTTCGCCTTCTTTTAATAAACCCACTTGAACAGTTCTGTCATCCCCATCCATTACGAAAAGAGATGTGACATTCCCATTCAAATCAGTCTCAACTTTGGACTTGATCTCATCCAAGGACAATTTAGTCTCACCTTCTTCGATAAAATACCTCTCAGAATCCGCCAATTCTCTGATTTCAGTATTGTAAACGTAGATGGTACCACTCAAACAAACTGCAATAACAATTAAACCGGAGATAAGACCAGCCCATAAATGGACCTTGCGAAATGCAGATCTAGTTTTCTTCCAAAGAGTTGAATTCTGAGACATAGGATAGGCTTATTTAGATTTGGTCAAAATTAATATAGAATTCCGATTATTAAGAATGATTCTAAAAATAATTAAGAATAATTCTTAATAATCATTCTGCTTAGACTGAGAACTACATTCAGCGTTTAATCATTCTTTATAAAATTCATGTAAAAAAATCCCGAAGTGTCTAAATTGCCAGCATCAAATCACCCTATCATGAAACTCAAAAACCTTTTTCTCATCCTTTTACTTGGGTTATCATTTTGTAAAAATCCAGAGAAAAAATTACCAGAAGTAAATTCAGACTTTAAAAAAGTGTTAGATGCGCATGGTGATTGGGTTAAATGGATTAATTCCAAAGGCCTATCTTTCACTTTGTTCCATGAAACCAACATGACTCGGGAGAACCAATTTTTCAATCTTCAATCTAGAAAAGGCCTAGTGGATTCTGAGAATTTTCAGATTGGATTTGATGGCAAAAATGTATGGATTAGTCCAAACAGAGAAGCTTTTTCAGGTAGATCCGTGAGATTTTATCACAACCTATATTTTTACTTTTTCAATATCCCTTATATCCTAACTGACCCGGGAGTGAAGGTTGAAAAAATCGAGAACAGAACTCTCAACGGACAATCTTATGAAACCTTCAGAGCAAGTTTTGATTCTGGCACAGGAGATAGTCCCGATGATCAATATTTTCTCCTAATCAATCCAGATACCAACCGATTAGAATGGCTCATCTACAGAGTTACATTCTTTGATCCAGAGAATAAATCATTCAATGCCCTGAAATATGAAGATTACCGAGACGCCGGCGGTTTGGTTTTTCCTAGAATCTTAACAGGATACATACTCGATGGTGATTCCACAAGCAATATCCGATATCAAGTAAGTTTTGGAGATGTAGTTTTACAGGAAGAGGAATTTGATGAAGAAATGTTTCAAATGCCTCATGAAAATGCCGTGATAGCAGACTAATCAAGGTCGGATCACTTTGACATCAACATGTGTATGTAAGGTAGATTGGGCTGATCCTAAATAAGCTCCCTGCACAGGCATAGTCAAAAATGGATCAGAATGGACAGCCAAGGGGATGTATCGATGGTCTGAAAACAAACCTAAACTCGGATCCAACCCAACCCAACCTGAACCCGGAAGATAAACCTCCACCCAGGCATGCAATTCATGCCCATCTTCCAAGTCCGGATTAAAGGCATATCCTGAAACAAATCTGGAAGCAATCCCCATAGACCTTAGGATTTCGATTAGTAATAAAGCCAAATCTCGGCATGAACCTTCATGCCGCTCGAAAGTCAAATCAGGTGGCCAAATATTTTGCTCATGTCTGATTTTATGCTTGAAATCATCATAAATCTTTTGTGTCAAATTCACCAAAAAATCTACGAGTCCCTCTGATCCTTTCTTTAAAGGAATTATTACTTCTCTAAAGTCCTTTTTTGACAATTGTTGTAAAAAAGGCAATAGAAAGCCTTTAATCTCCTGATAGTTGAAAATCGGATATTCTTCATTCCAAGCGGAATCTTCGAAATTCTTATCTAGGATAAAACCAAATGGGTTGAATGCATCCATTCGGAAAATCCATTCAGTATTGATTTTAAGATTCTCTGTTTGACCCGTAAACCAAGCCTGTTGATACCAATTCCCAGCTAAATCCTGTCTGAAATTCGAATCTACTGGTCCAGGTTCAATCCGTATCTTTTGGTGTTCAATTCTAAAATATGGTCTATGTTGAGGAACCAAAAATAGTTTATGAACCCCCAACCCAACGAGATCAGAATATTGATAATCAGTCAGATGATTAACTTGAATTAGCATTATCAGGCCTCTTCTTTTTCAACGGTCTGATTTTCTTCCCCAATAGCGGAATTCAAGATATCGGCAGGTAATTCTGCTATCGCATTTTTCAGCCTATTGTTCCAAAAAGCAGAGATATGCTCTAATTCCTTTTGCTCAAATCGCTTTTCGGTGATGAAATACTCATCATTTTTGAGAACAACTGTATCGATAGGGAAGTCCACATCATTGGCAGATATCCTCGTGGCGTCAAAAGCCAAAAATGCACATCTTAAAGCATACTCCAGAGAATCTTCATGATGCAAGGACCTTTTCAGAACTGGATTTCCAAACCCAGTATTTCCAATAATCACAAAGGGAGTTCCTTTTCGGATTTCTATCCAATTTCCCTGAGGATACAGCAAGTATAATTTAGGTTCTGTATCATGTTCTAATTGTCCCCCAATGATCGAAAACAAATTAAAATGTAGACCTGCCTCCTCTAGAAATTTCTTATCCTCTCGAGCTACCACCTTTACTTGATTTCCAAACTCATTAACCGCATGAAACAGCTTGGTGAAAGATTCATCTTGCTTTTCGATAACCTCTGAAAAATAGGTAATCGCCTTATCTCTAACTGATCTCAAGCCGCTAGTCATGATAAAAAAGGAATGTTTCTCCCGATTGACGGTAAAAACCTTTTTAGAAGACGTGGTTTCGTTTCCAGAAGTAATTCTTGAATCAGAAAGGCCGACCAAACCGTTTTTGGTCTTGATGCCAATGCAAAATGTCATTATTGATCGTTTGTTTGGGAGATAAAATTATCTCGGAGTCGAAAGTAAGTACTGTCGATCAAATCTGATAAATTATTGAGCTTTATTTGCAGATTATCCAAATATTCATGAAGTCCAAAACCAATAATATCTGAGACTTCTGCAAACTCCAATCTGGACCGAAGCTCTCCAACTGACTTCTCTGCAGGGTTTTTGAACCCTCCATCAAGATTTCCAGAAATATGATGTAGACAATACTCTGCTTCTTTAAGACAATAATAAATGGATCTTGGGAAGTACTTATTCAATACCAAAAACTCTACAACATTAGAAGGATCAATTGTACCATATACTCTTCGATAGGTATTGAATCCTGTCACAGATTTAAGCAAAGCCATCCAATGAAGAAAATCAAGGGGAGTCCCAACATCTTGTCCAGAAGGCAGCAAAATATGATATTTTACGTCTAGTATCCTGGAAGTCTTATCAGCCCTTTCCAAAAACTGTCCCAGCTGTCGAAAATACCAACCCTCTACTCTAGCAACACTATTATCTGCAATCCCATAAATCAATAAAATCTGGTTTTTGATCCGCTCAAAGAAATACCTGGGATCTGCTTTTTTCCAAATCTTTTTGTCTTTGCCTTCCAACATCATATAGTAAAGCTCATTGACTTTTTCCCAGGTCTCTTTACTCAAGTTTTCTCGGATGATTCTGGCATTTTCTCTAGATTTCATGATAGATGAAAGCATGGAGTTTGGATTCTCCGAATCAAATGCCAAAAAGTACAAAATTTGATTTTTTCCGTAATCAGAATATAGTGTTTGAAACAATTCCCAATCTCCGGTCGCGGCAACCAGCGGCTGCCATTGTTCTTTCAAATCTACAGGTAAATCCTGCATCAAATTGAAATTCACATCAATAAATCGGGCATAATTTTCCGCACGCTCTAGATATCTTCCAAGCCAATAAATATGGCTAGCTACTCTACTTAACATAAATTCTGAATTTAATTATACAACACCCAAGTATCCTTACTTCCTCCCCCTTGAGAGCTATTAACAACCAATGAGCCTTTTTTCAACGCCACCCTTGTCAAAGCACCAGGAATCACTTCAATTTCATTCCCATACAAAATATAGGGTCTCAAATCCACATGTCTTCCCATTACTCCTTCTTCTGTTAAAGATGGAACAGTTGAAAGTGAAAGTGTAGGTTGGGCGATATAATTGGTAGGATTGGATTTAATCAAATCTCGAAATTTGGAATGCTCTTCTTTGGTGGCTTTAGGACCTATCAACATGCCGTAACCTCCAGCTGCATTGGTTTCTTTGACAACCAGTTCTTCAATATGATCCAATACATATTGTTTATCCTTCTCCTCTCTGCATAGATAGGTAGGCACATTATTCAAAATCGGGTCCTCGCCTAAGTAGTATTTGATAATTTTTGGCACATAGGCATACACTGCTTTATCATCCGCCACTCCTGTTCCAGGAGCATTTGCCAATGCCACATTTCCTGCTTTATATGCTTCAAAAATTCCCGGTATTCCCAACATTGAGTCAGATCTAAAAGTCAACGGGTCCAAAAATGCATCATCAATTCGCCGATAAAGAACATCTATCTGCTCCAGCCCTCTTGTAGTTTGCATATAGACCTTTTTATCCTCAACGATTAAATCCACACCATTTACTAATTCCACCCCCATTTGCAATGCCAAATAGGAATGTTCGTAATAGGCTGAATTATAAATCCCAGGAGTTAAAACCCCCACTACAGGCTTGGATTTATTGGATAAATGCTGAAGCATTTTTAACAATTTAGCAGGATAATCGGACACTGGACGAATGCCTTTTTGATTAAAAATATTGGGATAGGCTCGTTTGATAATTTCTCTGCTTTCAAGCATATAAGACACCCCGGAAGGACATCTCAAATTATCCTCTAGAATATAATATTCACCATCCTTGTTTTTTATGAGGTCTGTCCCAGTTATATGACACCAAATTCCCTTCGGAGGAGTCAACCCAATGCAGGGTTTCAAATAATCCTTGCTCCCTAAAATCAAATCCTCAGGGACAATCCCATCTTTTAAAATCTTTCGATCATTGTAAATATCCTGAAGGAAAAGATTCAAAGCATAAGTACGTTGCTTTAATCCAGCCTCTAGCTTCAACCATTCGTCATTGGGAATGATCCTTGGAATGATATCTAAATGCAAAATTTTTTCTAAGCCTTGATTGTCATGATACACGTTAAAAGTCATCCCCATTGCTCGTTGTGTCTGATTTGCTGAAAACTGCAAATGGTTCATTTTCCTTATTGGAATCTTTTTTAGGCTTTGAAAAAACTCCTCATAATGTGGGCGGATTTCTCCAATGTTCGTAAACATTTCATCATAATGCTCAGAGGCATTATATCCTTCTATTTTCATACAAATCAAAAATTTAGAGTCGCTTTATAATTTAACCTAATTTGCCAGTAATTCAAAAAATAAAAGGTTTTTTTGAATAAAAGATAAATTTTAAAAGCCTTTTTATCAAAATCCTTAACATGAACCCGAGTTAGATTTTACTATTAAGTTCTTAATCTGTCCATTAAAAATCTTCCCAATTCTAATTTTTGCAGTAATTTCGAACATGGTAAAGCGAATTTTAAAAATTCAGGATGCAGCCTTTGTCAAGAGGGTGACAACAATGCGCTTGGTGAAGGATGTCATATTTATTGGAATTGGAGTAATCATGGCCAGTATTGGTTTGAAAGGGTTTCTTCTTCCCAATGGATTCTTTGATGGAGGAGCTATGGGGATGTCGCTTTTACTTGAAATGCTGACACCGCTTGATCTTTCGCTTTTGATAATCTTGGTAAACCTTCCTTTTATTTACCTAGGCTATAAACAACTCTCTTTTTCCTTCGCTATCAAAAGTACATTAGCCATTCTGACTCTGGCGCTTTTGGTTCACTATATCGAGCTTCCCGTAATCACTGCCGATAAACTATTGATCGCTGTTTTTGGAGGGTTCTTTTTAGGTTGTGGAATTGGTTTTGCAATCCGGGGAGGAGCTGTTATTGATGGAACTGAGGTTTTAGCAATCCAGGTTTCTAGAAAGTCCAGTTTGACTGTCGGGGATTTTATTACAGTATTTAACGTTTGCCTTTTTATCGTCACAGCCATCTTCGTCAATTTGGAAACGGCAATGTATTCCATGCTCACCTATTTCTCAGCCTCTAGAACGGTAGACTTCCTAATCAATGGTGTGGAAGAATACATCGGAGTAATGATTATTTCAGAACATTCAGAGGATATCAAAGCGAAAATCACCTATGATTTGGGACGGGGAGTTACTGCATTCAAAGCAGATGGAGGATTTGGTGAAAAAGCTAAAAACCCGGATAGAAACGTGCTTTTCTGTGTGGTTACTCGACTGGAAGTCACAGGAGTTTTAACTGAAATCAATAAAATAGACCCGAAAGCCTTCGTAATCCAGTATCCGATCAAAGACACAAAAGGCGGAATGATCAAGAAAAGACCGCTTCATTGATTTAGAATCAAAACCCTAGACACAAGAATCAAGACCCAAAATCAGAGAGATTCAAAAAATTCCCACTATTTTTTTATCCATTTTTTATTGCGTAAATTACGCAACGTATTTTACAACACAACAATTATTTCTTGATTTTTTATGAAAAATCCTTCGAATCCATTTGTTATTACCGGATATAATGGAAAAAAATTTTTCTGTAATAGAGAAAAGGAACTTTCCCAACTCAAATCCCATATTGAGAACGAAAGAAATATTGTTTTATATGCCTGGAGAAGGTTGGGCAAATCTGCATTGATCCACCGGCTTTTTGAGGACTTAAGCAAATCCAATGACTACGAAACTATTTATGTTGATCTTCTTGCTACCCAAAACATGGAAGAAGCTATTCAGGCAATTTCAGCTGCGGTTTTTGAAAAATATGGGAGAACAAAAAATGGCATCAACCAATCTATCCAAAATCTACTAGCATCAATTGGGGCGACATTAAAATTTAATAGCCTGACTGGTTTGCCCGAAATAGCTCTTAAAATTAATCAGCCTGAAAAAGTTAAAGACTCATTGATTTCATTAAGTGATTTTCTTAGAACAAGGAAGAAAAGAGTAATCATAGCCATTGACGAATTTCAGCAAATCAGCACATTTGAAAACGAAAAAGGAGAAGCAGTTTTCAGAACTTGGATTCAGCAAATCCCCGATATCAGATTCATTTTCAGTGGTAGTCATCGAGGCATGATGGAAGCCATGTTTATGGAAACAAAACGCCCATTTTATCAAAGCGCAGTTTTGGAGTCCCTTCGGCCAATTGAGTTGAAATCTTATACGGAATTTATCCAACATTTTTTTACCGAGGCGGATAAAACTATCGATGCCGATTCCATCCAATTGATTTATTCCTGGAGTAGAGGCCAAACTTTCACTATTCAATTGACTTGCAACCGCTTATACGGAGACTATCAATCTGTAGATGAATCCAAAGCGCAAGAGGTTTTTGAAGAAATTTTGGAGCAACAAAAGGCTGTTTTTTCCAATTTTCAGAGAATTCTTACCCGAACCCAGTGGACTGTTTTGAAAGCCGTAGCAAAAGAGGAACCTTTGATCAATCCTTTTTCCAAAGAGTTTATTCAAAATCACAATTTGGGCGCGGTTAGTTCTGTTCGTACCGCATTGAAAGCTCTGGAAAAATCCGAATTGATAATCAAAGACGAAGACCGATATCTGGTCCATGATGTCCAGCTTGCTAGATGGTTGGGTTCATTATGATTTCTGCGAAAAATAAAAAGCCAAGAGACTAAACTCTTGGCTCTTGATACTTCTTTCTGGATACTAAAGATTAACTTATCGTCGATCCACTTGCAGTACCCTCATGAGGAGTCAATAATTTCAGTTTTCCATCTTTGTCTTCTGCCATCAGGATCATTCCTTCAGAATCGATTCCCATCATTTTTCTAGGTGCCAAATTGATCAGCATAGTCACTTGCTTTCCAACCAAAAACTCAGGCTCAAAATGCTCAGCAACTCCACTTAACACGGTTTTATGACCTAATCCAGTATCTACTTTCAACTTGATCAGCTTTTTGGATTTAGGCATTTTTTCAGCTTCCAAAATAGTCACCACTCTCATATCCAATTTTGCAAAATCATCATATGTGATAATTTCTTTCATCGCTGTCACAGGTGCGTTTGTTGCTTCATTCATCTTCTTAGCGTCTAATAATTTTTGTAACTGTGCTTCTACTACGTTGTCTTCGATTTTCTCAAACAATAGGCCCATCTGACCAATGCTACTTCCTTCTTCCAACAGATTTGGATTGCCAGCTTGATCCCAAGTCGGGTTCTTGATTCCAAATAAATCCACCAACTTTTGAGCGGTGAAAGGAAGGAATGGCTCGGAAACAATCGCCAAACTAGCAGCGATATTCAAAGCAATATTCATAATGGTGGCCGTTCTAACCTCGTCGGTTTTGATGGTCTTCCAAGGTTCGGTATCAGCCAGGTATTTATTTCCTAATCGAGCCAAATCCATCATGATCCCCAACGCTTCACGGAACCTGTAACGCTCCACTGAAGCAGCGATTTTGGAAGGGAATTCTGCCAAAGCATCCAAAACCTCCTGATCATAACCAGTCAATTCACCTTTTGAAGGAATCACTCCCTGGTAATATTTCTGAGTCAGGACAACAGCTCTATTGACAAAATTACCGTAAATGGCAACCAATTCGGAATTGTTTCTCGCTTGGAAATCCTTCCAGCTAAAGTCATTATCCTTGGTTTCTGGAGCATTAGAAGTCAATACATATCTCAAGACATCTTGTTTACCTGGAAACTCCTCTAAGTATTCATGTAACCAAACTGCCCAGTTTCTGGAAGTGGAAATCTTATCTCCTTCCAAGTTCAAGAATTCGTTGGCAGGCACATTATCAGGAAGCACATAGCCACCGTGAGTTTTCAAAATTGCTGGGAAAATGATGCAGTGGAATACGATATTATCTTTTCCAATGAAGTGAACCAATTTGGTTTCTTCATCCTTCCAGTAGGGCTTCCAGTCTTTTCCTTCTTGTGCTGCCCACTCTTTTGTGGAAGAAATGTATCCGATCGGCGCATCAAACCACACGTAAAGGACTTTCCCTTCCGCATCCTGCAAAGGAACTTTGATGCCCCAATCCAGGTCACGAGTCATGGATCTTGCCTGTAAGCCATCCCCAGCCTCTAGCCAAGAGCGACATTGTCCCAAGACATTGTTTTTCCAATCTTCAGCATGCTCCTCCAAAATCCATTTTTTCAAGAATGGCTGGTACCTAGCCAAGTCCAAAAACCAATGTTTGGTTTCCTTCAAAACGGGCGTTCCTCCACTCAATTTAGACTTTGGATTAATCAATTCTGTTGGGCTTAAGGAAGAGCCGCATCTTTCACACTGATCTCCATAGGCATGCTCAAAGCCACATTTTGGGCACGTTCCCTCGATATATCTATCGGCTAAAAACTGTCCAGCTTCCTCATCGTAATATTGTTCGGTACTTTGCTCCAAGAACTCTCCTTTTTCATAGAGATCCTTGAAAAATTCCTGTGCCGTTTCATGATGAATCGGAGCGGAAGTTCTAGAATAGTGATCAAAGCTAATTCCGAATTGCTCAAAGCTATTTTTCATCATGGAATGATAGAAATCCACGACTTCTTGAGGGGTTTTGCCCTCCTTTTTTGCTTTGATGGTAATCGCAACTCCATGCTCATCAGACCCGCAGACATAAAGCACATCCTTGCCATTGGATCTCAAAAATCTAGCATAGATATCTGAGGGAACATAGCATCCGGCCAAGTGACCAATATGCAAAGGACCATTGGCATAGGGCAATGCTGAGGTGATGGTATATCTTTTGAAATTTTTACTCATTTATTGAGGGGAATTTTCTATTTCTATATCAGGTCGCAAAGATAAGGAAAACCATTAAACCCGGAGTATTCAACAGTAAGTCTATTACGTCTCTCAATTGCTTCAAAAGCAAAAAAACTGATTTCAATTTTACCATAGCGATGCTATGCAAAAATTTCCAATCGGGTTGATTTTATCGCAATTGAAATACTCATTAATGAATCCTATCGAAAAATCCGAGTTAAACAGGATCAGGTGCATTGGTAAATTCCTCCCTTGCTTCCTCGGTCAAAATCCCATTGTAGATGATAGTGATCGCCTGATCGTAAATGTCTGCAGGCGGAATTTTCATTCCTTTTTGGATACTTTCAGGAAATTGGCTCAAAAATTTAGGACTCAATAGTGATTGGACAGCAGAAGCATACAAAGTAACTACCAGACTCACATTGATATGTTCTTTGACCAGCCCTTGGCTGATCCCCTGCTCTATCAATTTTTGAAATCTTTCGAAAGCAGATTCATTGATATAATCTCTCAAATCCTCCCAAACCTCAGGTGCATGCTCATGCAAATCCTCAAATAAGCTTGGATTAATGGGAGCCAAATGCTGGGCAATTACGGAAAGAGATGACTTCAATTTCAAGGGAAAACTGATGTAACGATTGTCCAAAATCGCCTCTACCTTGGCTGTCATCCGGGTTTTTAGTTTTTCAAAAGAAGCTTGAAGCAGTTCCAGCTTCCCTGGAAAATACTTGTAAAGTGTCTTTTTGCTCATCATCAGCTCCTGAGCAATATCATCCATAGTGGTATGCCTGTACCCCTTGTTCAAAAACAACTGATAGGACTTTTCCAAAATCTTATTTTCGATGTTGATTTTTTTACTCATAATTGATGAATTGCATTCGAACAAAGATATCAGATTCATTTTTGAATCTGGAGAAGTCAAACAACCAATTTAGAATCCACATTATCGTCTGATTCTGACAGTATTTGACTATTTTCTGAATCATTTTTTCAATTTTTCAATCCACTTCAAGTCCACATGTTGCCCAAATCCGCTTAAATTTAAATTTCAATTACCCTTTTTTCCATGACTCATCAAGAAGCTGCCGAGAGAATCACCCAACTGACTCAAGAAATCAATCATCACAACCATCTTTATTACCAAGAAAGCCGGATAGAGATTTCAGATTTTGAGTTTGACCAATTGTTGGAAGAATTGGTTCGGTTGGAAACTGAATTCCCTGATCTCCTGGATCCAGACAGCCCAAGTCAACGTGTTGGAGGAACCATCACCAAAGAATTTCAGACTGTAGAGCATGAAACTCGGATGCTATCCTTGGGAAATACCTATACGATTGAGGAATTGGAAGCTTTTGATGAAAGGGTACAAAAAGGCTTAGGGAGTACTGATTATGAGTATTTCTGCGAAATGAAATTCGACGGAGTGGCGATAAGTTTGGTTTATGAAAATGGAAAATTACTTCGGGCAGTTACCCGAGGAGATGGCTACAAAGGAGATGATGTCACTGCCAATGTCAGGACGATCCGAAACATTCCATTAACGGTTTCAGGAGAAGGAATACCTTCAAAATTTGAGGTGCGTGGAGAGATCTTTTTGCCTCTCAAAGAATTTGAAAAGATCAATAAACAACGTGAAGAGGCAGGAGATGCATTGTTGGCAAATCCGAGAAATGCGGCTTCTGGAACCTTAAAAATGCAAGACTCTTCAGTCGTTGCCAAACGTCGGTTAAATTGCTATTTCTACCAATTGTTAGGAGATAAGTTGGGAGTCTCCACCCATTCAGAGGCCATCCATTTGATTGAAAAATGGGGGTTTAATGTTTCCCAGACCTATCAAAAAGCTCAGACAATTCAAGATGTATTGAACTACATCGAAAAATGGAGAGAAAAGCGCCATACGCTTCCACTAGAGACAGACGGAGTGGTTTTAAAAATCAATGATTACGATCAACGAGAGGAATTGGGATTCACTGCCAAAAATCCACGTTGGGCAATTGCCTATAAATACAAAGCTGAAAGTGCAGAGACGGAACTACTTTCAATCACTTATCAAGTGGGAAGAACCGGGGCAATCACTCCTGTTGCCAATCTGGCTCCGGTCAGCTTAGCAGGAACGACTGTCAAACGGGCTTCTCTGCATAATGCCAATGAAATTGAGCGTTTGGGAATCCATGAGGGTGATTATGTTTTTGTAGAAAAAGGAGGAGAAATCATTCCCAAAATCACCGGGGTTAACCTATCTGTAAGAAAGCCTGGAGCCCAACCTATCCAGTACATTGAAATTTGTCCGGAATGTGGGACTCCTTTGGAAAGAAAAGAAGGAGAAGCCAAACATTACTGTCCGAATGCAGCCTCTTGCCCACCACAGGTCTTGGGAAGAATCGAGCATTTCGTCTCCAAAAGAGCAATGGATATTGACTCCTTGGGAACCGAAAGAATCCGAGCCTTGATTGATCAACGATTCATCAGTAATTACAGCGACATCTATCTGCTCGAGCAGAAAGAAAGGGAATTATTGGGCTTGGAAATGAGCCATGATCAATACGAAAAGGAAGGCAGCGGTTTGCTTTATATCACTTTGGAAAAGGCGCTTTTTGCTTTGACTGAGCAGATTTCTTTCAAACAAATCCAACAATATTTAGAGTCCGCAGCAGATCTTCCACTGTTTGAAACATTAAAAGGTTTTCAGGAACAAATCAGAAAATGGAAAAAGAAAGTCCCTTCCAATGTAGGAATGGTCGATTTTCTGATCAACTCATTGAAGGATCATGCAGAACTTCCAAAATTGGAGGACTACGTTCCTGTGGCTGTGGTTTTGGAGATTTTCTTGGGTCGTCGAGTGGACTTTGAATCTATTTTGGAAGCCAGCTACAAAGAGGGGACTGTCCATGGAATCATGCTTCGCTTGAATCAGGAACTTTCTGAAGAATTAAGAGAGCGAATCAAAAAATTGAAAGCAAACACCTTCCAAGAAGGGGTAATCTCCAATATGCTGGAAGGGATCAAGGCATCCAAAGCACAACCCTTCGAAAAGGTCTTATTTGCCATAGGAATTCGAAATATCGGAGAAAATACCGCCCAGTTGTTGGCCAGACATTTCAAATCTATTCAGGCTCTTAAGGCAGCTACCTCCGAACAGCTATTGGAAATAAATGGTGTGGGAGAAACACTCGTTCATAGCATCCAAGAATTTTTCTCAGATCAACAAAACCAACAAAATATCCAGCAACTTCAAAGTCTAGGTCTCAACTTCGAAATTATCCAATCTGAAGAAAATACCGGTTCACAGATTTTGGCTGGAAAAAGAATTTTGGCTTCCGGTAAACTGGAAAACTTCAAGCGTGATGAAATCAAAGACTTTGTCCAATTGCATGGTGGACAATATTTGAGTTCGGTTTCCAAAAACCTAGACTTTATCATCGAAGGAGAAGGAATGGGACCAAGCAAAAAAGAGAAAGCAGAAAAATTAGGAGTACCCATGATTTCCGAGGAGGAGTTTATGAATTTTTTCAAGCCCTAAATTTGTACTATTTTCTTAATTAAATCTCACAAAAGAGATTGGATCAATTTTAAATATTTATAGCTCAGCAAGTTTGAGTTTTAAATAAAATTTTAATTGATACAACTATTTTATAAATCGATAATAATTTAGACTTTCACAATTGAAAATTTTTAACCCCCCTTACCAAATCTTTAATTTTAATGAAAAAATCACTTCTAAGCTTACTGTTAGTAACCTATTCTTTTTTTAGTTCTGCACAGGATATTCCAAAGCCAGAATTTAAAAACCAACCAATGATTTTAATTGATGGAAAACTTTCAAAACTCGAAGTCCAAACTGCTGAAATAAAATATAAAGTCAAAGGGCTTGGCTATGGCGGTGCCCAACAAGAAATATCTGTAGCTGGAGGAAAATCTCCAATTGTTTCCCCTCAAGAACCTACCTTTATCATTTGGGTTGATGAAGGCGTCGATCCTGAATCATTAATTGTCCTTACAAAAACAGATTTTAATAGTAAAAAAAGAAATATTCCATTAATGAAAGTAAGTGCACTTGCTGGGTTTGGAGCAAGAGGTAAATCGATGTCAGATCAATTTCATGTAGATTTTAACATTGAGAAGATTGATGAAGGAGTATATAAAATCACCCCTACCGGACCTTTAGAAACATCAATGGAATATGCATTTTACAATCCAGAAAACACCAATGCACAGCAGACAAAAATCTACCTATTCGGAGTTCGAAATTAATTATATTTCAAATTAATCGACTTTACTTTTGCCACCTTCCAAATTCTGGTTAGGTGGCTTTTATTTTTATCCCAAATTGATTTTTAATTTGAAATGAATTTTAGTTTAGTCCATATGAAAAACCACTCATACTTATACTATATACTTTTTATTTCACTTTGCGGATTTCAGATTAAATCCGAAAAACCCAATATCATTCTGATTTATGCAGATGATTTGGGGATAGGCCTACTGGGTCACGAGGGACAGGAAATCATTTCTACTCCGAACATTGATCGATTGGCAAAAGAAGGGATGAGATTCGAAAGAGCTTATTCCAACATGCTTTGTGCACCTGCTAGAGCTTCTTTGATTACAGGTTTGCATGATAGCCATCAAGATGGGTTCGACATCAATGCAGGAGGCCTATACAAAGCAGCTGATGAATCCAATTATCTGGAAATAGAATCCCAAATCAATCAGAATCTGAAACCAATTCCTGAAAACCAGGTATTCCTTGGTCAAGTAGCTAAGGAAATGGGCTATAAAACGGCCCAAATTGGGAAATTGGAATGGGGCTTTTCGGCCACTGATTATCAGATGAAAAGGCATGGCTGGGATTATTACTTGGGCTATTTGGACCACGTGAGGGCTCATGGTTTTTACCCAAATTTCCTTTTTGAAAATGGGAAAATGGTTTATTATGAAGGAAACACTTATCAAAATGCCGCCAAATCCCATGAACCTGAAACCGCAGAAGCTTACAAAGAGCGTTGGAACCGGGTTGGGAAACAAGTGTATTCACAGGACATTTTTATGCAAAGTGCCTTGAACTTTATCGAATCCAATCAGGACAAACAATTCTTCCTTTATTTCCCAACTCAACTACCGCATGGTCCTGTAGCTATCCCGTCCGTTCATCCCGACTTTGCTAATGATCCTCGACTGACCCAAATCGAAAAGGAATATGCCTCCATGGTCAAATTGCTAGATGATAATGTGGGTCAGATTTTGGAGAAATTGGAAGAATTGGGATTAGATGAAAATACGATCGTCATCTTTACAGCTGACAATGGACATGAGATCTATTATGGTCAAAAAGGGAGAACGCTAAAACCTTATACCAATATGAAAACCGGAGTCAGATTCGATGATTTCGAAAGTAAATATTACAGTGAATTGGCTGGTGATATTTTCAATGGAAATGGAGGAAGAGCAGGCATGAAAAGAAGTAATTTGGAAGGAGGAATCAATGTTCCCTTAATTGCCAGATGGCCGAATCACATTAAACCCGGGGCAACTTCTCATCGGCTTACAGCCAATTACGATTTACTTGCAACAATTGCAGACTTGGTGGGATATCAACAACAATTAGAAACTGATGGAGTCTCCTTTTCTGAGGAACTGAAAGGATTCGGAGCTGGGTCTGAAAATCATGATTTTGTTGTTTATTCCTCCTTTATCGGACCTACTTTGATCACTGATGATGGTTGGAAAATCAGGACATATTTGCCGGAAAATGCCTTTGAGCTGTACAACTTGAATGATGACCCTAGAGAAGAAAATAATTTAGCTGCAAAATATCCTGAAAAGCTTTTAGAGTTGAAAGACAAGCTATTGAAGGCTTGCGATGGGGATTTCGAAAATGGTCATTACAACAACTAGAAGTGTGAAATTAAACCCAACGCAATAGATGAAGTCAAAGGGATAGAATTGACTTTTATGAAACACTTGATTTTTTCATTCCTTTCAATCTTTTTCTTGGCAACTTTTGCTTGTTCCAAGAAGGACAATCCAGCTCCGATTCCCTCAGAAACCGTTTACTTCCCTCCTATCAATTCATCAATTTGGGAAACCAGATCAATCCAAGATTTAGGATGGGATGTATCCTCTTTGGATGATCTATTGACTTTTCTGGAAGAAAACAACACCAAAGGATTTATCATTTTGCACCAAGGAAAACTGGTAGTGGAAGAATATATGAATGAACATTCCATCAATACTCCTTGGTATTGGGCAAGCGCAGGAAAAACTTTAACCTCAACAGTCACAGGTATTGCTCAAGATCAGGGGCTTTTGGACATCTCAAAGCCTGTTTCGGACTATTTGGGAACCGGTTGGACAAGTACGCCACTCTCAAAAGAAACTCTAATCACTTCTCAACATCTATTATCCATGACTTCTGGAATTGATGATAGTTATGGAGATGATGTTTCTGCTGAAAACTTGCATTACAAGGCAGACGCAGGAACTCGCTGGGCATACCACAATGTATATGTCAAGTTACAGGATGTAGTGGCGGAAGCGAGTGGGAAAACTTGGGACAACTATTTCAAATCTCAACTTCGGGAGAAAATTGGGATGACAGGCGCCTGGGTTCAACTGGGAGACCTGAGTGTATATTTTAGCGATACGAGAAGCATGGCAAGGTTTGGGCTAATGATTTATGCGGGAGGAAAATGGGAAAGTAATCAAATCATCTCTCAGGAATTCCTCAATTCCGCGACAAACACTTCCCAAGACATCAATTTATCTTACGGATACCTTTGGTGGCTCAATGGTAAATCCAGTTTTCATCTGCCTCAAAGTCAGTTTCAATTTCCAGGTTCATTGGTTCCAACAGCTCCCTTGGATATGTATACTGCTTTGGGAAAGAATGATCAAAAAATCTATATCGTTCCCAGTGAAAAGTTGGTTATCATTCGATTAGGCGAGTCCCCAAATGAAGACTTTGCTGTCTCAGAGTTTGATCGAGAATTCTGGAAGCTAATGGAGAAAGTCTTGAATTAATCTCAATTCTTTTCAATTCCTTTCAATTGATCCTCTCCTGCTATTACTATTTCCTGATACATTAATGTCCAGCCCATGGTATTTGTTAATTGATAAATGGAAACCAGCTCACTCATCAATCTATCACGGGCATCTTTTTTCAAGTCTGATTTTTCAATTTTCTGTCTCAATCTATCTGTAACAGTAGATTTGATCTTGTTGTAATCATTTGCTCCGAACTGATTGAAATAATCCTGAGTAACATCGTAGTATTCAATCTCCGGATAAATATTGATTACAGGATCTGGAATTTTGGTGATTCTTACGGTCTTACTTTCCAAGTCTACCTCGGTTTCTAGCTTTCTCAAATCATACTCCACGGTCGCTTTGGCATTAGCAACAACCAAGGCTTTCTTATCCAGCTTGATCATGTCCAAAAACATGGATTGAGAGTTTTTGAATGTAAAGACCTGAGAGAAATATCCCTCTGTCACAATCAACTTTCCAACCTGAACGATCTGCTCTTGAATTAGTGAAGACTCTTCCCGAATCTGGTCTTTGTCCTCTTTTTTTTCTACCCAATACCAAACACCACCTAAGATAAGTGCCGCAACAATAAAACCGTTGATAAATCTATTCATGGAATTTGGGATTGGGTGATTTGACAAGTTAAGCTATAACGTCCTGTTTCCTTTGAGGTTCGATTTCTAAAGCGCCATTTCTTCAAACGCTTTAGCGGTCAATTCCAAAGAATGAATTCTAGCTTGATGCTCGAAAATATTGGTAGTGATCATCACTTCATTCACCCCGGTATATTTGATCAATTCCTGTAAACCTTCTTTCACGGCGTCCATTGTCCCTACAAAAGTAACCGCCATCATATTTTGAAGCGCAGCGGCTTCTTGTTCTGAAATATGATGAAGAAAATCCTTGACAGGCTCTCTAAGAGGCAAGGATCTTCCCTGAATCACACCTAAAGCCATTTGGAAGAACGATGTTGCCAATAAATCCGCCTCTTCCTGAGTATCTGCTGCTATGACATTGACACAGGAAATCACATAAGGTTCTTTTAAATATTCCGAAGGTTTAAAATGGTCTTTATAGTATTCTACAGCTTGAACAAACTGGGCAGGAGCAAAATGGGAAGCGAATGCATAAGGCAGTCCTCTTTCAGCAGCCAAAATTGCACTACTCATACTGGACCCGAGAATATAAATAGGGACTTCCAATCCTTCAGCGGGAAATGCACGGACGGAGGAACGGGAATTATCTAAAGAAAAATATCGCTGCAGATCTTCCAAATCATTGGGGAAATCTTGAACCGTTTCAATTCTTCCTCTTCTCAAGGCAGAAGCCGTCTTTTGATCAGTTCCAGGTGCTCTACCTAACCCTAAATCGATTCTTCCTGGGTAAAGCGTTTCCAATGTCCCAATTTCTTCGGCCACCATCAAGGAAGAATGATTGGGCATCATGATTCCTCCAGAACCTACTCTGATCTTTTCAGTGCCACCAGCAATGTAGCCCATCAGGACTGTTGGAGCAGAACTTCCCACGTAGGGCATGTTATGATGCTCCGCCAGCCAGATTCTGGTAAAACCCAATTTCTCTGCATTTCGAGCAACATCCAGACTCCTTTGGTAGGCATCTTTGGCATCGAAACCATCTTTGATTACTGCAAGATCTAACAGTGAATAGGATACTTTATTATTCATATTGGTTTAGTTTACTATCCCTGCAAACCACGAGAAAAAATAAATCGTTCGCGGTTTAAACTGTTTAAACCATGATTTTTCACTATTTATCTTAGATCAAATACCTCAAAAATCTTCCCGACTTCTGCCAAAACTCCTAGAGACCTTTATCTTTGCAAGCTCTTAACCTTAAATAAACCATGAACCAGCTGTGCGGTACGGGTGTGGCATTAGTCACGCCATTTAATGACGATTACACGATAGACTTTCCAAGTCTAGCAAAACTGATTGATTTCACGATTGACGGAGGGGTTGACTATTTGGTAGTATTAGGTACTACTGGAGAAACAGCTACTTTGACATCAAAGGAAAAGAAAGAGGTTCTTGATTTTTGCATAAAGCAAAATAATAATCGCGTACCTGTGGTTTATGGAATTGGAGGGAACAATACTCAGTTGGTTTTGGATGAAATTGCCAACACTGACTTTTCTGGAATATCAGCGATTCTTTCTGTTAGCCCATATTACAATAAGCCAAGTCAAGCTGGTATCATAGCACATTACAAAGAAATCGCCGATGCCTGTCCAGTCCCTGTGATTTTGTACAACGTTCCAGGAAGAACCATGTCCAATATGACCGCTGAAACCACTTTAGCTTTGGCTCAACATTCCAATATAATCGGAATGAAAGAGGCAAGTGGAAATTTGGAGCAATGCATGAAGATCGCTGCCAATAAGCCTGATGATTTCTTATTAATTTCAGGAGATGACTTGATGACCAAAGCCCTTAATTCAGTAGGTGGAGTTGGAGTCATTTCTGTTTTGGCAAACGCCATCCCTTCAACTTTCAAAGCCATCTGCCATGGCAAAGAAAAAGAAAGCCGAAAGGCGGCTTATTCTCTTCTAGAAGTCAATGACTTAATGTATAAAGAGGGAAATCCTGTTGGCATCAAAAATTTCCTTTGTCATCTAGGAATTTGTGATGATCAGGTAAGGCTTCCAATGTTAAGAGCTAGCCTAGAATTGAATCAATTGATCAAAACCGCTGCACAAAAGTTTATGTAAATGATTCCAAATTCGCTGTCAATTGCTGAGCTAGGGGATCTCATCAAGTCCACTCTGGAAAATGAGCTCTCTCCTACCTATTGGGTTATCGGTGAAATCGCCGATTTCCGACAGGCCCCTCAGGGACATGCGTATTTCGAATTGGTAGAAAAGCAAGGCAATCAGGTTTTAGCAAAAATCCGATGCAATTGCTGGCAGTTCACATATAGAGCTATTGCTTCTCGCTTTGAAAGTCTGACAGGAAGCGGCATAAAAAATGGAATGAAAGTTCTGGCTCAAGTTCAGGTAACTTTCCATTCTGTCTATGGTCTGAGCCTCAACATCAAGGACATAGATGCTTCTTTTTCCTTGGGGGAAAGAGCCAGAATCCGACAAGAGACAATCGATAGATTAACTAGAGAAGGATTGATACGACTCAATGCTTCCCAACCCTATCCACCGGTTATTCAAAAAATTGCCATAATTAGTAGCCCAACAGCTGCTGGATATGGTGATTTTCTGAATCATTTGGATCATAATCCACAAGGCTTCAAAATCTATCACAAACTCTTCCCCTCTTTGATGCAGGGAAATGGAGCTGTTTCAAGCTTGATTCATGCTTTGGAACTGATCGAATCCCAAAAATCAAATTTAGAGTTGGAAGCCATCGTAATTATCCGTGGCGGAGGAGCTCAGCTAGACTTGGATTGTTTTGATGATTATAATCTTGCGGTTAAAATTGCACAGTCCACACTACCTGTTTTCACAGGAATTGGTCATGAAAGGGATGAAACTGTAGCTGATCTGGTGGCACACACCCGACTCAAAACCCCCACTGCTGTAGCAGATTTTCTATTGGCAGGATTTCGGATTTTTGAGGAAAATTTGGGTTTGACATTAACTCGGCTGGACAGGTTGACACGAAGTACAATTCAATTGGCAAACAGCCAGCTGGACCAAATCAACCATCGGATCAAAGCCTCAATTCAAAATAAACTGAATCTGGAAAAAGAGCGAATTGCATCCAAAAAATCGCAAATTCTAACGGCTTTTCATGCACAAATTCAATCCAATCAGATTCAAATAGAAGCCAAAGAAAAAGAGATTAAAAAAGGTTTGGAATTATTTCTAAAACAGGAAAACAGGAATTTGGAAGTAGCAGAAAAGACTTTGTCTCAACTCAATCCGATTTCCCTTTTGAAACGTGGATATACCAGAACCGAAATTGGTGGAACGCCTATTCATCTGGCAAAACCAAAAAAAGGTGATGCTATTCAAACCTTTACTTCCAATCAAAAAATAAGTAGTACCATTACTGAAATTGAAACAGAGGAATCATGAATTATCAAGAGGCATCCGAGAGGTTAGAGAAGATCTTAGCGGAATTAGAAGAAGGAAAAAAGAGTGTGGATGAACTTTCTGAGCTTGTCAAAGAAGCTGCGGAATTGGTAAAGTTTTGCAAAAACAAACTCAAAACCACGGAGGAAGAAGTACAAAAAGCTTTTGAGGAAGCCTAATTTTTTAAGAAGAGGCAATAAATACTCAAGGCTTGGAGTTTTAAATACAATTCCTTCAGGTGATTGGCATATTTGTTGCCAAATTTGCAAAAGAGAAGAGTATTCCTCCTTCAGCTCAGAATCGTGACGATATGAAAAAGACAATCCAACTAGTATTTATCCTTTCGCTTTTAGCCACATC
The DNA here is from genome assembly GCF_026652115.1 of Algoriphagus sp. PAP.12. Taxonomy (GTDB): domain Bacteria; phylum Bacteroidota; class Bacteroidia; order Cytophagales; family Cyclobacteriaceae; genus Algoriphagus. Next base: position 162,465 of record NZ_JAPPSQ010000006.1, on the reverse strand, counting down.
TTTTGATCTTAAAGCTCAAAACTTCTATAAAGAAAAAATCTCAAGAAACTATATTTTCTCCTTTGGTGTAGGACCTTCCTTTGCATACATTGATAATGGGGGACAATACAGAGACTTTAAATTTGAATTGAATCCATCCATATCAGCAGCTTTAACCAAAAGAATCACGCCCAAAACAGATGTAAGGGCTACAATAGGCTACCAATCCATCAGCAGTGGTGGAAACCCAAGTCAAAGAGTTCAAGATCACTGGACTTTGTATGGATCAGCATTTACCGCTAAAGGACCTGCTTATTACTTCGACATCATGCCTAGCTGGAACTTGATTCCTTTTCCTAATCACATGTTGAGAAGCATGTTCAATCTATATGGAGGTGTAGGTTTAGGGATCATCAATGTCACAACCAAACAGACCAAATCATTTTCCTCTGAAGAAACTCCTACCAAGCATTCTGTAACAACAGGATACGTTCCTTTAAGGATAGGTTTAAGCTATACGTTGGGCCCATATTCTGATATCGCAGGAGAAGGAACCATGCTTTTTACTTTCTCTGATAATCTGGATGGAAATGTTGGTTTCAATAAATTTGGAGATCATTTAGCTCAAGCGCAAATCGTCTATAGACGGTACTTCAGACCTAAAAATCGATAAGAAAAAAATAAAAAAGGAGGCCAGAAATAAATTTCTGGCCTCCTTTTTTATATCTCCACATGATTAGGTAATACTTCCAAAAACTTCCTTGGGACACTCATCAGCATATTTTGATAAATCCCTGGAATTCGAATCATGAAGTAATCCTTATTTCCTTTTTCAACACATTCTCCCACCATATTCTGTAAAGGACCTCCCATCACTCTCACTTTTTCACCTGGCTCAATATCGCTACCGTCAGTTTCTACAGCTACTCCAGTATCAACCACTCTTTTGATTGTCTCCAGATCTTCCTCTCTGACAATGGCGTGATTTCCTGAAAAGTGAACAAATTTCACTGCTCCAGGAACTTGAAGACATTCCCACAACTGATTCCTTTGGGTTTTCACAAAGACATACCCATTAAATAGAGGGCGTTCCACCTTTTTCTTACGATCGGACCATTGTCTCAACTCAGTAACCAAGGGCAAATACACTTCCCAACCCTCTTCTCTTAATCTTTTGGCAACTTTCTTCTCGGATCGCGATGCTGTATACATCACAAACCACTTTAATTCACTCATCTCTTTTAATTGATTTGGGTGTTCAAATTTACAAAATCCAATCCGATCTTATCCATCTAACCCCGATATTCTCTTTTAGATTCTTGCCTGATAGGTGTACAATTGATAATACCTTCCTTCCAAAGCAATCAATTCATCATGCTTGCCTTGCTCTGCAATCTGTCCTTGTTCGATCACCAAAATCTGATCTGCTTGACGAATCGTGCTGAGTCTGTGGGCAATGACAAAAGTGGTCCTACCTTTCATTAATTCCTTCAAAGAAGCTTGGATTAAGGTTTCTGATTCGGTATCCAAATTGGAAGTAGCTTCATCCAAAATCAAGATTTTTGGATCAGCCAAAATTGCTCTAGCAATGGCTATCCGCTGTCTTTGTCCACCGGACAGTTTGACCCCTCTCTCCCCAATCAGTGTATCCAATCCATCTTCGAAACGATCCGTAAATTCCTGCACATGGGCGGCATGGACTGCTTGCTGCAATTTCTTCTCTGAAGCATCTGGCCTTGGGAAAAGGATATTCTCACGAATTGTCCCTTCAAATAAGAAATCATCCTGAAGTACAACTCCCAATCTAGCTCTGAAGGATTCTAAAGTGATGGTCTGAAGGTTTTTGCCATCTAAAGTGATTAATCCCGAATCAGGATTTAAAAATGTAGCAGCCAATCCAGCAATCGTTGTTTTCCCAGAACCTGACGTTCCAACCAAAGCGGTGACCGATCCTGCAGGTGCATCGAAACTCACTCCTTTGATGACTTCTTTTCCTTCCTCGTATGCAAAGGACACATTATCAAAATGAATATCTCCACGAAAATCCTTTAAAGAAACAGTCCTCTCCAAATCATCGGATTCCAATGGAGTATTCATGATTTCTTCGGTTCGATCCAGTCCTGCAAAGGCTTCAGTCAACTGAGAACCGATATTGGACATTTGGACAATTGGGGCAATCATAAAACCTAGATAAAGAGTAAAGGCCAAGAAATCACCAAATGTCAATTCTCCTTGCATAATCATCCAGCCCCCAATTCCCATGATTCCTGCAGAGGCCAAACCTAGTAAAAGCGTACCTGCTGAAGTCACAAAGGAAGTAGCCGTCAAGCTTGCTTTAACATTCAAAAACAGTTCATTCACTCCTTTCTGAAAAGTTCCTATTTCTTGTTCTTCGGCATTAAACCCTTTGATCACTCTGATTCCACCCAAAGTCTCGGTCAATCTTCCAGTTACCTGCGCATTGATCTTCCCTCTTTCCCTGAAAATAGGACGGATTCTTCCAAAAGCTTTCATAGAAATAAACCCAAAAATAATCACCGGAACCAAGACATAAAGAGTCATCATTGGACTGATGCTAATCAATAAGACCATGGAAATGATTGCCGTCAGAATTCCACCAATCATCTGAGCGAAGCCGGTCCCGACCAGATTTCTCACTCCCTCTACATCAGTCATAATTCTAGATACCAACTCCCCTGTCTTGGTATTGTCAAAAAAGCGAATGGGTAGTTTGATTATATGACTCTGGACTCGAGAACGAAGCTGGGCAATCAGGTTTTGAGCTTCGACAGAAAGAATTTGAGTCAAAGCATAAGATGTCACTGACTGAATTACAATTGCCCCTACAACCGCCGCTATCAACCATTTGAGCAGATTAATATCATTGGAAGGAATCACATTATCCACTAGATACTTACTCGCTCCTGGCAGAACCAATCCTGCCAAACGGCTGATTACAATTAAGAAAAGACCAAGAAAAAGGTGTTTTCTTCTTGGCCAGATGATGGTTTTAAAAACCTGACTGATTGTGATTTTGCGTTCTTTTTTGGGTGCCATAGGTGGGTTGGATTAGACTAAGAAACTGCAATTGATGAAAGGAGGTTCAAAATAAGGAAGATTGTAAAGAGCCAGCCTATTATTACTGAAAACTAGAAAATCGATAAACATTAAAAAAATGCCCCCTTACTCGGCTTTTGGATGCACTTTGCAAAAAGAAATAGAAAAAATGGAGCACAAAATCTTAGAAATACCTTTAAATGATGTCATAAAAATCCGACATGAAGTCATGTGGCCGAAAAAGCCGATTGACTATGTCAGATTACCCAATGACGAGAAAGGAAGACATTTTGGATTGTTTATCAATAATGAGTTAGTCTCGGTAATCTCCCTATTTATAGAAAACTCCGAGGCTCAGTTTAGAAAATTTGCCACTTTGGAGAAGCACCAAGGGAAGGGACATGGCACCATACTTTTGAATGAAATCATGACGATTGCTGAAAAGAGTAAGCTCTCCAAAATATGGTGTAATGCTCGGGTTGAAAAATCAGCTTTCTATGAAAAATTTGGGATGCAGGCTACCGATAAGACATTTGAAAAGGGTGGAATTATGTATGTAATTATGGAAAAGGTTTTCTAGCTATCATTCATTGAGAAATTGTCGACTGCTATTTGTAAATTAAAGGAAAACTGACTGGGTAACTTTAATTTTAAAACAATTTCAAAAATGGATTTAGAATTAGGAATAAGTTTATTGACATCGATTGGCGTTATAGTTTCTGTCATTTTCCTAGCCATAGAAATCAAGAAAAACACCGAAGCAGTTCGATCCAATTTTTATGATTCATTTGCGAATTCTAACCGGGAATTTTTGAATCAATTAATTATCGATAAAGAACTCGGTAGGCTCTTCGAAAAAGGGACAAAATCATGGAACAATCTAGGAGAAGATGATAAAAGGACATCCAATTACCTATATATCCAAATGTTCCGAATCTGGGAAAACTTGTTTTACCAAAACAAAATGGAGGTACTTGAGCCATGGCTTTGGAATAGCAATAAGAACACAATTATTTCTTATTTCCACCTAAATGGAATCCAGGAATGGTGGCAATTCCGAAGGCAGTCTTTTTCAAAAGAGTTTGTTGATTTTTTAGAAAAATCCGAAAAGCCAGAAAATGAAATCAAAGTAATTGAGGATTTGAATAGGTTGGATTGAATCCAAAATTCACTTTTTCAAGAAATTCAAAGAAGTGGAGTGAATCAATATTGATTTTTAGAGAAATTTTAATTTAAACTTCCGATTTACTGGGCTATCCACAATTTCTACCAAGAAGATTGGTAGAAAAAAATAACCTCGTCTCTTCTTAATATCTATCTGTAAATTCAAACAAATGTTTAGACATCAAGGTAAAAGCAGAACTATCAAACACAACCTGCAAATCGCCACAGTTTTATCTTTTGTCGCCGGAATTGTGAATGTTACAGGTTTTTTAGAGTTCAAACAGTTAACCACCAATGTTACAGGCCATTTTGCTCTATTTATTTATGATGTAGCCAATTTTAAGGTTTGGAATGGAACAATTTATTTGCTCTACATTTTTTCTTTTCTCTTCGGTTCCTTCTTATCCAGTTTTTTAATTGAAAAATATAGACAAAACAAAAAACTGAATGTATTTGCATTACCCACAATCATAGAGTTTCTGACTTTAATTTCAATTCCAATTTTTTATAACTTATATCAAATAGAATATCCTGACATTATCGTCTGTACACTATTATTCGCTATGGGTCTTCAGAATTCATTTGTCACTAAAATTTCTGATGCCATAGTACGCACCACTCATCTTACAGGATTGTTTACAGATTTGGGGATCGAATTATCTCAATTGTTTTTCCCGAAATCTTATCCTAATAAGAAGAAAATCAAAGAAACTATAATGCTTCGGGTTTTTATTATTTCATTCTTCTTCTTTGGAGGCTTATTTGGGGGATTCCTTTATTCTAAAGTGGAACTTCGGCTTAACACCCTAATTATTCCAGCAATCATATTGATCATAAGTTTATTGTTTGATGATTTCAGATTTAGCTTGCTTAGAGCCAGGAGAAAACTTAAGTCCAAAAAATCTGGAACCGGGACAAAAGCTTTTGAATAATAAACTTCTGAAGACATAATTTTTCTTTAATCCTAAATTGTATTCCTCCAAAATTCACTTACAGGAAAAAACAGGTCATTTCACAACTAAATTCTGCTATCCATCGATTTTTTTAATTTTCAATTCTGAATCACAGTATTCTTGCCTCTCCAAAAAGTCAAGAATCATGAAAAAAATAATCATCCTTTGTCTGACATCTTTATGTTTTCAGGTCACATTTGGTCAAGATTTTACTCAAGAAGCAGATAGCCTGAAAAACCAGGGACTTCTCATGCCTGCTTTGATTAAATACTCAGAAGCAATGGCAAAAAATCCAACATCCGAGACCCTATACAAAATTTCTTCATCAACTGCTTTGTTGTGGACTTCTCAAATGAGAGACACATCTTTTTATTTCCTTAACCAGGCACTATTAGAAGATTCCACTCTCACAGCCTTATACGACCCTGATTTCCTAAGCTTGATATCAGACCCTAGGTGGAATGAAATAGAGGACATGCAGATTCAAAAATATGAAGTAAAAAATGGACCGATTCAAAATGAAGCGTTTACAAAAGAACTGTTTAGAATGATCATCAGAGATCAAGGCTTGATGTATGCAGGCAATATCGAAAGAAAAAGATTTATGGAAAATGGTGGGTATTTCAGCTCTCCTGCAATCTTTCCTATTCTGGCAATGGAGGAGGAAAATATGGCTAAAAACCAGACCAAATTGCTATTGCTCTTGGATAAATATGGATGGCCCACAGCATCAGCAGTCACTGAATATGCGGCAGCAGGAGCTGCTCTAATTATTAATCACAGCAATCACGATACCCGTGCTCGCTATTTTCCCTTACTCGAAAAAGCTTTTAAAAATGGAGAAGCTCAGCCACTCCGTTACGCAAAAATGAAAGACCGATTGCTTGTGGAAGATGGAAAAAAACAACGATATGGAACTCAGTGGGAATTTGTAAATTCAGAAAGAGTTCCACTTCCTATCGAAGAGCCAGAATATGTGGACAGGAGAAGGGCCGAAATCGGCCTGGGCCCATTAAGTATCTATTTAAAGGAAAGGTTTGATATAGAATGGAATATTGAACAAAAATAAACAACCTATATCTCTCCTATCTCTATAATAAAAACTAAAACAATAAAATGAGGGCTTTTTCACTCCTTTTTCTATTTCTGACATTTTCCTGTGCAAAAGTGAAAGAATCAAAACTCCATCATGATAAAGCCATTCAAAATGTGAATTTGATAGCTACTCTCGATACGATCTGGGATACCGAACAAACTCCTATTAGGATGAGAGATTCACTTATGAAAATCTATGGAGCCGAATCTAAAGAATACCAATCTCAACAATTGATCTATGAAAAAAACCATGTGATTAATGAGAAAAAAGTAAAGGCCATATTAGATCAATACGGTTGGCCTTCCAAAGAAATGATTGGGGAGCATGGAAATTGGACTATAGCCAATGTACTCCAACATTCAAGCTATGAAATCCGCATAAAATACCTCCCCATGATGCGTCAGGCTGTCAAAGATAACAAACTGGAGGCTCGTTTTCTCGTACGTGCCGAAGATAGAATCGCCACCGATCAAGGGGAATTACAAATCTATGGAGGGCAAATGAAATACTACCCCGAAACCAAAACATTTAATGTCTGGCCTGTGCTCGATCCTGAAAACATAGATAAAAGAAGAGCGAAAATTGGATTGGAGCCTATTGCAGATTTTTTAAAAGAGCGGTTTGATTTTGAATGGGACCTAGAAGAGCAAATCAGAAGAAGTGAGGAATTTGAAAAAGCCCGATTTCAAAAAGAAAACTAAAAAAGCTCCTCGATGAAATTTGCCTGTCCTTCTATATTTTCAGGGTTTATTCAAGGTTTATCCAGAGATTAAACAGTGTTTTTTCAAAATTTTATTGTAAAAAGCTTGATTTATCTTTAGATAAAGCCTTTATAAAACCTACTTAACATTGATTTGATCAAAGCCCATTGAGAAGGATCATAGCAAGAATGGACTACTTAATCGCTTGAATAAGCCTTCTAAAATCAAGACTAGAGATAGTCTTGATTTATAAGTTCCAGGAATTGGTGCTGTTGAAAAGCAAAAAATTGGACTCTCGAATCCCCTTCATTTTTCAAAACAACTTTACCAGAGCTCATTTCGTAATTTTGGGATATATTTAAAATTCACCCACCTACAAAACCCCAAGAATGAATAAACCCATCCTAACTTTTCTTTTTGTCCTTTTTGGAATTACACAACTATTTTCCCAAGACATCGATCCAATTACAATTGGCACCAAACATAAAATTCACTCAACTATTCTCAATGAGGAAAGAGAATATTGGATCAACCTGCCTGAATCCTATGAAGATGAAGGAACTTCCTACAAAAAATACCCACTTTTAATTATTCTAGACGGAAATCTTCATTTCCAATCCATCACCGGAGCAGTCAATTACATGAGTTCCGGCTACAATGGAAACTTAAGAATTCCCGAAATGATCGTGGTAGCTATCCAAAATGTCAATAGAAGAAGAGATTTCACTCCGGATAAAATCGTAACAACTCGTCCCAATGATAGTGGTGGCGGAGAGAATTTTTTAAGCTTTATGGAAAATGAATTAATCCCTGAATTGGATCAAAACTATAGAACAGCGCCTTATCGAATTTTATTTGGTCATTCTCTAGGAGGACTTTTGGCAACTCATGCCTACATGAAGGAAAATACGAAATTCAATTCATTTATAGCTGTGGATCCAAGCTTTGGCACTTGGGACGACGAAACCATGGATCAAAAATTAGATACTCTTACTGAAAACTCCTTTGATAGATATATATACATTGCCACAGCCAATTGGGGAAAAAGAAACATCAGAAACAGAGACAGGCATGTGCGCCTATTTGAGTCTTTGAACAGTAAATGTGAAGGGGAATTTCCAGCAAAACTGGAATATTTCGAGGATGAAAACCATGGCTCAGTTCCTCAGATTGCATTTTATAATGGTATCTCCGCGATTTTTGAGGGATATGGAATTTATTACCGAGATATTGAAAGTAAAGATCAATTAGACGAACACTTTAAAGCACTATCCAATCGTCTTTCTTTTGACTTTTACCCACCTGAACAATTGGTCAATCGAATTGGATACACTTTCCTTCAAAGTAGGAATGATGTTGAAAAAGCTAAGGCCGTGGATTTTTTCATTCTAAATACTGAGTACTATCCTAACTCTTACAATGCTTTCGATAGTTTGGGAGAGGCCTATGAGATGCTTGGTAACTTTTCAAAAGCGATTGAAAACTACCAGAAATCATTAGCTCTCAACCCTGATAATGAACACGCTGCTAATAGAATATCTAACCTAAAGGAAAATATGTAAATTCAGCTGAAAGGATTTAAAGTCAATTTTTCAAATTAAATAGAAACCGCCATGACACTAGAGGAATTGGGATTTGATGAGAGGATGGCCAAGTATGGAAAAGAGCAGCACCTTGATTCTTTTTTGACGGGGAGAGTTACCTCTGAGCACAAAGAGCGATACATAGTAAAAACTTTAGAAAAGAATATGACAGTGAAATTGTTGGGAATTTAAGATTCACTGCCAATAGCAGAGAAGATTTTCCTGCTGTAGGAGATTGGGTGGCAATTTCTAAATACAACGAAGACGAAGCTTTGATCCATGCCATTTATCCTAGAAAAACAATACTGGAAAGGCAAGCGGTAGGAAAGCATGGAGAAAAGCAGATTATCGCAACCAATATTGATTTTGCCTTTATAGTGCTGGCTATTGACCGGGATTTTAGTATTAATCGGATTGAACGCTACCTCACGATTTGCAACAACTCCAAAGTCAGTCCTTATATCATTCTTTCCAAAATTGATTTGATAGATGAAGACGAATTAAGTTCTTTGGTATCGAAGGTTCAGGAAAGAATACCCCATATACCAATTTTTACAATCAGCAATGAAAATTTATCCGGAATTAAAAAAATAAGAGAGGTAATAAAAAAAGGCAAAACCTATTGTCTTCTTGGTTCATCTGGTGTTGGTAAATCCAGTCTATCCAATATTCTTTTAGGTAATAACTCCATGAAAACTGACATAATCAGTACTAGCACCAATCGTGGAAAACATGTTACCAGTCACCGAGAATTATTGATTTTGGAAAATGGAGGAATCCTAATTGATAATCCAGGGATGCGAGAAGTAGGAATGGCCGATGTAGGGAAAGGACTTGAAGAGACTTTTGACACAATCTATGAATTGTCCAAGGATTGCAAATTCAAAGACTGTACACATATAAATGAAAAAGGTTGTGCAGTGATTGAGGCAATCGAAAATGGAGATCTTGCTTGTTCTACCTATGAAAACTTCCTCAAAATGGAGCGGGAAAAATCACATTTTGAGTCTACTGTGGCTGAAAAAAGAAAAAAAGACAAGCAGTTCGGAAAGATGATGAAAAACTTCAAAAAGGATCAGGGGAAGCTTAAATAAAAGACAAACGAAAAAGAACCTCAGTATTTTGCAAAAAAAAGCCCCGAAAATTCGGGGCTCTCATTTTTTTCATTCTACAGATTACTTCGTTTTAGGAAGCACATTAGACTTTAATGAAATTTTCTCAATCGGTTCAGAAGCATTTGAATAAATCCTGACTACAGAATTCTGAGCTCCCATTTTTCCTGCGGAATTAAAGGAAACTTGAATTTTAGCAGTAGCACCCGGTGCTACAGGTTCCTTTGGCCAGCTAGGCACAGTACAACCACAGGTAGCAGCCACATTAGAAATAATCAATGGTGTATTCCCTGTATTGGTCAATTCAAAGGTGTGAGAAACTTTATCACCTTGTTTGATATCTCCAAAATCGACTTCTTTCTCTTTGAACTTGATTACCGCTCCAGTTTCACTTTGAGCGTTAGCCTGAAATGCAAAAACCAAAGCAAACAGACTTAAGAACAATCCAATTTTTTTCATAATCATATCGGTTATTAGTTTCAAATATTCATTTTTTTGAAGCCTTATCAAAGGCCTGTTGGGTTATTATACTTTAAAAACCTTGCCAAAGACTTGATGGTTCAATTTTAATTCTCAGCTCTCAGACGAATTTCCATTGAAAAAAGTTGGAGAAAAATTCACCAAATACAATTCTTCAGAGGCTCTGGTAACAGCAGTATAGAGCCATCTCAAAAAATCCTTGTCTATTTTATCATCAGGTAAATAACCTTGATCCACAAAAACCGCCTGCCACTGCCCTCCTTGCGCTTTATGACAAGTCAATGCGTAGGCAAACTTTACTTGAAGTGCATTGAGATAGGGATCTTTGCGTATTAATTCCTGACGTTCATTCTTGTTAGCTATATCAGCATAATCCTCAGCCACTTGATTATACAGACTTCTATATTGCTCCCGAGTCAGAGATGGACTGGATGAATACAAAGCCTCTAAGAGAACTTTTGCCTCAAAGTGTGGCTCATCTGGATAATCCAATAAACGAAGCTCCAGAGTTGCAAATCGAAAACCGTACAATTCTTCGAAAGACCGTATTTTCATAATTTCTGCCATATCGCCATTCGCCAAAAAATTCACTTTTTCAGACTCTGCCATATAGGTATAATTATTTTTAACAATCATTAACAAGTCTCCGGAATTGATCTCATCCTCGAAAAAATGAATGACTTTCCGGATATATAGATTGTACTGGACAGCATTCTTATTGGACCGGGTTACGATCACAGTGTTGTCCATACCAAACTTATCATATGCATATCGAAGCCCATCTTCTAGCCTTTCTCCGGTCATCTTAAAGATATCCTTGAAGGAGGAAGTATTTAGATGAATTTCAGGGTTTTCTTTAGGAATGGACTGCCTCAATTGAGTTGCATTGTATAAAATCCCCGACTCAAGTCTCTGTCTCATCACCTCCACTAACTCAACCTGATCTGCATGAAGCCGGAAATAGCGTTGGAGATAGTTCGAATCAAGCGCAGGACTATATTCACTTCCAACTGGCGGTAGCTGAGCGGTATCTCCTACAAGGATCAATCGATTATCCTCGCCTGAAAAAACAAAGCGTATCAAGTCTCCCAACAAGTTGCCAGACATGCCTCCATCATCAGCCAACATGGAAGATTCATCGACTATAAACACGGTATTTTTATAATAATTCTTTTGGAGGATAAAACCCATTCCAAGGCCGCCAGAGTCCTCTTTTGGCTTATAAATGATCTTATGGATGGTATAAGCCGCACGTCCACTATAGTTACTCATTACCTTTGCTGCCCGGCCTGTTGGAGCAAGCAAAAGCGATCTCATTTGTAATTTTGGAAGGCTTTGAACCAATGCAGAAATCACTGAAGTTTTACCAGTTCCTGCATATCCTCTCAGGACAAATGTTGGCTTCTCATCAGGTGTTTGAGCAAGAAATCCATCCATTTTACGAAAGAATTCTGACTGCCCTGACGTTGGAAAGTAGGGGAAATTACTTCGAATCAGGTCGGACGCTTTCCATTTGGTCTGATTATCTTTAGCCATAACAACGAAAGTACATGAAGCAAGACAAAATCGGCAATGAAATAAATGCAAAGTTTGGCAACCATCTTCGCACACGTGTCAATGGGGTTTTTATTCTAGAAGATAAAATTCTGATGATCCGTCATTTGATGGGAGATCAAAAGGAATTTTGGTCTGTCCCAGGAGGTGGAATGGACTATGGAACCAGTGCCAAAATCAACTTGAAAAGGGAATTTCAGGAAGAAACCGGATTGGAAATTGAAGTTGGAAATTTCCTTTTTGTCCATGAATTTTTCCGTCCGCCCTTACATTCTATGGAATTGTTTTTTGAAGTTTCATATATTTCGGGAGAAATAGCACTTGGTACTGACCCGGAATTGGATAAAGACAATCAAATCATGACCGATATTGCCTGGATGAATATTTCGGATATCCGTTCATTGCCTCGGGAGTCAGTTCATCAAATCTTTTGGGATATTAAATCCCTTCAGGAGCTAGGATTGTGTAAAGGATATTTTAATTTTGAAAATAATTATCTAAAATAGCACGATTTAAAACCATCAACCTTACCCAGATTTAAAATTTCAACAAAATGAATCTAACCAAAGTATTATCTATTGTTTTCTTCGTCGTAGCGATCGGCTTAGGCTACCTTCTATGGAAAGGTGTGGACGATGTAGTGGAAACAGAGAAAAGAATTGCCCTTGTAGAAGGAGCTATCATTGAAAAACTACAAATGCTAAGAGATGCTCAATTGGCATATCAAGCATCCAATGGTGAGTACGCCGGAAATTGGAATGATTTGAAAAACTTCATCCAAAACGGTGAAATTTGGCTAGTTCAAAGAACTGAAACTACCAAATTGTTGGAATATGGTAAGGAAGAGACTACTGTAGAATTCGATACCTTGGGATCTGTGCCTGTAATTGACTCTTTGTTTAACACTAGAAAATATCCTGACTTCAATTTGGAGACAATGGCAATCGTGCCTGCATCTGGTGGAAAGCAATTTGAATTCTTCGCTGATAAAATCGAAAGAAACAGCTATGAAGTCAACGTTTTCGAAATCAGAGATCCAGCTCCAATGAATCCTGAAAGAAAATTGAACAATAACGAAAAAGCTCTAAGAGTAGGATCCAGAACTGACGCTTCTACTGAAGGTAACTGGAAATAATCCCTCCTAATTTTGGAAAATACTCTCAAAGTATTCAAAAGTGATAAGTTTGATGTGGAAGACACAGCGAGCTTATCACTTTTTTTATACCCTGATTTTTTGGTGATTTTTGCCAAAGATCAAAATCAGGCCAATATCGGCATTCACTTTTATCCCAAAATAAGCTGGGAATCCATTGATCAATTGATTTTAAGCGATCCTCTTCTTCGAATAGATGTACCTGCAAAGGTTTATATTCATCACAGAGGATTCAGCTTAGTTCCTGGAGTCCTTTTCTCATCTGGAAATGAGGCTAATTTCCTTTCATTTATCCAGGATATGCCGGCCAACCCTTTCTATTTCAATACCCCCTTGGACAGCAACAATCTGCAAATCGTATCATTTGTAGATTCAAAACTCCACAAATCTCTTCAAGCACGGTTTTCCGAACTGAGCTTTTATCATGGTAGCGCCTCATTTTTGTCCTATCTGTTTAAAGAGAGATTTAACTTGATCGGACAAGAAATCTTGATCAACCTTTTTGGTAATAAAATGTATGTAGCTGCATTTACAGATCAGGAGCTCAGTGCGTTTAACTTATTTCATATTGAGTCCAAAGAAGATATTCTCAAATATGTAATGATTCTGATTGAGCAACTGAAATTCCAGCGAAATCTTGTAAGAATCAACATCTTTGGTGTTCCTTCTAAAACTGACATAACTGAAGATTGGGGAAAAGAATATTTTCAAAATTTCAGAATTTTGACTCCCCATGCCAACCAAAACTATTCCCATGGATTCAAGCACCTCAAAGATTTAGGGTTGTTTGAGGTCTCTTGGCAATACCAATAAATCATGAGTAAAATAGCCATTTTTCCAGGTTCTTTTGACCCCTACACAATGGGGCATCACGACATTGTGATGAGAAGTTTAGATCTTTTTGACGAGGTCATTATTGGAATAGGATACAATTCAACCAAAAAGAATCGCTATTTCGATATTGATTTGATGGTAGAAAAAATCGAAAGTGTATATACTGAAATCCCTGGCGTGAAAGTCATTGTTTACAATGAACTGACTTCTACCCTTGCAAAAAAACATGGGGCTGGTTTTTTAATTAGAGGATTAAGAAACACAACTGATTTTGAATACGAGAATACTATCTCACAAATGAATCGATATCTGAATGAAGATTTGGAGACAGTTTTTTTGATCACCTCTCCACAATACGCGGCCATCAGCTCCACAGTGATCCGTGAAGTCCATCGATATGGAGGAAATGTAAGTGAGTTTCTTCCTTACAATATTGAATAATCCTTCTTAAAGGTGGTTTTTCAAAAATTGCTTAAACAACCATCTCATAGAAGGATATGAATTGACCAAAGCAGTTTTTGCATCACCTTCTCTGAACCATCGGATGTCTTCTATTCCTTCTTCTTTCTGAGGCTTCATTCCTGCATCTGAAACGTTATTCATCGCATACCAATAGGTCTTTTTTAGAATGCTTTTCCTGTTTTGGGTATAGGTATGCCAGGTATTGCATATAGGCTTTCCAAGCTTTACCTGAATAGCACATTCTTCCTCCACTTCTCTGACAGCACACTGCTGAGGAGTTTCCCCTTTATCAAATTTCCCTTTTGGAAAATCCCATTTCCCTAGTCGATATATTAAAAGAATTTTATCCTTTTTGGTCACAATGCCCCCTGCAGCTTTAATGGTTGTAAAACGGCTTTTGACAAATTTCTTGAGGGCATTCTTATCACTTGACACCAAAGTAACCGAATCCAAATCTTTCAACTTTCTCGTCCTCATCTGATACAAAATCCGAATGATCAGATCATGAGATGGTTCTTGAAAAAGAATATCCTCTTGCCATTGAGATGCAGGGGGAAGATCTTCTGACTCAGAAAATATAGCGTCGTATTTTTTAGATGGATGAAGCTCTTCGAAGCTGATTAAGTCCAGAGGCTTGTCATTGACAAAGATTCGCATGCAAGAATCGTCGATTGGTGTACTGTGAATGGTCAAAAATGCATAAAAATTTTGCTTACCACAACCTGATCCATTCTTAATCACTTATTTTTGGGACATGAAAATTCTAGACTCTTCCATCGCAGCAGAGGTTGCTGACCAATTACTTGAAATTGAGGCAATTCGATTACAGCCTGAAAAACCGTTCACGTGGGCTTCAGGTTGGAAATCTCCAATTTATTGTGATAACAGACTTTCACTTTCCTTCCCGAAAGTCAGAAATCTAATCAAAGAGAACCTGGTTAAGTCTATTCAGCACTTTTTCCCGGAGGCAGAAGCAATTGCCGGAGTAGCAACTGCTGGAATTCCTCAAGGTGCACTTTTGGCCAATGACCTAGACCTTCCTTTCATCTATGTCAGGTCCAAACCAAAAGGACATGGTATGGAAAACATGATCGAAGGTAAAGTGGTCCCAGGACAAAAAGTTGTCGTAGTTGAAGACTTGGTTTCTACCGGAGGAAGCTCTTTGAAAGCCGTTCAGGATTTGAGAAATGCAGGGTTTGAAGTAATGGGGATGGTTGCGATTTTCAGCTATGGATTTGGAATAGCAGACGAAAACTTCAAAAATGCTGAGGTTGATCTAATTGTTCTTTCCCATTACGAAGCTATGCTTCCTAGGGCTGTAGCAAGAAATTATGTGAAAGATGAGGTATTGAATTCCTTGGCTGATTGGAGAAAAGATCCAGCAGCATGGAATCCTCAATAAACAATGATTGCCGGTTTAACCCGGCATTTTTATTTCTCGAATAATCCGATCGATCCTCCTACCCAATCTTTGTCTTTATTGAATTTGACACCGATCATCTCCCCTCTACTCAATCGACAAAGATTCCCTACCAAAGTAGGCTTTTCATCCTTTTCAGGCCATAAGACCAGTATTCTCACCTCTACTTTCACATTGCCGTCAATTGCCTGGATAACAGGTGAATAATTCACTTTTTTTTGCAGGATAAACAAATCCTTCTCCAGTACTTTTTCTATATCCTCCTTTTTCACATTGAAGACCACTCCAGCTCCAGAAAATGAAAAAAGTGGTTTTAGGACGTAATTTTCAAGGTCCTCAGGGATATCCTCCAACTCGCTGAGTAATGTAGTCTCAATAAAATAGGGACCCGAAAGATACGGAAGAATAAACTTGGATATCCTGGTATACCAATTAGGATGCCCAGCCCATTCCACATCCAAATCATCTTGAAAACTAAATGCCATATCCAAATCAGGCCTGGTATTCAATTCATCAAAAATCACCCGATTATAAATTCTTTTGACCTGAATTCTCCTCCCTTCAGAATTGGTGTAATAGAGTTTTTTACCATCCTTTTCAATAGCTGTCACGCAAACAAAAGGAACTCCTAAATCTCTTTGGCAATAGTAAAAGTCAATTTTGGTGTTTTGTTTTTCAGGCTCAATCTCCAGTAAAATCACTTCCTCAGGAGAATATTCTCCAAGGATGACTTCCCTGAGTTTTTCCAAATAACTTTCTTCATTCAATCCACTCAGATAGGGAGTATAGCTTTCCAGAAATGGATAAGTCTCCTTGAATTTCCGATTGAGATTGAATTGAAAGTTGAAAATGGAAGGAAATCCCTGAACCTCTATAAGTTTTGGAATCAGCCTACCATCCTCCACACAAACCCCAAAATCAATCGCCAAAAACTGGGTATGAGCATCTTCATTTGGAACGCTAGTATTTAAATCCAAAGCCTTTTGGGTGATCGCTTTGAAATCAGGCTTTTTGATAAAATCAATTACCTGATCACATGCTTCCACCAATTGCTTTTGAAAATCCTTTGGAATAAAAAAAGGGCTTTCCGCAATCCGAAAGGTTGGTTTATGATTAAAATCCTTTTCTACAGAATCCAGAAAATCCCGATAAGTTTCAGGAGAAAAATGACTATTAAAAATACTTCTAATCGGTTGAATCATAAATATCAAGTCAAAACTTCAAGATCTCTCCCTCGATGCTTTCGAATGCTATTTTCCAAGAAATTTGGAATCAAAACTTCATTCGTTTTATAAATTTTATTTTCATCTACCAAGTCTTCCAGCATCGTCCTGAATTTGGCTTTTCCTTTTAGGGCAATGATTTTTTCTCGAACCTCAGGCTTTTTCAAATGAGCCAAAAAGGAAACTGGATCTGCTTCCGGATGAAACTGAGTTCCAACAATTTCATCTGAAAAACGAATGGCCATAATAGCCCTTTCGTACTCCACATGATTTCTGATTTTCTCAAGAGCGATAATTTTCGATCCCAAAAGTTTAAACTTCTTGTGATCGGGTTTCAAAACTTGGAAATCACGGCTATCTACAGCCCAAAACGGATTATCCAAATTGCGGAAAAGTTTATCCTGCATTCCATCAGAAGTTTTATGGATTGCAAAAACTCCAAAAGAGGTCGACTTTCTTTTACTGATTTGGCCTAGACCAAAATGCCTACAGGCCATCTGGTATGAGTGACAGATTAAAAGAAGGTATTTTTTTCGGCTATGATTTTGATTCCAAATCCAGACTTGATCCAAGAAATCAAAATATTTCAAATCCCAGTTCCCATCTCCCTCCAAAGGATTCCCAGGGCCACCGGTCGAGATGAAAAGATCAAAATCTCTTATCTCTGGTAACTCAGCCTTTCCCCTGACATCGAAAATCTTATAAGAAATATCCTCATTGAATCTTTCTACAATTTCACGGATACAACGCATCCCTTGATTGGGCTCTCCATCGTACATATCCAGTATCGCCAAATGCAATTTTCTCTTCCCCAATTTCTTGAAATTTAAATTTCTACAAAGGTAGCAATTGCTTAAATCCCTTGATTAAATTTTCCGACGATATAATCCACTACCTGCTTGGTATCCTTAGTCTTTTCGAAGACTGCCAATTGCTGGTCTGCTCCTGTTCCTCGGGCTAGTATTTGATGTACATATTCGATTTCCTGTCTACTGCCCAATTCATCCACCACATCATCGACAAAGTCCAAAAGCTCCAAAATTAAATCTTGGGTAGGTACCTCAGTTTTTTTACCAAAGTCTATCAATTTACCTTCTATTCCATTTCTTGCAGCACGAAATTTATTCTCACGGATCAAGGCAATTCTATAAATATTGAAGCTCGTATTGCTCATCAAAAGCTTGTATAGCTTTGCAACTACTGCTTGGATTAATGCTACCACACAGATTGTTTCATCCACCGTTAGACACATATCGCAAATCCTAAATTCTATGGTACTAAAGAATGGATGCATCCTCAGATCCCACCAGATCTTTTTAGGATTATCAATGCAATTGGTCTTTACCAAGATCTCCAAGAAATTATCATAGGACTGGACTGAATCAAAATATTCAGGCAAACCCGTTCTAGGGAATTTTGCAAAAATCTTAGCTCGGAAAGCTTTAAACCCCGTATCTCTACCCTCCCAAAACGGAGAATTTGTGGTCAAAGCATAGATATGCGGGAGGAAATAACAAGCCTGATTCATCAGCTGAAGAGCGATCTCTCGACTTTCAATCCCAACATGTACATGAAGTCCAAAAATCAAATTGGACCTAGCGATATCCTTCAGTTCATTGACTATATTATGATATCTCGGATCATCTGTAATTTCCTGATCTTGCCATTTGGCAAAGGGATGTGTGCCTGCAGCTCCAACCACCAAACCTTGGTTCCCAGCAAGTTCTGAAATCTTGTTTCTAAGAAAAGAAACTTCCTTTCTCGCCTCCCCCACGTTCTTACAAATATTGGTACCAACCTCCACTACAGACTGGTGCATTTCTGCCTTGACCTGTTCTCGAAGGTGTATTTTCCCACCTTCCACAATCTTGGACATGTGAGATTTCAAATCCCTGGTTTCAGGATCTATTATCTGGTATTCTTCTTCCACTCCCAAGGTAAAAGGTGGGAGTTTTTTAATTAATGCACTCATAAATTCTGAGATTAAAACCTCTTGGCTGTTTCGGCAGCATTTCTTACGAAAGTCCCCCAGGTCAAATTCATTTTTCCTGGTTTTTGGGCTTTGGCATAGGATATAGCCATTTTCGAAACTTCTTCAACCACCCATTCAAAATTTTCCTGCCCTACAGAATTGATATCTGCATCAGGAGCTGGATTGCCGAAGTCAATGGCATAAGGAATCCCATCCCTTACAGCAAACTCTACCGTATTAAAATCGTATCCCAAGCCTTTGCAAAGAGCAATCGTATATTCTTTGACTTTGGCCAAAAGCTTTTTGGAGGCTGGCGGACCATCCACCACATATCTTAAATGATGAGGATTTCGAGGTTCATATTGCATGATTCTTACTGCCTTTCCTCCCAGGCAATACACTCTGAAATATTCGTCAAAAACAATTTCCTCCTGAAGCAGCATGACCAATTGACCTGTTTCCGGATGTTTCTGGAAAAACTCCTCTTTATTTTCCAATCGATAGACATTTTTCCAACCACCCCCTGCATAGGGCTTCATATAGGCAGGAAATCCGATGTAGTCAAAAATCCCTTGCCAATCCAAGGGAGCAACCAAATTTCTAAAAGATTTGCTGGTCGTATCCGTAGGATGTTCAGCGGATGGTAAGATCACAGTTTTCGGAAGCGGAACCCCAAGTTGATCTGCTAGGCAATTATTGAAAAACTTATCGTCGGCACTCCACCAAAATGGGTTGTTGATTACTGCTGTACCTGTTAAGGCTGCATTTTTCAAATAAGCCCTATAAAATGGTACGTCTTGGGAAATTCGATCAATAATAACCGCATATTCGGTCAATTCATTTTGGATTACCTTATCGATTTTGACTGCTTCTGCAACTATTCCTTTTTCAGCTTTTTGATTGACTCTATCAATGAAAGCTTGAGGAAAGGTGTCCTCCATTCCGAAAAGTATTCCAATCTTTTTCATAAAATTTTAATAAAAAGGTGATGGTTGATTTAATCAAATTTGATCCGACTGAGATAATGAGGAAACATTTCTTTCCAAAGATCCCAATCGTGAAGGCGGTTTTGCCTGATATCCAGCCAATGATTGATCTGTTTTTTATTGAGACAATCATCTAATTTGAGATTTGCGTCAAAGCAAATATCCCAATTGGATGTTCCCAAGACGATATCCATATTCCAAAGCTCAAAATCGGTCAAACCCGGAAGATATTCCAAAGGACTATTGTAATAAATATCATCATGCTGATATCCATCCATAAAACTTCGGATATCAAAAGCTCCTGACATACTAAACATGTGACTTACATAGCCTGGATGCCTAAAGGCAAAATTGGCGGCATGATATCCTCCAAAACTACAACCTGCCATTACAACTTTAGCAACAGCAGTATTTAAGCGAATCCGCTCAACCACCTCGTGACAAATCATTTTGTCAAAGGCTACTTGATTTTGGATCCGATCATGTGGGTGAATATTCTTGTTGTAAAAGCTGTCAGCATCATTACTTTCCGGACAAAATATCTGAATTAAGCCTTCTTCGATAAACCATCGAGCAGATTCGATCAGACCCATATCCTTATTTTCATGAAATGAGCCTCGAGAAGTAGGAAAAACGACAACAGGATATCCTGCGTGACCAAAGGACAACATCTGAACATCCCTATGGAGGTGTGGGGAATACCACTTAAAATATTCTTCTTTCATATAAGGCTCCTTGGGGACAGTATTTCAGGACTTTCTGAAAAACTATTCAAAATAAACTGAAAAGCAAAGAACCTTCCTTAAAGATTAGGTCAAGTTTTAATTAAACTTTCACTTCAGACTTGGAATGCACAGGATATTTTTTGGCAACAAAAAACTTAATTACTCCAATTAAAATAGAAAGTAAGGCACCACCAACTAAAACCCACTTGCAAGTTGTAAAAAATGAAGCCAATAAAACTAAAAGATGACTAGATGTCGGAAATGAATTTAATATTGCAGTCACACTTATATTTTCTAGAAGATCAATCCCAGCAATCAAAAAAGGAAGAAAAATTATCGGCCGCTTTCCAAATAGTTTATGCAACACTCCAAATAAGAAAAGTGAGTAAATGAATAAATATGGAAAGTCCAACATCCAAATACCTAATTTATAGAGGTTTCTGGTTTCCAAATCCATTGCACTTATAGATTGAATTGCCTCCCAATAGGTATAGGCAAATTTTAAATCCAAAGCATAATCTTTGGGCATAAAATTAGAAAGCAAGAAATTAAATAGAAGAGTAGCGAGGAATAGAGAAAGAAGTATGGACCCTTTCCCTAAAAGGTTCAAAAGTTTATTCATAAAAAATGCAGTGTTAAAAGTTTACCTAAATTTAGATAAATCAGTATGTTAATCGAAAAAAATATGAGGATTTTATCCCCATATTTTTATTTTTCCTGAAACCATTGAGCATAAAGAGGATAATTTTTAGCTGTTCTTAGAATTACCTCCTCCATTTCAGGTCCTGTTTGTTTTACTTTTTTCGCAGGCATCCCCGCGTAGATGGAATTGGCCTCCACAATTGTGTTGGCTAAAACAACCGCTCCTGCTGCAATCACTGCTCCAGAATTAATCACTGCTCCATCCATTACAATCGCCCCCATGCCTATTAAAACTCGATCATGAATAGTACAGCCATGAACTACTGCATTGTGTGCAATAGAAACTTGGTTCCCTATGTACGTTCCTGCTTTCTGGTAAGTACAATGAATTACGGCTCCATCTTGGATATTAGTAGCGTCCCCTATTCTAATCTCATGGACATCTCCTCTAATCACCGCATTGAACCAAACTGTACAATTCTTCCCCATTTTCACATCTCCTACGATTGTGGCATTGGGAGCAAACCAACAATCTTTTCCAAATTGAGGAGATTTCCCATTCACATCAAGGATCAGAGGCCCAGTACTTTGCATAATTTCCAATTATTTTTTTTAGCAATTTGAAAAATTTATTTCACAGGTTCGAACTTTTTGCACAATTTTGGGTTTCCGTGTATATACATTGAATTTGAAACTAAATCAACAATTACAAAACAATGAAATTATTCAAACAATCCGGACTATTCCTTGCTGCAGCATTGATCACTTTTGCATGTAGCAAGCCTAGCGAAACTGTCCAAACTTCTGATGCAAAAGAAGTGGCAGAAGCAAAAGGAGCTGTATTGGCGATCAACCCATCTGCAACAACTATTGCATGGAGAGGTTACAAGCCTGCTGGTCAACACTTTGGTGAAATCCCTTCTACTGAAGGTTCTATTGCTATTGAAGGAACTGAAATCACTGGTGGTAAATTCACATTTGACATCACAGGACTTAAAATCACTGACTTGGAAGAAGGTTCTGAAAACTATGGAAAATTGTATGGTCACCTACAGTCTCCAGACTTCTTTGATGCAGCTAACCATCCAACAGCAACTTTCGAAATCACTTCTGTAGAGCCTTTTGCAGCTGGTGATGTAATCGCTGATGTGGAGCAATTCGAGACTGAAAATACGCCAACTGCAGCTTCTGCATTGACTCCTGAGAACCCAACCCATTGGATCAGCGGAAACTTGACTTTGAGAGGAAACACCAAAAACATCAAATTCCCTGCAACTGTAATGGTTGAAAATGGAGCGGTAGCTGCCAAAGCTGGTTTCAACATCGACCGTACCGAATGGGGACTTGCTTACGGAGACGAAGCAAACGCAGTAGATAAAGCAAAAGATCAATTTATCTACAACACAGTGTCTATCCAATTGGATGTGAAAGCTGATTAATCACAAATACCCTAGATAAAAGAGGAATTCGATCGAATTCCTCTTTTTTTTGCATTGTGAATTCTGAAACATTTCAATATCCCTTTCATAGCATTGAGGAAATCGAGCAGATCATTCGATGGATCAATCAAGAGTATTCTTTTTTTTGTCTGACTTCTGGAAACGATCATCGGTACCCACAAGGAACATTTCCTAATCAAATCCTAGCTGGAAATACTGCAATTGAAGCTGATGAACTATGGAATTCAAAAGCGGAAAATATTGCAGGAATCATTTCATATGATTTTAAAAATCAATTGGAAAATCTTAAAAGTGAGAATCCCGCATGGATCCCCCTTCCTGATTTGACATTTTTTAAAAGGGAAATCAAAATTAATTGGGATTCAGAAACCATTTACTCTTCTTTTGAAATTCCTGGATATGTATGGGATCAAGGCAAAAATCAATACAAAAATGAAAAAGTTGAAATCACTCCTTTAACCTCAAAGGAGGCCTATTTGGAGAATTTTAAAAAAGTCCAAAATGAAATTATCGAAGGGAATACTTATGAAATGAACTACTGTATTTCATTTGAAGGTAAAACCTCACAATTCGATCCCATTTCAGCTTTTTTTGATTTGATGAACCTTTCCCCTATGCCCTTTTCGGCTCTATTTAAGGCTAATTCGAAATTTCTCATTTCAGCATCTCCAGAGAGATTTTTAAAAAAAACAGGTGATCGGCTTATTGCACAACCTATCAAAGGAACAGCGAAAAGAGGGAACACGGAAGAAGAGGATATACAAAACAAATCATTCTTACAACAGAGTGAAAAGGAACAAGCTGAAAACTTAATGATTACAGATTTGATGAGAAATGATTTATCCAAAGTCTCAGAAACTGGCTCGGTGAAAGTTCCTGAGCTTTTTGGAATATATTCCTTTCCAAAAGTACATCAGATGATCACCACAGTCTCATCACAATTAAAAGCAAATACTACTTTTCGAGAAATCATTGAGGCAACATTTCCTATGGGCAGCATGACCGGCGCTCCCAAAATCAAAACCATGGAAATAATTGATCAATTGGAAAACTTTAAGAGAGGTTGGTTTTCTGGATCACTAGTGATTTTAGGAGAAAATGGAGATTTTGATTCTTCTGTGATCATTCGAAGCATCATTTCAGATTTAGAGGAAAATAAACTGTATTTTGGAGTAGGAAGTGCCATCACAATTGATGCAGATCCAAATGCCGAATACGAGGAATGCCTGCTCAAGGCAGGTGCGATTTTAGAAATTCTCAGTGGAAAATGATCAATTCCAACATAGCTCCCCTACCCGCAAAATCATCCATGTGGATATGGATGCATTCTATGCATCCGTAGAGCAATTGGACCATCCCGAATGGAGAGGAAAACCATTGGTCGTTGGAGGAAATGCCGCACGAGGCGTCGTAGCTGCCGCAAGCTATGAGGCTAGAAAATACGGGATTCACTCTGCGATGTCTTCAGTTTTAGCGGCCAGAAAATATCCCCAATTGATTTTTGCCAAACCCCGCTTTGACCGCTACAAAGAACTTTCTCTCCAAATCCGGGAGATCTTTTATGAATACACCGACTTGGTTGAACCCTTATCTTTAGATGAAGCTTTTTTGGATGTGACCGAAAACAAAATGGGACTCAAATCTGCCATATTGATTGCAAGGCAGATTCGAGAAAAAATTAAGATCAAGACAGGGTTGAATGCTTCAGCTGGAGTCAGTTACAATAAGTTTTTGGCAAAGACTGCTTCAGACCTCAACAAACCGAATGGGCAAGCAGTAATTCTACCAGATGAGGCTGAGTCTTTTTTGGAAAAACTACCCATTGGAAAGTTCTTTGGAATCGGGAAAGTAACTGCCGAAAAAATGCAGAAACTGGGTATCCACAATGGGAAGGATTTAAAGGAATATTCCCTTCAATTCCTTACCAAAAAATTTGGGAAATCTGGCCTACACTATTTTAATATTGTCAGAGGAATCCATCTTTCGGAGGTTCAGCCACACCGGATCAGGAAATCCTTGAGTGCTGAAAATACTTTTGAAAAAGATCTGATTACTCTGGCAGAATTGGAAGAAAACCTACACCCTATTTTTAAAGAGGTAGTCAGAAGGCTGGAAAAATCAGGCATAAAAGGCCGAACGGTTACCTTGAAATTAAAATTTGCTGATTTCACATTACAGACCAGAAGTAAAACCTTGGATCAATATCCTAACGAAGATGCAATCTGGAATTTGGCCTTGGAGCTTCTGCACCAAGAAACAATTCCAAAACCTGTACGTTTGCTAGGGCTAGGTCTTTCCAACCTTAATATCACAGAGGAACACGAACACTTTGGAGAGCAGCTCAAGATTCCATTTGATTCATTAGTGAAATAGTCTCGAATATTTCCTAAAAGTATCTGCCATTTTGTCCGCTTTTTCTTAATTTCGCATCCCTAAGTTTGAAAAACATTCATGGACAACTTGATCAAAGACATCGACATCATCAGCGGAGAAGAGGCGCAAGCAGTCGATTATAAAACCACTGTTGAAGAAAACACCGGCAAATCCAAAAAGATATACATAGAAAGCTATGGCTGTCAGATGAATTTTTCTGACTCAGAAATCGTCGCTTCTATTATGAAAGAAAATGGTTTTGATACAACTTCTGACTTTAGTCAGGCAGATGTCATTTTCCTCAATACTTGCTCTATCCGAGAAAAGGCGGAGCAAACTGTTAGAAAACGTCTTTCTGATTTCAACAGAATCAAAAGATCCAAGCCTGAAATGACTATTGGGGTTTTGGGTTGTATGGCAGAGCGATTGAAGGACAAACTTTTGGAAGAAGAAAAAATCGTAGATGTGGTCGTAGGACCGGACGCTTACAGAGATCTTCCAAATTTGGTCAATGCGGCTGAAGATGGCAGAAAAGGTGTAAACACCTTCCTTTCCAGAGAAGAAACCTATGCAGACATTGCTCCAGTTCGTCTCAATTCCAATGGAATAACTGCCTTCATCTCTATCATGAGAGGATGCGACAATATGTGTTCTTTCTGCGTAGTCCCTTTCACTAGAGGAAGAGAAAGAAGCCGTGATCCACATTCCATTGTGGCAGAAGCTAAGGATCTTTTTGCAAGAGGATTTAAAGAAGTAACCCTTTTGGGTCAAAATGTAGACTCCTACAAGTGGTCTCCAGAAGAAAACAACAAAGCTAGATTGAACAAAAAAGAGGATGAAACTTCCTCCATTGTCAATTTTGCAAACTTACTTGAAATGGTGGCTCAGGTAAGCCCGATTTTGCGAGTTAGGTTCTCTACTTCTCATCCGAAAGACATTACAGATGAGGTATTGTATACGATGAAAAAGTATGACAATATCTGTAAATACATTCATTTACCTGTTCAATCCGGAAACAGCCGAGTGCTAGATTTGATGAACAGAACCTATGACCGTGAGTGGTATTTGGATCGTGTTCGTGCTATCCGTGAAATCTTAGGCGAAGAATGCGGCATCTCTTCCGATATGATTGCAGGTTTCTGTACAGAAACTGAAGAAGAACATCAGGACACCTTGACTTTGATGGATATTGTGAAGTACGACTTCTCCTACATGTTCTTCTACTCTGAGCGACCAGGAACTCTGGCCGCTAAGAAATTTGAAGATGATATTCCTCTAGAAGTTAAAAAACGTCGATTGGCTGAAATCATCGAGAAGCAAAGTCAGCTTTCCTATGAAAGAAATCAATTGGATTTAGGACAAGAACAGATCATTTTGATCGAAGGAACATCTAAAAAATCCCAAGACGAGCTCAAAGGAAGAAACTCTGCCAATAAAGTAGTGATCGTTCCAGCGGCAGGACTGAAGTTGGGAGATTATGTCAAAGTAAAAATTACCGAGTGCACTCCGGCTACTCTTTTCGGAGAAATTCTTGAAATCAATCCAGCAATGGCATGATTACATCCCAAGAGATTCATAGTGTCAAACTACGGTTTGGGATCATAGGCAACAGCCCACTCCTCAACCATGCGATTCAGGTAGCCATGCAAGCAGCTCCCACTGACATGACGGTTTTGATTACCGGTGAAAGTGGTAGTGGTAAGGAAAGCTTTTCTAAAATCATCCATTCTCTTTCCTTGAGGAAGCATGGGAAATTCATAGCTATCAACTGCGGAGCGATTCCAGAAGGAACCATAGACTCAGAGCTATTTGGCCATGAGAAAGGATCATTTACTGGAGCTCATGAAGCCAGAAAGGGGTATTTCGAAGTCACAGATGGAGGCTCTATCTTCTTGGATGAAATCGGTGAAATGCCATTGGGAACACAAGCTCGTTTACTTCGAGTATTAGAAAATGGGGAATTCATCAAGGTAGGCTCTTCCAAAGTACAAAAGACCAACGTCCGTGTCATCACGGCTACCAATGTCAATTTGATAAAGGCGGTAGAAAAAGGAAAATTCAGAGAAGACCTTTATTATAGATTAAATACAGTTCCCATTTTTGTCCCTCCTTTGCGAGAGAGAGGAGAAGATATGGTTCTGTTGTTCAGAAAATTCACATCCGATTTTTCTGAGCGCTATCATGTAAAACCTATCTCTTTGGATGAAGGAGCCCAAAATTTGTTAATGAGGTATCCTTTCCCTGGAAATATCCGTCAGCTTAAAAACATAGCAGAGCAGATTTCTCTTTTGGAACAGGAAAGGGAAGTCGATGCACAGACGCTTTCCAAGTATCTCCCAAATGATAATTCCAGATTACCGATGGCTATTTCTGGAAATACCCAGAAGTCCGAAGGAACGGATTTTTCTGAAAGGGATCTACTTTACAAAGTCCTTTTTGATATGAAAAAGGACATGAATGAGTTGAAAAAATTGGTTTTGGAATCCTATCAGAATGGAGGATTGAACCAAAGTATCATTCAAAAGCACAGTGGATTGTTTGAGGATATGGAAAGTAATTTTACTCCTTCAGAAACTCAAGAAAGCAGTCCAAACTATTCTGTTCCATTAGTATTGGAATCTCAAAAATCAAGTTCATCGATGGATGAACATGACTATGAAGACGAAACGATTGAGGACATCATTCACGAAGAGGATGACAATTCACTTTCTTTGGAGAAAAAAGAAAAGGAAATGATCCTTCGGGCGTTAAGAAAGCATAACAATAAGCGCAAGTATGCAGCAAGTGACTTGGGGATCTCCGAGAGAACGCTGTATAGAAAAATCAAGCAATATGAAATCGACCAATAAGGGATTTATTTGGCTTTTTGGGCTGATTTTCTTGTTGTTCCAAAGCTGTTCTGTGAAGTATAGTTTTACGGGAACCAATATCAATTATGATATCGTCAAGACCTTTTCAGTAGATAATTTCTTCAATGACTCTGGAAATGGTCCTGCCAATATGCAGCAGACATTTACCGAAGCCTTAAAAGAATATTATCAAAGGAATACGCAGCTGGAGTTGATCAGGACGAATGGTGACCTCCAATTTTCAGGAGCTATCAAAAACTATAGGTTGACTCCTCAAGCGGCAGTTTCCAGTGGAAGTTCTACAGTGGCAGATCGGGCAGGATTGATGAGACTAACCATTTCTGTCGAGGTAGATTATATCAATACAACGAATGAGGAAGAAAATTTAAAGCAGTCTTTTTCCTTTTTCCAGGATTATGATCCCCGGACTACTACCCTATTGGATGTGGAGAGCCAGTTGATAGATGAGATATTCAAAAACATCCTGCAGGATGTATTCACAGCAACTGTAGCTAATTGGTAAATTTTATCTATTTTCACCCAAAAGCCTAAAAGTGAACGCCAGCCAATTTCAAGAAATCCTCAAGAAAGCTGACTCTCTGGAAAAGAGTGATGTCCTCCATTTGAAAAAAGTGCAGGAAAATTTCCCCTATTTCCAGATCCCTCATGTTTTGATAGCTAAATATGAGTTTCAGAAAAAGATGAATTCGGCAGCTTCTTCATTGGGATGGGCAGCAATCACTAGCCCAGACAGGATTTGGCTCAAAAAACTAGTAGAGCAAGAGGTAAGCAATTCTAAAACCTCTCCAGCAGAGGATTTACTTCCTGAAGATCAACCGGAGAAACCAAGCCAAGCTAGCAGAACTCAATCTTTGAAGGTTTTGGGAGAGCAGCTAAAAGGTAACAAGGCTGAGGAACCAGAGCAAAAGGTAGAGGAAAAGCCAGAGCCCCCTAAACCTAAAAGACGAACTCGAAGAGCAAGTGCTGGAGATGATCTGATTGAGACTATCAAAAAGCGTGAGAAGAAAACAATTGTTGACTCCAAGAAAAAGGAGCAAATCGATTTGATCAAAGCCTTCAGCAAAAAATCTATCAAGCTAGCCACTATCAAAGAAATAGAGGCAAATCAAAACACAGAAAATCTAGCAGCAACGAGCACTCAGATCAATGACAACCTGATTTCTGAATCCTACGCTAAACTCCTCTTGAAGCAAAACAAGAAGGATAAAGCGATTGAAATTTATGAAAAATTGGGCTTGAAGTTTCCGGATAAAAAGGCTTACTTTGCGGACTTGATTGAAAACTTGAAAAATTCTTAATTACTAAATATATGTTTACCCTATTAATCACCATCATTCTAATCCTAGCTGTGTTGTTGATCCTAGTGATCCTAGGTCAAAACTCAAAAGGTGGCGTTGGAGCAGCTTTCGGTGGTAGCGCATCCCAAATCATGGGAGTAACTCGTACTGGAAATGTACTTGAAAAGGCAACTTGGATTCTTGCAATTTCTATCTTGGTGCTTTCTTTGGCATCATCCGCATTCTATTCTGGAAGCCAGCCAAACCAATTCTCTTCACCAAACATTGATAGTGCAAAACAACAAGTCGTAGCGCCTGCATTTGGTGAACCTGCTGGAGAAAGTGTACTTCCTACGGAAACTGAAGCTACTCCAGAAGATTCAACTGGAAACTAATTCAAGGTTTTTTAGACCTTTTAAGAATAAATATTAAGTCCGCCTTCGCAAGGCGGACTTTTTTGTTTAGTTTGGCAATTAAAGGATTCTTTTTTGCGGAATTTAGATCGCCCGTTTAAGAAAATCTGCAGCTCAAACCAAACACAACTATATGAATAACCAACCGCTCCGGCTGGAGGACCTGAATCTAGAAACTTGGCCAAATTTGATTTTATGGGCAACACCTGTCATGTTTTTGCTGGTCTTTGTGGAATGGGGGATCTCTTGGTACCAAAAAAGAGATGCTTATAACACCAAAGACTTCTTTGCTGCAACTACCATTGGTTTGGTAAACGTTGGAATTTCCGCCATGATTAAGCTAGCTACTTTTGGCTCAGCTTTGTTTTTTTATAACATCTCCCCTTTCAAAATCCCACCAACATGGTGGTCTTTTATCCTTTGCTTCATCGCGATTGATTTTGCCAGATACTGGGCACACAGAGTGGCTCATGAGCAAAGGTTCTGGTGGGCAACACACATTACCCATCACAATTCTGAGAAATACAATCTTTCTGTCTCTTTCCGTTTGGGATGGACACAGCACATCAAGATCATTTTCTTCTTCCCTGTGATGTTTATGGGATTTGATCCTTATGTATTCTTCATCTGTCACCAAATCGCAGTATTGTACCAATTCTGGATTCATACAGAATACATCAAAAAACTTCACCCTGTAGTAGAATATATTTTCACCACTCCTTCACACCATAGAGTGCATCATGCGAGTGATGAGCATTATTTGGACAAGAACTATGGTTCTACGTTCATTATATGGGACAGGATGTTCGGAACCTTTATGCCTGAAGGCGAAAGGCCAACTTATGGTATAACTAAACCAGTGACTTCATATAATCCGGTCTATTTGGTTTTCCATGAATGGAGAGATATTGTAAAAGATATTGCTCAAGCTAAAAATGGAAAAGAGGTTTGGAGAATTTTATTTGACAAGCCTGGTGCAGAAGTGATCGCCACTCGAATTAAAAAAGAACAGCGGGAAGAACCTCACATCGAAAAAGAGAAAGAATTAGCGGAGGCCGGGTAGGCCTCCTTTTTTTTATGCCTTTACATGTTGCAAAAGAAGTCGTTTACTGATCGGAACCAAGGTTTCATCTATAGGGAATGATTGTTGACTATGTAGCCTCCATGTAGCAGGATTGGGCAACTCCTTCACTTCTTTTACCAAATCCAATTTGAGTGCCTCCAAGGTTTTGACAAGTGTTTTTTGAAACACTCCTATTAGCCAAAGTGACACACTTCTAAACTTTTCACCCGCAAATTGTAGCAAGCCAGACTTGTACCGAAAAGCATGAACATCGGCAGAATTCTCTCTTGTGAGAAGAACAAAACCTTCTCTATTATACAATGGCTGAATACCCACAGGTTCAAATTCAATTTGCTCCTCCACATAATCGTATATGGTTCTCCCCTCTCGGATCTGCTTTTCTATTTTTGGAAGAGCAAAATCTGTAATCTGATTGATTTCTTCAATTAGATTCCCATCCTTCTCCCTAGGCTCAAAATGAAGTTTGGCCTGATCCAAATCCACATTTGAAAGAGCTTTTGGAAACATATCGGAAAGCTTCTTTTTCCCCGATTTAAATTCATTCAAGTTTCGATGATGCTCAATCAGCTCTCCCAAACTCGGATAAAGCATGGCTGCTTGAAAATGCCTGTTGGTTTCTTGGAGGTAAGCCAGAAGCTGATACTTCTTATACTCAAAATCTATCAGTCCTTCTGTCACCCAATTTTTGGAAAGTGTTCTCATAGGTTTGTTGGCTTTACCAAAAATTACAAATTTCTGTCAGTAAATCCATTGCTGCTTGAAATTTTGGCAGACATATCAGCATGAAAAATTGTGAGTTAGGCCAGACAACTGACAAGATGAAGTCGATTTGTCAGTGTTTTAAAATAATCTGCACTTGGCACAGGAATCGCTCATGGAGGGATGTAGAATTTTAAACTAACCTTTAAACAATTTCATATTATGTCAAACGTGAACATCAAGCCTCTTGCGGACAGAGTTCTAGTACAACCTGCAGCTGCTGAAGAGAAAACCGCTTCCGGCCTTTACATCCCGGATACTGCCAAAGAAAAGCCTCAAAGAGGAACTGTCGTAGCAGTTGGCAATGG
Source organism: Algoriphagus sp. PAP.12 (assembly GCF_026652115.1). GTDB lineage: Bacteria > Bacteroidota > Bacteroidia > Cytophagales > Cyclobacteriaceae > Algoriphagus. The sequence goes on along the minus strand of NZ_JAPPSQ010000006.1, from coordinate 130,825 downwards.
TAAAAAAGATGAGCCCTTGACTGTAAAAGTTGGAGACACAGTTTTGTACGGAAAATATTCCGGTACTGAATTGAGCGTGGACGGAGCAGATTACCTAATCATGAGAGAATCTGACATTTTCGCGATCCTTTAATTAATCACCAAAACATTAACCTAAAAAAATCAAGAAAATGGCTAAAGAACTATTTTTCGATACAGATGCTAGAGACCGTCTGAAAAAAGGTGTTGACGCACTAGCAGACGCAGTTAAAGTAACCCTTGGACCAAAGGGAAGAAACGTAATCATCGACAAGAAATTCGGTGCTCCTACCATTACAAAGGATGGTGTTTCCGTAGCGAAAGAAATCGAATTGGAAGAACCAATCGAAAACATGGGTGCACAGTTGGTAAAAGAAGTAGCTTCCAAAACTGCTGACAATGCAGGTGACGGTACTACTACTGCTACCGTTTTGGCACAAGCTATCTTCAACGTTGGTATCAAAAACGTTGCCGCTGGTGCTAATCCAATGGATTTGAAAAGAGGTATCGACAAGGCTGTTGCAGCTGTAGTTGGACAATTGAGAGATAACTCTAAAGAAATCTCTACTTCTAAAGAAATCGCTCAAGTAGCGACTGTTTCTGCTAACAATGACGAAGAAATCGGTAACATGATTTCTGACGCAATGGACAAAGTAGGAAAAGACGGTGTAATCACTGTAGAAGAAGCAAAAGGAACTGAAACTGAAGTTAAGACTGTAGAAGGTATGCAGTTTGACAGAGGTTACCTTTCTCCATACTTCGTAACCAATACTGAGAAAATGGAAGCTGAGCTTGACGCTCCTTACATTTTGATCTACGACAAGAAGATTTCTTCTATGAAGGAATTACTTCCAGTATTGGAGCCAGTTGCTCAAACTGGTAAGCCTTTGGTGATCATCGCTGAAGATGTAGACGGTGAAGCTTTGGCTACATTGGTAGTAAACAAAATCAGAGGTGCTCTGAAAGTTGCTGCAGTGAAAGCTCCAGGTTTCGGTGATAGAAGAAAAGCTATGTTGGAAGACATTGCAATCTTGACTGGCGGAACTGTAATCTCTGAAGAAAGAGGTTTCAAATTAGAGAATGCTACCGTAGATATGTTGGGTAGAGCTGAGAAGATCAATATCGACAAAGACAACACCACTGTGGTAAACGGTGCTGGTGATGCAGCTGCTATCAAAGGCAGAATTGCAGAGATCAAGTCTCAAATCGAAAAAACTACTTCTGACTACGACAGAGAGAAGCTTCAAGAGAGATTGGCTAAGCTTTCTGGTGGTGTGGCTATCCTTTATATCGGTGCTGCTACAGAGGTAGAAATGAAAGAAAAGAAAGACCGTGTAGATGATGCTTTGCATGCTACTAGAGCTGCTGTACAAGAAGGTGTAGTAGTAGGTGGTGGTGTTGCTTTGATCAGAGCAGCTGAGGCTTTGACAGACCTTAAAGGTTCTAACGAAGATCAGGATACCGGTGTAAATATCGTAAGACAAGCTATCGAAGCTCCATTGAGAACGATCGTATTGAACGCTGGTGGTGAGCCATCTGTAGTGATCAACAAGATCAGAGAAAACAAAGGAAACTTCGGTTACAATGCTAGAATCGACGAGTACGAAGATCTATTCGCAGCAGGTGTAATTGACCCTACTAAAGTGACTAGATTGGCATTGGAAAATGCAGCATCCATCGCTTCTCTCCTATTGACTACCGAATGTGTGGTAGCTGATGTGAAAGAAGATGCTCCAGCTATGCCTCCAATGGGAGGTGGCGGAATGGGTGGAATGATGTAATCAACCCCATTGTTACAAAAGGAGGCTCAAGGGCCTCCTTTTTTTATTTCCCTCATTTTGAGATCAAGGGATTCTCAATTTGAAAAAATGACCACAAACTTTTTTCTTGGATTGGGAATAATTGTATTTTGCTTTAAATACATTTTAAGTGTGCGTTTTTAAAAACTAAATGACCCATTTCGACGCAATTTTTCTAGTGGATGACGATCCTATCAATAATTTGATCAATAAGCGATTATTGGGAAAAGTAGGAATTGCTGAGAATATATACGAATTCTTGGAGGGATCAGAAGCTTTGGGTTATTTAGAAGATTCTCAGACACCTCAAGAAGTTTTGATTTTCTTGGACATTAATATGCCAGTGATGAATGGCTGGGAATTTTTAGACGCATACTTGGAAAAACTCCCTGAGAGAAAAGACAAAATCGTAATCCTTTCAAGCTCCATAGATTTTCAAGACCGTCAAAAAGCTATGGAATATGAAGTCGTATTAGGCTTTTTAGAAAAGCCTCTAACAATGGATAAAATCCATCACCAAGTAGCCGAATTTTTAGAAAAGGGAATTTAAGGCTGAATCACAGAAGCCAACCTATCCCACATTTGTCGGATTAATAAAAAGGGAATCGAAGTAGAATCCGATGCTCCCCCCATACGTACAATTACCAAGTTTTGAGAAGGTATAACCATCAAAAATTGTCCGTTTTTTCCCATAGCCTGATACATATCATTTGGACCATTTTGAATCAAAGAACCTGAAAGGCTTTTTTCAACTCCCGGAAGCATAAAGGCCTTTTGACCATTCAACCATGTCAAATATCCATAGCTTGGGTTTAGATTCTGAGACGGCTTTATCATTTGATCAAAATAACTTCCTTCCCATATTTGTTCTCCATTCCAATTCCCTTTGGATAACATCAAAAGCCCAAATCTTGCCATGGATCTAGGCGTACTGTAAAACACGTTGTTCTTTCCAGCCTTTTGCCAAAACCCTTTCATTCCTATATGATCGCCAATTCTGGATTTGAAATAAGTTTGATAGGTTTCGCCAGAAGCTTTTTCCAACACCTTTTCAAGCACAGTATATGTTCCATTGTGGTAGCTCCACCTAGCTCCTGGCTTGGCTAAAAAACGGAAAGCCGAAGGATCAGTTTCGTCCAAGTTTGATACTTCATCATCGATACCCGTAGTCATTGTCAAATGATGGACAATTCTGATCTTTTTTTCTTCTTTTGAGGTCATGGAAGTCCATCCATTTCCCAAGTACTTCTGGGTCTTATCTTTGATTTTAAGCAGTTTTTCATTTTCTGCGATGCCGATCATCGTTGCTGTGAGGGTTTTGCCAGCTGAAGCCCAATACCAGAAAGACTCCGAGTCCATTGGTCCCAAACCGGTCAATTTTCCTCCCCAATATTCCTCTACTACAATTTTCCCATCTTTTAAAATCAAAAAACCTCTTGTATCAGTTTCAGATAGCCAGGAAAGGAACTCGCCCATCTTTTGTTGATCAAAACCCGCTTCTGACTGAGACATCTTTTCCCATTCCTGCGAATCATTGGGAGGGAAATAGATAGAATTCCCAGAAGATGATCCTTGGGCCGAGAGATGAAAAGAGGAAAAAAAAGCCCCGATGAATATCAGGGCTTTCAAAAAACTAGCAGCTTTATTCATGCTACAAATAAACTTATTTTCTCAAAGTATCCTCAATAAATGCCTTTAGATCATCTCTGAATTTTTGAGCCGATGGCAAATGAGTATACATCATGTGACCAGCTTCATAGTAGGTCATCTTGATTCTGTCAGAAGCTGACTTGGGAAGTCCCAAGTGAGAAATGGAATGCTCCACCCCATAAAATACAGTTGCCAGATCATAATAGCCATTCATGATCAAGACTTTCATATTCGGATCTTTGCTCAATGCATCTGCCATGTCAGGAAGTGTGGTAATAGCACCATCAGTTCCCCAATATTGATTTCCTCGGTGGGACCAATCCCATCTAAAACCATTTCTACCCCCTGCGGAAGTAGCATAAAGAAGGTCTTTACTTACGCCAAGCGAGCCATGGAAGTAATCCAAAAATAAGCTGGTATAAGCAGGAGAGATCGCATCACTCTGAGGATCTGTGAAAGAAGACATAGACATCGGATCCAAATTGATTCCTTTATATCTTGAATCCAATCGTCCAACAGTCATCTTCTCGTCTCTCAACATTTCCTGGAAAGTCTCCCCGGCATTCAATTTCAAATCAGCACGCAACCAAATTTCCGCACTAATTCCAGAATACGACTCGAGTTTCTGGGCAATCTGATTTTTCTCAGCATCAGAAATTGTATTTCCTTTGAATAAAGCTGGTGCATATTCATTCTCAGTGAACTCTCTTACCTCCTGAACAAAAGATTCGATATCTGCCCCCTTATTGGTGATTTTATCATGATATCTTGCCGTTACTGCTACAGTTGGGAAATAAACGATATTGGAAATATCCTCATTTGGTACAAAGAACAAGGTTCTCAAATCAAAAACTGAGGACACCATCACTACTCCGTTCAAAGCATAGCCTCTATTCAAAAGATAGCTCATCACACCTGCGTTTCTAAAGGTACCGTAGCTTTCTCCCAAAATATATTTAGGAGAATTCAGTCGTCCATGCTCTTTCAAAAACTGCATGATAAACAAACTGACACTTCGGATATCCTGATCTACCCCCCAGAAATCCTTTCCTTCGGATTCGCCAATAGGAACGGATAGCCCAGTACCTACAGGATCCATCATCACTACATCAGCCATATCCAAAATGGAATATTCATTATTCACCAATTCATAAGGTGCGGCTTGATTGTAATTTGGATCATCTACGGAGATTCTTTTCGGCCCCATGATCCCCATGTGCAACCAATAAGAAGAAGAACCCGGACCGCCATTGTAGGAGAATATAATCGGTCGGTTTTTCTCAGGATTTTCCTTGAAATAGGCAGTAAAGCCGAAAAGAGCGATAGGCTTATTATTCTCATCTTTCAACTCCATGGTTCCAGCTTTGGCATTGAGATTAATGGTTTTTCCATCAATCGTCACAGACTGCTTGGATTCAAAAACCTGGGCCTTTGGATCCTCTTTTTTTGCTTCCGGTTTTTCCTGCGCCCAAGTAAAGCCAGACACAAAAATGAAGACCAGTAGATATCTTACTTTCATAATTCTTGATTTAAGGTTGGTTGGTATGTTTCAAAAGAAAAGCCCTCAAAAGGGCTTTCAGTTATTTTTTAAAGATCTTTCCGTCTTTCATCACAAATACCACATCTTTCATCACGGCGATATTTTCATCTGGATTTCCATCGACAGCAATGATATCTGCGATTTTTCCAGCTTCAATAGTTCCGAGCTTTTCTTCGATATCCATAAAAATGGCATTGGTATATGTAGCTGCTTGAAGTGCTTCTAAGGCAGGCATTCCAGCCTCTACCATGTAAACAAATTCTCTATAATTATCCCCGTGAGGGTAAACACCTGCATCTGTTCCAAAAGCGATTTTCACTCCATTTTTATAGGCTTTCGCAAAAGTATCTTGGATTTGAGGCCCGATTCTTCTAGCCTTCTCAGCTACAACTGCTGGATAATATCCTGGGATTTCTGCCAATTGAGCGGCAGTCATCCCCGCAGTGATGGTAGGAACGTACCAAGTTCCTTTTGCCTTCATTAGGCTCATAGTCTCATCAGTCATCATTGTTCCATGCTCGATGGAGTGAACACCGGCTTTGATTGCACGCTGCATTCCTTCATCTCCATGGGCATGAGCTGCCACATGAATCCCAAAGTCATTGGCAGTTTCAACAATCGCATCCAACTCATCTTGCTGAAATTGTGGGGCAGACCCGTCTCTAGCCACCGAAAGAACTCCACCGGTAGCAGTTACTTTGATGACATCAGAGCCCAGTTTCACAGCTTGTCTTACGGCTTTCCGAGCATCATAAGGGCCGTTAATTACCCCCACTTCTGGCCCTGGATCTCCCATCAAATCTCTTTTTCTTCCATTGGTAGGGTCTGCATGACCGCCAGTTGGAGCGATGGATTTTCCAGCGGTATAAATTCTAGGTCCAGAAACTGTCCCTGCATTGATTGCATTTCGAAGGGCAATATTGACACCGGAACCACCTAGATCTCGGACAGTTGTAAATCCAGCCATCAAGGTTTTCTCAGCTAGAGGAAGTGCTTTGTAAGCTACATCGGCTTCATTGTCACGAAAGCCGTCAATATATCTTGTTGGTGAGGTTTCTCCTTCAATGTGAACGTGCATATCCATCAATCCCGGAAGCACAGTTGATTTTTTCAGGTCGACCATTTCATCTCCAGAACCACCATTTTGGTAACCTGAGGAAACTGAAGTGATTTTACCATCTTCTACTACGATGGTTTGTTCTTTCAAAACTTTCATCGACTTGGTATCTATCAATCTACCAGCGTGGATGTAAGTTTTTTGGGCAAAAGCGCCCAAGGCTAGCATGCATGCAAGCCCAGTGAGTACTAGTTTGTTCATACGGTTGTTTAGTTGATCGTTTGGTAAGGAAATATAACCAAATACCGCATTTCAGAGAAGCTTATCTTCTGGTTTTAACTGATAAGTGTGATCATGGGGGTAAAAACCCAATTTGCGGTAAAAAGGAATAGCCCCTTCGGCTGCAAAAAGAAATAATCTAGCATCTTCAGCTGAATTTCTAGCCTCTTGTATAAGAGCCTTTCCTATCCCCTGCCTTTGGTAGACTTCATCCACCGCCAGATCCGCTATAAAGCATCTATATGAAAAATCAGACAAGGCTCTAAGCAAACCAACCAATTTTCCGTGCGCCCTGGCCGTAATGATCAAATTAGAACCAGAGATCATCCGTTGAAGCTGAGAAGGATTATCCATGGGCCTTCTTTTGGAAAGTGTAGATGACTCCAAAATCGAGACAAATTCTTCCAATGAAATCTCTTTTTCTATTTGATAGGTTATCATTATTATCAGTAAAATAAAATCTAATATGGCCGGAGGTTCGAGGTTTATAGTTGATTCAAATAAAACAGGAAAAGACAATTGTAATTTGGGAAAAATCAGACCCAAACTAAAGCCTGAAGCTCATCCAAGATCTGGAAAAAATGCACGAATCTTAGATTTGAAAGATGCGATAAAACACAGATTTCAGATCAAAAACGAATCCCGAAAACTAACATTAGCAGTCTTCTTTGGGATTTTCATAGGAATAGTGATTTTAGGTTTGTATCTATTTTTTTGGAATTAGTAATACGTAAAATCAATTAAAAAAAGGATCTTTCTCAAGTTTTTGCATTCTCGTCAAGGATATCTTCATAAACCTCATCTACAGGTTCCCAAAGTTCAATGGCATGGCCATCTGGATCCATGATATGGACAAATTTCCCGTAATCATACACCGCTATTTCATCAAGAATCTGTACACCCTCCTTTTTCAGCTCTTCCACTAATTCAACCAGGTTTTCAACCCGATAATTGATCATAAAATCCTTTTCAGAGGGATTAAAATAAGTGGTCTTTTCACCCATAGGTGACCATTGGGTATGTCCTTTCAGACTTGGGTCGGATGCATGTCTCCACTCAAAGGTAGTCCCGTATTTATCAGTATTTAGCCCTAAGTGCTTTTGATACCAAGACTTAGTTTCATCAGGGTTTTTCACTTTGAAAAAGATTCCTCCAATGCCTGTGACTCTTTTTTTCATAAGAATTTATTTTTTGGAGAAGTTAGTGAAAGCAAAGGGTATTTTCACTCTTTCACCTTGACAATCAGCATCCATCCGGCATCCAGTGGCAAATAACCGAAATCATAACAATAGGTATAAATGCTCCCCTTTTTGGTCTCATAAGAATGGGTCGAATATTTAAACTGAAACCCTTCCTGAATCATCCTCTCCTTGGTGGTTTTGGCCATTTCTTCACCCTCTGGGATGAGAGACTCTAAAATATTTCGGTTCCGCTTCAAGGAATGATTGATCCTTCGAATCAGATTATTGGAGTCAGCAGTTTGTTGATAGTTAAAGGTATTCCTACACTGATCATCACAAAATTTCTTGTCTACCCTTCCTTGGATCGGTTCTCCGCAATTCAAACAATGTCTTTGTTCCATTTTATAAAAATAAGTCAGTCTTAATTTATAAAATTAGTTTAAAACAACCTCAGCTTTGTGATTTACTTTTGGCCTATCATCCGAATCACCGAGGACTGACCTTGATGAAATTCACCTTCTTTTAAATAGACCTCAATCTCATCCAAAGAAATTTGGTGAAGTGACGAAAATTCTTCCATTAATTCCTCTTTGGAAAATAACATACTGATTTCTTTTGGACCTCCTGCTTTTGGATTTGCGGTACTGAAGGCCAAATGAGCTTTTGAAAAACCTTCCAAAATCACCATTCCTCCCGGTTTCAATAATTCTAAAAGTCCAGCATGAATCAAACTTCTAATTGGCTTGGGAAAATGTGCGAAAATCAGAACAATCAGATCAAAACTCTCTTTTTCATAATTCATATCTTCCAAAGTTCCAATCTGATAATCCAGAGATACTCCTTTCAAACCCGCCAACTTTTCAGCTTTCATCTTTCCTGATTCACTGATATCAAAGGCAGAAACTTCCCAGCCTAATTTGGCAGCGAAAACAGCATTTCTCCCCTCTCCTTCGGCAGGAAACAAGGCTTTTCCAGGCTTTATCCTTTCTAGCTCCTCTTTCAAAAACTGATTAGGCTCAACCCCATAGGCATATTCTTCAGCCCCATATCTTTGATCCCAAAACTCTTTCATTTCACAAGGTATTTAGCACAAAAACAAAAAAGGAACCCGAAGGTTCCCTTTCAATTATCGACTCAACTGAATAGTGTCGAGATTAAATGTATTCCAAATATTCACATCCGACTCAGACCGAAGCACAAAGAATACTTTCCTGATTCCTGACTGTTCCTTCAAAGAAACCTCCACTGGAAAATACCCTTTTTTATCTCCTTGAGAAAGCAGTTCAGTACTTCCCCAAAGTTCTCCATCTGGTGAATCTAAGCGGATTTCCATTGTACCTTTGATACCAGCTGGATTCACCAATAGTTCCGCTGATCTGATTCCCGAAACATCCCAATTATTAAACGCTAACCAGGAATTCATTTCTGTAAATCGTATGAAATAAACTCCGTCAATATTGGCCTTGGCGGTGTTTTCAAATTCATTGGCAGTCAAGGCTGAAACCAAACTATTTCTAATCAATAGTTGCGAACTCCCCTTCAAAGAGGCAATTCCATTTGCTCCATTATCCGTATAAGCAGCCTGCACCAAGTAATATCCTTCAGGATTTTGGGTCCGGTCGATTTCAAAGGTTCCTTTCAAAGGAAGGTTTTGTTTCCCATATTCGGGATCTTCTAAGGACAATACAAAATCAACCATTTCACCTACCTGCTCTTCCGGCAAATGAAGATGACCGGGCATCAATTGCTCACCCCAAACACCATTTCCACCATTCCTGATTTTATTGATTAGATATGCCTTTGCATCAGCTTGTCCTTTGTATTTCGAAGAAACATTGCGGAATGTCGGCCCAACAGACTTATTCTCTACATCGTGACAGGCCTTACAACCAGATTGAGTGATGAAATTTTCACCAACAGAAACTTGCTCCTCTTGATGTCCTGCTTCGATCACATCAAAACCTCCTGCGATATAGTCAATGCTAAATTGAATTGCATCTGAATCAATTTCCCCATCCTCTTGATCAGTGACTTTTACTTCATAATCGACTGTCTCAGGACCGAAATAAAAGCTTTTGTTTCCATTCCAATCGATTTGGACCTCTGGCCTTTCGTTGCCAGCACGAATCTCAACAGAAGAAGTCACCTCTTCCCCTTCCAAATCTTTCACTGTCAATATTGCCTGGTAGGTTCCAGGCTTTTCATAAGTATGACTTGGATTTGGATCTGAAATTTTCGCAGAACCATCCCCAAAGTCCCAACTGTAAGTCAATTTATCTTCCGAGTCAAAGTCCAGAGAACCTTCTGATGAAAAACTCACGGTTAATGGAGCTCCACCAGTTGTATGATTAGCTTTCAGCTTTGCAACAGGCTTTCTATTTCCAGATGCAAATTCGATTTTATACAGACCGGAATTATCATTTTGTGAGCGCCAGAAAGTTCCATATTCTAAGACATACAAAGCTCCATCTTTACCAAATTGCATGTCCATGGGTTTTTCGAAAACCGTCGAAGGCATGAAGCGTTCCATGGAATCGTACTCAAAATTTTCTGTCAGGGAAACGGTGAAAATCCAATTTCTCATCCAGTCATAAATGAATAATTTTTCATTGTAATAGCCAGGAAAACGCACATCCGTTTGATCAAAATCTTCACGATAATACACTGGTCCAGCCATGGCATTTCTGCCCCCAGACCCCAACATTGGAAACTCCTCAGATTCATTGTAAGGATAATAAATCATCGCTGGCTGCGCAGGAGGTAAGTTTTGAATCCCTGTGTTATTCGGAGAGGTATTCAAAGGAGCGGCTGGGTCAAAGCGAAAAAGACTATCCTTTTTTTCAAAATCATACTTCCAGTAGGCATAATTATTTCCTACAAAATAGGGCCAACCAAAGAACCCAGGTTCTGTTGCAACATTGATCTCATCATACCCACGTGGACCTCTGCCCACTTTATCCTGAGAACCATCAGGCCCTACTTCCCCCCAATACAAATTTCCATTATGCTGATCCAAAGAAATACGGAAGGGATTTCTGTTTCCCATCACATAGATTTCAGGGCGAGTTCCTTCTGTTCCTGGAGGAAACAAATTGCCTTCAGGAATAGAATAAGTCCCATCAGCTTCCGGCTTGATTCGGATGATTGCTCCACGAAGATCATTCGCATTCCCAGAAGAACGCTGTGCATCTACATTTGCAGGCCTGTCAGCACGCTCATCAATCGGGTTGAAATTTTGAGAATCAAAAGGAGTAGTATCATCTCCTGTTGAAAGGTAAAGCAAGCCATTCGCATCAAATTCTATCGATCCTCCGGTATGGCAACAGCCTCGGAAAACCGGAATTTCCAAAATGATTTTTTCTGAGCTTAAATCCAGATGATTGTCTTTGAATTCAAATCGTGATAGACGATTGACATCCGGGCTAAAATTGACAGGCGCATAGTAGAAATAGACCCAATGGTTTTCATTGAAATTGGGATCGATGGCAAAGCCATCTAATCCATCCTCATGCTCCAAGAAAACATCCAGTTCTCCAACTATAGATGTTTCTCCAGTGCTGGCATCATACATTTTCAGTTTTCCAGCCCTTTCGATAAAAAGCACATTTCCATTGTCGAGCACTTCCAGCTCCATGGGTTCATTTAGCTTTTCTACTAGGGAAACTTTGGTAAATCGGGACTCATCCGGCTTGATGGTTGCAAAAGGATCTACGTCCTTTTCAGTACAACTCCATCCAGCCAATCCGGTTAGAAGCATTGCTGCCCATACCGCTTTTTTCATTCTGTAGTTTTTAATAGGGTTTGATCAAACCCCCAAGGTAGCTAAAAAAACTGCCTCAGATTTGCCGATTGTGGAATTCTAGGACATATTACCTAACTCTATTCACTCATCAGCAATCTAAAACGCCACACCTCCTTCACATCTTCAATATTCACTTCAAAAGGAGGATAAATCGGGTTGGCTGAGCAAAGCAAAAGCTGATGACCTGCTTGAATCCGATTGTATGCAATTTTGAATGTCACTCCATCTTGCTCAGTCACGATCACATAGCGCTGCCCGTCTTTGATTGCCAGCCAATCGTCTACATATTCGCAGATAATCCATGAGCCGTCCGGGATTGGCAACATGGAATCGCCATCCACCTGAAATACCCGGTGCTTTTTATCCATCGGCAAAAAAGGCAAAGCAAACCGTGGCAATTCTGAAATGTACTCCGGGTCTGCAAAACCTGCCAGATAACTTGCTTTGGCCCGTTGGGAAACCACTTCAATCAACTCTCGTCCCTCACTGTCCACGGTGGTTGACAGGATTCTCAATTTCCTACCTCTAAAAAACTGATCCGTCTCTAGAAGCTCTCTTAACTTGTATTCAGAATAGGTAGTTAGATCCACTTTGATCAAGATATCCAGAGAAACAGAAAAATACTCGGCAATCTTCACCATCATATCCAATGGTGGAGTAATGGTCGCTTCATAGCCAGCTAACTTAGAACGACTGATTCCCAGCGCCTCCGCCAAACTTTCTTGGGTCAGCTTTTTCTGTTTGCGAAGGAATTTGAGGTTGTTATTTAGGAACATATTAAAATGGAGATACGATAGAGATGAAAGACAGCCCTTCGGGCAGATATAAATCAAGATAGCCTATAAGCAAATATCATTATCTCACTCGGACGGTATACCTTGGAAGCCAGCGATCTTATTTTAGCGAAGCGTATCTAGATAGGTAAATTGACAACAACACATCTAAGGAAACACACCATTACGAAATGTATTTCCATTATATTTCATTTTACTTCCCGACAATTCCCGTCTTCACTTGATTCAAATCTAATCATTTTGTTTAAATTATAAACATTAAAATGTTAAAATATTTGACAAAATAGAAATGGAGGCGACCAGAAGTATTGCGCACATGGATTTGGATTCCTTTTTTGTGTCCGTAGAGCGGCTGTTTGACAATCGTCTGGACGGAAAACCTATCCTGATCGGAGGTTCCAGCGACCGTGGAGTCGTGGCATCCTGCAGTTATGAAGCCCGTCGCTTTGGCGTTCACTCCGCTATGCCCATGCGGGTAGCGCGACAGCTTTGCCCCGAAGCGATTATCGTCCGTGGGGACTTTGAAAGATACAGTCAAAAATCCCATGAGGTTACCGATATCGTGAGAGAATCGGTTCCACTTTTTGAAAAATCCTCCATCGACGAATTCTACATGGATCTGACAGGAATGGACCGTTTCTTCGGCTGCTTCAAACTAGCTCATGAGCTTCGACAACGCATCATCAAAGAAACGGGTCTGCCGATCTCCCTTGGATTATCCGAAAACAAAACCGTATCCAAAGTCGCTACCGGAGAAGCCAAGCCCAATAATGAAAGACAGATTCCATTTGGTGAGGAAAAGCCTTTTTTAGCTCCTCTTTCTGTGAGAAAGATCCCCATGATCGGAGAAAAAACTTCTCAGACCCTGTATAACATGGGGGTAAAAAAAGTACAGACCCTGCAGCAGATGCCCGCAGAGTTGCTCAAGGCTACCTTTGGAAAGAATGGTAATATGATCTGGGAGAAAGCCAATGGGATCGACCGCAACCCCGTTATCCCCTATTCTGAAGCCAAGTCCATTTCTTCGGAAAACACCTTCGAGCAAGACACGATCGATGTAAAAATGCTCGAAGCCACACTGACCGCCATGTGCGAACAACTGGCGTCCAAGCTTCGACAAAAAGGGCAATTGACGGCATGTGTGACGGTCAAGATCCGCTATTCGGATTTTGAAACCCATACCATGCAGCAGCGGATCCCTTATACTTCTGCTGATCATACTTTGCTTCCCATTGTCAAGGAGCTTTTTCGCAAACTCTACAGTCGACGGTTGCTGATCCGCCTGATCGGAGTACGCTTCAGCACGCTGGTATACGGAAATTATCAGATCAATCTATTCGAGGACAGCCAGGAGCAGATTAACCTTTACCAGGCTCTGGACCGCCTCAATGTCAAGTATGGAGACAAAACTGTCTGCCGAGCCGTAGCCATGGCGATCGGCAGAAGAAGATTTAATCCTTTTAATGGGATGGAGACATAAAATCATCCCAGCTTGTTTCCAACCCATTCCAATATCACCTTTAAAACCTCCTCCCGATCAGAATCATTTAGCAATTCATGATAGGCACCGGGAATGATTTTAAGGGTTTTGTCTTGAGATTGGGCTTTTTCAAAAAGCAATTCTGATCCTTTAGGATTAGTCAGACGATCTGCTGTACCATGGAAAATCAAAACTGGCTGAACAAACTCATTTGCATGACTTTGGATAAACTGCATCATCTGATAAACCTCATATCCGGTTCGAACTGGAATAGATTTCTGAAAAATCAGAGGATCATTTTTATATTTCTCCACCTCCTCAGGAATTCTGGAAACTCCCTCAATATCCAACTTCACTGCATTCAACTTTGGCGCTAATGCATTTAAAAGCCCTGACAAGGCAATCAATATTTTTGGAGTGCCTTCAGCTTCTTTGATCGCGGGTGCAGAGAGGATAATCCCGGCTACTTCAGGCTGATATTTCAAAACATAAGCAGCTACCAAACCTCCACCCATGCTATGCCCAAACATAAAAAATGGCAAACCAGGGATGTAATTTTTCACTTTCCCGGCAAGAGCATCAATATCCTCCAAATACCTTTCATAGGAATCAAAATAGGCAGTGGGTTTAGGCAGTGAAGATTTCCCATGCCCTCTCCCGTCAAAAGTAAAAACCGCAACTCCCAAATCTACCAAGCCCTGAACCAAGCTTTCATATCGTCCACTATGCTCTCCTAATCCATGAACCAATAACAAAGAGGCTCTTGGAGCTTCTGGCATCCATGCTTGAAGGTAAAGTTTAACACCATCTGGACTTTTATATTCTGTTTCTAAATGTTTCATCGGAAAAATAAAATTTGGAACTCTTGACAAGAATAAGGTAATGAGAATTGTTTGAATCCGAACAATAAAATTGTTCGGTCCCAAAAAACCCGTTCAGATGCGCTCAGACATATTTTTTGACCAAAATCGAACTAGTTAGTTAATCCCTGAAAACAACCGATAAACAGGCATATTCCCCTGAAATCACAAAGAGTAGATAGAACAGAACTTAAGACCTCGATCTCCTGTATGTCTTTATTGCAATGTCAATTGAATTCTTTACTGCTCATACGGAGAGTAAGGCTTTTCTCTTAGTTTAGTTGATCCCGACATTGCGTAGAAAGCCCCTTTCTGGGGCTTTCTTTTTTATTAATAAAATACATTTATCTGAAAACCAATTGATTAAACTCTAATTTATTCGTATTTTCTAATAATAAACCCTTATAACCATGGAAACTACAAATAGACTGGAGCACTGGGCAGATACCCATCATCCAAATTGGCTGGATTTTATCAGAATTGCATTGGGGATTTTCATTATGTACAAAGGAGTCTTGTTCATTTCAAACACCAGCGCCTTACTCAACATCATGAAAAACAGCGACCTCCAATTCGTCAATTTAGCATTAGCTCATTATGTCGCTTTTGCCCATTTGGTTGGAGGATTTTTAATAGCATTGGGACTAAAAACTCGCTTTGCTATCCTCTTCCAACTTCCAATTTTGATTGGAGCGGTTTTCTTTGTCAATATCGATCAAGGATTTCTTTCTGTAGCCAATAATTTAGAATTTGAACTGTCCCTTATTGTCTTGGTTTTGCTTTTGGTCTTCCTTTTCTATGGTTCTGGTAAGGTTTCCATGGATAACTGGTGGAAAAACCATCCTAATTGGTAAAATTTTTCACCTGAAAATCAACCAAATAGACTAATCCATACTTTTTGGAAAAAGAAAATTGTGGACTGAATTGATATTTAATTACATTTGCAATCCGTTAAGCAAAGGCTTGACGGATTTGTCTTTTAAGATAAAGTTTCGGGGTGTAGCGTAGCCCGGTATCGCGCCACATTTGGGATGTGGAGGTCGTAGGTTCGAATCCTGCCACCCCGACTTAAAAATGAGATAAAAGATCTCATTAAAGCTTTCTAAGGAAAGTCTTTCTTACAGGATTAAAAATAATGCGGATGTGGCGAAATTGGTAGACGCACTAGACTTAGGATCTAGCGCCGCGAGGCATGGGGGTTCGAGTCCCTCTATCCGCACTGAAAGCTTCTCAGGTTCTGAGGAGCTTTTTTTTATTCCCCTCCCCCAGACTTCTTTTTGAATAGTTTCTCCCAAAACCTAATTTTTCCTGAATTCTCTTCTTTGGGCACTTCGTCACTTAGCAGAAAACCAAAAGCTTCCAAGCCTTCAATCCTTTCAAGGGTGATTTTTAAAACTCCTACCAAAGGAATAAAAAGTATCATTCCAGAAACTCCCCAGAGATAACCCCCAAGCAAAATTGCCAGAATTACTGCCAGTGCATTTACTTTCACTTGTGACCCCACTACCAAAGGTGTGATGATATTATTTTCTAATAATTGAATTCCCCAAAGCACCGCAAAAGTCATCACTGGATACACCAATGAATCGGTAGTTAAAAACACATACAAAATCGCAAATACAGAGGAAAGAAATACTCCAGCATAGGGAATCAAATTCATGATTGCAATGAAAGCTGCAAAGAGTAAGAAGTACTTTAATCCAATCAAATAGAAATAGACTCCAGCTAAAATCGCAACGATCAATGTCACACGAACCATTCCGCTCAAATAGGATTGAATGATCTTTCCTGAATCCATCACCCAGGCAAGCACCCGGTCCTTATTTTCAGAACTGAATCGAATGAGAAATGCTGCAAAAAAATCCTTGTAATACATCAACAAGAAAATATATAAGGGAATAATTCCTGCTAATGTCAAGGACTTGCCCGTTGAAAAAAGTGTATTATTCAGGCCATCTGGAGTCAAATATTTAAGGATTTGCTCACTCCTTAATGGATCAGAAAAATCCCCTCCTACCATACCACCGATTTCTTCCAGATAATGACTCATTTTCCCCTGAAGGTTCTTCCCAATTTCAGGAATATCTTTTACCAGGCCTACCATTTGATTGAGCAGTGCATAAAAAACTCCCACCACTATTGCAGTCACTAAAAGGATACTCATAATAATGGCAAGACTTCTTGGCACTTTTCTTTTTTCCAACCAGACAGCTATAGGATTTAATGCAAATGCAAAAAAAACTCCCCAAACCAAGGGAACTAAAATGAAATCCCCCTCACGCATCACTATCGCTCCAAAAACAATAATTATTAGGTAATACGCTATCTTTTGTATCAAAGGCATATCATCGGATTTTTGCTTTGGGAATATACAAATTCCCTCCGACCTAAATCAATTGATTCTTGTCAGGGATTGGATTCAAGATAATTTGTATTTTTCTATTCTTAAACCCTTCAACTTAATCTATGAAAAAGCTATTATTCCTTCTTTTCCTGCTCCCTACCTTTTCTTTTTCTCAGGCAAAAGTGGACACCATTGAGGTTTTCAGTAAAGCAATGGACAAAACTCTCAAAGCTGCTGTCACAGTCCCCTCAGGATATGATAATTCACAAGAGTCTTACCCAGTCCTATATTTATTGCATGGAGGAAGTGGTGCTTTCAGCGATTGGCATCAAAAAGTAACAGAACCGGGCTTGGTCAATCGGCTGGCAGATCAATATGACCTCATCATAGTTACACCAGGTGTAGGCCCATCAAGCTACTATTTTGACAGTCCCTTGATGGACTCTGTTCAGTACGAGACTTATATGACCACAGAATTGATTCCATTTATCGACTCGAACTATAAAACACTGGCACAAAAAGAATCACGAGCAATCACGGGGCTTTCAATGGGAGGTCATGGTTCAATATATCTTTCAGCAAAACACCCTGAATTATTTGTAGCAGCTGGTAGCATGAGCGGTGTAATGAATATTGATACCAGAATGTGGAAAGTACCCGAGGGCTTTAGCACCCTTCGAACCAGTCAACAAAAAGAAATGTTGGGAGATATAAATTATGATGCACCGAACTTCAATCCATTTACAGCAGTTGCCTATACCGATAAGATGAAAGAAAATGGGATCGCTCTTATTATAGATTGTGGAGTTGATGATTTCCTTATTGCTACCAATCGTCAAATGCATCAGCTTTTGCTAGAAAATGAAACTCCCCATGATTATACAGAAAGACCCGGTGCACACACTTGGGTATACTGGACAGAGGCACTTCCTTTTCATCTTTTGTATATTGACAAGTATCTGAAAAGAAACTAGATAGCAAACCTTTCAAGTTTCAAATCGCAAAACACCTTCGATTTTTCGACTATTTTTTGCTTTTTGCAGACTTTATTTCACCCAAATATGTCAAAATTCGATTCCATAAGGCCTTACTATGATGCAGAAGCCAACCCGGCTATCATGAAGATTTTGGAAGACCCTATGCTAGAAGCAATGATGAGTTTCACCTTTCCGCAAGACAGAAATCAAATGTGGAAAGAGCTAATGCGGCATACTCATTCACTTCGCGATTTCCAGATTAATTTTATTTATCCCGGATTGATGAAGGTTTTGGAGAAAAGCTCCGACGGATTAAGCACTGGAGGTTTTGATCAGTTGGAACCCAACACTCCATACCTATTTATTTCCAATCATCGTGACATTATTTTAGACACATCTCTTTTGAATTCCTGCCTATATGAGAATGGTCTGGTCATGACGACATCGGCTATTGGAGATAATTTGATCAAAAAGCCATTCTTGCATACGCTTTCTAGATTGAGCCGCAATTTCGCCATCAAGAGAGGTGTTTCCGGAAGGGATTTATTCGAAAGTTCCAAATTGGTCTCTGATTATATCAGCCAATCCCTTTTGAAGGAAAACAGAAGTGTGTGGACTGCCCAACGTGAAGGAAGAACCAAAGATGGAAATGACATTACTCAAAAGGGAGTATTGAAAATGTTGACTTTGGCAGAGGAAAGCAAGGATGCTTTTTCCTACTTTGAAAAAATAAACCTAGTGCCTGTTTCCATATCCTATGAATATGACCCAACAGACATGTTAAAAATCCCTGAATTGTTGGCAAAGGCAAGGGATGAAAAATATATCAAGAGCGAAAACGAGGATTTCCTAAATCTCTTGAGAGGGATTATGGGAACCAAAAAACGAATTCATATTCAGGTAAACGGCGTTCTCAATCAAGAGGTCAAAGAGCTTTCGCAGAGTGAATTGAGTCAAAGTGATAAACTCAATCAACTCACTAACCTAATCGACCATAAGATCTGGGCAGGCTACAAACTATGGCCAAGTAATTACATCGCCCATGATTTACTTTATGGTGAAAATGAATGTGTGGAACATTATACAAATGCCGAAAAAGAAGCTTTTGAAAAGAGAATACTTGAAAAAGTGAACACTAATAATCCGGAAGAGGTGAAAAATTATCTGGCTATGTATGCCAATCCGGTCAATAATCAAAAAAAGACACTTGCTTAATCTAGTGTCTTTTTTGATCTATTTAATAAGGAATTGGAATTGAGATATTGATTTTCGTTCCTTCTCCTTTCCTAGATTGTATTCCTATTTTTCCATTGAGAGTATCGACTAGTTGCAATACAAGCTTTAATCCAAAGCCATATCCCTTTTCTCCTTTTGTCCCACTTGTAGAACTTCCTTCACCACTCAAAATCTCATCAACTTTAGTTTGGTCCATTCCGGAACCTGTATCTGAAATCTGAAAATTTAGAATTTGTTGAAGTCCTAAAATCTCCATCTCTAATTTGACCGAAACCAGCCCTCCCTCTCCAGTAAACTTAATAGAGTTTGAAATTAGGTTTCCTAAGATTTGAAGGATTTTGTTTTTGGGAAATGGGACTGAAGAATTTCTATCACTTGACTCAACCTCCAATTGAACTCCTTTAGTTTTAGCTTGTGGAGTAAATAAATCTTTCAGCTTTCCAGACAATGTCTGAAGAGTCAATCCTTCACCTTGAATTAGACTGTCTGGGTTTTCTCCATGGGACAAATCCTGAGAAAGAATTTCATTTGCCAAATCCAAAACGGAGCGACTTCCCTTTTCGATCAAATTGAAATATTCCAACATCTCCTCCATCTCATTTTGATCCCCCTGAAGTCGGACGATTTCTGCTAAACCCTGAAAACCACTGATAGGACCACGAACATCATGAGCCAACCTGTTTTTAATTTTATCGATCGCCAAGACTTTAGACTGAAGGTCATCCATGGTCTTATGTGCTTTTAAGCGATTGACTATTTCGTCCGCAATTATCGTCAGCATTTCTTTTTTATCCGGAGTAATTTGGTGAAGATTTGAATCCATCACACATAGGGCTCCCAAGCTAACTTCTTCATTGATTTTCAACGGAACCCCAAAGTAGTATCTCAAATTAGGCTGATCTCGGACATAATCCATGGAATTAAACCGATCATCAGCTGTCAAGTCAGGCACTTCAAACTCGGAATCGCTTTCATCAGAAATGGTATATTGACAAATGGATTCCTCTCTTGGCATTTGTGACATATCAATTCCAAATGAAGAGATGCTCCATTGAGTAAAATGATCAATCAAATTGATAAGCGAAATTTTTGTGCCCGCTATTTTGGCGGCCAAACGGGACAAATCATTCATAGATTTCTTAAGCTCCAAGTAATCCAAATCCAACTCCCCCAAAGATCTCAGTCTTTCTAATTCATTAGTAGGTACAGGCCTTAGTTGCTCTTTAAACGGCTTATTCATAATTCAAAATAACTACTATATTGAGGTTCAATCCTAATCTAAAACCCCCAATTTTGCTTTTGAAAAACAGGTTTCAAAAATCTATTATTCAAAAACAAAAATCACTATTTGATTATTTCCTCCATTTTCTAAAAAAATGAAAAAAGCTTTACCGTTTCTTTTCCTGCTTTATTTACCCTTCTTTTTTTCCAATGCAGTTTTTTCTCAAGAAAAAAGTCCAATTGGCAAAATCAACACCCCACTTGGAAATATTTATATTCAATTAGATGACCGCACTCCAAATCACAAAGAGAGTTTTATTGAGCTAGCTGACAATGGATACTGGGACTCTCTGACATTCAATCGAGTCATCCCAAACTTTGTAGCTCAGGGAGGCTGTCCTGATACCCCGGAAGGGTTCAAAGATCCTGAGTATTTATTGGAACCAGAATTTCATCCTGAGCTAACCCATGTCTATGGCGCGGTGGGAGCAGGAAGGGATGATAATCCTGGAAAACTTTCTGCAAGATGCCAGTTTTATATTGTTCAAAACAAAGACGGTCTACACCGACTAGATAATAATTACACCGTTTTCGGCCATGTAATCAAAGGAATGGACATCATATACCAAATAGTTTCAGTAAAGCGAGATGATACCGATGAACCCCTTACTCCTATTACTTTGGACATTTCGGTGGAATATCTTAGTCCTGCTGAAATCGAATCTATTATTAAGAATTAAATCTATGAACCCGATAAAAATACTGATTGTGGGATGTGGAAATATGGGAGCGTCTCATGCTACAGCCTATCATCAAATGCCTGAATTTGAGATTTGTGGACTTGTCTCCAGAGGGGAGAGTAAATCTAAACTAAACCAAAAACTTCAGGCAGATTATCCCCTGTTTGAGGACTATGCTCAAGCTTTAGTCCAAACCAATCCAGATGCAGTTTGTATTTCAACCTACCCGGACACCCATGAAGGTTTTGCCTTAAAAGCTTTGGAACAGGGATGCCATATTTTCATCGAAAAGCCTCTTGCAGATACCGTTATTGGTTGTGAAAACATCATTAGCAAAGCCAAGGAAGTCAATAAGAAGGTAGTAGTAGGCTATATTTTAAGGCACCATCCATCATGGATGAGATTTATTGAGGAGGCCCAAAAGTTAGGCAAGCCTTTGGTGATGCGAATGAACCTGAATCAGCAAAGTCACGGATTCATGTGGGATGTTCACAGAAATTTGATGAAAAGCCTCAGTCCTATCGTGGATTGTGGAGTCCATTACATCGATGTGATGTGTCAAATGACCCGTTCCAAACCTGTTTCCGTATCCGCAATCGGAGCTCGATTGACAGAGGATATTTCTGAAGACAATTACAATTATGGCCAACTACAAATCCGTTTCGATGATGGTTCGGTTGGTTGGTATGAAGCTGGCTGGGGACCAATGATTTCTGAAACAGCTTTTTTTATCAAAGACGTTTTCGGACCCAAAGGGTCTGCCTCTATCGTTGCTAAAGATGCTGGAGGTTCAGGGAAATCTGATGATGTAGATTCCCATACCAAAACCGAATCCATTCGGGTTCATCATTCAGCGATTGATTCTAAAAACAACTTTATTAAAAAAGATGATTGGATAGACATGCAAGATGAGCCGGGACATCAGGAATTGTGTAATCGAGAACAAGCGTATTTTCTCAAATCAATTCTTTCGGACATCGACCTTTCGGACCATTTATATGATGCCTTAAACAGTTTGAAGATTGCATTTGCATGTGATGAGTCGGTAAAAACAGGAAATACAATTTTTCTTTAAATTCATACTTTTCTTACCCATTAAAAATGGCCAATTTATTAAGAAAGATATTTTTTGGTTTCCCCATCCTTTCGGGTTTGACTGCTTTCTTCTTAGCAGTGATCTTTGGTTTGTTTTTAAGTTATAAAGAGTATCAACTAAGACTTATAGATGATAAAAAGGCTATAATTGATTTAGGAGAAATCATTGAAGAAAGGATTCAATCAGTTTTATTCACAGCAAATTCTTCTGCAAAAATACTGTCGTATTTGGCACAAAATAATGGCTTGGATGAGGATTTTGACAAGATTGGCAGTAGTATCATTGAAAACATAGACATTCTGAACCAAATTCAATTATTGGATAGTGGTACTATAGTAGCCTCCTACCCTATTGAAGGTCGGGAAAAGATCCTTGGTTATAATATTCTTCAAGACACTTCTAGATCAAGTGAAGCAAAAGAAGCTATTTTTAGAAGGGATATCTATTTCGCTGGACCTTTCGAGCTCAAACAAGGGGGTACTGCTATTATCGGAAGATTGCCTTTTTTTGAAAATGATAGATTTGAAGGTTTCGCTTCCGTCATCATTGACTGGGAAGACTTTAAAAATGAAACTATAGCTCCCTTTATACAAAACGACCGAATTACTTTTGACCTTTTAAAGACTGATCCAAAAAATCTCCAAACTAGCTCATTACTACAAAAATCCTTCGAAAATCTTTCTGGGCCTTTGGTAGAAATACCAATTCCTGAAGGAAACTGGACCATAAAAATTCAATTGAATGAAAATTATGCATTCAAGGAAATTCTATTCCCAGAATTCATTCGATTTTTGACTGCTGTTCTTTTAGGGGTTTTTGTTTTTAATTTCACCAAACAACCCTCAATTCTACAGAAAAAAATAGCTGAGACCACCCGTGAACTTCAGGAAAGCAACCAAAGGTTTGAATATGCTTCATTAGCCTCTTCAGAAATGATCTGGGACTGGGACATCAAATCTGATCAAGTTTACCGAAGTCCGAACTTTGAGAAACACTTGGGCTATACTACTGAAGAATTAAATTCAAATTCTGATTTTTGGTTTTCATTATTCCACCCAGATGACAGAGAAGAAAACTTGAACAGGTTTTATGCTTTCTTAAAAAGTAGCCAAATTTTCTGGGAAGCAGAATCAAGAATCAGAACCAAGAGTGGAGATTACATTTATGTTTTGGAAAAAGCATTCGTGGTCAGAAATAAATACGGAAAACCTCTACGAATAATCGGTTCTACTCAGAATATCACTGGACGAAAAATAAGAGAAAAGGAACTCCAAGAAACCAATCAAAAACTTAAGATTGCAATAGAAGAGTTGGAATTATCAAAGCAAAAATATTCCATGCTTTTTGATTTGACTCCAAGCCCTATCATTGTTCATGATTCAAAATCCCTTCAAATCTTAGATGTTAACAAAGCGGCAGTTAAAAAATACGGTTATTCTAAGGAAGAATTTTTAGCCCTTAACATTATGGATATCCGACCTGAGAAAGAAGTACCGGACCTTTTAGAATACCTGGAAGAATTTAGAAAAAGTGAGGAGGAAGGGTATACACGTCTTGCCAAACACCTGAAAAAAAATGGGGAGATAATGGATGTTGAGATAAGTCCGGCAATTATCAAAACTAAAGAAATGGAAGCAGCCTTGGCACTGGTTAATGATCTCACTGATAAAATGGCCTACATTCGTAAGATTGAAGAACAAAACAAAACATTTAAGGAGATCGCTTGGATCCAATCTCATGTTGTAAGAGCTCCTTTAGCAAGAATTATGGGGCTGGTTACTTTATTAGAAAATTCTAATGAACGGTTATCGAAAGAAAATCAGGAACTAGTCAATTTTATAAGTATTTCTTCTACTGAATTGGATTCAATTATAAGAGGAATAGGAAAAAAACTTGATAACATTGCCCAAAACGAGAATAATGATTCTGGCTTTTATTTTGGTGAAAATTCATGAGATTTCTCGAGCACTATTATGCTTTGAATCGAAATCAGGCAAGGCTGGTATTTTCAATTTGGTTTAAATTCATTTCAAACCAACCAGAGGGGCATCTCAATGAAAATCAAAAGTTTGCTAAGTTGTTATGCTGATTCTCCCAAAAGAGATGAATTGAATGTCAAACCTTAATTACCATTGAAAAGATTTTTTAATTTGTCCTAAAATTAGATCAAGATAGATCCGATGATGGAAAAGGATTAGGCTCAATTAGGAAAAATGCCCTAACTTTTGCGATTATTTAGTAAATCAACCTGCTAATTCAATAAAAATATCGATTAGCATATTTCCAATACCAAAATGACAGATCAAACAGTCCTAATTACAGGTGGTGCAAGTGGTATCGGCCTAGCGATGGTCAGAAAGTTTGCCAAATCAAAAGCAAATGTTTATTTCATCGATGCCAATGTGGCCGAAGGTGAAAAAGTGGCAAAAGAAGAGCAAGGAAAAGGTCATTCGGTGACTTTTTGGAATGCTGATGTCACATCGTATGAGCAAGTATCTGGCTTTATCGATCAATTGCCTGGAAAAATCCACACCTTGATCAACAATGCGGGTGTTTCCCATGTGGGTAAAGTAGAAAACACCTCTGAAGCAGATTTCGACAGGCTTTATAATGTCAACATCAAAGGCATGTTCATCTGTACCAAAGCTGCACTTCCAAAATTAATTCAAGATGGTGGTGGTTCTGTTTTGAATATGGCCTCTGTTGCAGCTACGATTGGGATCCCTGATCGCTTTGCCTACTCCATGACCAAAGGCGCTGCACTTTCCATGACCCTCAGTATAGCCCGAGACTATGTGGAGCAGGGTATTAGATGCAACTGTCTTTCCCCAGGGAGAGTACATACCCCGTTTGTGGATGGATTCTTGGCAAAGAATTATCCAGGGCAGGAAAAAGAAATGTTTGCCAAACTAGCCGCAACCCAACCTATCGGCAGGATGGGCACCCCTGAGGAAATTGCAGAATTGGCTTATTTTGTCAGCTCAAATGAAGGTAGCTTCATCACTGGCGCAAATATTAATATTGACGGAGGATTCTTGGGATTGAAAATGTAATCCCTTCTCTCCACATTAACCTATAATACCTTAATCATGAAATTGATTCGATTTGGCCAAGAGGGCCAAGAAAAAGCAGGAATCCAAAATACTCAAGGTGATTACCTTGATTGCTCCAGCTTTGGAGAAGACTGGAATGAGGCGTTTTTTACCAACAATGGCCTAGAAAGATTGAAAGTTTGGTTGGAAGCCAATGAATCCAAACTTCCTAAAATCCCTGAAGGTGCAAGATTGGGTTCTCCAGTTGCCAGACCTTCCAAAATCATCTGCATTGGCTTGAACTACCTGAAGCATGCAGAAGAATCCGGAATGGCTGTTCCTGAGGTGCCTATCGTATTTATGAAGGCGACTTCCTCTCTTTGCGGTCCTTTTGATCCTATTTATATTCCAAAAAATTCCAAGCAGACTGACTGGGAGGTTGAACTAGCTGTAGTTATTGGAAAGCGTGCAAAATACGTTTCTAAGGAAAATGCTTTGGATTATGTAGCGGGTTATGCCCTTCACAATGACGTGAGTGAAAGAGACTTCCAGCTAAGACACGGTGGTCAGTGGGTGAAAGGTAAAAGTGCCGATCACTATGCTCCTCTTGGACCAACTTTGGTAACAAAAGACGAAGTAACAGACCCTCATAATTTGAGATTGTGGTTAAAATTAAACGATCAAATCCTACAAGACAGCAATACCTCAGATCTGATCTTTGATATTCCTTATATCATCGAACATCTAAGTCAATACATGACATTGCTTCCTGGTGACGTGATCTCCACGGGTACTCCTTCAGGAGTAGGAATGGGATTGAAACCGGAGCCAAGATACCTTCAACCAGGTGATGTGGTAGAACTAGGTATTGATGGTTTGGGAGTGTCCAAGCAAGTAGCGATGAACGATCCTGAAGCATGAAAATAGATTCTCATCAGCATTTTTGGGAATATGATCCCAAGCGTCATGAATGGATCGATGAAAGCATGAAAAGAATCCGTCGGAATTTCCTTCCGGCGGATTTAAAGCCTTTATTGGATGATGCTGGCATTGACGGCTGTGTTGCAGTTCAAGCTGATGAAAGTCTGAGAGAAACAGATTTTTTATTGGATCTGGCAGACCAAAACCCTTGGATCAAAGGAGTGGTAGGCTGGGCTGACTTGGGTGCTGACAACCTGAATGAAACCTTGGATAATTATTCTTCTAAAATTTCACTAAAAGGTTTTAGAGAAATTCTTCAAGGAAGAGATCCTGAATATATGCTCCGCGAAGAGTTTATCAGAGGCATTCAAACTATTGGAAAAGCAGGATACACCTATGATATTCTGGTTTTTCCTCACCATCTCAAGGCAACATTAGAACTGGTGAAAAAATGCCCGGAGCAAGCCATGGTGATTGATCACCTCGCCAAGCCCTATATCAAAAAGGGGGAATGGAAAGAATGGAAAAAGGAAATGAGTCCGATCGCTGAAAGAGAAAACATCCTATGTAAGATTTCGGGGATGGTTACTGAGGCGGATTGGGCAAAATGGACTCATGAAACTCTTTTACCTTACATGGAAATCGCTTTGGAGCTTTTTGGTCCAGAGAGATGCATGTTTGGATCTGATTGGCCTGTATGCTTGGTAGCCGGAGAATATGAGCAAGTCTTTTCTACGGTAGTTGATTTCACATCTAGCCTCTCCGATTCTGAGCAAAAACTAATTTTAGGGGAAACTGCCACCCAATTTTATAACTTACACTAAAATGGATTTACAATTAAAAGATAAAGTCATCCTGATTTCAGGAGGTGCAAAAGGGATTGGTGGAGCTATTTCTAAAATGCTCATAGATGAAGGTGCTATTCCGGTTTTCATAGATCCATCCGAAGAAGAAGGACGAGAATTGGTTGATTATGCTAATGGAAAAGCGCTTCAAATCCCAGTTCGCATGTTTACTCCTGAAGATGCAGAAGCAGCTGTTCAAATCTGCAGGGAAAAATATGGACGAATAGATGGTATTGTCAACAATGCCGGAGCAAATGATGGGGTAGGTTTGGAAAATGGTACTCCTGAGGCCTTCGCTAAATCTGTTACCAAAAACCTGAATCATTATTACTATCTGGCACATTACGCCCTTCCTGAATTAAAGAAGACTCAAGGAGCTATCGTCAATATTTCTTCCAAAACGGCAATCACAGGACAAGGAGGAACTTCAGGCTATGTAGCAGCCAAAGGCGCTCAGTTGGCATTGACCAGAGAATGGGCAGCTGAATTACTACCTTATCAAATACGAGTAAATGCAGTAATCCCAGCCGAGGTTTACACACCACTTTACAAAAACTGGATCAATACGTTCCCTGATCCTGAGAAAAAACTCGCTGAAATCAATCAGAAAATCCCTTTGGGGAGAAGAATGACCCAACCTGAGGAAATCGCGTCCATGACTGTTTTCCTCCTTTCCAAACAAGCAACTCATATCACCGGACAACATTTATTTGTAGATGGTGGCTATACCCATTTGGACAGAACCCTATGAACAACAAACCCGCACTAATACCCAAAAACCTACTCCTCCCCTTTATCCTTATTACCTCGCTTTTCGCCCTTTGGGGCTTTGCCAATGACATCACAAATCCAATGGTGGCGGCATTCAAGCGTGTTTTGGAACTGAATAATGTCCAAGCCTCTTGGGTTCAATTGGCATTCTATGGAGGTTATTTCACCATGGCCCTTCCTGCAGCTTTCTTTATCAAAAAGTACTCCTACAAAACAGGAATTCTTTTAGGATTGGGGCTGTATGCTTTTGGAGCAATTCTATTTTACCCAGCCGCAGCTTTTGAAAGCTATGGGTTCTTTCTGGCCTCCCTTTATATCCTGACATTTGGATTGGCATTTTTGGAAACAACTGCCAACCCCTATATCCTTTCCATGGGACCGGAGTCCACTGCAACTCAAAGATTAAATCTTTCTCAGGCATTCAATCCGATGGGAGCTTTGGCGGGTTTATTTGTAGCCAAACAGTTTATCTTAAATCAACTTCAATCCAATGCAGTTGATGATCAAGGAAACCTGATTTACGGCACCTTGGATGAGGCTTCCAAAGCCATCATTCGAACCAACGACTTGATGGTGATCCGTAACCCTTATGTGATGTTGGGTTTGGTCGTCTTAGGAATGCTTATAGTGATTGCCTTGGTAAAAATGCCAGAAAGCAAAGACTCATCCAACAAAGTGGACTTTGGACCAACCATGAAGAGACTGTTTAAAAACAGAAACTTTGTCGAAGGCACTTTGGCTCAGATGTTTTATGTAGGAGCCCAGATCATGGTTTGGACTTACATCTATCAATACGCTGAAGCTTTGGGAATTGACAATGCTTCGGCTGTTAATTATGGCTATGCTGCCTTGGTTGTATTCCTAGTCGGAAGATGGGTCTGCACATTCTTACTTCGCTATGTGTCCTCCTCCAAACTACTGGCCATATTTGCAATTTTGGCTATGGGCTTCACTTTGGGAGCTATATTCATCCCAGGAATCACAGGACTTTACAGTTTGGTAGGAATCAGTTTCGCTATGTCTTTGATGTTCCCAACCATTTATGGAATCGCTTTGGAAGGCTTAGGAGAAGATTCTAAGTTCGCCGCTGCTTTCTTGGTGATGGCTATTGTGGGAGGAGCGATCATGCCGACCCTACAAGGAATGATCTTAGACTGGGGAGGAACCGGATATACCGATATCACCATCATGGGAGTTTCAGAAGTGAATTTTTCATTTATCCTTCCTCTTGCCTGCTTCTTGATGGTATTCCTATTTGCGGTAAGAGTAAAAGCACCATCCACTAACTCATAATTTAAAATCATGCAGACATTTCTATTGATTTGCGACCTAAAAGATGAGCCAGAAGCGATCCAAGCTTATGTGGATTGTCATAAAGCCGTGGCTCCTGAAATTCTGGAAAGTATCCGGGTGTCAGGAATTGTTCAAATGAGTATTTATCGCTGGAAAAACAGGCTCTCCATGATCATGGTGGCTGATGATGATTTCACTTTTGAGAAAAAGGCCGAGCTTGATAATGCCAACCCAAAAGTTCAGGAATGGGAATCTTTTCTGGGACAATATCAAACTAATTTACCAGGCACTCCTCCCAATTGGAGATGGGCCGTCACGGAAAAAATATTTGATTTTAAAGCTTGAATTTAGCTTAACAAACCTGAGGGAAACCTCAGGTTTTTCATTTTTGAGCTATATATTTGAGTATTAATTATTGACAACGGGGTGCCTAATAATGGCTGAGATTATACCCGAAAACCTGATCTGGATAATGCCAGCGTAGGAATTGTGAATTGCTATTTTTCAATTTGTACCCTCTCCTGGTATTCATTCTGGTCTAGACTAGAAGACGAATGAAAGAACTTTTGAAACAGGAGAATTTTGAGGTGGCCCCTGAAGAACTCCGAACCTGGCAAGGTAGAAAAGAATGGTTTTTCAACCGGGACGATACCGATCATTACGAACAGTACTACGAGGGTCCCTACAAGGAACAAGAAGTCTGGCAAAAGAAAACCTTGGAGGGGCTGATCAAGCAGGATTCCCGTGTGAAAACGCTATTGGAATTTGGTTGTGGTACCACCCGGTTTACCCGTTGGTGGCACGAAATAGGTTTGGAAGCCACTGGTGGAGACATTTCTCCATTTATGCTTGCTCAAGGAGTTCAGCTCTTTGATGGAGATTTGGTTTTGGCCGATTCTCACCACATGCCTTTTAAAGATCATTCGTTCGATGCGCTGGCCTTTGTGACCACTTTTGAGTACTACAAAAACCCAATTGAAGTTATCCGAGAAGCAGTACGGGTGGGTAAATACGGGATCATCTTTGGAATGATGAACCGTAACACACCCAAACTTATTCGAAGACGAGTTCAGCAGGTTTTTGGTAAAAACAATTACTATGTGACGGCCAATTTTTATACTCCGGCCAGTCTTAAAGAATTGATTGCCCAAGCGCTACCTGACAGAAAATATAGCATTGAATGGAATGCAACCGGGCTACCTAAGTGGTTTCCAAAACAACAATGGAAAGTTCCCTATGGAGATTTCTTTGCCCTCCATGTTAAACTGCTTGATGTCTAATGGCTGCCTTTGAAGATTTCTCGGGAAAAATCAATGCTGACCTTTTCAAGCATGAATTGAAAGGAAATTGCGGAGCAGATAGAACCGAGGTGATTTGCGGACCTCAATTCGGAGTCGATACGGCAGTAATTGACCTTGGAAATGGGAATGCTCTCGCTGTTTCGAGTGACCCTTTGTCACTGATTCCTTCCCTAGGAATGAAAGTCTCCGCATGGCTATCCATTCATCTGCTAGTCAATGACATGAGCACGACTGGTTTTGCTCCTCAATATGCCCAGTTTGTATTGAATTTACCTTCAAGTTTATCTCAGAAGGCCTTCAGAGAATACTGGAGTCATATTCATTCACTTTGCAAAGAATCAGGCATAGCTATCACAGGAGGTCATACCGGACAGATTCCTGGACAGGAATCCACCATTGCAGGAGGAGGAACCATGTTTCTTCAGGCTCCGAAAAACCAAATCTTAACTTCCAATCAAGCTCAAGCAGGAGACTCTATTATCATGACAAAACAGGCCTCACTTTCGAGTACAGCCTTGTTGGCAATGGCTTTCCCTGAATATGTCAAAGAAAATCTTGGTACAGAAATCCAAGAGAAAGCAAGTTCTAACTTCTGGAAACTCTCCGTTCTGAAAGAAGCCTTATTAGCTTCCAAAACTTTGGTTCCAAAGAAAGAACTAACAGCCATGCATGATGTAACAGAGAGTGGGATTTTAGGAGCTTTGAGTGAAATGTCGGATGCTTCGGGTTTAGGTTTTCGAATTGAGAAAGAAAGAATTCCGATTTCTGATGAAGTAAAAAAAGTAGCAGAGCTATTTGAAATCAATCCTCTGATTTCTATCGGTGCTGGATCCATGTTGTTGGCTGTAAAGAAAGGAAAAGAGGATCAACTCATACAAAAATTAGAGATGGAGGGAATTCAAGCTTCCGTCCTAGGAACATTTACCTCTGAAAAAGCAAAGCTGATTCAAGAACCCGATGGATCTTGGAGCCCATTTCAATTCGATGGCAAAGATCCCTATTGGGATGCTTTTTATAATGCTTTTAAAACAGGAAAAAAATGAAAAAACTAGAAGGACTTTATTTGGTGTTGGACCCAAAAAAGGACGAAACATTGCTTTTAGAAAAACTTGAAAAATCCCTGAAAGCAGGTGTCAATGTAGTTCAAATCTGGAATCATTGGGATCCTGATCTATCAAGAGCAGGGCAAATTAGATTTTGCGTCAAAGTCAAAGAGCTTGCTCAAAAAAGTGGTACTCCGGTGCTGATCAATGAAGATTGGAAACTAGGAATTCAAGCCGATTTGGATGGTGTTCATTTTGATCAAGTCCCTGAAGATTGGAATAAAATCAGATCACAGATTGACGGAAAACTGATCGGCTTAACTGTAGGAAACAACCTTGATTTGATTTCTTGGGCGGATCAAAATGGGCTTTCCTATATCAGTTTTTGCTCGGTTTTTCTATCCTCCTCAGTAAACACCTGTGAATTGGTACAACCTGAAAACATCCAAAAAGCACGAGAATTAACTCGAATGCCCATTTTCCTTTCCGGAGGGATCAATCCGGAAAACCTTCATCTCTTAGAAAATTATTCCTACGAAGGAGTAGCCGTGATTTCAGGTGTATTAAACTCCAAAGAACCAGAAACTGCTGTGAATTTGTATCTCAGCAAAATGAAAAAAATGCTATGAATAGAAAATTATTAAATAAGCTCTGCTGTCCATTTGACAAGAGTGATTTGAATGTGGAAATTATCCAAGAAACTGAGGATCAACAGATCATTGAAGGCATCTTGACTTGTCCAAACTGCCAGCGATATTTTCCAATCATCTATGGAATCCCCATCATGACTCCAGATGAATACCGCGAGAAGGCCCTTGAACTACCCAAATTGCAGAAATGGGGCTTGGAAATAGCTCCAAATCAAGAATCCTTTCAATTACAGGAGCCATCAGGACATGATAAATTAGATATTTGATTATTTTCCAATCTGTTTGGAATCAAGCTTTTCAAACGGATTGGAATTTTTAATCATTCTCAAAATAACCTCACATGAAAACCCTGTTTTCCACCTTCCTATTTATCCTTTTAGGCAGTTTTGCAATGGCTCAAAATTATACACTCCCGCTTTGGGATGGAACTCCTCCACTTCAAAAAGACATGAATCTTCAAGAAGATGTCAGGGACGAAAATATCATTAGAATAGCCAATGTCCAGGACCCTACGATTGAGGTTTATTTGCCTAACAAACAAATTGCAACTGGAGAGGCTGTAGTGATCTACCCTGGAGGTGGCTACGCCATCCTGGCCTACGATTGGGAGGGAACAGATTTTGCCAAATGGCTTAATTCGCAAGGAATCGCAGGCATCGTAGTCAAATACAGACTTCCAATTTCTGAATCTTTGACCGATCCCAAAGAGGTTCCTTTGTTGGATGCCCAACGCGCTATCCGGATGACAAGAGCCAATGCCGAAGCTTGGAATATTGATCCCGGTAAAGTTGGTGTAATGGGTTTCTCGGCCGGCGGCCACTTGGCTTCCACTGTTTCCACTCAGTATGATCATGAAGTAGACAGAGGCAAAGATGCTATTGATGCTTTATCCGCTAGACCTGACTTCTCGATTTTGGTCTATCCGGTTATTTCTTTCAGAGATGCAGCTGTTCATAGCGGTTCCCGCAAGAACCTAATCGGAGAAAATGCTTCACAGGAACTTCAAGATAGATTTTCCGGAGAACTGAATGTGGACGAAAACACTCCTCCTACTTTCTTGGTCCATGCTCAGGATGACAAAGGAGTGCCAATAGAAAACAGCTTGCTTTACTACAATGCCCTTAACAAGCATGGAATTCCGGCATCCCTTCATATTTATCCAAAAGGTGGACATGGATTTGGATTTGGCATGGGAAAAGGAGCAGTTGAAAACTGGAGATCTGTATTATTAGACTGGATCAATCATTTGGATTAATGGCAATTAAAGTAATCACATTCGACGCAGATGATACGCTCTGGGTCAACGAACCATTTTTCAGGGAAGCGGAAGAAAAATTCGCTTCCCTTTTGGAAGATTTTCTTCCTGCACACCAAAGCATCAAAGAACTCTACAGAACTGAAATAGAAAACCTCCACCTCTATGGCTATGGGATCAAAGGATTTATGCTTTCTATGATCGAAACGGCTATGAATGTCACTGACCAGAAGATGCCTATTTCATTGGTGGAAAAAGTCATCCGAATCGGTCGGGAAATGCTGGAAAAGCCTGTGGAACTGCTTCCTGGGGTAGAAGATGTACTCAAATCACTCAATGGAGATTATCGGATCGTTTTGGCTACCAAAGGTGATTTGTTGGATCAGGAAAGAAAACTGAAAAAATCCGGCTTGGAGGATTACTTTCATCACATCGAGATCATGAGTGAAAAGAGGCCATCTGATTATGCCAAATTGATCCGTCATTTGGATGTGGAACCTGAGGAATTTGTAATGCTGGGAAACAGCCTTAAATCAGATATTTTGCCTGTTTTAGAATTGGGAGGGCATGCAATCCATATTCCTTTTCACATTACTTGGGTTCATGAGCAGGTCGATCATGTCATCGAGCATGAGCGATTTATGGAAGTTGAAAATATCAGTCTGGCAGCGGAGCTGATTAGGAAAATGTAAAGGAGAGGATCAACCCTTTTTCCTCTTTACCATCTCATTGATCCAAATCGGAGCAAAAGGAGAGGTACAACCCTTGGAAGTAGGATAATCCCGAAGCACTCCCAGCTTCTCTCCTATAGCCAAAGCACGTTCTCTATATTCCGCATGGTGGATACCAATGTATGCCAGACAGGTATTCATCGTCCACTGGATCAAGGGATCTGCCGCCCCCATTTCAGCCTCTAGTCTGTCTAGAAGTTCAGGAATATTGACCTGATCTGGATCTCTAGCCACTTTTCCCGCAGTCAAAGCCCAACCTGCACGAGCTTCCATCGGGTGCGAGGATTTCATCCCTTCAATTCTAAGTGAATCTTTAAAATCCAATTCCTTGATCACATAGGATTGAAACCAATCTGCAACTTGACTGTATTGCATAGATTTAATCATTTCGCTTACCTGATCTTGAGAAAGCTCTTTGGGTTTCATAATCAAAATAGCCAGTAAGCGCGAATCCACGTTTCCGGTTTCCCACAAAGCCAAAGCCAGTTCATGATCTGTTTTGATCTTTTTGGCCAAAGCACGGATATCTCCCATTTTCACTCCAAACACATTCTCCTGAGATCCGAACTTGATATGGTGGGCTTTCATCTTAGGATTCCCTAAAGCCTCCAATTGACTGATTACTTCTTCTTTTTCCATAAAAAAGCTCCAAATGATTAAGGAATGAAGATAAGTCTTTGAATTCAAAAAAAGGAAATCACTTCATCATATCCCCCATTTTTTTGACGATAAATCGAACCGCTTTTTCCGGGCTCAGTCTGTAAAACTTATCCAAAAATGAGGCATCCTTACCAACCAAGATTCTAAACTTATCTTTCTCAATTCCTGAAATCATGATTTCTGCGGCCTTGGTTGCTGATAAGGCCATTTTTTCAGCTTGAGAAGAATCAGTAGCCGTTTTGGTGCTTACGCCTGAGTTTTCGGTAATATGCGTATTGACAGCGCCTGGATGAATTACTGTCACCTTTACATTTGTATCCTTCAATTCGGCATACAAGCCCTCTGTCAAAAGCTTCACTGCAGCTTTGGAAGCACCATAGATCGTTTGCCCAGGAAAAGGAATAAAACCTCCCATGCTACTCACATTAGCGATGTGTGCTTCTGGTCGTTTTAACAATTCAGGGAGAAAAGCTTTGACCATGTACAAAGTGCCATAAAAATTTATCTTCATTACCTGCTCAATCTTCCCAAACTCTAAATCATTCACATCAACAAATGGCTGGATGATCCCAGCATTGTTGATGATGCCATCCACTGCTCCATGAGTTTGGATCACTTCTTTTGGAAAGTTGGAGACCTTTTCCTGATCGGCAATATCCAGCACATGGATAGATAGATTGCTTGACAGATTTCCGGCGAGTGAAAGTGTTTCCTCCATGGCCTCCTGATGGATATCACAAGTTGCCACTTTGGCTCCTTTGGCAAGAAGCTGAAGAACCAGTTCTCTTCCCATGCCGCTACCTCCACCGGTAACAACCCAAACTTTACCTTGAATTTTCATAAGTGATATTTAGATCAATCTCTTACTTAGAAGAAACAAACTCCATGGCCTCATCCATTTGAGAGATATCAAAGTACTTCTCTAGTCTGCCTTTGCTTGCTCTTTCAAAGAAGAAATTATCGATAGGCACCAAAGCCTTCAACACTTTGGAATGAGCTACGATGGCCAGATGCCCCAACTTTTTATAATTTCGAAGAACCCAAATCATATCCTCCATAAATGCTTTTACTGAAGTATTGGACACCTTCATCTCATCCAATTTGACCAACACATTCACCTGTTCAAACCCTTTATCCAACTTTTCCTGAAACAGCTTTTGTGCGAGCTTTTCATCTGTTTCATCAAATCCATTTATCACTTCGATTGCCAAAGTGTTTCCTTCGAATGTTTGCAATTGCTCAATCATTTTTAAGGCGTTTTTTAGATTAAAATTTTATTGATTTCCCGCGAAATAGGAGTATCTAAAATTTACCTATAAATGGCCAAAAAGCCGAACTATTAACAGTATTTAATCCCTGATTTAAATCATCCTAAAAGCTCACAATTTAGCGCTTCGGCTAGTTCTGAATTCTCGAATCAAAAGGATAGAGAACAACCAAAAAGGAAGACTTGAAAAAAGAATTTTCAAGTTCGGCCCTATGATGCCAATAAATAAAATCAATCCAAAAAGGAGTCCTAAACCAATAATTGCTGCAATGACCAGCCACTTTTTTGGCGCTTTTTGAAATAGGGAAATCAATAGCAGAATTTGTCCAATAAATGGAATCAATGTAAATGGATGAAGTACTGAAACCGGATCTTCGATTCCTTTTGTAAATATTTCCAATTCAGTCTGGATTAAAAAACTGGATTGATCATCACCCCATTCCAGATAGCCTAAAAAAGTACTCAAGAAAAGGAGAAAAAGTAAAACTCGCTTTTTCTGATGGCTCATTTTTTCTTCTTTTTAGAAGACTTGGCCTTGTCATTGAACTCCAAACATAGGTCTATCCAGAACTTAAACTCATCTGGCTTTTGAAAACCTAATGGTTCCACATAACAATAACCCTTCATCGCCTTTCCCTTCATGATCGTTGGCAAATACCCAGACTTCTCAGCAACCTCTTCCTCCCGAGCGGGGTCAAATCGGCACATGAGATTTTCTCCGGAAATGTTCACACACATCTTATCATTGATCAGAAAAGCCATGCCGCTAAACATCTTCTTTTCTTCAATCTCTAAATAGGGAAATTGAGCCAAGTATTCCCGAACTCTATCTGCCAATTGTATGTCGTAAGCCATTGATTCAAATCATTGATTGACAGATAATTTACATTAATTCAGACAAATATTTGTGGCCTTTTTAGGAATTTGAACCGAAAGGAATACCATTCAAAGTATGGGTGCAACAAGTGCAAAAAGGCTTTAAATCAGCCGCTTTCAATTCTGGTTCAACAAGCTGCAAAAGACCATTCTCGTCTATAAATAAACCTGAAAAATAAGAGGACTCACCTACCCGAACATAATCCTGACCTTCTTCCTGATCATCTGCTACCAACAAAAAAATAGGATCTGGCCTATCCAATCTGGAAACTGCTTCTGAGTACACGGAATCCCAGTCGGCACCAACTTTTGAAAGTAAAAACTTATACAGAGGAGTATAATCCAACCCTCGATTTTTACTTCCATTCATGGAACCTTTAATTAGTTCTCTGGACTCATCCTTTTGATTCCTGAAATGTTTGAAATCCCCACCAAAATCATGATGAACACCTCGGGCTTTGGTGTTGACTTTTCGATAGAGCTTCTTTTTGTGTGGGTCTGGTTTCATATTTTCGAAAATACTTAAAAATGAATTATAGAAAGCTCATTGGTAAAAGCCTAAGTCTTCCATTTTTTCAATATCCTCCGATCTTACCTCCACCAGAATTCTTTGGCCTGTTCCACAGGAACATGCCTCACAGTAAACATCTAGATTAGATTTATCATCAAAATCCAGATTTTGAACCTGTACTCCCTCATCTTCCAAATAAGAAATAACCGCAGTCTTCGTCTCTTCATTAGTCTTGTTTTCACCATTTCCCCATGGATCCGCACATTTGGTTTGGTCCCATATAAAAACAAGCTCATTGAAAGGTTGATCATCCTCAGACTTACAGGAAAAAAGCACTGCAGAAATAAAAAGCAGGGCAAAAATAGAAACGTATTTCATCCGATTTTTTTACTCAAAACGCTTGAAGTTATTCATCTGCTACAGATTGGTCAGATGGAGCTTCATTCCTTCATGACTGGCTTTAAAGCCAAGTTCTTCATAAAAATGAATCGCCTTGTCTCGCTTTTTATCAGAAGTCAACTGAACCAAATGAGCTTTTCGCTCTTTAGCCCTCTCGATTGCCCAAAGGATCATCTGCTTTCCTAGACCTAGTCCTCTTTGCCCTTTCTTGATTCTTACAGCTTCGATTTGAGCCCGAATACCGCCCTTGTAAGTCAGATATTGAATAAATGTCAATTGCATTGTTCCAATCACTTGCCCTTGTTCATCTGTTATCGCAATTAACTCTTGATTTGGATCAGCCATAATCTTCTCAAAAGCTTGAACATAGGAACTTGGTAGAGGAATCTTAAAATCCTCCCTTGTTTGACCGATTTCATCATCAGTCAGCATTTCAATAATCGCTGGAAGATCATCTAATGTCGCTTTTCTAATTTCCATAGTTAATGGCTTGTTCAATCGAATAAAAAGACCTCAAAATCATTCTTCTTCCAAGATGGATTCTCCCTCAGATTCATCACCTGAAGTCCAGCGCCACTGCTCATGCAGGCGGATTTTCCCATTAGGCAAAATTTCAGGTCTGGAATGACAAATCCCGGTCATTAACTCCCCTTTTCCATTCACTTGATGGTATCTCATATTGATATTTCCATGCATATCCACCAAGCCAATCAAATGTCCTTTTTTGATTTTTCCTCCTTGATACTCCGAAGTCAAAATATTACCATCTTGTTTATAAATAAATACCGTATCCCCACTGGTTTCTCCATTTTCGGAGTTTAATACAGGTCTAAAAATTCTATTGTTATAATTAATCATTATGGAATATTGTTATTTATTAGCCAAACACTCATGGAGTTTTAAGCTTCCTTTTTCCCATTCCTTTTCGCAAAGAAAAGAGCTCCCATTCCCAGCAAAACATAAATGGAAAGGATATAGTAAAACTGCTCTTTGTTGACGGTAAATTCAAAATAAATGATCAACAAACCAGCAAAAAACAACCCTAACAGCGCTGCAATGGTCAAAAGAAGGGAGGAATTGGTTTCTTTTCTCTTTTTATAATTCGTGTATGCCATCAAAAGGGAAACCCCTATAAATGTGATACTCCCAAATTCTAAAATCACCTGGAGCCCTCCCGTTGCCAATAGGATAAAAGCTAATACACTCATCGTAATAATGGCTCTATCAGGAATATGGACTTTGATTTTTCTACCCAGAGACTTAGGGAAATAACCGTCATTGGCTACGACGGCCATCAGCCTGGAAGCTCCAAACAAGGTCCCACTGATCGCGCTAGAAGTGGCTAGCAAAGCTCCAAAAATAACCATAAACTGTCCCAAAGTTCCCAAGTAAGTCTTTGCGCCAGCGGCCAAAGCATATTCCTTATCCGAAATGATAATTTCCTTGGGGATAGTTGCCAAAGCTGATATCGCCAATACTACATACAGGGCTGTAGCAATTCCTATGGATGAATAGATGGCTCTAGGAATATTCTTCTGAGGATCATCCATTTCATTGTAGGCATGGATCACAAGCTGAAAACCTTCAAAAGCCACGAATGTAATGGCTGAAACAACCAGAATTTGATTTAGAGTAGTCTGATTTTCAAAGACTGGATAAAGATTCTGAATATCTCCTTTCCCTACCAACATCCCTGAAATAAAAAGTAGGATGATGATCTTTGAATAAACTAACAAATCTTCCAGCTTCCCCATTCCTTTGACACTAACCAAATTGACCGCTGCGAAAAAAGTTATGACCAAACCTGCAACAATTTTCTGCCAAAGCGGATCATTCAATGCCTCAATTTGGCTACAAAAGTAAGATGCGAAAGTAAAGGCATACAAAGCCAAGGTGCTGATGTACCCGAATACTATCAACCATCCAATGGCTGAAGAGGCTAGCGGGCTACCGGGAAAAGACTTTTTGAAAAAGGAATAAGTTGCTCCTTCATCCTTGTAGAACAAGGCTAACTTCACATAAGAGTATGCTGCAAATGAAGCTAAAACACCTCCGATCAGAATCGCTATAGGGGTTGCATTCCCAATATATTCTGTAGCGATTCCCAAAATCGAAAAGATTCCTCCCCCTACCATACCTCCCAATGCAATAGCAATCAGCTCCCCTAGCCCCAGCTCCTTTTCTCTTTTTCGAGTGAGCTTGGTAGTGCTTTCTTTGTTAAATCTGTCAGATAGAAATTGATTAAAAGATTCTTTGAGAGACATTGTTTTGAGGTTAGGAAAGCGTTAGTTCTGTGGTAAATAAAGTCTCATTTCTCCAATCTCCAGTTCATCCAAATGTCCCATTTTGCTTTCATCCTTTGTAATTAAATGCATATGCAAATATGAATCATGGTGAGTAAAGACTCCTTGATGTTCGGTTGAAAAGAAACCTACGACCTCTACTTCTTCTTCCCTAATTGGATAGTTTATTTGGCCTTGATGAGCTTCATCCGGATTGGACACCTTGGTTCCATCTGGAAGATTCTGGATATGGATTTTGGCTTTCGAAACTTTCCCTGTCAATTTAAAAGCAAATGGGCGCTTGAGCTCCAATGACTTTTCATCAATGAAACTCTCCAAATCCTGAATACTTTTAACCTGAGAAGGTAAGTCTACCTGATCCCAATTAATCACATTTCCATAGACAAAAAATGGAGCTGCAATCTCTTGACTTTGCATCACTTCCATGGTCGAATCAGAAGTCACTTTGGAGAAATAGCTTTTCCCATTATTGATTAAAATCTCTCCTTTCAGGAAAGCCAAAGGCCCCAAACCATACAAGCCCTCTTTATCTGAAATCGAATCCAAAGCTATTTTTCCTTCCAATTCTCCTTTCCACATAACATCCCTCATAGCTCCCGCAATTTTCAATTCCAAGTTGGGATTTGGATTTTGGGATTCCTTCTGCTTGTTTTTACAACTGAAAATCAAGACAAGAAACAAAATCCAGGAGAAATTTTTCACTGATGTTTTCATTGATATGACTCTAGTTTTACTTGGAATAATATTTCGGTCCAAGAATCAATTTATCTCCTGAATCATCCACCTCAAACAGATTGGGATAGCGGATATACCGTCCATTTTCACTTCGATGACTATGCACAGACATCAGGAGTTTTCCTTCCAAGGTTCTGAACAACATGCCATGGCCGAAATTTGGCGGAGTAATAGGTTCCTCTTCCTGAATCCAAGGTCCATCCAACGTACCACTTTCGGAATAGGCTACTCCTTGGGTATAGACATCGTACACCCAACTTGTCCAAAGCATTCCCAGTTTCCCTGTTTGGGTTTTAAAAAGCCAAGGTCCATCTGTCACCTTACTTGGCAGGGTATCTCCCTCACTATTCACTTCTCTACTCCATGGCGCATCAAAAGCCCGAAACAAGGTGTCACTTTCTCCAACAGAACCCGATAAGTCAGGTTTCAATTCGATCTTGGACATGGTTCCATTCCAGTTTTGGAGCCATTCTCCACAATAAATCATATAGGGTATCCCATCCTCCTCCCAAAAGGTCCCATCTAAAGTGGGGGCATCTGCTGGAAGGTAAGTAGGATCTTGCATCGGGACATAGGGACCCTCAGGTTGATCGCTTACCAAAATATGGCTCGCACGGCGTGGAATCACATTGTCTTTAACTATATCGATCTTGATTTGATCATTGGTGAAAGTGCCAAAAAAGTAGTACTTGTCTTTGTATTGATGGAGCTCGGCAGCCCAAATCATAGGCCTTTTCCCCATCCAGGAATTCGAATCTGTTTCCGCCACCCAATAAGGGCCATTCCAATTTTTTAAATCTTTGCTTTTCCAAAGCCAACCTCCTGTTCCGGTCATATAATACATTCCAGACTTTACATCCGTCAATATAGCGGGATCACTCAGTCGAATGGAATCCAATGGAACATTCTCCTTGACTTCGCGGATCCTCCTGCCACCATTTTGCCCTTGAATAATTTCTGGTTCTTTAGAATTACAGGCCAAAAAGATCAATAAGCTAAAAAGCAGGAGATATCTCATTTCAAATTTTGTTTCAGATAATTCTAAAAATAGCCATAAATAAAAAAAGAGGGGATCCCCTCTTTCAATCTTGTCTCTCTATTTTTTATTCAGCTTGTACCTGATATGAGTGGTATATTCTGAAGGAATTATCTCCATTACTTTCAGTTCATATCTATCCTCATCAATCCTTTCGAACAAGCGAATTCCCTTTCCCAGAAAGATGGGTGTAATATGGATGAAAAACTCATCAATCAGGCCCGCATTGAGGAACTGCTGAATGGTTTCGGCTCCCCCTTGAATCCGCACGTCCTTTCCTTGAGCTGATTTTTTAGCCAATTCCAAAGCGCTTTCTAATCCATTATTGATAAAGTAAAAAGTCGTAGATCCTTTTTGTACCCAAGGTTCGCGCTTTTCATGCGTCAGAACAAAAACATCTGCCTCAAACAGATCCTCAGCCCAGACAACTTCCCCTTCGTCAAACATTCGCTTTCCCATGATGTAGGACCCTGTTCGGGCAAATACATCATCAATCAACTTTCCATCTTGTCCATCCTCTTCGCCTCCTTCCTGCTTGATATGCTTCCAAAATGCTTTCTGTTTAAACATCCATTGATGAAGCTTCATGGAAATGCCTCCCATCGGATTGCTGGGGCCTCTATTTTCCCCTGCAAAATAACCGTCCAGGGAGATGGCGCAATCAAAAATTACTTTAGTCATAAGCTTTAGGTTTGTTTGAATTTAGTCTGAAATCACCAAAAAATCACTCTTTATCAATATGGTCCTTAAGCTCTTCTTTTAAACGGTGATAATGTTTCAATTTCATATTTAAAAGCTCTTCCTCGGTAAGTTTGGGTCTCTCAGAAACAGGGGCATCAAATTTTTCCGAAATCACTTCGATTGTCACTATATCTCCCCCATTTAAGTCATTGATTGCCCAATCAAAATGCTGATGGGTTTCGGAGTTCATCCCCCCTATTTGCATATTCAATTCTTCAGATTCATCATTTGCCCTTCTGACCGAATGTAGGATACAGGTCACAATTGAATCCTCTTTTTCAAAACCTGCTCGGCATATCTCCTGTTCATTCAGGCTTACTTTGAAGCCAAATATTTTCTTCATTTTTGATTGATTTCAATTTTAAAGCTCATAAAAATATTTTGTAAGCAACGAGGGCAACTATATTTCTCACAAACCTTCACAACTCACTACTGTTTGGCCAACGTAACCCATCAAAGGGTTGGATCCTTTC
This sequence comes from Algoriphagus sp. PAP.12, assembly GCF_026652115.1. Classification (GTDB taxonomy): domain Bacteria; phylum Bacteroidota; class Bacteroidia; order Cytophagales; family Cyclobacteriaceae; genus Algoriphagus. The sequence goes on along the minus strand of NZ_JAPPSQ010000006.1, from coordinate 87,908 downwards.
TTGCTGGATAAAAACACCAATCGACGAATACATATATCATCCGAAATTTTATAAATAATATCCGGTTTGGAGTCGCTATCAATATCGCCGATTATAATTTCAGAAATATTGAATCCATGGTTATGAGGGAATTTGTATAATGCTTGGTGGACGCCTGAGACACGATTAACCAGTTCTAATTCAACATTAAAATAGGTTGGATCGATAGTTCCAAATCCTTGATAAGAAAATCCATTTTGGCTAAAATCTGCCGAATAGATTAACTCGTAATCTTCATTGTTCAAACTGATATTGAACATGACGTTTTTCTCCAAAGGTTGTTCTCTTGGCGAACTATTCCTAGGAAGATCAATGGGATTTGCTGGAGAAATTACATGCATTTCAAGCTTTTTCTCTTCAAATTCCATTGACTTATCAAACACGCTAACGATCTCACCCACATTTTCTCCCTCGACTTCTATCGTTCTCTTTATGAAATAACCTCCACCGGTTTCTTCAAATAGGTAATGTACTTTGCCGACAAGTTTTTTAACAGCATACTGGTTATAGACAGATTTAATTACCCCAAAATATTCATTCTCTTCCCCATCATCAGTAATCCTATTCTTTACTTTCCATTGGTTTACAATATCCACGATTTCACTATTCCACCAAGAGGTATCAATGTGCAGGGCTACATTCTCAATCAGATGATTTTCCAATTCATACCAATCCGGAAAAGCAACACTATCTACCAAGTACTTGTTCGAGGATTCTATTCTCTCGACAATAGTGTAGGGAAGCGAATCTCTTGAAACTTCCTGACTGAAAGAATTAATAGTCAGCAATAGAAAACTGATAAAAACTAAATGACAAATTCTTGACCGCATTATCATGGTAAAAGTTATTCGGGTTAGTAAAAAATAATTACCCTTCTTTCGCAACAAGAAATCTGCCAAGTAGTGCTAACTGGAATTTAGAAATGAATTGAATAACTCGCCAAAAAGAGCTATCTGATTGAAAGAATCAACTTGTTTTGGTTATGATTCCAGAAATTGAGCAGGATGATTTCACGGTATTAAAAATGGTCCCAAAATTCTCAATATTTCTTTTTAGTAAATCTATATTCAGCTTTTCATCTGAACTATAGACGTTCAATTCATATTGAATTTCATCCATTCGGGGAGGTTTTTCAAGCCTGATTCCTTTTACGGTAATTTCAGCTTTTTCGTATTCAAAATTCATCAACTGAGAAAACCGCTCTACATTCTTTAAAATACAGGCGGAAAGAGAACCCAAAAACAGTTCAGCAGGATTTGGCAAGGTATCGGCTTTCTCTGGTGTAATCCCAAAACTTATCTCAGACTCTTTGACCTGAAAAGAAGCCTCTTTTTTGGAATAAGAAACAGCCTGGGTGATGTACTCCATAGAAATAAATGATTTGGTAAAAACTTGAAATCAGGCTAAAACTTGATGAGGAACCAACTTTTAAACGAACCTCTCTAATTTACTCATCCATTTTTATTGAATCATAATACCCCGCCAATTGCCCCACTCTATCTCTCACAATATCTGTCTTTCGTCCTGCAGCAATCACGATCCACATTGTTCCTTACATTTGTCCAAGGTATAGTTCGTTTATAATCTCAAACTCTTTATCACGAAACTCTATCCATTGCCTTTGAGCGATCTTAAGCTTTTCTTTCCCTGCCGAGTCGAGCAAACTCATGAGCAATTGGTAATACTTATTCATTTCCTTATCCCATTCTTGTCTGGCAGTAATTTCACAATTGACCATTCCTGAGGTGGTGAAATTAGTCTCCAAGGAAAGACATTTTGTACGTTTTAAGCCTATCGAATGAGTTTCAGATCCTTCAGTTTGGCTAAAAGCCAGAGATGAAATTGTAAAAAGCAGGAAAAGAAGCGATGTTTTTTTCATGGAATAAAATATCGGAAAAGCATTTGTGCACTTGATTTTATATTCTGTCCAATATGTGCTTTGTCAATTCGTTTTCTGTGTCGCCTGTATTCAAAGTTGTTGCAGGTTCAAAAAGCATAACCCATACTTCTTCGTCTGCAACGGGTTTGTGTTCAACACCTTTTGGCACTATCAAAAATTCATTTTCATTTACAATTACTGTTTTGTCTCTATATTCCATTTTGAAATTTCCCTTGACTACAAAAAAGAGTTCGTCTTCGTGGTCATGTTTGTGCCAAACAAACTCGCCTTTGAGCTTGGCAAGTTTTACGTGCTGTCCATTGAGTTCGCCTACTATTTTGGGAGACCAATGTTCAGTAAAAAGTTGAAATTTTTGTTCAAGGTTTACTTTTTCCATTTTGATTTCTTTTAGTTTTTTAAAATTGAGTATTTACTTTCTTATCCGTTTTCTTGTAGTCTGTTATTGTTTGGTTTTACAAAATAACATTGAGTTGAGCTTGGGCTCTACTAGCCGTAATTGTCTTAATTAGAATTTCCTTCGTTTCTAAATCTGCTTTAGGTGGAAGTTGAGGTAAGTCATTAAATGGTTCGGTCTTATCTAAGAAGTTCATAACGAGAGTAAACTTTACACTTGATTGCTATTCGAGAGTAAAAACAACAATTATTTACTCTCGTTTGATACTAAGAGGTAAATCTTACTCTCGTTTTTGGCTGTAGCACGACGGCTGAATAAAATTTCGAGCGGGAGACGAAGACAAAGTCGAGTCCACAGTAACGAAATTTATGGTTAAAAACAGAGGCACTGGGAATTGCCAAGACCCCGCTTGCATTTTATTTTTTGTTGGCAATGGTTTTTCTATTTATTCCACAATAGCAGATGCAACTTCTCTGTGTATTTTCCATTTACCATCATTTTTGTCCTTTTTGAGTATGACAAGAAAAGTATCCTATAATTCTATGGGTTCTCCTTCGGCATTAGTATAGTAAACTGAACTTGTTCCGAAGTCATAAGCAATAGTGTCACTAGCAATAATTGTTTCTTGAGGTCTCATTCTTATGCTGTCATAGCTGAATTGTCCCATTGGTTTTTCACGAATCCTTTTGTATTCCAACCAATCCTCACTTCCTGGAGAAACAGCTTTAAAATCAGATGTTGAGTATTGCTTTAAGTCACCATATCTTTTTTCTTTTATTGCGAGCTGAAAAGCAGTTCGGGTTTCTTCAATAGATTCTAATTCAGCTTGTATATCAATTTTGTCCGTATCTGTTGATTTTAAATCCGGCTGATTGTTTTTTTCATTACAAGAAATCAAAATTAAGGTCAAAAGTATTAGTAATAGATTTTTCATTTTATGATGATTTTATAGTTCTTCATAATTATTGCCACTCAGGTATAAACTCTACCTTCTTAAATCTACCATTCTTTTTCTTTTTTATTACCCTTGCTTAGTAGCCCAAAATCAAAGATTATCCGACAACAAACGACTACTATCGGATACTGTCGACTATTCACCGACTAATCTTTGCTCCTCCCCTGAACTTTGGATCATCAAGTTTTTCCTCTGGCGAAAACGAAAAATCAAATTCTTACTTAAACAATAATTATTATGAATGCGCTAAGAAACAAAGTACAGCTAATCGGACGTATGGGTGACAAAATCGAAGTAAAAACCTTTGAGTCCGGAAGAATCATGGGTAAGGTAAATCTGGCAACTAATGAAACCTATAGAAATGCCCAAGGAGATAAGATCACAGATACCACCTGGCATCACTTGGTCATCTGGGGAAAGCAGGCTGAGATCCTTGAAAAGTACACAGATAAAGGTTCTGAAATCGCAGTCGAAGGAAAAATCTCCAATAGAGATTATACCGACAAGGATGGAGTTAAAAAATATATCACAGAGATCGTGGTGCACGAATTTTTGCTTCTGGGTACTCCCAAAGGCAAATCCGAATCCAACTCTGCCTTGAATGACGAAGATGACCTTCCATTCTAATAAAATAAGTTCTATTGAACTCCTTATACACCTAAAGCGCAAGTCATATGGCTTGTGCTTTTTTGGATGCTTAGATTCAGATCAAGGATGTTGAGAGATTGGTGAGTAGGACTTGCACTTAGAATATGAATCGCCCTGAATTTGCTAAACAAAAATAACCCTGGGTGCAACCTTTGGAAAAAAGAACAAACCCTCTCCCCTCGGCCACTAGATCTAAATTAACCTCTAGACTAAGTGCCGAGGAGAATACGTAAATTCGAAAGGTTTGAGATTGCTCCCGTAGCTATCGGGATCTCGAACAGCAAGAATCAAAATTCCACATTTTTAAAATTTTGAAGATAGCTCTAATCTTTCGGTGCGGCGGGGGGATAAAGACAAAAGAACAAGTAAAAGAGTAATAATAGTTTGAGATTATTCCCGCATTTCGGGATCTCGAATAGCATGAACACTTTATTCTTTAACCTTAATTAACTAAAAACCAACCCCTTTTAAAAGTAAAAACCTCCGAGACATAGTCCCGGAGGTTTGTTCAAAAAAAACCACCAACCTTAAATCAATCATGCTTTGACTTTACGAAGCTTCATATTCAGCTTGTCTGCCAGTAAATACATGACTGGTACGATCACTAACGTAAGGAAGGTCGCAAAGGTTAACCCGAAAATCACTGTCCAAGCCATCGGGCCCCAGAAATCTGCGTTATCCCCACCTACGTAGAATTGCGGATCAAAAGAACTCAAAAGAGTTCCGAAATTTATATTCATACCGATTGCCAATGGGATCAAACCTAACACTGTGGTGATCGCCGTAAGCAATACCGGACGAAGACGAGTCTTTCCAGATTCAACGATACTTCCTACCAAATCAGTATAAGAAAGCACATCATTTTCTCCAATTCCCAACTCTTCCCTTTTTCTGCTTCTCACTAGATTGGTATAATCAATCAATACGATCGCATTATTCACCACGACCCCTGCCAGAGAGATAATTCCGATACCGGTCATGATCACCACAAAGTCCATATTGAAAATAACCAATCCCAAGAATACCCCAATCGTACTCAAGACTACGGAAGCCATGATAATAAATGGAGTGGTTACAGAGTTAAACTGAGCAACGATAATCAAGAAGATCATGGAGACTGCAATCGCCAATGCTCTCATCAAGAAAGCTTGTGACTTGGCCTGCTCCTCTTGCTCACCAGTAAACTTCACCTGGATTCCATCCGGGATTTCATAGGTAGCCATCAGATTTTTAAGCTGAGCATTAATCTCTGTTGGATTATACCCTTCCAAAACATTAGAAGCAACGGTGATCACTTTCTCCAAGTCCTTTCTTTTCACAGAACCATAAGTAGATCCGTATTGTACATCAGCTACTGCCGAAATAGGTACTTCTCTTTTGGTTCCAAACTTATCTCTGAATCCAATTTTCTTATTGATCAAAGTGTTGATATCATAGCGATAATTCTCCATCAATCTCAACTGAATCGGGTAATCATCTTCTCCTTCTTTGTATTTGGAAACTTCCAATCCAAAAAGAGCTGTTCTCATCTCAGTAGCGATATTGGAAGTAGAAAGTCCAAATCTTCTGGCCTTCTCACGATCAATATTCAAAATCACTTCTGGACTACCCAAAGACAAGTCAGATTTCAACTCCTCTACCCCGGCAACATTTTGTTTATCGAGATATTCTTTGGTCTGATTTACAAAAGCAATCAACTGCTCATAATCTTCTCCGATGAATTCTATATTAACGGCTTTTCCAACAGGAGGTCCGTTTCGCTGCTTATTGACAGTGATTTGAACACCTGGATATTTCTCCACCAAATCACGGATATCTTCCATCACTTCATTGGTATTGGCACCTTGACGATCAATGTAATCCACAAAACCAATGGTAATTTTAGCTTTATGAGGAGTAGCTTGATTGCTTGGACCTTCCAATGGATCACCAGTTCCTTCTCCAACCTGCGTAATCATGGATTCGATGATCGAATGGTACGGAGTCAAAGTTGCCCAAACTTCATCTTCCATTTGGTCTACAAAAGCATTTGTCGCTTCGATATCGGTACCGATAGGGAATTCTACAAAGACATTAATCAATTGAGGCTGATTATCTGGGAAAAAGAGAATTTTTGGCGCTCTTATACCCAACAAAGCCACCGAAAAGAACAAAAGCAAAATAGTCCCTCCAAAGAAAGCATAGGGTCTTTTTCCATCTAAAGCATATGTCAAAGTCCCCTCATACCAATTCTCCAATTTCACCAACAATACAGTCTGGAACCAGCGGATTGCTTTTCTCAATGCAAAAACATTGAACAAGGTCAATACACAGGCAATCAGCATCAAGGAACCCATAGCGGTCCATCCCATCAGATATAGAATGGTAGAAAGCACTAACAAAATACCTGCAACAATAATAGATTTTTGCTTCGGCTTGTCCTTTGTCACATCCTCCACTTTCATGTACATGGCAGTCAACACCGGGTTGATTACCAAAGCAACAAAAAGAGACGAGGACAATACAATGATCAAGGTGATCGGAAGGAACTTCATAAACTCCCCTACGATATCATCCCAGAAAGCCAATGGTAAGAATGCCGCCAAGGTAGTTGCTGTAGAAGTAATAATTGGCCAAGCCACTTCACCCACACCTTCTTTCGCAGCCTCAATTGCTGACTTTCCTTCAGACATCAATCGGTAGATATTTTCTACGACCACGATACCATTATCCACCAACATCCCCAGTGCAAGGATCAATGAGAACAATACCATCAGGTTAAGTGATATACCTAATGCATTCAAGATCAGGAAGGAGATAAACATAGAAAGTGGAATCGCGATCCCAACAAACAGTGCATTTCTAAATCCTAGGAAGAACATCAATACCAACACCACCAGAATCACCCCAAAAATGATGGAGTTTTCCAAATCACTTACCTGTAGTCTTGTTTGTTTGGATTGATCATTGGTAATAGTAATCTCCAAATCAGAAGGGAATCGATTGGCTTTGGTTTTATCAATGATTTCCTTGATTTTATCCGCTGCAATCAACAGGTTTTCACCGGATCTTTTGGTCACATTGATAGTGACTACCGGAAGATTCTTACTTCTTGCATATGATGACCTTTCCTTATAAGTGTCATCCACCACTGCCACATCACGTAGATAAACTATTTTCTGATTGTCAGTTTTGACAATGATATTCAATAAGTCATAGGGATCAGAAAATTCTCCATCCACACGAAGTGTTCTAGTATAATCACCAGCTCGGATATTACCGCCGGAAATAGTCACATTTTCTGCCTGGACAGCCCCTGAGATATCTCCGAAAGTCACTCCGGTAGCTTCCATCTTATAGGGATCCACATTGATCTGGATTTCTCGCTCTACAGTACCTGCCAAGTCAGCCTTGGAGATTTCTGAAAGCTTCTCGATCTCATCCTCCAGGTATTCTCCAAATTTCTTCAGCTCTGTCTCCGAGTAATCGCCCGAAATATTCACATTCATAATCGGGAAATCCGAAGTATTTACCTCCAAGACATTCGGATCCTGATCCAAATCTGTCGGCAGCTCACTTTTAGCTTTATCTACTGCGTCCTTTACATCCTGAATCGCTTTGGAGATTTCCACTCCCGGGTTAAACTCAATGATGATGGATGAAAAATCCTGAACAGATGTTGAATTAATGTCTTTGACATCATTCATGCCTTTCAGTTCCTTTTCAATCGGACGAGTGATCAGGTTTTCCATATCCACCGGTGAGTTACCTGGATAAGGTGTACCTACATACACCGTAGGAATAACGATTTCAGGAAAACTCTCTTTGGGCATGGTCCTGTAGGCACTCAATCCCAACACAGTAATGATTAATGTCAAAATCACCACTGAGGTAGAGTTGTCTACACTCAGACTGGACAGTCCAAATTCCCTGATATGCTTAGATTTTGGTTGCTCAGCCATAATTTATTGTTGTGAAATATTAACCTTGAAATTATCTCCTACCTCACGGAAACCTTTGTCAACCAAAGTTTCTGTACCCTGAAGACCTTCCAAAACCTCTGATTCATTGTTGAAGGTTCTACCTCTCTTGATATAATTCTTTTTGGAAATTCCATTTTCAACCGTGTAGATATAATCTCCTTTGTTATCACTCAAGATCAAATATGCAGGTACGATGACCGCACTTTTGTTTTCATAATCCTTGATCTTCAACACTGAAATCATATTTGGTTTCACTTGAGGAAGGTTCGGAAGGAAAACCTCTACTTTGAAAGTTCTGTTGTTAGGATTGATAATGGCACCGACTGCACTCACCTTAGTTTTCAAATCTTGATTGATTGATGGGAAAGACACATCCACGCTATCTCCTTTGCTCAGCACTCCGATGTAAGATTCAGAGATATCAGCTTCGATAAACAAATCGCTCTCTCCGACAAATTGGAACATGGATGATCCTGGCTGTACCAATTCTCCCAATCTTACCTGCACAGTTTCGATAGTTCCATTGAAAGGAGCGACAACCACTGTTTTATCCAATTGGGTTTTCAAAGATGCCAGACTTCTTTCCAGTCCCTCTTTTCTGTTTTTTGCTTCCAAGAATTGAACTTCTGTACCAATCTCCTGATCCCAAAGTCTCTTTTGCTTTTCATACAAAGTGGTCGCCAAGTCCAAGTTGTTCTGCAACTCATCGATATTTCTTTGAATCGTCTCTGAATCGATTCTAGCCAATACCTGACCTCTAGTCACTCTCATGCCTTCAATGGCAGGAACTTCCAGAACTCGACCACCTGTTTCTGCACTGATGATTACGTTTTTCTTGGACAAAACTGATCCAGTGACTTCTACATAATGATCAAATTCTCCTTTTTTGGCTTTTGATGTGGTAATCAAAATCGCTTTCTGATTTTGCTTGGCATACTCTGGATCCAAAGTGGCAATCTCAGCTTCCAACTCAAGAATGGAAGTCTGCAAAGTGGATGCTTCCGTACGAAGCTCCTCCAATTTTGCTTTTTTTGCCTCCACAGATTCATCTGAAGCACATCCAAAGGCTACAAGCATCAGGATGGTTATTGGTAAAAATTTTAAACTTGCTTTCATTTCTATTCAGATATTTTCTTTATCCCCTTCGGGAAAAGTTGGATTAGTTAAGATTATTGATTTTTAAAAGGCCCAATGCTTTTTCAAGGTCTACTTTAGCTACTAGCCCATCATACATCGCTGATAGATAATTGATTTCAGCTTCTATCAAAGCAGCATCTGCTTCTACCACTTCTAGATTTGAACCAACCCCTTCATTGTATTTGATCTTCGCAATGTCATAAACCTCCTGAGCCAGATTCAGGTTTTCCTGCTGGACTTCAAGAATATTTAAGTCATTTTTCAAATTGGTCTTAGCAGTGTAAATCTCGTTTTTGATGCTTTCATTTAGGAAAAACCGTTGGTTTTCCAATTGCATCATTTGGATTCGGTTCTTTTGGATTCTGGCACTCTTTGATAATCCATCGAAAATCGGAATCGACATACTTACACCTAATAAGGATGAACCGAACCAGTTTTGCTTATTAAATACCGCATCCATTGAATTGCCTGCTCCTGCTCGTTGTGCATTCGCTACGAAATCAATAGTCGGCATGTATTGGGCCTGATTGTTTTTCAAATCCAAATGGGTCAATTCAAGGTTTGTTTGCAATTGACTTACCTCTACCCTTTCGATTCCCTCTTCAGCCAAAAGCGCATTGAGTTCTTCTCTTGGATTTAACTCTTGCAAGGTTTCAGTCAATTCTACATCATATTCCATCGGCATTCCCATCTGGATTTTAAGAATCTGCTTGCTCACTTCCAAAGCTGTCAAGCTTCTTTCCAGTTGCGTATAGGTATTATTTCTCTGAACTTGGATTCTAGAGACATCAATCTTCTCTGTAAAACCCGCTTCGTTCAAAGCTTTTGTTTCTTCAAGCAATGAATCTATCCTAGCTAAGTTTGCTTGTGATAGTTTGATTCTTTCTTGATTGACCAAAACTCCGAAATAGGCTTTTTTTACAGATTCAATGACATCGTTTTCAGTTTTCACCAAATCCAAATCAGTCAATTGTCGGTATGTCTTCGCTGCTCTCAATCCCACAAAGAAAGAACCATCAAAAATCATCTGGGTCAAATTAGCTCCCAGATTGGAGGAATAGCTCAGACCGAATCGAGCTGGAATCACATCCCCAGGAATGCTTGGATCACCAAACGGCGGCTCATTAGGCAAGAACACCACCGGAATGGATGGATTGTAGTTCAATCCAAAAGATCCGGTGATCTGAGGCAAACCAGTGGCAGTGGTTTCCTTTACGGTAGCTTTGGAAATCATTGTTTCCAATTGGGCATTTTTGACATTGACGTTATTCTCTAAAGAATAAGACAATGATTCCCTTAAAGTCAAAGGCAATACTTCCTGCGCGTTGCCAGCGAAGGAAATGGTCAAAAATGCAAAAACTAATAGTAGGTATTTTTTCATCACAACTAAATCAAATGTGCTTTGCTTTTTGGGTTTTATAGGCTTCCCGTCCTTTTTCGGTGAACATTCCATGAAGAAAATGATCCATAGTCTGGAGCTGCTCTTCAGCTAAATTGTAATTTTTGTTAGGGTAATTATTCGGATTTAATGCTTCAGATATCTGATTTACTCGAAGTCTAGCCATTATTCCAGGATCAATTTCATCCCTGAAATAACCCAATTGTTTCCCTCTTTCTATAATATTGACAAGATCTGTCATAATTACTTTTTCCCGATGCTCTTCAAATAGATCCCACACCTCCGGGAAATACTTTTGAACTTCGAAAATCGCCATCGGATTAATCTCACTCAATCGTTCGCGGATCATCTTGGAAACTTTCACCAAATGGTCTACCACATCAGTACCTGAATCTTGGATAAAAGCCATTTGCTTTTGATCTTTCTCGAGAATCAATTCAAAAGCAACTCGAACGAGTGCCTTTTTATCTCTAAACTCCTGATAAAGTGTCTTTTTGGAAATCCCCATCAGCCGCGCAATATCATCCATGGTGGTATTCCTTACCCCATATTTGGTGAATTGCTCCATTGCTACATCCAAAATTTTTTCTCTAGTCTCCACTCCAGTTCTAATTAGAGCGCAAAACTATGGAAACGATTTACAACTCCAAAGTTTCCTGAGTTTATATTTAAAATAAAATTCTGATTTTCAAGAATAAACAAACCATTAAAATGTTCGAAACTGAACAAAACAGCACATTTGAAATACATTATTTTGCATACTTCCAAGAAACCTCAAGTTAGATTTAGGTATTTTGGAACCAGATAGGACCTTTATCACTTTTCTTATTTTGCCATTTCATCACTTTGAGATCGAACTTTATCAAATAAAAAAATGTCCTCGAAACTTCTCATTTTTCAATGTTACATTTCTATGAATTTCTAAATCCGGAAATACTTGGTAGAAAGGCTTGAATAGAAGGATATAAATTCAATTCTGGTTTTTCACAATCCGCCCAATTCCTTACCTTTGCAGCTTACCAGCTCAAGGACATGATTTTCTTCTTTGAATCCCCTCAAAAAGTAGTCTACGCAGTACAGACTCCACAACCTTTCGCCCAAGAAGACATCGAAAAACTCACCTGGCTCTTTGGCGAAGCCTCTCCTATCCAAACCTCTGAAGTCTCCGGTAAATTCTCCGGCCCTCGGAAAGAAATGATCACCCCTTGGTCTACCAATGCCGTAGAAATCGCCGGCAATATGGGAATCTTGGGAATCCAGCGAATTGAGGAATTTTTCCCAATGGCTGAAGGCGATCAAATCGACCCGATGCTTCAAAAGGCTTATGATAATCTGGATCAGGAAATCTTTGACATCCATTTGGAGCCAGAGGCAATCCAAAATATCGAAGACATCGCTTCCTACAACCAAGAGCAAGGCTTGGCTTTGAGTGAAGAGGAAATCACTTATCTGGAAAATGTAGCTTCTCAATTGGGGCGCCCTTTGACTGACTCTGAAGTATTCGGATTTTCTCAGGTAAACTCCGAGCACTGTAGACATAAGATCTTCAATGGAACTTTCATCATCGATGGAGAAGAAAAGCCAAAGACGCTTTTCCAACTGATCAAGGAAACTTCCAAGCAACACCCGAACAGAATCGCTTCTGCTTATAAAGACAACGTCGCATTCGTTCAGGGACCAAAAGCTTATCAGTTTGCTCCAAAGACCCAGCATCAGGCTGACTTCTTTGAGCAAAGAGAAATCGATACTGTGATTTCTTTGAAAGCTGAAACTCACAACTTCCCGACTACTGTAGAACCTTTCAATGGTGCAGCTACCGGTTCCGGTGGTGAAATCAGAGATAGATTGGCAGGTGGAACTGCTTCCATTCCTTTGGCAGGAACGGCAGTTTACATGACTTCCTACTCCAGATCTGAAAAAGGAAGAAGCTGGGAGAAAAATCTAGCAGAAAGACCTTGGCTATACCAAACGCCAATGGATATCCTGATCAAAGCTTCCAATGGAGCTTCTGATTTCGGAAATAAATTCGGTCAGCCATTGATCGCAGGATCTGTGTTGACTTTTGAGCATGAGGAAGACGACAAGCAATTTGGCTTTGACAAAGTAATCATGCTTGCAGGTGGGATCGGCTTCACCAATGCCAAATACACCAAAAAGGACGAGCCGAAAGCCGGAGACAAAATCGTCATCATGGGTGGTGACAATTACCGCATCGGTATGGGTGGATCTGCTGTTTCTTCCCTGAATACAGGAGAACTTTCCAATGCCATCGAACTCAATGCGATTCAGAGATCCAATCCTGAAATGCAAAAGAGGGTGGCAAACGTAATCCGTGCCATGGCGGAAAATGAAAACAACCCAATCATTTCCATCCACGATCACGGCGCTGGAGGACACTTAAACTGTCTTTCTGAATTGGTGGAAAACACCGGAGGTACGATTCACATCGACAAACTTCCTGTCGGCGACCCTACTCTATCCGCTAAAGAAATTATCGGCAATGAATCCCAGGAAAGAATGGGATTGGTAGTCGGCTCCAAAGATATTGACACCCTTCAACAGCTTTCTGACCGTGAAAGAGCTCCTTTCTACGTGGTCGGTGAGACTACTGGAGACATGCACTTCAAATTCGAAAATCAAAAAACCGGTGAGAAGCCAGTAGACTGGAATTTGGCCTACATGTTCGGTTCTTCTCCAAAAACTGTTTTGGAAGACAACACCACCAATGCTGCTTTCTCCGAAGGAGCTTACGATCCACAAGCGATCAAAGGCTATATCGAGGAAGTATTGCAATTGGAAGCGGTTGCTTGTAAAGACTGGTTGACCAACAAGGTGGACCGCTCTGTAACAGGTCGAGTAGCAACTCAACAGACGGTAGGTGAGATCCAAGTTCCTTTGAATGACGTGGCTGTAATGGCTTTGGATTTCACAGGAAACAAAGGAATCGCAACTTCCATCGGACATGCTCCTGTGGCGGCATTGGCAGATCCGGAGGCAGGTAGCCGATTGGCGATTGCAGAGGCTTTGACCAACTTGGTTTTTGCTCCTGTTTCTGATGGTTTGAAAGGAGTTTCTCTTTCTGCCAACTGGATGTGGCCAGCTAAAAACAAAGGCGAAAATGACAGATTGTACCGAGCGGTGCAGGCGGTTTCGGACTTTGCCATCGAATTGGGAGTAAATATCCCGACTGGGAAGGATTCACTTTCCATGACTCAGAAATATCCTGACGGAAAAGTAGTTTATTCTCCGGGAACGGTGATCATCTCTTCTGTAGGCGAATGTTCTGATATCAACAAAACTGTGAAGGCTGCAGCTCTTCCAGTGGCAGGATCCAAAATCTTGTATGTTGATTTCTCCAAAGACGCAGCGAAATTGGCTGGATCCAGCTTCTACCAAGTTCTAAACAAAGTTGGTACTGAAACTCCGACCGTTCAGGACTCTGGATACTTTGCAAAAGCATTTGAAACAATTCAGGAACTGATCAACCAAGGATTGATCTTGGCTGGTCACGATATTTCTTCCGGTGGTATCATCACTGCCCTTTTGGAAATGTGTTTTCCTACTCAAAACTTGGGTATGAACGTGCAGGCAGATCGATTGGCTGAATCTGATTTGGTGAAAGCCTTATTCTCTGAAAACCCTGGAATCTTGATTCAGGTAGCTGATGATCATCAAGCTGAGGCCTTCTTGACTACTCAGGAAATTGACTTTGTTGAATTGGCGAAGGTGAATGATTCTGGAGTTGTCAATCTGGAAGGAAAAGGTTTAGAGTTGAACGTTTCGGATCTTCGTGATACCTGGTTCAAGTCTTCTTATTTATTGGATAAAAAGCAAAGCGGCGAGCAATTGGCGAAAGACCGTTTTGACAACTATAAAAACCAGCCACTTTCTTTTGAATTTGCTGAATCTTGGAAAGGTGACTTTGCGAAAGCAGGGATTGATCCATTCAGAAAAGAGAAAGGAAAAGCAAAAGCCGCTATCATCCGCGAAAAAGGAGTGAATGGCGATCGTGAAATGGCCTATGCGCTTTGGTTGGCAGGATTTGAGGTGAAGGACGTGCATATGACGGACTTGATCGCAGGTCGTGAAAACCTGGAAGATGTACAGATGATCGTCTTCGTAGGTGGATTCTCAAACTCCGATGTATTGGGATCTGCCAAAGGATGGGCCGGAGCCTTCTTGTACAATCCTAAGGCAAAACAAGCACTGGATAACTTCTATGCAAGACCTGATACTTTGAGTTTGGGTGTATGTAACGGTTGCCAGCTGATGGTAGAGCTTGGCTTGGTAGGTTCTGAAGATCCTAGCCAAAAAGCTAAAATGCTTCACAATGCCAGTCATAAGTTCGAATCCAGCTTTGTGAGTGTTTCGATCCCTGAAAACAACACGGTCATGCTATCTAGCCTAGCTGGACAAGATTTAGGAGTTTGGGTAGCACACGGGGAAGGTAAATTCTCCTTGCCAAAAGCTGAAAGCGAATACCATATCGGCATGAAGTATAGCTATGCGGCTTATCCAGGCAATCCCAATGGATCTGATTATGCGGTAGCGGGAATTGCCTCCCAGGATGGCAGACACTTGGCGATTATGCCACATATCGAGAGATCCTTGAAGCCTTGGAACTGGGCGCACTATCCAATGGATAGAAATGATGACTTCACTCCTTGGGTGGAAGCATTTGTGAATGCGAAGGAATGGGTAGAGAAGCACACTTCTTAAACTTAGAAATTCATCATTCGGTATTTACGAATTAGGATTTTAGATTGACGAGATTGAACTGAACTTCAATCGTAAATTACAATCCAACTACCTTTGAAATAGATTTTGAAATCCCTTGGAGCAATCTGAGGGATTTTTTTTGCCTTTTTTTAATATATTGAAATACTTTTAGTTCAGATCATATGAAAAACAGTTTAAACGATTCCTATTTTTGAAAAAAGACAGGAGTTCTGATGGAATTCACTATTGCAAAAAAGCTCAAAGAAAGCTATTAATCTTAACTTTTTGAAAGAGGTGGCGACTAAAGATTTATACAGGAATTATTGGGTCATGATTCTATTCCAATTCCTATCTGGATTTACAAATGTGAGCCAGAAAAGTCTTCAAAAAATCAGGAGTCCATTTGATAACCTCTAGGAAAATATACGAGACAAACATTCGCGTATCCAACCGAAAAAGACCAATATGCGAGATAAAAGTGAATCAATAAACAAGTTACCACCAATGCTAAAAAGACAGACCATATAACCTCAGACCAATATTTAAGAAACATTATTGCCATCAAGAAAGCAGAAAGCATTACAATTGACGATTGGAGATTATCCAATTGTAAACGGTCAGGTGACTTGCAGTTTTGGACCCATGAAAACCATGCAATAGAATTGTATCGGCCAGAGATGATAGAAAGTAGAATGAAATACATTCATGAGAACCCAGTTAGAGCAGGTTGGGTCGAGAAACCAGAAGAATACCTATATTCCAGTGCAAGGAATTATTCAGGACTCAATGGCTTGATTGAGGTGGATTATTGGTAACAGGTTGTTTAAACCAAATGTATCTCGACCATTGTCGTGGACTGTTTGGATATTAGGGTGAAGTTGCAAACTCACCCAGCGCCGACTATGAAATCATAGCCTCCATGGGATGCTACGCTTCATATACCAACCGTCAGTTATACAAAAAGACGAATATTGGATTTAACAAAAATGAATATCACCCAGAACATTAGAATAAAAAGCAATAGACTCTTGCTAAGACCATTTACTGAAAGTGATATTGAATCTGTATTCAAAGGACTTTCTCATCCTGACATAATTAAATATTACGGAGTTAGTTTTGACAGTTTGGAAGCAACAAAAGAACAAATGACTTGGTTTGCTGACCTGGAGAAAGAAGGAACGGGAATGTGGTTTGCCGTATGTTCATTGGATAATAAAACTTTTTACGGTGCAGGTGGACTTAATGATTTGAATAAAGAACATAAAAAAGCGGAAATAGGCTTTTGGCTACTGACTGACTTTTGGGGCAAAGGAATTATGATGGAAGCTATGCCTTTAATATGTAACTACGGCTTTGAGAAACTCGGACTTCATAGAATAGAAGGGTTTGTAGAATCAGACAACACAAACTGTAAAAATGCAATGGCGAAACTTGATTTTCATTACGAAGGAACTATGAAAGACTGTGAAATTAAAAATGGAAAGTTTATCAGCTTGGACATTTACTCAAAATTAAAGTAGAATAAATAAAAGCCGAACACATAACAACGCCCAAATGTTGACAAAATGAGTACAACCTGCATACATATTGTCCCCCACTAAGCGTAGTCTGCAACTACGCTTTGCTATTTCTTGAATTTGCAATTCATGATCCAAATAGGCATTTCTGAAATTTGCCCACTCCGGATTTCTAACGCCAGTAACTAACCGAAAAATTTGCGTACTTTAACCCGTATCTGACGGTAATACGAGACCGTTATCTGTCATAATAGTGCTTGAATAAACATTTGTAGAAATCAAATCCAATAGAATGTCATATATTAAAAGGGCTTTTGGCCTTTTATTGTTTTTACTTGTAGTTCTTTCCTGTTCACAGTCTAAAGAAGAAAATGATGATCAAATTAAGATTCTGTTTATCGGAAATAGCTATACCTACTATAACAGCAGCCCTGAATTAGTAAAGGCATTAATTCAGGAGAAATTTCCGGATCAGCTAGTAGAAACTCAGTTGATAAGTGGTGGTGGTATGACCCTTGCCGATCATTGGCAAAATGAAAGTACAATTCAAACCATCAGAACAGGGGATTGGGATTATGTGGTACTCCAAGAGCAAAGTAAGTTGGGTATGGCTGTGATGATCGATAACGACATATTTTTTGGACAAACAGAGGGATTTTATGAATATGCCAGGAAATTCGATACTGAAATTAAAAAAGCAGATGCTAAGACAGTGTTCCTGATGACATGGTCAGTAAAGGATAAGCCAAAAGAACAAGCCATTTTGTCCCATGCTTACACAAGTATTGCCAAAGAATTAAAGGCTGAACTGGTCCCTGTTGGTTTGGTTTGGGATGAATTGCGTACTAATCCTAAGATTGAATTATATGCCGATGATGGAGGGCACCCATCCCCTTTGGGTTCCTATTTATCAGCTGTTACACTTTACTCCACGTTGATGGCTGATGATCCTACTGGGCTTTCGGGGATTATCTCTGGTCACCCGCTATCAAATACAGGTGAGCCCTCATCAAATAGCGAGTTGCTAATTGAAATTTCTAAAGAGGAAGCTAAATTAATTCAAGAGGCAAGCTGGAAAGTGGTCCATGCCATCCAAGAATCAAATGATTACCCTGATATAGAACAGCCAGAACCAAGCTATTCCATTCCTGTCTTGAGCAAAGGTGAGCCAATGGAGCTAAAAAACATGATCGGAAAATGGTATGGAACCAGCACTTATGGATCTGACTACCTTGGCCAAATAATGGAGATTAAGGATGTTGATGGAAAACCTGAAGCCAGCCTTTCATTTTACTCAGCCCATGTACAGGATCAAATGCGAGTAGATAATGTTATTATTAAAGATGATCAATTGATTTTGACTCTTTATGACTCTTTAAGGTCCCTAAACTCCACAGTACGAATTTCACTAAGCGGAGGTAATATGGAGGGGATATTAGAATCCTCAGGCAACTTACAGATGTATAAGCATCTATATTTTTCAAAAGAATCTTCTCCCGACAAAATTGATCTTTCAGAAATAGAGTTGCTGATGGAATCCTACCAATCTAACATTCTCAAAGAGGGTTATATAAAAGCTTCCTTGGAACATTACGAACAATACAGCAACCTGATTGGTGAAACGTACAAGCCAGAAGAATTTTATTTGAATGCTGTGGGATACAATTTCCTGAGAGAGGATAAAGTGAATGATGCCCTCAATGCTTTTGAATTAGCTATGGTTTACTATCCTATGTCAGTCAATGCTTATGACAGTTATGCAGAGGCTTTGATTGTTGATGGTCGAACAGATGAAGCAGTGGAAATTTATACTAGAGCTTATGAGCTCGCCAAAAAGACCGGATATGAAAATCTGGCCTATATTGAAGAGAATCTAAATAAGTTGAAAAATAATATTGCTGTAGATTTAGAAGGAGAAGCAACTCCACCACCCCCACCTCCTCCATCACTATAGGTGCCTTTCTAAGCGTTTCTGCGACTACGCTTTCCTATTTACTTGAATTTGGAATTCATAAACCACTATGCTTTTATGCAATCAGATCCTGGACGTTTATGTTAAGCGCTTTCTTAATAAAAATAAAGTACCTCCGAAAGATTTTAGATCACAATAGATCCAAATTGGACTCCAAGGCTTTGGGATCAGGGGTCTTACTGATGGTTTTATGATGGCAATTGGTAGTAAAGATGCAAACGCTCCACTGGCGTTTGTGCACATCAATACCAATGAATAACTTAGGAGAAAATCGGTATTCCATGATAAATCTCTTTTTGGTTCTGTTCTTCAAACGAACCTGATTATGTCATCGGAACTATAGTGCATAGCACCCTGCGGGATGCTACGACACCATACACGGGACGTTGCCACACATAACCACAACTCGCAGAGAGAATGCTTAAACGAAAGATTAAGATAACTGAAACTGACATTCACATCCACTCTGGACTTCTGAACTCCGCAACTGAAAAGGAACATGTTTTTCATTTTGAAAATAGCCAACCAACTCTAAGAGTATTCGAGAACAAGCAACTTTTGCGAACATTCAACATCGAACCTTTGTCGTCTAACCCCGACCTAACAGGTCAATTTTTGCATAGCTCGATCCGAATACTTGATAATGAGTCTGTCATGATTGATGGCATCATTTCTAGGTACCCAAACGAACATCCTGATTGGAAATCTGATGATTATGAAGCTATACGATTTCAGCCGTTCTTTTTGAACTCGAACGAACAAGAAAATCATAAATTAAAAGGTCAAGGACTTTTCGTAAGAGGGTTACATTTTTCAGGAACAGTAACACCTTCTGGAGTTCGAACCGTTTGCATTTGCGATTACTGCAACAGAAGCTTCACTTTACAACACTTCCATGCTGGATTTTCCGAATCGCAATATTTCTATTCAAGTGATAGCAAACAAACCCTTGTCATCAAATATTCAAAGATTCCGAACTTGCCAACTCAACTCCAAGAGTCGATAAGCGAACGCCAACTGAAAGAGATTGAGGAACAATTACCGAGTCCAACAACTGGAAATGGAACCTATCGGTATTTCAACTCCTTCAGATGCCCTCATTGTAGTGATCCTTTTATAGATTTTCATTCCAACCCGAACTCCAGACCCAACGAATACTACGGGTATCGACTTATAAATCAGGACTTTCAAACGGTCGAATAAACGTGTGGTAACAACAGTACATATTGTAGGTCGGGGTTTGGTGGTTTGCCAACTGCGAATTCTCGTTTCGCAATTCCATGTCCATCGGACAGGAACGCCCCCCGAAATCCGCCCCGACAACATGTACCAATCGTTTCCAACCATTTACGCTAAAAATGGATCTTTTATTTGATGAAGAAATTTTCCGTATCCATTTTGCTTATAGGCTGCCTTTTGGTTTCTACTAAGAGCCATGCCCAAGAAAACTACCTGAAATACCACTCGAAGGTAATTGAGTGCGAACAACTTATTGTCAAAGGAAAATACAGTTCTGCAATTAACCTATTTGATTCTCTCTTTAAACAGTTTGATTTCTTGTTTCTAAGAGACCTCAAAGTTGCTACTGAACTCAGTGCATTCGAAAAAGATTATAAATCGGGGATGAAATTCACCAAGCTGGGTATCAAGGCTGGTTGGACGCTAGAAAGCATCGACAAAAATAACAACTTGCGATCTTTAAGGGAACAACCGGAATGGGCTAGAATAATGTCTGCATATGATTCCCTTCACAACATCTACCTATCAAGACTAAATCTTCAGATTAAAGAACAAGTCCATGAAATGTTTAAGAAGGATCAGAAAAAGGCACTTGGAGCATTTATTAGAATAGGACAAAAGGCTAAAAGGAGATATTCTGAAAAAAAATTTGCTCCCCATAGCGAGCATCAGTTAGAGGAACTAGGGCATATTATAGATGAATTTGGTTATCCTGGTGAACGACTTATTGGGAATAATTTATGGGGCTCAGTGATTTTAAGTCATCATAATTCAATATCAGAGAATTACAATTCGAAAGACACGATATATGATCATTTAAGGCCGAAATTATTGAATGCATTGAAACAAGGTGAAATATCACCCTATGAATTAGCACAAATAGAAGACTGGCGAATTGCTGCTTTAAACGACCATGAATTAACATCATATGGCTTTCTTGGAGCCATTCCAGACGATATAGTTCTTGAAACAATCAATAAAAATAGAGCGAATATTGGATTAAGGAGCATTGACCTAAGAAATGAATTAATAGATGTTGAAAATGAAACGGGAATGAACCTGCATCTTCCCAAAGGATGGCAGGACAATAAAATTACGGTTGCCAATCGAATAGACGGCCATGAGCAATAAGCCCACAACCTGCCCCACTAAGCGTAGTCTGCTACTACGCTTTTTTATTTCTTGAATTTGCAATTCATAATACCCTTTGAGTGAAGCTGAATTATGCTTAGAAAAAAACATCTTCCTGGAGTGTTTAAACCAATTGAATCCTGACCATCTTCGTAGATTGTAAAGTTTAGGGTGATTTTCAAACTTCATCCAGCGCCAGAGTCTACGCCTAGATGGGCTTTATCCCAATTTGTAAATGAAAGATTTGGGCTAAAGCCCAGCCAACAAATTTCCCAAGGCAGAAATATCAAACGCTTTCGTGAAATGCTGGGTATCAAACAGGAAGCATTAGCCTTTGAACTGGGTGAAGACTGGAATCAAAAGAAAACCTCTCTTTTGGAACAGAAAGAAGAAATAGAAGCTAGCCTGTTAAGCCAAATTGCTGAAGTATTGAAACTTCCTGTAGAGGCTTTCCAAAATTTCGAAGAGGAACAAGCCGTAAATATTATTTCAAATACTTTCCATAATGGATCAATAGGTTATCAGAAAAATGATAACTGTACTTCCACCCTATTGATAAAATCATACAACTTCACGAGGAGAAAATTGCCCTATACGAGCGCATGCTCAAGGAAAAGGAGGAGATGATGCAACGATTGGAAAAATTGATCGGAAAGTAGAATATCCGCTTACTATTTGCCATTCTCCAAGTAAAACCGGCACAAATCCTAAAGGGTTTTATGTCGAAGGCTAGCTATTCAGCCATCCAGGGAGTTACCAGTTTTTAACCAAGAGCTTTTCTGAAAAAACAAGCACATGTTTATAGAAAATTGGTATAAGCGATGGTTTGAAAAAAACTCATGACAAGATCATTTGTCGGTTCTGGAAGAATATTGATTCCAGAAACCCCTTCTTTCCCTATCCTGATAAAGTTAGCTTCTATTCATCCATGCTCCACTACCATATGCAGATCTAGGTATCATCAGGTGGATTCAATCCATACCATGACAAATCCAAAATCAATCAAAATGCAATCATTAAACAATAATTGATTGCTCAAACAATGAACAATCATTAGCATTAATTAAATTTTTATTTGATTTATTTTATAGTTACATCGAAATGAACTATATTCCTCTGTAAACCAAATATTAGGAGAATGGCTAGAGTGATAAGTTCATTTTTGGAAGGAGTATCAGGAAGTATAGGAGAACTGGTCATTTATAAAGTAGGAGGAAAAACCTATATCCGTAAAAAGCCCGGAAAACAAAGCAAGGCTACCAAAGCAAAAACCTCCGAAAGAAATCGCCACTCGCAGTCGGTCAATACCCAAACCCATAGATTCCTGAAAAACATCACTCCTAATTCTACGTTTTGGCTATCAAAACTATGAGGATGGCGCTAGAAAAGCCTATCATGCGGCCGTGTCCTATACTATGAAAAACTCCTTTAAGTTTGAAGCCAATGCTGCTTCAAAAGTACTGGATATCAGTTTGGTAAAAGTGAGTAGGGGAAATCTTCTAGGGCCTCAAGAACCTAAAGTGGAACGGGTACCTGAAGGAGTTAAATTCTCTTGGGAAGATAATTCCTGGCAGGCTTCAGCAAGCCCTAATGATCCAGTTTTTGTCTTCCTCCTAGCGATAGATGGAATTCTTAGCGGTTCTGTATGGGAATTTTTCGGGAATATCAGAGAAAAAGGAAGCCATATCCTTCCTGTTCCAAATTTTACATCCGACAAGAAATGGCATGCCTGGATCGCCTTTAGCCAAGCAAATCCCTGGACTAAAAAAAGGGAATTGTCAGATTCAGTTTATCTGGGGATAGTGTGATGTTTAATTACTCCTTTCTTGGCTATGGTCCGTGAAGAAACAGACCTTGGCAAAGGAAAATTGATTAGTCAGGACAGCATCCAAGGTGTAGACCAAGGTAGAGGGAGATTTTTATCATTAATTTTTAATATATTAAACTACATTTTGTTCAGACCCAATAAAAACCATTTTTATCAGAATTGAGGTATTTGAAAAAAATGCAAAAGTTCTAGTGGATTTTGCTTTTGGTAATTAGCTCAATAATAGCTTTGGAGCTCATCTTTTTAGAGCAGGACCGACTTAAGATATTCAAGAATTATTGGGTCATAAATCAAGAAAAGCTAATGTCCCTATACTTTCCGAGAATTACTTTTATAAGTCAAAAAAGCTCTAAAAGATGATGATCTCCACATGATGATCATTAAAAAATAAATCCTTCAAAGGTATATATACTGAATGAATTTGGACATGGATAATGACAAACGAGTATAATAATTAACAAGTTATTGGCAATTGACCAAACCTTGAAAAGTAGAAAATATGAATACTCACGCTGACACTACACAGGACAACAAAAGTCAATCGGTTGCAAATGATGTTTCTCAAAAGCAAATTAGCGGTGAGTCTACTTTTCAGTTTGTTGATAATAGACCTGAGGCTCTTGCACAAAGAAAAATTCAAGAGATAGCAAAAAACAGCCCACAAGCCAAACAAGTAGCTCAATTACAAGAAATGGCTGACTACCATTCTGCCCATCAACCAAAACTTATACAGAAAAAAGAAAATAATACGGGTTTACCCGACAATTTGAAATCTGGAATAGAAAACCTTTCGGGTTTCTCCATGGATGATGTAAAAGTTCATTACAACTCTAATAAACCAGCTCAACTACAAGCATACGCTTTTGCAAAAGGAACTGATATACATCTTGCATCCGGACAGGAAAAACATTTACCTCATGAAGCTTGGCATGTTGTACAGCAAAAGCAAGGAATAGTAAAACCTACCATGCAGTTGAAGGGTAAGATAAATGTGAATGAAGATGCTGGGTTGGAGAAGGAGGCGGATTTAATGGGGGAAAAAGCTTTAGGCTTGGACAAAAACAATTCTTTAAAAGGAAATAGGGTCGGAGGCTCATCTTCAGCTATTCAATTGAAACCAACAGGCACTTCTATTTCTAGAGCAGTTATACAGCGTGTCACAACACAAATTTTACCGGACGCTGAAGATGGAAAAATTGGAGGAATTGCAATTGTCGGCCGACCACCTAATACTTTTTCAGGAAGTATGGGCGATCATACCACTGCCTTCACTGCGATAGCTTCGGGACTTGAAAATCAACTTACGGGAAAAAGCATAGTTGATGCCTCCACTCTATTGGCCAAATTAGTACACCAACTTTATCAGCTCCCCGGAATAGAACTACGGGATAATTTGCCTGAGGAACATAAAACAAAACTCAACAAAGCACTGGAAATAGTACATGGTTACGTCGATGATTTTCGAAGATTTCGCAAATCGAAACAACAAAACCAGGCTGGCATTTTCAATAATCCTGTGGAAAATGAAGACGAATACGAGTTTTCTGCGGAGCTTGTTACCCACATGCAGGGTTGGGTGGATGCTTACCTGGAAGCACGCGAACTGGTACCCCTGAGTACCATCAATACTAAAGCAATTGGTGCTGCCTTGGCTGGAAAAGGAAAAGGAGAATCAGCCAACGCTCTTATTAAATCTGAAAAGGATGGGGATTTTAATTACGAAAGTGTAATTAAGGCTGCTATAGGCTTGTTTGACGCACGATCAGCTGCCGTGGTCTGTTTGCTAAATAATCAAGAAGAATTGAACAAGATTGCACCCGGAGTTCATGACGAATTATCCTTTGAATTCAAGCGTAACATGCTGGTCATGCAACACATTAGAACCCTCTTTTCACTATATCCCAACACAATGAAACTACTGGATCAGCAGGATGGCATCAGTGAGTTGGGAAAAAATTTGCATCAAAATGTAAATATAAAGGCTGAGGAAACAATAAATGGAGGGCAAGAACAGAAAAAATCTCAGAAAAGAGGTAAACGTGCTCAAAAGGAAGGGAAGCGTTACTTGACCACAGCTATTTCCGTTGATGAAAACAACATAATTAAAGAAATCAAATTCGGTGGGAGGGGCACTTCTCCTTACAGTAACACCATGGGTGCCCATACCACCGCTTGGACAGTGCTTACGGATGTATTTTACTCAGAGTTGGTTGGCTTATCACTTCCAATGGCTACTGAAAAGATCTGGGATATTTCCGAGAAAGCCTATGATGACCTAAAGAAGATGTCATCATTATTTCAAGCCGATGAAAAACAAATTCACCGGATACAATTTGCTTTAGGTGAATTTGCTCGTAGCCAAGAACTGCTTATCGAGCTGACGGAAATGAATAGATATTATGAAGACCTGCAGGTAAATGACCAAAGTCAATCTGGTGAAACAATGATCGAAGAAGATTTGAATTTTGATGTTCAAGGGCAGAAAGATGAGGAAAATAGTGTTGAAATGGTTGATATGCAAGAAGACCAATCGTCTCAGGAGGATATGAGCATGGATGAAAT
The DNA here is from genome assembly GCF_026652115.1 of Algoriphagus sp. PAP.12. Classification (GTDB taxonomy): domain Bacteria; phylum Bacteroidota; class Bacteroidia; order Cytophagales; family Cyclobacteriaceae; genus Algoriphagus. The sequence continues at coordinate 62,506 of NZ_JAPPSQ010000006.1, read as the reverse complement.
AACGCTGTACAGCCCTTGGGAACAGCTGCTTATAATGCAGGAGGCGATTAATCATATTCTCAATCTCCAAAACCTCACCCCGGGAGCAAGCTTGTTCGTTGGAAACGTAAATGCAGCTAGAGAGGGAAGTTACCGGGGTATCCTGCTTGATTTTTTAGACCAACAGACGGACGGGAATATCACATTTCCCCAAAAGGAAATTCAGAAAGCCATTATGGGTCTTCTCGACCTTAAAGGCTTGGACCAACATCTTAAAACCACCAAAGAGAATCTTAGAAACAGAAAAAAATATATTTACGAAGAGGGAAATGATAAAATGTTAGATGGTGAAGATATTTCATCAGAATATTATGAAGAGATGAAAATTTCGGAACCTACTGGATACGATTTTAACAATTCCCTGATTCAATTACTTTTACATCATTTTGAAATGATAAAGAAAGCATATCCTGGTGCTTTGGAATATTCCAATCTTGATAAATTGGACCCAGATCAATTGTATCAACTGTCGTTGAAATATAGTGAGGAAAAGGGATTTGAACCTGATGAAGAAATTGACGAAGAAAATTATTGATACTTTTTATTTGGCTCCTTAAAGGTTACAAATAACCTACCTATTTCCCCAGTAGGCGTTTTTGAAAAACAATTCTTTATAAAAAGAAAACCCGCGAGATGATCCTGGGAGGAATTCAGTTATTTCCCTGAGGATCATGCCGACAACACCTTAATCCATAGCCTTGTCCTCCCCCTATTTCTTGTACTCGATATTCCTGATCTTCCAAGTCATTAGCCCGTTGGGGGTTTGGACGATAGCCTCCTCACCTACTTCCTTCTTCAGCAAGGCCTGAGCCATCGGTGAATCGATGGAGATATAATCTCTCCGTTGAATTATCTCCTCCCCTCCCACAACGCGAAGGCGAATTTTATGTCCCTTGGCATTTTCGATCTCTACCCAAGCTCCAAACATGACTTTTCCTTCCTGAAAAGGAGCATAGGAAATCACTTTCAGATCATCGACACATTTTCGCAGATAGTGCACCCTCTTGTCTATTTCCCTCAGGCGCTTTTTATTGTAATGGTAGTCGGCATTTTCCGAACGATCGCCTAGGCTTGCCGCCCAAGCCACTTTTTGGGTTGTTTCTGGACGCTCTACCTTCCAGAGATGATCCAGTTCTTCCTTCAGCTTTTCCAGTCCCTCGGGGGTGATCCACATGGTTTTCATATCGGTAATTGAGTTTTTTGGGCCGGCAAGTTTAAGCATTCAATGTCCGAAATTCAAAAATAATAGTTGTATGTGTCTCAATTAAGCGGTTTTGAAAATTCAATTAAAACGATCCATGGGTACACGGATCATGGTGGGCCCGCTCTAATCAAAGCAAACGATTCCGCAGTATTTGGCAAAGGCAATAACTTCTCTTTGCTTTGCTTTTGCTAAATTGAAATCAAGAATTCCAAAAATAAAAACATGAAATCAACCTTATTGACCCTTTTATTAGTCTTTTCTCTGATTGTTTGCAAGGCTCAGGAAACCAGACCCGGACCACAGCTTCCGCCAGAAACAGGTGAAACATTCAAAGTTGGGATTGCTGGTTACACCTTTGCGAGATTTGAGCTCGGCAAGGCACTAGAAACATTGAAAGCCTTGGACGTGCATTACTTATGCATCAAAGATTTTCATTTGCCAATGAATAGCACCGATGCTGAAATTGCAGCTTTTCATGAAAAGCTAAAAGCTCATGATGTGACGGGATATGCTGTTGGACCTATTTACATGAAAACCCAGGAGGAAGTTGACAGAGCTTTTGACTATGCAAAAAGAGTCGGTGTAAAGCTGATTGTGGGAGTGCCTAATGTGGAGCTGCTTCCTTATGTCAATGAGAAGGTAAAAGAATATGACTTCAAGTTTGCGATCCATTTGCATGGCCCAGATATCGCAATCTACCAAGATGCTGACGATGTTTGGAATCATACCAAAGATTTGGATCCTCGAATGGGAATGTGCTTAGACATAGGACACGATACCAGAAATGGAAAAGATCCTGTGGCAGATATGGAAAAATATCACAGCCGCGTGTTTGACATGCACATCAAGGACGTGACCGGACCAACCAAATTGGGCTATTCTCTTGAAGTAGGACGTGGAATAATTGATTTCCCTGCCATGGTAAGCATGATCAGAAAAGTAGGTTACACTGGCGTTTGTAGTCTCGAACACGAGCGAAATATGGATAATCCGTTTATGGGAATTGCTGAATCTCTAGGCTACTTCCGTGGTGTAATAGAAACTACGAAAGAATAAAGTTTTTAGCCTTTCTTTAATAAGGTCCAAGTCGGAAGGCTTGGACCTTTCTTTTTGCAGTTTTAGAAGGATTGATTTTAGCAAATCAAGAGATTTGGGGTTTTGGAGTCTTAATCTTTTTCCAACATCCAAAATCTAAATCATTTCAAAATTTGCACATAACTCAAAATTGGTGGTGCGCAGGGAGGTCGCAGCCGCGGGGTGCGGGTAGGCTTTGTGCGGTGGAAGCTTAGCTGCGACTAGGCCTTTTCGTACTTTTGGGCCATGCCAAAAGTACAACCAATAAGAAGGAGAAAAAGTGTGATTGCCTTATAAAAATGGTATCTCAAATTCCCTTGATTAAAGTTACTAGTTGAGAAACTTATTCAAAGGTTTGAATTGAATCAAAACTCCTTTCTATCAAACTAAAAGAGAATTTTTGTTTGTTCTCTCCCTCATTGTGCGTAATTTTTAGTCAACCAACTTTTATATTCCTTAATTACCTTCTTTTCCCTATCACTTAAATTCTTTCACCATGCCAAATGAAATTTTAAAAACAATCAAAAGCTCCATTAAAAACTGGTATTTACAGTTGCTAATTGGAATCCTATTTATTGCTGTAGGTGTGTACACCTTCATGTCTCCTGGAGCAGCCTACCTTTCTTTAGCTATCTTATTTAGTATTTCCTTTTTCATCTCGGGACTCTCTGACATCATCTTCTCATTTTCTAACAAGGACGAACTTGACAATTGGGGTTGGATGCTAGCTTTAGGCATTCTGACATTCGTCACAGGAATTATTCTAATGATCCATCCAGAAATCTCTATGGTTACCATTCCATTTATCATTGGTTTTCTATTTATGTTTCGCTCAGTCGCTGGGATCGGTATTGCCTTGGATATGAAAAGCTATGGAATAAAAGAATGGGGATGGATGATGGCATTTGGTATCCTGGGAATGATATTCTCATTTATCATGATTTGGAACCCAATATTTGCCGGAATGACATTGGTTGTCCTAACTGGAATGGTCATGCTAATAATAGGATTCTTCCATGTAATGCTGGGTTTTAGATTGAAGAAATTAAAAGGAAAGCTTGACCTTTAATTAACATGTCTTTGGCTGAGAATATGTAATTTCCATTCTCAGCCAAATTTTCAACTATGCAGCGCAGACCCTTTCTACAGAAAATCACATTATTGAGTTCATCTTTAATGACTATGCCTTTTATGCTTTATGGGAAAATGGATTTTCCCAAAACCACCAAACTTAAATTTATCACTGCTTCAGACGGGCACTGGGGACAACCAGACACAGACTTTCATTCATCGCATAGAAACTTGATAGAGGCCATCAATCAGGAAAAAGATGTGGATTTCGTAGTCATCAACGGGGATTTGACTCATGACAATGCAGATTTGATTCCTGAGGTAAAAGGTGTTTTTGAGCAGTTCAAAGCTCCTTTTTATATGACTCGAGGAAATCACGATCATATGACAGATGCGGCTTTCCTAGAGACTGTGGGGTATCCCGTAAATCATTCCTTTCAGGTCAAAGATGAGTTTGGTGTAGTTCTGCTCAATTGCTCCAACACTAAAGGAGAATATCTTTGCGTCGACATGGACATTGCTCAACAGAAATTGGAGGAGTTTTCAAGTCTTCCCCATGTTTTTGTTTTCGTACATATTTCCCAAAATGACTGGACCAGACATGGGATAGATTGCAGGCCATTTTTGGATTTGCTAGCCTCCTACCCTAACGTTCGTGCTACATTCCATGGACATGATCATGATGTGGATGGCATTATGCTTTACAAAAAGAAACCTTTCCTTTGGTCAGGTCACTTCGGGGGCTCTTGGGGAAACCCTTTCCCCTCTTACCGTGTTGTTGAAGTTGGTGAAGATGGCAAGGCTGTAACTTATTTGAAAACAATCAAAGAGGGTATGATTTTGAATGGAAATAACCTTTAATTGAAATTTGGCTAGAAGGTATTGTATATACCCCAAAACAAACTTATCTTCAATGAGTTACATTTTTTCAGTTTTCCTAAATGCGTATGAGTAAACATTTACAATTTAAACTATTTTTAGTATTTGGGCTATTGGTATTTCTAGCAAAAGAAGGGATTTGCCAATCTCAAAAAACGAAGCCTGATTTCGAGCAAAGTCTTTTGGATGCAAGGATGTCATTTCATCGTACCTACTATGAAAAAGCATCCACGCTTTTTGATCAATTAATTCAGGTAAAAGAAGACCATGCATTGACCCATGCATATATGGCACTGGTCGATTTTATGCTTTACAAAGACCCGAGTCTTCATATCGAAAGGGCTCTGACTCTAACCGACGAATCAGATCCTAATAATTCAATTACACTGGCCTTATGCAGCTTTGCCAGTGGAGATTACTGGGGATGTGAAAGCAATATCAAGGAATTCCTGATAAAGGACCCAGAAAATCAATTTGGAAGTCATCTCTTGGCTATGACCTTGATAGCCATGGATCGGGCTGAGGAGGGAAAAAGTACTTTGATTGACCTGCTTCAAAGAAATAAAGAATACTTTCCTGCATACAATCACATGGGCTATGCCTGTCTGAAACTCAATCAAAAGGAAGAAGCGATTCAGGCATTTGAAACTTTCCTGCAAAAAGACTCCTTAAATCCCAGCGCTTATGATTCCTATGCGGAAGCTTGGTTTGAAAGCGGAAATACTGAAAAAGCCATTGCCTGCCTCAATAAGGCAGTAAAACTCGATCCCTATTTCGCCTATGGCTGGAATCATATGGGAGATATCTATTATCAAATAGGAAAAACTGAGGATGCTATTCATGCATTCGAACAAGGGAAAAAGGTAGCCAAATATTACGGTCCGGAATTTACCCAATCACTGGATCAGAAATTGGAAGACTTGAAGAAAGAGTACAAAATCGGAAAAGCTGAAAAATAAGGTTTGAATAAGAACCTTCCTCATTTTTCTTAAATTCAGACTAGATTCTACCTTAGTATGAAAAAACCAGAAATCCTTCTCCTCATTTCCCTGATGATTATTAGTTCTTGCCAAAAGCAGTCCGAAGCCACATTGGGAGAGGAGATTATTCAAATTGAGAATGGATTATTAACACCTTATCGATCTTCTTCAGATTCCATTTCATCTTTTAATATTTATGATAGAATGGACTTTTACCATGTTCCGGGTGTCAGTATAGCTGTGGTGCAAAATGGTGAAACCAAATGGGCAAAAGGCTATGGGATAGCGGATACGGAAACAGGATTAGAAGTCAATCCAACAACCCTTTTTCAAGCTGGGTCGATCAGTAAACCGGTGGCGGCTTTGGGAGCTTTAAAACTCATGGAGCAAGGAAAATTGGATTTGGATCAAAATGTAAATGACTATCTGCAAGGATACCAAGTTCCTGAAAATGAATTTACTTCAGAGCAAAAAGTCACTGTGAGAAGGCTATTGACCCATTCAGCAGGAACCACCGTCCACGGTTTCCCGGGCTATTCACAAAATGATACATTCCCCTCTGTCATCGAAGTGCTTCAAGGAGAAGGAAATACTCCAATAGTCTTAGTAGACACGATTCCGGGAAGCATATGGAGGTATTCTGGAGGCGGATATACGATCATGGAAAAAGTAGTCGAGGATATTTCTGGACGGCCTTTAGAAGTGTTCTTGGAGGAGCAGATTTTGAAGCCGATGGGTATGACAAACAGCACATACCAGCAGCCTTTGGGAGAAAAATGGCAATCAAATGCAAGCGCAGCTTACAATCGACAAGGCGAAATCATTGAAGGAAAATGGCATAATTACCCGGAACAGGCAGCTGCAGGACTTTGGACAACACCTTCCGATTTGGCAAAATATTGCATAGAAATCCAAAACATCAAAGCAGGTAAAATAGATGGGGTCTTGAAGCAAGAAACTGTAGAGGCAATGCTCAGCAAGCATTTAAACGATTGGGGTTTAGGCCCAGGATTGACTGGAGAGGGAGAATCCTTACTTTTCCGGCATGGAGGAAAGAACGCGGGCTTTTCAAATAATATGGTTGCCTTTGCCAATAGCGGTGAGGCAGTCATCATCATGACCAATGCAGATCAGGGAGTAAACCTTATGGCAGAAATCTTAAGATCGATTTCTACTTATTATGATTGGGGGATTGACGAGCAGAAAGTAATAGAAACCATCCCATTGCCCAAAGAGCATATTCAGGAATATCTGGGCACATATTTGTTGGATCAGCAAGTTTCTGGCATTGGAGACTATTACATCGAGGTAGAAATCATTGATGGTAAATTCCAGGTGACAGATCCAAACAATGGCGAAATCAATATTTTAAGCGCTTTGACCCAAGACAACTATTTCGATCTATCCTCGGGAGCTGAGGTTACTCTTGAAAAAGATGGAGAAGACCTAAAAATAATATTTGATCAACAATTTACTTTTTACAAGCAATAAGACAGATTTTTTTTAGAAGGTATTTAGCATTACACTTAAAATATCTTTATTGGCAACTAATCATTTTTCAATAAACTTGTCAATCAAACTATGGAAGAGAATAACACCTTTCAGGAAGAAACACCATTCAAAAAACCATCATTAACAATTCCAGACACTTCTCTCCCACTACTGGCCGAAACAGGAAGATGGGGAAATTTCTTGGCGATTTTGGGATTTATCGGAACAGGCTTAATGGTTCTGGTCGGATTATTTGCCGGATCAATTTTCTCTTCCTTAGGAAGTGAATTTAGCAACAATCCATTCAGTGGTGGAATGGGCATCTTTATGGGCTTATTCTACGCCTTAATTGGTCTGGTTTATTTCTTCCCATCCTTGTACTTGTATCGCTTCTCTGACAAAATCAAAAAAGCAATTATCCAAAGAGATTCCGATGTCTTGGCATCTGCACTTGAAAATCAAAAATCACTTTACAAATTCATGGGGGTTTTCTGCATAGTATCCATTGGATTGTATGTCTTGATTTTTGTTTTTGCAATGATTGGAGGAGCTATAGGAGCGATGATGTAAACGAAAAAAGCCCCGAATTGCTTCGGGGCCTTTAAGGTATATTCTAAACTGATTATTTAAGCTAGATCAAAACGATCTAGGTTCATCACTTTCTCCCAGGCTTTCACGAAATCCTTCACGAATTTTTCCTTGGAGTCTGAACTCGCATAAACTTCTGCATAAGATCTAAGTTCTGGATGAGAGCCGAATACTAAATCAACTCTAGTTCCTGTCCATTTCAAGGCTCCGGTTTCTCGGTCTTTACCTTCGAAGTATTCTTTGGTCTCATCGGTGGCACTCCAAACAGTTCCCATGTCCAATAGATTGGTAAAGAAATCATTGGTCAATGATCCTGGAGTCTCGGTCAACACACCTGATTTAGAGCCATTGAAATTCGCGCCCATCGCTCTCATGCCACCAACTAACACCGTCATTTCTGGCGGAGATAGAGTAAGCAATTGTGCTTTGTCGATCAAAAGACTTTCGGTAGAAGCTGTAGTTTTTCCTTTTAGATAGTTTCTGAATCCATCAGCTACTGGCTCCAAGAAACCAAACAATTCTACATCTGTTTGCTCTTGAGTAGCATCTACTCGACCTTTGGTAAATCCAACAGTCACATCTACACCAGCATTCTTCGCAGCTGTTTCCACACCTACATTTCCTGCCAATACTATTAAGTCTGCCAAAGAAACTTTTTTACCTGATTGATTTGCATTGTACTCAGATTGGATTTGCTCCAAGGTGTCCAATACTTTGCTCAATTGAGTCGGATTATTTACTTCCCAGAATTTCTGAGGGGCCAATCGGATTCTTGCACCGTTTGCTCCACCTCTTTTATCAGAACCTCTGAATGTAGAAGCAGAAGCCCAAGCTGTAGTGACCAATTCAGAAACAGAAAGCCCTGAAGCTGCAATTTTTGATTTCAAAGACTTAATATCCTGATCCTCGATAGCATCATAATCAGCTGTTGGAAGAGGATCTTGCCATACCAAATCTTCTGCGGGCACTTCTGGTCCCAAATATCTGGATTTAGGTCCCATATCACGGTGAACCAGCTTAAACCAAGCTCTTGCGAAAGCATCAGCAAACTCATCTGGGTTTTCGTAGAATCTTCTGGAGATTTTCTCATACGCCGGATCAAACCTCAATGACAAATCCGTAGTCAACATGGAAGGTGCAATTTTGCCACCCAAATCTGCTGTAGGAACTGTTCCAGAACCTGCCCCATTTTTAGGTTTCCACTGATGTGCTCCTGCTGGGCTTTTGGTCAATTCCCAATCATATTCGAATAAGTGTGTAAAGAAGTCATTGCTCCACTGAGTAGGCTTGGTAGTCCAAGTCACCTCAAGGCCAGATGTAATGGCATCTACCCCAACACCTGATTTATAACTGTTTTTCCAACCGAATCCCTGCAATTCCAAATCAGCCGCCTCTGGCTCTGGTCCAACATGATCTTCAACTGTTGATGCACCATGAGTTTTTCCAAAGGTATGCCCCCCAGCGATCAACGCCACCGTCTCTTCATCATTCATACCCATGTTTCCAAAGGTCTTTCTAATAGATTTGGCTGCAAGCACAGGATCAGGGTTCGCGTCAGGACCTTCAGGATTTACATAAATCAGCCCCATTTCGGTTGCACCGAGTGGATTTGCTAATGTTTCAGGGTTTCTATGAGATCCTACCCACTCTTTTTCATCACCCCAATAGATATCTCTGTCAGCTTCCCAGACATCAGCACGGCCACCTCCGAATCCAAAAGTCTTGAAACCCATAGATTCCAAAGCAACGTTTCCTGTTAAAATCATCAAATCTGCCCATGAAATCTTGCTGCCATATTTTTGCTTGATCGGCCAAAGCAATCTTCTTGCCTTATCCAAGCTGACATTGTCTGGCCAAGAGTTCAAAGGAGCAAATCTTTGCTGACCTCTACCTCCACCACCTCGTCCATCTTGCTGACGGTATGTACCTGCACTATGCCATGCCATACGGATAAAGAATGGTCCATAATGACCAAAATCTGCAGGCCACCAATCTTTAGAGTCGGTCATCAGATCAGTCAGATCCTTTTTCAAACCTTCGTAATCAATACTTTCAAAAGCTTTGGCATAATCGAAGCCAGTGCCCATAGGGTCAACCAAAGACGAATGTTGTCTTAAAATATCCAAGGAAAGGTGCTTTGGCCACCAGTCTTTATTCTGGGTGCCTTCTACACTGATTTTTTCCTGCTCTAATGTTCCATTATGAAAAGGGCATTTGCTGATGTCTCCATTTCCATTGTGATCAAAAGCTTTGTCTGACATAATCTTGTGTTATTTATAAATGGTTAAGGTTAATTTCTGAAACCAATTTACCTAAAAGTTTTTAGATAAAAATATTTTTTCGATTGATAAAAACTATGACTCTTGTCATTTTTTAATGAGGTCTCAATCCTTTCTTAAGGTACAAAAGATGCGACTTGAGGTCAACAAAACAGGAAAGATTCATAGAAGCTTAAAATCAGACATTCAATCTTGAAATCTTCCTGCTTTCACTTATATTCAGATTAATTTTAAACCTCCTAATAGCCTAGAATTCAAAACTTAGATGTTTCTTTTCTTTAAAAAAATCAAGAAAAAACTTATCGCAGAAAATCGAATCAAAAACTACCTGGTCTATGCCTTAGGTGAAATTGTATTGGTTGTGCTTGGTATTCTTATTGCCCTTTGGATCAACAATAGCAGCCAATACTATCAGCTTCGTAAAAAGGAACAAACCTACCTCATGGGCTTAGAAAAGGAGTTCCTTATCACACAACAGAAGCTCGATACCCTTATAAAAATCAATCAAAAAAACATTCAAGGAGCCCAGGAAATCATACAGGCCATGGATCAAAGGCCTATTAATATTTCTGAAAGGAAATTTTCCAATTTGCTGTATCAAGCTTTAGCTTTTGATATATCCTTGAATTCAAATAATTCACTTTTGACAGAAATCATCAATTCGGGGAGTTTGAAAGACATCACCAACCAGGAATTGAAACAATCCCTCACCACTTGGATGGCAACATTGGAGGATATTAAGCAGCAGGAAAGAGATCAAGAAGATCAGAGACAAACTTTGTTAGACTTTTTTAAATCCGATCAATACAGCTTAAAAACAATTTTAAATGAAGTTGGAGTACTTGAAAGCAATCAAGAAAGAAGTCCAGGTGAAAACCGAAACAATATGGATCTCTTGAATTCTGTTGCCTTCGAGAACGCATTATTGCTATTTATATTTTCTGCTGAAGGAACAGATCAATCTCATTACCTGCCTTTAAAGGAAGACATTGAAAAAATCTTAATGCTTATCCGTCAAGAAATAAAAGAATAAGCCAATCTCCTTTTCAAAACAAAACTTTCTTCCTAACCACTTGAATTAAAGCTCTTTTTTATTTCGCATTTTTAGGTAATTTTTAGCTAATTGATTGAACCACTATCGGATTTCAATTTTTTATAAATACTCAAAAACCCAAAATGCTGACTATTTTCCTGATTCTAATTGTGCTGGCTATGATCCTGCTGGCCATAGTTAAATTTGACATCCATCCATTTCTGGCTCTTTTTGGAGGCGCTATTTTATATGGACTTTTATCGGGAATGTCTCCTAAATTAATTCTTCAATCAATTTCTGATGGTTTCGGAGGAGTTTTAGGCTCAGTGGGGCTTTTAATTATTCTCGGAGTCATGCTGGGGACTTTTTTGGAAAAAACCGGCGGAGCTATTGTCATCGCAGAAAAAATCCTCTCTTGGATTGGAAAGAAAGCCGTAAATCTCACTATGATGTTGGGAGGCTATATCCTTTCTATTCCTGTTTTTGGAGATTCTACTATCATTATGATGAATCCAATTGCCAAGTCCTTGGCATTGAAAAGTAATCGATCCTATGCAGGAACTATGATTGCGCTGTCTTTAGGAGCTATGTGCTCTCACTCTTTGGTTCCTCCTACTCCTGGACCGATTGCCACGGCGGGGATTCTTGGTGCTGACCTAGGTCAAATGATTTTCTTTGGTTTCATTGTTTCTCTTTTGACCTTGATCCCGGGCTATATTTTTGTCAATAAGTTCGTTTCGAAAATTCCTTTAACTCCAAAATTATCCACTTCAGAGGAAAGCCTCAACAGAAAGCATTATCCGACAGCTTTCCGCTCATTTCTTCCGATAATACTTCCTTTGGTGCTAATCATTTTAGCTTCTGTAGCCAATTATCCCACCAAACCTTTGGGAGAAGGATCTTGGATCAAAGTAATCGAGTTTATAGGAGCTCCAGTCATCGCACTTCTGATAGGAGCTATCCTTTCTTTCACTTTACCTCATAAATTTGATAAAAAGATGCTGTCCTCCTCTGGCTGGGTTGGTGAAGCTTTATTGATTGCAGCACCGGTTATTTTCATTACAGGATCTGGGGCAGTCTTTGGAAAAATGCTTCAAAACTCAGGAATTGGTGATATGATCAGTAGCGGGATGAAAGAAGCCAATTGGGGTATTTTTCTACCTTTCTTGATAGCCTTCACTTTAAAAACTGCTCAAGGATCTACCACTGTGGCCATGATTACAACTGCTTCTATTGTCGCGCCATTACTTGGACCTTTAGGACTGGATTCAGAGACTATGAAGGTATTGACGGCCTTGTCATGTGGAGCGGGAGCCGTGGCGATTTCTCATGCAAATGACAGCGGCTTTTGGGTAGTTACCCAACTTTCTGGTATGACGATCAAGCAAGGAAATCAATCTCATAGCTTAGGGACACTTATTATGGGAACTGCCGCAATCTTGATCATTTATGTAATCAGTTTGATTGTGGGATAGTCAAATCCAAATCTTATATTCACATAAGTTGCCTATTATAGGGATTAGCAGGCATTTTTTAAATCACCTTTCCAAATCCAAATGAAAAATCAAATCTGGGAAAAGCTATATCATGAATCCTCCTCATTGACTAGACCGGTAATGGCAGAAGGACTAATTCCTGAAAATCAAATAGAGGAATTCAAATCCCTTCTCTTATCAATCATCCGAGAATTTCTTAGAAAAGGGGATCTGCATCTGGGACTAAAAACCTATATCGACAATATTCAACGTCAGGAAATCCCAGAAATCATGGCTTCAAAACTTCCTCAACAAGACGAGACCTTAGAAAACTGGGCCTATTCAATTTTTGGAGATCAAAAATTTGGAGTTATTCTGAACTATTTGGAAGACTATAGCAATGAATTTTCTGAAAAAGTGGCCATTTTGATTAAGCCGCTTTTAGAAAAAGCTGGTTTACCATTGGAAGGGATTTCCTTCCTCTTTTTCATGGGAAATTATGGATTCACTCCTTTTGGAATCCATAAAGAAAATGTAGGAGAAGAAGGGGTATTGTTCCATTTAGGACCAGGCGAAAAGCAATTTTATACTTGGGACAAGCCTGAATACAATGTCATTGAGCATAATTCGCAAATATTCCGCAACATAGATGAAATGCTTCCTGAAAGTGTTTCCCATAATCTAAAGCCAGGGAATGCAATGTTTATTCCTCATCAAGTTTTTCATGTTGCCGATACCCCTGAGTTTTCGATCAGCTTTGTGATGGATTATATCAATCCTCCTATGGATAGATTTGAAAATGAATTACTGAAGGCAGCGAATGAAGAAAATATTATCCTCCAGAACAACTATCAAAGTCCTTTAAAATCATCAAGTAAACCTACCGAATGGAGTCAAAATCTAAATCAAGATTCTCTTCAAAAAAAGCTCGAAATCGCATTGCGAAGACATATTCTAAGTTTAAAAAGTAATGGAGGAATCAAAAGAAAATCAAAAATCAACAATTCTGCCCACCTTCCAAACGGTAACTTTTTGATAATAGGAAAATCAATCTTTCCTATTCAATATGATAAACAACTAGATGGAGGCTTTTTGCTTTTTGCCAGAGGTCATAGGATCAAATCTAAGGATCATCCCAAACTCTCTCTAATCATTCATAGGCTTAATAATGGAGAATCCTTTGACCTAAATACCATTCAAAATCTATTGCTTCCTGATTGGGATATGGTTGACATTTTTAGCCTAATTGCAGAATTACACAAGACAGAAACTATTGAAATTCAGCCGAAAAAATAAAAAGAGACTTTAAAGACTTAAAATCGACTTTCTTAGTCAATTCAATTTTTAGTAGTTAAATTTATTAAAAACGAAAGGTGATTTTTTTACTAAAACCCAAAAGCCATGATTATCCAAACAATCCGATTCAAATCTGCACTAGAAAAAATAGCTGTGGTTAAAGCCGCTATTCAAAGAGAAAAAGAAATGCTATTAGTTCCGGGACTCATGCAAAAATATTACGTTAAGCCAGAAGAGAATGGCAATTATTCTGGAATTTTCGTCTGGGATTCCTCTGACTCTATGAATACTTATTGGAAATCAGACCTAGCAACTAGATTTAAAAGAGACTACGGAGTTGATGGGGAGCCCGCATTATTTTCTGAGGAGGTACTTTTTCAACTTAGAGATTAATATCTACCATAGCAAAATTTGTCGCATTCCATCCGGCGGATTGACGGAAATCAGATCCCTAATTAGGCTTTATATTTTCGAGATTTGACATGAACCAAAGTCTAATAAAATGAGACAAATCACAGTAATTTCCATGATTACTTTGGATGGAGTGATCCAAGGTCCTGGTGGACCTGAGGAAGACAAGTCCAATGGATTCGAATGGGGAGGGTGGGCTGCAGGATATGATGATGAATTATCAGATAAAATTCTCATGGAGGAACTCAAACCAGCCTCTTATTTATTGGGAAGGAGAACTTTTGAAATCTGGGAAGCCTACTGGCCCAAACACGGAGAATACTGGCCTGCAATTAATGAAGGGATTAAATATGTTTTTTCAAATTCTCGGACCTCCTCTGACTGGCAAAACACCTTTTTCATCAACAGTGTAGAAGAAATCAAACAACTCAAAAAAACAGAGGGACTCCCAATACATGTCTGGGGAAGTGGGGAATTGATTCAATTACTCTTGGAGAATGACCTAGTAGACGAATTGAGACTGAAAATCTTCCCAATCACCTTGGGGAAAGGAAAAAAGCTTTTCCAAAATGGAGCAATTTCAGCCGCCTTTAACTTGAAAGAAAGCTTTACAAATACCAAAGGACTTGTGATTCTTAATCTTGAAAGAGCGGGGAAAGTAAAAACTGGAATTGCCGGAGCATAATTTATTCTCAAAACATCAGTTTTTTTGAGATTACCTTCATAATGGATTTGAATAATTAGGTCAATTGGTCTATTTTTCAATTTCTAATCCAAATACTAATGATCTCTAATAGACTCCTTTTCTCTCTTGGACTGTATTTCAGTTTATCAATTCATCTATTTGGGCAGGAAAAACCAAGCTCTTTTGCAGATCAATGGGAGTTTGTAGGAGTTGCAGTCGAAGAACCGGGATATACCATTTGGGGATCATCTCCTATTCTGGATGAAGATGGTAAAACACATCTTTTTGTGGCTCGATGGCCAGGTAACACCGTGGAGCCGGGATGGAGGACTCATAGCGAAATCGCTCATTATGTTTCCGATTCACCCGAAGGACCTTTTGTCTTTTCAGAAATAGCAGTAAAGGGTGATATTGAAGGATTAGGCATAAAGTCAATGGATGATCAAAAAGCCTTTGCTCCTCACAATCCAGCTATTCACAAAGTTGGAGGCCAATATGCGCTCTTTTACATTATGAATGATGGCATAGAGAAGCATCCTTCCAATCAGTACATCTGCCTTTCTGTATCCGAAAGCCTTTATGGCCCTTGGAAAAAAGTAGGTGAGGATGGGGTAATTTTAAAACCTTCAGAAAATGAAAACTATTGGACTCACAATGCCAGCAATGGAGTTAATAATCCTGCTTTCCTCCAACATCCAAACGGAGGTTTCTTTTTGTATTTCAAATCAGAAAAAGCAAAAATGGGTTTGGCTGTTGCCGAAAAACTGGAAGGCCCCTATGTTCAGTTACCTTTCCCTGTTTCAGCCAATGACAGAAATATCGAAGATGGGTATGCCTTTATTTATGATGGAAATTTTGCTCTTCTAACAACCGATAATCATGGAATCTTAGAAGAAGGTGGTGGTTTACTCTGGAAATCAAAAGATGGAATTCATTTCGATTCCTACGAAAAGGGCTTCCACAGAATCAATGATTACACCTCGGTAGATATGAACCAAGTTGCTGTCCACTATGGCTCCAAAAACAGGCCATATGCGAAGTTTGAAAGACCTCAAGTTTTACTCATCGACGGAAAACCAAAATACCTCTATGTAGCTGGTGGAACCCATATTTATGGAGGTCCTTTTACGGTTTCTTATGTTTTGAAAAACAAAAACACTGAGAAATAAACCTTGTGATCAATTCCATCATTTTGGAATCAACTCAATCAATACCTATATTTTAACACCTGAAAATCAATAACTTAAAATTAATCTCAACGAAGTTTTCATTCTTCAACCTTTGATTGTGATTGGTATCTTTTTTACTTGAAAGCTTAAAAAAATGAACCGACTTATTTTTCGCCTGTCTTTCCTATTAGCATCTCCATTCCTAGTTTCCGCTTGCTCAAATTCGAAGAAACTCCAATATCCGATTGAAAACATGGTGGAGGTAAATGGTCTGATGACTCATTACTTGGACTTTGGAGGAGAGGGAGCACCCATTATTTTATTGCATTCAGAAAGTTGGGATGCTACTACCTATAAAGACTTCGGGCCACTTTTGACAAGCAATAATCATGTTTACGCCATTACAAGGTCAGGATATGGCAAATCCGAAAAAGGGGATTACTCTGTGGAAGGGCAAGGAATTCACATTATTGCATTCGCAAATGAAATGAACATCGATCAAGCCATTTTTATGGGCAATTCATCCCAAACCTCGGAGCTCACCTATTTGGCTGAAAATTTCCCAGAGAGAGTTGCTGCATTAGTTTATTTTAGTGGCCTGGGAGGCTTTCCGATAGATGAATTATATGATGACCCAACCAATTCTTATGAAATGTTTGCCCGAGTTGGCCCGGCATCCAATGCTCAAGACAATGATAAATTCGCCATTAATTTGACTAGAAGGTCTTACAGGCCCAATTTCCTCCACTCAGATTCCGCAAAAATAAACATTGCCACATTGGCATTTAAACCTAATAAGGAGAACCACGGAATGATGCTTGGCCCACCTTCCCTATTATTTGCAGGATCAAGACTAATGGATTCTGTAAGAGCCAGTTTTCCTCCCTCCGGTTTAAAAGATTATTTGGACAAAGTAGCTATGGACTCGTCTTTCCGAAAGGAAATAATCAATGAAATCCAAGATCCGGAAGCAAAGGAATATTTTCTCCGATTGGACCAGGACACCGCATTTCAAAGAGAAGTTTATCAAACTCATTTTGACCTGATCTTGCCTGCCCTAGTAGAAGCCAGGGAAAGGCACCGAAATGCAATTGGTGAGAATTTAAGGCTGATCCAATTAGAAATTCCTGAGATCTCTGGCTACGAATACCGAGACAATCCGGATTTAATCATTGATCATATTTTGCAATTTCTGGAAAACCTAAACTGAACACTCCAAATTACCGAGCCGTCCAACCACCATCTACCGTGACCATGGAACCTACCAAATAAGTAGCCGCCGGAGAAGCAAGAAAAATGGCCACTCCCTGGATTTCTTTCAGCTCTCCCCATCGACCCAAGGCAGTAGCACCTACAATGAATTTCTTCCCCTCTTCAGTATCTGCAATAGGTGCATTCATTTCAGTCAAAAATGGTCCTGGGCAGATAGCATTCACATTGATATTCCAAGGGGAAAGCTCCAAACCCAATGCCTTGGTCATATTCACAATTGCTCCTTTACTAGCTGTATAAGGCGTTCTGTTAGCCAAACCAACCAATCCCAAAGTGCTGGCCAAGTTGATGATAGCACCGCTCTTTTGATTCTTCATTGTTGGAATCACCGCTTTGGAGGCCAACCAAGTTCCATTGACATTGATATCCATCACTTTTTTGAAATCCTCCTCAGATATTTCATCAATTGCACCTCTGATATTGATTCCAGCCGAGTTGATCAGTGTATCAATTCTTCCGAAAGTATCCAGCGCTTTTTGAGCCATGGCTTCCATATCCGAGCTTTTGGTGACGTCTCCTGCAAAACCGATAGCTTTCACCCCATATTCCTGAGCAATTTCAGTAGCGGCCTGTTTGCATTCTTCCTCATTTCTAGCAACTAACATGACATCTGCACCAGCCGATGCCAATCCTGCGGCCATGGCCAATCCCAATCCTTTGGAACCACCGGTAATGATGGCTGCTTTGCCTTTCATTGAAAAAAGTCCTATTCCGGGTAATTTGCTAAAATCAGTCATCTTATATCTTTTAAATATTCTTCAATTATATCTATTGGCTATTTGCCCACTGGATGCACTGGACTACATTTTTTTCCTCAAGATTCAATTTTTCTGAATCAGTTAAACCCGAAGTTTTTTGCAATCCACCAGAAAAGCTTTTCTTTTTGATCATGGCTAAATGTCTGGCAAAATCCCGGGCTTTAGGATTATCGAAAGTTCCCCAATAGCCATCTGTCAAGCAAGGAACTTTCAAGGGATCACGAGTGATCATTTCCAGTGAAAATGTAACCTGAGGATTATATTTTTTACACAAATCCATCCCCTTTTTCAAATCCACAATCCCTTCACCCAAAGGAACTTCGGAAAGTAGAAAACCATCCTCATATTCCTGAACTCCCATGTCTTTGATATGGGTTGAAAATGCATAAGGAGCTAAAGTTTCAATGACCTCATTGGGATCTTCGATCAGGGATACATTATTACCGAAATCTACCGTCGCTCCTACCCATTCCGAACCCAATTGCTTTAAAATTTCAGCCAATTCAGCAGCTTTCCAATCCTTATGGTTTTCGATAGCCAGCTTGATTTGATGTTTTCTGACTGTGGGTTCAGCTAGATGTAATGATTGAATAGCCCCCTTTTTGAAATCCATAAACTCCTGCCGAGAACTGAAATTTTCATAACGCCTTCCATTCAAACAAACCGAACGAACCACTGTGGCTCCAGCCTCTTTGGCAGCAAGAATATCAGCTTCAAATCGAGCAACATCTTCATTTGTTTTTGGAAGTCCGATGCTTCCCTCCAAATACATTCCTTTTCGCTCCCTCTCCTCTCTAACCTTTTTGCTAAAATCACTTTGCCAGCCATTGACCACAGTTTGTATCCCTCTGGCTCCAATTTCATGGCAATGGTTCATAAAGTCCAATGCATTCTGAAAAGCCGGAAATTCGGCACTTTGTAATCGCCCACTGGAACGCATCCCATAAGAATGAACTACTATTCCCAACTCATACCCTTTCATGAAATTGGGAATTTCAGGAAATGGAAAACTTAAGGATATTCCAGCAAGACTCGCTTTTTTCACAAATTCTCTTCTGCTATTCCAATTGGAGTTTTTCATGGATTGGTTTCATTTAGCGTTTTCATATGCTCAACCAATTCAGTGACAGACCAAGGATAAACTCTTCCTTGTGAGGAATGACGAATTCCCCCAATAGTTTGTCTCGTGATCGGGTCCGCTTGATTTCCCCATTCATTTCGGATATAGGTCAAAATCGCAGCGATATTTCCATCATCCATGGTCGAGTGAGAAGGCATTACCGGCAAAATCTCAGGTTCGTCATACACTTTTCCTCGTACCGTAATCGGCCCTTCTATTCCATGCAATAGAATCAAGGCTAATTGGCGCTCATCTCCCAACACCCATTCAGAACCTACCAAAGGAGGCCCCATATGATCAACCCCTTTTCCATTGCTTCCGTGACATCCAGCACAAGAAGCCAAAAACTTTTGCCTTCCAGACGCAAAAAGCTCCAAAGCATTTCCTTCTAAATTGTGTGATCCTGAAGCCATTGATTCTGGGGAATATCCTGGCCAAGAAAATAGCCTTTGAACTCTTGTCAACTGAAATGAATCAAGTCCAACAATCTCTTTTTTGAAGAAATCAGGTTTTTGAGTAAACTTAACCTTCCCCAGATTCTCTGAATCTGCAGCTTGAATGGACAAGCCTGCCAAGGCAATTTCACCTTTCCAATCCTGCTTATTTTCCTCAATCAAAGCCAAAAGCTTTAGGATTTCATTGGGCTCTTGATTCTTGATAATCGAAGCAGTTAGAGTTTCAATAAAAATTTCTCTATCTGGATTTGATTCCCCCCAATTTTGAACCAAATATTCCAAAAAGTCATACTCACGATTTTCTAAACCACTCATAATCGCATCCTTAAACAAGGCTTGATTTCCATATTTATTGAAAATGGAAGTCAATCCCGAAAATTGATCTTCCTCTACCAAAGTATAGGAAGAAAGTGCCATTTGCAGGGCCAAAACTTCAGAATCAGTACCACTATTCTTCTGGTAGAAATCTGCAAGCATCTGCCTCACTTTTGGATCAGAAGCAAATGGTTCCAGCAATCTCAACACATGGGCCTGAATCTGTTTATTGGGAGTTTCTAAGGCGGTAAGCAAAACACCCGCGCTCAGATACCCCATACCTTCCAAGGTATATAGGGAATGGGTTTTCACTAAAACCCCAGAATTTGGATCCATTGCAATTTCTTCTAATCTTTTAGCAACAGACTGCCCTCCTTTTTCCACTATCAATCGCTGGGCTTGCTCTCGATAATAAGCATCAGAATGCCCAAGGAAAATGATCAAATCTTCTGGGCTTTTTTGAGACAGTTTTTCAGCTTTTTGAGGTTTGGATCCTTTCGGGGCTACCCTCCAAATCCTTCCCATCTGAGCTGGTGCTTCTAAATGTCTTTCCAAGGTTTGCTCCGTTAAATAAGGAGTCATATAGGTCTCATGTTGAATAATCCCCTGGTACATATCTACGATATACAAAGCACCGTCAGGACCAACCGCCCCATAGACAGGTCGAAATCGCTCATCCGTAGAAGCCATAAATTCCCTACCTGGATTAGGGTCGTGAGCTTTCAATGTAGCCCCATCCTGAGTGACCACATTTCTTTTCACCAAATTCCCTGCACTTTCCATCACAAAGACATTTCCGTAATATTCCTCTGGAAAAAGCCTGCTTCGATACATCACTGGCCCTCCCGCAGAAGTGAATTCCAAAAGCCTTCCCAAGGAATCCAAAACTCCAGGAATATAACCTCGGTTTACCGCCAAAGTCTTTCTGATCGGATAAACTTTCCTATCGATAGTCAACCCATGATCAATCCCCGTACTTGGTTGATGATTCGAATTTCTTGTCAAGGAATTGGGCGGAACCAAATCCCCATGCAGCTGGGACCAATTGTAATTGTATAAAAGCCGACCCTGATCATCCTGGGAGATTCCCCATTGTCCACGAAACTCAGTCGTATCACGGATCCATTTTCCATTTTCATATCGATATCTCAATCGGGATTTGGCACTGTAATACCAGTTGTCCAGATTTCTCAACATACCATTATCCGTATGCTCGGGGTTGGCACTTGCAGCATAGGTTGAGTCCAAAAGGATCATACTATCAGCAATCCAGTCTCCATTTTTGGAATCCTCAGTTAACCAAAGGGACTGATTGGCAACTACAAGCGCTCCTCTACCAAAAGGTGTCACTGTACGCGGCATCACCAAACTATCCAGATAAACGGTTCTTTGATCCATTACCCCGTCTCCATCTCTATCTTCCAGAATCGTGATTCTCCCGATCGGATCAGGTTCTTCAGATCCTTCCATATCGGTCATATACCCTCTCATTTCCACAACCCACATCCGACCATCTTCATCAAATTGGATCATTACCGGGGATTCTACCATAGGCTCTGAGGCCACCAACTGGATATCAAACCCTTCATCTACTTGAAAATGTAACAATTCCTCATCTGGAGACCGAACTGGACTATCAGCTGTCTCGGGCAGGGGTTCTCTTGACTTTTCTTGACAAGACTGGAAAAAAACTAGTAGGAGAATAAGCTTCAGCCAATGGACTGTGCGCATAAGAAATTTGGAATTTTGGGTTCTATGCAATTAGAATTTATACTTCCTCACGAAAGCGCCATCAATAATAAACATATCACCCTCATTAACAAGAATTTATTTTTAAACGGAGAGTTTCCACTATTAATTATTGCAAAAAGAAAAATATAATCTGCTTCAACCCTGATTTGTTCATCAAAATAGATACCCATTTCCAAAAGGAATTGACTACTCAATTCTAGAAATCAAAAACCTCACATCCCTCATTTTTTCCCTAAACATAATTCTGGCTGTACTTCGGATATTTTTTAAGAAATTGAAGTTAGATCAACCCTTTTGAATGTTTAGAATCCAGTCCATATCACTACTGATAGCACTGATTGCCCCTTTATTTTTGGCAATTGGATGGGTGAAACTGGACTTGGTCACCCATCAAAAAAAAGTAAAAAAGGAAATCAAAGAGGGGATCGAATCTTCCGAAAGAATTACCGAACTCACATTCTCTTTGGAAGAAACTAAAACGGAATTAAACTGGGAGCATGACCGTGAATTTGAATTTCAAGGTCAGATGTACGATATCCTAGAAAGCCATCTCGAAGGAGACTCGATCACTTATTTAGTGTATGCCGATCATGAGGAAACCAAAATGAAAGGCCTTCTCTCCAAACTACTTAAAGAGGGATTTGGTGAGGAAGAAGAAGATGCTTCAGTTCAAAAAATCAACTTTTTATTATTCTTCCAACTGAGTTCATCCGAAGAAGAAAGCCTACTCAATTTTGATCTTGATTTGAATTCTTCAATCAGGAATTCAATATATCAATCACCCTATTTAGGAAATCCCTGCCCACCTCCTGACATTTTGGTTTAAACCTGTTTTATAAAAATCCTGCATTCCAGGATGTATTTACACGTTTTAACCAATACCATATGAAATATGCACTTGTATTGGTTGGGATGCTGTGCGTGCTATTTAGTGCCATGGGTCAAACCATCACACTGATCGATCCCACTACATCCGAACCAATCAAAGACGCTACGGTCAGTAGCGAATTTCCTCCTGCCTTCGAAATCAGCAACTCAAAAGGACAGGTGGACATCAGTGCTTTTGTCGATTCTGATAAAATCACTATCAGTAGCTTTGGCTACCAAACAATTGAAATCTCTTATGCATCACTAATTGAGGCAGGCCCAATATTGAAACTGAATCTATCCAACCTCAATCTGAATGAAGTAGTGATTTCTGGGAGCAGATGGGCTCGAGATTCAGATGAAACACCTTCAAAAATCATCTCGATCTCTCCTAAGTCCATTGAATTCCAAAACCCGCAGACAGCTGCAGATCTTTTGGGTATTTCAGGAAAAGTATACATCCAAAAAAGCCAGCAAGGCGGAGGCAGTCCTATGATCAGGGGCTTTGCCACTAATAGACTTCTTTATTCAGTAGATAGAGTTCGAATGAATTCGGCAATTTTCAGAGGAGGAAATATCCAAAACGTACTCAATCTCGATCCATTTACCATGGAGCATACTGAGGTCTTTTTCGGCCCTGGCTCAGTGATCTATGGAAGCGATGCGATTGGTGGTGTAATGAGTTTCAAAACCTTGACACCTAAGCTTTCCCTTGATGATGAAACATTAGTCAGCGGAAATGCTGTCACTCGTTTTTCATCAGCTAACAAAGAGAAAACCGGACATTTCGATTTGAATTTGGGCTGGAAAAAATGGGCATCTGTCACCAGCGTTTCTTATTGGGATTACGATGATTTGAGACAAGGGAAAAATGGACCTGATGATTATCTCAAATCCGTCTATGTCCAAAGAATCGGAATTGAAGATGTCGTTTTGACTCAGGACGATCCTTTACTCCAGGTCCCATCGGCATACTCACAATTGAACCTCATGCAGAAAGTCCGATTCAAACCTTCTCAGAAGTGGGATTTTCAATATGGCTTCCATTATTCGGAAACTTCTTCTTACGGCCGATATGATCGGCATAACCGCATGAGAGATGGACTTCCTCGCTACGCTGAGTGGGATTACGGACCTCAAAAGTGGATGATGAACAATTTGAGCATCAGTCATTTCACTAAAAATGGACTGTTTGACCAAATGAGCATTCGCATAGCTCAGCAACGATTTGAGGAAAGTAGAATTGATAGAAGTTTAAATAAACCTACCCGTTCAACTCAAGAAGAAATGGTGGATGCATTTTCTGCAAACCTTGATTTCACCAAAGTTTTGGATTCCCACAATACCTTGATCTATGGAGCTGAATATGTAATCAACAAGGTGAATTCAACCGGTTTTACAACTGATATCACAGATGGGACCATGGAGGAAGGTCCTGCTCGATATCCTGAATCCACTTGGAATTCATTCGGGGTATTTATTAATGAGGAGCACTATTTCAATAAAAAAGTCAATTTGAAAGCTGGCTTGAGATACAATATCTTCGGCTTAAACGCTGATTTTGACACACGCTTCTATGATTTTCCTTTTTCAGAGGCAAAATCCACCAATTCTTCTTTGACTGGGAGCTTGGGAGCAGTTTGGAGACCTTCGGAAACCTGGGTGTTTAGCGGGAATTTCGGAACTGCTTTCAGAGCTCCGAATGTAGATGATATGGGAAAAGTATTTGATTCTGAGCCAGGTGCTGTCACTATCCCAAATCCAGATCTGGAAGCTGAATATGCCTACAATTTAGATTTAGGCTTTGCCAAGAAGTTTGGAAACTTCGCCAAGTTTGACTTGACCGGTTATTATACTATTCTAAACAATGCTTTGGTAAGAAGAGACTATCTACTCAACGGACAGGATAGCATTCTTTATCAAGGTGAATTGAGTCAGGTTCAGGCCATGCAAAATGCAGCTCAGGCGCGAGTTTATGGATTGCAGGCAGGTATTGAAGTTCAGCTGACATCCAAATTGACTTTCAATTCTGACATCAATTTCCAAAGAGGGGAAGAAGAATTAGACGATGGTACCACCAGTCCTTCAAGACATGCAGCTCCGACCTTTGGTGTTTCAAGACTTACTTATGCCTTCAAAAAGCTTCAGGTTCAGTTTTATGCCCAGTATCAAGGAGAAAGATCCTTTGACAAACTACCTGAAGAGGAAAAAGGCAAAGATGAAATCTATGCCAAGGACTCCAATGGGAACAATTATGCACCTGCATGGCACACCTTGAATCTGAAAGCAAGTTATTCTTTATTTGACTTTCTGAAAGTTAATGCAGGTCTAGAAAATATTACTGATCAACGTTATCGACCGTATAGTTCCGGAATTTCTGGAGCAGGAAGGAATTGGGTTTTATCCCTGAAAGCCAGTTTCTAAAAGTATTTAAAGGTCTGGAGAAGAATGTTTCTCCAGACTTTTTTTATTTTCAGGAAAAGATCCCACTTTTTCATGGCTACTTTTCCTTCCAACAAATCTGAAATTCAAAATCTAATCAAATCTGGCCTTTCCGAACAGGTGGCTGAACAACGATTAGAAGAGTTTGGACCTAATTCCCTGAAAGAAAAAGCCAAAAAACCTTCGTGGAAGCTTTTTCTAGGTCAGTTTCAAGATTTCATGATCATGGTCCTGCTTGTAGCAGCACTGATTTCTGGAGTCGCTGGAGAATGGACTGACTCGATCATTATTTTGATCATTGTTGTATTAAACGCGATTCTGGGATTCATTCAGGAATATCGCGCCGAAAAGGCCATGGAATCACTCAAAAAAATGAGTGAGGTCCAGGTTCAGACCAAGCGCAATGGTCAAATCAAAAGAATTCCCTCCCACCTCTTGGTCCCGGGAGATTTGGTCTTTTTGGAAGCAGGCAGCATGATCCCTGCCGACATGCAATTGCTAGAGGAAGCTTCTCTGCAAGTAGATGAGTCATCCTTGACCGGAGAGTCAATTCCAGTAGAAAAAACCACATTTTCTGAGAAAATCAATTCAGAAATATCAATCGAAAACTCCTTTCAGGTTTTTAAAGGCACACTGGCTACTCATGGTCGGGCCACGGCTATAGTCCTCAAAACAGGAATGGAAACCCAGTTGGGAAAGATTGCAGACTTACTTCAGGAAGAGCAACCCAAGACTCCATTGCAAGAGAAGATGGAGCGGTTTGGCAAGACTATTTCCTATATGGTCTTGCTGATTTGTCTGTTGATTTTTGGTTTGGGCATTTTAAGAGGAGAAGAGCCCCTTCCCTTGTTATTGATATCTGTTAGCCTTGCTGTCGCAGCCATTCCGGAAGCCCTACCAGCTTTGATCACCATAGCCCTTTCATTGGGATCAGCCAGATTGGCAAAAAAGAATTCTCTGATCCGAAAACTCCCAGCAGTGGAAAGCCTCGGCTCCATCACATTTATCTGCACGGATAAAACCGGGACTTTGACCAAAAATCAAATGACAGTCCAGCAGGTGGAGCTTAGTGATTTACCGGCATTTTCTTCAAACTATTCCAATCTGGAACTGGCTATGGGACTCAACCATGATGTGAAAGAGGGAAAAGATGGAGGGCTAGTTGGAGAGGCTACCGAATTGGCTTTGGTCAATTGGGTTTTAAATGATTTGGGAGAAGAAAAGCTTCATCAACTGGAAAAGGACTTTCCACGGATAGGTGAGCTACCTTTTGATTCGGACAGGAAACGAATGAGTACTTTCCATCAAATCGGAGATCAGGTTCTTGTCCTTTGCAAAGGGGCTTTTGAAGCAATTGATGATACGTTAAAAACCACCATTCATCTCCAGACTATCAAAAAAACAAGTTTGGAATGGGCCAAAAATGGAGAGCGTGTTTTGGCATTTTCTGGCAAACTTATCCCATCACTTCCACCAAAAAAAGACTGGTCTACATTAGAATCTGAACTTGATTTTATCGGGATTTGTGGAATGATTGACCCACCACGAGAGGAAGCTATTCAAGCCATTCATGAATGCAAAACAGCAGGAATTACTCCTGTGATGATTACCGGTGATCATCCTGAAACAGCCAAGGCGATTGCTCGAAAAGTAGGCATTCTTGATGAACATAGACAAGTCATTACTGGAGCGGAATTAAGAGAAATTTCGGATCAAGAGTTTGAAGAAATGGTGGAATCCATTGCTGTTTATGCCCGGGTATCTCCTGATCAAAAGCTTAAAATCGTCAAAGCACTTCAGAAAAAAGGAAACTATGTTGCCATGACAGGAGATGGTGTCAACGACGCACCTTCTCTTCGAAGTAGTACAATTGGAGTTGCTATGGGGATCACTGGAACAGACGTGAGCAAGGAAGCCGCTCACATGATTCTATTGGATGACAATTTTGCCACCATCGTGAAGGCCATCCGGGAAGGAAGAAGGATTTTTGATAACATCCGGAAATTTGTCAAATACATCATGACCTGTAATGGGGCTGAGATATGGACTATTGCATTGGCTCCTTTTTTAGGTCTCCCTGTCCCTCTACTCCCTGTCCATATCCTTTGGATTAACTTGGTGACAGACGGAGTTCCAGCATTGGCATTGGCAGGAGAAAAAGCCGAAAAGGATATCATGAAACGTCCTCCCAGACCACCCAAGCAAAGTTTATTTGCCGAAGGCGTCGGCTTTCATATAATCTGGGTAGGTATTTTGATGGCAGCAGTGACTCTCTTCACCCAATACTGGGCAATTCGTCAGGGATGGCATTGGCAGACTATGGTTTTCTCAGTTTTGGCTTTTTCACAACTTGGTCATGTTATGGGAGTTAGAAGTGAGCGCCAATTTTTATTCCGATTGGGGATTTTTACCAATACACCCATGATTATTTCTATAGCCGTCACATTAGTCCTACAACTAGCAGTAATTTATTTACCTCCAATGAATGAAATATTTCACACCTCTCCACTTTCATTTGCGGAACTTGGGTTCAGTACAGCAATGGGCTTGGTCGTATTTCATGCAGTGGAATTTGAGAAGTGGATCAAAAAAATGGTCAAAAAATCTTAAAAAATTAGGACTCCCTACCCCTTTGGTATTTTTATGGTTGACAGATAAACATGAAACGAAGAACATTTTTAAAGGCGGGAATTGGCTTGGGTTCCGCAGCAGTTCTAGGAGGACTTTATGCTTGGCAAATCGAGCCCTATTGGTTAGAGTTTGTGAAGCTCCCAATGCCAATAAAAAATTTGCCCCAAGAATTAATTGGTAAAAAACTAGTTCAGATTTCTGACATCCATGTCGGGAATCGATTTTCCCATCATTACCTAGTGGATTCATTTTTCAAAGCACAAGAGCTGGACCCAGACTGGGTGGTATACACCGGGGATTTCACCCATTTTGAAGATTCCGAGCAATATGAACAATTGTCAAAAGTCATGAAATCTGCGACCAAAGGCAAAATAGGCACTTTTGCTTCTATGGGAAACCATGATTATGGTCATGGTTGGTCCATGCCTGAGGTAGCAGATGAAACTCAAAGCATTCTTGAAAAATCAGGGATTCAGACTCTCAGGGATGAAAAACAAAACTCTGAAGGCTTGATGATCTATGGTCTTGAAGATCTTTGGGGCACCAATTTCAATCCCAAAAAAGTGATGGAAACCTGGAATCCTGATGAGGCAAGCATCGCACTTTGTCATAATCCAGATGTGTGTGATCTAGAAGTTTGGAATGGGTTTGATAGTTGGATTCTAGCAGGACATACCCATGGAGGTCAAGTAAAACCACCCTTTTTGCCTGCCCCGATTTTACCTGTCAAAAATCGAAGATATAGTCAGGGGAAAATAGATTTTGATGATGGCAGAACACTTTACATCAACCGGGCATTAGGCCATTTGGTACCGCTTCGGGTAAATGTTCGTCCTGAGATTACAGTTTTCACTTTGGCTCAAGCCTAAATAAAATTTCGATTTAATTCTAAGCTCTTTCTGGTTATATTCCCCGAATAGTTTTTCACCCAAATCAAATTTTGTGTCTCAGGAAACTCAGGAGAAATTACCCAGAAATCTAGGCCTTTGGGGCATTTGGATGCTTGTTGTCAACGGATTAATCGGTGCCGGAATTTTTGGACTTCCCAGTGGAGCCGTCGCCCTTGCCGGAGAATATAGCGTCTTAATGTATGCCTTTTGTGCCATTTTGATTTTGCCTGTAATCTTATGTTTTGCTGAGTTGGGTAGCTATTTCCGGGGGACTGGCGGACCAATCCGTTATGGAACCCTTGCCTTTGGCCCATTTGTCGGGTTTCAGGGAGGTTGGCTTTACTACCTGGCAAGACTGATTTCTTTCGCTGCCAACACCGTATTACTAACCGACAGCATTGTTTATTTTTTACCGATGGCAGGTGAAGGCATGGGTCGCCTGATCACCATAGCCTTGACTTGTGTAGCTTTGAGTCTAGTTAATATGATTGGTTCTATGGAATCCATTCGATCCATGACACTTTTCACTATTATCAAATTTGCTGTGCTTTTAGGGTTGATATTTGGTGGAATGGTGATTCTGGGGGATCAAGTCTTACCCAATTTCAATACGCCACATCCTTCTACTTCTGATTTGGGAAAAGCCGCCCTATTGTTGATTTATGCCTTTGTAGGTTTTGAAGGAGCGGTAGTTCCTGCCGGGGAAGCTAAAAAACCTGAGAGAGACATGCCGATGGGACTTTTATTAGGCCTAGTTGTGGTAGCAGTCCTCTATATGTTGATTCAATTAGTTTCTCAGGCCGCAGTTCCGGATTTGGCAAATTCCACCACTCCTCTCTTAGATGCTTCTTCTGCTCTTTTTGGAGAAAGTGGAGCTTGGATTTTAATGGTGGGTGTGGCCACATCTGTGATCGCGAACTTGATCGGGAGCATGTTTTCTGCTACACGTGTGACCTATGCTCTTTCTTTAGAAAACAGCCTTCCAGCTTGGTTTGGAAAGGTTCATCCGAAGTATCTGACACCATTCAATTCAGTGATTTTCTTTGGAGTTGCTGCATTTGCTCTTTCAGCCATGGGTTCCTTTATATTTTTGGCTGCCATGACAGTATTGGCGAGACTTTTCCTTTTTGGAATGAGTTGTGCCGCTATTCCGGTTCTCAGACCTAAATTCCGTGGACCTGGAAGATTCATTTTAAGAGGGGGATATTTGATTCCAGCATTGGGAATTTTATCCTGCCTTTGGTTAATGCTTCAAGTGAGTTGGACATCAGTCTGGATGACAACACTTTTTGTTGCTATAGGAACTATTCTCTATTGGTTTGGAAAAAAACAAAACCCAAAAAGCGCCTAATCCTTTTTCGACGGGAGGTAAAATGGATCAGGTAAAAGACCGTTGAATCTAGGAGTCTTTTGTAATTTTGCGCAATGCCACGATCCCAATTAGCCATACGAACAGTAATCTTCAGCATGCTGGGAAATGTAGCCTTGGCATTGATCAAATTCCTGAGTGGTTTTTTGGGAAATTCATTTGCTCTGATTGCTGATGCAATTGAGTCTGTAGTAGATGTATTTGCAAGTATTTTGGTTTTGTTGGGATTGAGGTATGCCGCTCGACCTGCCGATGACAATCACCCTTATGGGCATGGAAAAGCCGAGCCCCTCGTCACCTTTCTGATCGTCGGGTTTCTGATTTTTTCTGCCACCGTCATCGCCTATCAAGCAGTACAACATATTCGAATTCCTCACCAGGGCCCTGAACCTTGGACTTTATTGGTCCTGGCGGCGATCATACTTTGGAAAGAAGTTTCCTTTCAGTTGGTGATGAGTCGCAGTAAAAAGCTAAAAAGCTCTGCCCTCAAAGCCGAAGCTTGGCACCACCGGAGCGACGCCATTACTTCTGTCGCTGCTTTTATCGGAATTGTAATCGCTATCTGGGGAGGAGAAGGTTATGAAGTGGCAGACGATTATGCGGCATTGCTTGCGGTAGCTTTTATTTTATACAATTGTTATAAAATCTTCAGACCAGCGCTAAGTGAGGTGATGGATGAGGATAATCATGAGGATTTGGCTCAAGAAATCCGAGATATTGCCATTCAGGTCAAGGGAGTAAAAGACACAGAAAAGCTGTTTATCAGAAAAGCAGGAATGAAATATCATGTGGATCTGCATGCGCATGTCATCGGCGAATTAACAGTTCGAGAGGGGCATGAAATTTCCCACAGACTGAAGGACAAACTCAAAAAAGAAATTCCTCAACTGGGTCACATTTTGATCCACATCGAACCCTTCGATTGATTTTGTGACAGTTGGTGAGAAAAGTTTGATCCTACGCCCGAAAAGCTGCATTTTCAGCTTTTACTAATCCAGAGAAAAATGAATACCATTCTAATCCAAGACTTCAAAACAGCGGTTGGGGAACTGACTTTGGGTGTATTTGAGGATCAACTTTGTCTTTGCGATTGGAAGTATAGAAAGATGAGATCTGCTGTCGACGATCGGATCAAAAAAGGCTTAAATGCTGAATTTCAAGTCGGGAATCATCCATTGATGGAAGTAGCCAAATTACAGATTCAGGATTATTTGGATGGAAAAAGAAAAGAATTTGATATCCCTTTAATGATGGTAGGCTCTGAATTCCAACAAGGAGTTTGGAAAGCCTTGATTCAGATTCCATTTGGAGAAACCCGAAGTTATTTGCAATTGTCCCAGGACTTGGGAAACCCTGATGCCATCCGTGCAGTAGCTTCAGCAAATGGCGCCAATGCCATTTCTATATTGATTCCTTGTCATCGAATTATTGGTTCGGACGGAAGTTTGGTTGGCTATGCCGGAGGCTTAGATGCCAAGAAAAAGTTGCTCAAACTGGAGAATGCCAAGGCCATGCAGCCAAAAGGACAAACGAGTTTGTTTTGAGATTTCAATCTCTCAAGCCTCTTCATTTTCCCACAGATATCCACAGAAAAAATCACAGATTTTCTCAGATTTAGGTTCGGAAAGTCTCCTATTCATAGGCCTCCATGAGTGACTTCACTAGTGGTCTCTCAAATAGTTTTTGAAGCAATTTCGATTGCTCCTGAAAAAGAAATGACAATATTAAAAAGTCCAAAATATTTCTTGTTCGTGGAGACCTTCTTACCGAAGCCAGTCACAAACAGGAGCGAAGTTATAATTTTTCAATTTTCTAATTTTCCAATTTTTAAATTCCTCAAAGCATCCCCACTACCATAAATCCCAAATAGGTCCCCAAAGCATTCCCAAGGCTTCCAACCAAAACTCCTGGAATCAACAAATCAGGCCTTTCCAAACTTTCGGCTGCTGCCAAGGCGGTGGTATTTCCTCCCACATTTGCCAAAGAAGCAACTGATACTACATCCCAATCCATTTTAATCAGTCCTCCTATTCCAAAAATGAAAATCCCATGGATCAGGACCATTAGAAACACGAATAGAATTAAAGTACCAGCCAAACTTCCTATTCCCGAAATTGCCCCAACATCACAGAGGGTACCGATCACTGCCAAAAACAAAAGAATGAAAAAGAAACCTATCGTTTGCTTGCCTTTCAATTTTTGAATAATCGGAAACTGGGCCAAAATCAATGCAATTGTGGTCAAGGTGATAATTTCTGGAATATGTGGAAACACCAATGAGACTCCTTGGCTAATAATCATAGCCAAAAACCCCAAGGCTAAAATTGCTCCCAAGGATCCAATAGAAACCTCCTCCGAGTGGGAAGCCTTTTCTTGTTCGGGTTTTGCAATCAACTTTTTCCTTGGATATAATTTCTGAAGGTATCGGGGTAAAATCAATGAAATCACAATCCAAGGTGTTCCGATAAGGTTATCCACCACAGTAGTAGCAGCAAACAAAACTCCATTTTCGTTCACTCCATAACTGAGAGCTATCGCATTGAAATTGATACTTCCTCCTATATAAGTTCCTGCAAACATACCGGCAACCGCGGAAGCCATATCTCCGATTTCAACTGCAGGCCTGACCAAAAACCAAGAGGCAAAAACACCAATCAGCGTTCCGATTGTTCCTAGCCCAAACATCAATAAAATGGGCCCTCCTGCTTTTTTGAGACTTTTCAAATCCACTTCCAATAAGGCTATAAAAATCCCCAATGGTGCTAGATATAGAAACACTCCATCGTAGACCACATTCCCGTCCATTGCACTGGGAATGATCCCCAAATTGGAAATCAGCGCGCAGATTAGTATAGAAAAAATGGGAGTTCCAATGGTTTTTCCCCAAGTGAATCGAGTCAACCATGTAGCCACGAATACTGTCAAACAAAGCATCCCTGCTACAAACAGGGGATTTTCAAGAAAAGCCATTGCGGAAAATACAAATAGAATCAATTCTAAGTGACTCCATTGATAAAAAATGAGCAATTTGATTTTAAATTAATCCCGGTTAATAAATTGGTTTTCAGGTATTGCATACTTAACTTAATTCTAACTAATCTTCAACTTTATGAAAAAGCTTTTTTCCCTTTTGGCCTTTCTAGGCCTATTGGCTTCTTGTACTCCGGGAGCAGCTCCTCCAATTTTGACAGAAGTAGGTGACGCAGGTTATCACCCAGGAAGAGTCGTTTGGTATAATTTGGCTTCTCCAAACCCCGAAGCTTCTAAGACTTTTTATGAGACAGTTTTTGGTTGGAATACCGTCCCGTATGGAGATGACAAAAAGAAAATCTGGGTTTTCCGTGATGGAGATCAACCAGTGGCTTTGATGGCACTTTATGATAGTGACAATAATTCCGGTGAATGGATTGGGGCTATTTCTGTACCTGATGTCGCCGAAGCTACCGATGCAGCAAAAAGCCAGGGAGCCAGAATCATGAGAAAACCAGATCAAATCGAAAATCAGGGAACAATTTCCTTTGTCCAAGATCCTCAGGGTGCTCATTTTTCTTTGATCAAATTGGCAAATGGAGATCCGGATGTAAAAGTGGCTCCGACAAATCAATTCTTAGGGTTGGAACTTTGGTCCAATGATCCTACGCAATCTCAAGGTTTTTATAAATCTGTGATTGGTTATGAAACTAGCGAAATGCAACAAGGAACCATCGATTACACGGTATTCAAAATGGGTGATATGAACTGTGCCGGAATGCTCCAAAATCCTTCCACAGCGGTACGGAGCCATTGGCTTCCCTATATCCGAGTAGCTGATGTGAATGCGACTTTGGCCAAGGCCAAAACTGCTGGTGCAAAGGTTTTGATCGAACCGAATGCTTCTATCCGAAATGGTTCTGTTGCGGTGATTTTAGACCCAACAGGAGCCCCATTAGCCATTCAAGTTTACAATCCTTAATTCCGAAATCATGAAAAAGAAACTTATAACTTTTGTAGCCATAGTAGCCGTATCCATGATTCTTCCAGCATGTTCTAATGTGCATATGACCGGAGGAGTGGGATTGAATTTCCATGGAGGACCTTATGGTATGAGCGTTAGTCCATCCATCAATGTGGGCATGTATGGAGGTGGATACCGTTGGTAAATCTTCGATTCTAAATTGAATTTCAAATTCAGCATCTATCAAAATTTAAGAGGTTTTGGTAGGTGCTGATTTTTTTTGTTAGCTCACCCATTAAAAAACTCCCTCACCAACCCACAAACCTCCATCACTTCCTTCTCCTCCAGCCAAGGGTTCAAAGGTAGAGAAAGTCCATTTTGACTGAGTTTTCTGGCTTTGGCAAAATCACCTTCCTGTTTGTAAACTTGAATATCAGGAACAATAGTGGGATAATGAATGGCTGTTCCAACACCATTGCTTTGAAGGAATTCTTTTAATAAATCCCGCTTTTCGGTTTAGATCACAAAAAAATGAAGATTGGAATCTTCTGCTGCTGGAGGCAAAGTCAATTCTTTTATTCCAACCAGCTCCTGCCAATAGATTCCAGCCAGCTTCTTTCTTTTCTCTTGAAACTTATCAAATCTATCCAGCAATACATTAAAAAAAGCAGCCTGTAGCGTATCGATCCGACTATTTCTTCCCACCAAAGTATGTTCATCACGTTGGGCTTGACCATGATTGGAAAGGAGCCTGATTTTTTCAGCAAGAGCTTTTTGGTTTGTCAAACACATCCCGCCTTCTCCCAGGGCTCCCAAGTTTTTGGTTGGGTAAAAACTCAAACAACCCACATCTCCCCAAGTACCGGCGGCTTTTCCATCCTGAAAGGTTCCAAAAGCCTGTGCTGCATCTTCAATGACAGAAATATTAGCCTTTTTGGCCTGAGTCATCAATTCAGACATAGGAATCATTTTCCCATACAAATGAACAGGAATCACTGCCTTGGTTTTTGGGGGCTATCGCTTTTTCCCAATCTGATTTCAGCAGACCACATGCATCTGTATCCCAAAAAATAGGTTTGCCCCAACCATCAAAACTACTTCAGCTGTACTCACCCAAGTCATGGCAGGAACGATTACTTCATCACCAGCATCGGTCCCATTGGCACAAGAAACGGCATGGGGACTTTTTAGCTTATCTCCCACTCTTTTTTCAAAAGTCCAGACCTCTTCCCCAAAGGAAAATCTACCTTCTAGCAAAACCTTTGCAAACTTGTCTTTCAAGTCGGTTTGCAAGACCTCATCCATTCGACTTAAATCAAGAAAGGGAATTTTCATCGAGGATTCCTCCAAGTTTGATTGCTAAATTCTTTCGGGAATACTCATCAGGATTCCCACCACTTTCTCCGGCAAAATCTCCATCCATTATTTTCCTCAAAGCTACTTGAATGCCTACCAAATTTTCATGAGAAAGCACTTGATTTTGAATTGAAGCTTTTAAAAGCTGAGCAGAATCTCCATTAGGATCTCCAAGAGCTAAAACAGGTATTCCTATCGCTAAATATTCAAAAAGCTTCCCGGGAATATTGCCTTTTGCGTTTTTGGTATCGGTCAGGATCAACACCAAAGCATCTGCATTGGCATAAAAATCAAATACCTCTTGATGACTTACATATCCAGGAAACTTGATGTGCTCTTTTAACCAATTGTCATTTTTTACAAATTCCTGAACCGGCTCACTTACTTTTCCTACGAAACTCATACTTACCTCTTCTCCCGTCCCTTTGAACTCTTCTTTGATAGATTTCAAAAGTGGAATTGGATTTCGGATAGCATCAATGATTCCTGTATAAACCAAATGCAGCTTTCCTTTTTCTTTTTTCTTCGACTGAAATCCTTGAGGTAAATCTGCTGGATCAAAGCCATTGGTTAATAATTTGATTTTCCGCCTG
Source organism: Algoriphagus sp. PAP.12 (assembly GCF_026652115.1). Classification (GTDB taxonomy): domain Bacteria; phylum Bacteroidota; class Bacteroidia; order Cytophagales; family Cyclobacteriaceae; genus Algoriphagus. The sequence goes on along the minus strand of NZ_JAPPSQ010000006.1, from coordinate 27,078 downwards.
CTGATTTTCTCCAAATCCCTCTGAAAAGTTGGGGAAATAGTCAATACCTGATCCGCTTCTTTCAAAACTTCTTTCTCGAGTTTTTGATGCTTTTGGCGAACAGAATCCTTCATAGGAAGTGTGTCCAAAAACTCCCATTCGGACCAAGGGTCACGAAAATCCGCAATCCATTTGATGCCCGTTTTCCTTTTCAGATCTCTACCGATCAAGTGCATGGAATGGGGAGGCCCGGTCGTAATTATGGCCTCAAATTGTCCATTGGAAAGCAAATCAGTCAAAAATTTAACCGAAGGCTTCACCCAAAACACTCTTGGGTCCGGCACCAGGTAATTAGCTCTCAACCAAATGGATGCTTTCTCAATCCATCCTTTATCTTTTTGTTCCAGCATCCTAGCTGGATGACTTTTTCCTTTTCCCCTGATTTTTGAAACCAAGGAATAAGGTTCCCAAATAGGGAATTTGATCACTTCTAAGGATTCTGGAATCTCTTTTAACAAGGATTCATCTTGCAAATCAAAATCTGGGTTTTCCGGAGTAAAAATGACTGGTTCCCAATAGGCCTCAGGAAGATATTTGGCAAATTTCAGCCAGCGCTGAACCCCTGAACCCGCACTAGGCGGCCAATAATAGGTAATGATTAGTACTCTTTTGGAAAGTTTGTGCTCCATACAACACCGAAATTGGAAAAATATAGGACAAAAAGAAAGGGAGAAATTCCTTCCTCCCTTAATCTTTAATTTTATTGTAAATCGAAATCCAATTTCAAATCTTGAATTTCAAATTTCAAGTCTTATTCTCCTTGAGCCAAGGAATAACCTCTCACGCCGTCGAAAGAATACAAATTAGCAACTTGGATGAATTCCAATCCTAAGTCTCCGATTTGCTTCAATAGATCCAGAATCTGAGCTGGAGAAATTTCTGATTGCTCAGCATTTTGGAATCTACATCTCCAGTGATCAGTACAGAAAGATTCCTTCATTCCACCTGGGAATACTTTGATACCACGGTTAGTGATCAAGGTCAACTGAAGACCCGCTGCATTGGCTTTTCTCAAAGTCTCACCCAATACTTGAGGATCTCTTCCGCTTTCATTCCAATCAACGAAAACATCAACCCCAATCAACTTTTTATCTTGCTTTGGCTTGTCAGTAACGAAGATATTCATTGGCTCTGTATCTTCAGTATTGAAAGAGGCAGGAGTCATTTTCTCTGGCTTCTGCCCCATTCTTTCAATGACAGCGGCAGCAAATTCCTGAGTACCTACTTTCTTGGTAGAAAGTTCTTCTTGATAGATATCTCCTGTGTGGATTCCGTCCTCCAAAGTTTTCATCCAAGCATTGGCAACTTTCTCAGCAACTTCTGGCTGACCGATATGCACCAACATCATGATTGCACCGTTCAACAAACCTGAAGGGTTTGCAAGGTCCATTCCTGCGATATCTGGAGCAGATCCGTGGATTGCTTCGAACATAGCCACTTCCTCACCTACGTTGGCAGAACCTCCCAAACCAACTGAACCAGTTACTTGAGCAGCTACATCGGAAATAATATCACCATACAAGTTCAAAGTAACAACCACATCGAACATCTCCGGTCTATCAGCGATCAAAGCAGTTCCGATATCTATGATTTTGTGATCAGCTTTGATATCTGGGTATTCTTTTGCGATTTCATCAAAAGTCTTGTGGAATAATCCATCCGCCAACTTCATGATGTTATCCTTGGTCATACAAGTCACTTTTTGACGACCGTTTTTCTTAGCATATTCAAATGCATAACGGATAATTTTCTCAGATCCCGGTCTAGAAATCAATTTCAAAGACTGTACAACTTCCTGAGTTTGTCTGTGCTCTATTCCTGCATATAAATCCTCTTCGTTCTCACGAATGATGACCATATCAGTCTCAGGAAAATGAGTCTGAATGAATGGAGAGAAAGATTTACAAGGTCTTACGTTCGCATACAAACCGAAAGAAGTACGGGTTGTCACGTTCAATGACTTAAATCCACCACCTTGAGGAGTGGTAATTGGAGACTTCAAAAATACTTTGGTTTCACGAAGAGAATCGAAAGCACTAGGTTCCATTCCGGAAGAAATTCCTTTCAAATAAACCTGCTCACCGATTTCAATCACATCATATTCTAATTGCGCACCAGCGGCTTCTAGAATATTCAATGTGGCTTTCATGATCTCTGGTCCGATACCATCACCGTAGGCAACAGTGATTTTTCTTTTTGAAGACATATATAATTTGGATTTGGTTTAAATTTTTCTGGGGCAAAAGTAAATAAAAAATGCTGGACGGAGCCTTGAAAATGATTAATTTAGATCAAAAAGCTGGACACATTTCTTATTTGAGGATTTCACAGTTTTTGGATTTTCCCAAGATGTAATTTGGGATTGGCTACCCCTCTTGTATATTTGTTTCTTACTGAATTCATATTCTATGGAAGATTTTCGAAATATTCTAACTGAAGAAAAAGACGGCGTTCTTTACCTGACCGTAAACAGGGAAGACAAAATGAATGCACTCAATTTTGCTACGTTAGACGAACTGAGGGAGATTTTCGAGGAGGTTGTCGATAACAAAGGCATCAAGGCTGTAATTATCACAGGATCTGGAGAAAAAGCTTTCGTAGCTGGTGCTGATATCCAAGAAATCTCAGAATTGAATGAGGTGAATGCCCGCAAATTTGCTGAGAACGGTCAAGAAATTTTTGCCATGATTGAAAACTGCCACAAACCGGTTATTGCTGTAACAAACGGCTATACTTTGGGTGGTGGATGTGAATTGGCGATGGCTTGTCATATTCGTATTGCTACAGCAAATGCAAAATTTGGCCAACCTGAAGTAAACTTGGGAATTATACCAGGTTACGGTGGCACTCAGCGCTTAACCATTTTGGTAGGCAGAGGCAAAGCCAATGAATTGATGATGACAGGAGATATGATCGGAGCCGATGAGGCACTCAAATTGAATCTGGTCAATTATGTTTTACCTACCAAAATAGACGCTATGGACAAGGCAGAAGAAATCATTGCCAAAATTATGTCCAAAGCTCCTCTTGCAATTGGAATGATTGTTGACTGTGTCAATGCAGCCTTTTTATCGGATGAAAACGGATTCCAAACAGAGGCAAACAGCTTTGCACGTTGCGTGAAATCCGGAGATTATGTGGAGGGAACCAGTGCATTTTTAGAGAAAAGAAAACCAATTTTCAAGGGAGAATAAGTCCCTTGGTACTTCATGAGTAGTTTAAAAAAACTCGCCGGGCAAACCGCAATTTATGGACTGAGCAGCATTTTGGGCCGGTCCATTAATTTTTTACTGATTATTCTATATACAGAGTATCTGAGCACGGAATCCATGGGTTCCTTTACAAGTATCTATGCTCTGGTCGGATTTTTAAATATCATTTTCACCTACGGAATGGAAACCAGTTTTTTCCGTTTTTCAACCGGAAAAAACTTAGATCCCAATCGAGTTTACAACAATACTCAGTCCTTACTAATCCTAACAACTCTCGGTCTTGGAACCGGGCTTTATTTGTTAGCTCCATCTCTATCAATTTGGATGGATTATCCAGGCCAAGCTTATCTATTTAGATGGACAGCCTTAATTCTATCTTTTGACGCGATTCTGGCTATTCCATTTGCAAAGCTGAGATTAGACAACAGGCCTATTGTCTTTGCAACAGCCAAACTTCTCAACATCTTCATGAATGTGGCTTTCAATATTCTTTTGATTGCCATTTTTCCAAAAATGATTGCAGAAGGAATCATTCCGGATGGATTCTTAGGATATCGTTCAGATTGGGGGGTTGAATATATTTTGCTGGCCAACCTTTTTGCCAATGGATTGATTATTCCATTTGTCTGGTGGAAAGCCGGACTTTTCAGATTCAAACTGGAAAAAGAAATCCTCAAACCCATGTGGGATTATTCCATTCCTCTTCTTTTCATGGGATTGGCAGGAGTTACCAATGAATTACTATCAAGATTTCTTTTCGAATATTTACTCCCTGAGAATTTCTATTCCGGAATGACGAGCAGGGAAGCAGGGGGTGTTTTCGGGGCAAATTTCAAACTCGCTATTCTAATGAATTTGGTGGTTCAAGCCTTCAAATATGCAGCAGAACCATTTTTCTTTAGTAATTCCAATGATAAAGACAGCCCGCAGCTTTATGGGAAAGTGATGCATGCTTTTATCATTTTCTGTTCATTCCTGATGGTGGCTATATCGGTCAATTTGTTTTGGGTAGGCCCCCTATTTTTAAGAAATGAAGTTTATGAATCCGGAATGTTTATCGTACCTATGCTCTTGATGGGATATTTACTATTGGGTATTTATTTCAATCTTTCCATTTGGTTCAAAATCACTGACCAGACCAAATATAGCTTTTGGATTACTCTAGCAGGTGCTGTAGTCACTTTGCTTGTGATCTTCCTTATAGTTCCAAAATACGGATATATAGGAGGGTCCCTGAGCACAATTCTTTGCTATTTGGTGATGTGTATCCTTTGCTTTGTTTATGGCCAAAAGTTTTATCCAATCCCATATCAGACAGGTAAAGATGTACTCTATCTCATATTTGCATTTGCACTCAGTTACGCTGGATTCTTTATGGATCTAGGCAGTCCAGTTTTAAACTTCATTGGCAAAAATGGACTACTGATTCCATTTGCACTTATTTTGATTTTATTGGAAAAAGAGACCCTAAAAAATCTAAAGAGAAAAACTTCCTAAAATAATTGGGATCATTTTTTGCTTTTGTATGTTACACACCTGATTCTTTTTGAAAGAATCTTTCTAAAAGCCTTTCATCAAAAGGCATTATGTTTGTGATCTGATTCTCAACACCTGTATCTCGTGATTTCAAAGAAATTTCTAATTCTATATACACTTCTCTCACTGATTGTCTGGAATGGTTTTTCTCAAGAAAAGCTTTCCAAAAAAGAGAGAAAACAGCAAGAAACGGAGGCCATGGCCAGTCGTTATTTTATAGAAGGCACTAAGCAAATGAACTTAGGCGACCTTGACAAAGCATTTTTTTATTTTCAAAAATCACTGGAACTCACTCCTGACGAACCTGCTATTAACTACAAAATTGCAGAAATCTATTCTCGAGCAAACCAAGCTGAAAAAGCACTTCCATTTGCTGAAAAGGCAGTAGAACTTGATCCTCAAAATAAATATTACGCCTTGATGGTGGCTGAGATTTATACCAATCTCAAACAACCACTAAAGGCTGCCGAGATTCTGGATCAATTGACTGCAGACGGGGAGCATAACCAACAGTACAATTTGGATTTAGCATCTATTCTTTTGAATGCCAAAGAATTTGATAAAGCTTTGGTGGTTTTAGACAGAGCAGAGGAATATTATGGTGTAATGGAACCAATTACGATCCAAAAACAACGAATTTATCTTCAAAAAAATGAACTTTCAAAAGCAATTGAAGAGGGCGAAAAGCTAATCGAAGCAAGACCAGGCAACCCGAATTACGTACTCAACCTAGTCGAAATCTTATATAACAATAACCGGCTGGATGATGCTCTTGATTTGGTAAATACTGAAATGGGCAAATACCCAAATCAACCGGAATTGCAGATGGCTGCCCATTCTCTTTGGAAAGAAAAAGGAGACATCCAAAAGTCTAATAAATACCTAATTCAAGCTTTTTCAAGTCCGGACTTAGATCCAGAGGTCAAATCCAGAGCTTTTATTTCATTTTTGAATGAGATTAAAACGCCGGAAAGAGAAAAGCTTTTGGATACGCTCTCAGGCTATATGATGGAGACAGAACCAGAGAATGCGGCGATCTATGAGGCTTTGGGAGAAAGAAAGGCTAGAGAAAACCAACAGGAAGAAGCCATTGGTCTTTTTAAAAAATCACTTAATCTGAATCCGAAAAACGCCAAATTATTGGAGCAGGTGATTTTGGGTTCTTTTGGTGAAAACCCTGATTTCGTTGAGGCAGAAAAATACACCGTCATGGGAGTAGATGAATTTCCTGAGAATCCAGAATTCTGGTTCTACGATGGAGTGGTAAAGTCTGCAGTAAAAAAAGACAGTGCGGCAGTCGTTTCTTTGGAGAAAGCAATTGAATTAAACAATAATGCCAATGCCCAAATGGATCAAGTTGCTTTTGGCTCTTTAGGAAGTTCCCTTTACAATTTGGGAGAAAAAGATTCGGCCTTCAGTTACTTTGAAAAAGCACTTGCTTTAAACCCGAATGACGAGCAAACACTGAACAATTACGCCTATTTCCTTTCCCTAGAAAAGCAGGATTTGGAGAAAGCAAAAACCATGTCTGAAAAAGTTGTTAAGAAATTTCCAGACAATGGCACTTTTTTGGATACATACGCTTGGGTATTATTCCAGCTGGGAGATTATGAAGATGCTAAAAAGTATATGGCTTTGGCCATGGAGCATGAAAATGAGCCTAGTGGTGTAATGCTGGAACATTTTGGAGATATCCTTTATCATTTAGGTGACAAAACAGAGGCGATTAGCTATTGGAAGAAAGCTGCAGATAGCCCTGAGGCTTCTGAAAAATTGCCCTTAAAAATCAAAGATGGAAAATACCATGAGTAAATTTCTGACCCCACTCCTACTGATCGTAAGTGTGATTTTTTTGAATTCTTGTGCTAAAAAAACTGTCTTATTTGAATCTGATGGAAAAATGGAGGACTTCTCCCCTGTCTATGCAGACTTTGATTTTATCAGTGCCAAAGCCAAAATAGTAATTGAGGAAGAGTCCGGTAAAATCACCAGAGGAACCATGAACCTTCGGGCAAAAAAAGACAGTGTTCTTTGGTTTACAATCTCTCCAGGAATGGGAATGGAGGCAGTTAGAGGTTTGATTACTCAAGAAAAAATCCAAATAAAGGACAGACTGGGAAAAGAGGATGTGAATTTGACATTTGCCGAATTTGAAAATTATTATGGTTTAAAGCTTTCACTTGATCTTTTTCAAAACCTCCTTTGGGCCAATCCACCCTATGTTTTTGATTACAGTGACCGCCTAGTCCGAGTGGGCAAAGCCTATGAATTAACACAAGTACGCGAGCGGGTACGCTATTTTAGCAAAGTAGACGTTAACTATGCAAAAGTCTCAGAACTTGTCAGTAATTCTCTGGATGACCGAGGCAGTTTATTGGCTAGCTTTGCAACTTATCAAGACATCAATGGCAAACCGTTTCCAGCCGACGTTCTTTATAAATTGGCCTATAAACTTCCAGAAGGAACCCAGAATACCATCATTAATTTGGAATGGGTAAATATCGATCCTCAATCATCTCCATTAAGCTTCCCATTTAGATTCTAAAAAGCTAGCATGCGTCAATTTGCCCTGATTTTTGGTTTTACATTATTTCTTTTTGGACTTGTTTCCGGCAATGCCTTCTCGCAGACAAGCAAAACAAGAGAAGAATTAGAGAAGGAAAAAGCTGAAGTTCAAGCAAAATTGAGAGAGTTTGATGCAATCTTAAAGCAAACGACAGCTACCAAAAAAACCTCCATTGGAGAGTTGAATGCCATCACTAGACAGTTTCAAACTCAAACTAGATTAGTTAACACCTTAGCTAGAGAGGTGAAGCTATTGGACCAAGAAATCAATGAAAACGAGGATAAGATTTCAAGTTTGGAACAAGAACTGAAAGACTTGAAAGCTGAATATGCTCGAATGGTTTACAATGCTTCCAAAATGAATAGGAACTTATCCATAGTAGCCTTCGTTTTTAGCTCAGGATCTTTCAATCAGCTTTACATGAGATTAAAGTATCTCAAGCAGTATACCGACAGCAGAAAACAACAGGCGGCACAAATAGAAGTCCTTTCTGTGGAGCTGGAAGAAGAGAGAAAGCTTTTGGATGTCAGAAAAGCTGACAAACAAAAGGTTCTTGCTGAGGAACAAAGCGAACGAGCCAAATTGGAACAACTTCGCAAAGACCAGCAGGGAATGGTCAATATTCTGACTAGAAAAGAAACAGATATCAAAAAACAGATCACTGCCACCAAAAAGCAACAGCAGCAATTGGAGTCGATGATCAGAAGAGCTATTGAAGAAGAAATTCGTCTTGCAGAAGCAGCAGCTAAAAAAGAAAATAGTACCGCAACCAAATCTTCCGGAAGTAGTATGCCGCTCACACCAGAAGCCGCAGCTTTGTCCAGTTCTTTCGCAGGAAATAAAGGAAGATTACCTTGGCCTGTGGAAACGGGTTTTGTTACGATGACTTATGGAAACAACCCCCATCCATCATTGAAGGGGATTTATGTTCAAAATGATGGAATCAATATCAGAACCCAACCAAATTCCAATGTTCGATCAGTCTTTGATGGGACAGTTGCCAAAGTAGCTTCCATGCCGGGATATGGCGAGACCGTTTTGATCAAACATGGGGAATATTATACCTTATACAGTAAGCTTAAGTCCGTTTCTGTAAAATCAGGTCAGACTGTCAAGGCAAAAGACGTAATTGGCCAAGTCGCTACCGATGCAAACGGTGAGGCAGAGGTCCACTTCCAAACTTGGAAAGGCCTTCAAAAAATGAATCCTTCTACTTGGATCACGTCCAAATAGGTTTAAAATTCGTATATTCAATAAAAAGATTCACAGAGTTACAAAGCTTCTTTGTCTAAGCCAATGACAGTTATATCTTTGTGATCCTATTTACCCTAAACCAAAAGTAATCATGACAACATTGGGTTTTATTCAAAACATGGGCGGTGGCTCGATCGTATTGATCGTTTTAGTTATCCTCCTTTTATTTGGTGCTAAAAGAATCCCTGAATTGGCAAGAGGCCTAGGCCGTGGAATCAGAGAGTTCAAAGATGCTACCAAAGACATTCAAAACGATCTTGAAGAGGGACTTAAAGACAAGAAAAAGTAATCCCTTAAGCCAATAAGCTTTGGAAAAATTTATTTCATTCGACGAAATTCAAAAATCGCTCGAGAAAAAAGAGACTGATTGTCAAGCGATAGTCAGTCATTATTTACAAAACATTCAAACGAAGGCGCATCTCAACGCCTTCGTTGAAGTTTATGAGCAATCCGCTTTAGAAAAGGCCAAAGAAATCGATGAAAAGCTAGCTGCCGGAAAAGCCGGAAAACTGGCTGGAATGGTCATCGGAATCAAAGACGTATTGTGCTATCAAGGACATGAGTCAAATGCCTCTTCTGCTATTTTAGAAGGATACGAAGCTCAATTCACCACCACTGCGATACAAAGACTTATAGATCAAGACGCCATTATTTTGGGCCGACTGAACTGTGACGAATTTGGAATGGGTTCTTCGAACGAGAATTCTGCTCATGGAAAGGTTTTGAATGCTGTAGATGAGAACAGAGTTCCAGGGGGTTCCTCTGGGGGTTCGGCCGTAGCTGTTCAGGCTAACTTATGTACTGCATCTTTGGGAACTGACACTGGTGGATCTGTGAGACAACCAGCAGCTTTTACTGGAGTGATCGGAATGAAGCCTACTTACTCGAGAGTTTCGAGATGGGGGCTGATTGCTTATGCCTCATCTTTTGATACCATTGGAGTATTCTCCCATACAGTGAAAGATAATGCACTGATCATGGAAGTAATGGCTGGACATGATGAGTTTGACAGCACATCTTCCCGAAAGCCAGTCTTGCATTATTCAGAATTGTTGCATTTTGAGAAAAAAGCCAAAGTTGCTTACCTCAAAGAAACCATTGAATCCCCTTCCTTACAGCCGGAAATCAAGGAACATACTTTGGCTATTTTAGAAAAGCTAAAAAGTGAAGGTCATGAGATACAGGAAGTGAATTTCCCTTTATTAGAATACGTTCTTCCTACCTATTACATCTTGACCACTGCTGAAGCCAGTTCCAACCTTTCGAGGTTTGATGGTGTCAAATATGGCTATAGGAGCCCAAATGCACACAATCTTGAAAGCATGTATAAACTAACCAGATCCGAAGGATTTGGGGAGGAAGTGAAAAAGCGCATCATGTTGGGTACTTTTGTTTTAAGTGCCAGCTATTATGATGCTTATTTTACAAAAGCACAGAAAGTCAGAAGATTAATTAAAGACTTCACAGAAGATCTTTTGAATGATTTTGATTATATTATTATGCCAACTACGCCAACTTCAGCGTTTAAGTTTGGTGAGCATAGAGATGATCCTGTTGCTATGTACTTAGAAGATTTATTTACTGTACAGGCTTCTGTATCAGGTGTTCCGGCGATTTCGATTCCCAATGGAACTGATTCAGAAGGAATGCCAATCGGGCTTCAAGTGATTTCCAATTCCTTCAAAGAAGCAGAACTCTACGCATTCAGTAATTATTTGACAAAACTAACTCCATAACAAAAACCCAATGAAAATGACTTGGTCCAGACCATTCCTACTCGCCGTTCTTACGTGTACGATACATCTGCCCCAAGCCTTTTCTCAAGAGGAAGGAGATGAAGTTGCAGCAGCCACCACTTTTTCCGAAGAAGAGGTACTGCCCAATTACCAATACGAGTACATTCCTGACTTTACCTATGATCAGATTGATAGCAGGATAAAGTCAATGGACCTTGAAATGCCTTTCAAGCTAAATGATCGTATTTTTTCTTTTATACAGTACTTTACAGTAAGGAATCGAGACTACACCAAAATGGTTTTAGCTCGAAAAGACCTGTTTTTCCCAATGTTTGATGAAATGTTGGAAAAACATGAGATGCCCCTTGAGGTAAAATATTTGGCTATTATTGAATCAGGCCTTGACCCTCAAATTAGGTCAAGAGTTGGAGCAATGGGACTTTGGCAATTCATGCCAGCAACAGGCAGGATGTATGGCATGAATGTTAATCCTTATGTAGATGATAGAATGGATCCCGAACTAGCTACCGAATCTGCAGCAAAATATCTCAAATCACTTTACAGAATGTTCGGCGATTGGGAGCTGGCTTTGGCAGCATACAATTGTGGCCCTGGAAATGTAAGGAAAGCGATCAGGAGATCAGGAGGAAAGAAGACTTTCTGGGAAATCTACAATTACCTTCCTAGAGAGACTAGAGGCTATATACCTCAATTCCAGGCTATGCTCTATATTCTAAATCATTTGGATGAGCATAACTTCCACCCAGAGGAACCTACCTATGCAGTAGCCTATGAAAAGATCAGGTTTGATCGGGCATTGAGTCTAGAAAAACTAGCTGAATTGACCAATCTTTGTGTTGCTGATCTGGAAAAACTAAACCCATCCATTAAAAACCGGAAGGTTCCTGAGAGTAACCGAACAATGGCTTTGAGAGTACCCAAATCAAAAGCACCGTTTATTCAAGAAAACCTTGCTTGGATTTCTGACTCTTTGGGAAATGCTCCCTTGCCATTATTGGCTAGCGACAAACTCATCGTTCAACCTGTAGAATCCTTAGCTCAGGAAATTCAAAGAGAAGGGATTACATATCGAGTAAAATCTGGAGATGTGTTGGGAAAAATCGCCAGTAGACATGGAGTAAGTGTTTCCCAGATCAAATCATGGAATGGCCTTTCTTCCAATTTGATTCGAGTGGGACAAAGGTTGACCATTTATTCGGCCTCCACAGGCGCTATCGCACAGGTTCAAACTAACTCCAATGGTCAGAAAACCTATACCGTACAACCTGGAGACTCTTTGTGGATTATTTCAAGACGTCATGAAGGCCTGACAGTGGAGCAAATCAAGCGCCTTAATAATCTTCACAACAATAATATCAAACCAGGACAGAAGTTGATTATCGGCTAAAATGGCCTCAGGGCCCAAATTTCAACTAGAAAAAAGTTAATTTTTTTTAACAAAAGCCAAAAGATGTGATCACTTTCTGATTTACTATGGGAAATAGTTTATTTTGACTTTCCCAAAGAATCAAACCGTATCTGAATGAAAACCCTTTCAAAAATTATAGGCTTATTTATCCTTTGCGTAGCACTTTACTCTTGCGGAGGAGATGGAGCTGGCATAGATAGTACCAAACCAAGAGCACGCGGCTCAATCGGTGAGATAATTTTAGTCATTGATTCAGCTAAATATGCAGGACCTGTTGGGGATGAGTTGAAAGGCATACTCGAGGCAGACCTACCGGGCATGTTGCGTTCTGAAGCTATTTTCAAAGTTCATCAAGTGGACCCAAGAGCAATGACTCGTATGCTCAAAATGTCTACTAACTTGATCTATGTTACCACTTTTGATGACAAAAGTTCTGCTTCACAGGTGATCAACCAACAATTTTCGAAGGAATCCAAAGAAAAAGCTCTAAATGATCCAAACATCTATTCTCTAAGAGTGGAAGATGAATATGCGATTGGTCAAGAGGTATTATACCTTTTTGGGAACAATGACGAGCAATTGATCAAAAACTTAAAGGCAAATGCTGATAAACTTCAAAACCTTTTTGAAGTAAGAGAAAGAGGAAGATTGGAAAAGGTCCTTTTGGCGAGAAAAAATTCTGAAGCGAATGCTGAAGCAGAAAAAAACCTTGGAATCCAAATTAATGTACCAGCTTCTTATCAGGTCGCAAAGTCAGAACCGGGCTTTTTATGGGTAAGGCAACCCACACCAAATGGAAATCGTGCTGATATTAGTCTCTTTTTTTATGAAACCGACTATGTATCAGAAGAGCAAACTTTCCCAGAGAACATCCTGAAACTCAGAGACTCTATCACTCACGACCACATTTATGGAGACCCGGAAGACCCTAATTCCTTTGTAGTCACTGAAAAACAAATCGTTCCCGCTTTCCGAAACATGGAGATTAATGGTAATTTTACCACAGAAATCAGGGCTTCCTGGAAGACCAACAACATCAGTATGGGAGGATCTTATCTAGGATATCTCATGGTTGATGCGAAAAAAGGGAAATTGTATTACCTCGAAGGGTTTGTGTATTATCCGAATGAAGTTCATCGGGATGCCCTTAGAGAAATCCAAACCATTTTGCTCAATACAGATGTGAGTTGGACTCCGGATCAAGGGGCCTAAAACCCAAATAATTGAGCTTTTATGGCAATCAAAATTCGCAAGGAGGACGCGCTAAATTATCATACGCAAGGTTCTCCAGGGAAAATTGAGGTAATTCCCACCAAACCACTTTCCAGCCAATTGGATTTGGCTTTGGCCTATTCACCAGGTGTAGCAGAACCATGCAAAGAGATTCATCAGGATGTTGAAAATGTCTACAAATACACAGCTAAGGGAAACCTGGTAGCAGTTATTTCAAATGGAACAGCTGTTCTAGGTCTTGGGGACATCGGCCCTGAAGCAGGAAAACCCGTAATGGAAGGAAAAGGTGTCCTTTTCAAAAAATTTGCTGGCATTGATGTTTTTGACATTGAAATCAACGAAAAAGATCCAAAAAAACTAATTGAAATCATCCGATCTCTTGAGCCAACTTTTGGCGGAGTGAATCTCGAAGATATCAAAGCGCCAGAATGTTTTGAAATCGAGCAGACTCTCAAAAAAGAGATGAATATTCCTGTCATGCATGATGATCAGCATGGCACAGCTATTATTTCAGGTGCAGCATTGTTGAATGCTCTTGAGATTGTAGAAAAAGACATCACCAAAATCAAGCTAGTAGTCAATGGTGCCGGAGCTTCTGCAGTATCCTGTACCAGATTCTATATGTCCCTCGGAGTAAAGCGTGAAAATTTAGTCATGTGTGACAAGGAGGGTGTAATTCGCCAAGATCGACCTGAATTGGATGAAATCAAGCAAGAATTTGCAACTGACAGAGATATCCACACCTTGAGTGATGCTTTGACGGGAGCAGATGTATTCTTGGGCCTTTCTGCTGGAAATGTGGTCTCTCAAGACCAAATGAAACTAATGGCCTCCGATCCTATCGTTTTTGCTTTGGCAAACCCAGACCCGGAAATCCCTTATGAATTGGCAGTTTCTGCCAGAGAAGACTTGATCATGGCTACAGGTAGATCTGATCATCCTAATCAGGTGAACAATGTTTTGGGATTCCCATACATTTTCCGTGGGGCCTTGGATGTAAGAGCTACTGCCATCAATGAAGAAATGAAACTGGCTGCGGCAAAAGCAATCGCAAAACTTGCCAAAGAACCAGTTCCAGATATTGTGAACAAAGCATATGGAGAAAGTAAATTAGGCTTTGGTAGATTATACCTCATTCCAAAGCCACTTGATCCAAGATTGATCACGACAATCGCTCCTGCAGTGGCAAAAGCTGCAATTGAAACAGGAGTAGCGAAAAACCCGATCACTGATTGGGATGCTTACGAATTGGAGCTTCAAGAAAGAATTGGAATCGATCAGCGATTGATGTCTGTGGTAATTGCAAGAGCGAAGAAAGATCCTAAAAGAGTGGTTTTTGCTGAAGCAGATAACCGTAAAATTCTAAAGGCTGCTCAAACTGTTAGAGATGAAAAAATTGCTATTCCTATCCTATTGGGTAACAAGGAACGCATCCTAACCTTGATTGAGGAAAACTCACTAGATCTTCAGGGGGTTACGATCATCGATCCAATGGAAGAAGGTAAAACCCTTTCTCAGTTCGCTGACATTCTTTATAAAAAGAGAATGCGAAAAGGAATGACTCATGGTGATGCTGCCAGATTGGTAACCCAAAGAAACTACTTTGGTGCAATGATGGTGGAAACAGGAATGGCTGATGCATTTATTTCTGGTTTGACTAGAGATTACCCTAAAACAATCTTGCCTTCCTTGCATTCTATTGGTGTAAAAAACGGTACAAAGAGAGTGGCAGGTATGTATATCATGAATACAGACAAAGGCCCTTATTTCTTTGCTGATGCAACGGTTAATCTAAATCCAACTGCCGAGGAATTGGTTGAAATTATCGGATTGACTGCAGATGCTGTAAGATTCTTCAACATGGAACCAAGAATAGCCATGCTTTCTTACTCTAATTTTGGATCTGCTAAAGGTGAAATCGCTGAAAAAATGGCTAAAGCAACAGCTTTGGCAAAAGCGAAATACCCTGAACTGATCATCGAAGGAGAAATGCAGGCAAATGTTGCTTTGAATGATGAGATCCAGAAAGAGGTTTATCCTTTCTCCAATTTGATTGGCAAGAGAGTTAACACTTTGATCTTCCCTGACCTAAGCTCTGGTAACATTGCCTATAAATTAATGGCTGAACTAGGAAATGCTGAAGCAATTGGACCGATCTTATTGGGTATGGACAAGCCGGTTCACATTCTTCAATTGGGAAGTTCAATTCGTGAAATTGTAAATATGGTGGCTATCGCTGTGGTTGATGCTCAAACCCTTGGCCAATCATGATAACATATTTGCAGGGAAGGCTTGTATTTAAAGATCCTACTTATGTCATTATTGACGTGGGGGGAATTGGATATCAGGTAAAAATATCCCTTCAAACTTATAGTAAAATTAAGGATGAGGAGCAGATCAAGCTCCTCACCTTTTTACATATCAAAGAAGACGCTCACACACTTTATGGCTTCAAAGAAGAAGATGAAAAGCGTTTATTTTTATTATTGATTTCCATCAATGGGGTTGGCCCAAACACGGGTTTGATGATTCTTTCTTCGCTTTCTTCTGATGAAATTGAACAAGCTATTTTGGCTGGAGACGTGGCGACAATTCAACACGTGAAAGGTATTGGGGCAAAGACCGCTCAGCGGATTATTTTAGAACTGAAGGACAAAGTTGCCAAAGGATCTTCTGAAACTGCTCCTTCCCAAATGGGCTTCCTTAAATCAAGCAATAAAATCCGTGAGGAAGCGTTACAAGCCTTGATTACCTTAGGATTTCCAAAAGCTGCGGCTGAGAAAAATATCACTCAGGTCCTCAAAAAAACCACAGGAGAAATTTCCTTAGAAGATTTAATTAAAGCATCTTTAAAGACAACATAATTTGAATTTGGATTGAACTTTCGGACGATACTGACTTTTTGCAGGGGAAGGTTTCGGGGCAGTTGGCCTGTTTGCTTCATCCTGTTTGGATTGTTTCTGAGCTTCTCATCCACTCAGGCCCAACAAACAGCCACCGATACCACTAGCCAATCCCGGATCGACTCTCTAAACCAGAGACGAATGTCTCCTTCTTTTTTGCTATGGCAAAATATGAGGACCAATCCGCTATTTCCCAATCGCAACCCATTTTTATATCAACGTTCTCCTTTTATTCCCAACTCTTTGCTTCGCCAAAATGTCGAAGTAAAAATAGACTCTACTTTACGATATAACATTGTCGATGAACTTGACAGTACTCGATATGGGAATGAACAAGAGTATGACTTTGATGAGTTTTCGAAAATCCAGGAATACAAAGTTCGACAGGATTACTGGAGAAGCAGGGCCAGAGGCGGAGATGGTGAAAGTGCCGTAGAAGGAAGAGGCTTGATTCCTCCACTGACTGTCAGTCCGAGTTTCGACAGGATTTTCGGTGGTAGCGACATCAACATCACCCCAACTGGGTATGTGAATTTGGACTTTGGGGCAATCTTTAGAAGGATAGATAACCCTACCCTACCGATTCGTCAGCAAAGAAACGGAGGATTCAATTTTGATCAGCAAATCCAAATGGCAGTTAATGGCTCTTTGGGGGAGAAAATGAAAATTGCTGCCAATTTTGACTCAAACAACTCCTTTGATTTTCAAAATCAAATGAAGTTAGAGTACAATGGCTTTGAAGAGGATATAATCCAGTCCATTGAAATCGGGAATGTTTCCATGCCTGTTCAAAACCGACTGATTCAAGGAGCACAGAACTTATTTGGAGTAAAAACCCAAATGCAATTTGGAAAATTAACGGCTACAGCGGTAGCTTCAACTCAACGAGGCAGACGGGATAACTTGGTGATTGACGCCAATGGCCAAGGAAGATCTTTTGATATTCAGGCTTCTAAATATGATGAAAACAGGCACTTTTTCTTATCTCATTTCTTCCGAGAAAACTATGAAAGATGGCTGAGAGGGCTTCCACAAGTTCTTTCTGGGGTAAATGTGACTCGTATTGAAGTTTACATTATGAATAGGGCTGCCAATACCGAGACTCTTCGAAATTTTGCTGCTTTTATGGATATTGGTGAAGGAAGAGTGATGCTCAACCCCACCAATCCAAATGTAGGCCCAGGAGACCCTGCCTCCCCCGCTCAAAACAGCGCAAACAGACTCTTTTCTAACATTACAGGTAATCCAGCCTTTAGGCCTTTTGACACTGGATCCAGAGCGATGGAAAGCTCACTTGGTCTGAAAAAGGGAGTAGATTTTGAACAAATCAATGGTGCAAGGAAATTAGATCAATCTGAGTTTTTCTTCAATCCTCAATTGGGTTACCTCTCTCTTTTTAGAAAACTTCAGAATGATGAAGTCCTAGCCGTGTCTTATGAATACACCTACAATGGGCAAGTTTATAAGGTTGGTGAATTGACAGAAGATTACCAGAATAGACAAGAGGATGAATTGATCTTTTTGAAACTTCTTCGTCCTGCCCGAATCAACCCTAGGGTTCCGACTTGGGATTTGATG
This sequence comes from Algoriphagus sp. PAP.12, assembly GCF_026652115.1. Classification (GTDB taxonomy): domain Bacteria; phylum Bacteroidota; class Bacteroidia; order Cytophagales; family Cyclobacteriaceae; genus Algoriphagus. The sequence continues at coordinate 9,592 of NZ_JAPPSQ010000006.1, read as the reverse complement.
ATGAAAAATGTCTATAGCCTAAATGCTAGCCAGATTCTTAGAGATGGCTTCCAGCTTCAGGTGATTTACAGAGACGATAGAACTGGATTGGACAACCCTTCACTTTTGGAAGGACAAAATGTAAAAGATATTCCTCTGATCAGGCTGACGGGATTGGATAACCTCAATCCTCAAAATGACCCTGCCCCTGATGGAAATTTTGATTTTGTAGAAGGTCTTACCATGATTTCAAATCGAGGCTTATTAATATTCCCTGTCTTGGAACCCTTCGGGTCCAATTTGGATAGTAAATTCTTAGATTCTGAAAAGATCCTCAAAGAAAAATACGTTTACGACACCTTGTATAATACTACTCAGGCTGATGCTGAGTTAGTCACTAGATTAAACAAATACTTTATCAAAGGTCGTCTGACTGCTGGTTCCGCCAGTGAAATCCAACTCCCCGGATTGAATATTTCTCCTGGTTCCGTTATCGTAATGGCAGGAAATATTCCACTGACTGAAGGAGTAGATTTCACTATCGATTACAATGTAGGCCGATTGGTAATTATCAATGATGCCATTCTCCAATCTGGAAAGCAACTGAACATCAGTTTTGAAAAAGCCGATTTGGTTTCATTCCAAACCCGAAGCCTTTTAGGGACGAGATTAGATTACTTATTTAGTGACAAATTCAATTTGGGAGGTACATTCCTTTATCTTAATGAAAGACCTAATGTCACTCGAATTGCCACAGGTAGCGAGACTTTGAGAAACAGTCTTTGGGGCTTGGACGCCAACTACTCTGATGAGTCAAGAATGCTAACCAAACTTGCAGATGCATTGCCATTCACAGACACGAAAGAAACCTCAATGGTTCAGGCAAGTGCTGAATTTGCCCATTTAATACCTGGAACTTCAAACACTGTCGATGGAGAACCAGCCTCTTATATTGATGATTTTGAAGCAGCTATTACTCCATTCAATTTAGGAGCAGCAGCCAATCAAAACTGGAAACTTGCCTCAACTCCTAAAACTCCAGACAATCGATTTGACCTAAGTATGCAAACCGAAGACAACCTAGGATCAGCATACAGAAGGGCTCGATTAGCTTGGTACAATATTGATAATATTTTTTACAGAGAAAGTGGACCAGGGGTTCCTACCAATATCACACGAGAAGACAGACAAAATCATTATGTCAGAAGAGTCGTTCCTCAAGAAATTTTCCCTCAGCAAGATAGAGATGTGATTATCACTCCTCAACCGCTGTTTGAGATGGCCTATTTCCCAAGTGAAAGGGGAATGTATAACTACAACCCGAACTTGACGCAAGATGGTTTGTTACCTGATCCAAAGAAAAACTTTGGCGGTGTCACAAGAGCTATTACTACTGAAGTGGATTTTGACAGGACCAATATCGAATATGTAGAATTTTGGTTGTTGGATCCTTTTATTGAAGGAGAAAATGGTCGAGTTTTGGATGGGATTTACAACCAAAATAACACCACAGGTGGTAAGTTATTCCTGAACTTGGGAGACATTTCGGAAGACGTCATGAAAGACGGAAGTCACGCCTTCGAAAATGGATTGCCGGCTGATGGTGATCCTGCTGAAACTCGATCAAATGAATGGGGAAGAATTACAAGAGAACAATTCTTATTACCAGCATTTGACAACACAGAAACTTCTAGAGAGAATCAAGATGTTGGCTTGGATGGATTGAAAAACGAGGATGAGGCAGCCTTTTTTCAAAACAGATTTTTGGACCGATTGAATGTTAATCAACAGGCACTAAGCCAAATCCGCCAAGACGTTTCTGGAGATTTATTTGAATATTATCTGAATGATGATTTTGATCAGCAAGACATCAAAATTTTGGAGAGATACAAAAAATACAACGGGATGGAAGGTAACTCACCGGTTACCTTGAACCAAAACTCACCTTATACTCCTTCCGGAACAAATAACCCAGACAACGAAGATCTCAACACAGATAATACGATCAACGAACTTGAAAATTATTATGAGTATGAGATTGACCTAAGACCGGGCAATCTCGAAGTCGGACAAAATTACATTGTGGATAAAGTTACAGCTACCCAAAATGGGGATGAGGTAAATTGGTATCTATTTAGAATTCCTGTCCGTCAACCAGATCGTACCGAAGGGGACATTACAGGCTTCAAATCTATCCGTTGGATGAGAACCTATTTAACGGACTTCGAGCAGCCTGTTGTATTGAGAATGGCCAATTTTAGAATGGTCGGCAGCCAATGGAGAGTCTTCCAGGAATCTCTATACGAAAGAGGTTTCTTCGAAATTCCTGAGCCTGACAATTCTAATGTGACAGTAGATGTAGTCGGTATAGAGCAAAATTCTCAAGGAAGTGATACAGAAAGCCCCTACGTATTGCCTCCAGGAATCAATCGAGATAGAGATAATACTTCTACAGTTGAAAGACGACTGAATGAACAATCATTAAGAGTATGTGTAGAAGATCTGGCAGCTCGTGATGCAAGAGCAGTATTTAAAAATGTCACTTTGGATTTGGTTCAATTTGAACGTATCAAAATGTTTTTCCATGCCGAGAGTGAAGACGCCTTGGATGGGGAATTGACTGCATTCTTGAGATTAGGCACTGACTACACAGACAATTACTATGAAATAGAGGTCCCATTGATTTTAACACCAAAAGGAACCAGAGACCCAAGACAAATTTGGCCACTAGAAAACGAAATTGATATTGCCATACAAGATGTTGTAGATGTCAAAATAGAGCGAGACAACAATCATATTCCTCAAAATCTACCTTATTCGAAGCAAGTAGGGCAATATACAGTTACGGTTGTTGGACGACCAGAGCTCAATCAAACTCAGGGAAGTATGATTGGAGTTAGAAATCCTGGAGATGGAGTTGGAGGAAGCAGAAGTATTTGTATCTGGGCAAATGAGCTCCGAGTAACTGGATTTACTAAATCGAATGGTTGGGCAGCAAATGCCTTTGTCAATGCAAAAATCGCTGATTTAGCGGTTGTCTCTGCCTCTGTTCGCCATAGTTCAATTGGGTTTGGAGGTCTGGAAACTCGCCTTTCACAAAGATCAAGGAATGCGACTACTCAATATGACATTTCTACCAATGTCAACGTCGACAAACTTCTTCCTCAACAATTAGGGGTAAGTATCCCCATGTATTTCAGTGTTGAGAACTCTTCAACAAGACCTGAATACGACCCATTGAATCCCGATGTACCATTTGAACTGGCCTTGGCTAAGTATGAAACTGAAGCCGAAAGAGAGCAGTACAGGCAAATTGCTTTGGATCAGTTGAATCGAAGAAATATTAGTTTTAGTAATGTTAGAAAATTGAAATTGAACCCAGAGTCGCCATCACGATTTTATGACTTCAGCAATTTCTCTTTCTCCTATTCGGTAGGTACAGTTACCCAAACTAATGCCCAAATACAACAATACAACTTCAAGACGAACAAAGGGAATATCACCTATTCGTTTCAGCCAAAAGCACTAAGTATTCAACCTTTCAAAGGATCGGAATGGCTAAATTCCCCTCATTTGAAGTTGATAAAGGATTTTAATTTGAATCTTTCCCCTACACTCTTATTGGCTAGATTGGATGTGGATAGAAGATTCCTGAGGTCCCAATATAGAAATGACCAATTGAGCACATCAGGAGTAGATCCTTTATTCCAAAAATCTTTCTTTATGAATAGATTTTATACTGTCAATTGGGACCTGACCCAAAATTTAAGAGTGGATTACTCAGGAACTGTAATGGCAGTGGTAGATGAACCGGAAGGTGACTTGGACACCCAAGCAAAACAAGACTCAGTCAAATCCAATTTCTGGCGCTTCGGGAGAAAAACCAATTACAACCATAGTGTCAACCTTAATTACACCATTCCATTTGCCAAAATCCCAGTTTTGAATTGGGTAAGAACAGACTATAAATACAATACAACATATACCTGGTTGACAGGGGCTATCGGGCAAAAAGACACATTAGGAAACTCTATTCAAAACACCAGACAACAAACTTTGAATGGGAAATTTGACTTAATCAGTCTTTACAATAAAAATAAAAAATTGGAGGCCTTGAATGCCCCAAAAAGACCGAGTATTCCAGGAAGGAATTCCGTTTCTGCTGAAGATACTATTGGGACTCCTTTCAGCAATAAGCTTTTGAAGTTCCTGATGATGGTCAAGGAAATCACTTTCAATTACAATGTAGCTGAAGGAACTTTCTTACCAGGATATTTGCCAAATACAGGTCTTTTAGGAATGGATAGAGCTTTCTCAAATCCTGGATTGGCTTTCCTTTTTGGTAGCCAAGATCCTATGATAAGAAATGATCTCGCTATGCGAGGACTCATGGCTCCTAGCGCAGAATTAACCCAGACGTTTAGACAAAATAAATCAGTCAACTTAACCTTGGGAGCCTTGGTAAGGCCTGTTCAGGACTTTACCATCAACCTAAATGCTATCAAACGGGAAACGGGAGATTATAATGAGATATTCCGTAACTCAACAGAAAATCCCGGAGAGTATGTTTCCATCAGTCCAAATCGAATGATGCAGGCCTACTCTGTTACTACAATTCTTCTTGGTACAAGTTTTTCAAGAGATGATAATGAGAACAATTCTGCTTTATTCACAGATTTTGAAAATAACCGGTCCATCATCAAAGCCCGATTGGATGCTTTGAACAATAATGATGGAGAGTATGGAATCAATGGACAGGATGTTTTGGTTCCGGCATTTTTGGCAGCATATAGAGGAAAAGATGCCAACTCGGCGGATTTGAATCCATTCCCTAAAACTCCACTTCCAAACTGGAGATTGAACTATACTGGATTATCTAGACTAAAGGGGATAAGAGATGTATTCACCAACTTTACCATCTCTCATGGCTATACGTCCACCTATGACGCCAGCAATTTTTCCAATTCCCTTCAATACCAACAGGGTCTAGAACTCTACAATTCCTTGCAAAGGACAAGGCTTCCTAATCAAATCAATACAGAAGGTCAATTCATCCCTATTTACATCCTGAATCAGGTAATATTGACTGAAAGATTTGCTCCATTAATTGGTTTGGATCTTTTGACAAAAGACCGACTGAATATTGGCATCATTTATAACAAAGAAAGATCACTGGGCTTGAATTTCTCCAATGCTCAGGTAACCGAACAAAGAAGCAATGATTTTGGTTTTGACATTGGATATATCAAATCTGGAATGAGGATTCCTTTCAAAATCCAAGGAAAAGAAACCATCCTTAAAAATGACCTGACAATGAGAATGGGTCTAAAAGTGGTGGATACAAGACAGGTCCAAAGAAAAATTGAAGAGGGAAGTACTGTTACCAATGGCAACTTGAATATTCAGTTCAGACCGACCATTGGCTATGTGATAAACCAAAACCTTAATCTCACCATTTATTTCGACAGAACGATCAATGATCCGAGGGTAACGACCGCCTACAAACGCGCTTCGACCTCCTTTGGTGGACAATTGAGATTTAATTTATCCCAATAGATTTTTTATAGATCGGAATCATCTTATTTTTGGGCTTCCTTTTAAAAAATAGCAAACATGAATTTTCCACAGGAATTAAAGTACACCAAAGATCACGAGTGGGTAAAAATTGAAGGCGACATCGCAACTATCGGTATTACTGAGTTTGCTCAGGCTGAGTTGGGTGACATCGTTTATGTTGAAGTTGAAACAGTAGGTGAAACCATCGAAACAGGTGAAGTATTCGGAACTGTAGAAGCCGTAAAAACCGTTTCTGACTTGTTCATGCCTCTAACTGGTGAAATTCTTGAATTCAATGAAGAATTGGAAGGCTCTCCAGAACTAGTAAACGAATCTCCATACGAGACCGGCTGGATGGTGAAGGTGAAAATTGATGGAGATTTGCCAAGTGATCTATTGAGCAGCGAAGAATACGCTGAATTGGTAGGAAAAGACTAATCAATTTTGAGGCTATTTCTTAGCATTTCTTGGTCCATCATTTTGGCTTTTGCCATGCTGACTCCCGGAGATCGCTTCCCCGAAATAGATGCATTTGATTTTCAGGACAAGGTTATTCATTTAATTTGTTTCGCTCTCCTCGCTTTTTTGTGGATGGGAGTAGGTAGAAAAAGTAAATCTGAACCCTGGACCAAAAATAATTTGATCATGTTGGTGGTCTTCATAGGGATTCCATCGGTGGCTTTTGAATTTGCACAACTATATATTCCCAATCGCTCATTTGATATATATGACCTGATTGTCAATCAACTAGGTGTATTAACAGGAATATTAGCATATTTTAAGACTCCAACCATCCCTTTCCACTTGCATTAATGCATCATTATCCTTACAATTGTTAGACTGAAATAGAAAAAAATTAACCTGTATAAACCAAATTCGCAATGGAAGCAAAAAAGACTCCTAGTGCTGATCTAACCAAAAAGACGGGAATGTTCCTGAACTTAGGTTTGGCAGTGGCAGTAGGCCTTACTCTTGCTGCCTTCGAATGGAAGTCATTTGATGACGGAGCCCTTAAGGATCTAGGCATGACAGATGACAACTTTGAAGAGCTGCTGGATATTCCTATTACTGAACAACCGCCACCACCGCCACCGCCACCGGTAGAGCAGCCTATCATTCAGGAAATTCCTGATGAGGTAGAAATCGAAGAAAAAATTGAGGTAAACTTTGACGTTGACGTTAAAGAAGAAACTGTAATCAAAGAGGTAGTTATCGCTGAAGCTCCAGTAGAAGAAAAAGCTGACGAAATCTTTGATGTAGTGGAAACTCAGCCTACTCCTCCAGGTGGAATGTCTGGATGGAATCAATATCTTTCTAAAAACTTGAAATACCCTACTCAAGCTAGACGAATGGGTATCGAAGGAACTGTAATTGTGGTTTTCGTAATCAACACTGATGGTTCTATTCAAGATGTGGAAGTATTGAGAGGTATCGGTGGAGGATGTGATGAAGAAGCCGTTAAGGTTGTTCAAGAAGCTCCTAACTGGGAACCAGGTAAGCAAAGAGGTCGTCCAGTACGTACTCGTATGAGACTTCCAATCCGATTCAAATTGAGCTAATTAATTCTAGCGATATATTGAAAGCCCTGAATTATTCGGGGCTTTTTTTATGCCTAAGCAAAAAATCAATTGACAACTTTTAACATAGTTAACATTAGTTAATTAACAGATTTTCAGACCATTACTAGGTAAATTCTATGGTAAATAATTTTCAACCTAATCTACAATTACCATGGAAACCAAAAAGTACCCCAGAGCAGATCTGAAGAAATGGTCTGGCACTTTACTCAATTTAGGGTTGGCTACTAGCATAGGCATCTCCTTAGTTGCCTTTGAGTGGAAAAGCTATTCAGAAGGACCATTAAAAGAAATCAGAGCATCTCAAGAACAATGGGAAGATTTAGATGTCCCTATCTCTATCCAAGCACCTCCTACCCCTCCTCCACAAGTGGCTCCAGTTATTATCCAAAGACCAGACGACATCAAGCTTGACGATTTGGATATTGATATTGATGTGAACACAACAGAAACAACTGAAATACCAGTTGTTGTTTTAGTCGACAGTCCTCCCATTGAGGAAGATCCAGATGAAATCGTCGATTTTACAGAAGTACAGGCTTCTTTCAAAGGAGGGATGGAAGCTTGGTACGAATACTTAAGAAAAAACTTAAATTATCCATCGCAGGCAAGAAGAATGGGAACAGAAGGCACTGTCCTGGTTCGCTTCGTAGTGAATAAAGATGGCTCTGTACAAGATGTAGAATTACTTCGAACCATTGGTGGTGGTTGCGATGAAGAAGCTATGAAAGTCATCCAGAATTCACCAGCATGGAATCCAGGAAAAATGAGAGGTATTCCAGTCCGATCAAGACAAGTAATTCCCATCAAATTTAAATTAAACTAACAAAAAGGGCTTCGGCCCTTTTTTTATTACCCATGTTTTGATATTTGGCTGAATCTTCTCCTTAGAATGCATTATTTTGATCCTACCAACCCAATATCTATGAAAAAGCTTCTTTTTATTATTTGTTTAATCGGCTTCTTTTCCTGCACTGAAGAATCTTATGACATTATCATTTTAAATGGAACTGTATATGACGGTACTGGAAGTGATGGTCAACAGATGGATATAGGAATAACTGGTGAAAGAATTAGCAAAATTGGAAACTTAGCAAAGGCAAACGCCAAAATGACAATTGATGCTTCTGGAAAGGCGGTTAGCCCAGGCTTCATCGATATGCATACCCACTTAGAACCAATCATGGAAATGCCTGAGGCAGAGAGCTTGGTAAGGCAAGGAGTTACGTTAGCCCTAGGAGGTCCTGATGGTAGTAGTCCTTGGCCATTTGGCGAGTATTTGGATTCCTTGGAAAATATGGAAGTTGGACCAAATCTAGCCTATTTGGTAGGACATAATACAATTAGAAGAACCGTAATGGGAAATGAAGATAGAGATCCGACTCCCCAAGAATTAGGCACCATGAAATCCTATGTTCAAAAAGCTATGGATGAAGGGGCTTATGGAATCTCTACGGGTTTAAAGTATTTACCAGGAACATTTGCTAAACGAGATGAAGTAGTTGCACTTTCTCAAATCGCTGCACACCAAGGAGGAATTTATACTTCCCATCTTCGAGAAGAAGGTCTCGGGTTAATTGATGCAGTAAAAGAAGCAATTTTGATTTCTCAAGAAGCAAACATCCCTGTTGTATTAACTCACCATAAAGCAATTGGAGTCAAAATGTGGGGTGCAAGTTCTAAGACATTGGCATTGGTTGACTCTGCAAGAAATGTTGGCTTAGACATCATGATGGACCAATATCCATACACTGCCAGTCACACCGGAATTTCTGTATTGATCCCAAGTTGGGCTCTAGAAGGGACAGAATTTGGTGAAAGGGTAAGTAACCCTACGTTAAGAGATAGCATCAAAGCAGGCATTGTATTCAATATCCTCAATGACAGAGGCGGAAGTGACTTAAGACGAATTCAATTCTCAAGAGTATCTTGGAAAAAAGAATTAGAAGGAAAAACTCTTCATGATTGGGCTATTTTGGAAGGCTTAGAGCCTACAGTTGAAAATGGAGCCGATTTGGTAATCCAAGCCCAATTAAATGGAGGAACCGGAACCATCTATCATGCTATTGATGCTGGAGATGTTGCAAATATCATGAAACATCCTATGACCATGATCGGATCAGATGGGAGACTCTCTAGACCAGGAGATGGACATCCTCATCCTAGAGCTTACGGCACCTTTCCTCGCGTCTTAGGGTATTATGTTAGGGAAGAAAAAGTTTTAGACCTACCCACAGCAATTCATAAAATGACTGGGCTTTCTTCTAATAGACTGGGGATTACTGATAGAGGAATCATCAAGGAAGGAGCTTTTGCGGATATCACGATTTTTAATCCTGAAACTATCCTAGATCAATCAACTTTCACGGATCCTCATCAATACCCAATTGGAATAGAATATGTCATCATAAATGGAAAACAAGCAGTAGAAAAAGGAGAATTTAAAAATATCCGACCTGGGAAAATTCTTCGCAAGAATC
>NZ_JAPPSQ010000059.1 GCF_026652115.1 Algoriphagus sp. PAP.12 | reverse complement strand
CAGCTGTTAGGAACCCAGGCACCTTGCTGCAAGCCTCCTGAGTTCTGACTTGAGCTTGACCGCAGCCTAGTAGGGTCTTTTGATCTTTGAAGTTTACCTCTATCTCCCATCTCCAGAGATAAGCCTGCAACAGGGTAGCTAGATCCAGTTCGGGGTCACTGCAAATCAAATAGGCGGGGTCTCGATACAAGAGTTTCGACTTAGCAGTTTTCCTATATGAAACAGGACGGACAATGACCAGTTTAAGGTCTTTTTTTCCTGCTTTTCTCCAACGGACTCTGGAAATCACTTTGAGATCGAAGTCATGCTCTTTTCCTGCAGCCCAGGCCTTCACTCTGACCCAGTCATGTTCATTGGATTGACGAATTTGCTCAGGGGTTGGAAGGCTCTCTCCATAGACTTTTTTTCGTCCCCTTCCACCAGATGTGGAAGCTTCAGCAGGCAAGTAGAGACTGGAATCTTTTCTGATTCTTCCGATCAGGACAGTGCGTTGGGGAAGATTCCTTAGAACTGTTTCGTTTGTATAACTTCCATCAACACTCAGGATCAACTGTTTGTCTTTAAACCCGTCCTGGTCGATATTGTCTCGAAGCATCCTGATTCTTTCGGAACCGATGACACTGAGCTTAGCCTTTTTCTGGGTTTCCCGAAACTGCTTCCAATCGGATTCTGTCCCGGATTTCCCCGGCTTTTTAACAGATGGACAATGGTGAAGATCTATAGGAATTGCCCTAGACTGAACAGGCCCTATTTTTTCAAAAAGAGAAAGAGAAATTTGGATAAACCGCTGGCCCCAGACCAGATTGGCCTGAAAAGGCGGGCCGAGTGGATCTCTCATCCATCGACCGCCGAACACCCTTCTCCCTTTTTTTCGCAGCAGGGTGTCGTCCATGTGTGCAAAAACATAAGGGAGATCAGAAACGCACAGGCCGATAACCTTCCTGCGGATTACTCCGAAGATTCCATTGATATCCATTCGGTCTCCTCGAAAAAGGCGATAGGCAGAGGTCCAGTCTTTAAACTGGTCTCCACAGGCGGTCAACCAACCTGTCACGGTATGGCGTCCCATGCAGGAAAGTACTCCATCTAACAGCTTTCCTGCTTTTTTCCAGGTTCTGAGTTGCTTGAAGCAGAATTGACATTCGCTGAAAATACTTTCCAGCATTCCTTTCAGGTCTTCTTGGGGAGTTTTTTTTTAAGGTCCGACACGGACTGATCACTTCGCTGCAGTACCAGTCGCTGGTGATCATCAATAATCCATTCTACAATCTCTCCCTGTTGAAACTCGATTGCTTGGGCTACAGCCGCTGGAAAGTTGACATACCATTGTTCGCTTTTTGCCCGCTTGATAAGCTGGACCTTAGTTGGATATCCCATATCTAGTCGTTTAACTAGAT
>NZ_JAPPSQ010000058.1 GCF_026652115.1 Algoriphagus sp. PAP.12 | reverse complement strand
TGATGTGCCCCCAAAAAGTTAGACACTTATTGGGGGCATTTTTATGCGAAAAAACAGAAAACACAATTTCGAATTCAGACTTCGGGTAGTCCAAGAAGTCATCCATTTCCGACACTCTTCGGAGAGTATCGGTAAAAAAGAAAACATCAGCAGCTCTTTAGTAAAGCGTTGGGTAGCTTTTTACAGAAAGTTTGGAGAAGAGGGACTAAAGGTTACTTACAACCATTACACTGGTGACTTTAGGTTGCAGGTAGTTAGAACAGTTAAGGCCGAATCTTTATCTTTACTTCAAGCCTGTCTACGTTTCATGGTTCCTAATGAATCTATCGTACTGAATTGGATTCGGATTTACGATGCTCAAGGACCGGAAGGATTGAAGGGGCTACGTAAAGGAAGACCTATCAAGATGCCCAGAAAGCCAAAACGTCCACTAACCCGAGAAGAGCAGCTCCTGGAAGAGCTGGCTAGTCTGAAAGCCGAAAATGCTTATTTAAAAAAGCTTCATGCCTTAGTTCAATCCGAAAAACAGAAAGAAGAAAAACGCAAATCATCCAGGAATTAAGGCGTGGGCATGCGTTGAAGGAACTACTCAAGCATGCTCGGATGGCGCGAAGCACCTTTTATTACCATCTCAAACAACTCCAAAAAAAAGACAAGTATGAGATAATCAAAATAGAGATCCGCAGTATTTATAAACAGAACAAAGGACGGTACGGCTACCGAAGAATCCGGGATGAACTTCAAAACAGAGGGTATACGATCAATCACAAGGCCGTCTACTCCCTGATGAGCGAGTTGGGTTTAAAGAGCATTATTCGGGTTAAAAAATATGTCTCTTACCGCGGAGAGCAGGGTAGAATAGCTGAAAATCTCCTCAAAAGAGATTTTAAAGCTTACCGGCCTGAACAGAAGTGGGTGACTGATATAACCGAATTCAAAGTCCATGACAGAAAGCTTTATCTCTCTCCCATGATGGACCTGTATAATCGGGAGATTGTCTCCTTTACTCTGGCCGATAGACCTACTCTACAACCGGTCTTGGAGATGGTCAAAAAGGCAACAGAGAAAAGACAAAAAATTCTAGATCTGGTGATCCACTCTGATCAGGGATGGCATTATCAAAACCCACAATACCAACGTCTGCTCCATGAAAAGGGAATCAGGATCAGTATGTCCAGAAAAGGAAACTGCCTGGACAATGCTGTTATCGAAAACTTCTTCGGAACTCTAAAGTCAGAATTGTTCTACCTCAAAAAATATCAATCGATCCAAGAGCTCAAAAAAGAAATCACCGAATACATTCATTATTATAATAACCACAGAATAAAATCAAGCCTAAACAGAAAAAGCCCGGTCCAATACCGAGCTTCTTCACTAAATTTAAATCATTCTTAAACCGTCCAACTTTTGGGGGCTAGTTCA
>NZ_JAPPSQ010000057.1 GCF_026652115.1 Algoriphagus sp. PAP.12 | reverse complement strand
TGAACTAGCCCCCAAAAGTTGGACGGTTTAAGAATGATTTAAATTTAAGGAAAGAGCTCGGTATTGTACCGGGCTTTTTCCGTTTAAGCTTGATTTTATTCTTTGGTGGTTATAATAATGGATGTATTGTTTTATTTCTTTTTTGAGTTCTTGAATGGACTGGTATTTTTTGAGGTAGAACAATTCGGACTTTAGTGTTCCGAAGAAGTTTTCAATGACAGCATTGTCTAGGCAGTTTCCCTTTCTGGACATACTGATCCTGATTCCCTTTTCATGGAGCAGGTGTTGGTATTGTGGGTTTTGATAGTGCCAGCCTTGATCGGAGTGGATCAGCAGATCTGGTATTTTTTGTCGGTTCGCAGTTGCTTTTTTGACCATGTCCAGAACAGGTTGGAGAGCGGGTCTGTCGGCCAGGGTAAAAGAAACAATCTCACGGTTGTACAGATCCATCATGGGAGAGAGATAGAGTTTCTTGTCATGGACTTTGAATTCGGTGATGTCGGTCACCCACTTTTGTTCAGGCCGGGAAGCTTTAAAGTCTCTGTTGAGATGGTTTTCTGCTATTCTGCCCTGCTCTCCCCGGTAAGAGACATATTTTTTAACCCGGATAACACTCTTTAATCCCAGTTCCCGCATCAAAGCGTAGACGGTCTTGTGATTGATCCTATAGCCCCTGTTCTGGAGTTCTTCCCTGATTCTTCGGTAGCCGTACCGTCCTTTGTTCCGTTTATAAATATCCCGGATCTCCAATTTGATCGTCTCGTACTTATCCTTTTTCCGGAGTTGTTTGAGATGGTAATAAAAGGTGCTCCGTGCCATCCCAGCATGCTTGAGCAGACTAGTCAATGCATGCTGTTGCCTTAATTCTTGGATGATTTGCGTTTTTCTACTTTCTCTTTTTCGGATTGAATCAAGGCTTGAAGCTTTTTTAGGTAGGCATTTTCAGCTCTCAGATCTGCCAGCTCTTCCAGAAGCTGTTCTTCTCGGGTGAGTGGGCGTTTGGGTTTCCTGGGCATAACAATCGATCTTCCTTTATGTAATGCCCTCAACCCTTCTGGTCCTTGGGAATCGTAGATTCGAACCCAATTCCATAGCGTGGTTACACTAGGAACCTTAAAGCGTAGACAGGCTTGAGGTAAAGATAAAGATTCAGACTTTATTGTTTTAACAACCTTCAATCTAAAGTTTGCCGAATATCTGTTTGAAATAGGCATCAGACCCTCTTCTCCAAACTTTCGGTAAAAGGAAACCCAATGTCCAACTAAGGAATGGCGGATGTTTTCTTTTTTGCCGATACTTTTCAAAGAATGTCTACCCTGAATAACTTCTTGGACTATCCGAAGCTTGAATTCGAAATTGTGTTTTTTGTTTTTTCGCATAAAAATGCCCCCAATAAGTGTCTAACTTTTTGGGGGCACATCA
>NZ_JAPPSQ010000056.1 GCF_026652115.1 Algoriphagus sp. PAP.12 | reverse complement strand
TGAACTAGCCCCCAAAAGTTGGACGGTTTAAGAAAGATTTAAATTTAGTGAAGAAGCTCGGTATTGTACCGGGCTTTTTCCATTTAGACTTGATTTTATTCTGTGATGGTTATAGTAGTGAATGTATTCGGTGATTTCTTTTTTGAGCTCTTGGATCGATTGATATTTTTTGAGGTAGAACAATTCTGACTTTAGAGTACCGAAGAAGTTTTCGATAACAGCATTGTCCAGACAGTTTCCTTTTCTGGACATACTGATCCTGATTCCCTTTTCATGGAGCAGATGTTGGTATTGTGGGTTTTGATAGTGCCATCCCTGATCAGAGTGGATCACCAGGTCTGAGATCTTTTGTTTTTTCTCTGTTGCCTTTTTGACCATGTCCAAGACCGGTTGTAGAGTAGGTCTATCGGCCAGAGTAAAGGAAATAATCTCTCGATTATACAGGTCCATCATGGGAGAGAGATAAAGCTTTCTGTCATGGACTTTGAACTCGGTTATATCAGTCACCCACTTCTGCTCAGGTCGATAAGCTTTAAAATCTCTGTTGAGGAGATTCTGAGCTATTCTGCCTTGCTCTCCTCTGTAGGAGACATACTTTTTAACCCGAATAATACTCTTTAAACCCAACTCGCGCATCAGGGAGTAGACGGTCTTGTGATTGATCGTATGCCCTCTGTTTTGAAGTTCATCCCGGATTCTTCGGTAGCCGTACCGTCCTTTGTTCTGTTTATAAATACTACGGATTTCCTTTTTGATGATCTCATACTTGTCCTTTTTTTGGAGTTGTTTGAGATGGTAATAAAAGGTGCTCCGCGCCATCCGAGCATGCTTGAGGAGATCCTTCAACGCATGCCTGCGCCTTAATTCCTGGATGATTTGCGTTTTTCTTCTTTCAGTTTTTCGGATTGAACTAAGGCATGAAGCTTTTTTAAATAAGCATTTTCGGCTTTCAGACTAGCTAGCTCCTCCAGGAGCTGCTCTTCTCGGGTGAGTGGACGTTTTGGCTTTCTAGGCATCTTGGTAGGTCTTCCTATACGTTGCGCCTTCAACCCTTCCGGTCCTTGAGCATCGTAAATCCGAATCCAATTCAGTACGATAGATTCATTAGGAACCTTGAAACGTAGACAGGCTTGAAGTAAAGATAAAGATCCGGCCTTAAGAGTTCTAACAACATTCACCTTAAAATCTGTAGTGTATCTGTTTGAACTAGGCTTCAGCCCCTCCTCTCCAAACTTTCTATAAAAGGCCACCCAACGTTTGACTAAGGAATGATCGATACTCTCTTTTTCTGAAACACTTCTAATAGAGTGTCTACCCTGGATAACTTCTTGGACTACCCGAAGCTTAAATTCGAAATTGTGTTTTCTGTTTTTACGCATAAAAATGCCCCCAATAAGTGTCTAACTTTTTGGGGGCACATCA
>NZ_JAPPSQ010000054.1 GCF_026652115.1 Algoriphagus sp. PAP.12 | reverse complement strand
AAATCGAGTAGGAAGATAGGGATTATCTGTTAACGATTTTCCCTATCCGTCCTCTCACAGCACCGTACGTACGGATCTCGTATACGGCGCCTTCTTAATTTATGTCCTTTACATTCAGAAAAGTATCCAGTAAGAAAATGTAGCCCGATTTTCTAAGTCGTTCATTGGTTATCGCAACATTAAGAGTTGAAGTACCCGAGATTTTCCAGTATCCTTTTCTTGTTGATGCCATCAGTTTAGCCTTAGATTCAGACACTCCTAATTTCAGGAGGTTCCTCAACCGGGTCCGGATGAGTTTCCACTTTTTCCAGATGCACATTCTCAATCGCCTTCTGTACCATAGGTCAACTTTTTGAAGGATAATCTTCATATCTGCCAATTTAAAGTAGGCTACCCACCCTCTGATAAATTGGCGCAATGACTCTTTTCTTTGAGCATCGCCCCAACCATTGCTCCTTGATGTCAGCGTCTTGATACGCTCTTTCATCTTCCGGATACTCTTGGGATGGACACGGAGTCTTCCTTTACCGCGATTTCGATAAAAGGTATATCCGAGAAATTTGACCTTATTAATGGAACAAACTTGGGTTTTCTCTCTATTTACCCTGAGAAACAACTTCCCTTCTATGAATGGAAGAATCTTTTCCAATGTCCTCTCTGCACTTCGCTTACTCTTACATAGGATGAGTAGATCATCCGCGTATCGGATGAACTTATGCCCTCTTCTTTGAAGCTCTTTATCCAACTCGTTTAGCATGATATTACTCAACAGCGGACTTAGTGGGCCTCCTTGGGGCACTCCCTCATTTGTTTCCTCAAACTTATTTCCGGCAACCACCCCTGCACGAAGATATTTATGGATAAGGGAGATTACCCTACCATCCTTTATAGTTCTTGATAAGATCTCCACAAGTTTACTGTGATTGACCCTGTCGAAAAACTGTTCCAGATCCATATCGACGGCAGAACAGTATCCCTCGCTGATATAATCCCTTCCTTTCTTCAATGCCTGGTGTGCGCTTCTATTCGGTCTGAATCCGTAGCTATGCGGTGAAAACTGCTTCTCATAAATAGTCGAGAGCACCTGGGCAATGGCTTGTTGTACCACCCTGTCTACTGCAGTTGGGATACCAAGCATGCGCTTCTTGCCATTCTCTTTGGGTATTTCTACCCTACGTACTGGTTTGGGATAGTATTTCCCATCCCTTATGGATTGTACCAGTCCATCCCTGTTTTCTATAAGATAGTCCTTTAAGGCATCGACTTCCATCTTATCCACTCCTCCTTTTCCTTTGTTGCTCCGTACTTGACGGTAAGCCCTGTTCAGGTTTGTAGGAGACAGGATCTGATCTAGTAATCCATCTTCTAATGTAATAACATCAGCAAGGTTGTTTTCAATTATCCTCATATAAGTCTGCCCTCCCACATAGCCTTCGGATTCCGTCCTATTCTTTTGTGGCCAGGTATCTGACGATATTTTCTGCATTCTTCCCTTCACAAGGTAATTTTCATTCACTACTTACTTCTTAAGATTCAGCCCTTTCCGGAGATGTCGATGGTATCTCCAGTACTACGGCCTCTGCTGCCTTCTCACAGTAAATCTTGTTTCAACCATAGTCTACTATGTCTGTGAGACCTCCCGCGGTAAAACACATCACCTTCATTCCATATATCCGCATCATTTACACCTCTGGCCTTCCGTATAGCTTTAGGACTTCGCTTTGCAATGTAAGCTCATCCAGACCAAATTTGCCTTATATGATGTTCGTGTCCCTCGGACCGGAACTTTGCCGCCAGCTTCCTTCAGATTCCACCTCGCGGTGGACACCCTTGCCTTAGGCTAATGATAGGTAGCTATAAACCCTCATAACGGACTTTCACCGTCAAGTGAATGTGCTATGCGCGGCACACAT
>NZ_JAPPSQ010000053.1 GCF_026652115.1 Algoriphagus sp. PAP.12 | reverse complement strand
TTAGTGTGTCAGGCATGGTCATCACACTATAGGGTGCAAGTCCCGAACGAGAGTTGCAGTACTTATCGTTAGCCAATAGCAAGGGTGTCGTGGGCGACTGCGAATCTGAAGGAAGCTGGCGGCAAATATTTGAGCCTACGAACAGAAACTTCATACAAGGCGGGTAGTTGTGGGTAATGTTGCTAAAGAAACAAAAGCCCCATACTGCACGGAACATCTACCTGTAAATGAAGAGGCTACATGAATAGAAAGTGGATGATCTTACCCTGAGAGATCTGGTACTCTGCTGAGGAGGTGGCACGATGAGCCGGCCAACCCAGTGAACGCGTGCAGTGATGTATGCGGGGGCACCAGAAGTCAGCAAAAGCCATAGTAGGAAAGAAACGAGCCTTGCAAACGATAAAACCAAGGAGGTCTCACGAAAGAACCGAAGGGCTGCATGTTAAAATGAGGGAACAAATTACCAAGAATCAGAGAGAAAGCGTAAAGCCGAACCCCGTAAGAGAACTGCTTGCAGGAGGATAGGACGGAATCCGAAAGTACTGTAAGAGGAGCCCAGCTGATCTGTGAACAGGTAAGGAAGTGCCCCTGAGAATCAAAAGTCAAGTATATGCTAGAGGCCATTATGAACAGGCGGAATGTTGAAAGAGCATTGTTACAGGTAGAAAGTAACAAAGGCGTAGGAGGCGTGGACGGAATGCAGACCGATGAACTTCGGGACTACCTAAGCACCCACTACCAACGCATCCGCACCGAAGTACTGACAGGTAGCTACAAGCCGTCACCAGTGAAGCAGGTAGAAATACCCAAGCCACAGGGAGGGGTTAGAATTTTAGGAATTCCTGTGGTACTGGACCGGCTGATCCAGCAATCCATTCAAGTCTGGTTAAGCCCGTTTTACGAGCCTGACTTTTCAGAATTCAGTTATGGTTTTCGTCCCGGCAGGAATGCCCACCAAGCGGTACAGCAGGCAGCAGCTTTCTTAAATGAAGGAAAGACGCATGTGGTAGAGCTGGATCTGGAGAAATTCTTTGATAGGGTCAACCATGACAAACTGATGAGTTTACTGATGGGTAAGGTCAAAGATGCGCCGACCTTACGGCTCATTAGATCCTACCTTCGCAGTGGGATCATGGAAGGAGGAGTGGTCAGCCAACGGGTGAAAGGTACACCTCAGGGTAGTCCTTTGAGCCCCTTGTTGTCCAATATCCTTCTGGATGAACTGGACAAAGAACTGAGCCGCAGAGGTCTGAGTTTTGTGAGGTACGCGGACGATTGTAGTATCTATGTAAAGAGTGAGAAGTCAGCGCACCGAGTTCTGGCAAGTATCACCCGATACCTAGAAAAAGACCTGAAACTACAAGTGAACAGAGAGAAGAGCAAAGTAAGCCACCCCACAGACAGTATCCTGTTGGGATTCTCCTTTTATCAGTCAGAAGGGAAATGGTTGATCTGCATAGCAAAGAAATCCATTGACCGGATCAGGGAGAAAAGCAAAGCGATTACCAAGCGGAACAACGGAAGCAACACAGGGCAGAAGATATTGAAAATGGTCCCCCTGATTCAGGGTTGGGTTAATTACTTTTCAATAGCAAAAGCGAAGCCCGTGATGCAATCCCTTGACGGTTTGGTAAGAGTGAGATTGCGCATGGGTTTATGGAAAGAATGGAAAACATGCCGCACGCGGGTCTCTAAACTGTTAAAACTGGGTGCAGAGAAACACAAATCGTATCAATGGGGAAACAGTAGCTTGGGCTACTGTCGAATAGCCCATAGCCCAATCCTGTCTACCACGTTAACCAATGCCTATTTCACCCGTCAGGGGTACACGGGATTCTATGACACCTACAGCAGATTGACCAAAGAAACACAGATACCATTATTTTAACAAACCGCCGTATACCGAACGGTACGTACGGTGGTGTGAGAGGACAGGTAGGGAATTAATCCCTATCTTCCTACTCG
>NZ_JAPPSQ010000052.1 GCF_026652115.1 Algoriphagus sp. PAP.12 | reverse complement strand
GTTAGAAAGGTGCAGAAATGCACCTTTTTTTATGAAAATTAATTAGTGTAATTACTATTCGCCTTCTTCATCTTCTTTTTTCGGAAATAATATTTCAGGAGGAAATTTGTCAATCCCTTTCAAACTCGTTGATTCAACTAAACTGGTGTTTAATTTTTCTAGATCAATTTTGTTGTGTTCTAAATCAAACTTAAAGTTTTTAATGGCGCTGTTAAATATTGAACTGTCAATATCAAGGCCATAAATTGAAGGAAAGGCTTCTCCACTAGTCAATAAATCTTTATAACCTAATATTTTAGAAAGCTCAGATTTGAATTCAGTATTGTATCCAATAATCTCATCTGAATTTTTTAATGAGGAAATTGGATCGGTGATAAGGCCAAAATTTTTATATTTATCAGAATAAAGAGAAAGGCCGTCAATTAAAGAATCATTAAATTTTAAATAGTCGGTTACAAATTTTTCAGTTTTTTGATTTAAAGTTCCAATTGTTTGTAGAGAAATGTTTTCCTTTTCTTCATTTGGTATTTCTATATTGTCAATCTTATTTAAAGCACTATTTATTATTTTTTCTAATTCGTCACAAAGAGAAGTTCCTTTTTTATAATCCTCTATCTTCATGGATTTGTTATGAGCAACTTTAATTCTAATTTGGTATAATTGTTCCCATTTTTTCTTAAACTGATCAGATTCTAATTTGACAAGATTAGAAAAATATCTATCCCAATTGTTTTTAGGAATATGTGCAAGGATTTCCTTCTTCTCATTATCATTGATTTCTCCTTCAATGACTTTGCTTAAAAGTTTTGGTAAATTCTCAGATTTTTTTAATGCATAATCTTTAAATAAGAAATTGGATAATTGAATGAAATCAACTTCATATAAAATACTGTGTGATTGTTTGTATGATGAATCTTTTATGGATTCTTTTACATCCTTCGGAACTGAATCATTATGCCATCCAATTCCAAGCTTAGTTAACATAAATTTGCTAATAAGCTTTCGCATAGAGTTTTCAATCTGATAGATTTTTGGATACAATTCTTTAGACCATTCGAAAGATATTCCATCCCAAACTATTTGAATTTTATCTTGTAAGTGAACACCGATTGTCTTTCGAAATACATTAAGCATTTCTCTGAATTTTTCGGTCGTCCTACCTGTTTCAAAGGTTACATGAAAAACTGAGCAATTTTGATCTTCAACATCTGATTGTTTAACTGAAAAAGTGTAGTTTGACCTATTGAATTGGATTTGATTATTTGAAATTTTAAAGCTTGAATTTGAAGTGATTACAGATTTGAATGAAGGGATGTCTTTACAGATTCCATCTTTAGTGTCAAAAGGTAGTAAGTATTCAATAGTTATCATCTTAAAAAGTTTTAGATCTTTAATGTGTTGATTTTAATTTTGTTACCGTTGGGTTTAAGATTTGATTCAAAAAGACCTCTAAGTCTTGCAAATCATAATACCTTTATTAAAGTATATTTTTTTTAACCTAATAGATTAAGTCCTCCAAGCTTTTGAAGCTCAGATTATCTGAAAACCTTACCAAGTTCAAAATCATTTCCTAATGATTTTTTTGATTCGTACTTTGAAGAAAATGACCTTCGATGTTTCTTTTTCTAAGATATTATAAAAATTGATACTACTAAATTAATTTAATATTTGCCACAAGGTTAAATGAAAAAAGTAAATAGATTGGAATCAATCTTTTTTACCATGAATACCAAAATCAAACTTTTAGATCAAACCTTTGAATTCAGGAAGTCTTCATACAGCTACAAGGACTTTGAAGACCGAAACAAAAGGCCTTACAACCCTTCACTAGCTTCTGATATCCTAGAATACATTTATAGCTGTATAGTTGCAGGTTACTTTTACAAACGAATTGATTGTCCTTTAGACCTAGTAGGATTCTATGAACTCATAGACCAAATGGAAGAGCATGATGCAGAATTGCTTTACAAGGATAACTCAAAGCTTTTTCAAGAACTTTTCAATTTAGGAACTGCAGTTGAAGCTGAAGAACCAGCAAAAAAAAAGTAATAGACATTTATAAGCTGTTTGGTTACTGTGTAGGTGTCATCAAGCTTTCACCTTCTGATTTCTGGAATCTGGAAGACAAAGAACTTTTTAATGTGGTATCTGAATTTGAAGCATTCAGTTACTCAAACCTCAAGCTACAGCTAGAAGAAAACAGGTTGATCAACTATCACATTGTAGCAATTCACAATTCTAAAATCAGAAAGCCAAAGCAGCTTTACAGATTTAACTGGGAACAAGAAGCACCTGCCTTAACCCCAGAACAGATCAAAAACAACATTCAACTTTTAGGAATCCCTACAAGACTTAAGAAAAAGTATCAAGTGGGGTAATCCCTCATTTTTTAAACTTTTTCATAATGGCAGGGAAAACTATAGCCTACCTCAATGTACTTATTGGAGCCGATAACAGAAGATTAAATGCAGCACTTGATTCTAGTGAGAAGGCAGTTAAAAGATTTGGAGGAAAGCTTTCTTCTATTGGCTCAGATCTTTCTTTAAAAGTTACTGCACCTCTAGCAGCAATTGGTGCAATCAGTACAACTACAGCAGCACAATT
>NZ_JAPPSQ010000051.1 GCF_026652115.1 Algoriphagus sp. PAP.12 | reverse complement strand
ACGAACAATCTTTTTAGGCATAAGAAACCTATGTATCAAACTTTCCATAACTGTAAATATTTCTGACCTAGTGATGTGGCCTAAACATTAAAAATTCATTTATAACCACTTAATTGTTACAAACATACATTTTTTTGCTTTTCATAAAAAATAACGGATAAAAAAATTTGGCCTAAAAATTACAGTATTTCGCAAATTGCATTTTAACCATTTCCAATTTGAATTATTTAAAGGTAAATCACCTGCTTTTTTGACATTTCAAACAAACTAGCAATTCCTAAAAAAAAGAGAATTACAATCCATAAAGCGTAAACCCAAGTTATCACTAAAAAATCCTACCCCACCCTTTGCCTACAAGTGGGTTCATTCCAAAAAACAATAAACCTTTAAACAACAAAATCTCTTAGAGTTGACAAAAAAAATGAACATTCAGAAAACCCTCCTAAAAAACATTTGAACACCAATCGATAAACATGTTCGAAACTATAATTGGATTGAAAATGTTGAGTAAATCTAAATGGTATCTCAGAATTTAATAGATCTGATGGAAATCAAGAGTTTTATGTGCCAGCCAATGTTTCACAGGTTACAATTCAAGTATTTGGAAATGGTACGGGTGGAAGCACTGCCATTCAAACAATGGACGTTTGGCCAAGCGGTGTAATCTTTGCTGGTTTCTCGGGAAGCGATGTGTTTGCTACAGAAATTCCAGAATCTGAACCTGTAGCAACTCGAATTGCCAATGCCATTGCTCATGTTTCAGGGCCAAATGGAAAAGTCAAATTCAGTTATATATGCGACAGCACCATACCATCATGCGCTTCTTTGATAGATGATGGTAATTCATACATAGATTCAGATGGCTATACTGTGATCAGATTTGACAATATTGGCACCTGTACCTGGACTGCGCCCGATGGTTTGTCTGAATTTGAGGTGTTGGTTATCACCGGAGGTGGCGGTGGTGGATATGGCAGCTCCTCTGGAGGCGGTGGAGACATCATTTATCGAGAATATAGCGGAATTTCAACAAGTGGTTTAGATGGACTTCAAGGAGCAAGTTTCACTGTCCAAGTTGGAAATGGCGGCTCCGGAGGAAGTGGATCAACTAATAGAGGAACCTCAGGAAATTCCTCAGGCTTTTCAGGTAGTGTATTCGATTATACAAATGTGAGATCTTCTGTAGGCGGTACTCTATCTGGTTCAGGTTCTTTTGCTAGTCTGTCTTCAATTGGAGGAGGCGGTGGAGGTTCCACAGGATCCAGAAACAGAAGAAACGGAGGATCCGGAGGTGGAGCAGGAGCCCAAGGTTGGTTTAGTACAGGAGCAGCAGGTACAGGTACCGGAGAAAATGGAAATAATGGAGGGGGATCCTATTCCCTCTTTGCGACCGCAGGTGGTGGCGGAGGTGGAGCAGGAGGAGTTGGTTATCCTGGAACAAACTCGCTTTTTGGATTAGCAGGTATTTATGGAGGAAATGGGGGTGATGGATTACCTTTTGATTTCTCTGGAAGCACAGAATATTATGGCGCTGGAGGAGGCGGAACATCTTCAGGTGAACAAGGTGCAGGGGGCAGTGCAGGTGCAGGAGGAAATGCAGTTTCTGGGGGTACAGGCCAAAACGGTCAAACCTATGGGTCAGGTGGTGGAGCAGGTAGTTCTGGCGGAGGAGATGGCTTCCAAGGCGTCGTCTTTATCCGCTATCCAAACTTTAAGATCCTGTCTGTTGAATACCTTTATTTTACAGCGGCATATAATTCAACCCTTAGAATAGGGGAACTTACGTGGGCTACTTCCCGAGAATGGGAAAACGATCGTTTTGAAGTAGAGCGATCGGTAAATAATGTATCTGATTGGGAGAAAATTGGCGAAGTACAAGGAGCTGGTTATTCTGATTCACCTTCTGAATATATTTTTAGAGACTCTAAACTTCCTTTAGCAGGAGGTAATATTTTCTACAGATTGAAACAAATCACTTTCGAGGGAGAATTTTCCTATAGTAACATCAAATCAATACAAGTGGATCCAATGGAAGGCACAACATATTGGAGAGTTTTTCCAAACCCAACAACCGGATACCCTTTTGAAATTGAATTATTGGATAATGGGGGTTATCATGATGAACCCGTTAATTTGAGAATAATCTCAACGACCGGTCAAGTTTCCTCATTTAAAGTTTCGGAAATCAAGGGGATGGGCAACTTGATCTCTGACTGGTTTCAAACCAAAGCATCCGGAGTCTATACACTTGAAATATCATGGGGAGATAAGAAAGAGTATCATAAAATAATCTTAAAGAGATAGGGTAATTTAGTCGGCTTCAAATTCTTTTAAAGAATCGCCATAAAGCCCCTAGAATCATAATTTGATTCTAGGGGCTTTTTTTGATTTCCTATTCAAGATACCGGGTCAAAAAAAAAATTAAACCATTTTATCAAAATATTAAAATATTATTCCATTTTCGAGTGAAAATAATAAATATATCAAAATTTTTAATCAAACAATGGGATTATTTCAAAATTAAATTTCAAAAAACAAAATATGAAATGCATTTTAAATATGACATTCTTCTTAAACTAAGCCAATCACAAGTACCATGAAAAAAAAATTAGCAATCGCATTAGGGTTGGGTTTTGCCACTTTCTCCTGTACCGACACTGATCCCGAGATAAATAGCGCTATCCAAATCAGTACCGACTCAGAAACCCTTAGCCAAAGAATCTCCAAAGAAGGAAGTGGTGTGATCGGGATTACAAACCCTAGTATGGTAACAAACAGAATTTCTGAA
>NZ_JAPPSQ010000050.1 GCF_026652115.1 Algoriphagus sp. PAP.12 | reverse complement strand
CGTAAATGTCTTAGGACTATTTGATGTAACAAGAGCTATATTACCGCATTTCAGAAAGAATAAAGATGGAATGTTCATTAATATATCATCTGTTGGTGGCAAAACAACTTTTCCAATGATGCAACTTTACCATTCCACAAAATTTGCTGTTGAAGGTTTTTCAGAATCGTTACAATACGAATTAGAGCCTATTGGTGTAAAAATAAAAATAGTAGAACCTGGTAGCATAAAAACAGATTTTTCAGGTCGTTCGATGGATTTTCAGCACAATGATGAATTGACGGAATACAACGAATTTGCATCAGGGGTTATGAATACTTTTGAAAAACTAATGAGTGCTGACAACAGAAACAGTCCAGAACTCGTGGCAGATGTAATTTACAATGCCGCAACTGACGGAACAAGTACCCTTAGATATGTTGCGGGACAGGATGCTGAGCATTTATTAGAAGCTAGAAAAACAATGAATGATGCTGAGTTTCTTAGTATGATGAAAACGAACCTAAACATTAAATAAGAAATAGTCCATTGAAAGATTTTATAAGAATAGAAACCATATCGGAAATTCATCAGTTTTTAGGTTTAGAAAAGCCTAAACATCCGCTAGTATCGGTTTACCGAATTGGAGATGCTCTTAATAAATTAGAAGTTGATAATTTTAAATACTCATTGGGTTTATATCAAATCAGCTTCAAAGATAATTGTGCTTTTACCATTGTAAACTACGGTAGAAACTCATATGACTATCAAGAAGGCACAATGATATTTACCGCACCAAACCAAGTAATGGAATTTAAAAAAGCAGAAACAGCCCAAGTTAGCAATGGTTGGACCTTAGCTTTTCATCCAGATTTGATTCGAAAATCAGAATTAGCAAAGAAAATTGAAAATTATTCATTCTTTTCTTACGCATCCAACGAAGCATTGCACTTATCGGATGAGGAAAGAAAAACAGTGGCAGAAATTGCCGAGAAAATCGAAAAAGAAATTAGTAACACTATTGACACACATAGTCAAACCTTGATAATTTCAAATATTGAATTATTATTGAATTATTGTGTCCGTTTTTATGACCGACAATTTTACACGAGAACCAATCTAAATCAAGATATTGCAAGTCAGTTCGAACAATTATTAAAGGATTACTATAATCAAGAAAGGCAATTAGAATTTGGGATTCCAACAGTACAATATTGCGGAAAAGCATTGAACATGTCGCCTAAATATTTAAGTGATTTACTGCGGAAAGAAACAGGGCAAAGTACTCAAGACCATATTCATCAATACATCATTGAAAAAGCAAAAAACAGATTGTTAAATTTCAATGAAAGTGCAAGTGAAATTGCTTATTCATTAGGGTTTGAGTACCCACAATATTTTAGTAGAATTTTTAAAAAGAAAACTGAAATGAGCCCAAACGAATTTAGACAAAGTCTCAATTAAACTTTTTTTAGGGAATGAAAATAGTATCGAAAATAGTAATGATTGTATTACTCATTTGGACAATGGTAATGCTCATTTGGGGAGTGAGTGGGTTTTTTGAATATTTCACAGGAATTAAGCCTTTTATAAACCTACAGAATTCTGCCTACCCAAAAGGCGTTCAGTTTGTCCATTGGTTATTGATAACGCTTACAGGTGGCACATTTGTTTTTGGATATTTCTTAAAATGGAAATGGACACCGTATATTATGGTAATGCTTTTTTCTAATCTCGCTGTATTATGCACCATACAAACATTCGATTTTATGTCTGAGCAATGGAGTTTTAAAGCATATAGTACCGAATTGGTTTTATATGTTTTGCTTTCAGCATTTTTGTTGTTTTCATCGCTTTCTAAATCGCATTTTAAGCACAGAATTTAAAGTATGAAAAAAGTATTGATTGCAGGAGCATCAGGAATGATTGGCAATATTATCTTAGACCATTGCTTATCATCTTCAAAAGTTGGAGAAATAATATCATTAGTTCGCAAGAAATCGAATACTACACACTCTAAGTTAAAAGAGGTAATTATTGATGATTTTACGGATTATGACAAGCATCAGGATTTGTTTAAGAATATTGATAGTGCTTTTTTCTGTATCGGAGTTTACACGGGAAGTGTTTCAGATAAATTATTCAAGGAAATTACGGTGGATTATGCGGTAAGTTTTGCCAAAATGCTGAAAGAACATAGTCCAAACGCAAAACTCTCTCTTCTCAGCGGAGCTGGAGCTGACCGAACCGAAAAAAGTAAAACTTCTTTTGCACTTTATAAAGGAATGGCTGAAAATCAAATTGATAAATTAGGCTTGGAATTTTACACCTTCCGCCCAAGTTATATTTTTCCAGTTAAAAAAAGAATAGAACCAAATTTGATGTATAGCATTATGCGAAACCTTTATCCTATCCTAAGACTTTTAGGAAGTAAGTTTAGTATAAAATCGACTGAACTTGCTAAGGCAATGTGTGAAGTTGGAATAAAGGGGACGGATAAAAAAATACTAGAAAATAAAGACCTGATTCAATATTTAAAAGAACAAAGTGAAAATTAATAAACAGCCATAATTGAGTATATTAGCTAATTAAAAAAAGAAGCCCAGTGCCTAACAACTAGGTTTTCGTTGCGTGCGTAGCACGAATCAATGAAACCGGTGTTGCACGGAACCGGTGAGGTTCTTTTGGGGATTGAGTCAGTATTTTTTGAAGGAAACTAGGTGACTGATTAGATTAAAAAAATAAATCGTACGAGTAGATTCTGTATCAATTCAAAAAAACCATTGTTGTTTTAGGCCTTTCCAATGCCTTTTGGAAGGGTTTTTTATTGCATGGGCATAGCTTCGCCAGCCCGATCAAAATCAGGAATTAAAATTGGGTTGTGACAGTAGAAAAGACGTATCCGCCCGAGCAACTGCATCTTTACTTAGCCTGATTTATTTCTAGGGAAAGTTTGTAGTTTTTCGGTAGGAGTTCTTTTATTTTTTGGATGTTGGTGTCCATGATATGGTCAAAGACATGTTTGAGCCACCGTTGAGGATTAACATCTTCGATCTTGCACATGGCAAAGAATGAGTAGATCATTGCTGCCCGCTGTGCTGCATCATGGGCCCCTGCGAACAGGTAGTTTTTCCGACCCAAGCCTATCGGTCTGATTTTATTTTCGATAGCATTGTTG
>NZ_JAPPSQ010000005.1 GCF_026652115.1 Algoriphagus sp. PAP.12 | reverse complement strand
CTTTTGGAATTGAAAGAACTTTCTTTTTCGCATTTCCCTATCCTTTTCCTATCTTTTTTCATTCTAACCCATAACCTATGAAACCAATCTACTCTTTGTTTATGCTGGCTTTGCTGGTTGCTTGCCAGCCTCAGACAGAAACGCAAACAGAGGCTGTTCCCGAATCTTCTTCTTCCAAACCGAGAACCATCGTCACTACAGATGGAGAAATCGATGATGTGGATTCTTTTATCCGAATGCTGCTTTATGCCAATGAATTCCAGATCGAAGGCTTGATCTACTCTTCCTCCATGTGGCATTACAAGGGGGATGGAAAGGGGACGCTCTTTACTTCTGAGATGGAAATGACAAAGCGTATGTATGGAGCGATTCCTGATTTGCGATGGCCGGGAACGGAGTGGATGAACCCCTTGCTGGATGCTTATGGAGAAGTATATCCCAAGCTTAGCCAGCATGCGGATTTTCCTACAGCGGATCATTTTAGAAGCTTGGTGCGGGTAGGGAATATTGATTTTGAAGGGGAGATGGAGGTGGATACAGAGGGTTCTGATTTTATCAAAGCCAAGTTACTGGATGAGGAGATGGAGCCACTTTACCTGCAAGTTTGGGGAGGAACAAATACCATTGCCCGAGCTTTGAAATCCATAGAAGATCAATACAAGGGGACCTCGGATTGGGAATCTGTCTATGAAAAGGTGGTGAATAAAGCAATTATCTATGCCATTTTGGATCAGGATGCCACTTATCGAAAGTATATCGCTCCCAATTGGCCTGACTTGAAGATATTCTACAATTCCAATCAATTTTGGTGCTTTGCCTACCCTTGGAAAAGGGCTGTTCCTGAAGAGCAACATTATTTGTTTGAAGGAGGATTTATGGGAGAGGAAATCATTAACAATCACGGTCCTTTGCTCAAGCAATATTATAGTTATGGAGATGGACAAAAACAGGAAGGAGATGATGAGCATATTCATGGAGATCCTACCAAGTTGGAAAATGCACAGTGGGGAACTTTTGATATCTATGACTTTATCTCTGAGGGAGATTCACCGGCCTTTTTGCATCTGATCAATGTTGGTTTGGATAATCTGGATCATCCCGAATGGGGAGGTTGGGGTGGTAGGCTTGTCCAGTCCGCAGAACAACCTAACCGTTGGGAAGATGGACAAGAGGTCTTGGATTTCAATCCATTTACTGATACCCTGGATGCTACCTATCCTCAGATTCGTTGGGTCAAGGCGATACAGGAAGACTTTGCGGCAAGAGCAGATTGGTGCATTATGGATTATGAAGATGCCAATCATCCTCCGTTTGTTACTGCTTTAGGTGCCAATACTTTAGCTTTCAAAGCTGGAGATGTTTTTACCTTGGAAATTCAGAGTTCCGATCCAGATGGAGATAAGTTGTCGACCACGTTTTGGATTTACAAAGAAGTTGGAACCTATGCTGGAAATGCTACCCTAACTCCCAATGGAAACCAAGTGGAGGTAAAGCTTGACCAAAACTCTATAGGACAATTGCATGTGATTGCAGAAGTTTCCGATGAGGCCGATCATCCGATGACTAGGTATGTGAGGTTTGTTGTTGAGGTGGGAGGATAGGAAGTTTGGATGTAGGAGGTTTTCAAAAAGTTAATTTAGGTTCTTTCCTGAAAAGAAAGAAAATTGAGAATAACGGAATAGAGACTTAGAGAATTGAGGTTCTCGTCATCCTCAGCCCTGTGTTCCCGATAGTCGCGGATCGGTATTCATATTTCGTATTTTGGATAAAAAAAGCGCAGAAATCTGATTTCTTGCGCTTTTTCTTTTGGATGGTATTTGTTATTTCTCAGAAAGTGCTTCTCCTTCAAACTGAATGTCTCCCCAGCCAAATTGGATGAAGTTTCGGATATTCTGATGATCTGTTCCTTCAGGATTGCCCAAAACATCCTTTCTGTAATAATCTCCAAACAGTGCCAAGGTCTGATTTTGGTCAAGGTTCTGGAGCTTGGCAAAGGAAAATACTTTGCAGCTTCCATTGTTTTGACCTGCCTCATTGACCGTGTTTCCATTTGTGAATTGGGTAGGAGTGAAGTTGTAATTGGAATCGATATATTCGATAACCTCGGAGAATTGAATGCTCTGAGGAGAGTCTTTTAGCTGTTCTAGGATATTCATAGGACGCAAAGATAAGGCTTATTGAGGGATTTGTGATTTGTTATCGGCTATTTAGGTTAGTGCTAAATAATATGTGGAAAATAGAGAATGGTTATATCTCTTAATTGGCTTCGGAATGATTCAGGGAGGTATTTTCAATCTATTTATTTCAACCAAGACCAGCGAGTCGCCCAGTCATTAAGGATATCATTTCTCCATTTCAAAATGGTATTTCCACCTTGTAATCTTCCATCAAAATCTTCTGGTTTACTTGAATCAGAATACCAGTTTTCGCCCAAAATAAAATCGTCGGGATTTGCCTTGCCAGGCCAGAGATTGGTGACCACGAGCTGGCTTTCTCCAGTAGGGAAACCTTCTATTTCCGAAGTGAATACAAAGTTGAGAACTTCCGCTTGCTTGGGAGCATATCTCAGGCTGTAGGTACCATTTCCCAAGAAATATCCAGGCCAAACTTGCTTGCCATCCCCATAAGGAACTTCCATCCAAAAGACTGCTGAATCAGCAGGCACCTCAATCTTTGGGCCTTTTAATTGATATTCAACCACTGTACAAAATGCCACAGAATCAGAAAGGGATGTTTTTCTTTCAAAGATCACTCGGGAACTCCTGTCAATTTTTTCAAAACTTCCTCCCCAGCTTTCTCCTGTCGGATTTCCGGGATATCCATTCATGAGGTAAAGTAAAGAAGGTGTGTCTCCCATTTTAATCTCTCCATCATAATAGTCCTTGAAATCGGCTCCCAGATGTCCTGCTTCCTGAATATTCTTTTGATAAAAATCTGTCGTTTTGACCACGTCAGGTGTCTGGTTGTTGGAAAAAAATCCATAATAACTAGAGTTGACCTCTATCATCCAAAGGTCTGGGAAATTGGCTGCGATGTAGGCGTAGCTATTGGCAGACCATTTCTTATTGGGGCCTCCAATCCAATAGACTCGAATGTTTTCTTGGATTTCCGGAGCATCATGAAGAGCCTGGGCCAAATCATCCAGACCTCCCCAAACCAGCACCCAAAGGGGGCGGGAGTCTTTCTTTTTAGCAGCTT
This sequence comes from Algoriphagus sp. PAP.12, assembly GCF_026652115.1. Lineage (GTDB taxonomy): Bacteria > Bacteroidota > Bacteroidia > Cytophagales > Cyclobacteriaceae > Algoriphagus. The sequence continues at coordinate 252,398 of NZ_JAPPSQ010000005.1, read as the reverse complement.
TGATGATCCAGTCAGAACCCTCCGTTGAGCTGATAAAACCTTTAAAGGGTGCAGCTCCTTTTCTACCCTGTTTGGTGATTGATCTCAAATAATTTGGGCTTGCAAAACCAGTTTTGTGTTTTTGTAAAAGAGGTAGGTCCTTTTCATACAGATCTATCATCCGAAGGATCTCTTCCTTGTTTCCGCTGCCATAAGATGGGGAAGATACCAAGCCTTCTAAATCAAACAGATCGCTATACATCAGCAGGTGCGCCATGCTTTGATTGTCATCGGGGTCTGTTCCTCCTATGTCTGTACTGATCAAAACTCTAGGTTTGGCTGATGGAGTTTTTTGTCCAAAAAGCTGAATAGAGATTAGGCAAAAAAAGAAAAGTAGAGAATTGCGGATCATAGTAAAGGTTCTGATGATCTTCAAATTGGCTGAATTTATAAAGAAAAGTATCCTGTGGTTTATGTTGGCCTCTTTTTGACAATAGGCGCTGTTCAAATAAAAAATATGGAAGCGTTTATATTTTTTAAGTAAATCGTAATTGATCGGAAAAGATATTGATAATTAATATTTTACAGGTCAATTAACCTATTAAACCCCTATGGATTTTAAACAAACCTTCTCCAGATTTATACCCCTTGGTGTGGCATCCTTTGCTTTTCTTATCCTTATTGGCTGTTCTCAAGAACCCAAAGAGGAAGAAAAAGCTAAAAAGAGACCCAATATCGTGTTCATCATGAGTGATGATCATGCCTATCAGGCTATCAGTGCTTATGGCGGACCTTTGTCAGATTTGGCTCCCACGCCCAATATTGACCGTATCGCCAAAGACGGCATGTTGTTTATCAATGCCTTGGTAACCAATTCCATTTGCGGCCCTTCAAGAGCTACCATTCTGACAGGGAAGTACAGTCACCAAAATGGGTTTATAGATAATACTATCGGATCGAAATTTGACTTTACACAGAATAGTTTTGCGAAAGAATTGCAGAAAGCCGGCTATCAAACTGCTACAATTGGGAAATTGCATTTAGGGGATGTGCCTACAGGCTTTGATTATTATGATATTTTGCCAGGACAGGGGCGCTATTACAATCCGCAGTTTATCAATCAGGATGGACAATACGAAGTAGAAGGATATGCTACTGATATCATTACCGATAAGACCATAGCTTGGTTGGATTCTGCCAAAAATGATGAGAAACCATTTATGGTGATGATGTGGCATAAAGCACCTCACCGAAATTGGGAGCCTGGGCCAAATGAATTGGGAATGTATGAAAATGTGACTTTCCCAGAACCTGAGAATCTTTTCGATGATTATTCAGGAAATAGAGAGGCAGCTTCTTTGAATAATATGTCCATCGCCCAAACGATGAGATTGGAAAGTGATCTGAAGCTTAGAGAAGAAGCTCCTGCATCTATGACTGAAGCTCAAAAGGAACAATGGAATGCAGTTTATGAGCCGATTTATGAAGATTTCAAAAAAGCTAATCTTTCTGGTGATGAGTTGACAAAATATAAATATCAACGCTACATGCGAGATTATTTGGGTAGTGTGTCAGCAGTAGATAAAAGTGTTGGAAGAGTGTTGGAATATTTGAAAGCCAATGGCTTAGATGAAAACACTATAGTAATTTACACTTCCGATCAAGGATTTTATTTGGGTGAACACGGTTGGTTTGATAAGCGCTGGATGTATCGAGAATCTCTTCGAACTCCTTTGTTGATCAAATGGCCAGGTGTGGTAAAGCCGGGGACTGTCAATGAGGACTTAGTTTCCAATCTGGATTTTGGTGAAACTTTAATCGACATCGCTGGTGCTCCGATTCCTGCAGATATGCAAGGAAGAAGCTTATTGCCGATTTTGGAAGGGAAGACTCCTGAAGATTGGAGAAAAGGGCACTACTATCATTACTATGAACATCCTTCAGAGCATAATGTGATGAGGCATTATGGAATTACCACAAATAAATATAAGCTGATTCATTTTTACTATGATATCGATACTTGGGAATTATATGATCTAGAAAAAGACCCAGAAGAAATGAACAATATCTATGGAGATCCCGCCTATGCTGATATTCAAAAAGAACTTCATGAGGAACTGGAGGAACTTCGAGCTCAATACCAAGATAATGATTCACTCAACGAAGCATTTATAGAAGAATATAAGGAGAAAGTGAAAAAGAATCCTGCGATTGAATATTGGAAGATGAGTAGAGAAGAGATGCAGAAGTATTTCCAGCAAAGCCGAGAGCAAGAGGGGAAAAAATAAAGAGATTCCCATTGAAAAAATAAAGCTCCCAGATCAAATATCTGGGAGCTTTATTTATTGCTGCCAAAAAACTACCAAACCATCTTTGCCGGCAACTGCGATATCTTTTTTGTTATCGTTGTTTAGATCGGCGACTGAGAAAAATAATCCAGTTCCTTTTCCTTGTAAAGGTTTTCCAAAAGAGATGATGTTTTTGGTGAAGCTGCTTCCATTCCACTTGAAATAATAGAGGCCAACATCGTCTTTCCCACCTGGATCCTTCCCATTATGAGCTCGATAGCGTTTGCCTGTCACCAACTCTTCCTGACCATCACCATCCAAATCAATCCATTCCATGGTGTGGTACTGGGATTGGAAAGGGTCTATTTCATGCTTTTCGAAAATAATGGAGTTCCCATTTTTCTTTTGCTCCATCCAAACCAATCCATAATCATGACCTTGACCTACGATCAAATCGTTCAAGCCATCTCTGTTGAGGTCTGTGATGATCATAGGGATTCCAGCATGATCCAATTTGAAGTCTTCATGCAAAAGCCATTTTCCATTTTTCAAATTAGCCGGTGCTTCCAGCCAACCTTCTGTGATGATTAAATCACCACGGCCATCTCCATTGATGTCCCCAAAGCCCAAGCCATGTCCTTGTGTTTCATGTACAGGAAACTTTTCAAATTGACCGGGGCCTGTCTTTTTGTAATAAGCCAAGGGTTTTCCAGGAGTATTTGGGACAATTTCCACGACCCCATCCCCATCGATATCCCAGGCTCGTGTCGTTTCTATGTTTCCGGTTTCAGCGATTTTGTGAACAGGCCATTCGGAGTTGTCTCCGGGATTTTCTTTCCAGATCAAAGTGCCTTCAAACCAGCCTCCAGTGATGAGATCCAGTTTTCCATCCTCATTCACATCCAACGGAATGGTAGAGAAATCCTCGTAATACTCTCCAAACCTTTTTACCTGTCCAATCATTTTTCTTTCTATGAATTCAGGACCTTGATACCAATAGCTGCCAGAAATCAAATCCAGATACCCATCTCCATTTACATCAAACGTGCCCACGGACTCATAGCTTTCACTGGCAATGTTCTGTCTTTCAAAACTGATGTTTTTGCTTTGCGAGAAGGCTGAAATGGAGGCAAAAGAAAGAAGAAAAATAACTAAAGAAGACTTCATGGAAGTTGTGTTTGAAGGGTTTAAATGAAAATGGGAAGAAATCTACCATTCCTTCCCATTCAAACTGTCCTGTTAAGTCTAATATTTTAGAAAGACAGGTTTATTTCTCCATTGGATGTTGCTTCAGCAAATCACTTGGGTTGTAGAATCCTTCCTGATCTTTGATTTCTTCGCGAATCTTTTTCACCATATCTGGAGAAATTGGAGAAGCTTGATTTCCAAATGAGTTTCTTACAAAGGTCAACACCGCTGCTACTTCTGAATCATCCAACATTCCTTCGAACGGAGTCATTGGAACCTGACCGGGATATTCTTTTCCAGCTACTTCTATTGGCCCCAAAAGCCCTTTCAATACAATCTTGATTGCTCTTTCTGGGCTTCCAGTTACCCATGGAGTGCCTTTCAATGGAGGGAAACCAGATGCCGCCAATCCACCACCATCTTCTTGATGGCAGGTCGCACAGAAGCCTTCTCGGGCATAGATTTCTTTTCCGATAACAAACAGTTCTCGATCAGATCCTGTCAATGAGGATTTGATATCTTCTTCTTTCTTCTCTGAAACAGACAGTCCATTCATGTGAGCAACAGCTGTTTCCAAGGTTCTAGGAATCCAGGTATTGTCTTTTTCCTGCTTTTCAGCTTCTGCCAAAATAGGCGTTCCTATTTCTCTAGGAAGCCAAGATGCTGCTGCAATTGCTTCGATTCTCACTCTTCCATTTGGATCTTTTACCGATTGCATCAATAGATCCGCTTGATCTTTGACTTGATGACCAGTGTATCTCAATACACGGGTAGCGGCTGCTCTCACTCGATAGTCTTCAGATTTTAATAATTGACGAAGGAGGTCTTGATTTACTTTATCCGCACCCCACGTTACCCAAAGTGCTTCAAGGCGATTGTGTTCATAGTTTGGATCGTCTGGGTTCAACTCTGTGAGCCATTTTTCGACAGCATCATATACTTCTTGAGTATCTCTACCTCTCAGTTCTCTTTTGGTTCTGTATCGGGTTCTGTACTCAGGAAGCTTTAGGTTTTCCAAAAGCTCATAAATGGTAGCTCCATCGATTTTGGCTGGAGTAATCAACGGTCTGGAAGGATAGGTCACACGGTAGATTCTACCATGGACATGATCTCTTAATGGATCTCTTGCATTATGCTGCATGTGTCCAATCAAGATGTTGTGCCAATCGACCACATATAAAGATCCATCAGGAGCTATTTCCATATCTACTGGTCGGAAATTACGATCTGTCGAAGTGATTAGATCCTGACGCCATTTGGAAGTAAATCCAACAGTGTCTTCCACCATTTGATGCTGTTTGGTTCCCAAAAATCCAATGGTATTGTTGATGATCAAATCCCCTTGAATATCATCTGGGAAATGTCTACTGGAAATGAACTCCAATCCTGAAGTAGGGCGAACCAAATGCGCTTTTTCCACCAAGTTTGGACCTTTGTAATTTGCATTTCCGTACCGAGGCAAGGTAGATCCCGGAAGCATCCAGTTGACATTTGGACCGGAAGTTTCTGCATAGAAGTTTTGACCCCACTCATCAAAAGCAATTCCCCAAGGGTTAGGGATTGAGACCTGATTTACCCGCTCTAGCTTATGTCTTTTTGGTTCGTAGCGATAGAATCCGCCATTGGTTGCTCTAACAGGGCCATAGGAAGTCTCCACATTGGTATGGAGGAAAACCCCTTCACCCATAAAAATTGCTCCACTTTCATCTGTAGTAAATGCAGAAATGGCATGGTGGGTATCATGGTCATCAAAGCCAGAAAGAAGAATGGTTTTTTTATCTGCCTTGTCATCTCCATCAGTGTCCTCTAAAAACACCAAATTCGGACTTTGGGAAACGTAGACGCCATCCGCTGCAATTTCAAAACCAACTGGGATGTGAAGATTATCTGCGAAAGTGGTTTGTTTGTCCGCTTTGCCATCACCATCGGTATCCTCCAAAATGATCAATTTATCCTGAGGTCTTGGATCCCCCGGCTTGTAGTGAGGGTAGCTAGGCATCGTAGCCACCCAAAGTCTACCTTTATTATCAAAGGAGAGTTGAACTGGGTTGGCCAGATCAGGGAATTCCTGTTCGGAAGCGAAAAGCTCAATTTTATATCCTTCGGGAACTTTGATGGTTTTTAATGCATCTTCTCCATATAGGTATTCCATACTTCCATTTGCCTCTGGATTGTAATTTGTTGTGACTTCGGGAAGGGTTCTGGTTCTGGCGTCGGCGGTAGCCAAATCAAAAGTCTTCCCTTGGTTTGCATCCCAAATAGCAGAGTCTCTGATTGCAGTCATTTGTCGGATTTTCTCTTGCTCAAAAGGGTAGTTGTCTGGACCGAAAGGATCATACCGACGACCGAAAACGTGAACTCCATTTGGAATCTTGTAGTCATTGTGCCACATCCAGTTTTTCTCTTGCACTGCCTTATGAATCAAATCCAGATTTACTTCAGCTTGATGATTGGTTTGTCCAAATAATTTATTAGCTAAAAAATCTCCAAAGATTTTATAACCTTCTTCAGTCAGCTGGGTGCCATCGATGGTTAAGGGTTTGTCTGAACTATCATACCAATCCTGGCTCGCGTCAAAAGCGTCTACAAAAACTAAGTCGTATTTCTGAGCGATTTCTCGCATGCCTTCAGTGTATTGCTTGAGGATAGTATTTTCCTTTTTGCCATCCGGTACATCTATTATGTCAGAGATGTCTTCAAAAGCAATAGGAGATACTAATGCAATCTGAGGAGCGGCATTGCCATTGTACTTTTGTTTTTGGGTGTGAAGAATCCAAGCCTCCAACTCATCCTTATAATTTTGAAGCTTTTCCAATCCTTGGAAAGATTCATTAAATCCAAAAAAACCTATGACTATGTCTGCCTTAAGTCGAGTTAGCCATTGATCAGGTTTTTCTAAAAATCCAATGCTTCCAGAAGGAGTAGCATATTCTTCTTGAAAATCTTCTGCTCCAGGGAAAACCCAAGGATCATTGGTGCCAGATCTTGGTCGAAAACCAGGAGTGTCTCCAGGATCTGCTAGATTTCTGATAACTAAAGCGCTATCTGGATAACGGACTTGCATTTCGGTTTCGAACCAGCCAAACTCCATCATTCTGGAAGCTAGATTGTTTCCAACCAAAGTGATATGAGTGTTTTTGCGAAGTTCTAGGTTTTTTTCTTTTGTACAGCTGCTTATTCCGACTAAAAGTATAAGGGAAAGCCACCAGGGTCTAAATTTAAATTGCATAGATAGGGAAGATTGAAATCTAATATTAGTAGGTTCGCCCTAATTATTCAAGAAGTATTTTATTTTCGGTCTTTATTAGAATAATTATAAATAATAAAAATTAAATACAGAATATTTTATTGAATTCTGTCCTGTTCTATCCTGAAAAAGGAAGTCTTTTTGATAAAGCCTGTAATTGGCACTTTAAATAGGGAAATGAAAGTGGTAGTCGGTGTGTCCTGTTCTGTCCTGTGTTTTAAATGTTGGTTTTCAGTAGTTTGCGCAGGATATGGCAGGATGGGTTTGTACGTGATTTGGTGAAAATTAGTTAAAATTTTATCAATTAATTTTAAACCCGCCAGTATGAATAACCACTATCTATCTAGGGTGAAAATCCGATTTATTGGATTTTTACTATTAACGCTGTGCATAAGCATATCGAGTTTTGGACAGACCCAAACAATCACCGGGGTCGTCGTTTCGGTACCGGATAATGAGCCCATTCCAGGTGCCTTAGTCTCCGTGAAAGGGACGCAAAAGGGTACGGTAACCGACATCGATGGTTCTTTTAGTATCCAAGCTGCGCCTGGCGAGACTTTAGTATTTAGTTTTGTCGGTTTTGTAGCCAAAGAAGTTGCGGTTGTCGCCGGGCAATCAACAGTCAATGTTTCTTTAGAGTATTCTACTTCAGATTTGAGTGAAGTAGTAGTTGTAGGTTACGGTAGTCAGATCAAAAGAGAAGTTACCGGTGCTATTCAATCAGTTTCAGAGGCTGAAATGGCTGATTTGCCAGTGTCATCCACTGCTCAAAAATTACAAGGAAGGCTTGCTGGAGTGCAAATCAACCAAACAACAGGTAAGCCAGGTCAAGGAATGAATGTCCGTATCAGAGGGCAATTATCTGTATCTGGTGGTAGTCAGCCACTTTATGTGGTGGATGGTTTCCCTATCACAGGAGATATCAACCAAATCAACCCTGATGAAATTCAGGAAATTTCTGTTTTGAAAGATGCTGCTTCAACATCCTTGTATGGATCAAGAGCAGCTAATGGTGTTGTTTTGATTACAACTAAAAAAGGAAAGACAGGGCAAACTAACATCGGTTTTAATGTCTACACGGGTATTCAAAATGTTCCTCAAAGAGGAAGGTTAGAAATGATGAATGCTGAGGAATTTGCTCAGTTCAAAAAAGAGTACTACGAAGATGCTGGACAGGCTGTCCCTGCTGCATTTCAAAACCCTTCTCAATATAGAGGTCAAAATAATGACTGGTATGATGCATTAATCGTACAAAACGCTCCAATTTCATCTTACAACTTAACTATCACCTCAAATAAGGAAAAAGTAAATACCGCAATTATCGCAGGTGTATTTGATCAAGAGGGGGTTGTTGAAAATACGCAGTATCAGAGATACTCATTGAGAATAAACAATACTTATAATATCTCTGATAAAGTAAATGTTGGTTTTAATTTGGCTCCAAACTATGTAGTAGATAATACGCCAAGAACAGATGGTACGCGTGGTACAGGTATTATTTTCAATGCTTTACATACTTGGCCAGTAATGCCAATTTATGATGAAAATGGAGAGTTGACTTATTACAATAGATTTCCTGCTGAAACAGGTAACATATTCGCATACCCTAACTGGGTAAGATCTGCTAGAGAAATCACAAATGAGACTAAGCAAACCAACTTGTTGGCTAATGCTTTTGTTGACTGGCAGCCTATCCCAGGTCTTACTTTGAAGTCTACTTTCAATACTGAGATCAACAATTCAAAATTCTTCTTCTTTAACCCATCTACTGCAACTTCCGCCATTAACGTAGCGATTCCTACAGTAGCTGTTTCAGTAAGACAAAATGTTGAGGCCTTGTCTTGGTTAAATGAAAATACTGCAACCTATGCCAAGACAATTGGTGATCATACTTTTGAGGCTTTGGTCGGATTTTCCAATCAAAAATATAGAATGGAAAGTACAAGAATTCAAGCTGATACCTATGCTGACGATCGCCTCCCAACCATTCAAGGCGCAATTAATATCAACCGAGGAGGAACTCAATCAGGTGTAAATGAGTGGTCCTTGACTTCAGTTTTTTCTAGACTGACCTATAATTATATGGGTAAATACTTATTTACTGCTTCTGTGAGAGGTGATGGTTCCTCTCGATTTGGTGCAGACAATAGATGGGGTGTTTTCCCTTCTACATCTGTTGGTTGGGTAATGTCTGACGAAGGATTTTTGAATACAAGTTCTACAGTGTCTTTTGCAAAGCTGAGAGCTAGTTACGGTGTGACAGGAAATAACAATATCGGTAACTATACACAATATGCCTTGGTAAACAATACGATCAATGCTGTATTTGGAGATCAGGTTGTTCCTGGGGCAGGTGTTACTTCCTTGAACAATTCCAACCTAGGTTGGGAAACTACAACTCAGTTGGATTTAGGGTTGGATTTAGGTTTGTGGGATGATAGAGTTCAGTTTGCTTATGACTTCTATACCAAAAACACTACAAACTTATTATATGCTGTTCAAATTCCTCAGGAATCAGGTTTTACCAACTTCAATGACAACATTGGAGAGATACATTTTTGGGGACATGAATTTGCAGTGAATACAGTTAACACCACAGGAGAATTTAAGTGGACAACCAATGCAAATATTTCTTTTAACAGAAACAAGGTAATTGAATTAGCTGATGGAATTGATAGAGTTTATGGTTCATATCACATTACCCAGGTTGGGCAACCATTTGGTCAGTTCTATGGATTGGTAAAGTTGGGTAACTATGCTAATGCAGAAGATTTGGCTAGTTCTCCAATCATTCCTGGTAGATCTACAGTGGGTAGTATTAAGTTGGCTGATATTAATGGAGATGGCGTAATCACTTATGGTGGTGATAACGACGATAGAGCTATCATTGGAAACCCATTCCCTAAGTTCGTTTACGGATTGGTAAACAACTTTAAATATAGAAACTTTGATGCAAGTATTACAGCATCTGGTTCTTATGGTAACCAATTGTATATGAGACACCTTTATTCAACTGCGAATTTGGATGGTGTATTTAATATGGTTGCGAAAGCAATTGATAGATTCAGATCTCCAGAAGATCCAGGAGAAGGGATTTTTGGCACTACTGTAGGTGGTGGTAATGTGACAGGGGTAGAAAGAGACTGGAACAATAGCAACTTCGTTTGGGATGCGTCTTATTTCACAATCCGAAATATCACATTAGGCTACACCTTCTCTAATATTTCCAATTCATTGAAATCTGCAAGAGTTTACCTTTCTGGACAAAATATGTGGGTATTTACCAAGTATTGGGGTGGCCCAAATCCAGAGGTTAGTATGCAGAATAATGGTAGCGGAGACGGAGGGAATTTAAGTCCGGGCGTGGATTTGGGTCCTTATCCAGTTCCAAGAACAATCACAATCGGTGCAAATATCAATTTCTAATCAAATGATTTTGAACCACATTTCTAACCCTAATTGAATTTAAAAATGAAAAAATATATTCTAGCCATCGCTGCAGTAGGGATTTTGTCAACCAGTTGTGATGATTTCTTGACCGTGGTACCAGAAACTCAATTGAGTTCGGCAACTTTCTTCAAAAACCAAAATGACTTTGAACAAGCTGTGAATGCAGCTTATGTGCCCCTCCGAAATATTGTAAACAACAGAGCGTGGTTGTTAGGGGAGATGCATTCCGATAATACCTATTATGCTCGAAATGTCTTGTTTGGGGCAGTAGATCCTCAAGAGGATTTGGCAGATTTCTCTTTATTAGTTTCCAATGGTACCAATCCAAATGGCCATTTGACTGATCAATGGAGACAAGATTATCAAATCATCGCCCGGACCAATCAGATTCTTGATGTAATCGATGATGTTGAATTTGATGCGGATGCAAAAGCTAATGTGAAGGGTCAAGCCCTATTTCTTAGAGCCTATGCCTATTTTGAATTGGTTCGCTATTGGGGAAGTGTTCCTTTGCATTTAACTCCTGTGGCGGCAAGAGAAGAGGCAGCACTTCCACTTTCTAGCGAGGCTGAGGTTTATGCACAAATCGAGCAGGATCTTCAGGCAGCTGTTCCTTTATTACCAAATAAATCAGAGCAGCAAGCAGGTAGAGTAACTTCAGGAGCTGCCAGAACTCTTTTGGCAAATGTGTATATCAATCAGGAAAAATGGTCTGATGCAGAACAAATTTTAACTCCGGTAGTGACCAGTAATCAATATCAATTGATGCCTTCCTATGATATGGCTTTCTCCGAAAACACTTCAAATAAAAATAATTCGGAATCTGTTTTTGAGGTACAATTTCTAGAAGGTTCTGCTGGATTGAATGGAAATTTCATGTATCAGTTTATGCCAAGACCTATTTCAGCTTCTGAATTGGAGCCAATTATGGGGACAAGCAACCCTCAAAATATTGATGGAGAAGGAAACAATATCCCGACTCCAGATATTATAGAAGCTTATGAAGATGGTGATCTTCGAAAAGAAGCATCGATTGGAAATGTTTATTTGGAAGGAAGCTTCAGAGATGATAAGAATTATCCTTATATCAAGAAATTCCAAAGCTTCCATTCACAGCATAATAATCATGGTATGAATTGGCCAGTTTATCGTTATGCAGAAGTTCTTTTGTTCATGGCAGAGGCGTTGAATGAGCAAGGGAAGACCACTGAGGCAGCCAAATATTTGAATATGGTAAGAGACCGTGCGGGATTAGATGATACGACTGCTTCTGGTCAAGCGGATCTCGGAGAAGCCATTTTCAAAGAGAGAAGAGTGGAGCTAGCCTTCGAAAATAAAAGATGGTTTGATATTCAGAGAACCAATAGAATAGAAGAAATTATCATTCCTCATGGACAAAGGATAGTAGCAAATCCATTGGATTATTATTATCCTCCATTGGAGGGTGCAGTACCAAGACCGAATGTATTTTCAAATCTGGATAAATTCTATCCCTATCCTGCGGCAGAATCGGATTTGAGCCCTTATTTCTAAGCTGGTTTTTTGTTTGTAGATAGCCCGGATTCCAAATGAACTTTCGTCAGTTCTGGAGAATCTGGGTTATTTTTTGGCAGATATGGCAGGATGGTAAACAAAATGATAAGTAGTAAATAGCCTTTGTGAATGGCTCTCCTGACCCTGAAATATTTTGCAAATTGTTTTAGAAACGGAAGTCCTTAATTGAAGCAATAAATCTGAAATATATGTTTTTGAAAAAAATCCCTAAATCGATCGCAGTCTTGCTGGGTGTGATGGTTTTGGCTACTGCTTGTGAAAAAAGCGAAGAAGAATCGTCTGGCAGAAAGCTGACCGGAAATCCTAAAATAGATAAGTTAAAACTTCCCGATGGCTTTGAGGCAGAGCTATTATATAGCCCGGGAGAAAATGATCAAGGGTCATGGGTAGCCATGACGTTTGACGATAAAGGAAGAATGATCACGGCTGATCAATATGGCTTCCTTTATAGATTGGAGTTGCCTCCAATTGGTTCTGATTCTACGGTAAAACCGAAGGTTGAAAAGCTGATCATTGGTGGAGTAGATGAGCCTCAAGTGGGGATGGGTTATGCCCAAGGTTTGCTCTATGCATTCAACTCTTTGTACGTGATGGTAAACCATCATTCCAATCAGATTTTCGAGAAAAATACAGGTTTGTATAGGATTCAGGATTTGGATGGCGATGATCAATTTGAGACTGTTTCAACTATTAGAACACTCGAAGGTTCACCTGGAGAACATGGCCCTCACTCTATGAAATTGACACCTGATGGTAAATCTATTGTGCTTTCTGCAGGTAACCATGTGGATGTTCCAGAGATGAATCGATATAGACTTCCTAAGGTTTGGGATGAGGATAATCTTTTCCCATTGATCAAAGACCCAAGAGGTCATGCAAATAGTAGAATGGCACCCGGTGGATGGATTGCCAAAATTGATCCAGAAGGTAAAGATTGGGAGTTGATCGCAGCCGGATTTCGAAATGAGTTTGATATTGCATTCAATGAAGTAGGAGATTTATTTACCTATGATTCTGATATGGAATGGGATTTCGGAATGCCTTGGTATAGACCAACCAGAATTCTTCATGTACCAAGTGGCGCTGAATTTGGATGGAGAACAGGCGACTCTAAGTGGTCTCCGAACTATCCAGACAACCTACCTGCTTTGGTGAATATAGGGCAAGGTTCTCCTACCAACGTGATGTTTGGAACGGAAGCTAATTTCCCTGATAAGTATAAAAGAGCACTATATGCTTTTGACTGGAGTTTTGGGATTATTTATGCGATGCATTTGACACCAAATGGAGGTACTTATGATGCAAAAGCAGAAGAGTTTATTTCTGGATCTCCTCTTCCTTTGACTGATGGTACAATAGGCCCTGATGGGGCAATGTATTTCGCGACGGGAGGTAGAAGATTGGAGTCTGACTTGTACAGAGTTTACTATAAGGGAGATATTGATACTTATAAGCCATTGACCATGGCTGATATGCCGGAGGAAGCTAAAATCAGAAGAGAACTGGAAAGCTATCATGTTGATGGGGCTCCTTCAGAAGGATTGGAAATGGCATGGAATAACTTGGACAACAAAGATCGTTTCGTTCAATATGCAGCAAGAATTGCGCTCGAGCATCAACCAGTTGCAAGTTGGAAAGATAAAGCAATCGCTGAGACCAATGCGGTGAAAAAGACCCAAGCAGCTCTGGCTTTAGCAAGACATGGAAGTAATGCCGATGTGGTTCCGATGTTGAAGTCTTTGATGGAGATTGATTACTCCTCATTGTCTGACAAGGAAAAGCAAGATTTGTTAAGAACGATAGAGGTGACTTTGTATCGTCATGATGCAGCAGCAAACCCAGTTAAATCTGACTTGGTTGCCTATTTGGACCCTAACTTCCCCTCCAATGACAATATGTTGGATAGATCATTGGCAGTTCTGTTAACCCATTTGGATGCTCCTGATGCTGTTAAGAAAACTTTGGCATTATTGGAGACCGCTAAAGATGATGCGGAATATCAAAAAACCTTTACCTCCTCATCTGATTTGGTATTTAGAAATCCTCAATATGGAATGGATATCGCCAATATGTTGGCGAATGTTCCACCAGCCCAGCAGACATATTTTGCTGTAGTTTTGGGTGGAGCTGACCATGGCTGGACGCCGGAAATGAGGGAGGAATATTTCACTTGGATCAAAGATGCTTTCAAATACAAAGGAGGAAGAAGTTATGTTGGCTTTATTGATAGAGCTAGAAAAATGGCTTTAGAACATGTTGCCCAGGCTGATTTTGCCAAATATGATGAAATGTCAGGTGCAGCATTGTTGACTTCTAACGGCAATGATATTGCTAATACAGGAATTCAACCGGAAGGACCAGGAAGAAGATGGACTGTAGAGGAGGCAGAACCAGTGGTTGAAGTTCTTTCTGGTAGGAATTTTGAAAGAGGTAAAGCAATGTTTCAAGCTACTCTTTGTTCTTCCTGCCATACTATGGGCGGAGAAGGAGGAATCATTGGTCCAGACTTGACTCAATTGGGAACTCGATTCTCCAAAAAAGATATTTTGGAGGCGACTATAGAGCCAAGCAAGACGATTTCAGAGCAATATGAAGCAACAGTTCTTGAGTTGAAAGATGGAGGATCTATCGTGGGTAGAATGATCGATCAAGATGATACGAATTATTACATCTCACAAAACCCATTCGCTCCAGAGACTATCAGAACTGTACCTAAGAATACTGTGACACTTGCTAAAGAATCAGATGTTTCTATCATGTTGCCAGGATTGATCAATAGACTGAATGAAGAGGAGTTGAAAGACTTAATGGCCTACCTAATTTCAGGTGGTAATGAAAACAATGAGGTGTTTCAAAACGATGCAACAGCAGAAAAATGAAATTGAATTTCTTTAAAAAATATTTATTCGTAGAGGCGATAGGTCTATTAATGTTGTTTGGTTATTTGGTGGATTTTGCATCAATTCCCGAAAAACAAGGTCCAAGGTATGCGAAAGATCCTTTGTTGGAAGAGGCCGACTTTGAGCCTATTTTCAACGGAAAAGATTTAAGTGATTGGGAATATGATCCGGTTTATTGGTCTGCCAAAGACGGTGCAATTGTCGGTGAAGTCACCCCAGAAACTTTACTTAAGAGCAATACTTTCATCATTTGGAAAGGTGGTGAAGTAGGGGACTTTGAGTTGAAATTGGATTATTGGATTACTGAAGTTGGTAACTCAGGTGTTCAGTATAGAAGTGATAGATTTACTGAGGTTCCTTATGCATTGAGAGGTTATCAAGCAGATATCGATGCTGCAAATCGATACACTGGTCAGAATTATGAAGAGAGAAAAAGAACAACTTTGGCCTATAGAGGTCAAAAGACTGAAATCACCTCTCAGCCTGATGGAATGACAGTGAGAGAATATGTCGAAAGAAATGCATGGAAAGGCCTCCATGTAACTGAGGAGCTGGGGGATCGTGAAGAATTGGGAAAACTAATCAAGCCTGGAGAGTGGAATTCAATTCATTTGGTAGTCAAAGGAAATGTCATGAAGCATTATGTAAATGGAACTTTAATGAGTGAAGTACATGACGACGATGAGAAGAACCGAATGCTCAAAGGGTTATTGGGGATGCAGGTTCACGTGGGCCCACCGATGACAGTGAAATTCAAGGATATTCAATTGAAAAAATTGTAAAAATAAAGGCTGGTCAATCGACCAGCCTTTTTTGATTATTTCGACCAAATCCCCTCAAATCTTGCTTCATTATTTTGTTCATATCCAGCAATGACTCGAGTTAGATAACCATTGTTTAAGAAATGGTTATATTCATTTTGAAACTCAGTGGAGCTTAGGTTGTATTTCTCATACCAGGCATTGTAGTTGTCTACATTTTTATACCAAATACCACTAAGCATGGGTTGGTTTCCCACTAAATAAGCGTCCAAATACACCAACTTGAATTTTTTCTTATTCGTGTAATCGTTGAAGGCAACTTTGAAATCATTCAAAGACATCACTGGTCTTAAATAAAAGCCTCCGGTTTTAATCTTTTCCCATAAAGCTGTGACATAGGTTGTGTTTCCTGACTTTACACAAGAAACATTAATAGGAACCAGTCCTTGTCCTATGTGAGTCTGGAAATTGTCCTCATGCCATTTTAGTGATCTTCCATGGTAGGCCAATCTTAAATTGCCCTTCCCATGAACCCAAATCGCCGCATATTTGATTTGTCCAGCGCTCATGTAGGAATTGACATGGATTAATCTATAGCCGGCATCTTTAAATTTATCATATTCTTTCTGGTAGCCAGTTCCAGTCATATGATGTCTTGCTGCCCAAGAGAGGTTTTTACTTTGTCTAAAAATGACATTGAAGTAGGTCCTGCCGTTGACTTCATACCCATCTACCCAGATTGGGTAGTACCCACAGGTCCAGATTCCATCAAATACTTTTTGGTAACTTTCTAAGGGTACGCCAAATCGGCAAACTTCTCCCCAATTGGTTGGATATTCGCAATAGGGGTGCTTTGTACTGATAAAGCAAGATTTACTTTTTTGACCGGGTATTCCGAGCCCATTCAATTTGGACCAATTGATATTGGAATCAGGCTTTGGATAATCACTTGTCCCGATTACATAGCCGGTATTAAAGAGCAAGGGTCTGAATTTTCCGCTCTCGGGATCATCAGCTTTATCAAATGTTTTGATATGAACATGAAGATGAGGACCGCTAGAGCTACCTGAATTACCGCTTTTTCCCAATACTTGCCCTTTTTTTACTGTTGCACCGACTTTAAGAAACTCATTTTTGATGCTTCCTTTTATCATATGCGCATACAGAGCAACAACATTCCCATGGCGGATATAGAGATGATTTCCACTTCCTCCATAATCAAAGGATCCCCAGAGTTCATCTTTTTGCTTGTTTCCAAGGTCTTCATAAAATTCATCTGATTTATTGGGAGGGTAGGGAGCCCAATTATTAGGGATGTTGTTTTCAAAATGCATGACCACGCCATCTTCCATAGCTCTGACCTGCTTTCCCCAGATCAAAAAATGGTCATTTTCGGTACCGTCTTTTCCTTTGACTAGATATTTCCAGCCAGAGTCATATTTGTTAACACCCAAATCATAGGCGAAAACCTGGTCCCCACCACCGTGCATGGAATATCCCGTAACAAATTCATTTTCATCAAATTCAGATGTCTCAAATGGAAAAGCAAAAGATAAAGGGTATGGCTTTAGTTTTTTGGTGAATGAAACAGAGGAGGCAAATCCTTTGAATTTGAAGCTGATTTTTAAGGAAGTGGGAAAAGGAGCTTCTATAAATATCACATCACCATTTTCATGGTATTCCCTACTATTCTGCCAAGTTCGCAATTGATTGGCGTTAATTGTTAATTGATCAGAAGGAAGAAATACCGTTTTTTTAATGACTTGACTTCCGAGTTTATATTCAAACACGACTTGATCCAGATCTAATGACTGGCTTTCTTGGTTATGAATATAAGCCCTGACTGAAACTTGGCATTGCCACGGGGCCTGACTTGTAAATCCTGGAGTAAGATGATATACAATATCCTCGCCTTCCATAGGTTCAAAACTGACGCCGATTTTTGGTGAGCTCGCTGACATTTTTAAGACCCTTTCAAACTTGAACTCAGAAAGTTGTAAGTTCCTTGGTTTGATTTCTTCTTCTGAATCGTGCCAAATAGAAGTTACTGATCCAACGGTAAATTTCCTGATCGGACGAACGCTTTTGATTTTTTCTGTACTGACCCTGATTGCCTTTTTTTCCTGTGAGGCTTGAGTAGGTTTACTGACAATCCTAGTGGGCTTGATGTTAGTTTGTTCCGGGTTTAATCGGATTTTTGGGTTTGTTCTTTTTTTGGACATGGCTTTAAAATTTTGTTGAAAAATGTATTTGCCTATCCTTTCGGAATACATAAAAATTCTAGTATGGTTCCTGAGGATAAAAGTTGATTATTTTACTAAAATAACTGATAATAAGCTAGTTATACTGGTTATTTATTTGATAAAAAAGCTTTTTGTATTGGGAATATTCAATCAAAAGTAGATTATTCCAAATTGCAGGAGGAGTTCGTTTTACTTCATGATTTTTTTGATCAACGGCAGAATTTTATTCCCCTCATTTTTTAACTTTTAAAATTCAATCCAAGTTCTGTCCTGATACAGCAGGATGGACTCTGGAAGGCATTTTTATAGGTTTAACTTATTCTACTATACCCAAAATGAACCTCGGCAAAGTATCCAATTGGAAATATAAAATATCCAACTTTCAGCAGTTGGGAGGCATCGAAACCTCCGTTTTAGACAATGGATTAGGTCGAGGAACACGGATTGCCTGGATAAATACCGGGACTGGTTTACGGTACAAGTTGGTCCTTGATAGAGGGATGGACATCGTAGATGCTTTTTATAATGAACATAGCCTTGCCTGGATCTCACATAATGGAGTTGCTTCCCCACAGCCATTCTCTGACAAGGGCATTGAATGGCTTAGAACATTTGCTGGCGGACTTTTTACCACCTGTGGTTTGTCCAATGCCGGTCCGCCAAATGAAGATGAAAGTGGTGCCAAAGGATTACATGGTAAATATTCGAATACTCCTGCAGAATTAGTGACTATCAAACAACCAGATATCCATTCTGGGGATCTTGATTTTGAGATCGTAGCTAAAGTCAGAGAATCTTCCACTTTTGGACCTCATTTGGAAATGACCAGGAAGATTTCTGGTAGAATTGGAAGTGCGGAGATTCAGATACAGGATACTGTGGCTAATCTAGGAAATCAGAAAGCACCTCATATGCTTTTGTACCATATCAATTGTGGTTGGCCTTTGATCGATGAAGGAACGAGGATCATTTGGAAAGGGGAGAAGAAGCCTAAGGCGACAGATGCAAACAATACCCAGTTTAATATAAAACATGAATTTACCAGATGCGCGCCTCCAATGGATGAGCATGCTGGTTTTGGAGAAGATGTGGCTTTTATAGATCCAAATGCTGATTCTAGAGGAACAGTTGTTTGTGGTTATGCCAATGACGATTTGGGTTTGGCATTGAAAATCACTTTTTCTAAGAATCAGTTGCCTTGGTTAATCAATTGGCAGCATTGGGGGAAAGGGGAATATGTGACGGCATTAGAGCCAGCTACTCACCCACCGATAGGTCAGAAAAATGCAAGAGAGAATGGGAGCTTGATCCTCCTTGAGCCTGGAGAAAAGAGGACCTATAATCTGAAGTTGGAAGTGTTAACTGGAGAAGAAGTGAAAGAATTTAACTAGTAAATAAATTGGCCAAGGGGTGATTTCCCTAAGTTCAATTTTTCAATAATAATAACTCAAAAATCTAATAACCATTACCATGAGTTTAGCAAAAAAGGCCCTCGAGCAGGGGGAAGGAATTTTAAGACTCACCCCAACTTGGGTACCCCGATCCTTTTGTGTGCCGGGAAGAAGAATAAAGCTGCATCCAGATGATTATTATGCACTAGGTGGAGCAAGAGGAGGAATTGACGAGCGTTGGTTTTCGTCCACTACCCCTGCAGAAAATGGTCCTTTGACTTCCAAAAATGAAGGCCTTTCACATATTGCCTATGAAGATGGAGGTAAAACCGAATTGTTCCTTTTAAAAGATGCAATCGATGAATTAGGAGCTCAGATTATCGGATCTAGACTTTGGGATCAATACAAGTCCTGGCCGATGTATTCCAAGTTTTTTGATAACATGGGGCCGCTTCCGCATCACATTCACCCAAGTGATGAATTTGGAAAGTTGACCAATCAAAATGGAAAGCCAGAAGCTTATTATTTCCCACCACAGCTAAACAATCACGGTGGAGATTTTCCCTATACCTTCTTTGGGATAGCTCCAGGAACGAGTAAAGAGATCATCTTAGATTGTTTGAAAAACTTCAATAAAGGCGATAATAAAATCACCAATTATTCTCAAGCTTTTAGATTGCAACCGGGTACAGGGTGGGATGTTCCTCCGGGGATGCTTCATGCCCCAGGTTCCCTTTGTACTTATGAACCTCAGAAGGCATCCGATATTTTTGCGATGTACCAATCTTTGGTAAATGAGGCAATTATCCCAGAAGAACTACTATGGAATGCTACTCCGAAAAATCGATGGGGAGATTATGAATTATTGGTTGAGATGATTGATTGGGATCTCAATGTGAATCCAAACTTGATGGATAATCACTACATGGAGCCTAAGCCAGTATCTGATGTCAATGAAATGCATACCGCAGGATATCATGAAAACTGGATTTGCTATAGATCTCATGATTATTCAGCTAAG
The DNA here is from genome assembly GCF_026652115.1 of Algoriphagus sp. PAP.12. GTDB lineage: Bacteria > Bacteroidota > Bacteroidia > Cytophagales > Cyclobacteriaceae > Algoriphagus. Next base: position 232,376 of record NZ_JAPPSQ010000005.1, on the reverse strand, counting down.
GAATTGACAGTTCTTCCTGGTCAGACAGTGACCATCACAGATTCTGCAGCTTATGGTATGATCATGATGCAGGGCTACGGAAAAATGGGTGCTTGGGATATTGAAACTCCAGCTTTGATCCGTTTTGGTCAGTTGACTCATGATGAGTACTTCGTGTCTGAAGATGCGGCAAAAGCAGGTGTGAAAATTACCAATATGTCTAAAACTGATCCTATCGTGATGTTGAAGCATTTCGGGCCTAGAAACCCTGACTTGACAGTTTTGTAAATTAATAGGAGGATATGAGGATCAAGCGCTTTTACCCTTAGAGCTTGATTCTCAATTTTTCCAATCTTTCAATATTTAAATCCCTAATAACTATGAATAACTTCCCTAAACTTCATAATGCCACTTGGCCGGGATTGGTCGGAAAAGGACCAGATTCTGAGCCAGTGATTCCTTTTGATTCTTTGTTGGAAATGACGGCAGCAGCCGAGGTCAATGGTGTCAAATTCGACGGAATTGATGTGGGACTTTTGGAGCCTCACTTTGACTTAAATAATCCGGATGAAGCCAAAAAACTGGCGGATAAAGTTTCCAAATACAATCTGAATGTAGGCTCTTTAGTTGCTCCAATTTGGGCTGGAACTGCGATGGGTACAGCTGAGCAGAGAAAGACATTTGTGGATATGGTCAGAAAATCCTGTGAATTTGGTCAAAAGCTGAAGGAATTGGGTGTAAGACATTATGGTGTGGTGAGAATTGATTCAGCGGCGGGAGTTTCCGATTGGGCAAAAGACCCTGAAGGCAATACCAAGCTGATTGTTCAGACTTTTCAGGAAGCTGCCGATGTAGCTGCGGATTTTGGTGAAAGACTTGCTGCTGAGGGAGAGATCTGCTGGGGTGCTATGCATAGCTGGAAACATATGGTGGATCTCTTGGAAAGAGTGGATAGAAAAAATGTAGGCTTCCAGGCAGATATGTCTCATACCTTCTTGTACACCATGGGTTACAATGCTCCTGAGCATAGAATCTTGGCAAAAGAAGACGAAAAGGATCGTGGGGCCATTGAAGCGGCATTGAAGACCGTGACCGATGCACTAAGACCATGGACAATTGACTTCCACGTAGCGCAAAATGACGGATCTGTATTCGGTTCAGGTTCTCATGATAAAACGGGCAGACATTGCCAGGCCACTGACCCGAACGGGTTGTTGGATATAGCTCACGATGCAGGTTACTGGTTGAGAGATGGTGATGGGAAATTGACCAAAGCAGTTCAGCACATTTGCTGGGATGGATGTATGTTCCCGAACTCTGTGATGGAAAGCCAACAAACCTGGAATGATATCCTTGCGGCCTTGATTTCGGTCCGTGAGGCACATGGATGGAACGGCTGAAATTGAAAGGTAGAAGGCTAAATTCAGAAAGCTGAAACCTTACAAACTTCCAATTTTTCAACCGTTTAACTCAATCTTCAAATTTCAAATTCAAAAAACATGAGTAATAAAAAACAAATTAGAATTGGCCTAATCGGAACTGGATTGATGGGCCGAATCCATACCAATGGCTACAAGCGTATGGAAGACTTTTTTCCAGAATATGAATACGTTCCTGTATTGCAGGCTTGTTGCTCCAGACGAGAAGAAAAAGCAAAAGCATTTGCTGAGCAATGGGGATATGCATCCTATGAAACCGACTGGAGAAAAGTACTTGAGCGAGATGATATCGACGCTGTAGATATCTGTACTCCAAATGATAAACATGCCGAGATCGCCATTGCAGCAGCAAAAGCTGGAAAGATGATTCTTTGCGAAAAGCCATTGGCAAGAACTGTAGAAGAGGCAGAAGGAATGCTAAAAGCCGTAGAAGAGGCAGGAGTAAAGAATACAGTTTGGTATAACTACAGAAGAATCCCAGCAGTGACTTTGGCTAAGAATATTGTGGCTTCAGGTAAGCTTGGAAAGATTTTCCACTACAGAGCTAACTTCCTTCAAGATTGGACGATCAGTCCTGATTTGCCTCAAGGTGGAGATGCGCTTTGGAGATTGGATGTGGCAGCTGCTGGTTCAGGTGTTACAGGTGATCTTTTGGCGCACTGTATCGATACTGCGATGTGGATCAATGGTGGGATCAAAGATGTTTCTGCAATGACTGAGACATTTATCAAAGAGAGAGTGCATCAGGGAACTGGCGAAAAGAAAGCTGTCGGAATCGATGATGCTTGTACTTTCCAGTGTCATTTTGACAATGGTTCTTTGGGGCTTTTCGAAGCAACTCGATATGCAAGAGGCCATAAAGCCCTTTATACATTTGAAATCAACGGGGAACATGCATCTATTAGATGGGATTTACATGATTTGACCCGATTAGAATATTTTGACCATGACGATGAAGGTATCGTTCGTGGCTGGAGATCTATTCACGTCACTGACGGAGATCATCCCTATATGGACAGATGGTGGATTCCGGGCACTTCCATCGGATATGAGCATTCATTTATCCATCAAGTAGCTGATTTCTTCCATAGTCTTCAGACTGGAGAAGCTTGTCATCCAACATTTAGAGATGCCTTCGAAACTCAAAAAGTATGTGAAGCCGTGATCAATTCAGCCAATGAAAGAGCATGGAAAGATACCGGAGTTGATTGGGTCGAAAAAGTATAAGGTTTGTTATGTAATGGAAAAATCCAGGCTACTTAGTCTGGATTTTTTTTATGTTCTGAATTTGAGCAAGATTTAGAATTGTAGTAATTTATTTGAAAATCATCCTAACCTTATGAAAAGATCCTACTTAATTCTATTCGTCCTCACTTTACTTTGTTGGTCCTGTAAAAATGAAAAAGAAGGTGATACACTCGAGGACCTGATTCCTGAAAACAGAGAGATGAAGGCTATGATTGATGAGGTAAAAATGATTCCTATTCAGACACCAAAAGGAGAAATGAAAGTGTGGACTCAGAAAGTAGGCGAAAACCCAAAAATCAAATTACTCCTTCTTCATGGTGGTCCCGGTATGACTCATGAGCAATACGCCAATTTCAAAGACTATTTGCCTCAGGAAGGGATCGAATTCATTTGGTATGATCAATTAGGATCAGCAGGTTCGGACCAGCCGGATGATTCCAGTCTTTGGACGATTGAAAGGTTTGTGGATGAAGTAGAGCAGGTCAGAAAAGAACTGGGTCTAAACAAGGATAATTTCTATTTGCTGGGACAATCTTGGGGAGGAATGCTCGGGATGGAATATGCTTTCAAATATCAGGATAACCTCAAAGGGTTGGTTATCTGCAATATGATGTCCAGTTTGGATGAATATGAAAAATATGCCAAGGAGGTTTTAGGTCCGCAAATGCCGCCAGAAGTTTTTGCGGAGGTGATGGAAATTGAGAAAAGCGGTGATTTTGAAAATCCGCGATACATGGAATTGCTTGGAGAATATCATTACCCTCAACATGTGCTGAGAAAACCCATGGATGAATGGCCGGAGGAAATTACCAGAATGATGTCCCAGGTGAATCCCAATGTCTATGTTTTTATGCAGGGTCATTCCGAATTCGGGATTACCCCAGGAGCTAGCTTGGAAGGATGGGACGTTCGAGATCAATTGTCAACGATTACTATTCCGACCTTAGTGGTGGGAGGAGAGCATGATACCATGGATCCCAAACACATGGAATGGATGGCCCAGGAAATTCCAAATGCTAGATATTTGTATTGCCCTGAAGGCTCTCATTTATCCCAATACGATGATCCAGAACACTTTTTCCCAGGCTTAATTCAATTTTTGAAAGATGTAGATGAAGGGAAGTTTTAAATTATCATGTTTGACTTTTTCCAAAAACACTATTTAAACTTTAGAAACTTCTTTTATACCCAGGAATTAAAAAGGTATGGAGAAGATTATGCACGATCTAGTGATAATTTCGCACTATTCACCTTAGTGATTTTTCCAAGCATGTATGGAATGATTATCACCGCTTTGTTTGCGGTAGAATTGGGTTTTAGATATCAATTTGAATCTAAAAATAAGGAGGTGATTTGGACCCTTATCCTTGCTGGGATATTAATTTTTATCTGCTACCTGATCCACCGAAGGATCTTTTCTTTATTTGTTCCTCCGAATGAGCCATTGGTTTCTTTGGAGGAAACTCTTCGAAAGAAATATTTCAAAATTTACCTTTGGTTTGGTTTTGGACCTTTATTGCTAATTTTTTTCTTGATTTATTTGTTTCATTTTTAATTGTGTAGGCAATTCAAACCCTAAAGAATATCCCTTTTCTATATAAGAAATAGCAAAGTCCCCACAATGCTCCTAATGTTGCAAATGCAGTAATGACAGCCAATAGATGCTCATTCATACCAGTCCAGGAGAGAAAGCCTGTGGTAAAAATGCCAACAGTCCTATTCAGCCATCTGCCAAGGATTTCTGCAAAGAGATAGATGAAAATGGAGTTCATTCCTACAATCAAGAATGGAAAAATTCCCTTTCTGTGGTTTTTGACATCTACCCAGTAAAATGAAAATGCCAAAACCAATAGAGCCCAGCCACCAGAGGCAAAAACAAAAGCGGTAGTACTGATTCTTTTGATGATAGGAGTGATGCCAGCCAGATCTAGTCCAAAGCCTATTATCAATGCAACAATTCCCGCTAGAGCAATGGTTTTAATTTTGTCTGAATCGGCTTTCTTCGAAAGTAAAATGTTCCCGCAAATCGCTCCCCAGATCGTATGCGCAGCAGTCGGAATACAATTGATAGCAACCCAGCCTCCATTGTTGATTTTTCCCATCAAGATCATGTCAGTATAGTTTCCAAAATTGGTTCCATGCTCAAAAGGAATTTCAGGGTTATACAATCTATACATGATTTCTGTTAAAGCTAAAAGGCCCAAAGAAACGCTTAGCTGAACTTTCCATCCTTTGTTCAATAGGAAATAGGTGACCAAAATTGTAAATGATAATTGGGTCAGAACATTCCAAAGTTCGAAAACCAATTTGCCAGAATAGATGCAGTGTAAGCCTGTTCCAAAAAGGAAAAGAATCAGACATCGCTTCAAAATATGAGCAGTTACTTTCCCTCGATTTTCAGCCAAAGCCAATCTTTTATTCAAAGAAAAAGGCATAGCCACCCCCACGATAAACATGAAGAATGGTTGGATCAGGTCCCAAAACCTCAAACCGTTCCAAGGGTGATGGGTAAACTGTACAAAAAAAGTGTGAAGTGGATTTCCTTCATTGAAAAGCTCCAAAAGAGAATCGTAAACCAATGATGCCTCTGCAACTAACAGAAACATGGTGATTCCTCTATAGACATCCAATGAAACTAATCGCTGGGTTGGGTTGATGGTGGTCATAATGGGTTGAATGAGAAATATCTAAGATAAAAAATGCTGAAAAAATGAAGGATAAAATTTGATGGGTGGGGAATAAAAAAGCCTTCCGATTTTGGAAGGCTAAAAGCTTTTTGATATTAAAACTGAGATTTAAACTGCTCCAGTTTTTGGTCTACTTGTGTGTCGACAGGGAATGTGACTTTGATATTTTCCCAAGCCATTGAGATCATGGCAGTTTTATTGTCACCAGCTGAAATGGTGTAGGTCAACCTTTCAGTGCTACCACCTCTCTCGGTTTTTCCTTTTAATGAAACAGCATCATCCTTTGCAACTGCAGCTTCATCGATTTTTCCATCTACCATGTAGGCAAATACTGATTCAGCTTTTTTGTTTATATGAACAGTCCAATCCCCTGATTCTAATGGGGTAATAAAGATGGAATATCTTCCGGCACCTATGGTTTTTCCACCTATACTAACAGGGGTACTAAACTCGATAATAGTTTGAGCATTTGCTCCTGCTCTCCAGGTCACTCCATATTTTTCGATTTCTCCGAATATTTTTCTTCCTTTTACACCTGGAGAAGAATAATCAATATTGATTTTGGTGAATCCAACTACTTGGGATACGCTGGAAGCAGGACTTAGGGAAGGGGTTTGTAATTGAGCAAATGCAGAAAAGGAGCCGATTAAGAAGAAGGCACAAGCCAAGAAATAGAATTTGTTGTTTTTCATAAGGTTAGATTTAATGTATTGTAAGCTACTAATTTTTCAAATCCAATTTTCAATTTTTACCAGTCCCATAGTACAATTGCCCATTCTTCGTATTGGTCCTTGAAAGTATGGATGATTTTAAAACCGACTTTTTCATGAGCCCTTAGGGATCTCTTATTATTGAGAGAAATCTCAGTAATAGCGAAATAATAGTTTGGTTTGAAAAAATCTCGATAGGCTCGGTAAGCTTCAGCAAAGAGTCCCAATCCTCTATAATCTTTTCCTACACAAACTTGACCTACAGCCATGTAGTTAAAATCAGAAACCAATTGTCCTTGATATTGGATGGAATCAAATTGCTCAAACATGGGTAATAGCATTGGGATTTTGTCCCTGGATTGTTTGGTCATTGCAAGGATATATGCTGCAACTTGGTCACCTGAAACAGCTATAACATGGCCCACATCTTTTTGAAGGTTTTCCAAGTCCTCCAGTGAATGTTTGACTCTTACAAAACCCTCTTTTTGGATTGTTTCCTGATTTAGATTTTCCAATAAATTCTCGCGCTGAAGTTGTAGAATTCCTTCTAAATCAGAATTTGATGAAGATTGACGGATGATTGGTTTTTCCATGGACTAAAAAAGCCGAGTTCTAAAGAACCCGGCTTAGATTTATGGTTGGCGGTTAAATTATTTTGCGTTAAATACTGCGCTTAGAATGATGAAAGTCCCTAAATCTCCTCCTTCACCAGGACTAGTAACGATGTATATAGGGTGTTTTTTACCATCTGATTCTCCAGTAATAGGTATAGTTGCAGTATCATTGATAATTGGCATACCCGGAGCTTTCTCCGTATTTTTTTGAATAAAGCTTCCAGTACCCAAGACTTTTCCAGATGGACTTCCTTCTCGGATTTCAAATTCAACTGGAATGGACAATGGTTCGGTTGATGCAACCATAAATGTGATGGAACCAATTCCAGTCATGTCAATATTAGGAATTGCAAAATATCCTTGCTCACTTGGAACCATCAATAGATCCATTCCCTCAAATGACATAGATGTAAATCCTTCCAAGTTTTCAGCTAAGGCCATGCTGACGGTATTCCCTCGCATAATCAGAGATGAGCTACCTGAAAGAGGCTTAATTCCTTCACCACCCGCATCGGTATAGCTTGCATTGATCATCAAAGCACCCATTGGTGTTGGTGTTTTGCCCATTGTAGGGTCTAAGGTTCCTTTTGCTGGAAGACTAGGCTTTTGTTCTCCTTTCAAAGAGAAAATATAAGCGGTGATTGCATTTAAGTCTGATTCTTTCAAATCAGGATTTGCTGGCATCACAGTTTCTCCCCAGACTCCTCCGCCTCCTTTTTGGATTTTATTTTTCAAATAATTCACATCATTAGGGCGATATTTTTTAGCCACCTCGACAAACGGAGGGCCGATCGAAGCCTCATCTTCTTTATGACAAGTTTTACAAGTAAGTGCCTGGGTCAATGCTTTTCCTGTCATGGCCTCACTCATAATCTTGTGTCCCATGTCAGCTTCAGCCTGATCAAGACCTTCAATGTAATCTGCAGCGACATACAAGTTTTGATTGTCAGAGCTTGCCTCTGGATGATCTTCATCCGAAACTTCAACTTCATATGTCACCTTCTTACCCGGGAAGAAGAAGGATTGATTTCCAATCACTTTAATGGACACCACAGGAGCTACATTCCCTACATATACTGGAAGCTTCGAACTGCTGCCTTCCAAGCCTGAAGGGTCTGAAGCCTTTACAGTAATCTCATAATCTCCAATAGCATCGAGTGTAGTAGTCAAAGAAGGAGAGGTTGTAGTTTCAGTTTTACCATTACCTAAATCCCATGTGTAAGAAATTGGGTCGTTTTCTGGGTCACTGGCATTTGCAGTAAGAGTAACTTTTAAAGGAGCTTTTCCCGAAGATTTGTCTACAGACAAACCTGATACTACAGGAGCTCTGTTTCCACCGTTATAATCGATTCTTGAAAGCGCTGCATCAGCATTTTTTGAAAACCAACCGTTTCCATATTCAAGGGTATAGATTCTTCCATCTGGCCCCATCTCCATATCAATCAACGCGTTGAATTTGGTGTTTGGCATAAATGGTTCCATTTTGGAGAAGTCGCCATTTTCCTCCATTGTAACAACTTTTATCCAACCTCTCATCCAGTCATAGATAAGCAATTTGCCATCAAAATAATCTGGGAATTTCGTGTCGGCAGTATACATGTCAGAATAGTAAACTGGTCCTGCCATTGCATTTCTGCTTCCAGTACCTACTTGAGGAAAATCAGGAGAAGCAGCATATGGATACCAAATAAAAGCTGGTTGGGTAGGAGGTAATTTCTTGATCCCGGTATTATGAGGGGAATTATTTACCGGGCCAGCTGGATCAAAGGTAGCGCCAGGATTACCAGTAGCATAATCAAATTCATGATATGTATAATTGTTACCTATGGCATATGGCCATCCAAAGTTACCTGCTTTTCTAGCTTGATTTACTTCATCATAGCCTCTCGGGCCTTTGATGCTCAATGAATCATTGTTTGCATCTGGTCCAACCTCACCCCAATACAAGAAGCCTGTTTTTTGATCGACGGAGATTCTATAAGGGTTTCTGTTTCCTTGGACATAGATTTCAGGACGGGTTCCCTCGGTTCCTTCTGGGTACAAGTTTCCTTCAGGGATGGTATAAGATCCATCATCTTGAACTTTGATTCTTAGAATTTTACCTCTCAAATCATTTGCATTACCAGAACTTCTTCTAGCATCCCATTGCTTTCTGCCATCGGTTCCATCTAATGGAGCATAGCCGTTCAAGACATATTTTGCGTCATTTTGGTTGAAAGGTGTAGAGTTGTCTCCTAAGGAAAGGAAAAGATTTCCATTAGCATCAAAAGCGATTGATCCGCCAGTGTGGCAGCAGATATAACGATCAGAGTGAATGTCCATAATCACTACTTCTGAACTCATATCCCAAACTCCATCTTTGAAAACGAACCGGGAAAGTCTGTTGATTTCCTCATCTCCAGCAGGAGAATAATAAACGAATACAAAGTTATTCTGTGCGTAATTCGGGTCTTTCTGGATACCCATCAGACCTTCCTCAGCATTCACACCCGGCACTCCACTTTGCCAATACACATCGAGCTTAGCTGCTTCAGTCAATTCCTCCGTTTCATTGTTGAAATAAAGGATTTCACCTCTTCTTTGAGCCACTAAAATATCCAAATTAGGAAGGATGGTCATCTCTGTTGGTTCAGTGAATTCGCCCCCTGCTAAAACAGTTTTTGTAAACCTATTTTCCTCAGGTACGCGCTTGCTTTTTGCAGCAGTATAATTCAGCTTTTCATTACCTCCGATTGCATACTCAATTGCAGATAAAAGGTGCTTCAAGTAGTTTTCTTCAACAAAAGACTCTTTGGTATGACCTCCGCCAATATAGAATGCTCTTCCTCCATCAAAGTCATGGAACCAAGAAGTTGGGTGTTCGCCCATGTCAAAACCACCTTGATAAGAAGCTTCATCCAGCATCAACAGTTTGGTCGTATTGGGATTGATGTTTTTATAGCTATACCATTCATCGGTTCTGTCCCATGGATCAGGTAAAAAGTCCACGGATGGATTAGAAACTCCCGATTTATGAATTGTTCCAGGTTGAACGTTTGGATGTGGATCATTGATTCCAGGGTGATCTACAAAGTATCCACCGACTAATTTACCATACCATCCCCACTCATATTCAGTATCAGCAGCTGCGTGAATACCTACATAGCCACCTCCAGATTGGATATATCTTTCGAAGTCAGCTTCTTGATATTGGTTTAGGACATCTCCAGTAGTGCTCAGCCAGATGACAGCGGCATATTTTTCCAAATTTGCCTCATTGATGTCCTCAGCATTGTCTGTTTTATCAACTTCAAAACCATTTTCGGCTCCAAGTTTTTCAATTGCTGCAATACCATCTGGAATGGATTCATGTACGAATCCGGCAGTTTTATAGAAAATTAAAACTTTGGGTTCTCCTTCTCTTTTGTTGCTACAGCCAGTAAAGCAGAGCAAACCAACTAGGAGCAAAACCACTAGGTTTGTTAGGTTTTTTGGGTATTTCATAAATGGTTAAGTTTGGGGAAAAGAGGTGATATTCAAATTTCCTGCACTAAGTAATTGAATTTCGCGGATTTTTCAGGACAAAAAAGAGCTAATTTTTCAAGGAGAAACATTAAAGAAAAAAAATAAGCCTCCTTTTTTAAAATTTTACAAAAAGGAGGCTCAATTCATTAATAAAAACTGCTTTACAAGTGCTTATTAGATGATTTTCGGGGAACTAAAGTAGTCTCTAATACAATTGAAATCGGGTCATCAGAAGCTTGACCATCCAGTTGATCCAAAAGGTGACTAACTGCCAATTTTCCCATCTCATACCCGGGTTGAGAAACTGTAGTCAAAGGCGGTTCTACAACTGCGGCGGTAGGATTATCAGTGAAGCCAGCTAAGGCTATATCTTCTGGCACTTTCAATCCAACAGACTTCCAATAAGTCAATACATCAACCGCAACTGGGTCAATCATACAAAACACACCGTCTGGTTTTGGATTCATTTCCGCAATTGCTTTTGCAACTTGGATATTGCCACCCAAGGTCAAGTCTGAAATCTTGATAAATTCTGGGTTTTCATCGATTCCATACTCTTTCAATGCCTTCAGATAACCTTCTTTTCTTTTTTTGGAAATATAAAGATCCTCTGGTCCTGATACATAAACGATATTTTTGCAACCCATCTCCAACAAGTGGTGAGTCACCTGATAGGCACCACCTGCATCATTGAAAGTAACTTTCGAAACAGGGATGTCTTCTTGAACGCGGTCAAAAAGAACAAAAGGAATTTCTCTACTGTATAGCTCGTATAGATGCTCGTAATGATTGGTTTCCCGACTAAGAGAAATCAGTAAGGCATCAACTTGAGAAGAAACCAAAGTTTTGATATTGGCAATTTCTTGTTCAATGGACTCATTGGATTGACAGATCATGACATTGTATCCTCTGCGGTTTGCATGATCTTGAATCCCGCTTATACAAGAGGCAAAGAAGTGTGACGTGATTTCAGGCACGATTACTCCTAGCGTTTTGGTACGGCTGATTCGGAGACTCTGAGCCAATAAATTGGGCTGGTAATTCATCTCCTTAGCCATCTCGACGATCTTTCTCTTCGTCTCAGGATGTAATTCGGGTGAATCTTTCAAAGCACGGGAAATAGTGGAAACTGATACTCCCAGTTTCTTTGCTATTTCCTTCATAGTAACCTGATGCCCTTTTTTCATGGTATAATAAGTTTCCTTAACTATCTATTCAATCAATGCCTAAAACGTTTGTAATCAAAGCGCTTTAGGAGTAAACCTATTCTTGGTAAACTGTAAATAAAACAGTTTCTCCTACAGCTTGCAAGGAACGTCTATCAATCAGTTCCATATTATCCATATGAGTATGGTGATACCTGCTAAATCCCAAATCAGGAGAAAACTCAATAATATCAATCATTGGGATCTGTCCATATTCATTGACAAAAGCATGATCATCTGTGATTTCCGGAGCATCTCTGTTGATGAAAAATGCAGAATGACCTACTTGTGCTGCATTATCCCAAACTTTTTTCAAGATACCAGAGGCATATTTTCTTGAGTATCCCTCTCTAAAAAAACGTGCTCCTTTCGCTCCAACCATATCCACCAAGATTCCATAATAAGCTGAATAATTCGGCACATGTTTGTTATTGGACCAATGCTGAGACCCTAAGCACCACCAAATCTGAGAGTTATTCCTCATGGAAGCATGATCTGGTTCTCCATCATCTTCTCCATCGAAAAGAATGATATCGATACCCACATCTGGTTTCAATTCTTGTGCGGAGATCGAACGAGCAATTTCCAACAAAACACCTACACCAGAGCCTCCATCATTTGCTCCATCAATCGGTTGATCAATGTCTTGCGTGTCCTTATCGGCAATTCTACGGGTATCCCAGTGAGCTGCCAATAAGATTCTTTTGGTGGCTCCTGGATTATAGGAAGCGATGATATTACTCAAATCCCAGGTCAAACCATCATAGGTTTTTGCTTGGAAATCCTGGGTTTGGACTTCCCAACCAAAACCTTCGAATTTGGAAATAAGCCAATCTTTGGTGGCTTGGTGTCCTGCAGTACCGGGTACTCGAGGTCCGAAACTCACCTGTTTTTCAACATAGGCATATGCGGAATCAGGATTGAAAGTGGGATAGGGTTTTACGACTACTTCCGGAACGGTTGATTCTGTAGTTTTTTCACCAGAACAAGCCCAAGCGAATATGAGCAAGGCTAAAAGCCAGATTCTATTCTTCATATGCCCAGTCAATTTTTTCTTTCATGTCTTTTACTACAAAACCCATTGATTTCAATCCTGCACGGATCTCGTCCACTTTGTCATAATCTCTGGCTGTTTTGGCTTCAGAGTAAAGTTTCAGTAGCAAGTTCAACATCGGTTCCTGCACTTCACTTTTCTCTTCCAAAAGACCTAAAATATCCACCACAAAGTTGATGAAGGTGTCTTTTAGCTTATTGAATATCTCCTCTCCCAAAGCTGAATACTTCAATTGTCCTGTGAAGATGGAGTTGATTTTTTTCAATAAGTTGAACAGATGACCTATAGCCTGTGCTGTATTGAAGTCATCATCCATCGCACGGAAAGCAGAATTGATACTTGATTCAATTTGCTGAATCTGCTTCTCATCCAAATCTACTCCAGCCTCAGGCGTAAATTCCAAAGAACGGGCAATTCTTAAGCCATTGATTAGCTTTTTATAACCTTTCTGAGCCGCTTGAAGTGCTTCATTGGAGAAATCCAAAGTGGATCTGTAATGAGCTGTCAACATGAAATAACGGATAGTCATCGGGCTATATGCTTGTTCTAGAAGTTTGTGATCTCCTGTGAAAAGCTCCTGTAACGTAATGAAATTACCCAATGATTTTCCCATCTTCTGACCGTTGATGGTGATCATGTTGTTGTGCATCCAATAGCGGGCAGGATCTTGATGGTTGCATGCATTTCCCTGCGCGATCTCACATTCGTGATGCGGAAACATCAAGTCCATTCCTCCTCCGTGAATATCAAATTGAGTTCCCAAGTATTTGGAGCTCATAGCTGTACACTCCAAATGCCATCCCGGGAAACCAATTCCCCATGGAGAATCCCACTTCATCAGGTGCTCCGGAGCTGCGTTTTTCCAAAGTGCAAAATCTACCGGATTTCTCTTTTCACCTTGTCCGTCCAAATCACGGCTTCCACTCATTAGCTCGTCTAAGATTCTTCCAGAAAGCTTACCGTATTTATAGCTTTCATTGTATTTGAGTACGTCGAAATAAACTGAGCCGTTTACCTCATAGGCAAGGCCTTCGGCTAAAATGGCTTCTACCAAGGCAATTTGCTCAGGAATATGACCTGTCGCTCTTGGCTCGATGCTTGGCTTCCAGGTATTCAAAGCAGCCATATCCCGGTGATAAGAATCGGTATATTGTTGGGCTACTTCCATAGGCTCCAACTGCTCAAGTTTTGCTTTTTTGGCGATTTTGTCCTCTCCTTCATCTGCGTCACCCTGCAAGTGTCCTACATCGGTGATGTTGCGGACATAGCGAACTCGATAATCCAAATAGGTCAGATATCGGTTGACTGTATCGAAAGTGACAGCAGGTCTTGCATGGCCCAAATGTGCATCTCCATAGACTGTAGGACCACAGACATACATTCCTACGAAAGGAGGATTGATGGCTTGAAACTCTTCTTTTTCCCTCGAAAGGGTATTGTATATTTTCAGTTGATGCGACTTCATAAGTTGCAAAAATACGATTTACGAAATAGGAATTACGATTTTTTCAGGCTTAGGGTTGATAACCAATGGGCAAAATAGGGGATTTGTCGGGCTAAATGAAAACTAAAATCCTGCCAACCATCATATTTGAATTAGATTTTGAAAAATGGGGGTTTACATTGTCAAATTAACCGTCGCAAATGAAATTGACTTTTCTACCATTTAAGAGTTTTAGCTTTTCAAATTTTCAAAACATGGATAAGAATACCTTTTGGACATTATGTTTTTCAGCAGCCCTTTTGGCCTGTAATCCAATTCAAGAGGAAAAGACTCCTTTTGTCCAGCAGCAAGTGATTCCGGGTGAGCTGCCAGATCCCAGTATGATTGAAGTAGATGGTGTTTTTTATGCCACCGGATCTTCCAATGATTGGGGGCCATTTTATCCGATATACCAATCTAAGGATTTGAAGAATTGGGATTTTGTCGATTATGTTTTTCGGGAAAAGCCTAAATGGACGATCAATAGCTTTTGGGCTCCCGAGCTTTTCTATAAGGATGGGAAGTTTTATTGCTATTACACAGCGCGAAGAAAAGACGGAGTGTCATGTGTAGGAGTCGCGACCACAGATGATATTAGTAAAGGTTTTGAAGATCATGGGGTGATCATCGAATGGGGAGAGGAAGCGATAGATGCGTTCGTCTATGAGGAAGGAGAAGATCTATACATCACTTGGAAAGCCTATGGATTGACTGAAGGAAAGCCCATCCAGCTTTTAGGTTCCAAATTGAGCAAAGATGGGCTTAGTCTTGAAGGAGAAGCTTTTGAAGTGGTGACAGCAGAGGCAGATTCTTGGGAAAGAGGTGGAATTGAAGGACAGACTATTTTGGAACATGAAGGCTACTTGTACATGCTCTATTCCGGGAATGCTTGTTGTGGGGCCAATTGTGACTACCAGGTAGGAGTAGCAAGGGCAAAAACCATGGAAGGACCTTGGGAGAAATATAACGGGAATCCAATATTGGTAGGAAATGAAAATTGGAAATGTCCGGGGCATGGAACTGCGCTTCAAAAAGGAGAGGACTGGTATTATCTCTATCATGCCTATCCATCATCTGGCTTTCCAACTATTGGAAGGACAGTACTACTCAGCCAAATAGAATGGGATAATAATAGCGGTTGGCCTTATTTTAATTCAGAGTCTGACAGAGGGTTGATAGTCCAAGACTTCAAAGATGATTTTGAGGCTAATGAATTGAAACCAATTTGGAGATTTGATGTCGGGATTGAAAACGTGTCCTACCAGCTTTCTGATGGGAAATTGGTACTCAAAGATGAACGTAATGGTCAATTTCAAGCTTTTTTGGGTGTCAATCCAGATGCTGCAAATGGTTCTTTTGGCACAATAGTAGAAAGGGGAGGTGATGCCTTGAAAAGCTTGACTTTTTATGCGACTCGTGACAATAATCTGGGTATAGGAGTCCAAGGGGATTCCTTGATTATTTGGAAACAAAGTGGAGGAAACTGGGAAGAATTGGAAAAGATTAAGTTAGAATCTTCTGAAAAAGTCTATTTAAATGCCCAAATGAAGGAAGGAAAGGAGTTTGTTTTCTCGTATAGCTTGGATGGAAACTCTTGGACGGACTTAGCTACAAATGTCATTGGAGACAATCTTGCTTGGTGGTCTTGGGGAATGAAGGCCGGGATTTCTGTTAAAGCAGATTCTATTTCAGGAGATCAAGAAGGTGTTTTTGAGGAGTTTGGGGTGAGCTATTGATTTTTATGATTGAATTGGACTACAGTAAAAATCGTGGATTGAGATACCTTGTATCTATATTTAAAAAACTCAAAAAATTCAAAACTCATTTCACTCAGGGTATTCGTATGTTTTCCGAAAATGGAGGACAAATCCATATTCAGGATATAATTCTTGTTCTTCTATTTGTCTCCCTTGATCATCATAGAGATAAACAAACATTGGGTTAAGTTCACCATCAGGATAAGTAGGGATTGATTTATATTTCAACTTTCCTTCATTATCATAGATATAATGCCAGTCCCGAATTGGAGAATCTTCAGGATAAAAAGAACTCCATACTTGCCTGCTTATATTTCCAGTTTCATCATAATAAAATTGGTAGCCTTCTACATTGCTAGTGTTTTCACTGAATAGAATTTTGTCAATTTGGTTTTCTTGATTGTATTCATACCTCATGTACAATGTAGCATCTGTTCTAAGGGTTTTGAGAAGCCTTTTTTGGTCATCATAGAGATATGTGAATTTTTCACTAGCTATATATTCCCCATCAACTAAAGGGTAGCTGTTTTTTTCTACGGGTAAATTGTTTTGATATGTATAGATAGTGATTCCAGCGGTATCCAAGTTCGAGCTTTTATAATACACGTCTAATGCCTCATTGCCATCAGAGTTATAATATTTGTCTTTTATGTAAATTAAGTTAGTCCCTTGATAGTATGTAACTCTAAAAGGTTTGTCTTTAAAATTCTCAGGGTTTGAAATAATGGGTAGAACGGAAGAAAGTGGGGAGTCTTCTGTTTCCATTATTTCTTCTGAATTGGTGGCTAAGTCACATCCAGAAATAATGGCTATTATTAAAAATAGTACTAATAATTTTTGTTGGATTTTCATTAGATATCACTTTGGTGTTAAAAATAATTTGAGCTATAGACGTCTGATTTTCAAGGATTGATACATAATGTAAAATTAAAAAGCCATAGCTCAATTTCTCGAACTATGGCTTTTTCTTTATGTGCTGAAAAGAGCTTCTTTTTCTGGTATCTGACTTCCTATATCCTACATATATTATCTAACTTCTTTTTGATAATCAGTTACTAAATGTTTGATAAAGAATTCCATCATTCTGTCTCTGTTCAAAGCCGTGTGACCTCCATCGGGAGCAACTTGAACTTCAATACTTTTTCCAGCATTTTGGAATGCTTTGATCAGTTGAAGTGAATTGGATGGGTGTACATTATTATCTGCAGTACCGAAGAAAATTAACAACTCGCCTTCCAATTGATCAGCCATATTCATCAAGCTGAATCTGTTGTAGCCTTTTAGGTTAGTTTCCAAAGTCCCCATGAATCGCTCTGTATAGATGTTGTCATAGTTTCTCCAGTCAGTTACAGAAGAGTTGGCTACAGCAGCATGGAAAAGCTCAGGGAATCTCAAAAGCATGGTTGCGGCTGTAGTTCCTCCGTAAGATGTACCATAAACTCCCACTCGCTCTTTGTCGAAATAAGGACGATCATGAAGAGATTTTACCCCTTCAGCAAAGTCATCCATTTCCACCAAGCCCAAATTGCCATACAATTGGTCCAAAAGCTCTTTTCCTCGCCCTCTTACATTTCTTCCATCAATGTTCAATACCAAGAACCCATACTCAGTCAAAGGATCAGGATAAACGAAAGTTTCGCGGAATGCATTGGTTGCTGGCCCTCCGTAGTTGCTCAAGATAACCGGATACTTTTTGCTAGGATCGAAATCAGAAGGGAAGTGAATCAAACCATCCAATTGGGTTACTCCATCTTTAGAGGAAAAAGTGAAATGTTCCACTTTTTTCAATCCAAGTTCTTCGAATTTACTCATGTCACTTTTCTCCAACTCAGCCACTACTTTGCCTTTAGCATCGATCAAATTGGTAAAAGGAGCTACATCATGAGCCTGCGCGACATCCACAAAATATTTTCCATTTGGAGAGATAGAAACGCTGTGGTTTAAACTTGGATCGGTCAAACGGACATCTTTAGTTCCATCAAAATTCACTCGGTGAAGCTGCATTTTCATGTGGTTGTCGCCACTCCTAGCCATGTAGTAAAGTGTCTCGTTTTTCTCATCTACCTTTACAATGCCTGCAACCTCAAATGGATGGGAGGTAATAGTACTTACCAAAGTTCCATCGTAATTGTATAGGTAATAGTTTTTGAAACCACTACGCTCTGAGGCCCAGATAAACTGAGTGCCATTATCCAGAGGCTTCATTTCTGGAGAATTATCTACCCAACTCGGAAGCCATTCTTCACGGATTACAGTTCTGCTTTTTCCTGTCTCTGGATTGGCAGCCCGAAGCTCCATTACATTCTGAAGTCTATTGGTACTGTGGAAAAGCAATTCTTTGCCGTCAGGGGTCCAGGAGATATCGTAAATGTAGGTTCCTAATTCACCGTCTTGGAAAGGCTTACCGTCTCTGGTGTCTAGCTTTGTAAGCTTTTTGGTATCCAAATCATAGACCATCAAATCTACAGGAAGGTTTGGCTCACCTACTTTAGGATATGCTTCGATTTCCAAAGAGTCATATAAGCTCAATTGATCCAAAAGGACATAGTATTTCTTGACATCTTTCTCCTCAAATCGATAGAAAGCGATCTTTTTGCTGTCTGGAGACCACCACATGGCGGTATTTTGTCTCAATTCCTCTCCATAAACCCAGGTTGCGATCCCGTATTTTACCTGATTGGTCTCGTTTCCATCTGTCGTCAAAGGAACTACGCCTGAACCATCAGCATTGCTGAGGTACATGTTTCTGTCCTTTGTGAAAGCGTTGAATGTGCCATCTGGAGAAATCGCTGAATCGTATTGACGACCTCTTGCAGGACCTGTTCTTCTTCTCGGTTCAGGCTTTGGAGCGTCACCGATTTCGGTTGCCTTTTTGGACTTGACATCAAATTTGAAGAGTTTCCCGTCTTGGGAATATTCAAAAGAGCTACCGTCTTCACTCCACTTAGCTGAGATAGCCCCGGATTTTACTGCGGTATAAATTTGAGGTGCTACTTTTTGATATTGCTCATAACCAGGCATGTTTTTCAATTTGTCCTGGGCTTGAGTAACAGAAACTGTAGCAGCCAATGCGGCTGCTAGGAAGAACATATTCTTCATTTTCTATTTGGGTTAAATTTATTCAGCTACGATGATAAGGGTTTTTAATTTGAATTGCTGGCCTAAATACATGGGAGGCTGGAAAAATCTTGAATTATTGATTTTCTTAAGAATTCAAACCTATTTAACCGATGTTAAGCACAAAAAAAGACCTTCGGAAATTAAACTCCAAAGGTCTTGAATCTTGATGCTAGGATCTGTAATTAGTGTTTGAAGTGTCTTACACCTGTCATCACCATTGCCATCCCATTTGCATCACAATAATCGATGCTCAATTGATCTTTGATAGATCCACCAGGTTGAACAACAGCGGTGATTCCAGCTTCATGAGCGATCTCCACGCAGTCAGGGAAAGGGAAGAAAGCATCAGAGGCCATCACCGCACCATTCAAATTAAATCCGAATTCTGAAGCCTTGATGATTGCTTGACGCAAAGCATCTACTCTGGATGTTTGTCCAACTCCAGAAGCGAAAAGCTGAGAGTCATTACTCAAAACGATGGTGTTTGACTTGGTGTGCTTACATACTTTAGCAGCAAAAACCAATGCGTCTATTTCACTAGCAGTAGGAGCTACTTTGGTAACTACTTTGAAGTCTTCTTTGGACTCAGTGGCCAAATCCTTATCCTGCTCAATCACACCATTCAATAGGGTTTTGATCATTTTGGTGCCTGGCAAAGACATTTTCTGACGAAGCAAGATTCTGTTTTTCTTACCTGTCAAGATTTCCAAAGCTTCCTCAGTGAATTCAGGAGCAATCAAAACTTCAAAGAACAAGCTGTGCATTTCTTCAGCTGCAGCTTTGTCTACAGTTTTATTGGTTATCAACACACCACCGAAAGCGGAAGTAGTGTCAGCAGCAAATGCTTTTTGATAAGCTTCTTTTACCGTTTCAGCAGTTGCACATCCACAAGCATTGGTATGCTTCAAGATTGCAAATGCAGTTTGCTCAGGGAATTCAGCAATCAAATTGACAGCTGCGTCAACGTCCACCAAGTTGTTGTAAGAAAGTTCTTTTCCATTCAACTGATCAAACAAATCCTCCAAGTCACCATAGAAATGAGCAGCTTGATGAGGGTTTTCTCCGTATCGAAGAGCCTTTGCTTTACTTTCAGAAACTTTCAAAGCTGGGATGCTTTCAGTTTGGTTGAAGTAGTTGAAGATATGCGTATCGTAGTTGGAAGAAACCTGGAATGCCTGAGCAGCAAAATATCTTCTGTCCTCGATGGTAGTTCCGCCATCTTGCTCAGAAAGTTTTGCTTCCAATTCTCCATACTGTGCTTTTGAAGCGATGATGGTTACATCTTTGAAGTTTTTGGCAGCAGCTCTGATCAAAGAGATTCCGCCAATATCGATTTTCTCGATGATGTCGGCTTCAGAAGCTCCAGAAGCAACTGTTTCCTCGAATGGATACAAATCAACGATGACCAAGTCGATTGCAGGGATGTCGAATTCTGTCGCCTGAGCCAAATCACTTTCGTTGTCTCTTCTGTGAAGAATTCCACCGAAAATCTTTGGGTGAAGGGTTTTTACTCTACCACCGAAAATAGAAGGGTAGCTAGTCAACTCCTCAACAGGAATAACTTCAGCTCCTTGCTCCTCGATAAACTTCTGAGTACCACCGGTAGAATAGATTTTTACGCCATGCTTTTTCAACAAAGCGATGATAGGTTCAAGATTGTCTTTGTAAAAGACTGAGATCAGTGCAGATTCGATTTTTTTAACTGCCATTTCGAAATGGATTTGTATGATTTCTAATGAGTTTGCAAAGGTAGGAAAAAAGGTCGAAAAGGCTTGATCTTGAGGGAAAGAGAATTCAGGTGATAATATAAAAACTCAACCTATTATGCTTCTACCAATTCCTCAATCACTCTTGGGAAATGCTCATGCTCTAGTTTGTGGATTTTTTGAGCGATGTCTTCTGGGCTATCTTCCGGTTCCACAGTGGTAGATGCTTGGAAAACGATCCTTCCTTCATCGTAGTTCTCGTTGACGAGGTGAATGGTGATTCCAGTTTCTTTTTCACCTGCGGCTTTCACTGCCTCATGTACATGCATTCCATACATTCCTTTTCCTCCGTACTTTGGAAGTAAGGCAGGGTGGATATTGACCATTCTATCAGGGAATGCCCTTGTCAATTCTACGGGGATTTTAAGAAGAAATCCAGCTAAAATCACCCAGTCAATTTTCTCTTCATCAAGTTTGGCTTGCAAAAGCCCTGCATCCATTTCTTTTCTGGAAAAAGTAAAGGTAGGAACGTTAAATTTCCTGGCTCTTTCCAAAACAAATGCATCTGCCTTATTAGAAGCAACAAGAGCGACTTCCACGGTTTTGGAACTTTGAAAGTATTCCATGATTTTTTCGGCATTGGAGCCGCTACCAGATGCTAGGATTGCCAGACGTTTCAAACTTTAGGATTTTAATGAGTTGCAAAAATAGGAAAGACTATCCTTTTGAAGAAAAATCTAATTTGCAATTGTTTAATAAGCTGGAAATTCCTTTTGGAGTCCTTTCATTGCATCGATCATTTCCCATTGAGGTCTATAGAATTGGTTTTGGACTCTAGAAGTCACGCTTCCATTTTCGATGTAATCCAATGCCGCAGCAAATCTAAGATCTCGCTCATCTCCCCAAGGAAACTGCGGGCTGTCACCTACAGCATAATTGGCAGGGAATCCATCAAAATATTCTGCTTTTCCTTCAGAATTTGCCAAAGCAAAGGTGATAGGAACCAGCTCCACATCATTTCTTTTCAAGACATCATTGTAGGAGGAAAGAGGGAAGGAGCCAACAGGTTTGCCATAGGTATTGTCTCCGATCAGCACAATATCGAAATAGGGATCAAGGCAGTTGATGACTAGCTCAGAAGCTGAGGCAGTACCTCTACTAGTTATAAAAATGATCCTGGAAAGATTGAGATTGCCAATTTTTTTGAAATTCTCAGAATCATTCAGGCTACTTTTTAGAGAATTGAGCTTGTTGGTATACATCAGCTTTCCGGAATTGGCAGATTGAATCAAATAATTATTGATTTGCTCCGCCACAGCTACCGATCCTCCACCATTGTATCTGAGGTCGATGATGAGTTCTTCTATGTTTTCACTTTCAAAAAAGCCCATTGTGTCCTCTACTTCCTGGCTTTTAGTAGGAGAAAGGCCCGCGGTGGCTTTAAAGCTTTGATATACCCAATAGCCGACCTTTTTACCAGCTATTTCGAAGGCCTCTTTAAAAAGGACAGAGTTGGATTGATATTCCGCCTTTGTATTTGCCCTTGTAGTTGTGCTTCCGTCCGGAAGTTTGAAGGTAAATGTATTGGTGATTCCGGGGTTAGGACCGCCTAATTGAAAATCATATCCACCAGAGGAGGTTTTGTACTCAGCGATTGCCTTCCCATTGATTTCAAGAATTTCCCATCCTCTTTGCCATCCGTCTTTTCCAGCAGGAGATTCACTGAATACAAATGTCAGATAAAGTCTCTCTTCAGAATTAAAAGCAAACCCGAAACCGTGGCCGGCATTTCTACCCACAAAAGCATCCTGAAAAGATTTTATAGTGGTGAGGTATGAAAATCTATCTAAAGGCTTGTATTTAATAGCCTCTAAAAATTCCTCATTGGATGAAACCGAAGAAAATTCAGGTATTGCTGGGAGTTCCTCATTCCAATAATACCATTCCTCCATTGACTCATAAATAGCCTTTTTTACCTCATCAGATTGAGGGGTTGGAGTGATTGGTTCTTCGGTAGAGTTACAAGCCCAAAATCCAATTAAAAGAAATAAGAACGGAATAGTATTGTATTTCATGACATTGGACTTTGGGATGATATACGAGAAATGCTGGGAATTAGATTGCGATATCGTAAACTTTTACAGTGCTCCACATGGAGGAATATTTATCAATAAACTCTAAGTGAAGAGGCTCTTTTTGATATGCTAATTGGTCTTCCAGGCTATCGAAAAAGATCGTGCAGGATACTTGCCATGAATGATCTACAACATCTCTTTTTTCGGTGTCAGCTGGCGTTCCTGCTATAAATTTCGCTACAGTAGGGCATTTTCCTAGCATTGGAACTGCTTCGGTCAAGAATTCTTTGGTGTTTGCTTTGTCATGTAGCCAGAAATAAACCTGGTGAATCATTTGTTGATTTGCCATTTCGTTTGCGATTGTGTTTATAGGTAAAGTGGCGGCAGCACTAACTACCCCCAGAGTTTTGATAAAATTACGTCTTGAGTTCATTGGTGATGAAAGCTTAGAACCTTAAATATAGAGAATTATCGATTCTGAATTACCAGATCTAATTTTCATAAAAGATCACCTTATCAGGGTTCTCCTTATGCGTAGTCATTTTACCCCTAGTTGGCACTAGGGATTATTGAAATTAACCTCCTTCGGAGGAAGGTTTAAACTATCTGAAATTTGGGTAGATGGAATTGAAACAGAAGTAGACCTAAATAAACCCAAAGGGTTTAAACTTGGCTAACTACGGGTGCAACCCGTGGTAAATAGTGATAAAAACTGCTAGAATCCCACAGGGATGAAAGGTTCTATGCAAAAAAAAATCCCCCAAGTTTTCCTTGAGGGATTTTAAGTATCGAATATCGATAAGAATTAAGCGTCTTTCTTAGCCATTCTGTTTCTTTCGTTTTCGTCCAAATAGATTTTTCTCATTCGGATGCTTTTTGGAGTGATCTCCAAGTATTCATCTTTCTGGATGTATTCCATAGATTCTTCTAGAGAGAATCTCTTAGGAGGAGCGATTCTTACGTTGTCATCAGAACCAGAAGCACGCATGTTGGTCAATTTCTTTCCTTTCTGAACGTTGACTACGATGTCATTGTCTCTGGAATGCTCTCCGATTACTTGACCTGTGTATAAATCTTCGCCTGGCTCGATGAAGAATACTCCACGATCCTGCAATTTATCAATCGCATAAGCCGTACACTGTCCTCCTTCCATAGAGATCAAAGAACCGTTGATTCTACCTGGGATAGGGCCTTTGAATGGCTGATAAGAAGAGAAACGGTGGTTCATGATAGCTTCACCTTGGGTAGCTGTCAATACGTTATTTCTCAAACCGATCAAACCTCTGGAAGGAATTTGGAATTCTAAGTGTTGCAAATCGCCTTTTGGCTCCATGATCAACAATTCACCTTTTCTCTGAGTTGCCAATTCGATCACTTTACCAGCAGTCTCTTCAGGAACGTCTACAACCAATGTTTCGATAGGCTCACAGTTCACTCCGTCGATTTCTTTGAAAATCACCTGAGGCTGTCCTACCTGAAGTTCGTAGCCTTCACGACGCATCGTTTCGATCAAAACTGACAAGTGAAGAATACCACGTCCATAAACCAAGAATCTATCTTCAGAATCAGTAGGCTCAACTTTCAATGCCAAGTTTTTCTCCATCTCTTTCATCAGACGATCTCTCAAGTGACGGGAAGTCACAAATTTTCCTTCTTTACCGAAGAAAGGAGAGTTGTTGATGGTAAAGAGCATGTTCATGGTAGGCTCATCGATAGCGATACGAGGAAGTGGCTCTGGATTGTCCACGTCAGCAACAGTATCACCGATTTCGAAGTCGTCCAAGCCCGTGATAGCACAGATATCTCCAGCCTCTACAGTTTGAACTTTATTTTTACCAAGACCTTCAAAAGTGTGAAGTTCTTTAACTCTCATTTTTTTGATGGTTCCATCCGCCTTGCAAAGTGCGATTTGCTGGTTTTCGGAGATGGTTCCTCTTTTCACTCTACCAATGGCAATACGTCCAACGAAATTGGAGTAGTCCAAAGAAGTGATTTGCATCTGAAGAGTTCCTTCGTCAATTTTTGGCTCAGGAATATATTCCAAGATCGCATCCAACAATGGAAGGATAGAATCAGTTGGGTTTTGCCAATCAGGCCCCATCCAGTTTTGCTTAGCAGATCCGTAAAGCGTATGGAATTCCAATTGCTCTTCAGTAGCATCCAAGTTGAACATCAATTCGAATACCGCTTCGTGAACCTCGTCAGGTCTACAGTTTTCTTTATCCACTTTGTTGACAACTACGATAGGAGTCAACCCTAGAGAAAGAGCTTTACCCAAAACGAAACGAGTTTGAGGCATTGGGCCTTCAAAGGCATCCACTAGCAAGATGACACCATCAGCCATTTTCAATACTCTTTCTACTTCTCCACCGAAGTCGGCGTGACCTGGAGTATCGATAATGTTAATTTTAGTGTCTTTATAGCGAACGGAAACGTTCTTGGAAAGGATGGTGATACCACGCTCACGTTCCAAATCATTGTTATCCAGAATCAAATCATCGAATTGTTGATTCTCTCTGAAGATTTTGGATGCATGGATGATTTTATCCACAAGGGTAGTTTTCCCGTGGTCAACGTGTGCGATAATCGCGATATTTCTGATTTTCTGCATGATCTGCCTTTTTCAAGGCGCAAAGGTAGGGAAAAATTGTGGGATCAAGGTTATCCCATTATGAAGATAAATGAGAAAGAATATGGAAAATTAAGACTTAAGACATTAGACTAAAGACAATAGATCCAAAAGCCTAGATTCAAAAAGATAAAATCAAGACCCTGGAGGTTGGAATTTAGCCTTCGTAAATGGACTTTAACTTTTCAGTTTCTTGGATGGATCGATCCAGGATTTTGGGGAGAATAAAAATGCTGACAACAAATCCTACTAAAGCTAGAATAATGGCTCCTTTGAAAATTAATGTAAAGAAACTTTCTGAATCTTCAGCTTTATCGTAAACAAACTGATATGCATAAATACATAGGAGGAAGGATTGATTTAGGTATTGAAAAACTGATTTGGAACCCGCATAACAAGCATAGTTTTTTAATTCTTTATGACTTTTCCAATAATTGATAACGATAAAGGAGCTTCCCATTACAACAAATCCCATGAGGACTAAAATCCAGCTGTTTGGGTCATCCATAAGGATAGAGCTTTGATAGATAACTAATGCCAGAAATAAAGGAAATACAATCCGATAGCTCAAAATGAATTCTTTGAATGACGTCCAAAAGGATTTTCTCAGTCTTTTTTCGATCATTTTTTTATAGGATTCCTCCAGCGTACTAAATCCAAAAATGCCGAAACCGGCGTGGACTTTTCGAAAAGCATCCTCCAAACTCAGATTTGAGTTTTCTTCCATCAGCTTTTCCACTTCACAGGCCACATGGTCCAAAATCTCAAATTGCACATCGATCTCCGTATAGCCTTTGTAGGAGATCAGTTTTTTGAGTTGCTCAATTTGTGTCTGGTTGAGTTTCATGTCAATCGCAGTCTCTGAATTTTTTTAAAAAGCATTTGGAAAGCACTTACCAGAAAAACCATGAAATAAAAAGTCAATGCATAAAGTGCGATTTTGGGTGATATTCCAATAAGCTGAAGAAAGTCTTGATGAAATACCCAAACACTCATGGAGGCCAAAAAGAAAATGCTATTGACTGTCGCTAGCACCTGGGCATTTCTTCGCGTCTTACTTTTCCAAAATCCAAAAATGACCGTTCCATATGCCGCAATCAAAAAGGTTGTTTTAAGAGCTTGAAAAGGGAGATCTTGAACGGAGGATATGAATAAACTCAAAAAGCCTCCAATTACTAAAGTAATAACAAGGGATATAATTAGGTTTTTCAAATGGAAAAGCGAGAAGAAAAAGTCGCGCATGACTCCCCAATGAATATTCAATAGAATTTGTCTCTGAAATTTCCTCGGTAGTAACCCTTCTATTTTTTCTTCCAATATTTCATTGAAATGTTTACCGTCATCCTCAACGTTCTCAATTTGCGAGGCAATATGGTCGATCCATTCATTTCGAATATCACGGTAATAGATGTCATTGCTGTTGGCAATGCTTTTAATTTGATCGAGGTGTGATTTTGTCAATTCCATTGGGGTAGTTTTGAAATTTGAATGATTGTGTTGTAGAAAGGTAAAGCATGAAACTTTAGGAAGGATCAGCTTCTTCTGCTCTTAAAAATTATAATCAGGATTTAGGCCGGGGTTAATTATCCGCTGCATGTTTTCCATAAAGGCTTTGAGCTCGGACATTTTTGCATTGACTTCCTTCTCTCCGTTTTGGGTCAACCTGTAATATTTCCTCACCCGATTGTCCACTTGCTGAATTTCGGTGCTTAGGAGTCCTTCAGCTTCCAGTTTGTGAAGAGCAGGATAGAGCGCTCCTTCGGTGATTTTGATTTCCCCTGCAGTCAACTCCTTCACTTTTTGAGTGATTTCATAACCATACATTTTCTCATTTTCTTCAAGTAGCTTAAGAATGATTGTTTGGAGACTTCCTTTGATCAGTTGGGAATTGGCCATTTTGCTAAGTTTTCCTAAATATATAAGAAAAATATATACCTAAGAAATTTAGGTAATAAAAAAATCCAGAACTGTGAAGCTCTGGATTTGATTTATTGATTTAAGATTTCTAAATCTCCGTCTTGGCAACTTTTGAATGAAGTTCAGGTAAGAGGGGGAGGGCAGCAGATCCATACCATTCCTTGAGATCCATTTTCAATACCCCAGCTTTGATGGACGGATCTGTTTCGGTCAATGATTGGGCTTCTTCCAGAGATTGGACGTCGAAGAAATACAATCCTCTCAAATCTTCATTTCCGAAAAAAGGTCCTGCCAAGACCAATTTCCCTTCTTCTGCCATTCGGTTGATATTCGCCATATGACCTTTTTGAAGTTCGGCTCTTTCTTCTTCAGAATATTCATTGACACGATCACCTCTGTATAGAAATGCGATCACAAATTTCTTCATTCCGTATTCATCCGCGCCTACTTTCTCAGCAAGTTCTGGGTCATATTCGGTTTGTGCCTGAAGAGAAAATATTCCTCCAAGGCAAAAGATTAGAATTAGGATTAATTTCTTCATAGTGAATGGGGGGGGTTAAAATAAAATCAAAGCAACAGTATCAGATTTGGTTCTCAGTTTGAGCCACTGAACCAGTTTATCCGTTTCGGACTGATTTGGTTTTTTCTTAAACTGAGCATAGGCCACTAGGAGCGTGTCAGAAGTATCTTCCGACAAGTCTGTGACCAAGGATCGGTTCAAAGCGAATTTACTCAAATTTGGATGATTGATTCTTGCCTCTTGCGCTATCTCTTTTCCCAGCACTCGGATCTGCCCATAGTTGGCAACTTCATTTTCTAAAAGCGAAATTCTTTGATCCTTGTCTTGGATGATCTGTTCGTTTCTTTCGTACAAATCTTTCAAAATATCAGAGCGGAGAACATTCATATCTGCAATCCCATTTCCGCTTTGATGAATGACAATTTCTGTATTTTCTAAATCATATTCTTTAGCCTTCTCTTTAGCGATTTTTAAAGTCTCAGAATCGAGCTCTTCTCCTATCAAATTCACTTCGATTCTACGAGGCTCTTGAGAGTAGTCAAAGTCTGAATTCAGGACTTGAGTTTTGGGGAATACCATCTCTATTTGAACGTACCTTTTTGCTTGCTCTTCCCAGATAGATCGAAGGACAATTCCGTAAGCCAAATAGACAGATGGGACTATCGTCAAAATGGTAAAAATCGTGATGTAAGTTTGAACTCTTTTTTCCTTTTTGTGATCCAAAAATTCCTTCTTCGGATACTTCATAAATCGGACGATCAAGTAGGTCGAAAGACTGATGAAAACTGAGTTAATGAAGAAGAGGTAAAAGGCTCCAAAGAAGTAGTAAAAATTGAAGGTTGCCAAGCCATACCCAGCGGTACAAAGTGGAGGCATCAAAGCAGTCGCAATTGCCACTCCAGGGATGGCATTACTTTTCTCTTTTCTGGAGCCTGCAACGATCCCAGCTAGTCCTCCAAAGAGAGCAATCAAGACATCCCAAATTGTAGGTTCGGTCCGAGCTAACAATTCAGACTGAGCATCCTGAAGAGGGGTGAAGTTGAAGTAAATTGTTGAAGTCAAAATCGCAATGAAAACAGCCACTCCTAAATTGCGAAGTGAGCGCTTCAATAACTCGAAATCATTAATGCCGGCAGCCATCCCAATTCCCATGATCGGACCCATCAATGGAGAGATTAACATGGCACCAATAATGACAGCTGTGGAGTTTACATTTAATCCGACCGATGCTACAAAAATGGCAAAGATCAAGATCCATAAATTTGCTCCCTTAAACTCTACGTTTTTCCGGATATACTCGATGGTTGCCAATTCATCTTCTTTACCATCATGTAGATCAAACCTGTCTCTTAAGTAGAGGAGGAAACGGATGAATTGATTTTTCCTCCGAGGTTTTGGTGTTGTGGCTTCCATAGTGAGCTCTTAATAATTTGCTTGGCAAAATACGTATAATAGCTAAAATCTATCGTCCTAACTAGAGTTTATTAATTGGCCTAAAAGTTGTTTTTAACTTGATTTAGGAATATTCGTTTATTGAATTTTTAAGAGGATTAGAGTGATTTTTTGATTGAGTTTATACTTTATATAAAATTATTTAAATCATTGATAAAAAGAATAATATGATCGATTTAGAGAAAACAAAATTAGAGCGGCCTAATTTTTTTAGACAAGACTTAAGTCGTTTGTTTGTATTTGAGTGGTATTATTAATTGGATAAATAGAATTAGTTTTAGGGAAGTCAATTAGATTTTTAAGTCTTAGATTAATCTGAGGCAAGGATTTGTAAAACCGATTAGAGCATGACTATAGTTTATTTGGATGATGACAAGATTCAGCACTTGCTGATGAAGAAATTGATCAAGCTGAACCTGCCAGGGTCTACATCAGAATTTTTTGAAAATGCAGAAGAACTTAATAATTGGTTACAAGGAAACTCAGCCAGTTTAATTCTTTCTGATTTGAATTTGGAAGGCGGATCTGGATGGGATTTTGTAGAAGAATTTATCAATAATTCCGATGCTCCAATTGTCTTTATAACGGGGCATGTTTCTTCAGATGATCTTAAAAAATCAAGTCAGTATTCAAGGGTAAAAGGGGTTTTGGAAAAGCCACTTTCGAAGGAGAATTGGGAGTTGTTATTGGAATTAGTTTCTAGTGAAAACTGAGATTAAAATTGATATCTGACACCTGCACTCAAAGTGGTATATCCACTGCTTGAAGTATTGTAATAATTGAAGCCTCCGACCAGTGACCAATGAGGTTGAGCCTTTCCATAGTATAGAGTTTCAGCAATTTTTTCTTCAGGACTTTTAAGGTCATAAAAGCCGCCAATTCTCGCATTAAAACCAAAGCTAGAACCTCCATCATATAGCTCCAAAGCAGGTCCAATTTCTGCTTGAATTCCACCTCTCAAACAGGGATTGAAACTGACTCCTCCGTTCAATGTTGCAACTCCAAATCCTGGATATTTATAATCAAATCCTGAGTTTGATTCGTTCTTTCCTACGAAGTAATTGAAGCCTACACTGGCATAAAAATTAATGGGTTTTACCTGAATATATTGATACAATTTTCCCTCTTCATCAGGAGCATCTTGATAGTAGTAACCGATTAAATTTTCAAGCTCAAATTCTGATTTTCCTTGTCCTTTGACATAGCCATAATCATCCCAATTTACATAGTTGGTAGGAGTGAATATTGTCTCAACATTCTTAAAATTTTCATCTAAATATTTGCCCACATCACTAATCTGAATAGTCGTTTTCGGATCATGGTTTTCTACCATTTCTAGGACGATAATCTTTAATTGTTCTTCATTAATTTCTGATTTTTGACTGTAGTTCAAAAAGGTTCTTGTGCCGTTAATTATCACCAATTTTTCGGTTATGTTTGCAGTACCTCTAATCTGAAAAGTAGGATTGTGAGACTTCCCAGTATTTCCTAAAGCGATGTTGGGAAGCACCTCTAATCCAATGCGTCCTTTTTCTTCAATTTCTGATTTTGTTATGGATGTAATTGGGAGAGTTACTCTTTGAATTTTGTGATTTGCCCTTCTTTTAAAAATTAGATTTTCGATCCCAATTGGAGATTTTTCTTTTAATATATTGGATTTAGTGGCAGTGTGAGAATTTTCCCCATTAAAAGAATTTTGCGCTACAGTAGGAAAGTATAATGAAAGGAAAACTATAAGTGAGAGTATCTTTTTCATAATCATGATGATTTTGGTGAATAAAAATTACTCTGTGGTAGCTTTGGTATTTTCTTTGATAATCAAAGAATTTTAGAATGATTTTACGAAAAAATATTTAATAAACAAATTATATTTTGAAATAATTAATATTTTAGAATTTAATACTAAAGCCTTCTTATTTTACTTCTTCAAAAAAAATCTTGTGAAGGTAATGGTTGGTTTTAATTTTGTTTTCTTTGCATTGCTTCCATTCCTGGATTCTAATTAAACTGAAAAGATTGAAGGAATTATGGCCGAAGAATCGGATGATAGAAAGCCTTTGCTTTCAAAAAAAATCGATAAGTTTTTTACTGGTCTAGCTGATGCTTGGAACTTTGTTAGGCGATTTTGGAAAGAAGTCTTTCTACCTCCCTATGAGTTCAAAGAAGTAATTCATCAGTGTTATAGGATCGGTGTGGAATCACTTCCATTGATTTCATTGACAGGATTTATCGTAGGAATTGTATTTACAAACCAGTCTAGACCCTCACTTTCGGAGTTTGGGGCTACATCATGGTTACCCTCTTTGATCTCAATTGCTGTAGTTCGTGCAATGGGACCATTGGTTACTGCATTGATCGCGGCAGGTAAAGTCGGATCAAGTATTGGTGCAGAGATTGGCTCCATGAAAGTTACCGAGCAAATTGATGCGATGGAGGTTTCTGCCACCAATCCATTTAAGTTTTTGGTGGTGACACGGGTTCTAGCCACGACCTTTATGATACCAATTTTGGTGTTGTATACTGACTTTGTCGCTTTGATGGGGTCCTTTCTCAATGTGAACTCCAATGAGTTGGTCAGTTTATCTACCTTCTTTTTTCAGGTATTTGAATCTATTTCTTTCTTGGATATATGGTCTTCAGTATTGAAGTCATTGCTATTTGGATTTACTATTGGAATAGTGGGCTGTTATAAAGGTTATCATTCCTCCAAAGGAACCGAAGGTGTTGGTAGAGCAGCCAACTCAGCTGTAGTAATTTCTATGTTCCTGATATTCATTGAGGAATTGTTAGTCCTTCAGGTAGTCAACGCAATTAGAACATTCTGATCATGGCAGAAAAAGTTGTAGAAATCAGAGATCTGTACAAAAGCTTTGGAGACCTTCATGTCCTCAAAGGTGTTGATTTGGACCTTTTCCGAGAGGAAAACTTGGTGGTACTAGGTAGATCCGGTACCGGTAAATCAGTCCTGATCAAGATCATGGTGGGGCTTTTGAAGCAAGACAAAGGACAAATGAATGTCTTGGGAAAAGAGGTTTCTCAATTGGCTACCAAGGAATTGAATGAATTGAGATTGAAAATCGGTTTTTCATTCCAGAATTCGGCTCTATATGATTCCATGACGGTCAGAGAAAATATGGAATTTCCTTTGGTTAGAAATATCAAAAATCTGACAAAGAAGGAGATTACAATGAGAATCGAGGAGTTGTTGGACGCTGTAGGTCTACCTAATACGATCAACCAAATGCCTTCTGAGCTTTCAGGGGGGCAAAAAAAGCGTATTGGTGTAGCGAGAACCTTGATTCTGAATCCAGAGATTATGCTTTATGATGAACCGACTGCAGGATTGGATCCAATTACCTGTGTGGACATCAACAATTTGATAAATGAAGTAAGAGAGCGCTATAAAACTACATCCATTGTCATTACCCACGATTTGACCTGTGCAAAGATGACTGGAGACCGAATGGCAGTTTTGCTAGATGGTCAGTTTAGTTCTATAGGGACATTTGAAGAAGTATTTCCGCATGCGGAAGATAAACGAGTGAAATCATTCTACGATTATAATTTTATAGAATCATGAGAGGTGAAAACAAACGGTCTGTAATAGTAGGCATTTTTGTCTTTTTAGGGATCGCTATTTTGGTTGCCGGTGTAATGACACTTGGTGGCCAGCAAAAGAAATTTGTAAAAGCGATTCAGCTTAAGGCTGTATTTGATGATATCGGAGGTCTTCAGCCCGGCAACAATGTTTGGTTTTCAGGTGTGAAAATCGGTACAGTTAGAAAAATCAACTTTTATGGAGATTCTCAGGTAGAAATCGAAATGAATGTAGAGGAAGAGGTTCGAGAATTTATCCGAAAAGATTCAAAGGCAACATTAAGCTCAGATGGTCTGATTGGGAATAAAATTATCGTAATCTACGGGGGTACTACATTGGCTCCACCGGTAGAGGATGGTGATAGATTGGAGTCTGTAATGCCTTTGGATACAGATAAAATGATGGAGACTCTTCAGGAAAACAACAAAAACCTGGTGGATATCACCAATGATCTGAAAGTATTGACAGGGAAATTAGCAGCTGGAGAAGGCATTGTAGGTGCTGTGATGACAGATTCTACCCTAGCTGAAAACTTCAGAGCTATCATTACCAACCTGAATAGAGCAAGTATCAACAGCAATCAAATGCTGACAGATTTAAACAAGTTTACTTCTAAATTGAACCAAGAAGGAAATTTGTTCAATGATTTGGTAACTGATACTACCATGGCTTCTGAATTGAGAGCAACTGTCGCGAGCTTTAGATCTTCAGCTACTAATACAGAAGAGTTGACTGCAAAACTGAGTGAGATTTCTTCCAAATTGGATGATCCAAACAATTCATTAGGAATGCTATTAAATGATCCAGAATTCGCTGAATACTTGAAGAGCACCTTAGAAAATACAGATTCTGCAACCTACAATCTCAACAGAGGATTAGAAGCTTTAGAATATACCTGGCCGTTCAGAAAAGGCTTCAAGCGAAAAGCAAAAGCCGAAGAGAAAGAAGGAAATTAATCTTTTGAACTAGATTCAAGCCCGTTGGAAATCTTCAGACGGGCTTCTTTTTTTTCATCCCCGTTGGCTTTAATTGGCTCTACTGTTTTCTCGGGAATTAATACCGCTTTAATACTAATTGGAAAATGGTCGGAGCCGATATTTCGATGGATTTTCAATTTACTAAGCCCAAAATCCTTACTGAGAAATACATGATCTAGGGGCCATCTGAATATAGGATAATGGGAATGGAAGGTATTGTAGGTACCTCTCCCTCGTCTTGGATCAGCCATTTCTGAGATTTTGAGAAATAACTCAGTGGTATAGCTCCAAGCCACATCATTCAGATCTCCGATTACTAAAGAAGGGAGCTTGTTGGATTTTGCCTTCTCACCTACAATGAGGATTTCGGCATCACGGTCGGTACTTTTCAGGTTTTCACCCGGTACTGGTGGAGTAGGATGGATGGCAAATATTGTGATCAAATTCCCATTTCTCAATTCAATATCCAATTCTAAAGAAGGAATTTCAGGATCAATCAAATAGTGAATTTCCTGTCTCCTAATTTTCAGCTTGGAATAAAAAAGTAATCCGTAGGTGTTCTCTAGCGGGATTTTAATAGTAAAAGGGTAGTCCTTTTCTAAAGGATGTAAAGCTTTTTCCCATTTGGAATCGGTTTCTACAAAGAAAAGAATATCTGGACGCTCGATTTGAACAAGGTTCAAAAGCTTTTGGTATTTTGTATTGTACTGATAAACATTTGAAACCAAGATGTGAATGCCTTGATCGGCTGCATAAGGAACTTTTTTGATCATTTTCTTTCCGAATGGAGTAAAAGGGAAAACCTGATATCCAAGGTAGAAAACAGCAATTCCTATCAATCCTAACCAAATCCATGGTTCTAGTTTGCTGTAATCAGAATAAATACCCCATCCTAAACTAATTAGAATCAGGATGGTTAGTTTTTGAAGTCTTGGATAGTCAAATACTCGAACCCACCATTTATCTGATTTGAAAAGCGGAAAAAAAGTAGCCAAGAAGAAAAATCCACTGAGGATTCTTAGAAGGTTCATAGGTAGCTTTGGTGATTTTGCTTTGAGATTTAATCTAAATAGCCGATAATTTTCTTAAAAATAGATACCTTTTATGGATCAGGAGAATTCAATAGCCTTTATTTCAGTTGATTATTTAGAAATTGTTTTAAACCCATAATTCTTTTTATTATGAATCTAGATCCTTATTCCATTAAATCCAGTTTGAAGACATCCAGTGGGGAATTTACTTACTGGAGCTTAGAGAAGCTTCAAAATTCTGGTAAAAAGGTAAAACATTTACCTTTTTCGATCCGAATTCTTTTAGAAAATGCACTTCGAAATTTTGATGATTTTGCAATTACCAAAGAGCACTTGGAGACTATTTTAAATTGGAGTCCGAAGGCCTCTGATAAAGATATTCCATATAAGCCTGCGAGGGTATTGATGCAGGATTTTACAGGTGTACCAGCTGTGGTTGATATAGCCTCTTTACGGTCCGAAGCAAAAAGAAAAGGAAAAGATCCTGCCAAATTAAACCCTTTAATCCCTGTTGATTTGGTTATTGATCACTCAGTTGTTGTAGATTATTTTGGAACCAATTACAGTTATCAGAAGAACGTAGAAGTAGAATATAAAAGAAATAAGGAGCGTTATCAATTTCTGAAATGGGCTCAAAAGTCCTTTAATAACTTCTCGGTAGTGCCTCCGGGAATGGGAATTTGCCATCAAGTCAATTTGGAATATTTGGCTCATGGAGTGATTACTCGAGATGGAAAAGCATTCCCAGATACACTTGTTGGAACAGATTCTCACACTCCAATGGTCAATGGGATTGGAGTTGTTGGCTGGGGAGTAGGTGGAATAGAAGCTGAAGCGGCTCTTTTGGGGCAACCAATTTACTTTATTATGCCTGAGGTAGTGGGGTTGAAGCTGACAGGAAAACTTCCTGCAGGAACTACAGCCACGGATATGGTTTTGACCATTACTGAATTGCTTCGAAAGCATGGAGTCGTTGGGAAGTTTGTGGAGGTTTTTGGTCCAGGTTTGGATTCGCTTTCGGTTCCTGATCGAGCAACTATTTCTAATATGTCACCTGAGTTTGGCTGTACAGTCACCTACTTCCCAATTGATGAAAGGACCTTGGATTATATGGCAAAAACAAACAGAAGTGCTTCCCAAATTCAATTGGTGGAGGATTACTGCAAGGCCAATTTGTTATGGAGAAAAGACGAAGATTTGATTCAGTATTCTTCACTGGTTGAATTGGATTTAGGTACTGTAGAAGCTACTGTTTCCGGTCCCAAACGCCCTCAGGACAAAATCTTGGTTAGAAATTTCAAACCCAAATTTCAAGAGCTTTTGAAGTCTGTTCATGGGAGAGACTATATTCCAATGGACAAAAGAGAAGCAAGTCGCTGGTTCAATGATGGAGGAGGCCAGGAAACTCCCGCTCCAGCCAATGTGGCTATAGAAGCAAGTCAGGAAACAAAAATCAAGGATGGATTGAAATCCGTCACAGTGGATCTCCATAATGAAAAGTTCGAGCTTCATGACGGCTCGATTGTCATCGCTGCTATCACTTCTTGTACCAATACTTCGAATCCTTCGGTCATGTTGGGAGCGGGTTTGGTTGCTAGAAAAGCCATCGAAAAAGGACTGGATGTCAAGCCGTGGGTAAAAACATCTTTGGCTCCGGGATCCAAAGTTGTGACTGATTATTTGGAAAAAGCGGGACTGATGGATGATTTGGAAGGTTTGAAATTCCATACAGTAGGTTACGGATGTACTTCTTGTATCGGGAACTCAGGTCCATTGCCATCACATATTGCCGCTGCTGTTGAGGATAATGATTTGGTTGTAGCTTCAGTTCTTTCGGGGAATAGAAACTTTGAAGCAAGAGTTCACCCCCAAGTGAAAATGAATTATTTGATGTCTCCTATGCTTGTGGTAGTTTATGCTTTAGCTGGTAGAGTAGATATCGATTTATACAATGAGCCGGTCGGTTATGATCCGAATTTGGAGCCTGTTTATTTGAAAGACATTTGGCCGACACAGGAGGAAATCGATGAGATTTCCAGACAGGTTCTTTCTCCGGGGGATTATCAAAAAAGTTATGGTGAGATTTTCGAAGGAAATGAAATTTGGAAGAAACTGGAATCTGGCGAAGGGGAGATTTACCCTTGGGATGACCAATCAACTTATATCAAAGAAGCTCCCTTTTTCAAGGGAATTTCCGTGGATGTGCCTGAACCTACAGATATCATCAATGCGCATGTACTTTTGAAGTTGGGGGATTCGATCACCACAGACCATATTTCTCCTGCAGGATCATTTAGAGAAAATACTCCGGCAGGCCAATATTTGGTTGGTAGGGGAGTTCAAAGACCGGATTTTAACTCATATGGCTCTCGACGTGGAAATGATGAGGTGATGGTTAGAGGCACCTTTGCCAATGTTCGTATCAAAAATCAACTAGCTGCTCAGGAAGGAGGATTTACCAGCTATATTCCTACGGGTGAAGAAATGACCGTATTTGATGCTTCCCAAAAGTATCAGGCCAATAAAACACCTTTGATCGTCTTGGCTGGAAAAGAATATGGATCCGGTTCATCACGTGATTGGGCTGCCAAAGGAACCAATCTTTTGGGTGTTAAAGCCGTGATTGCCGAAAGCTATGAAAGAATCCATAGATCCAATTTGGTTGGAATGGGTGTTTTGCCAATGCAATTCTTGAAAGGAGAAAATGCAGCCTCTTTGAACCTCACAGGAAGGGAAGAATTCACGATTACAGGAATTGAATCCGGATTGACTCCTGGTCAAAATCTTGAGGTGAAGGTAAAATCTTCAACAGGAGACGAGAAAACATTCCAGGTCAAATCAAGGCTGGATTCAGAAGTTGAGATAGCCTACTATAAGAATGGAGGCATATTAAATTATGTTCTTCGGGATTTCTTGAAGGATTAATTATTAATAAAGGGGCTGTAATAGGCCCCTTTAATTTTTTTATACAAAGTATGAATGGACAGATTCAAAATTCAATCTCTTCTTTTCCCCTTGGGGATAAATCTTAAATTTGTTGTTCATTCCTATCATAACCTATAATGAACGTTATTAACCCTACGACAACACCTGCTTGGGAAAGACTAGTTGAACTGGCAGATAAGTACAAAGACTTACAGATTCTTTCACTTTTTGAGGAAAGAGAGCGTTTTGAACGATACAGTATCCAATTGGAAGATCTGTTGGTTGATTATTCCAAAAACCGCATCAATGATGAGATTCGCGATGCCCTTTTGGATCTAGCGAGAGAAACAGAGCTTCATGTGGCTATTGAAGCCATGTTTGAAGGCAAGCATATCAATCAAACAGAAGATCGCGCTGTTTTACATACTGCATTGAGAAATAGAAGTGATCGAGCCGTTTATGTGGATGGTCACAATGTGATGGAAGATGTCACCGCAGTTCTTGAAAAAATGAAGGTTTTTGCGGATAAAGTCCATAGCGGAAAATGGTTGGGATATACTGGAAAGCCGATCAAGAGTTTGGTAAATATCGGAATTGGTGGATCTGATTTAGGTCCGGTGATGGTTACCGAAGCTTTGAAACCCTATCAGGCTGAAAACTTGGAAATTTTCTTTGTTTCCAATGTCGATGGAACCCATATCGTTGAGACATTGAAAAAAGTCGATCCGGAGACTACGATGTTCTTCATAGCATCTAAGACATTTACAACCCAGGAAACCATGACCAATGCTCATTCAGCTAGAAATTGGTTTCTTGATCACGCGAAAGATGAAGCTGCAGTAGCGAAACATTTTGTAGCCTTGTCCACAAACCTGAAAGGTGTTGAAGCTTTCGGGATCGATCCTCAAAACATGTTTGAGTTTTGGGATTGGGTAGGAGGAAGATATTCCCTGTGGTCCGCTATTGGATTGCCTATCGCATGCGCAATTGGATTTGACAATTTTGAACAATTGTTGGCTGGTGCCCATGCCATGGATGAACATTTCAGACATTCTCAATTTGATAGAAATATTCCGGTACTATTGGCGCTCATAGGTATTTGGAACACCAATTTCTTAGGAGCTGCTTCTGAAGCTATTTTGCCTTATGATCAATACATGCACCGATTTGCAGCCTATTTCCAACAAGGAAATATGGAAAGTAATGGCAAATATGTGGCAAGAGATGGAGAAAAGGTGAATTATACCACTGGACCTATCATTTGGGGAGAGCCAGGTACAAATGGTCAGCATGCTTTTTACCAATTAATTCATCAAGGAACTCATCTGATACCTTGTGATTTCATTGCTCCGGCGATTTCTCATAATCCGATCGGAGACCATCATCCTAAGCTTCTTTCTAACTTCTTTGCCCAAACTGAGGCTTTGATGAAAGGAAAGACATTGGAGGAGGTTCGTGCCGAAATGAATAAAGCAGGGAAATCTTTGGAACAAATTGATCAAATAGGACCTCATCGAGTGTTTGAAGGAAATAGACCAACCAATTCAATGTTGGTTAAGAAAATCACTCCATATACACTTGGGATGCTAATCGCGATGTATGAACATAAGATTTTTGTTCAGGGAGCTATTTGGAACATCTTCAGCTTTGATCAGTGGGGGGTAGAGTTAGGAAAAGTCCTAGCCAATGGCATCCTTCCGGAACTGAATAATGAGGAAGAAATTACAAGTCATGATGGATCAACCAATGGATTGATCAATGCCTATAAGAAAATGAGATAACAATCCATAATAAAAGTAAAAAGCTCCTGATTATTGAATCAGGAGCTTTTTTTATGGTAAAATCTTTATTCCCGCAGCCTCAATTCCGGGAAGAGTTTCCTGCCTCATGTATTGTAAAAGAGTGAGAGAATTTGTGCCTTGTTTGAATTGGATTGGAAGGGTATCATACTTTGTATAGGTGCTTCCAAATCCTTCTCCCAGAGGCTCACCCGTTTTTGAATCAAATAAAGGAACATTAATCAATTTGTTTTCCAAAATCTGATTGCTGGAATCCTTTGCCAATATCCTCACATAGAAGTTGGAGAATGGATAATTGTCAGTGAATCGAATAGCTAACAGGGAAGTCTTTCCAGAGATTACTACATCACCTAATTCAAACCTTAAACTATCATTCTGATTCCATCCTGAGACATTGTCTAAAGGAATATAGTCTTCATATAAGCGATCTTCAGAGCAGGAGCTCCCAAAGGCTAGAATCATTAGTATTCCCCAAAATACAGATTTATTCATTTCCGGAATTGTTATTGGGGTTTTGGTTTTTTCTTGGAGGGAATCTTCTCTTACCCTCTTTTTTTGGACCATTTGGCTTACCCTCTCCAGAACCAGAAGACTTAGACTGTTGGTTTTGAGGGGGCTGTTTCTGAGGGTTTTGATTTTGAGAACCCTGATTCTGGTTTCCCTGGTTTGGGGAATTCTGACTTTGTGGATTCCTTGGTTTTCTCCTTTTATTTCTGCGTTTTTTATTTTCCTGATTACCTGCATCTCCCTGTGGTGAAGGAGACGTAGCCTGTTTTTCAGAGTCTGAGTTTTTCGGAGGATTAGGTTTTCTTCCCTGTCTTTCCGGTCTTGGTTTTCTTTCAGGTGCTGGGCTTTTTTGCTCAGGAGCAGTATTTTGAGCTTCCTGCTGATTTCCTTGAGCCCTATTTCTTGGTTTTTTTCTCCTTTTTTTCTTGGCGAATTTTTTATCCAGAAGCTCAAGCTCACGGGTAGATTGTGCAGCAATATCTTCAATATCTGAAGATTCATTGAACTGGAGGTTGAATACTTTTACTCCTTTAGCATTCAATTCTTGAATCTCCTTAACTCTCTCACAATTGATGCTGTGCCAGTCATTATCATTATTGTAGCTAAACCACATCAATTTTCGGAAGATATCCGTCTTCTGAAGTTTAGCTATCCCTTGCTCTGTTTGAAGTGGTTTTTCTATGGTAGGGATGTCTTTGATCGCGTCCATGTAGGTGTCCAACTCATAGTTTAGACAGCATTTCAACCTACCACATTGACCGCTAAGTTTTCCTGGATTTAAGGATAGATTTTGATATCTAGCAGCCGATGTGCTGACATTTTTGAAATCAACCAACCATGTAGAACAACAAAGCTCTCGACCACAGACTCCAATTCCTCCCAGCCTTCCTGCTTCCTGGCGAAGGCTGATTTGGCGCATTTCTACTCGAATTCGGAATTCGGATGCCAAAACTTTGATCAACTCTCTAAAATCAACCCGTTCATCTGCAGAATAATAGAAAGTTGCCTTTGAGTTATCAGCCTGAAATTCAATGTCAGACATCTTCATTTTGAGACCCAACTCATCAACAATTTGTCGACATCTATAAAGGGTAGGGATTTCTCTATTTTTGGATTCTTCCCATTTTTCGATATCCTTTTGATTGGCTATTCGATAAATGCGAAGGATATTGTCGTCATCCTTGATTTTACGCTTTTGCATTTGAAGGCGAACCAGTTCACCTTGCAGGGATACGTACCCAATATGGTGTCCACTGGGAACGTCTACAACCACAGGATCTCCTGTGGTCAAGGATAAATAGTCTACATTTCTGTAGTAATCTTTCCTCCCGCCTTTGAACTTCACTTCGACAATATCAAAATTGTCCACTTGGGGTATACCCATGTGGCTCAACCAATCGAAAGAGTTCATTTTATTACAATCGCTCGTTCCGCAAGTTCCATTGTTTTGGCAACCTCCGGTACCTCCTGAGGAAGTCGAGCAGCTACTACATCCAGACATATATATCAATGGGGCATAAGCCCTCGTTTATTTGGGTTTATTTGATCAGTTTCAGGATGTCCTGGCCAATATCTTTACGATAATATGCCTTATCCCAATTGATTTGCTCAACCACCGCAAAGGTGTTCTTTAGAGAGGTTTCAAGATCCTTTCCTCTTCCTGTTACCGCTATGACTCTGCCTCCCTGATTTACGACTTTGCCTTCAGCATTCAATGCAGTTCCAGCATGGAATATAGTGGCATTCTCAACAGAGCTAGGCAAAGAAATTTCAAATCCCTTTTCATAAGAACCTGGATATCCACCACTAACCATGACGACTGTGGTAGCATAATCACTGGAAAGAGAAAGCTCATAGTCCTTCAATGATCCTGTTCCAATCCCCCATAATAAATCAACAAAATCACTTTCGATACGTGGAAGTACAGCTTCTGTCTCTGGATCTCCCATCCTCACATTGTACTCGATGACATAAGGTTCTCCTTTATTGTTCATCAAACCAATAAACAAAAAGCCTTTGTAAGGGATATCTTCAGATGCTAGTCCTGCAACTGTCGGCTGAACAACCTTTTCTTCAACTTTTGCCATGAAATCTTTATCGGCAAAAATCACAGGGGTTACCGCTCCCATTCCTCCGGTATTCAATCCGGTATCTCCTTCACCGATTCTTTTGTAATCTTTGGCCTCAGGTAAAATTTTGTAATTCTTACCATCAGTGGCTACAAAGACAGATAGCTCGATGCCAGTCAAAAATTCTTCAATAACTACTTTGGAAGAAGCTTCACCAAATTTTTGATCCAAAAGCATTTCTTTCAGGGAAGCTTTGGCATCTTCTAAAGTTTCGCAGATCAAAACTCCTTTTCCAGCCGCTAGGCCATCGGCTTTTAGTACGATAGGAAGTGATTGTTTCTCCAAATAGGCCAATCCTTCTTCCAGTTGATTGGAATCGAACGTTTCATAAGCTGCAGTGGGAACATTATTCCTTTGCATAAATCGCTTGGAAAAGTCTTTGCTTCCTTCCAAAGTCGCACCCAATTGAGAAGGTCCTACCACAGGTATTGACTTAGTCTCTTCTTCAGAAAACAAGAAGTCAACCAAGCCTTTTACCAATGGTTCTTCAGGTCCTACTACTACTAAATCGATGGATTTGTCCAAAATCACCTGTTTGATTCCTGTGAAATCAGTAACTGCAAGTGGTAAATTGGTAGCGATTTCTGAAGTTCCTGCATTTCCAGGAGCTACATAAAGATTGGTGCACTTTGGACTTTGTACAATCTTCCATGCGAAGGCGTGTTCTCTACCTCCGCTACCCAATAAGAGTATATTCATTGAATTAGATCAGTTTAATTGGCATGCTCGGATATGAATTTGATTCTGTAGACACGCAATTCATCTTCTGCGAAATCTTCATCTTCCAATTCATCCAAAGCTGCCTTTATATTATCGCTTTCCGCACTCATAAAATAATCATGGAGGATGTCTTCCCGCTCCTCATCCATGATATGATGAATGTAGTAATCGATGTTTAGTTTAGTTCCGCTGTAGGTGATTTGCTCAATTTCTTGAAGCAATTCTCCCATACTAATGTTGAGATTTTCTGCAATCTCGTCCAGGTCAATCTTGCGGTCGATTTGCTGGATTATCGAAATCTTGACCTTTGAGCGGGTTCCGGAGGATTTAACAACCACATCCGAAGCGGTCTCGATTTCATTCTCTTCTACATAACTCGCAATGAGTTTTAGAAAAGGTGACCCAAATTTAGCCACTTTTCCCATTCCAACCCCGTTAATTTGAGCTAATTCATCACGAGTCGTAGGGTAAACGGTAGCCATTTCTTCCAATGAAGGGTCTTGGAAGATGACATAAGG
This sequence comes from Algoriphagus sp. PAP.12, assembly GCF_026652115.1. Lineage (GTDB taxonomy): Bacteria > Bacteroidota > Bacteroidia > Cytophagales > Cyclobacteriaceae > Algoriphagus. Next base: position 189,073 of record NZ_JAPPSQ010000005.1, on the reverse strand, counting down.
CGGTAGGTTTTTCGAACGGGCTACTTTTTTTCTTTCAGCTTTTAGTAACTCAAAAAGCTTTTCGTCATAAGCAATACCTCCCGAAGAAACCTCCAATTCCGGTTGCTCATTCTCCATTTCTTTCTCAAAATCATGGTCCTTATACAGGTTTGCTGAATAAGGCGCTGAAAGGAAGCCGTGTCCTTTTGGAGTGATTTTTAATACTCCATAGTTTTCTATGTCCTTTGCAAGCAGGTTCATCACTAAGGCTTGTCTCAGGACAGAAGTCCAGAGTTTTTCGGATTCTTCTTTTCCTTTGCCGAAGACTTCTAATTGATCGTGTTTATAGCTAGATACATAATCCGTTATCTCCCCGATCAATACTTTCACCAAATGCTCCAAACCAAATCTTTCATTGGTTTGCTGTGCGGCTTGAAGAGCCAGAAGGAGGTAATCCATCCCTTCGAATGTTTCTCTTTCTCGCTTACAATTATCGCAATAGCCACAATCTTCGTCGAGTGTTTCTCCGAAATAATTTAGGATGAATTTTCTTCGACATACTCCAGTTTCCGCATACGCTGCCATTTCCTGAAGAAGGATTTTGGCATTTTCTCGTTCAGTAACAGCCTTGTCTTTGTTGAATTTGTCCAGCTTGATAATGTCCTCATATCTATAGAACATCAAACAATGACCTTCTAATCCATCTCTACCTGCTCTTCCTGTTTCCTGATAGTAGCCTTCCAGAGATTTAGGCACATCATAATGGATGACGTATCGGACATCTGGTTTGTCAATCCCCATCCCAAATGCGATTGTCGCCACGATTACATCTACTTCCTCATTAAGGAAGTCATCCTGGTTTTTGATCCTAACTGAGGAGTCTAAACCCGCATGATAAGGTGCCGCGTTGATTTGATTGACTTGCAACAGATTCGCTATTTCTTCCACTTTTTTTCGGCTTAGGCAATAGATGATGCCCGACTTGCCTTTGTGGGATTTGATAAACTTGATCAGATGCTTTTTGGTGTCATTCTTCACTTTTGGCCGAACTTCATAGAATAGATTCGTTCGGTTAAAAGAGGACTTGAATAAATCCGCTTCTTCCATCTGCAAGTTTCGTTGGATGTCTTGCTGCACCTTTGGAGTCGCAGTTGCTGTCAGTGCAATTATGGGGAGGTTAGGAGCTATTTGAGCTACGATGGACTTGATTTTTCGATATTCAGGTCTGAAATCATGTCCCCATTCCGATATACAATGGGCCTCATCTATAGCAACGAAACTCAATTCAGCCGATTTAAGGAATGCGATATTTTCTTCTTTGGTAAGCGACTCAGGAGCTACATAAAGCAGTTTGGTTTGCTTCTTGAGAACTTCCGATTTTACTCTATTGGATTCAGATTTACTGAGGGTAGAATTAAGGAAATGGGCATTGATACCGATCGCATTGAGTTGATCCACCTGATTTTTCATCAAGGCTATCAATGGAGATATCACAATGGCTGTCCCGTCTTTTACCACTGCAGGAAGTTGGTAGCAGAGAGATTTTCCTGCTCCAGTCGGCATAATCACGAATGTATTACGCTGGTTGAGCAAGTTGTCCACAATGGGTTCCTGATTCCCTCTGAACTTACTAAATCCGAATATTTGCTTAAGATCTGCTTTTACTTTTTCTTCCACTTGAACAGGGCTTTATGGGTATGAAAAGCTGCGTACAGGAATGATTGATTACTTTTATACCTTTGTACAAAATTAGTGATTAACGCAGGTAAAATTGAATTTAGCTAAAAATATTAGAAATACAGCGGCTCGTGTCTTGCAAAATGAATCGAATGCAATTTTGAAGCTAATTGATTATTTAGATGGGGATTTTGAAGCTTGTGTAGAGCAGATTTTAAACTGCAAAGGGAGGGTGGTAATTACTGGTGTAGGAAAAAGCGCAATCATTGGTAATAAGATGGTTGCAACTTTAAATTCCACTGGTACACCCGCCTTATTTATGCATGCAGCTGATGCCATTCATGGGGATTTGGGTATGATTCAAGATGAAGATATAGTCCTTTGTATTTCAAAAAGTGGCAATACTCCGGAGATCAAAGTTTTAATTCCATTGTTGAAAAAGTTGGGCTCTAAATTGGTGGCATTGGTCAGTAATACTCAAAGTTATTTGGCGGAACAGGCAGATTATGTATTGAATGCGACTATTGGGGAAGAAGCTTGTCCCAACAATCTGGCACCAACTACCAGTACTACAGCCCATTTGGCATTGGGAGATGCCCTGGCGGTTTGTTTATTGGAGGCTCGTGGTTTTACATCCGAAGATTTTGCCAAATACCATCCCGGGGGATCTTTGGGAAAACAGTTATATTTAAGGGTAGCAGATTTGATCGGAGGAAACGAAGTTCCAATAGTTTCCAAAGAAGCGGGTCTTGCAGAAGTGATTTTGGAAATTTCTGGAAAGAGATTGGGAGCTACCGCTGTTGCTGATGAAGGGGGAAAACTTTTAGGAATTATTACTGATGGGGATTTAAGAAGGATGCTTCAAAAGTCTTTGGACATAGCTTCACTCAAAGCTGAAGATATCATGACTCGCGGCCCCAAAACTATTGACAAAGACGAATATGCCATTCGTGCGCTAAATATGATGCGCAATCATAATATAACGCAGCTGGTAGCGATGGATGGAGAAAATATTGCAGGATTTATTCATATTCATGAGTTAATGAAGGAAGGAATTGTTTGATGTTTGAATGCAAAATAGACCCTATATAATCATCATGGCTGGGGGCATTGGGTCCCGTTTCTGGCCTTATAGCAGAAGAAAAAAGCCCAAGCAGTTTTTAGATATTCTCGGAACTGGCAGGTCTTTATTGCAAATGACCTATGACCGCTTTCGGGGAATGGCAGATAAGGAGCAATTTTTTGTGATTACCTACAAAAAGTATGTGGGACTTGTCAAGGAGCAACTACCTGAACTGGAGGATCATCAGATTCTGAGCGAGCCGAATCGTAAAAATACGGCCACATGTATCGCTTATGCAGGTTATAAAATTCATTCTATTGATCCAGAAGCGACAATGATCGTTACTCCTGCAGATCATTTGATTTTGCAAGAAGTCAAATTTTTAAAAACTATCGAAAAGGCTGTCGAAGCTGCTCAAATCGATAAAAGATTGGTTACACTAGGCATTCAGCCTTATCGGCCAGAAACAGGGTATGGATACATTCAATACCATGAAGGAAAAGGAGATGACGCCAGAAAAGTGAAAACCTTTACTGAAAAACCCAACTTGAAACTTGCCAAAACATTTTTGGAAAGTGGTGATTTTGTGTGGAATTCAGGGATGTTCGTCTGGAAATCCAGTAGTTTGATTTATGCACTTCGGCAACATATGCCCGATATTTCAGAGATTTTTGACGAAGGTTTAGAGGTTTTTGGAACAGAAAAAGAAAGTGATTTTGTAAGCAAAGCGTATTTGCAGGTAAAAAATATTTCCATCGATTTTGGGTTGATGGAAAAGTCAAGCGATGTCTTTGTAATCTTAGGTGATTTTGGTTGGTCTGATTTGGGATCTTGGAACAGTCTCCATGAAATCCGAGAAAAAGACAAGCAGAATAATGTGGTGGAGGCGAATGCGATTCTTTATGATACTGAAAATAGCTTTATCAGTGTCAATTCTGGGAAATTGGTCGTAGTGGAAGGTTTGAAAAATTACTTGGTCAATGAAACAGATAATGTGCTGTTAATTTGTCCTCTAGATGGGGAAAAGAAATTCAGGAACTTTGTATCCAATGCCCGCAAAAAAGGAGAGGACTTCGTTTGAAGTCCTCTTTTTTTATGCTTTTCGCTGTCTAATGGCCTCGTATATGGCGATTCCCGCCGATACCGAGACATTGAGGCTTTCGATGTTGCCTGCCATTGGGATTTTCACTTTTTCATCAACTATTCCCATGATCTCCTGAGAAATTCCATCCTCCTCAGAACCCATCACCATCGCTACAGGACTTCCGAAATCAGCTTCATACATGATTTTGTCTGTTTTTTCCGTGATTGCGACCAAAGTCAAGCCCATTTTTTGGATGTCTCTGCATGTGTAGAAGAGATTTTTGACTCTCACGACAGGGATGAAGTTCAGTGCCCCAGCGGAAGTTTTGATCGCGTCAGAATTGATTTGAGCGCTTCCTTTTTCCGGGATCACTATCGCGTCGATTCCTGCACATTCTGCGGTTCTCGCTATGGCTCCAAAGTTTCTGACATCTGTAATGTGATCCAAGATCAGAATCAAAGGCGATTTTCCTATCGCATAGCAATTGTCAATTACATTGTCCAGTGAGGCATAAGTAATTGCTGACATTTGGGCAATGACGCCTTGGTGATTTTTGCGAGTGATTCGATTAAGTTTTGCATCTGGAACTCGAACTACAGGAACTCCTGAAGCTTTGCAAAGTTGAAGCAATTCTTTGATCAAGTCATTGTTCAGTTCTTTTTGAACCAAGACCTTATCGATCTCTTTAGCCGCATGGATTGCTTCCATGACAGCTCTGGTGCCAAAAATAAAGTCTTTATCGTGAGCTCCTCGCTCGATTAGAAAGCCATCCTTCCGCTTCTCCATTGGGATATGTTTTTAAACCAAATCGGCTGATAGGCACGAGATCGGTTTAGAGTGTAATAATGTGGGTTGAGTATATTTTTTACCCGTGCAAAGGTAAAGCGAATTTTTGAACTCTCGTCTATCCCTACGTAAGACCAGATTTCTCGGTCTTGGTAAAAATTAACTTCCTGAGGTGGTCCCATTACGATATAGACCATGCCTTTGTCCGTTTTCCACCCTTCTTTGAAGTCTGTAAATAAAATGTTGGCAAATTCTACCTGACGGAAATATTCCCTGATTAAATCTTTGGCCACGTCAGGATTTCGAGTCAAGTTGATCCAGTATTCGTCTAATGCCTTCTTTTTATCTTCAGCCATCAATAAAGCTTCGTGCTCTCTGCGAGTGGAGATATAAGTGACCATTTGAACCATCTCATCCCAATCTTTCACTTTTGGGAAAGCTTCATGAGTTGTTTTGATCAAAAGACCTGAACTTGCGGCTGTATCTTGCTGAAAAAAATAGTATCCCAATTGATCCAAATCCTTTGGAACATTTGCCAAGAAATCTCCTTCATCATTTACTTCTACCTCTTTGGGAACTGGCGCAGGCTTGGTTTCCATCGGAGGATAAGGTACGTCAAAGTCAATTGGATAATAGAAGCTATGGAGATTTGGCCCTTGGGTAGATTTGAAAAGCAAAGCCTCACCGGCGGTCAAATAATTTTGATCAAAAGGAACGTTATTGGCGTAATAAGCTCCGAAGCTTGGTTGGTCAAAAACATATGGACTTTTTAAGTCAACCTGATAATAATATGGATCTCCTTGGCGGGTATCTGTTGCCGAAAACAATAATATCGCGGTTTCTTGGCCTGCCGGGACTGTAATTTCTTTTTCAAATACCCAGTGCCGATCAGTATCATATCTCAGATCATTTTCTATTAAAATGTTGGAGTTTTCAGAATCAATTTCATCACTATAGCTGGACAATACTGCGTAAGAGAAGCTGTAAGAATTTATTGAGGGCTCTTCTTCGATTTTTTCTACCACCATCTGAGCTACAAAGGTATTAGCATCCTTTTTAATAGGAATGATCTTCAAGGCAATCCTTGAGTACCTGGAATATCTCAGGGCCTGGTTTAGATCGCTAAGTGTGTTTTGTGCAAATGATGAAAAAGGAAGTACTAGTACAAAAAGAAAAAGTGAGAGAATGTTAATTGGTTTAAGCTTCATCGGGTGATCATATCTGGTTTTAAAAATTAACCTTACTTTTGCCAAAATAGTAAAATTTTACATGGCTACCTATACAACGGAAATCGCCTCTGACAAGTTGGTGAGCGATAATCCAATTCATCAACGACTGTTAAAAGCATACATTGCGGCTAAGCCTTGGATTAGTGGTGATTTGTTGGAAATCGGATGTGGAGAGGGAAGAGGGGTTGAAACCCTTTTGCCTTTAGCCTCTAGCTATGTTGGGATTGATAAGATAGGTGAAGTGATTTCCAGTCTTCAGGAAAAGTTCCCAGGAGTTGATTTTAGGCAAGCTGTCATTCCCCCTTTCGAAGGTTTTACCGACAATTCCTATGATACCATTGTAAGTTTTCAGGTCATCGAGCATATCCAAGACGACAAGCTTTTTCTGGAAGAAATCTACAGAATGCTGAAGCCGGGAGGGAAAGCTATTATATCTACCCCAAATAACACCCATACTCTTTCCCGAAACCCCTGGCATGTCAGAGAATATATACCACAACAATTGATTGATTTGAGCGCTGGAATTTTTGATAAAGTGGAAGCAAAAGGAATTGGTGGAAATCAAAAAGTTTGGGATTATCATGAAGCAAATAGAAAGTCTGTTCAAAAGATCATGCGATTTGATGTCCTTGATTTGCAACATAAACTTCCAAATTGGATTCTGAGAATGCCCTATGAAATCCTCAATAGGGTGAATAGAAACAAGCTTCATCAGCAAGAAGGTGAATCTGTTACTCAAATTACGCATGAAGACTTTCCAGTAGTAGAGGATCCAAAAGAAGGATTGGATCTTTTTTATATCCTTTGGAAAAAGTAAATCATTGAACGCCTTGGGAGGAATCCCACCAGCCTTTCATTTTTCGGATGTATAGGATTTGACCCGTATGGTAGGCATTATGTGAGGCAACGTTTGCAAGACTTGTAGTCCATCCCTCCAATTGCTCAGAGGTGGCGTTCGCAACGGCTTCTTCCATTTCGATCATCACTTGATCCAGATCTTCTTTGGTTTTTTCCCAGGCCACACTGTCGAGCAAGGCGAATGTTTCTGTATTTTCTCCTTCAAACTCTTCAACATTCTCTCTTTTGAATGCTTTCAAAATCCGTTTGTTCCAAAATAACAGGTGCGAACTTAGTTGTGATATAGAATGGTTTTCTGTACTGTCCTTCCAATTAGCCTGATCCACATTCAAGCCTTTTACTGCTTGATTAAAGGAAACAAACCATTCAGAATTTGAATGAGAGTTTTTAAGCTGTTCGGTAATAAGCTCTTGAACTGGGGGCCTTGAGACTTTCTTTCCGCAGGAAAAAAAGAGCAGTGATAAACTTATAAGTAGTAGGTTTTTCATGGGTACATAGGTTTTCTACTATAAGTTCAAAAAAAAAAGTCAGGATAACCTGACTTTCTCTTTATTAATCTCTTCTGTCTAATACTCCTGGGGATTGACTTTGTTGACCAATCAAGGATTCTAACCTTAGTTTGAGTTCTTGGGCTTTTTCTTGATATCCTCTTTCCTCCAATAGTGGAATAAAGTATTTGATCATCTCAATGGAAATCATCATTTCACGATCATAATCTCTATTTTCCTTGGTGTAGAATTCAATCATGTCCAAGGATTTCTTAGAAATTACATCGATGATTTCAAGTGCTTTTTCTTCTTCACCAACTTCGAAGAATAGTGGTACAGATTGTCCACTTGATAGATCATAAGGTATGGCTTCATTTGGCATCACTTCCAATCCATAATTTAAGATTGTGGCTGCTTTGTCCATTTTATCCTCATCCAAAAGGGCGATAGCTATGTTGTTGATCGCACTCCTATGGTTGGAAGCAAATCGACGATATTCTTCATCCAGATAAGCGTTTGGATCATCCATTCCTCTAAAGGCAAATTTGGTCATGTAGTTTTCGTATGCCAAGTCTGCATTTACCAATTCCTCTCTCACATAATTAGGCTTTCGAACAGGAAGCAGTCGATAAGTCAAGCCTTCCATTACAACATGATCTTCTAGATTGATTCCGATAGTAGCAAGAGAAGTATTATTGAAATAGATCGGTCTTTCCCAATTGTTGTTCACGATCAAATCTACCAACATCAAATTGCCTTTGGTGAGATAGCTTCCTTTTACCTGAAGATTGATTTGAGGAGTAAATAATGGAGCGAATTCCTCCGGGATAATATCCTTGTTGAAAACTGCGGCACTATCTACCTCCATAATCAAATTACGAGAAGGGACCATGTTAAGCTGGCTTTTTCCTCCGGTCTGCATTTTCAATAGATCTGATCCAGAGTTTAAAAGTTTCAAATATTCTTTGGCAGAGATGGCATTTAGGCCTTCTCTTTCCATCACAAAGATGACGTCATTGGTTCCTTTTTGGAATTTGTCTTCGGTAAGGGAGAAAGGAAGGGCTTCTGACTCATTCACAGGATTGGTCATTTGCTCGACATACCAATCCGTATCGAAATAACTCAAAACAATCACCCGAACATCCGTACGGAAACCTTCTACCTCTTGTACATACCAAAGAGGGAAGGTGTCATTGTCTCCACCTGTAAATAGAATGGCGTTTGGAGCACAGGATGCAAGGAAGTTTCTAGCAGAATCCACGGAGAAATATCGTCCTTGTCTATCGTGGTCATTCCAGTTTTGTGTACCCATCAATCCTGCAATAGGTAATGTGATCAAGGTAGCTATGATACCTGCAGTCGCAAGGTTTTTGGTGGCTTTGCCAATCATATGTGCTAGGGCTAAAACTCCCATACCGGCCCAGATTGCAAAAGCATAAAAGCTACCAACATATATATAATCTCTTTCCCTCGGCTCCACTGGTGGAGAGTTCAGGTACAATACTAGTACGACGCCCATCATCAAGAAAAGCATCATGTTTACATAGAAGGACTTTGGATCTGCTTTGGCTTGGAAGAACAAACCAATGATTCCCAAAATCAAAGGGAGCATGAGGTAATTGTTATGTCCTTTATTTTCTAAGATATAATCGGGGTATTTGTCGGAGAAAGCATCCGTAATTCCCATCCAAGGAGCATCAGAGAAGTCACTTTCTCTGCCAGAGAAGTTCCACATAAAATATCTCCAATACATATGCCCCAATTGATGGCTCAACATGAAATAGATATTGTCACCAAAAGTAGGTTGTTGGCCTTCTCTCAATCCTAGTTTCTCGCGGTAAATCCTTTTATGATTTTCCTGAGTTGAATAGATTCTTGGAAGGATGGTGGTTTTCTCTGGATTGTAAGTGTTTTTTAACTCATAATCCGCAATCTCATACTTGTCTTTCCCTTTTCTATAAATAGGTGCCCCTTCTTCCTGATCAATGAGCTCTGCAGTGAAATATTGCCCATGCAATAATGGTCTATATCCATACTGCTCTCTTTTAAGATAGGAGACATAAGAGATGATATCCTTTGGAGCATTTTCATTGATCACAGGATCCTGATTTGCACGGATGACGATCAATGCATAAGAGCTATATCCGATCAAGATGAAAATCAAGGAAAGAAGAATAGTGTTCAGGCCTGCCATTTCCTTTTTTCTGGAATAGCGATAGGCATAAAACAAGGCTGCAAAGAACAGGATAATAAAGAAGATGATACCTGATCCAAAAGGAAGTCCAAGGCTATTTACAAAGAAAATCTCCGTAGAACCTGCCATACTTGGCAAGCCAGGAATAATAATATTGTTGATGATAATCAATGCTACGCCACCAAAAAACATGGCGATCAAAGCACCTTTTAGGTTTGGCTTTTCATACTTTTTGAAATAGTAAATCAAAGCCAATGCAGGTAGTGTCACCAAGTTGAGCAGATGGACACCGATAGAAAGTCCAACCAAATAGGCGATGAAAATCATCCATTTGTTTTCCTCTCTTGGATCTTTGATAACATCCCATTTCAATACTGCCCAAATAACGATAGCTGTAAAGAAGGATGACATGGCATACACCTCAGATTCTACAGCTGAGTACCAGAAACTATCGGAAAAAGCATAAATGAATGAACCGACGATTCCTGCACCGATTAAGCTGATGGTCTGACCCTTTGTCTCATTCCCTTCTTCGATGGCGAATAGCTTTCTCCCAAAGAGGGTGATGGACCAGAACAGAAATAGAATAGTGAAGCCTGAAAACAAGGCGCTCCCAACATTCATCCAATAGGCCACCTGTAGCGGATCACCAAAGGCAAGAAAGCTAAACATTCGATAAACCAAAAGCATGAAAGGTGCTCCTGGAGGGTGAGGGACTTGCAACTTATAGGCAACGGCAATAAATTCTCCTGGATCCCAAAAACTCGCCGTTTGTTCAACGGTCAATATATAAACCAAAGTAGCCAATACAAATACCACCCACCCGGTGATATTGTTGATTTGCTTGAATTTGAGCATTAATGAGGTAGTTTTGACGGACGAAAATATAAAATTTATTCCCAAGTCTGGGTTTTTTAGCACTTTTTAAAACCTCCCTCTGTTCTTGTCCTGTGATAATTATTACTGACAAATTAGGACCAGTGGTTTTATCTTTGTTTTGAAATTAAAATTCTGAATATATGAGCACGCAACCAAAAACATTTCAAGAGCTGATAAATGGTGATACACCTGTTTTGGTAGACTTTTTTGCTACCTGGTGCGGTCCATGCAAGATGATGCAGCCGATTCTAGAAGAAACCTCAAAAGCTTTGGGTGGTAAAGTGAAGATTGTAAAAGTAGATGTGGATAGAAACCAGCTGGCTGCCAGTAATTTTCAGGTTAGAGGAGTGCCTACTTTGATACTTTTCCAACATGGAAAAATCTTATGGAGAGAATCTGGAGTAGTCCCCGCTCATCAGTTGGTGAAAATTCTGGAATCTCATTTGACAGCAAATGCTTGATTTCAATGTGACAAAAGTCATTTTGGATCATCTGTCATCAACCTAATTTTGATCAAGTTTAAAAGCGAAAAATTTAATAAAGCAAACATATGAAAATCGAACAAATCTATACCGGATGTCTAGCTCAAGGAGCGTATTACATTGAGTCTAATGGTGAGGCTGCTGTAATCGACCCTTTGAGAGAAGTACAGCCTTATATCGAGAAAGCTGAAAGAAGAAATGCGAAAATCAAATATGTTTTTGAAACGCACTTCCATGCTGACTTCGTTTCAGGACACAAAGACTTGGCAGCAAAGACAGGAGCAAAGATCGTTTACGGTCCAACTGGAATGACAATGGGATTTGATGCGATCATTGCAGAAGATAACCAAGAGTTTCAAATCGGTGGAGCTAAAATCAAATTGATCCATACTCCCGGTCACACAATGGAATCAGCTTGTTATTTGCTATACAACGAAGAAGGAAAAGCTGAGGCAATTTTCACTGGAGACACCTTGTTCATCGGTGATGTGGGAAGGCCTGATTTGGCGCAGAAAGTAGTGAAGGACTTGACTCAGGAAAAATTGGCGGGTCATCTTTATGATTCATTGAGAAACAAATTGATGCCTTTGCCAGACGATTTGATCGTTTATCCAGCACACGGTGCAGGGTCTGCTTGTGGTAAAAACATGAGTAAAGAGACTTCTGATACTTTGGGTAATCAGAAGAAAACCAATTACGCTCTTCAGGATATGACCAAAGAAGAGTTTATCAAAGAAGTATTGACAGGATTGACTCCTCCTCCAGCATATTTCCCTCAGAATGTAATGATGAATATCCAGGGATATGATAGCATTGACGAAGTATTGGAAAGAGGTGTGAAGCCATTGACTCCTGCAGAATTTGAAGCTGTAGCCAATGAAACCGGGGCGATGATTTTGGATACACGTGATCCTCAGACATTCGCTAAAGGATTTATCCCTAATTCAATCAATATCGGTATCGATGGGTCCTTCGCAGTATGGGTAGGAGCGATGATTCCAGATGTGAAGCAGGAGATTTTGGTGGTAGCCGAGGAAGGAAGAGAAGAAGAAGTGATTACCAGATTGGCTAGAGTTGGATATGATTATGCTTTAGGCTATATCAAAGGTGGTTTCAAATCTTGGAAAGAGTCTGGAAGCGAAGTGGATTCCATTACTTCAATCTCTGTAGATGAGCTTGCTAAGATTCAAGCTAATGATCCAGAGGCCCATATCTTGGACGTAAGAAAGAATTCTGAGTATTTGTCTGAGCATGTAGTGGATGCAGAAAATGCACCGCTTGACTACATCAATGACAGTATGCTAAAAGTCGATAAAGACAAAACATATTATGTGCATTGTGCAGGTGGGTATCGTTCTATGATCTTCAACTCTATCTTGAGAGCGAGAGGATACGATAACTTAATTGACGTTGCTGGTGGTTTCAAATCCATCAAGGAATCAGGCAAGTTTAAAGTGACAGATTACGTTTGTCCTACTACATTGCTCTGATTTGACATAGAGAAAAGCTGCTTAAAAATGAAATGGCGAGCCTTCGGGCTTGCCATTTTTAGTTAGTGGATTTTCCATGTGATTAAAGTCACAAGGTAATGCGAAAGATACAAGCGAAATTTGCAGTACTGATTCTCCTCTTCTGGTGCACCACCCCTATCATTGCCCAGCACCATGAAGTAGAGTCAGAAGCGATTGACCCAGACAAAAAGTTGTTTGGGAAAGTATTGAAAAGTGGAAACTTCGAATTTCACCTGAGGACGTTCTTCATGGGAACTGTGAATCAAGGAGCTTTAACTGATTACTCCACTTGGGGTACAGGAGCTGGCCTTGGTTACTTCTCACCAAGATGGAAAGGATTTGGGATTGGCTTTAGTGGTTTTTTTGTTTTCAGACATTATGAAAACAATATCACTTCATTAGATCCAATCACTGGAATGCCAAACCGATATGAAATCCTGCTTTATGATGTCCATCACCCAGAAAATCATAAAGACATGGACAGGTTGGAGGAGTTTTACATTTCTTACGAAACACCTGAAGTATCAGCTTGGCTAGGAAGACATCATTTCGATAGTCCTTTGCTAAATGCTTCAGACAATCGAATGAGACCCAATCTATTTAGCGGAGCCTCCTTCAGTTGGAATCACGAAAAATTGAACTTGAAAAGTGCTTGGTTTACACATGTGATTTCTAGAGGCTCTTTGGAATGGCTTCCGATCAAGGATTCCTTTGGGTTTTATGCAACTGGCAGGAACCCAGAAGGAGGTGAGGAGAGTTATAAGCACCATATTCATACAAAAGGTGTTGGAGTATTTGGAGCTGAATGGAATGAACACAACTGGAAAGCCAAGTCATGGACTTATCTCTCTGAGGGAGTGTTTGCCATTAGCTTATTACAAGCCGAAGGGAATTATGAAACTGGATCAAGTGCCGATTTGGTTTGGGGAGTTCAAGGATTGTATGAGTCTGCTATCAAGGATGGCGGTAATTCTAATCCAGAATACGCTTACATACTTCCTGGCGAAACTTCAGCTGCTGTTGGATTGAGAGGAGGTTTGAAATGGACTCATTCTCAATGGACCTTGAATTATCTGGGGATTTCAAATCAAGGAAGATTTCTTTTCCCACGAGAATGGGGAAGAGAACAGTTCTTTGCAAGTCTTCCAAGAGAACGATTTGAAGGACTTGGAGGTGTTCATGCGGTGATGACGCAGTATGAACATGAGATGTTCGAAGATAGATTTCGATTAGTAATAGGTGCTTCTCACGTGAAAACACCTGATATACATAATCTAGAGTTGAATAAGTATGGGATACCTAGTTATCTCCACTTCTCTGGATTAGCTGATTATAGATTTCAGGGCTTCTTTCAAGGGTTGGATCTCCAACTTTTGGTAGCCGCAAAAAAGGAAACATTTGAAAGAGAAATACCTCTTGAATATGTGATTAACAGAGTTGATATGGTGAATTTCAACCTGATCCTAGATTACAGATTTTAAAAAAAAAGATAAATAAATAAAAATGAACCAAGTAATGGATTGGATTACTCAGCCGTGGCCATGGTATGTGGCGGGGCCTTTGATCGGGCTCACAGTCCCGGCGCTATTGATTTTAGGAAATAAGACCTTCGGGATATCTTCCTCATTAAGACACGTTTGTGCTGCATGTATGCCTGCAGATATTCCTTTTTTCAAATACAACTGGAAGAAAGAAATCTGGAACCTCCTATTCGTTTTAGGAGTATTGATTGGAGGCTTTATCGCCACGAATTTCCTTGCAAACCCTGAGACCATTGTAATCTCTGAAGCCACTCAAAATGACTTGAAAGCATTGGGAGTGACTGACTTCACAAGTTTACTACCTGCTGATATTTTCTCTTGGGAAAATCTATTTACAGCTAAAGGGCTGTTGTTCTTTGTGATCGGTGGATTTATGGTGGGATTTGGAACCAGATATGCCGGAGGTTGTACTTCTGGTCATGCGATCATGGGGATTAGCTCATTGCAGTGGCCATCTCTTTTGGCAACCACTTTCTTTATGATTGGTGGTTTCTTGATGACACATGTGTTTTTAGAGCCATTGATGAAGTTGGTAGGATTTTAAACAAAAAATTGAAAAGACATGTTAGTAGCAGATAGAAAAGAAATTGATGTGCAGGATCCTCACTGCGTAGCACCAAACTTAAAGCAAGAAGGTGAACATGGGGTACAATTGATCAAATATTTGATTTTGGGAATTCTATTCGGAATCGTATTTGTCAAAGCTGAAATTATATCCTGGTTTAGAATTCAGGAAATGTTTAGACTTCAATCTTTCCATATGTATGGTGTGATTGGATCAGCGATAATTACTGGGATTATTTCTATTCAATTGATCAAAAGATTGAATATTAAATCCATCCATGGGGAAAAGATCAAAGTCCCGAAAAAAGAATTTAGAAAAGGACAGGTAATCGGAGGATTTATCTTCGGTCTTGGGTGGGCAATGACTGGTGCGTGTCCGGGTCCTCTTTTCGCTCAGATCGGAAGTGGATTTACAGTGATCTTAGTAACTCTACTTTCTGCGGTAGCAGGAACATGGGTTTATGGAAAGTTTGCTAGAAAACTGCCTAATTAAACTTAACACAGGAGAATTAGGTATGGGGCCGTGGATTTATTTTCACGGCCTTTTTCAATCAAACACTTTTTTAATTATAAATCGGATCAATAAAATGGCCGAAATAATAATGGTCCCTACGATTACAAACTCCATAACTGTGCTTTATTTTTAAACCAAGGCAATCTCAGATTGTTTTTGCAAAAGACAAAGAATAATACAGGGGATTATTGCTTGATTCTTACTTATTTTGAATCGCCTATCAAACCTTAACACAATTTATGAAACCCCTTACCAAAAGACGAATAGCTTTAGGAAGTCTATTTTTCTTTCTTGGACTTTGCTTTTCCAGTTGGGCGGCAAGGATTCCAGATATTCAATCCAAGTTTGAGCTTTCTGAGGGGCAATTGGGAACCCTTTTATTGTTTTTGCCAGTAGGTTCCATGCTGGGGCTTCCGATTGCGGGATGGTCTGTCCATAAATACGGAAGCAGAAGAGTGATTTTGATTGGAAGTATTATCTATTCCATGGTTCTTCCATTGATTGGATTTAGCCCACAAATCTGGATTTTAGTACCAATCTTAGTGCTTTTCGGAATGCTGGGAAACATCATGAATATATCTCTCAACACTCAGGCATTAGATCTCGAAGATCAAATCGGGAGGAGTATTTTAGCTTCTTTTCATGGACTTTGGAGTATGGCAGGATTTGCAGGAGCTGGAATTGGTGCAGCGATGATATTTCTTGATTTGAGCCCGGGAATCCACTATTTAGTAGTGACTGGGATTTCCTTGATTATCATTTCCCAAGCTCATAGCTATATTGTGAAGGAAAAGAAAGATTCTGAAGCTGGTGGATTAGTTTTGAAAAAGCCAGATGACCTTTTGCTCCGAGTAGGAGTGATATCTTTTCTAGGAATGATGACCGAAGGGTGTATGTTCGATTGGAGTGGGGTTTATTTCAAAAAAGTGATCCAAACCGATCCAAGTTTAGTTGCTCTTGGCTATGTGGCCTTTATGGGAGCAATGGCCTCAGGTAGATTTATCACGGATAAAATCGCAGCCAAATACACCAAAGTAGCAGTAATCAGGTTCTCTGGTATTTTAATCTTTATTGGTCTTGCTTTAGGAGTGATATTCCCGACCATTGGAATTGCCACATTTGGGTTTCTTTTGGTTGGTTTGGGAGTCGCATCCATTATTCCACTTTCTTACAGTATTGCAGGTAGATCTAAATTGTATTCGCCGAGCATTGCATTGGCATTGGTTTCTACAATTTCGTTTTTCGGTTTCTTATTAGGTCCTCCATTGATTGGTTTTATAGCAGATTTGTTCGATTTGAAAACTTCCTTTGCTTTGATTGCAATCAATGGTTTAGGTATCGCTTTCTTGGCTACCTATAGAAAACAAGTCTTTTTCCCAAATCAAACAGCTTCATGATGTACCCCGAATCATTTCAGTTTCAAAAGAACTTTGAGATCAATTCCTTTTTTGTCAATCCAAAGGGGAGTCTCAGGATCAAAGGACTGGCTGATTTGTTGCAGGAAATAGCTTGGAAGCATGCTGATTCGCAGGATTTTGGGAGAAATCTCTCAAAAGCCAATCAAATGTGGGTATTAGCGAGGTTGGAGTTGAAGTTGTTTCAAATGCCGAAATGGGGACAAAAAGTAGAATTGTTTACTGGTGGAAGAGGAGTTGATAAGATTTTTGCCTTTAGGGAGTTTCTGATGAGGGATTTGGATGGGAATGTTTTGGTGAGAGGGATGAGCTCTTGGTTATTGCTTGATTCGAATTCAAAAAAGATGCTCCGTCCTGAAATGGTTTTACCAGTAGAACTTTTTGATCCAGCCTTGAAACCGGAATGGCAACCTGGGAAAATCATCAAAAATGGTGAGCTAATAAAGGAGGAGACGATTAAAGTCAAAGCCTCGGATTTGGATCTTTATGATCATGTCAATAATACCAGTTACGTTCGCTGGGTGGAGGATTTGATTTATGATATGGTTCCTCATGTAAAACAATTTAGTATCAATTACCTTTCTGAATGCCTGTTGGGGGATGAGGTGACACTTCAGCTGTTTAAAGACGAAAATGCATTTTTTGTAATGGGTTTTGTTGAAGGGAAAACATCCTTTTCAGTGGAAGTGAGTTTAGAATCACTTTAAGAAATTCGGATTTTTTTGGATTGATGCCTAATTTGAATTTGGTGTGATGGAAGTCACAGCTTTTTGGCCCAAAATTCATGCAATTTTGTAGGTAAGAAAAAGAAAATCAAAAAAATGGGAAAACCCTTTTTACAGTTAATAACATTGATGGTTGGACTTTTAGCCCTTGCTACTGCGCTCGTAGGAGTAGTAGGAGGGGTAGTGTTTATGTCCTACTCCGGGATTCAGTTACCTTCTTTTACTGAAGAGCAAATTGCTGAAGTAAATCTTCCAGTACCTGAAGTTCCTGTTTCTAAAGCTTTGGCTGATCCTGCCCAAATGTGGCATGCTCCAGATTGGGCCTCGGTCGATTCTGAACCAAATGCTGAAGATATCAAATACGGAAAAGAATTGATTGCCAATACAGCTGCCTACCTGGGGCCTAATGGAAAAGTAAAGAAGATAAGCAATGGGTTGAATTGTCAAAACTGTCATCTTCAAGCTGGAACAGTTCCTTTGGGTAATAACTATTCTGCTGTAGCGTCTACTTATCCAAAAGTAAGAGGTAGATCAGGAAAGTCAGAGGATATGGTGGATAGAATAAATGGTTGCTTTCAAAGGAGTTTGAATGGTGATGCGCTGCCCGCAAATAATAAGGAGATGGTAGCAATGGTCGCTTATATGAATTGGCTGGGTCAGGATGTGCCTAAAGGTGAAAAGCCTGCAGGAGCGGGGATATATGAACTACCCCTTTTGGATAGAGCCGCAGATCCTATCAAGGGAAAATCAGTCTACGATAGACAATGTCAAAGCTGCCATGGCCCGGATGGTCAAGGTTTAGCAAAGCAAGACGGAAGTGGTTATACTTATCCGCCACTTTGGGGAGAACATAGCTATAACCAAAAGGCTGGTTTGTTTAGAATGTCAAGATTTGCGGGGTATGTAAAAGCAAATATGCCTTTTGGAGCCACTTATGAGAACCCTATTCTTACGGATGAAGATTCTTGGGATGTAGCAGCCTATGTGAATAGCTTGGATCGACCTGATCGAAGCTTCCCAAATGATTGGCCAGATATTTCTAAGAAGCCGATGGATCATCCATTTGGGCCCTATAGCGACTCTTTCTCTGAAACCCAGCACAAATTCGGTCCTTTCAAACCAATTCAAGAAGCCAAGTCCAAATAATTCATGAGATACTTATTGCTGGGGATTATTAGTTTAATTCCCCTTTGGAGTCATGCTCAAGAGTCTGAAAAGAAGTTTGAAATCAAGCCCGACCTTCACTTCCGGACCTTTTGGATGAGCACCTCTTATCCTGATGATTTTAAGAATGATTTTGCTCTGGGGACTTCTCTTGGTGTAGGAACAAAACTGAGTTATGGAGAACATTGGTCTGCCAAAGTATCTTATCGTGGTTTCCTCAATGTTTGGAGTTCTGAGATCTGGGAACCGGATCCCTTAACCAATAGAGGAAATCGATACGAAACAGGTTTATATGATTTGTTGAATCCTGGGGATGGAGCCTTTGGGTCTTGGGAAAATCTTTCTCTAAACTATGAATCAGAAAAATTTGATTTTGGAGTAGGAAGAATGGGGATCAATACTCCTTGGATAAATCCTCAAGATGGACGACTTGCGCCAACCATGATAGAAGGGGCAACTTTCAATTACCGTCCTGAAAAAAGTTGGGAAATAGCAGCCTGGTATATTTATCGGATGCGTGTAAGAGGGACGAAAGACTGGCTTCGACCTGGAGAGACTGTCGGAATATTTCCTGTAGCAAGAGATGTAAATGGTCAGCCATCCCAGTATTTTGGAAATACCAAAAGTGATGGAATTACGGTTTTTGAGGTATCTAAAAAGTCTCAAATTGGGAAGTTTGATCTGTCTCATACTTGGGCTCAAAATCTGTTTGCAACTTATTGGACCCAGTGGCAAAATAGTTGGAAATCAAAAGGTGATATGACTTGGATAACTGGGCTCCAGTTTGGCTATCAGCATGGTGTGGAAAATGGCGGGAATTCTGATCCTCTTTTGAGGTACAAAGATCCCAAAGATAAAAACTGGGTTGTTTCAGGACGTTTTGGGGTAAAAAAAGGCAAAATTCTAAGTCATCTTAACTTTACCAAACTAGGCGGAGATGGGAGATGGTTAAGTCCTCGTGAATGGGGAAAAGATGCATGGTACACGTTTATTCCTAGAGAAAGAAATGAAGGATATAAAAGTGTTGAAGCTTTGACAGCTTATTTGGAGTATTCACCGGATAAGGAATGGGGGTTTTACTCTCATTTGGGCTTTCATTGGCTTCCGGATGTGTCAGATTTCCAGGCAAACAAATATGCGTTTCCGTCTTATCGCCAGTTGAACTTAGGAGTGAAATATGATCCTGAAACATTAAAAGCTTGGGATTTCCATCTGTTGGTAATGAATAAAGAAGCAATTGGTGATGAGGAGCTTTCAGCAGCTCAGCGTTACAATAAAGTGGAGATGATTCACGTAAATTTTATTGTGAATTGGCGGTTAAATTAAGGGGTAGTGAAAAAAAAATATTGAATATCAGTGAGTTAAAAGGTGGAGAGATCAAATTTGTTTTTTAATTGATTAGGAAACATCGATTCTTCTCTGCACCTTTGCTTCCAAATTGAGCCGAAAAAGTTCGGATCGTTTTGAAAAATAATTTAGCGTTGTAAACCAACCTGTTTAAGTAGCAATTTCAGAGTTCCTCCTTTGCTTAGGTTTTAATTCTTTCTTTCTACTTTTTTAATTCCGAATTATTGTAATTCTGATTTAAAACCTGCAGCAAATTCCTATATTGGAAATAAAAACAAAATTAACACAAAGTCTATCAAGCCAGTAAGATTCTCTAGATCAGTCCTTTCTGATTTCTCAAAAACTCTCAGAAGTCGAGTTTATCACCATTTCGAAAGCACAGGAAAGTCCAAGTACGGAGATGGGAAGATGGTTCTCAAAACCATTTTGCTACTATCGTTGTATCTTGTTCCTTTAGCTTTGGTCACAATTGGAATAGCCACAACTACTTTCCAATTGTTTGTCTGCTTTATTCTTGCCGGGTTAGGGATGGCAGGAGTAGGTATGGGTGTCATGCATGATGCAAATCATGGTTCATATTCTAAAAATCAAAAAGTCAATAAATGGCTTGGATATACCCTCAATATGGTTGGGGCCAATTCGACTATTTGGAAAATCCAACACAACGTACTTCATCATAGTTTTACGAACATTGAGGAACACGACGATGATATTAATGCCCCCTTCTTTTTAAGGTTTTCTCCAAATGCTGAGAAAAATGCACTACATAAATATCAGCATCTATATGCCGGATTCTTTTATTCTCTTTCAACTCTCTCTTGGATTACTGTAAAAGATTTCGTGAGGTTGAAAAGGTATCACAAAATGGGATTGGTGAAAGGAGAAAACGCATATAGAAAAACTGTATTAAAGTTAATAGGCTGGAAGATTGGTTATTTTCTTGTTGCTTTAGGATTGCCATTGATATTTGCTCCGTTTCCTGTCTGGGAGATTTTATTGGCATATGTGGCTATGCATGCTGTGACTGGTTTTGTAATCACATTGATCTTCCAGACTGCTCATGTGGTGCCTGAAGCTAATTTTCCATTGCCAAATGAAGAAGGGATTGTGGAAGGAGAACGGATGCTCCATCAATTGGCAACAACCTGCAACTTTGCTCCAAAATCTAGACTGTTGGAGTGGTATATCGGAGGGTTAAATTATCAAGTTGAGCATCATTTATTTCCGGATATTTGTCATGTTCATTATCGGGAAATATCAAAAATCGTAAAGGCTACCGCTGAGGAGTTTCAAATTCCTTATTATTCAAAGCCCCATTTTTTAGGAGCGGTTTACGATCATTTCAAAATGCTTTACCTCTTGGGTAATAGTCCTGAAATGGAGCCAGCTAAAAGTTATACAAAATGAATTCAGCTCCTAAGAATAGATCTAATAAAAGAAGGAATGACTCTTCTGGCCCCAAAAAAGACAGAAGAAGATCAGCCAAACAACCCAAGGTCTCTAAGTTAGACCCTAGGTTATTGGTGAAAAAAGCGGTTCCCCAAGAAGAAGTTGAGTTCAAGTCATCTACTTTATTTTCTTCTTTGGAAATAGGGGAAAGATTGAAAGAAAATTTGGAGGCAAAAGGATATTCCATGCTTACCAAAATTCAGGAGCAATCCTTTCAACCACTTTTGGAAGGAAGAGATTTGATGGGCATTTCGAATACTGGATCTGGTAAGACTTGTGCTTTCCTGATTCCTATTATTGAACAAGCTTTGGCAAACCCTAAGGATTACAAAGCCTTGATTGTGGCACCTACCAGGGAATTGGCCTTACAAATAGAGGAGGAGTTTAAAAGTATGACACTTGGGATGAAATTGAGTTCAGCCACATTTATAGGTGGAACCAATATCAATACAGACGAAAGAAAGCTCTTTAGACACCCTCAGATCGTAGTGGGGACTCCGGGAAGGTTATTAGACCTTTATGGCAGGAAACTTCTCAAGCTCCAATGGATGAAAACTTTGGTTTTGGACGAGTTTGATAGAATGTTGGATATGGGCTTTGTCAATGATGTTAAAAAATTGGTAGCTCCAATGAAACTAAGGAGTCAGACAATGCTTTTCAGTGCTACTTTGGATGCCAATCAACAATCCCTTATCAATGGACTTTTGAGTAATCCGGTTGAGGTGAAAGTCAACAGTGGAGGGCATTCGAGTGATAATGTTAATCAGGAAGTGGTTTACCTAAAAGAGGGGGAGGATAAGATGGCTGTTTTACAGGATCTTTTTCAAAACCCTGAAATGGAAAAAGTAATCTTATTTACTGAGACAAAAAGACTGGCAGATCGAGTTTGCAAAAAACTGAATCAATCAGGAATACCTTCAGGGTTGATTCATGGAAATAAATCTCAAAATTTCCGTAATAGAATGATTGAGGAGTTTAAGGAAGGAAAATCAAGAGTACTGGTTGCCACAGATGTGGCAGCTAGAGGTATAGACGTAGCTGATGTGACCCACGTGATCAATTACCAGCTACCGATGTCTATGGATAGTTATATCCACAGAATTGGAAGGACTGGCCGGGCAGGAAAAACCGGTCATGCCATCACATTTGTCAACTAAAAAACTATATGTCAAAAAATCAAAACGCATTTATTAAAAAACAAAAAGCAGAACTTAAGAAAAGAAAACAAAAGGAAAAATTAGAAAAAAAACTGGCTAGAAAAGAGCAGCCAAAAAGCGGGGATCTGGAAGATATGATGGCTTATGTAGATAGATTTGGTAACATAACCGAAACTCCACCTGAAGAAGAGGTCCCTCCAACAAATAAATCAAAAAATCAAAAATTCAATAACAAACAACACAGTAACAAAGAGTAATCATGAATGAAGGAACAGTAAAATTCTTTAACACTACCAAAGGTTTCGGATTTATCACACCAGCAGACGGTACAGAAGATGTATTTGTACATATCTCAGGTCTTATCGACGAAATCCGTGAAAATGACAAAGTAACCTATGACGTAGTTCAAGGAAAAAAAGGTGTTAATGCTACTAAAGTGAAAGTGGTAGGATAATCACTATACTTTTAATGGTAAAATCCCTGGGCCCTCAAGCCCGGGGATTTTTTTTACCCTATTTCATTGGTAAGTTTTTTGCCATCCTCAAATTCTGAGATGTTATTTAAAGTTGTTTGGGCGATTTGACCCAAGGCCTCTTTTGTCAGGAAAGCTTGGTGCCCTGTAATTAGGACATTTGGAAAAGTCATTAGTCTGGAGATCTGCTCATCTGGTAGGATCTGCTCAGAGAGATTTTTGAAGAATAAATCTTCCTCTTGCTCATAAACATCAATTCCCAGATAACCGATTTTTCTGCTTATTAAAGCTTTAATAACTGATTTGGTTTCTATTAAAGCTCCTCGTGAGGTGTTGATTAAGGCAACTCCCTCCTTCATGTGCTGGATTGCATCTCCGTTAACTAGATGCTTTGTCTCAGGGGTCAAAGGACAATGGAGAGAAATAATGTCTGATTTTGAGAATAACTCATTGATTCCATGATACTGGATTCCCAGTTTTTTCATTTCCTTATTTTCAAATAAGTCATAGGCTAGTACTTTCCCTCCAAAACCCAAGGCTATCTTACAAAAAGCTCTTCCAATGGCACCTGTTCCTATCACTCCAAATGTTTTTCCGTGGAGGTTGAAACCTGTTAATCCTTCCAGGGAGAAATTAGATTCACGGACCCGGTTATAGGCTTTGTGCGTTTTTCTACTTAGGGTTAGGAGTAAAGCAAATGCATGCTCTGCAACTGCCTCAGGACTGTAAACTGGTACTCGTACTACTGGGAGTCCCAATTCTTTGGCGGCATCCAAGTCCACTTGGTTGTATCCAGCACATCTCAGTGCAATTAGCCTGACACCACGTGTTTTAAGCTTTTTGAGAACGTGCTTGTCTAGGATGTCATTGACAAATGCACAAACGACTTCGTGCTCTTCAGCTAAGGAAGTAGAGTCTTTGTCTAGCTTGGCCTCGAAAAAGGTGATTTGATGTCCGAATTGATTTTCAAAAAGATTGAAGCTGTCTCTGTCGTATGATTTTGCGCTATAAAAAGCTATTCGCATAGGCTTAGTTTTGAACTTGGTAGATAGAAAAGCGAGTTACCTCTTCCTCAATTTCGGTATTTTCTGGTTCTACTACCAAAAATTTGCCATCTCCAAGTCCAAATAAGATACTTCCTGGAATGGATTCTAATTCCGCAACTTGCTTCCTTCCAGAAATTAGAAGGATTTTTTGCTCTTTGGTGTCATTTGCGGGAGAATAGATGGCATCTTGACCTCTTCTTGTATTAAACTGCCCTTCAGTTACGCCTGTAAAATATTTGATCAAAAATAAGTCTTTGTCGATCTGAATCAGGTTTTGATTTCTTCCGGACATGAGGCGTAATGCAGTAAGTCTATCATCATTGGAGTTTATTCCGATTGGAACTGGAGAATACTCCAAAAACTCTGAATGGTCGATAGGAATACTTTCTTTGAAGTCCAAGGAAGGCAAAGAATAAACCTCTATTTTATTCTCCAATCCGTGAAGTACCAATAATTCATTTGTCTCATGATCTACCACAAAGCTTTTGGTCATCAGTTCTGGATAGATATCTAGAGTTTGTTTATATATGGACTCCTCTCGGTATGGAAGGACGGATTTCATGTCGCCTGACTGGATGTTGATTGAGTAAAAGTTAGTAAGCGTATCTCTCCCTTCCTCATTATGAATCAAGTAGTGTGCAGATAGGTAATTACTAGGTCCTACCAAAAAATAGGTGCTATCCTGATTTTGATAATATTCGGTTCTGCCCATAGGACCAAAACCTCGAATAGGAAGAGGAGATTGGATTCTCTGACGATAAATTTCTTCGAAATCTCGATTGTAGGCCAAAATGGAAAAAGGCAATTCTGCAATTCTCATTCCGCTTGGTCCAAAACCCATTCCAATAGGGTTCCAATTGCCATAAAGTCCGAGACCTTCCCCCTTTTTATGTGCTCTTTTTAGAATTTCCCCTTCCTCAGATATTTCTAGAAAATCATCTTCCACCATGGCATACCCTAGATATTTTTTTTCTTCAGGTGAGTAATCCCTAATGATTACCCGTGTCAGGTTATTTACTTCAAAAGAGTCTATTTTCTCAATGTGATAGTTTCCACTACTTTGATCCGATTTAATGGAGGTGTCAGATTCAGAGCAGGAGTAAAGAAGAATTCCTGTCGATAAGAAACCTAGGAAGTAGGCAAGTGGGTGTTGGTTGAAATTCATTATTTAAAATATAGTTTATCTACTTTTATTTCGTTGAATATACAATCCTAATTTGATTTATCCATCCATTAGAATTCTTTTTCTAAATTATGAGGGATTCCGTACATTCAAACCACCGCAAACCTTATTTAAACATGAAAAAAATCCCTTTTTACTTTCTTGCGCTTATCCTTTTTTCTTGCTCTCCAAATCAAGAGGAGAAAGAAGTTGTCACTGAAACTATTATTGAAGAAAAAATTATGGAAGAAACACCTGACTCCGTCTTAAGACACGTCGTTTTGTTTGGTTTTAAAGAATCTGCTACTCAAGAAGATATCGACAAAGTTGTAGCTGCTTTTGAGAATTTGCCAAATGAAATACCTGAGATCAAAGGATTTGAATGGGGAACCAACAATAGCCCTGAAGGACTAAATCAAGGCTTGACTCATGCCTTCACTTTGACATTTTATTCGGAAGAAGATAGAGCTATTTATTTGCCTCATCCCGCCCACAAGGCTTTTGGTGAAGTCTTAGGACCACATTTGGATAAAGTGACAGTAGTTGATTATTGGACGAAATAAGTCCTACTGATCATATGGAAGGGCGGAGTCACCAGAGGAGGCTTCGTCCTTTATCGTTAAGACCTCTGTGACCACAAAGTTGCTAGTTCCTCTCCATGGGAGCATTCCGTTATATTCTTTATATCGTAGCTCTACAAATCTCCCCGAGGCTCTTTCTAGCTTTCCTGCTACTTCCTCATCTACCACACTAAATCTAAACTCGTTGCTTTGTAGGCCACCTGCTGTTGGACTTTGGAATCCTTCCTGGACCACTCTTCCTTCATAAGTTTTAAATACGATTCCTTTTTTTACAAAGTAGTTCAATGAACCTGCTTTGACTCCTTCCCCAAATACAAAATAGAATTTATACCAAAAGATTCCAGCAAGGACAACAATCAAAACGGTACCAAAGATCCAGGCGAATTTTTTCATCTTATCTAAATTTTCAGTTAAATATAAACAGTTGTGGGAAGTAAAATATTCGCGCTTGTAATTATTTTGAGCCTAAAGAAATAGAAGTAATCAAAAAAGCACCTGTTCCTTCAATATTTCTAGGTATTCCAAAAGCAATGGTTTCTCTATATACTCAATCACACTGGAATAATCCAAAGCTCTGTTTTTATCCTCACTATTGATAGATGAACTGATCAAGATTACTTTGATTTTGTCAGGTTTGTTTTGTTTTTCGATAAAGTTGAGCACCCCCCATCCATCCATCTGTTTCATGTAAATGTCTAAGAAAAGTAGATAATTTTTGCTTTCCTTTTTATTTAAAAAATCAACCACTTCTTCTCCGTCTTCAAACTTTTGAGGAGAGTCATGGAACCCTGATTTCTTGGCTAAAACTTCATGAAGAAACAAAAAGCTGGGATCATCATCCACAATCAAAAGCTCAAAATTTGCCATTAATGCGATAGAAAATAAAAGGGGTTTGCAATTGAGAACTTTAAATTAGTGGTTTTAATTGATTTGAATGAGCCTAAACATAAAAAAAGGAAAGCAATTGTGCTTTCCTTTACTTATTCAGAATGGATTTAAGTATTCTGAGTTTATTTGTCTTCTATTAGCCATAAATAATCCCCATAGCCTTTCTCTTCCATTTCAGATTTAGGGATAAATTTCATTGCAGCAGAATTCATACAATATCTCAATCCGGTCGGAGCTGGGCCATCATAGAATACGTGTCCCAAATGACTATTTCCAAACTTACTACGAACTTCTACACGCATCATTCCCAAGGAGTTATCCACAGGTTTGTCAAGAGCTCTTGGATCAATTGGTTTGGTGAAGCTAGGCCATCCTGACCCAGATTCATATTTATCAGTAGAACTAAATAATGGAGCTCCGGAGACTATACAGACATAAATGCCTTCTTCCTTATTGCCATTGTATTCATTTTGGAAGGCATATTCTGTTGCATCCTCCATAGTGACTTCCCACTGCAGTTCTGTTAGTTCACTTTTCAATTCTGATTTCGATTTGGCTGGATATTCTTTTGCGGATAGTTCAGGCCAATGTTTTTTGATGAAATCATCACGTCCACTTCCTTTTCTGTAGGAATAATAATCGGTTGGGTTTTTCTTATAATAATCCTGATGATATTCCTCAGCTGGATAGAAAGTGGTGAATTTAATAATTGGAGTAGCTATTGGTTTATCAAATCTTCCTGAATTATCCAGTCTTTTTTTGGATTCTTCAGCTACCTTTTTTTGCTCAGAATCCATGTAAAAGATAGCAGATTCGTATTGTGATCCTCTGTCATAAAAAGAACCACCAACATCCGTCGGATCAAATGTCTGCCAGAAAATATCCACCAATTCTGAATAGCTGATTACTTCGGGATCATAGGTGATCTGAACAGATTCTCGATGTGAGGTTTTTCCTGAACTAACCTCACCATAGGTTGGATTTTTTTCTTTTCCTCCGGCATATCCTGATATCACAGTTATTACTCCATCTACATCCTCAAAAGGAGCTTCTACGCACCAGAAACATCCACCTGCAAAGGTTGCTTGTTCTGTTTTTCCCGAGAAAGCTTCCATTTTTTCTGAATCACTGGGGCTTAACTCAATTTCCGAATTTTGTTCGGAAGGTGAGCTGCAGGCCATAAAAAGGCCGAGAAATAGGCTCAACATCATCGTATATGGTTTAGGTGACAAATGCATGATTTACAGAAATTTATCTTATATGCGAAAATTGGTCTCGTATTTGAAACTGAAAATATAACCCATCAGTTCGAGAACTGTTTTGAATTCTAGGTTTAGATACGTGGTTTTTGAAGGATTAGATTGGTTAAGATTCGATTATTAGTTCCTCCAAGTTTCATTAAATGCTTGATCAATGAAAAAAATACAGCTACTAATTCTTTGCCTTTTCATTTTTACGGTCTTTTCAATCCCTACTTTCGCACAACAAGGATCCGGTTTGGGAGTAAAAGTTGGAATGAATTATAATACTTCCGGAAAGTATTTCAAAGATGCAGGAACCATTTGGAAGGATCCAACCGGAGGAATGGGGTATCATGCGGGGGTATTTTACAAAATGAGCTCTTATGATATCTATCTCAGGCCTGAATTGGTTTTTACCGAAACTCGCTTCGAAACTGGAGAGTTGGATGCGAAGTCTCAGAGAATTGATGCACCGATTTTGGCAGGAATCAAGCTTTTTCAAATCATTACAGTCTTTGGAGGTCCATCTTTTCATTATACTCTCAAAGACAATTACCTTCCAAGTGAATTAGACGAATACAATAAGAACCTACGATTCGGGTATCAATTTGGAATGGGAGTTTCAATTGGTCCAGTCGGCTTGGATCTTCGATATGAAAGAGAATTTCATGATCAGAAAATCAATATTTACAGAATGTTCGATGGTACCCAGTATATCCGCCATGAGCAAGTGTTACTAGCTCTGTCGTTTAAGATTTCTGGAAATTAATCCTGCATGAAAGGTTTGAACTCTGCCGACCAAAGTTTGTACCCATCTTCGTTTAAATGCAATTGATCTTGAATGTAAAGTTCTGGGCGAGGGTTGCCATTCGAGTCAAGCAGTGCTTCCCATACTGAAACATATCCAACTCCTTCATGAGTCTGGGCATATTGTCTCATTAGATCATTCAATATCAAATAATTTTGCTTCTTGCTCCAGCGGCTTGGGCTAGGCTTTGCACTGATTAGATTGACTTCCGTATGAGGGTTGGCGATCAAAATTCTGGAAACGATATTGTCCAAAGATTCCATAATGTCGGCTACCGCTACATCTGCCCAAAGGTCATTATCACCTTCATAAATGAATACTTTTTTTGGCTCAAATCTCAAAACCAGAGGGAATAGGTGTTTTTCGAGGTCAGAAGCTTTAGAGCCACCGAACCCGGTATTTAATACGTCATAATTTGGAAACTCAGCCTCCAAACTTTTCCACATTCTTACACTAGAGCTTCCTGTGAAAACCGTTTCGCCAGGTTCCCATCCAGCTTCATCAATTCTAGCTGAAATTTCTTTGACTTCATTTTCAAAAGGGACAGTCTGAGCGATACTGATTTGGCTTCCAAAAAATAGGCAAATCGCAATCAATAGGAGGTTATAGGGCTTCTTCATATTCCTAAACATACGTCCAAAAAACACAGCTTCAAAACCGTTCACAAATTGATCGAATACGTACAGGGTGAACAGATTATGAAAATGACCTAGAAGAAACTTGAAAAGTCTAAAACACCCCTGAACATCCCAAAAAAAGAGGTTTTTGTCCCTAAATGAACTGAGTATGTCCCCAGTCAGAAGTAATTCTCACTTTTGGAAGGATTTTAGCGTTTTATATACGAATCCATTCAATCATCCTACTTATGCAACAACTTACTCAGTTTTTCTGGTTTTGTAGTGGTGCCAATTTCTCAATTTTGAAGAGAACTCCCACTGATTCAAATAAATACATTGGAATAGGGGCTACGGTTTTTTTTACTGGCATCTTAGCAGCATTGGCCTCGGGCTATGCGATTTATACAGTTTTCCAATCCATTTGGCCTGCCATAAGCTTCGGACTGCTATGGGGCTTGATGATCTTCAATTTAGATAGGTTCATTGTTTCCAGTATGCGAAAAAAGGAAAACTCTTGGGCTGAATGGAAGTTGGCAATTCCAAGATTGGTTTTGGCAGTATTACTAGCGCTTGTGATTTCAAAGCCATTAGAATTGAAGATGTTTGAGAGAGAAATCAATCGTAAGCTTGATGAGAAAAAAACTGAGTTTATCGCTCAGTCCAAAGCGAATTTGGCTAAAGGATTTCCAGAGATTCAAGAATTAGAAGGGAGAATCGATTCATTGAAATCAGAAGTTTCAAATGCAGAAGCCTATAGAGATCAACTTCAGAAAGAATACGATGCAGAACGATTTGGAGAAAAAACTGCTGGGACGAGTGGAATTGTAGGTTTAGGGACCAATGCAAAAAAGAAAGAACAACAACTGGATGCGGCCCAAATAGCCTTGGATGAATTGAAAGTGAGAAACCAGATTCGGGTAGATACATTAGAGGCTCAAATCCGAGAATTTATGGCTTTGCGTCAGGCAGAATTTGAAAAGCAGCAACCTGGGATTGAAGGGTTTGATGGCTTGGCGGCAAGAATGGATGGTTTGGCTTCATTGACAGAGGAGAGTTCCGCTATGGCGCTTGCAAATACGTTTATAATGCTTCTTTTTATTGCCATTGAAACTGCTCCAATTTTCGTCAAATTGATTTCAAGCCGTGGGCCCTATGATGAACTATTAGAGCTTCATGAGGAAAAAGTGAAATTGTTCAAAGGTGAAAAATGGACTTTTGCCAAAGGGGAATCAGAAGCTCGTGTGGACTATTTTCAAGGAACCCATTTTTATGCAACCAATCTTCAAAAGGAAAAGACCAATCGCAAAAACAAAGTGAAAACCGAAGCTGAAATAGCTGGTATGGAAGAAAAATGGGGGAGAGGGGGTTAACCTTCAAACTATAATATTTAGTAATACGTAAATATTTTTTTCTTTACGTATAGCCTTTTATTTTATTGTCATGGATTCTAAAATCACCCTTTCATTTAATAAGGATATCATCGAAAAAGCGAAGGATTTTGCAAGTCAAAACATTATTAGTCTTTCCAGATTGACGGAATACCTTTATTCTCAAATTACTTCCGGTAGCTACCTATCGTTGGAAGATTTGCCGATTTCCAAATGGATTGATGAGGTGGCTGAAGGGGCCATTGAATACAAAAAAAGTTCTAGCAAGAAAGCCCTGAAAGACGAATTCTTCAAAAGTAGAAAATGAAGATTTTTTTAGATGCGAATGTGCTGGTTTCAGTCTTGAACAAAGAATATCCACTTTTTCCCTATTCTGCCCGAGTTTTAAGTCTGATGTATAAAGAGACTTTTCAGCTTTATACATCACCCATTTGTTTAGCCATATCTTATTATTTTTCTGAAAAGAAAAGTGGAGCAAGTGCTGCAAAAAGAAAAATTGATTTATTGAATTCAAAGATTCTTGTTTCCGAAGTGGGCAGTGAGGAGGTTTTTAAAACTTTGAAAAATCCATTAATCCAAGATTTTGAAGATGGATTGGAGTATTACTCTGCATTAAAAACCTCTGGTGAGGCTATCGTTTCAGAGGATTCAAATGGATTTTATTTTTCTGAAATACCTGTGTATACCTGCCAAGATTTTTTGGAAAAAGTGGTTATTTCTGGGGTTTAGAATAACGTATTTATTGCTACTTCATCCAATTGAGTCATCGTGTCCTTCACGGATTTCCATTCGGCAAAACCAACAATCTTAATTAGGAATCCAAGGAATTTCCCAGGCTGAATTAGCTTTCTGGCCAGGTTAGAGATGTTTTTGTCGCGATCTGAAATCTGAAAATTCTTATTCAAATCTGCATGGTATTCCCCGGCATATTTCCAGGCCCCATCTCTCGCCAGCTGAATCGAAAAATTTAAAAGCATTTCATCTTTGCCTTTCGCCAAAGGAATCAACAATCCGAAAATAGGAGAAACCTTACTGATGTTTGCCTTGACGCCATCAACCAATTCAGCTAAAACAGAATTGATCTTGTCGAAGTCATTTTTGATCCCTTCTAAAGGATGATTCTTCATGGTTTCTGATGCCGCAATTCCAAGATCTAAATTGATATGAGCGTTGATTCCCAAGAATAGGTGTTGCAAAACAAGATAAGAGGAGCCTTTGCTTGCATCAAAAGCTACTTGCCAGCTTGATGTTGGTGTTCCGCCGTTTTTCCAAACATCATAAGCATCTATAAATCTTTTGGCGAAAAGGATGTCCAATACCTCCATTCTGGCATTGTCTTCAAATTCTTTTGCCAGAATGCCCTGTTTAATTCTCCTTGTGACTTGTCTGTATAAAATGGCAAAAAAGCCAATTCTGCTTTCTTGAATTTGGCATTCCGAGACAATTTGGTCCATTCTTCCCAGTACTTCATCAATTGTTTTCATAGGGATTACATAAAAAAGCTTTCTAAAATATCCCCAACATAGAATGCAACGATTGCCGCCAGAAGTCCTAAACCAACTGTTTCGATAATGCTTCTTAGGGTGGAAGTCTGATTCACGATACCTTTTAGCCAGCCTACTATCAAAAATGCTATGCCAGTCAGAATACTAGTCCAAAGAAAGGTGTTAATTTCTGAAGGGAAGAAGAAGTTCCATAGGTAAATGAGTAAAGGTATAAAGCCGACCATGATAAAGGAAATGAGAGTAGCCAATCCAATTTTAAAAGGACTTTTGGTGTCTTTCATCATTCCCAATTCATCTTTCATCATTTCAGAAACCCAGAGATCTTTATCTGAGCAAATATGGTCCACGATTTGGGTTAATAATTCTCCCTTGAATCCTTTTTCACGATAGATTTCTTCGATTTCCTCTCGTTCGGTTTCTGGAAGATT
The DNA here is from genome assembly GCF_026652115.1 of Algoriphagus sp. PAP.12. Taxonomy (GTDB): domain Bacteria; phylum Bacteroidota; class Bacteroidia; order Cytophagales; family Cyclobacteriaceae; genus Algoriphagus. The sequence continues at coordinate 156,831 of NZ_JAPPSQ010000005.1, read as the reverse complement.
TTCTATTTCCCAGTATTCTATTTTTTCGTGTTTGTCAAAATTGTCTCTTTCACTTTTTGCTGAAAGGTATGCACCGACTGACATTGAAAATCCATCAGCAAGAAGATTTGCAAAGCCTAAAATGATCAAAATTCCCGGCTCCAGATTGGCCCCGTAGCCGCCGGCAACAACTGCAAAAGTAGTCACGGCTCCATCGATACCTCCATAGACGAATTCTCGTAGGTACTCTTGAAGCTTACCAAATTGGTTGTTCTGATGATGGATGGCTTGTTCCATTTATTTTAAATTTTCAAGTAAAAAGTTCTTGACGTTTTCCCCCATAACAGATTTGATTTCCTCTAAGGTGAATCCTTCTTGGAGCATCCCTTCAACTATAATAGGAAGACCTGTGATGTCAAAAGGGACCACTACCGCTCCATCATAATCAGACCCAAGGGCAACATGCTCTATCCCCACCAAATCTCTAACATGCTTGATTGAAGCAATGATATTTGGGATTTCAGGCTCACCAACTGCCGCATCAAAAAATGCGATTCCTATGATACCCCCGTTTTCTGCAATTCTTTGAATTTGATGATCACTAAGATTTCTTTGGGAATCCAAAATAGCTCTAACTCCCGTGTGCGAAACGATGACAGGCTGGGTGGTCATATCCAATACATCCTCTACTATTGCTGGAGACGAATGCGCGAGGTCAATGAAAATTCCCAGATCGTTCATTCTTTTAATCACTGATTTCCCAAAGTCGGTCAGGCCTTCACCTGATTCACCGTGAGCAGAACCTCCTAGTTTATTGTCAAAAAAGTGAGTGGGACCTATCATTCTGACCCCTGCTTCATAAACTCTATCCACGTTGAGAATATCACCTTCCAAAGCATGAGCACCTTCGATCCCCAACATTCCTCCAATGACATCTTTATCGGATTTGCGGGCATCAATGAGTTGATTTAGGTCGCTTTTGCTTTTGACCAAAATTGCCTTACCATCTTCTTCCACCATAAAATCTTCCAAATCTCCTGTTTGAGATAGAGTTCTATTGACTAAGCTAAACCAATTGAATGGGCTTTCTCCTTTGACAATGGTCAATGGGGTAATCACATCCAAAGATTCGGCGCTATTGCTTTTCATATTTTGTCCTGAAGGAGATTTGGAAACGATGGTAAACATTTCCAAAGCTACATTTGCTACTCTCATTCTCGGGAAATCCACGTGTCCACGGTCTCCCTTTTCGGTCAAGTCTCTTCCCCAAAGTAATGCGTCACAATGGAGGTCTGCTATAAATTCTAAATTGTCATAAATGGCCTGCGCTTCTGCGGAAACAGAATAAGGTGGAAGGATTTTTATTTGGTTCCGGTCTGACTCTATATAGGGAGGAACCAGTGCAATTGCTATAACATATAAAAGGAATAAAACTAATAATCCTATTAGGAGTTTTTTCATCGTATAAGGCTGGGTTAATCCGATGAAGATACTAAAAAATCCAAGTGAAAGGGATTCTTAATTGATTACTTCTTCTGCAGATTTTGTCGGTTCCAGATCCTCTAATTCTTCCATGGTGAAAATTCTTGACCTGATAATAAATCGAATTCCCATTGGGATTTCCAGTGAGAAACTACTGCCTCTTCCTGGTGTAACATCTAAGGTTAATTGGGTATGCTTCCAGTATTCAAATTGATCAGCACTCATGAAAAAATCGCAACCATAAATGTTGCCCAGCCAGATATCACTTCCACCAACTTTGAAATCTCCTTTTTCAAAACACATAGGAGAGGAGCCGTCACAACAACCCCCACTTTGATGAAACATCAATTCGGTTCCTGTCTGCTTTCTCAATTTATCGACAATTTCCTTTGCAGTATCGGTGATGGTTATTCTTGATGTCATGGGTTTATTGGTTTTTTGGGTAAAGAAAATAAAGACAGGCGAAAATCACCTGTCTTTACGGGTTTGGTTTTACTTTGATTAACTACTTAAAAGAAGCCTAATTTCTGTTTACTGTAAGAAATAAGCATGTTTTTGGTCTGGCGGTAGTGGTTCAACATCATTGCGTGATTTTCCCGTCCGAAACCTGATTTTTTGTATCCGCCAAATGGTGCGTGTGCCGGATATGCGTGGTAGCAGTTTACCCAAACTCGACCCGCTTGGATCGCTCTAGGTACTTGGTATAATTCATGTGCATCTCTAGACCAAAGTCCAGCTCCCAAGCCATACATAGTATCATTGGCTATTTGGATTGCTTCCTCTGTGGTCTTGAAAGTGGTAACGCAAGTGACTGGTCCAAAAATCTCCTCTTGGAAGATTCGCATTTTATTGTTGCCTTTGAAAATGGTTGGCTGAATGTAGAACCCGTCTTCTAATCCTGAATTCAGACCGCTTTTCGCTCCTCCTGTTAGAACTTGAGCTCCTTCCTGCTTGCCGATTTCAATGTAGGAAAGAATTTTTTCGTATTGATCATTGGAGGCTTGCGCTCCCATCATTGTATCCTCAGCTAATGGGTGACCAAGCTTGATCGCTTTGGTTCTAGCGATTACTCTTTCCATAAAGACATCATAAATGTCTTCATGAACCAGAATTCTAGAAGGGCAAGTACAAACCTCACCTTGGTTCAAGGCAAACATAACTGCGCCTTCTACAGCTTTGTCAAAGAATTCATCGTCAGCATCAGCTACAGACTTCATGAAGATATTTGGTGACTTACCACCCAATTCCATGGTTACAGGGATCAAGTTTTCAGATGCATATTGCATAATCAGCCTACCTGTAGTGGTTTCACCCGTAAAAGCAACTTTTGCAATTCTTGGAGATGTCGCCAATGGTTTTCCAGCTTCTGGGCCAAAACCGGTAACTACGTTTAGTACTCCTGGAGGAACAACATCAGCAATTAATTCCATTAATACCATGATACTGGTTGGGGTTTGTTCAGCTGGTTTTACAACTGTACAACATCCAGCAGCCAAGGCAGGGGCGATTTTCCAAGTGGCCATCAAAAGTGGGAAGTTCCATGGAATGATTTGTCCCACGACTCCTAGTGGCTCGTGAAGGGCTATACTTACTGTGTTTTCATCATGCTCAGAAATGGTGCTTTCATCAGCGCGAATCACACCTGCAAAATATCTAAAATGGTCCACACAAAGAGGTAAATCAGCAGCTCGGGTTTCTCTTAAAGCTTTACCATTGTCTATTGTTTCTATTCTTGCAAGAAGTTCGAGGTTTTCCTCAATGACATCTGCAATCTTATTGAGGATTTTGGATCGCTCTGCAGCGGGAGTCTTGGACCAAGAAGGGAATGCCTCGTGTGCAGCGTCCAATGCTTTTTCAATATCTACTTTATTACCTCTGGCTGCTTTTGAAAATACTTTTCCGTCTATAGGGGAAATGTTGTCAAAATATTCCCCAGAATCAGGTGCAATCCACTTGCCACCTATAAAATGATCGTATTTTGATTTGATCTCTGGTCTATCTACAGGCTTAGCCTGAGAAAGTGTTAAAGTTGTCATATGTTTTATTGGTTATTTTGGTATTGATCAAAGCTCAATACATTTCATTAAAAAAAATTGCACCAGATGAACATCTCATGTACTCACGTTGCTATTTTTTCCGTTTCTAAAGAGTATTCTCAAGAAATATTAAATAAATTAACTTTTCTAAAGCTGTGCTAGTTAATACATTACCCTATGACCCGAAATAACTTTCCTGCACAGGTGACTTGGAGATCTCCAAAGGATTTGAAAACCTTAGTAGAGAACAGGACGACCTACACCTTAGATAATTGTGAGCTAAATATTTTTGAAACTCACCAAGAGGCTGCCGATGTCAATTTGGTATTTGGAGACTTGGTGCTGACGACTATGCTCAAAGGTAAAAAGGTTATGCACCTATTTGACAAGCCGGGTTTTGATTATTTGCCAGGGGAGTCTGTGATTGTCCCTCCAAATGAATTAATGAAAATTGATTTTCCGGAAGCCCAATGGAACAATCCGACTCAATGCATTGCTCTTTCTATTTCAAAAGAAATGATAGAGAATACTTTTAATATGCTCAATGAGCGTTTCTCTGATAAAGTACTAACTCAAGAATGGGGACTTGATTTGTCTTATTTCCATCTAATTAATACTCAGGATCTTTCCGAAATCATTAATCGATTTATCAAGATCGGGGTAAAGGAGCGATCCAAAGAAAAAGACTTAATCGCTTCTTTGGCATTAAAGGAATTATTGATCAGGCTAAGTCAAACGCAAGCTAGGGATATGCTTGAAAAAACATATAAAGAGCTGGCTTCTGGAAATCGGTTGGCTCATGTAGTGGCTTATATCAAATCAAATATTCGGGAACAACTGACTTTGGAAGATCTGGCTTCCAAAGCATGCATGAGTAAGGCTCATTTTGTGAGAACATTTAAACAGGAATTAGGACAAACTCCAATGGAGTATGTTTTAAATGAAAGGCTCAAATTAGCTAGAAATCTTTTGCAAATGGGGGGGCTTCAGATTCAGGAAGTGGCGATGATGTCCGGATTTAATAATATCAGTTACTTTATCCGAGTTTTTAAGAAAGAGTTTGGACGAACTCCCAAATCCTATCAGGACTTGCCGAAAGGCTTCTGAAAGAAAAAAAAATGAAAAATATTTTACTGGATTTGTGTTATTATCTTAAATTTTATTAAGTTTAATAAATTTTGGTAGGCAAAAAAAGATATCAACCTATCGCTTTACCAAAGTTTATTTGGTTTTACTTGATTAACAATAGACCCTGACTGAGAGCTTATTTCCTAATAAGCTCTCTTTTTTTTGGCTTCTTCAAAAAGTCGTTTTGCATAAATGCAAAAAACCGGTTTAAAAAATGTGTTGTTTTGTTCAAATTTTTGTTAAATGTCAAAAAACTGGTTTAAATGAGTGAGTTAGGTTAAGAAATTATAAAGTTTTGTTTTTTAGGCTTTAAACAGAAAAAGCTTCTCGAAAATTCCGAGAAGCTTTCTATTGTTTATTAACCCTTTAACTCGAATTACATGATAGATAATCTAGTACGGGCAGAATTTGCTTTAAAATCAACTTCTTCGTTGCTGTTTTCGATTTCATCATAGCGATGCTCTGCTTTAGCCTCCAAACAGCTTGATTTTCTTGCAATTTCCTCCTTCATTACGATTCTTATCAAATAATTCTAGTTTAATCAAAAACCTATACTACACTAGTTCTTTTTTAGCCAAATAGAAGTCTACCATCTCATAATCACTCGCTTCACGCTCCTGCATTTCTGCAACTGTTTTTGGTGGAGGTACGATTACTTTTTCTCCTGGTGTCCAATTCAGTGGCATGGCAACTTTATATTTATCAGATGTTTGTAGAGCTACTAGGACTCTTTTGATTTCATCCATATTTCTTCCCACATTTAGAGGATAGTACATGATCAATCTAATTTTTCCAGTTGGATCGATAAAGAATACAGCTCTTACTGCCGCGGTCTCACTTTCTCCCGGTTGAAGCATTCCATATAATTTGGAAACGCTCATGTCAATGTCGGCAATGATTGGAAATTCGAATAAAACACCGGTGTTTTTCTTGACATTGTTGACCCAGGCAATGTGGGCATGGATGGAATCAATGCTGAGTCCAATCAATTTGGTATCATGCTCATCAAAGAACTTTTGATCCAATGCAAACCCACTCATCTCTGTTGTACAGACAGGTGTAAAATCCGCTGGGTGAGAGAACAAGATGGTCCAAGAATCTTTGATGTATTCGGAAAATTTAATCTTTCCTGTGGTAGTCATTGCCTCAAAATCGGGAGCCTGATCTCCAATTCTAGGCATTGTTATAGCTTGAGTATCCATAGTTAATGGTTATGATATTTTTTAATTTATAGTATAAATCTACCGTTATTCTTCTGTAAAATCTGTGATAAGAATCACAATGATCAATGATTATTTGGGTTCCCATTCCCTTTGTGATGTTCCTTGAACCAACTAGGTTCCTCCAATTGGTTAGCATGAATGTATTCTACAATTAATTTGATCTCTTCTTCAGGAACCGGAGGTTTTGGCATCACACCAAAGCGCTTCATAGGTCCCTTCATAATTCCTTTTTCTTCATTAGGATCGGAGACGAATCCAATCATCGCAGCTTTAAAGTCCTTGCTTTCTGGATAGGCTTTTTGATAATGCGATTTGATACCCACCAATGGAGGGGCCAACATCTCATCATGGGAAGGGGAAGCAGGATTGTGACAGGAATAGCAGTGTTTTTGAAGTAATACTAACCCCTTTTCTACTTGTTCTTGGTCCGGATTAAAATTTTCGAGTTTGCTCTCAGGAGACTGAATGCTCAAGGAAAGAACCGAAACCAACACCCATGACAAAGGAATAAATGCTAGGTTCATTTATTTAATTGTTTTGACAGGTTGTTTTTGCTGACGTGATGATGTCTTCGTAAAGTGTTTGACTGATATAGCTAGGCGAATAATCAACTCCATATTGAGTTGCTAACCCATAAAAAGCCCTCATATGGTTTGAAGAGCCACATTGTAAGCTACCATATACAGTAGCCAATGAGCTTTGACTAGTTTCTGCAATTGCATTTTCCAAGTCGTAGATGTCAATATCTTCAATCCATAGTCCTGCGATAATTGCATCATTTAGTGACTGATCAACTTGGCTAGTGAGATTGTCATAAAGGGTTTGAATGGCGGATAATGTAAATTCTCCGGGTATAGTGCTTCCATTCAAAGGATCAGAAATATCAAAAGCATTCATCTGAGTCAAAATGGACTGGATATGCTGTGATTCACTATTTGCAATGTTTTGGAAAAGGATATTTCCATATTTTTCATAAGCATAGATGTAAACATCATGCGCCAGCTTTTCTTCTTCTCTGGTGAATAGCAAAGTTTCTATCTCTGCATCTGATAGAGTGGTGCTTACCATTGGCTTCTCTTCATCTTGGCAAGAAAATAATCCCGCCAATAGAATAAATAAGGGGAGGATTGATCGTTTCATGGTTTCTAATATTTATAGAACCAATGTCGATACTAATAGCCTCAGAAGCAGTGATATTTCTCACACGAAAATCCTTATGGATTAAACTTTTTAGAGCTTGAAGCTCCTTATTAATCCGATGCTAATCCTGTGTTGATTTAGAATTTGATTTCCGTTTAGATTTTGATGGATTGGACTTTGGTAGACCAGAGAAAATGTAGTTTGAGACAGATTCAGGTCTAGCCCCAACTGTGCAAAATCCACTTGCCCTCCGGTAAGATCCTGCTTTTGTCCATTGTAAATATCCCGCTGAGCAGACTCATGGTATACTCCCAAATTAGGAGCTAGCAGAAAGCTTCCTCCAATTTCAAACTGATGAAAATACAGCAGATATGCGTTGAATGAATTTCCAAATTGATAAGATTGCTTTCCCTCTGTGCTCCATTGGTAGCTCATTCCGGCATTGATACCTAGATTTTCTAAAAACCATTGATAATTCAATCGCGGAATAAAAGAAAAGGCACCTTTTCCAGGTTGAATGATTGGGTCAAAAAGGTCCCTATTTTCATTCTTGGACTGAACTAGAGCCTGACCTGTTGGAAGGGTAAGAGCCAACCCAGGACGAAAAGTATGTCTGGATTTAGGGTTGTAAACCAAATGGATAAATTCCACCGCGGTAGTTAAATCTCCCCATCCTTGGACATAAAGTGTCGTATCAGAAAACGGGTTGGGTAAGTCCAGGTATTTTTCATAATAAACCTTGTTGAACTCATAAGGCAAAAGGAAGGTCAAGTTCCATTTATAATTCAGAGTGATATTTCCTCTTGCCTCAATGGTTTGATAGGTTTCAAAATCCTGTTTGGTCTTTTGGACATACAAATTGTTTCCTTCCGGTTCATGCATCACTTCGTTGCCAATCCAAGGTTGAAGTTGGGTACTTTGCTGAGCTGGAAAACTTAGAATTGCTGTAGTAGTGGATGGAGAGATAGTCTTATAATCCCGAAAATCCCTGAATCTATAGAATAGGCCAAAATAGCTTTTGTTTTCAAGGAGGCTGTATTCAAAGAAATTGCAGCTATCGCATGCAAATGACTGATTTGATTGGGATAGGAGTCCCAGAAATATGAGAATGAGTAAAGATTTTTTCATGGTAAATCAGGATTGTCCTGAAGGTGTTTTTGAATGAACTGATCGTCTTGAAGAGTTTTTAGAAATGTAATCAAGGCTTCTTTTTCCTCTTTGTTTAAAGGAATACCATCTTTTAATTGTGGAGCCAATGAACTGTTTTGCTTGATCCCTGAAGAATAATGATTCAATACCTCTTCCAGGCTTGCGAATCGCCCATCGTGCATGTAGGGAGTTGTCAAGGTGATGTTTCGAAGGCTTGGGGTTTTGTAAGCTCCCAAATCCGAAGAGTCATGACTGATTCGAAATCTTCCCAGAAATACACCTTCTTTGTCAATTGGATCAGGGTAACTTTCATCCAATCCATTGTTGTGATAACTGAGGTCAGTAAAAAGGCCTTCCTCATGACAACTAGAGCAATTAGCTTGATAGATTTCATAGCCTTTTAATTCTATAGAATTGAATCCAATCTCTCCATTCATCCAGAGATCATAGCGTGAAGTTTGAGAGATCAATGTCCTAGTATACTGAGCTATGGCTCGGCTCATTGTAGCACTTTGAATGGGAGTTGCAGGAAATGCATTTTCAAATAAATCCAGGTATTCTTTCTGTTGATTCAAATAGGTCAGGATAGCAGTCAGGTCAGCTCCCATTTCATTGGGGTGGGTGAGAGGGCCAAAGTTCAAAGACTCTAAATCATGTGCCCCACCATCCCAAAAGAGTCCAGTAGTATTCCAGGCCAAATTGAAAAGGGCTGGGGCATGTCGGTCTAATTCTATCCCCGTCACTCCATGATCTGCAAGTGGAACTGCATCTGTGAATGCCAATTGCGGTTGATGGCAGGAAGCACATGAAACCTTTCCATTGCTAGAGAGATTGGTGTCGAAAAAGAGCTTTTTACCCAATAGGACTCCTTCTTTGGACATGGGATTCCGATCCGGTTGCGGAAAGCTTCCGACATTCAACGATTTGGAAATGGATGGAACAAAAAGCTCGGGATCATTTTCTGCCAAAATCTCCTGTTGCCCCTGATCCTCACATGCCCAAGTCCAAGAAATAGAAAGGAGTAAAATAAGAGCCTGTTTTTTCATTGGAAAGAATTCCCCCGAAGATATCCTCGGGGGATTTTTATTAGTTGGCTTTTATAAATCCATCAGCATAGTTTTGACCAATTTGATCGGCAACAGGTCCTCCCATGACGGTGGTACTTGCCAGATTACTTGGAACCAATGTATTTGGGTTGGAAAAAAGCTCGTCAATTGCTGTTTCCAAAGAAATAGAAGCAGGTTTTCCAGCAGCTAAACCAGAAAGCGGCAATGTGACTGTTGCATAGTTTTGGTTATTTCCAATATGAAATACCAAACCGGTTCTTTCTTGGGTGCTTTCGTGGATAAACTCACCTTCCAAAACGACGAATTTATAACCTGAATTCCAGTTCCAGGCCATGTCATTGTTGGGGTCTAAATCACCTGTCTGATCCGTTCTGGAATTGGCTACTTCGTCAACACCGATGGAAAAAGTGATTTGATCATAATTGGCCGAAGGGATCATTCCCAATTCAATTGAAGAATTGAAATCCTGTCCCATCAAGTGGTAACTGTCGGTCTCTATATATTGAGTATTGGTTTCCGAATCTGTCAAAATCACATTGGAGATGTAATATTTAAACTTTTTCACCATAAATGATTCTCCAGAAGGGAGTGTAAAGATCTCTTGATTCAACTCCAGAGGGTTTCCGTTCAAGGTGTTATCAAATGTGATTTTCACATTCATTTGTGCGGGAGTTTCGTCCTCTTTGTCACAAGATGTGAATGCAAAAAGGACCGCAAGGAATAGATAGGATATATTTTTCACTGTGATAGTTCTAATTAAATGGATTTGAAAATTTTGGATTTGAAACAAACTCTTCGTCCGTCAGCGTTTGGAGAAAGGCAATGATTGCCTGCTTCTCTTCGGCTGAGAGGTAGAGTCTGATTGGTTCGGATGGATCAAGGACTTCATTACTGGCTTCCAAAATGAGCACGTCAAGTGTTTCGCTATTTTGGATGTGCTCATTGTAATGGTCCAATACTTCTTCCAAGGATGAAAATCTTCCATCATGCATATAGGGTGCAGTCAAGGCTATGTTTCTTAGACTTGGAGCTTTGAATTTTCCTTTGTCAAAAGGGTTTCCGGTGATAGATTCTAGCCCAGAATTCAAATTTTCATCTGAGTCCAAGCCATTGTTGTGAAACCCAGCAAATCCGTTAGGAGCTCCAGAAGTCAGAAAACCTAGGTGGCAATCCCCACAATTGCCTCCCCTGAGTTGAATGGATGGCTCTGGGTGGGTAAAGAATAGTTCTAGTCCCAATTCTTCCTCGGGACTAAGTTCTACCTCACCACGAATCCATTTGTCAAATTTGGAATTGGCGGAAATCAGTGTCCTTTCAAATTGTGCCAGTGCCTTGCCGATATTTTCAGAGGTCACTTGGTCAGATCCGAAAGCTGCCTGAAATAAACCCGGATAGTCCACATCCCCTTGAAGTCGGGAAATAGCCTCTTCCATAGGGAGATTCATTTCTGTTGGGTCTTCAATCGGTATGAGAGCTTGTTCCTCCAAGGATACAGCTCTTCCATTCCAAAAGAATCGGGTTTGCCAGTGTAGGTTGCTTAAAGCCATAGCATTCATAGACCCAAGAGTTCCATTGACTCCAGGGCTAAATTGAAGACCATCACTGAACCCTTTTTCTTGCTGATGACAGGAGGAGCAGGAAATGGTTCCGTCCTGAGAAAGCTTTTTTTCATAAAAAAGCATACGGCCAAGACGCACTCCTTCCTCCGTCAAGGGATTGTCTGAAGGCATGACCTGTTGATCCGAGAAATAGTCGGGTTTTTCCAGTGTAATGGGAGTAGGCCCCTGATCAACAGGGAGTTCTCCCTCATTACAGGAAAACAACAAAGTGCTAGCCATCATCCAACCCGCATAGCGGATAAGAGATTGCATATTCTGTTTTTGTAAAAGGAAATTTGAATTAATTCAGAAGTGAATCAACTCTGAGGAGGATGATCAATTGAAAAAGTGGTAGTCTGGCTAAACTCATGATGGTAAGTTTCCTGATGAGTCAAGAAAGCCTCAAAAGTTAACTCTATTGAATTTGCAATTGATTCTGAAGGGACAAAAACACCGAAATCCTTATTGAAAGTGAATGCAGGAAGTGATTCCTGTCTTTCTTTTTCGGCTTTGATTTTTTCAGCCAAAAAGCACTTTCCGTCACATTTAAGTTCTGGTTTATCCTTGTTGATACAGAAATTCTCAATGATGTATTTTCTATTGATCGTGAAATCCACTTTGATCAACGAATACACCATGCTATTGAGAACCATGGTCATCGCAAGAGTAATATAAATAAGGCTTTTCAGCATTTAGGGGTAAATATACGACTCGGAAGTGAGCTTTTTATGTGATTTTTATCCCAAAACGCAAACATTTTTTGAGAGTCCAATCGAAAATGATTTTTATATAATCAATAAGGGAATAGTTCAAAAAATAGCGGCTAATTAATCCAAAAGCATTTTTTTTAATTAAGAAGCATAGAATTAACTGAAAAAAAATGAGTTTTGCGTGTTTAAATCTTTACCACAAACAAGCAAAGTGATCAAAGTCATAAATGAAGGTTTTCCGAAAGTCCTTCAACAAATAATCCTCCTGTTTTTAAGTTTTTTTTGCTTGTTTATCCTTTTGGTTTCAATCGCGAACGCCCAAGTCCGGGTACCTTTTCAAAATAGGGCTTCCGAAGCAAACCCAAGCCGGACGACATTTGAAGTAAAAGGAGATTTTGCTCTCATAGGAAATACCAATCTGAGCTTGGAGAATTATGATGATAATCTGATGAATGACAATCAGCTACTCTATGTAGATGTTGATAATGACCCCAATACTATTAATTCTTCTTCTGCGACTTTAGTCTTTTCAGCTGAAAATGGAAGTGATGCTTCTTGTACCAAAGTATTGTTTGCAGGACTATATTGGTCTGGTCGAGGGCCTATAGCGGATGATTTTTATGTGAGTGATTCAAACGGGAACTCAAAAAAACTCAGTCGAAAACAAGCAAAGCTAATTGGTCCAAATGGTAATCAACAGCTCTTTACAGCCAAAGATGAAGATATACGCTATACCTATGGTTTGGATCTGCCTAACGATCTGGGACTATTTGTAGGTTATGTAGAAGTGACAGACTTTGTTCAGACCAATGGTCAAGGAGCCTACACGGTTGCAGATCTTGGAGTGTCTGAAGGCACAGATTATCATTATGGAGGTTGGTCTATGGTTGTGGTCTATGAAAACCCCTCAATGAACAGCCGAAGTATCACAGTATTCGATGGCTATGCTTTTGTCAGAGGCAGTGTAATGGCTGATTATACCATTCCTGTTTCGGGTTTTGCAACAGTAGATTCTGGTCCGGTCAAAATGAAATTAGGTGTAGCAGCAGGTGAAGGAGATGTGGCTGCTGTTGGGGACTATTTGGAAATTGAGAAGGGAATCAATAGTGGCAATTTTGTAAGACTTTCCCATGCTGGGAATAATGAAAGTAATTTTTTCAATTCCAGTATTTCCACAGGGGGAAATCCAAGGAATCCCGAATTGAAAAATAATACCGGGATGGATATTTCGGTTTTTGATATACCAAACGGGGGAAATTTGATTCTGGAAAATGGACAAACAAGCACGAGATTTCGGTATGGTACAGACGGAGATGCTTATGTGATTTATTCCTTGGTAACAGCAGTGGAAACCTCTGAGCCTGTTTTGGAAGGGTATCATTATTTTTCATCCTTGCCTAATGGTGGGGTTCTCCCAGGTGAAGAGCTAGAACTGACGGTGGAGGTAAGTAACAAAAGTGCGATCCCAGTTAAGGATGCCCTTCTCACGATAAATTTTCCTCCAGGATTGGAGCTGATCTCAGCAGAAGCTGAGTTTTATTCAACAGCTTCCGGCAATTCCTTGCCTGGATTTGATTCCCGTCCAGACGTGAGGCAATTTTATTGGATGGTGGGAGATGTGCCAGTGCCTAATACTCAAGGGGAGGTTTTTGCCAAAATCACCTACAAAGTGAAAGTCACCGGGGAATGTGTCCTGCTCATGAATAGCTGTGGCGTCAATTTCGTTTTAGATGGAGAATTGAATGGATTTAACGGGATAAGCGGTAGTCCTATCTCATCTTCTCCTTTGAAAATAGGCGAATCTCAAGAGAATGCTTGCTTTGCTACTCCCGTTTTTGGGCCTTTAGAAGTGTCGATCAACGCGCAAGAATATGTCAGAACCAACTGTGGATTTGATGATTCGACTTCCACACTATTTATTTGTCAGGCAGAGGATAAAGAATACGTCCAAACTTTTTACATCCAAAATACATTTCCTACTGGAACTCGATTTTTTGATAGTTTTCCGGTGGAAGAAAGCACAGTTGAATATCAAGATTCCCTTCAGATATTATCTGGGAAAATTTACTTTGCGGTATCTCCTGATAGTCCCAATTGCCCCAGAGAATTCAGCTTGGAATCTGGCTATATTGAAGTTGAGATAGAAATGGAAGAAGGGGAATGTAGCTCTGAGAGTAGTGATAGACTGGTTACATTTCATGTCATTGAGGGGACGGCTCCTTTTACGTTTGATTATTTGGATGGTGCGGGATTTGTATCGGATTCCAGCCGTATGTTTTCTTTGGGAAATCACAGTGTCCTGGTCAAAGATATTTCCGAATGTTACCGTGTAGTTGAATTTGATGTCTTGCCTCTTGGAGATTTTAACTTTTCTGTAGAAAAGTCTGGTGTCGAGGATTCTTGTCCAGAGAGCCCCAATTTTGCTTTGAGCGTCTTGATTGAGTCGGAATTGGAGGATCTTTTTCAATTGAGTATTGAAGGAACTACCATAGATGGCCAGGATTATTTTTATACAATGACAGAATTGTCTGTGGGTGAATTTTATTGGGAAGAGTTGGTAGCTGGAGACTACACGATTTGGGTAACAAACTCAGCGGGTTGTGAAAAGGAACAGGTTTTCACAATTTCCGAAGACGAATTGTCGTATTTGAAAGCAGAGTTTCAATTGAAGAGTGGCCCCTTAGATGAAGGGTATTTTATTCCAGGTTCGCCAATTGAGTTTGTCAATCTTTCACAAGGGACGGAAATAATTTCATATATGTGGGATTTCGGAGACGGAAATATGAGTTTTGATTTTTCGCCCGTACACAGCTATTATGAATCTAGAAGTTATGAAGTGAATTTACAGGTTGAAAATGCAGCTGGATGTATTAGTGAATACTTGCTTCCATTGGAGGTGGGAGGGCCAGCTCTTCGACTTCCGGATGGGTTTACGCCCAATGGAGATGGACAGAACGATTATTATTACCCAATTTTCAGACAAATTGAGTCCATCAGATTTTGGGTAATGGATCGATGGGGGGCAATTCTTTTCTATACAGATTCGCTGGATTCAGAAGGTTGGGATGGCAAGTGGAAAGATGAGCCTATGCCCCAGGGTACTTATGTCTATCGAGTCGATTATACTTTTGGACAAAACAAGCAAAGCTCGAAATCCGGATCTTTCTTATTATTGAAGTAACTCATCCAGGCAAAGCCAAAATATTACAAAATTCGGGCAGCTTTTGGATAGGGGTGAGCTTTCCTCTCAATCCCAATTGAAAGAATTTGTAATTGTATTTTTTGAGAAGGTCCAAAATGTCTTCTGCTTTATATCCACCTGATTTGCAGGCTTCCCGATTGATTTCTAAGAGAAGTTTGGGACGGAATTTCTCAATAGATTTTTCTCCTCCTTGTAACACCTGAAGTTCGGCTCCTTCCACATCTACTTTCATCACATCAATTCGGTCGATTCCCAGTTTTTCAACTTGATTGTCCAAGGTGTCTAACTGAATTTTTCCCAAAGAGATATTGAATTGATCGGAGCTGAAAATAGTGTTAGTTCCTTCATTTTGACCAGGTTGGGTAAAAAGTTCCAGTTCTCCAGCTTCGTTACTCAAACCCAATTGAATAGGATTAAAAACTGATTTGAATTTCGGGTTAAGCTTGATGTTTTCTTCCAATTGAGAAAAAAGACCTGCCATGGGTTCAAAGGAATAAACTTTTCCTCCTGTTCCTACTTTTCTCGCTGCCCAAAGGGTGTACTCTCCTTGATTCGCTCCTACATCGATAAAAGTGTCCCCTTTTTTTAATTGACTTTCCAAAGTGAAAATAGGCGACCAATCATGAGCACCTCTCCAATAGATTGCTTTTCCCATATGTTTGGAAAGATCTACTTTCATGGATATACCGCGAAAGGAAAATTTCCTCCAATCAGGACTTTGAGAATCACTTGAAAACAGGCCTCTTAAAAACTTGGAAACAAAGTATCCTCCGGGAATAATGTACAGATTTCTAGAAAGTTGACTAAATAGTTTTTCCATTTTAGAGGAGTGTGTTCAAAGTGGAAATGAGTTCGTTTTCCCTTTGTTTTAATGCAAAGTTCTGAATGATTTGTTCTCGGGCCTTCTCTTCTAAAACCATTTTGTTTTCAACTTTGAGGGCTTTTTGAATCAAATCTTTTGCTAAGGTCAGGTCTTTTTTCTTTAAAATAAAACCACTTTCACCAATAATTTGAGGGATATGGTTGGAATTGGATCCAATCGGGATACAGCCACAAAGCATCGCCTCGGCCAAAGCGCATCCAAATCCCTCAAAGCTTGAAAGTTGGAAATAGAATTGGGCTTTTTGGTAGGTTTCTCGAAGTATTTCTGGGCTAAGTCTTCCAAGGAAATGGACATTCTCTGGGATTTCAATTTCCAAATCTTCTAGGCCTATTCCTGCAAAATAGAATTTACACGTAGGAAATTCTTTTGCCAATTCCACGATTATATCTCCTCCCTTCAATGGGAACTGGCTAGGGGACATGACTGTCAAAAAGCTGTTTTCTTCCTTTTGTATATCCTTTGGGTACTCCCAAAAGTCCTCATCCAAACCATTGTAAATCACCTTGAATTTGGGATTTAAATCAGGGTAAAGCGTCTTGATTCCCTGTTGTTGGTGAGTGATTTTTGGATCAAAAGTCAACTCAGTCTCTATCAAGGAATTGCTTACCGGAAGTATTAAATCAGTTGCGGAATATGCCGCGCCGCAAATTTTCCTCAGAATTGGAATTCGTAAACTCCCGTAATTGATTTCAGGAATAGCAGCCGAATCAGTCCCATGAACGATGACAACGGATTTCTTTCCAAAGAGCTTAGCGAAAAAGGTCGGCCAAAAAGCCCAATACCCTCCAAAATTCACTACAATAAGATCCGCCCAGATAGCAGATGGGATCATTGCGAAAAACTGCAAAAAGAAATAAACTGGAGCGTATTGCTTGTTTTTCCAAGGGTAGTGATTGACTCTAACCTGAAAATGCCTCTCCAAAATCTGGAGGTCAGCCTTGACAAAAGACTGAAAAGAAGGGGTGACGTACAAAAGCCTTTTTTTCATAGTCAAAGTCTTAGTATGTCACCCCTTTTTATGATTGTTTGTTTCAGATTTATACCACCAAGTTGACGATTTTACCTGGAACAATGATGATTTTCTTAGGTGTTTTTCCTTCCACCCATTTCTGAACAGTTTCATCTGCCAAAGCAGCCTTTTCGATGTCTTCCTTGCTCAAATCAAGGCTCAAAGTCAATTTAGCGCGCATTTTACCATTGATCATCACTGGGTATTCGAAACTGCTTTCTACCAAATAATCGGCATTGAATTCTGGGGATTTAGCTTTGGTTACAGACTCAGAGTGACCCAACAATGCCCAAAGTTCTTCTGAAATATGAGGAGCATAAGGAGAAACCAAAACTGCCAATGGTTCCAAAATCTCACGCTTGTTGGATTTCAAAGCAGTCAGTTCATTCACACAGATCATGAAGCTAGAGACTGAAGTGTTGAAAGAGAAATTCGCCATGTCATCGTCCATCTTCTTAATGGTTTTATGCAAGGTCTTCAATTCCTCTTTGGAAGCTTTAGCATCAGAAACTTCAAATTCCCCTTTAGCATTATGGTAAAGGTTCCAAAGCTTTCTCAAGAACTTGTACACCCCATCGATTCCATTTGTATTCCAAGGCTTGAACTGCTCTAATGGTCCCAAGAACATTTCATACAATCTCAAGGTGTCGGCACCATATTTCTCGATGATGTCATCCGGATTGACCACATTGTATTTGGACTTGGACATCTTTTCTACTTCTGCTCCACAGATGTATTTGCCGTCTTCTAAGATGAATTCGGCATCAGCCAGATCTGGTCTCCAAGCCTTGAATTTCTCCAAGTTCAATTGATCATTGTAGACGATATTGACATCTACATGCATGGCAGCAGTGTCATATTGGTCTTTCAATCCATAAGAAACGAAGGTATTGGTTCCTTTTTGACGATAAACAAAGTTAGATCTACCTTGAATCATTCCCTGGTTGATCATTTTTTGGAATGGTTCGTCAATTTTCACCGCTCCGATATCATGTAAAAACTTGGTCCAGAATCTGGAATACAGCAAGTGCCCAGTCGCATGCTCGGATCCACCAATATATAAGTCTACCGAACCCCAATAATCAGTAATTGCTTTATCTGCAAAAACATTCTCATTTTTCGGGTCCATGTAGCGGAAGAAATACCAGCTGGAACCTGCCCAACCCGGCATGGTGGAAAGTTCCAAAGGATATTCTCCGTCCTTAGTTTTATAAGTCCAGTCTTTTGCACGACCCAAAGGTGGTTCTCCATCTTCTGTTGGAAGGTATTTGTCTACCTCAGGCAATACCAAAGGCAAGTCTTTTACATCCACCAATTTAGGAAGTCCATCTTTGAAATAAACCGGAAGTGGCTCACCCCAATAACGCTGACGTGTAAAGATCGCATCCCGCATACGGAATTGGATTTTACCTTTTCCTATGCCTTTTTCTTCCAAAAACTCAATGGCTTTTTCCATGGCTTCCTTCATGTACAGGCCAGAAATAAATCCAGAATTGATGATCAAGCCTCCTTTTCCAGGAAAGGAACCCTCCTCCATGGATCCTTCGATCACCTGGCGGATTTCCAATCCAAAGTGCTTCGCAAAGTTATAATCACGTTCATCATGAGCCGGTACAGCCATTACAGCTCCGGTTCCATATCCCGCCAAAACATAGTCAGCAACCCAAATTTGGATTTCTTCACCATTGAATGGGTTAATGGCGTAAGCTCCTGTGAACGCACCAGAAATGGTCTTCACATCGCTCATTCGCTCTCTTTCTGAGCGGTTTTTAGCCACCTGAATATAGGCCTCTGCAGTTTCTCTTTGATCTTCTGTGATCAATTCAGCCGCCAAGTCAGACTCGGGAGCCAAAGCCAAATAGGTCACCCCATAGATCGTGTCTACACGGGTTGTAAATACTTTAATCTTTTTATCAGATCCCTTGACATCAAAAAGAACCTCTGCTCCAATGGATTTACCAATCCAATTTCGCTGCATTTCTTTGACAGGTTCGGACCAGTCGATGATATCCAATCCTTTCAACAAACGATCTGCATAAGCAGTGATTCTCATGGACCACTGCATCATTTTCTTTCTTTCTACCGGGTGCCCCCCTCTTTCAGAGAAACCATCTTTTACTTCATCATTGGAAAGCACAGTTCCCAAAGCAGCACACCAGTTGACAGTCGTTTCAGCTAAATAGGTCAAGCGGTATTTCAAGAGCATTTCTTCTTTTTCCTTCTCAGAAAAAGCAGCCCAATCTTCGGCTGTGAAAATCGGAGTTTCATCATCACATACAGCTTTGATAGCTTTGTTTCCTTCTTTTTCAAATCTTGAAACCAAAGAATCAATAGAAAGAGCCTTGTCAGCATCCTGATCATAATAGCTGTTGAAAAGCTGCATGAAGATCCACTGAGTCCATTTATAATAGGCAGGGTCGGATGTTCTCACTTCTCTTTCCCAATCGAAAGCAAAACCGATATTTTTTAGCTGTTCGGTATACCTGGCAATGTTTTGCTCGGTAGTTATTGCTGGATGTTGGCCGGTTTGAATGGCGTATTGCTCTGCAGGAAGTCCAAAAGAATCATAGCCCATCGGATGAAGGACATTGAATCCCTGCAACATTTTATAACGGGAAATAATATCAGAGGCGATGTATCCAAGCGGGTGGCCTACGTGTAGTCCAGCTCCAGAAGGATATGGGAACATGTCCAAAGAATAAAATTTGGGACGATTTGGGTCCACTTTTGCGTGAAAAGTTCCTTTCTCTTTCCAGAATTTTTGCCACTTCTGCTCGATCTCCCTGAAGTTGTACTCCGCCATGATTATTGTTTTCTTGAAATTTTAGCTAAACGCCTGCAAAAATAGAAAAAACGAGCGGGTTTGGTAAGCAAATTTTCAATTCCTCTTGAATTGAGAATTTTCCATTGGTCAATTTTATATCCTTTCTATTCAGGTTTTTGTTAAATTCCACCTATTCAACCACCAACTCTTATGAAAAAAATTAAACTATTAGGACTGGCCCTATTGGTAGGGATAAGTGGGGCCAGTTATGGTCAAAAAAAGTATTCCGAAAAGCAGATTGAATCTTTAAAAACTGAGGTAGCTCAGATTGTTCAGGACCATCATAAACAAAGTCAAGTAATGGTCGATAAGATTTTCAGTTTTGCAGAATTGGGATTCCAGGAATTTGAATCTTCGAAATACCTAACCGGGATTTTGGAAGCGAATGGATTTGTGATTAAACATGGGTTTTCTGGCATTCCTACCGCTTGGGTTGCGACTTGGAGCAATGGAGACGGGCCTGTGATAGCCTTGGGTTCTGATGTAGATGACATTCCAAAAGCATCGCAATATCCTGGAGTTGCTTTCCATAAACCGATTGTCGAAGGGGCTCCGGGGCATGGAGAAGGTCATAATGCCGGTATTCCTTTAAATATTACTTCTGCTTTGGCTGTGAAGGAAATCATGGAAAGGGAAAACATCGGAGGGACTTTGGTTCTTTGGCCGGGAATCGCTGAAGAATTGGTGGCTGCTAAAGCTTGGTTTGCCCGTGACGGTATGTTTGATGATATCGATATCTGCATTTTTACTCATGTGGGAAACAACCTTGGGGTAAGTTATGGAGCTGCCTCCGGAACGGGTTTGATTTCGGTAGAATATACTTTTGCTGGGGAAGCTGCTCATGCGGCAGGTGCGCCTTGGAGAGGTAGAAGTGCGGCGGATGCTACAGAGTTGATGAATGTAGGATGGAACTATAAGCGAGAGCATTTAGATCCTTTGAAAAGATCACATTCAGTAATCACAGATGGAGGAGATCAGCCGAATGTAGTGCCCTCTCAAGCATCCATTTGGTACTATTTCAGAGATATCAAATACGATGGAATCATGGATATGTATGAGCAAGCAAAAGAAGTGGCGGAAGGAGCTGCTTTGATGACTAGAACCACCATGACTTCCAAAATTATGGGGACCGCTTGGCCAAGACATTTCAATAAAGTAATTGCTGAGACGATGTATCAGAATATACTTCAAGTAGGCCTACCAACTTGGGATGATAATGATCAAACTTTAGCAAAAGCACTTCAAAAAGAATTGGGTTCCGAGCAAAACGGACTGCCAACCAAATTGGATACCTTGAGACCACCTGCTAAAGAGCTTCGTTCAGGAGGATCAGATGATATTGGGGATGTTTCTTGGGTGGTACCTACTGTGACATTGAGGTTCCCTTCCAATATCCCAGGGCTTCCGGGGCATCATTGGGCGAATGCAATCGCGATGGCAACACCTATCGCTCATAAAGGAGTGACTGCCGGAGCCAAAGCTGAGGCCATGACTATTTTGGATTTCTTGCTGAAGCCTGAATTGGTAGAACAGTCATGGGATTATTTCAAAAATGTTCAAACCAAAGAAGAGCAATACAAGCCGATGATTACCCCAGATGATGAGCCACCGATTTATCTGAATGCTGAAATCATGAAGAAATTCCGTCCAGAAATGGAGAAGTTCTACTACGACGAAACCAAGTATGATACTTACTTGGAACAGTTGGGAGTGACGTATCCTACGATTAAAAAGGATTGATGATCAATTACGAATTAGGATTTTAGATTTACGACGTCATTTTGGACCTCAGAACTACATACAAGAGGAAAGCCTTTTTAGTTGAGGGTTGGAGTTCAATACAGCGCCGTAAATCGAAATTCGTAAATCTAAAATCCCATGAGTGACTCGTTTTTATTCAATATCAGATTAGCATCTCTTGACGAACTTTTGTGGATACATCAGCAAATACCGGAGTTCCCGGGAAAAGCTTCTCTAGACTTTTATAGTGATCGATTAAAGCATCGCTTGTATTTGGCTCTGGTGGCAGAAAAGGAAGGAGAGCTGATCGGATTCAAAGTGGGCTATCAAAGTGATACTCCAGAGACTTTTTATTCTTGGATGGGAGGGGTAAGACCGGAATTCCGGAAGTTTGGAGTAGCAAACGCATTGGCGGACTTTCAAGAAAACTGGGCTAGGGAGAAAGGGTTTACCTCAGTCTTTTTCAAAACCAGAAACCGTTTCCCAGCAATGATCTCTTTTGGTCTAAAAAGAGGATTCAAAATCATGGAAGTGATCCCCAAAGGAGGAGTGGAGGATTACA
Organism: Algoriphagus sp. PAP.12; assembly: GCF_026652115.1. Lineage (GTDB taxonomy): Bacteria > Bacteroidota > Bacteroidia > Cytophagales > Cyclobacteriaceae > Algoriphagus. The sequence continues at coordinate 135,099 of NZ_JAPPSQ010000005.1, read as the reverse complement.
GGATTGTGATGGGGAAAGGGTTGTAAAGTGGCAATGTTCGAAAGTTCAAAGGGATAGCTGCGAATCCTAGTTTCTTTTCCACTTTGCAACCTTCCAACTTTCCTCCTACCTTTGCAAATTCAAAATTCACCAGCGGTTCAATCGCCCGCTTTATCAAAAATTCATGAATACCAAAGATCAAGTAGCAAAAGGACTGATGCTTCCGGTCATGGAAGCTTTTTATACCATTCAGGGAGAAGGGAGATTTACCGGGCATCCTGCTTATTTTATCCGGCTAGGAGGCTGTGATGTAGGTTGTGTCTGGTGTGATGTCAAAGAATCCTGGGAAGCAGCCAAATGGCCTGTTTTATCAATTGAACAGATTGTTGAAGAGGCTTCAAATCACCCGGGTCGCTTAGTGGTTATCACCGGAGGTGAGCCACTAATGTATGATTTGGAACCTTTGACTAAGATGTTGAAGGAAAAAGGATTTACTACCAATATTGAAACTTCAGGGGCGCATCCCTTTTCAGGTGATTTTGACTGGGTTTGCTTTTCACCCAAAAAATTCAAAAAACCTCATTCCTCCATTTATGAGGTGGCAAATGAATTGAAAGTGGTTGTTTTTCATAAAAGCGATTTTGACTTTGCTGAGGAGCACGCAGCTTTGGTGAATTCCAGCTGTGAAAAGAGGCTTCAACCAGAATGGAGCAAAGCTGAAAAGTTTACTCCAATCATTATAGATTACGTTAAAAATCACCCAACTTGGAATATTTCCCTACAAACTCATAAATTTATGGACATACCTTAAGTCCATGCGCCCTGTTTTCTTAAGTTTTTTACTGTTTTTTCTGTGTTCCTATGCATTTTCGCAGGAATTCTCCATCATCGATGGTCGGGCTATCCGTTTTTATAAGGAAGGCGAGGAGTTGATTTCTCAAAGAAAATACCCTGAAGCAATCGAGAAATTTCAGGATGCAATCAATCGGGAAGGCTCCTTCATTGAGGCATATGTGAAAATGTCGCAACTTCTGATCACTATGGGCGATTTGGAAGAAGCGGAACGGGTAGCAGAGTCCGGTCGATCCAGACTTTCTGGTAAAAATGCAAAACCCAAGCATTCGGCGGATATAGGTTGGGTTTTTACTAATATTTACTTGAAGAAAGGGGAGTTTGAAAAAGCCTATTCGGAATTCGAAGCTGTCGACCCATTGCTAGAAGATTCATTTCGGACCCATATGTATTATAAGGAGATGAAGGCCCAAATGGATTTTATCAAATCTCAACTGGGAAATGTAATGTCTATCGAAATTGAGATTTTGGAAGATCCTCTGAATAACTTTCAGCTTCAATATTTTCCAGTATTAACAGCGGATGGGGAGCAGATTCTTTTTACCAAAAGAGATGGTACGGGTAACTTTGACAAAGAAGATATTTTTACTGCTTTCATGACACCTGAAGGTGGATGGACACTTCCTCAAAGTATAGCTGAAACGATCAATTCTCAATACAATGAAGGAACATGTTCAGTAACGGCTGATGGAAATATCCTGATTTACACCTCCTGCGATGCGCCGGATTCTGAGGGTAGTTGTGATCTATACATTGCATATAAAGTAAATGGTAGATGGCAAAGACCCAAAAACATGGGAAAGAAAGTCAATTCTCGTTATTGGGATTCTCAGCCTTCGTTGTCTGCAGATGGGAGGATTTTATTTTTTTCCTCGAATAGGAAAGGTGGTTTTGGAGGGAATGATATTTATTATTCTGTCCGAATGGCAGACGGTTCATGGTCCGATGCAAAAAATCTAGGTGATGTCGTTAATACTCCTAAGGATGAGATTTCACCCTTTATGTTTTTCAATAATGAAATCCTCTTTTTTGCTTCCAATGGACATATGGGTTTTGGAGGAATGGACATTTTTTTGACTCGTGTCTTGGATGGTGAATTTCAAGAACCGGAAAATTTAGGTTTACCAATCAATGATCAATTAGATCAAGTGGCATTGTTCATTACGGCACAAAAGGATTATGCCTACTATACTGAGTTGAATTCTAAAGAAAAGGAACAAGATCAATCTTTACTTTATCGATTTAAATTTCCAAAGGAAATTTATCTAGGTGAAAACCTGACTGTAACAGGCGGAAAGGTGTTTAATTCTAAAACTGGCGAACCAATAGATGCTACTTTGTCCCTAATCTCCCTGACCAATGATAGTACTCTTTATGAATTCAAAGCCGATGGTAAGTCTGGGGAGTTTATGATGCTTTATCCCGAGAAATCCATTTCAGGTCTTTATGTAGAGAAAAAAGGATTCTTGCCAAAGATTTTTAATGTGGAGCGTGATAAGATTCAAAATGTCAAAGATCTGGAGGTCCAGCTGACACCCGTGGCTTCTGGAGAAGAGTTTGTTTTTGAAAATATATTCTTTGATTTTGATAAGTATGACTTGAAGCCCGAATCAAAGACTTCCTTAAAAAGGTTGGTGAAATTTTTAAATGAAAATCCAAATGTCAATATTCTTGTGACTGGACATACCGATAATGTTGGAGCATCCACTTATAATCAGACCTTGAGTTTGCAAAGAGCAACTAGTGTCCAAAAATATCTAATTGAAAATGGGATGTTGCCAGGAAGAGTTTTGGTAGAAGGGAAGGGAGATACAGTACCAATGGTACCTAATACCACACCGGCCAATCAGGCTTTGAATAGAAGGATTACTATCAAGGTTCTGTAAAGGTTAATTTATCTTTTATTAGGCAATACGCCCTAAGTAATTCACGAAATATTATTTTGAAAAATTATATAAAAGCGATAGTAATACATTTGTTAAATATTTTTAGAAATAACTATTTTTTTAAGTTTTTTAAAATAGGTGTATAGATTAGACTTATTGATTTGATTTTTAGTATATAATTTCGCAATACCATGTTAATGAAGAATAAAAAAATGTATTGCCGCTTTTTGCTTTATTTTTTAATTAAAGAAAAAAAATAAATTAGAAATTAACTTTTGTTAACATTCAAAACACAATAATTTAATTTTTCTAAGACGGTCTATTTTTACACTCTTCAGAATATTATTCTGTTAAATATGATTATTTAATGAAAAATTATATTATTTCCAGATGATTAAAAAGATGGATATAAAGCTTAACTTCTTGTTAGATAAGGTGATAAAAGATATTATTGTATATAATTTAAACCATAATTTAACCAAATATGAGGAAAGTTTTACTTCTAGGACTCATGCTGTTTTTAGCAAGCGCAGTTGTGTTTGCTCAAAGCCGTGTGATCACTGGTACCATTACCTCCACTGAGGATGGGTTAGGTGTACCAGGAGCAACAGTTCTGGTGAAGGGAACCACAGTCGGTACTGCCACAGATCTTGATGGCAATTATTCGATCAGTGTTCCTGCCGGAAGCAATGTTTTGGTCTTTAGCTTTGTTGGGCTAAGATCACAGGAGGTCACTATCGGTAATCAAACTACAATCAATGTAGCTTTGGAACCAGATGTTCAAGCTCTTTCAGAGTTTGTAATTACATCCTATGGTGATCAATCAAAAAGAGAGATTACAGGTGCAATTGCATCGGTAAAAGGAGAGGTTTTTCAGGATCTTCCAATGCAATCATTTGACCGTGCCATGCAAGGTCGTATCGCTGGTGTGCAAGTTACTTCAGCTTCAGGACAGCCAGGAGGTACTTTGAATGTAAGAATCCGTGGTGTAGGCTCCATTAACGCCGGAAATGATCCACTCTATATTGTGGATGGTGTTCAGGTAAACAATGGAGGTCTATCCGGTCAAGGTTCTCAAAATGCTTTGGCGTCAATCAACCCAAATGATATTGAATCAATTGAGGTGTTGAAAGATGCAGCTGCAGCAGCTATCTATGGAGCTCAAGCTGCAAACGGTGTAGTTTTGATTACTACCAAAAGAGGTACAAAAGGTGCAACAAAAACTAGACTTTCTGTTCAGGAAGGTATCGTGCAGCCATTAGGATTGTATGATGTAATGAATGCAACTCAATTGGCTACAATCAAGAGAGATGCATATCTTAATGCAGGGAGAGACCCAAATGATGCCGCTGCCACCTATGGTAATCCAGAAGATCCAAATTTAGAGTCTTACGATTGGCTGGATGCACTATATAGAAATGGTAGGTTAAGTGTATATGATCTATCTGTTTCTGGTGGTGATGAGAAGACTACCTTCTTCCTATCTGGTTCTTATACCAAGCAGGAAGGTCAGATTATTATGTCTGATTATCAAAGAGCAACTGGACGTTTGAACTTGACACACAGACCAAGTAAGAAGTTTACAGTTTCAGCAAATATTTCCTTGGCATTCCAAGAGACCAATGGTTCTATTGCCAATGGTAACTTCGTAAATGGTCCATTCATGGCTGGTTTCTCTGCAAGACCAAACGTTCCGATTTATAATGAAGATGGAACCTTTGCTCCATATCCTTCTAACCACCTATTTGGATACAACATTGTACAGGGTGTAAATGAAGAGTTGAGAAATGCGAAAACGGTTCAAACTGTTTCTAATTTACAATTGAACTATCAGTTCGCTCCTTGGTTGAGCTTTACTTCTTATTTCGGTATTGATTTCTCTGACAATGCAGATATCAATAACAGACCATCAACCATTCCTGTATTCTCTTCATATGGCGGCGCATCAGTATTTACTGCTAGAAGAAAAAATAATTTCAACACCAACCACAACTTTAACTTCAACAAGAAGTTCAACGACGTGCATACTATTACTGGTGTTTTGGGTTTTGAATACAAAGGAGCTCAAGATGATTTGCAATCCGCGACAGGTAGAGGATTTCCTAACCCGACCTTGATTTATCTTCAGAATGCAGCAACTCCTTTTGCTGTTAATTCCAATTTCACGGAATACAAAAGAGCAGGTTTTTTCGGTCAAGCAAAATATGATTACGATGACAGATATACCGCTGATGTAACTTTGAGAAGAGATGGACACTCGAGATTCGGAGATAAGAACAGATGGGGTACCTTCTATGCTGCATCTTTGGGTTGGAGATTGTCTTCTGAGGCTTTCTTGCAAGATGTGAACTGGTTGGACAACTTAAGAATGAGAGCTTCTTATGGTGTGACTGGTAACTCTTTAATTCCGGATTTTGCTTCCCGTTCTCTTGTAGGTGACGGAGGCCAGTATTTGGGTAATGGCGCTTTGACGCTAAACCAGTTGGGTAACGATTTGTTGACTTGGGAAGAAGCAGAAACTGTGAATGTTGGTTTGGATTGGACTTTGTTCAATGGTCGAATCATCGGTACAGTAGATTTCTGGAGAAAAAATTCAAAATCTCTTTTGTTTAATACTCCACTGCCAACCGATTCGGGTTTTGGAACTATCACTAGAAACACTGGTACCGTAAGAAACCAAGGTATCGACATTGATATCCAAACTGTAAACATTGTAGCTGGTAAATTCCAATGGAACACAGGATTCAATATTACCTTCTTGGAAAATGAATTACTTTCCCTTTATGATGGACTGGACAGAGTTGGTAATGATTTGATCGTAGGTAAACCAATCCAATTCTGGTATACAAATACCTATTTGGGTGTGAATCCAGCAAATGGTCGTCAGATGTTCAGTGATATGAACGGTGGTTACACTTATATCACAGGTACTTCTACCCAAAGTTATATCGGATCAGGTTTACCAAGTAGCTATGGAGGTCTTTCTAATACCTTGACTTTCGGTCCGGTATCTTTAGAAGTATTCTTCCAATATCAATTCGGAAACATGGCTTGGAATTCAGATTTATATAATCTGGGAGATTGGGGGTCTGGAACGGATAACCAATTGGTAGATATGTTGGATTATTGGAAGCAACCAGGAGATGTAACTACTGTTGGTAGACCATATGAAGGTGGTCAGGCTCCAGGTACATCCAATATTAGTACTGCATCTACTCGATTGTTAAGTGATGGTGGATATATCAGATTGAAGCAAGTAACATTGAATTATACACTTCCTTCTGTTGCTGCTAGCAAAATAGGAATGAGTTCAGCATCGCTATTTGTTCAAGGATTGAATTTGGCCACTTTCACCAAATACAATGGAATTGATCCAGAAGCAAACTCTTTGTCTACTGAAACTACCTATGGTAGATATCCAAATGCAAAGCAGTTCACTGCAGGTATCAATCTTAACTTCTAATTAAGAACAGAATGAAAAAGTATATACAAATCCTAACATTAGGTGGTGCATTGGCTTTGGGATCTTGTTCTGACCTTTTGGATACAGAACCAAGACAAAGCTTGACACCTGAAACGGCCTTTGCGGATGTAGATGGATATCAGTCCTTGATTTATACCGTGTATGGGCGTGCAAGAGGCTTTAATAATTACGGTCAGCAATTGATGATTGCACCTGAAATTATGGCTGATAACTTGAAAATTATTGCTAATACTGGTAGATATATTGGCCAGGAAGCAAATGCAGATCGTGCTCATATCAACCTTTGGAGAACAGATTATTGGAGTGGAATTAATGAAGCAAATATTGCACTTGCTGGGATCGACGAGGCAGAAGGAGATGATGCTGCTCGAAACGTCGTAAAAGGCGAAGCCTATTTCCTAAGAGCAATGTTCTACTTTGACATGTCAAAGGTGTTTGGTTATGAGCCAGGTAAAGAAGTAAATGGTTGGGACAAGTCAGTGATAATTCGTACTACTCCAACTTTGGGCTTTTCCGATGCGGATTTCAGAACAAGAGCAACCAATAGAGAAGTTTATGATCTGATTGAATCAGATTTGACAGCGGCTATTGGATTACTTCCAACAGCAACTTTGGGGGGATCTGGCGTTTATAGAGCTTCAAAAGGTTCTGCTGAGGCATTGCTTTCCAGAGTTTATCTGTATGAAGGGAAATATGCTGAAGCGGCATCTATGGCTACTCAAGCTATGGCCACTTTTGGTTTAGGTAATGATGGTTCAGGTTTGGTTGATGCAGCTAATTACGTTTCTAGCTTTGCTACTTATCCGAATCCAGAATCTTTGTTTGAGATTGAGATCAGATCCAATGACTGGTCCACCGTAGATGGGGTTAACAATTCCATGTGTTCTTTGTCAGCAAACGTGTTTGCAAGTGCTCAATTTATTGTGACTGCTTCAGATGAGCTTTTGGCTTCTTATGAAGAAGGTGATGTAAGAATGGATACTTGGACTGAAACTACTCGTTCTGGAGCAGCTGGAACTGTTTACAGATCAAATAAGTGGTTGGGTACTAAAGGGGATTTCTTAGAAAACCTACCAATTATGAGAGCAGCTGAATTGTATCTAATCAGAGCAGAAGCAAGGTATAGAACTGGTGATGAGACTGGTGCAAGAGCTGATTTGTCAGCATTGAGATCTAAAAGAGGCCTAGCTGCAGTTGGTTCTGGAGTTTCAGGTTCTTCCTTGTTTGATTTGATTATGAATGAGAGAAGGGTTGAATTTGCTTTGGAAGGTCACAGATGGTTTGATTTGAAGCGAAATGGAATGGATATCACCAAAGCTGGAAGCTTTGAAACTGTTCCTTATTCTGACTACAGAATTCTAGCTCCAATTCCTAATGATCAAATTATCTTGAACGAAGGATTGGAAAATAACCCAGGTTATAACTAAAACCGGAAATGACAATGAAATTTAATAAGATATATTCTTTTGTGGCGGTACTCTTTACGGTACTAATGACCACTGCGTGTTTTGATGATCCGGGAACAGAGACTTTCTATGGAGGAAATCAGGTAGAATTTGAAGATGCAAATCTACCTAATGGATTGACTGCAAGATTTGTGAGATTGTCCCCAACTCAAACGGATGATGTGGATGTTCAAATAAACAGAGTATCTACAAGCGGAGCAGCTCCAATCACGGTTAATATTGAGGTAGATCCTGCGTCTACTGCAATAGAAGGAGTTCATTATCAGTTGAATACGACTTCTGCAACAATTGCGGCTGGAGAGTTTGTTACAACTTTTCCAGTAACAATTCTTACTGGAAATATCGATCCTACTGAAACACCTGATTTGATTTTGAATATTTCTAGTGCCACTGGTGCAGAAGTATCAGCAAACTATGGTGCATTGACTGTGGCTATTCGAGTGATTTGTGAATCTGAATTGGCAGGTACTTATAAAGTGTTCTGGGAATATCTTCAAACTGGTGACGGTGAAGGTGGACCAAACCAAACAGTAACAGACTATGTGATTTCTTCAGCAGATGAAGTGACCTTGGAAGAATCAGGAACTGGTACCTATCTAGTTTCAGATATTACTTTCGGCATGTATCCAGGTATTTATGGCGATGCATTCCCAAGTGGAACTATCACTGATAGTTGTGGTGAAATTGTCGGTATTGAGTCAAATTCTGACCAATATGGAGATCCATTTACCATTAACGGTGTTTTGAATGAGGATGGAACTATTACCATCGAGTGGAGTAATACTTGGGGCGACGGAGGAACTGTTGTTCTTACTCTAGAGGAATAGTGAATAATTAAAATAGGATTATGTTAAAAACGGGGGCCGATGCCCCCGTTTTTTTAAACTTTTATTATTTTCTAGGCGTTTTCTTGCTTACATAATAAGTATTAAATGAAGTCAACTCTATCTCTTCTTCTTATATATCTTTCAATTCTTCCCTTTTGTATAGGACAGGTTGGTACAGATACGAAATCACATTCTCCCCGTTTTGAAAATTTCAAAAGAGAATATCCAAATCTTTTTCAGTCTAAAGAAGAGATAAAATCCAAAGCACTTCAAAGAAATATCCCCATTTATATCTACCTGCAAGATGGCGAAGTGGGCAAATTGGAATTTTTTGATGAATTGGATCAGCCTGTTTATTATCAGGTTTTCAATCTAAAAGCAGCAGCGACTACAAGAACAAACAGTCTTCAGCCCGGAGGTGATCTGGATGTCAATTTGACTGGTAAAGGAATAACAGTAGGTATATATGATCAGACTAGACCAAAACCAGATCATGTCGAATACAATGGTAGACTCAATCAAGTAGATGGTTCGACAGAAGATATTTCTAGTCACGCCACACACGTCACAGGAACTATTTTAGCATCTGGAGTCAATGCAAATGCTAAAGGAATGGCTTCTGAGGCCAACGGCTGGGCATTTAACTGGGAAAGTGACCTTTCCAAAATGGATATCAATGCCTATGATCCAGATTCTAAACCAAATGGGCACATCGTATCTAATCACTCCTATGGAGTAGTGGTAGGTTGGTATATGAACTCATCTGGAAGTTGGGTTTGGTCAGGAAATTCAAGTGTGGATGAAAATGAAGATTATCGCTTTGGATTTTATTCATCAAAAAGTAAAGGAATTGATGAAGTGGCGATTAGTAGGCCTTATTATACGATTGTTTGGGCTGCTGGAAATGATAGAAATGACACAGGAGACGGGAGTAAAAACCCTGATGGTCCCGATGATACCATAGGACCTGAAGGGGTCTCAAAAAATGTCATCACGGTTGGCGCTGTCAATAACATTCCGGATTATGAAGGGCCTAATTCTGTTTCAATTGCGAGTTTTTCTTCTTGGGGACCTACGGATGATGGGAGGATCAAACCAGATATTGTAGGTATGGGAGTGGGGGTTTTTAGCTCCTCTGTGACAGATGGTGGAGCTACTGACAGTTATGCCTCTTTGAGTGGAACTTCTATGGCCTCCCCAAATGTATCTGGATCCTTGGTTTTGCTTCAGCAGCTTTTCAATGAAAGAAATAATGGACGCTATATGCGTTCTTCTACTTTAAAAGGATTAATAATAAATACCAGTAGAGAAGCTGGTACAAACCCTGGGCCGGACTATATCTATGGATGGGGGCTGCTGGATACTAAATCAGCCGCAGAAATCATCCTAAATGAAAATGGAGCCTCAAATATTATTCGTGAGGAATCTTTGTCAGAAGGAGGCGAATATGAGTTTGAAATAATTTCTGATGGAGTTACTCCAATTAAGGCCACGATTGCCTGGATAGATCCAGCAGGAACTCCTGCATCGCCTTCATTGAATCCAACTAACCTCATGTTGGTCAATGATTTGGATTTTAGAATAATCGATGAGAGCGGAAAAGTATATTTTCCTTGGACTTTAAATCCTGCCAATGGTCCTAATGCCCGTGCAGAACAGACTCAAGATAATTTTCGGGATAATGTGGAACAGATTCAAATCCTGAATCCCACAGCTCAAAAATATAGACTTGTTGTCAGCCATAAAGGAAATTTGAAAGATGGAAAGCAAGACTTTTCATTAATTCTAAAAGCAGGTGTTCAGGATGGGGCAGGTGAAACTCTTTATTGGATAGGAGGAGAAAGTGGAAGTTGGCATTCTGAGTCCAATTGGTCTCTGTCTCCTGATGGAAGTGCCGCAGGGAAAATCCCAAACAATTCCACAAGGGTCGTTTTCGATGGTGAAGGAAGTCCTGAAGTGGCATTTTCTTTAGATGCAGATGCTTTTAGTGTCAATTTATTCGGAAACCAAACAGTTGCCTTTGATCTTGGAGGTAATGACCTGACTGTTAGCAATGGATTTAGAGTAAGTAACCAAATCACCCAGGTTTCTAATGGTAGAATCCTTTTTGTTAACTCAACCTCAAATGATCAATTATTGGAATTTGGGCAAACAACTTTTGAAGACGTTTCTCTTATTTTCCAATCTGGAGAATGGAAACTTTTGTCAGGTGAGATTTTGGGAGATGTCATCATTCAAAATGCGGACTTGGAACTTGGAGTAAGTGAATTGGCTGTAAACTCCATGACAGTTTCCGGAAACGGTTCCCTATCCGGGGAATATGATGCTATCTCTTTCCAAACAAATTTCAATGGCCAATCCGGAGCAAATATCTCAGGTGAATTTGATTTGAATTTTGATGGAAATACCGGGCAATTCAATAATCTCTCTGGAACAACTATCAGGTCTTTGGAAGTGTCCTCTGGAAAGTTAACTGTTCAATCTGGTGGAATAGGAAGCCTTTCGGTTAATAATGCTGAAGTCCAATTCACTGCAGGGACAATGACTATAAGTGAATTAAATTTAGGAACTTCCTCAATTTTGAATTTGGGATCTACTGGGAAACTTACAATAAACCAATCCATCAGTTCCTCCGCAACATCTGGAAATCCAGCTCAAATTTCAGCTAGCTCAAAAGGAGAAATTATTCATCCTATTTATAAGAAATATTGCTTTGAAAATATCAATGTGAGCAATGTTGATTTAACAGGAGATGCCATTATTAATTTGGGTACTGGAGCCACCATTTCTAATTCTACAGGTTGGTTAAGTCAAAATTGCAATGATGTTTTATTTGCAAATTTCACTAGTTCATATAATTGCGTGGGTGCTGCAGTAGATTTTGAAAATCTTAGTGAAGGAGCCATTTCAAGTTATTCTTGGGATTTTGATGGCCTTGGATCTTCGTCACTTGAAAGTCCATTCTTTGTGTTTGATTCCCCAGGTACCTATCAAGTAGAGTTGACTATTACTAGTCAAAGTGGCTCAACATCATTTGTTCAGGAAGTTACGATCTCTGAAAGTGCACTTTTGCAGCCAAATATCGTTGCCAATGGGAATACACTAACTTCTCAGCAACCGGGCGAATCTTATCAGTGGTATCTGAACGGAGAAAAAATCAATGGAGCAACCTTGAGATCGTATTCAGCTACAAATGATGGTTCTTATCAGGTTGCAATTTTTTCTGAAGGATGTAATCGAATTTCCGAGCCGGTTGTGATTTCAGCGATACCTGACCAAGAAACTGATTTGAGCCGATTTGGAGTATTTGTTGGTCCAATTCCTTCAGATGATCAAATTACAATCACAGTTAATAACGAATATTTAGGGGCAGTCGAGTTTTCAATTTTAGACCTTTCAGGAAAAGTGATGAATGTTTTCCAGGTAGGAAAAAATACTGAAAGTCTTGAAGTGAAAATGGGGCTCCCAATTACCAGAGGACTTTATATCCTTAGAATAAAAACCAACAATTTAACCTTACACAAAAAAGTAATTAAGAGATGAGGAAACTATTAGTAGCAGCTGCGATTCTAATATCGAATGCAGGTTTTGCTCAGATTTCAAACGTATCATTGAATGGTGCTCCCGCGAGATTGACAGCTTATGAAGGGGTTGAAGGTTCGCCGTATTTATTTGAAGATTGGGCAAAAGCTGATATAGGAACTACAAATGCCGGATTAAAAGAGAATGTAGCTTATCTATTTAATATCCATGATAATGAGTTGGAGGTAATTAATGAGGCAGGAAATAAGATTTACCTAAACAAAGATTATTTAGAGTATGCATTGTTAGAAAGACCTTCTATATTGATAGCAACAGGTGACCAAGGTCAGTTGACTAAGCTATTGTTCAAAAAAGGATTTGAAATGATCAAAGGTGTGGATGAAAAAGATTTGGTCAATGTGATTGCAGAAGGGAATAAATATACTTTGGTGAGGAAGTTCTATTCCGATCTGGTGACACCACCAAAAAACTCCTATGCTCCGACTGCAGGTAGAATGTTTGTTTTTGAAGAATCGTTCTATTTAATCGACAATGATGAGAATGTTTCAACTGTTCGTAGCAAAACCAACAATATCATCAAATCTCTTCACGATCAGGATCAAGGGAAAGCAAAAGAAATCGTAAAAGAAGGAAAGCTAGATTTGAGTAGAGAGGATCACTTGGTGATATTCTTTCAGAAGTTAAATGAAGCCTAATTTCTCAAAAATACTGACGAAGCCCATACCGAAGATGGGCTTTTGCTTTTGGCATATGGATGAATGAGGTCAAGTTAATTTCCTATATCTTTTCTTTTGCCTAACTTTGCAGCGAATTTCAAGAAGATGATTTACGTTTGTCGAAAAGAACATTTCAATGCTGCTCACAAGCTTTGGAATCCCAATTGGTCTGATAAGAAAAACTTTGAGGTTTTTGGTCCCTGTGCTAATGTCAATTGGCATGGTCATAACTTTGAGTTGATTGTTACTGTGAAAGGCCTTCCTGATCCAGAAACAGGCTTTGTGGTTGATCTGAAGCAGCTGAGTACTTTGATCAGGACTTTGGTGATAGATAAAGTAGATCATAAAAATCTGAACATGGACGTGGATTTCATGCAGGGCAAAATGGCTAGCTGTGAAATCTTGATCATGGAATTCTGGAAAATTCTTCAGCCTGCGGTTGAGAAAATCACCCCTCACGGTGGCCTTTACAAGCTAACCCTTTATGAAACTCCAAGGAATTTTGTGGAGTATTTCGGTGACTAGGATGTCTAATTCGTAAGTAGTAAGTTGTAAGCAGTAAAAATTGTTTATTGTAATTATGGCTTATGTTAATTTTTATTATGAATTAGATGTCTATAAACTATCTCGACAACTTGCGAAAGATGTTTATTCTATTTCTAAAGGATTTCCAGCAGAAGAAAAATTTTCGTTAACAGATCAAATACGAAGGTCATCTAGATCAGTTGGAGCTCAAATTGCCGAAAGCTGGGCGAAGAGGAGGTATGTTAATCACTTTATTTCCAAACTTAATGATGCGGATGCTGAGCAATATGAAACAAAGCATTGGATTGAGGTCGCATTTGACTGTAAGTTGGTGAATGAAAAAGACCAGGATTTAATAATAAATTCCTGTGAAATAATAAATCAAAAACTCAACGCTATGATTTCAAAAGCCAATTTGTTTTGTAAAATAGCCTGAGTTTCGGAAGTACTACTTACCACTTACCGTTAACTACTTACATATTTCATACTTGAACTCTGTGGTAAACAAAAACAAAAAAATCTACATCATTTCAGGTGAACGGTCCGGTGATCTTCACGCCTCCAATTTGGTCTTGGCCTTAAAGGAGAAAGACTCGAGTCTTGAATTGAGAGGAATGGGTGGTTCTTATTCTCAGGAAGCAGGAGTGGTTTTGGCGGTTGATTACTCGGAAGTTGCTTTGATGGGATTTATTGAGGTGGTTTTCGGTTTTCGAAAGGTTCTTAAATACCTCAAACTCGTCAAAAATGATATTCTTCAATGGAAACCTGATGCCATAATCTTAGTGGATTACGGTGGATTCAATATGAAGATTGCAGCTTTTGCAAAAGAGAATGGAATCCCGGTGCATTATTACATTCCGCCAAAAGTTTGGGCTTGGAATCAAAAGCGAGCTTTAAAACTGAAAGCTTTTACAGACCAGATCTACAGCATTCTTCCTTTTGAGCCGACATTTTTTCAAAAGTTCGATATGCAGGTCAATTATGTGGGGAATCCCTTGTTGGATGAAATCAAAAAGTTTAGCCCCCATCCATTTTTCTTTCAAAAGAATGAGTTGAGTTATGCTCCGATTATCGCTCTACTTCCGGGGAGTAGAAAGCAGGAATTGGAAGCTATGTTGGATAAAATGGTGGAATTGGTTCCCAAATTTCCCAATGCTCAGTTTGTAATTGCAGGGGTGGAAAGCCTGCCTTCGGAACTGTATGAGCCTGCAAAAAAAGCAGGAATCAAAGTAGTTTACAATCAAACCTATGACCTGCTTTCTCACGCTACCGCTGCTGTTGTGACTTCGGGAACAGCAACATTGGAAACAGCTTTGTTTCGAGTTCCTCAGGTGGTGGTTTACAAGACTTCATCCATTTCCTATATGATAGGAAAGAGAGTCATTAAAGTGCCTTTTATTTCATTGGTGAATTTGATTGCTGAGCAAGAAGTAGTGGAGGAATTGATTCAAGATAACTTCTCTGTGGCAAATCTTGAAAAGGAACTGATGCAGATTTTGGGAAATCAGATTTACAAAGGTCAAATGCTTCAGGGCTATGATCTGATTGCTGAAAAAATCGGTCAAAATTCAGCTTCTGAAACTACTGCATCCATGATTTTAGAGTCTTTGAAATAAGATGTTTAGGTTATTGAAGGGCAAAATTTTATTTTACTTTTCAAACCAAAACCTAAACTCATGAAGACCCGATTAACCTTTTTCTTTTTACTACTTTTTTCAATTTCATCCTATTCCCAAAATGTACCGGGAATTATTCCCGAAAGAGTTCAAAAGCTAGATAAAATGCTGGAGGATGCCGTAGCAAAAGGAGAAGTGCCAGGACTTGTGGCAATGGTGATGAAAGATGGAAAGCTTGTTTACCATAGCGCAAAAGGAATGGCAGATGTTGCCAACGGAAGAGCGATGAAAAAGGATGATATTTTCAGGATCGCATCCCAAACTAAAGCAATCACCTCAACTGCAGTGATGATCTTATGGGAAGAAGGAAAATTTCGACTAGATGATCCCATTTCCAAATACATTCCAGAGTTTAAAAATCCGCAAGTTCTAGCGGGTTTTAGATATTCCGACACGACCTTTTATACTAAGCCGTCTTCCAAAGAGATCACAATTCGTCATCTTTTGACCCATACATCAGGATTGGGGTATGGAATGATCGATGGAGATGAGCGAATGAAAATGATTTATCAAAAGGCAGGAATAACTGACCTTTTTACTACGGAGAATATCTCAATTGAGGAGAGCGTGAAAAAACTGGCCAAGCTGCCTTTGCATCATGAGCCGGGTAGCAAATATACCTACAGCGAAGGATTGGATGTTTTGGGTTATTTTATTGAGGTAGTTTCAGGAATGCCTTTCGATCAGTTTTTGAAGGAAAGAATCTTTGATCCATTGGGAATGAATGATACCCGTTTCTATCTTTCAAATGCCCAAGCACCTCGTTTGGTGACAGTACAGACCTATAAAGACGGCAAGTGGGGCCCTTTCCCAGTGACCTTTTACGACCCTGAATATCCAAGAAAAGGAGCTAAACGCTTTTTCTCAGGAGGAGCTGGGCTTTCCAGTACCACTGCAGATTACGCTAAGTTTCTTCAAATGTACCTGAATGGAGGAGAGTTGGAAGGTATGAGAATTCTAAGCCCTCAAACCATCCAGACCATGATGAAAAATCAAGTAGGTGACCTGATGAATGGTGATAAATATTATGGTTTGGCTTTTGGAGTGGTCACTGATCAGGGAGTAGCTACCGGAGGTTTAGGTAGTAAAGGGACCTTCGATTGGGGTGGTTATTTCAATACCCAATACTTCGCAGATCCTGAGCTCAATATGATTGGTTTGATTTTCAAACAGACCTCTGGTTCAGGAAACGGAGACCAAACTGGCTGGAAATTCCGCCAGATGGTCTTTACACTAGTGGATTAATTCTTAATAGAAGTAATTCAAAGCTTCATCAAAATTTAGAAAAGCTTTTTGACAACCCATATTTTCCAACTCTTGGGGAGTATGGGTTGTTGCTATTCCAAAAACTGGGATTCCAGCTCCCAATGCGGCTCTAATTCCTCCTGATGAATCTTCAAAAACAATTGCATTTTCGGCCTGAATTTGGGCTTTGTCCAATGCTTTTAAGAAGATTTCCGGATCAGGTTTTCCATTTTTTACTTCATGTCCACCTGTCAGGCTTTGAAAAAATGATCGGATATCAATATGATCTATCGTATAATCAATATTATCCTGTTCACCCATAGTGGCTAGGTGAATGGACTTGTTTTGATTGGATAAAGTTTTCAGAAAAGGTGTCACACCAGGCACCTCTTTCATGTGTGGTCTATAAAGCTCCCTGAACGTTTCCTCTTTTTCTTCTCCCAACTCATAGATTCTATCAGCGGATTTTTCATTCGGAAAAAATCTCATGATCATTTCCTGCAAAGTTCCATGATTTTGGGCATGGAAATCCTCTTCTCGAATGGTAATTCCATTTTTCTCCAAAAAGATTATCCAGGACTGAAGATGATAGGGGATGCTATCTACCAGAGTTCCGTCCATGTCAAAAATTACACCTTGGATAGGGTTGTTATTAACAATCATAGATTCAGTTTTTGCTAAAATATGTCATCAAAATAATTGAGCCGGCAGTTCCGTCCATGGTAGGTTCATTAGTGCTATAGTCGCCCACAGCATCATGATATACAACAAATGGATTTTGTCTTCCCTCATAGTCATCCGGTCTTTCCAAGGTCAATCCGATTAAGCCGGAATGGATCGTCCTGAAAATAGGGCCATCTACCAATCCACCTGGAATTTCTAAGCCCAACATAACATATGGAGCAGTATGAACATAGACTGGAAAATCGCCTTTTTCAGGGATACCAGTAAACATGGAAGTACCCCAGGGGTTTTTTCCAAAAAGCCAATCGCGTTGTGCTGTCAGGTAAGGCTGGTATTGTTTGTTTCCACTCATTTTCTCATACAAGATCAATTGAGTAGCAAGGCTTGTCATCAGATTGTTGGAGCACCAGATAAAGGGGATACCGACCTCAAAAGGACTGGTCTTGGATTTTGTGAGCGTATATTCAATGCCTTCTTGATAGAAGGTCTCCAAAGTCTTTTGAAATTCTGGTTCCACCACCTCATGAAGTGAGAAATGTCCCAAATTGATGAAAGGATAGAGCTGGTAATGGGATGCTGAGTCTTTGACTGTCCAAGAGTCTTCATTGGAGCTTAGTAAAGCATATTCTTTTGCTTGATCCCGATAGGATTGTTCTCCTGTCGCTTTGAAAAGCTCGGCTCCAGCCCATTCCATATCATCGTTCCAAGTTTCTTCATTATACCGATAGGGAGCGCCATAGGAATTCCCTTGCTGCACACCTTCATACTTTCTACCCAATGCATAAAGACTTTTTGCGGCTTCGAGGCAACGGATGGAATAAGCCTCATCTATTTCTTTCCAGATTCTTGCTCCCAAAGCCAAGGCAGCTGCGGATCGACCTGCGATATTGGCCATGCCGTTGCTTTCACTTTGATATTGCATGAGTCCCTGCGGCTTCCCGGTGGCGAAATAGGCTGCTCGATAAGAGTTTGCTCCCCAGCCGTAATCAGAATTGTCCTGATTTGGAATTTTAAAACCTCTATGATCTCTATCATCAGCTATTTGATGGATGAGTTGATCTGGAGCTGGGTGAAGCTTCAGAAGCCAGTCTAAACCCCATTTAGCCTCATCCAAAACGTCTGGCATTCCATTTTTTCCATCTTGTCCTAATGCATTTACTTTGTCCTCAAACTGATCAGGGAATAAGGTGTAGGCTATCAACATATGTCCTGTGGCATAACTGCTCGTGATAAGGTATTTCAATTGATCCCCAGCATCATGCCAACCCCCGGAAGCATCTACATAGGTACTGTCTGGCATCGGACCAAAGAAGCTTCTCCCATCTTTTTCGTGACAAACCATGTCCAATACGGGATTGTAACCACATCGCTGCTGACGCATAAAGTGAAGCAGGTCTTCCTGATAACCTTGGTAGGCTTTTGACCCAATTTTGAATATAGGAGAGGAGTTTTCACTTGCTGAATGCCAAAGGAAATAATCTCCTTCATTTTCTATTTCTGAAAAATCAATTTCATAATAATTGAAGTCTCCCCAAACTCCTGATTCTAAAGGTTTTGGTTTGATTTTAATAATGGAGACTGAATCTGGATATTGAATTAGATGAATATTGTTTTTTATTTTCTCAGGAGAAAAAACAATTGCTTTTTTGGTGTCCATTGGTAAAAAGCCAATCTGATTGACTGAGAAATAGACATCTTGGGAAAAAGCTTTAAATCCCAGAAAAAATCCTGTTAGAAGGAAAAAGAACTGTTTCATTTTAGAAAAATACTCAAATCATTCAGGAAATGGAACCAAAGGCTTCAATCCTTTTTTAGGTAGTTAAATGCTTGGATTTTTTATTCTGAGAAAATGAGTTTAAGTGGTTGAAATTCAGTAATTTTTATTTTCTAAACCCAAAGTGCAGATGAAGAAGAGAGATTTTATTAGGAAAACGCTTGCCGGATTTGGAGGAATTGTGGCTTTACCCATAGCAGGCTGCGAGTCTAAAGGTGGCCAATTGAATGGAGGAAAAGATAATTGTGAACTTTCACCAAGAGAGACCCGTGGGCCATTTCCTATAAAAACTCCCGCTGAATTGATGCGCGCCAATATTATTGGAGATCGGAAAGGAGTCGCACTTTTAATCAATCTCAAAGTTCAAAGTCAATCTGAGTCTTGTGGAAATTTGTCGGGAGTACACGTGGATGTTTGGCACTGCGATGCGGAAGGGTATTACTCTGAATATGGAGGCAATCGCTTACAGCAAAAAGATCTAAACAATGAACATTTTTTGAGAGGTAGGCAGACTACCAATGAGAACGGAGAGGTTTCTTTTATCAGCATTTTTCCGGGTTGGTATCCAGGAAGGGCACCGCACATTCATTTGGATGTAATGAAGGAAGGGGATATTATTTTGACTACTCAAATTGCTTTCCCTGAGGCAATAACTTCGGAGGTGTATGCTAGTTCAGGATACAGAGGAAAAGAAGACACACCCAATGAAAGAGATGGGATATTTAGAGGTAGTTTGGACGGAAATATGGCAGATTCAGTAGATGGAAATCTCAAGGACGGTTATACCCTAATAAAAGTAATTACCGTTGCTTAAGCTTCCTTAGTTTGGAGGTTTTCTCCGTCTCGGAAATGAAGTCTTCTAAATACCAACCCCGATAGTATTGTCAATCCCCCAATGACAAGGAAGGTGTATCGGAATGCATTGTGGATTTCATTGTGAATCAGTTTGGTATCTCCCTCAAACAGCTTCAATACAACCAATCCAAAGGCTACTCCAAATCCAATTGCCAATTGCATGTTGACAGATAGAAGCGAATTCCCACTGGAAGTATGATAAGAACGCAAATCTGCAATGGATATTGAGTTCATTGAGGTGAACTGGATGGAGTTGAAAAAACCCAAAACAGCAATAATTGGGATATGCCAGTAAATGGAACTGTGAATTCCAGGGATTGCAAATGAGCAGATCAAAATACCGATGATGAAGGTATTGGCCATTAAAGTGTTTCTGTAACCAAAACGATTGAGAATTCGGATCACTACTGATTTCCCCAACATGGCTGTCAAGGCCATTGGAGCTACAATCCAACCAGAAACCACTGCACTTTGACCGTAGGCAATTTGAATCATTAAAGGCAAAAGCAATGGAACAGAGCTAATACCCAATCGGGTGGCTAAATTACCAACAATTCCGACCCGGAAGGTTCTTACCTGAAAGAGGTTCAAAGGAAATATGGGATTCTCTTCTTTTTTGGCATGTCGGTAATAAAAGTAAAGCATCAAAAAGCCCAAAAGGAAAAATAAAAGAATCGGAGTGATCTGGACGGAGTTTCCTAATAGTTCTAAGGAAACTGAAAGAAGGAAAGAGGCAGCTCCAAAAATCAAGAATCCTTTCAGATCAAAACTTAGAATCTTTGATGTATAATCAGGCATGAATTTCAAACTCAGCACAATTCCAATGAATGCAATCGGAAGATTGATTAGAAAGATCCAGTGCCAAGAAAGGTAATCCACCATGTATCCTCCGACCAGTGGGCCCAAAACTGGTCCAATCAAGGCAGGTACAATCGCATAGTTCATTGCCTGAACCAGTTCATTTTTCGGATAGGTTTTAATTAGGGTTAATCGACCCACAGGAGTCATCAAACTACCTCCCAATCCCTGAATGATTCTGGCTGCTACCAATTGATTTAAATCTTGAGAAAGAGAACAAAAAAGTGAGCCTGCTGCAAATAGAGACAAGGCAAGAATAAAGATTTTCTTAGTGCCAAATTTATCAGCCAAAAAACCACTGACTGGCATAAAGAGCGCCAGAGTCAGGACATAACTGACAATGGCATTTTGCATGTTCAGAGGAGATTCATTCAAATCTTTTGCAATCGCTGGAAGGGAAGTGTTCAAAATTGTGGAATCCAGCATTTGCATAAAAATCGCGGTCGCCAGGATCATTGGGAGAACTTTTTTTACCTGTGGACTCGCTTGGGCTGTACTCATATATCCCTTTTCTGATTGGTTTAGGAATATACCATAATTCGGTTTATTCCTCATTTGATTTGATTGTAAAACCAAGCGAGTGGTGACTCAGTTCCTGATTATTGATAATACCTTATGGATAAAATAAAAGGCGCATTGATAAAATTCATTGCGCCTTCTGTGTACTGTTGACTGTCGTCTGGAGACTATTAAATTTTGTCTACCGCCAATTTGTAGGTCGGGTCTTCCATTACATTGACATCAATAATAGAATCCGCTTTTTCGATTAGTTTTCGACAGTCCGGGCTCAAATGTTTGAGATGAACCTTTTTACCGACTTTGAGATATCGTTCTGTGATTTTGTTCAAAGCTTCAATGGCAGACATGTCAACCACTCGGCTCTCTGCAAAATCAATAACCACTTCCTCTGGATCATTCAATACGTCGAATTTCTCATTGAAAGCAGTGATGGAACCAAAGAAAAGTGGCCCAAACATTTCGTAATGTTTGACGCCATGATCGTCTACAAATTTTCTCGCTCGGATTCTTTTTGCATTGTCCCAAGCAAAGAAAAGTGCTGCTAGAATTACTCCAATTAAAACTGCCAATGCAAGATTGTGTAAAACTGCTGTGACAAGGGTAACCAAGACCATTAAGAACACATCTGATTTAGGCATTTTGGTAAAGGTCTTCAAGCTGGCCCATTCAAATGTTCCGATAGAAACCATGATCATCAAACCTGTCAATGCTGCCATAGGGACTTGTTCAATCAAGCTGGATCCAAACATAATGAATACCAAAAGCATTACTGAGGCAACGATTCCAGAAAGTCTTGCCCTAGCACCAGAAGAAATATTGATCAAGCTTTGTCCAATCATCGCACATCCGCCCATTCCGGAGAAAAGACCTGAAAGAATGTTCGCAGTTCCTTGTGCTACTGCTTCTTTGTTTCCTCGACCTCTGGTTTCAGTGATCTCATCGACAATGTTCAGAGTCAGTAAACTTTCGATTAAACCAACTCCTGCAACAACCGCGGCATATGGGAAAATGATCTGCAGAGTTTCAAAAGAAAATGGGACAGCAGGAATATGGAAAGGAGGGAAGCCCCCTTTGATAGAAGCCAAATCACCAACAGTTTTCGTGTCGATTCCCAAAAGAGTAACCAAGCCAAATACAGTTAAAATTGCTGTTAAGGATGCTGGAACTACTTTGGTGATTTTTGGAAGCCCCCAGATAATCAACATGGTCAATCCAACAAGGGCTAAAAGGATATAGAGCGTTTGTCCAGTCAGCCAATTTCCATCAGCTCCCTTGAATTGATCCAATTGAGACATGAAAATGATGATAGCTAGTCCGTTCACAAATCCGAAAATTACGGGCTGTGGAACCAGGCGGATTAATTTCCCCATTCTCAAAGTACCTGCGGCTACCTGAAGTAATCCAGCTACAATGACCGTGGCAAAGATATATTCCACCCCGTGGGAAGCAGCTAAGGTGACCAAAACAACTGCTACAGCTCCGGTCGCCCCTGAAATCATTCCAGGTCTACCTCCGAAAATGGAAGTGACCAAGCCCATCATAAAAGCTGCGTAAAGGCCTGTAAGGGGAGAAAGCCCTGCGATAAATGCAAATGCTACTGCCTCTGGAATCAAGGCCATGGCCACAGTTAGGCCGGATAGGATTTCAGTTTTGTAATCGACTTTTTGAGAAAAATCGAACAGGTTTAAATATTTTTTCATGGAATAGGTTTGATTTCAGGGACTTAAGTTTGGTGGTTGGTCCTGATTTATTTTTTCAAAACGAATCGCAAAGGTAATAAAATTGGGTAAAACAGAATTTTATTCTGTAAATGAAAAGAAGGAATCAAAAAAAATCAAAGAAGGTTTATTCTTTTAAGTTAGGCATGGATTTATACCAAGAAACAACTTTTTCCGACATCGCTTTGGTGATTTCAGTTTCTTTTGTGGCGAGGTTTTGAGTTTCTCCCGGGTCATTCACGATATCATAAAGTTCGGGTCTTGCACCATCGTAATCACAAAGAAGCTTCCAATTCCCTTCTCGTATTGCTAAATCAGGGAGGTTTTCTATTCCATAAAAATTCTTGCGATCCGGAGGCCGACTATAAAAAATCGGGGCTTTTCTGGAGCTTTCAGATTTGCCAAGTAATGTTTCAAGGAGATTTTCCCCATCCAAATTCATATTCTCTGGTCTATCTGTATCGGTGAATTCCAAAATGGAGGGCATTATGTCAATTGCAGAAAATACAGAGGTTTTATTTCTTGTTCCCTTTGCTTTTTTATCTATAAATCCCGGTCCCCAAATAATCAAAGAGGAGCGGATTCCGCCTTCATACAGATGGGTCTTGTACCCTTTCAAATTACCGGCTTGGCCAGCGCCCAGTTCCGGGCCATTGTCTGAGAAAAAGATTACCATGGTGTTTTCCCGGAGTTTAGGATCGGATTCTAGGAATTCAAACAATTTTCCAAATTGCTGATCCATGGCTTCCAGCACTGCCAAATATAGACCTCTCTTCCCTTTTTCTTTGGCTACTCCATATTCTTCAAATGGGGGCCAATATGGACTGTGCACATCGTCGGGCCAAATGTTTACATAAAATGGTTTGTCATCCTTTTCCGCTTCTGCAATAAATGATATGGCTCTGTCAATAAATCCAGTGGTGATTTCTGACCGTTGCATCCAAGTTACCGGTTCTCCCAAGATTTCCGCTTCTGCCCAAATCTTGCCTACTTTCCCTGTTTCGTCTTTGGTAAGAGGAAGAAGTTTTGCTCCCATGCCTTCAAAATTGGTCAGGGATTGGTCAAACCCATAGTCCGAGATAGAAGGAGCTTCAGCGACATCACGCTGGCCTCCCATGTGCCATTTTCCAAAATGCCCTGTGGTGTATCCGGTATCTTTTAGGCTTCTGGCAAGCATTGGAGCATTTGGGTCCAACCAATTGGCAATTCCGCGTTCTTGATTGCTATTTCTATCAGAGAGATAGGATGTAATATTCCAGCGTTGCGGATAGGTACCTGTGGAAATTGCCACCCTGGATGGTGAGCAGATGGGTGAGTTTACATAAAACTGCTCAAAGGCGATTCCTTCAGCAGCCAACCGGTCAATATTGGGGGTTTTTGCATCTTGGTTTCCAAAACTTGACAAGTCTGCCCAGCCCATATCATCTATTAAAATGACAATCACATTGGGTTTTTCTTTTGGCTTTTGAGAGCAGCTGGAGAGAAAAATTAATGATAACAGAAAAAGTAGAATGGGATTTTTCAAAAGGGATAGATAGGTTTGTAGGTTTCAAAAGTAAACTCCAAATTAAAAAGTGTAATCAATTCTAGTAGAATAGATTACACTTTTCTTGTTAAGAATTTGATCTTATTTCACGAATAAAATACCCAAGCCAGCTTGCTGAGCTAATTTTTCAAATGCCGGAATGTCTTTGTTTAGAAGATTTTCTCCTTCTTCTTTCAAATCATCCCATTCTTCCATCAATTCTTCGTGGCGCTTTAAAGTGCCATCGTTGACTTTTGGGATGGAACTGTCGGAATGATTGAGCATAAACAGGAAGTTGGCAGTAAACTTATTTTCAAAATTTTCCACATCGTCGTAAGCCGTGGATTTCCTTTGGATCATTTTTTCATCCCATTCTTTTAGAAGGGATTCTAGTTTTTTTCCATTGGCTATCAATGCTTCATACCCTTTTTTTCCTTCAAGTGATTTCAAAAGTTCATGCAACTTGTCTTGTTGGTCCTTCGCCTTATTGATCATGTCATGCATGGTTTTCACTTCTTTTTCACCGGCAGACATAAATTGATCATAGGCCTGATAATTGGCCTCAGATAGTCCGTAGCTAGGTAGGTCCACAATTTCAGCCTCTGAATTAAGTGCTTGATTTCCAGCTTTAAGTGTAAGTTGATAAGTTCCCGGAATAGCCTTGTGTCCTCTGTAATTTGATTCGATGTAAACACCTGGTACTCCAGGCATGGTAGAATGTCTTAAGTCCCAAACGAATCGATTTAATCCTTTGTCTGTGCCTAATGTGGGCTCAGCAGGAGGACCGCCATCCCATCGAGAAAAGCTTGGGTCTTTTTTGGATGAGATTTTACGGATTAGTTCTCCCTTTTTATTAGTAATCTCCAAAGTCAACTCAGTGGAATCGCTGAAGTCATCAGGTAGATTGTAATAAATTACCATCCCATTAGCTGGATTAATTCCTTCCAAAGGAGATGTGCCTTTAAATCCTTTCAAATTCCCATTCATGGCACTATACCAATTGCCAAGTAATGTGGGGTCTGGAGAAAATAACTCTAGGCCTTTTTTATTTCCATCTAATTCTCTCACTACATTCAGATCATCCAGAATCCAAAATGATCTTCCTGCGGTAGCGACAATCAGATCATTGTGGGCAATTTTCAAATCTGTGATCGGAGTGATTGGTAGATTTAACTGGAATGGATTCCAGTTGTTTCCTCCATCTTTGGAAATGTAGATTCCCAACTCCGTTCCCGCGAAAAGCAGATTTTCATCTTCAGTATCTTCTCTTACCACTCTCGTAAAGGCTCCATAAGGAATTCCGGAACTGATGTTTTTCCAAGACTTTCCATAATCAGTTGATTTGTAAATGCCAGGGGTATAATCGTTGAATTTGTATCGGGTGGTGGCGATGTAAACGGTTCCCGGATTTGATGGAGAAATCTCAATTGCATTGATCAGACATTCTTCCAATCCTTTTGGAGTAATATTTTCCCAGTTTTCACCACCATCCTTTGTCAAGTAAACTAGGCCATCATCGCTTCCAGTATAGATCTCTCCCTTTGCATGTGGTGATTCAATCACATAGGCAAGCGTTCCATAATTTTCAGCCCCAACAGCCTCATTCGTATAAGGAGCACCACCTTTTCCTTGCTTTTCTTTTTCATTTCGAGTCAAATCCGGTGAAACCACCTCCCAGCTTTGTCCCATGTCTGAAGTTTTGAGAAGGTATTGGGCTCCATGATAATAAGTGTTTGGTTCATGTTGTGACCAAATGATTGGAGCATTCCAATTATAGCGGTATTTCATGTCCTTGGTTTCCCTTCCCAAGTATTGAATAGGCTCGATCATGATATTGGTGGAGGCTTGATTCTCCATATCCAATACCTCTATTGTTCCCAAATAGCTTCCTCCGAGCACATACCTTGGATTATCCGGATCAAAGGCTAAAAATGCAGATTCTCCTCCAGCAGAATAATTCCAGTTTTCTTGAGAGATACTTCCTCTTCCCAAGGCCATTGAGCTAATAACCAGAGAAGTATTGTCTTGTTGACCTCCATAGATTCTGTAAGGAAACTGGTTGTCCGTATTGATTCTGTAGATCTGGGCTGTTGGCATATTGTTTTGGGTGGACCAAGTTTTCCCTCCATTAAACGTGATAGATCCGCCTCCATCATCTGCCAGAATCATATTTTTGGAATTGTGAGGATTGATCCAAAGATCATGGTAGTCTCCATGTGCTGCATCCATGGTTTCAAAAGTTTTACCACCATCATATGACATTAGCATCGGAGCACTTTGGACGTACACTGTGTTTTCATCATTTGGGTCTGCGAAAACTTCAATGTAATACCAAGCCCTTTGCGTTAATCGATTGTCTTTATTGACCCAATTCCAGCTTTCTCCGGCATTGTCTGAAACGAATAAACCTCCCAAATCCTTTTCGGTATCGCTTTCTATCAAAGCATATACTTTATTTGAATTTGCTCGGCTGACCGAGATAGCCATTTTTCCCAATTCATCAGGAAGTCCCTTTTCGATTTTTTTCCAGGTTTTACCGGCATCTGTGGATTTGTACATTCCTGATCCGGGGCCTCCAGAAATCACTTGCCAAGGTATTCTTTGATGTTCCCACATAGCGGCATAAAGTACTTCGGGAGTATTCATGTCCATGGAAAGCTCTACAGCTCCAGTTTTTTCGTCTACAAATAGAACTTTCTCCCAAGTTTCGCCTCCATTCGTTGATTTAAATATGCCTCGGTCAGGATTGGGTGAATGCAAAGCTCCTTGAGCTGCTACATAAACAATGTCAGGATTAGTTGGGTGAATTTGGATTCTGGAAATATGCTGAGTTTTTTCAAGGCCTAGCTTTTCCCAGGTTTTCCCAGCGTCAGTGGATTTATAAACTCCATCACCATATGAAGTCATGACACCTCTTGGGGCATGTTCACCCATTCCCACATAAACAATGTTAGGGTTGCTTTCTGAAACGGCTACTGCTCCGACAGAGCCAGTTTCAAAAAATCCATCAGAGATATTTTCCCAATATTGTCCAGCATCTGATGTTTTCCAGAGTCCGCCTCCTGTAGTCCCGAAATAATAGGTGAGGGGATCATTGATTACTCCAGTTGCAGTTACAGATCTTCCACCTCGATAGGGGCCGATGTTTCTGAACTTGATAGGAATGCTGTCTGTGAAGATGTCTTGGGCAAAAAGCGCCGTACTCCAAAGTAGGAGTATGAAAGTAAATTTGGTTTTCATGTTGGGTTTGGTGGTTTTTCTACCTAAAAGATAAAAAGAACCTGTACAAAACCCATAAAAAAAGTACGACCCAATGAGTCGTACTTTAGCTGGTTTATTGTTTGATTAGTTATTACGGGTGTTTCCTCTAGAGGATGAGCTACTTTTTGAAGTTCGGGAAGAAGAGCTTCTTGAACTACTGGTTCTTGCACCTGAAGTTTTCGAAGAAGATGATCTACTCACTTGAGGAGAAGTTCTAGCTCCACTTGATCTTGTAGGAGAGCTGGATCTTTTTACCTGCGGACTAGTTCTGGAAGAAGAGCTTGATCTACCCACCTGTGGTGAAGTTCTAGAAGAACTGGATCTTCCAACTTGTGGAGACGTTCTTGAGGAACTTGATCGGCCTACTTGAGGAGAGGTCCGGGTGTTAGATCTCCCGGATGAATTAGAACCTCTGTTTACTGTAGAATTTCTATTTGGAGAACTCTGCCTCTGAACCTCCTGTCTGCGTGGAGCAGATTGTGTTTGGGGACGAGTAGTGGTTCTGCTACCAGAATTTGGGCTTGACTGAACTCTAGAATTTCTATTCGTAGGAGCTGTGGTTCTTCCTTTTTCCTGAGAATAAGGTTTCATTTCAAACCCTGAATTTTGACCTCTTGATGAACCTGCAGATCTGTCAACACTTCTATTAGAGTTTGGAGTTGCCACTCTGGAGTTTCCTTGACTTCCTCTAGAGGAAGGTTGGGTTGCTCTTGAGTTAGAATTGCCATTTCTTGAAGAATTGACTCTAGCACTTCTATTGGTTCTAGCTTGATCAGGAGTACTTACTCTGGATGGTCTAGAGTCAACAGTTCTTCCTCTTGCTGTTCTCAGATCAGGCTGGTAAACGTTCACAGAGTTTCGGGAAACTGAAGATCTACCAGGGTTTGAGGCTCTGTTTACATCGTAAACTCGTACTGATCTACCAGTGGATCTTTCAACCTCTCTTCGGCTTGGACCAGAAACATAGGTGTTGTTGTTATAGACTACAGTATTATTGATGATTTTGGTTTTGTTGATGATTTTTACTTTTCCACCACCATGTACATAATGTCTATATCCATAATGGTCATAGATTCTTCTGGAAGGAAGGAATACCCAGTGGAAGCTTGGAATATTAACTCTCACACTTATTGAAAGCCCAGGTCCCATCGGAGCCCATCCATAATATCCGCCACCTGTTCTCCAGCTAACCCAAGCCGGTCCCCAGTCATAACCTGGAATCCATGCCCAGCTTTGATAGAAATCATCAAAGTACCATCTTCCATAGTGGAATGGAGCCCAGCCCCAGTCATAATAGGAAACCCAGGTGTTTCCGTAGCCAGTCATGGCCCAATGTCCGTTGGTACCGTAAGGATGGAAATCATATCCAACAGCAGGTAACCAAATGTATCCATATCTAGCATCTCTCACCCAGTCTCCATAAGGAGCAAGCTCATCATAGAAAACCTGAAAAGAAACGCCTATATAATCATCTTCAGCTTTGGCATCTGATATGCCAAAAGAACTTAGAATAAGAAGCCCCGCAACCAGTTGCAAAAGCCATCTTTTTGGTTCGATCTTTTTCATAGTAATTGTGGTTTAGTGAATAATTGGGTTAAACAAGTTGGTTAGTTCTTCTTTTAGGAAGATGCAGTTCTCAATTAAAAGGCTGCATGCATACTAAAACTAAAATCGAGCCAAACTTTAGATCTTTCATAAAATCAGAAAGGGTTCTGATAAATGAATCGTAAAAAAATTAGATAAGGTTTTGTTCTTTATTTTTAATTAATTAAAAAATGATTTTCAAAATAATAACTTAAATAAAAAATTCAATTAATGTAAATATTGCTTTTCTAAAAGCTTGGAGAAGTATTTCTTATTACTCAAAAAAGTAAACGGAAAAAGCCGAATTTGGGTCAATTCGGCTTTCTTAATTTTTTCTTAAGATTTTTTCAAATTTTAATTTTTGTCAATTGATCCATGGCCCAATTGGTATTGGAAGCACTTTCTCCTTTGCTGGGGCATTTGCCAGTTCCTAAAAGTTCATGGACAATGGATTCTATTAAGGGGTATTGGATGTGCTTTGGAAGTTCAACTTGATAATGAAATGGTTCTTGGAAGTCTTTTAACAAGTAGAATTCTCCTTTTCCAAAAGTTTCAAATCGTATTTGTCCTTTGCTTCCATCAATGATAACTTCATCTTTTTCGGCAGTTTTGGAACTTGTGAAACACCAGTTTCCAGTTCCTAAAACTCCACTTTCAAAAACAAAACTTCCCGTTACTATATCCTCCGTGTTATAGGCTCTAGCTTGATTGCTACAGAATCCGTTTGCTTGGGTGATCTTTCCAAAGAAAAATGCCAATAGATCCAATTGATGTGAGGCTAGGTCAAAGAAATAGCCGCCTCCAGAAATTTCTGGGTTCACCCTCCAATTATCATCAAGCTGAGCAATGATCTCAGGTTCAACGATTTGCTTCAGATTGATGTGAACAGTCCGTATATCGCCAATTTCATCTGCCTCAATCAGTTTTTTGATTTTGACAAAATGGGGCAGGGCTCTGCGGTAATAAGCTACAAATAGAGGAACTCCTCCTTTATCACAAGAATCTATCATTCTTTCACATTCCTTAAATGTTCTTGCCATTGGCTTTTCTACATAGACAGGTTTGCCTGCCTCTGCCGCCAATCTTGTCAATTCCTCATGGGCATTGGGAGGAGTGGCAATGTAAATAGCGTTAACCTCTGGATCATTGATTAGGTCCATGGCATCCGTATACCATTTCTGGATTCCATGTCTTTGAGCATAGTCTTTTACTTTTTCTTCAGATCTACGCATGACCGCGGCGATTCGGCTTTTTGGGATCAAGTTCATGGCTGGAGCGGATTTTACTTCACAAACATTTCCTACACCTAGGATTCCCCAGCGGACTTCTTTGTCTAAAAATTCTTTCATTCTGAAAAATACCCCCAATTTGATAAAAAGAAAAGGGACTCATGGTCCCTTCTTTCTACTGTCTTCTTCTCATTACCAGACTGTCAGCCGGATAGGTAGCTTTTAGCATAGCCATTTGTGATTTGGCCCAGTCGATAATTTCCTGTTTTTCGCCTTCTGACAAATTCGCCTCAGGATGTAATCCCAAATAGGTGTAGGAAGGTATCGGCATCTCATTTTGCTCTACCATCTCTATGGTTTCTTCCAATTTATGATTTTGATATGCCAGTGGTCTGTTGGTGAATTCGGAAAAATTCAAATGTCCCTTTCCTTCCTGAATGTGGTTGTTTAGCCAAAATCCAACAGGTTGAATTTTGCTGTACCATGGATATTCCGTTTGATTGGAGTGACAATCATTGCAGGCATTTTTTAGAATAGTCTGGACATTTCCGGGGATTTCATAATTATTGGAAATGTTGAATTGCTGGTCTCCAGAATCATTTTTTTCAACTGGAATGAATTGGATTAATACTAAGATTACCAAAATGGCGATGCTAATTTTTTTAATCATTGTTTAAAGAATTTAAGAGTAAGGATTGGTTAGGTTTTAGACTTAAGCTGGTCTCAAAGGTTTAATTAGTAATTAGATAAAAAATTAGGTAAATTTTCTTGAGTATAGATTTAATTACTTGTTATTTTTTGTTTAGCGAAAATTTATTTCTCGTCTCAAGAAAAAGTCAGTCCATGGATTTTTGTAAAAAATCAGATTTCTGGCTACTTTCTAATCTGATTTTAGAGTTGATACAATAAGCCCATTTTTAAACTCCAATTTTGTAAATCAACAATCATGAATAGAAAAATCAGCCGGAAAGAATTCTTGGCTCAAATGGGTATTCTCGGTACTTCTGTAGTCGTTTTTAATTCTTGTGGTTTCAGTTCATCTACCAAAAATGTAGTGTCTATGGATCCTCCTGTTATAGATCAATTGAAATCAGGTGAGGATATATTTTCATATATCAAAAGGACTACTGGAGATTTCAATCAGACCCTATTTCGACAAATCATTGGTGCTGCCAATGAATTCAAAGAAGGTGATCAAACCTTGGGAGTTGCGGCTGAATCATCTGAAACCAGAAAGAATTCTAGGATTTTATTGGCCAATACCAGAGTTGGAGACTTGAATAAGCAAAGTCTTTTTAGTGATGAGTTGTATGACTTGATTCAAAATACAACTGAGAAAAACCCCGACCTTGATTCCTGGACTGTTGGCGAATTGAAGGATTTTATCCTAACCCAGCCAGAACCAAGTATCAAAGAAATCATGCCTGCTCTAAATAGCGATATCATAGCTTGCGTGGTCAAGCTAATGAGCAATGAGGAATTGATAAAGGTAGGACAAAAGGTATTCAACCCAATTCCAGGGACTCAGATAGGAAGCAAAGGCTATATGAGTGCTCGTGTTCAGCCGAATTCTCCAACTGATAACCCTACAGATATCGTATGGCAGGTTTTTGATGCTTGGTCCTATGGAGTAGGGGATTTGGTGTTGGGAACCAACCCAGTTTCTAGTGATCCAAAATCTGTGGCAGAGATCGAAAAAGCACTCTATGATGTAATTACGACTTTTGGTTTGGAAAAGACCATATCAAATTGTGTCCTTTCTCATATTGATGTCCAATCTGAGGCAGAGAAAATCTACCCAGGTACCTCAGGAATTTGGTTTCAGAGTTTGGCAGGGACGGTAAATGCAAATCAAACCTTCGATGTGACCATTGCTAAAATGAATGAGCATATGGATAGCCGAAATGGGCAATTTGGTTTGTATGCAGAAACAGGACAGGGGGCTGATTTTACCAACGGACATGGAGAAGGCTTTGATATGCTGGTCCATGAATCAAGGAAGTATGGTTTCGTCAGAGCTTTGAAATATCGACTTGCTGAAAGAAAGACTCCTGAAAATACGCCTTGGGTTCATGTGAATGATGTGGCAGGTTTTATCGGACCAGAAGTTTTCAAATCCAAAGAACAGTTGGTGAGATGTTGTCTGGAAGATACAGCGATGGGTAAACTTCATGGCTTGACTATTGGTCTAGACGTTTGCTCTACCTTGCATATGGATGTGACTTTGGATGATTTGGATTGGTGTATTGAACAGATCATGCCAGCAAATCCCGCCTATTTGATGGCTCTTCCTACCAAAAATGATCCCATGCTGAGCTATTTGACAACGGGTTTTTACAACCATGTGAAAGTCCGAGAGCAGTTTGGATACAAAATCAATGATTCGATGTGGGATTTCTTCAAGAAAATCGAAATCATCGGAGAGGATAATAAACCTACCGCCAATTTCGGTGACCCAACCTGGGTGTACTATCAATATCGCATGGCCAAAGGGGATTTAAGAACCAGAGAGGAAATTGTTGCAGAAGGAAGAAAAACCATTGCTGAAATTGAAGATCGAGGTGTTCCGATTGCCCAGGGTTTCGGTGAGAATGCCTGGGATTTGGAGCCGGAACTTGATAAAAAAATCCATGCCTTGTATGAGGATGCAAAGGAAAGCCTTTGGACGGAAATGACTCCTGATTTTGTGAAGTTAATTCCTGCAGCTGTTCCTCTTTTGACCAAATCAAAGGATAGGAAAGATTATGTATATCATCCCGAATCAGGAGAAGTTTTGAGTGATGATGCAGTGGGTAAATTGGAGGCAATGCAATCGACATGGGATGGAGAATCACCGGATATTCAATTGGTGATTTCGGATGGATTAAACGCGAGAGCTATAATGGATGAAGGGCATTTGACTCCATTTTTGATTGAGTTAAAAGGCAACTTGGAGAATATGGGATATAAAGTCAGCTCTGAGCCTATTCTTTATACGCACGGAAGAGTCAGGGCAGGATATGCGACTGGGGAAGTACTTTTCGGTTCATCCCAAAGCCAGAAAAACAAAAATGGGATTGTGCATATTATCGGTGAAAGACCGGGATCAGGGCATCATAATTTCTCTGCTTATATCACAGCTGCCTCTTTCGATCAATGGAAAGAAAAAGGCAAAGTTGATCACGATATTACCCGGGTAGTTTCTGGGATTTCTGATACAGCTTTGAAACCACAAAAAGCGGCTCAGCAAGCGGCAGAAATCATGGACGGATTATTTAAGAAATTGGCTTGATAAATGAGCTGAAAAATAGAAAAGCCGGATTCTAATAAGATCCGGCTTTTTATTTGGCAGAGGTTTAATTAAACCTCAAATCCTTTTCTATAGGTTCTTCCAACGAATTGATTTGCCTCCTCGAGGTTGGTGATTCTCATGTTTTCACCATCCCAAAGCAATTTCTTTCTACCGAAGAATTCCATTTGACCTTTTTCATTTTCTCTTCTCAACAAGAAGCTTCTGATTGCAAGGTTGCCCATCAATACAGTTTCAGTCATTGGTCCAGCGTAGTCGAAAGAAGAAGTCAAGCCTTTGTGCTCAGTACTTCCAAATCCAGCCTTACAAGCATCTACCCAAAGTCTTTGGTGACCATATTCTCTTTCAAAACCTTCTTCAGACTGTGGTCCCATTTCTACAGTTCCATCATTCAAATAAAGTTTTGGCATCAAAGGAGAAGAGTCATTGATGTTGGTAGAGATAATTCCTTTTTCACCAATGATCAATACACCATTTGCAGAACCTGTTCCTCCGATATCATCATCAGCAGGGATGATTTCTGGGTGAGCAGGCTTGATACCGCCATCCATCCAAGTCATCTCGATTGGAGACTTGCTTTTTGGAGTTGCTCCAAAGTGAAGTGTAATGAATGAAGAAGCAGGGCATCCATCAGGATGGTAATCCGCAGTCCACATACCACTATAAACAGAACCTACAGAGCATTCTGCATCTGTTGGGTAGTGAAGCCCCAAAGTTCTGAATGGAATATCGATCAAGTGACATCCTACATCACCCAAAGCGCCAGTTCCATAGTTCCACCAGCCTCTCCAGCTAAATGGATGCAAGTTTGGAGTATAAGGGATTTCAGGAGATGGGCCTAACCAAAGGTCCCAATCCAAAGCATCTGGCTTTTTGCTTGGGTCTGGCTGAGGGAAAGGGCCACCTTGAGGCCATACAGGTCTGTTGGTCCAGATTTGAACTTTAGATACAGCTCCGATTTTATCCTCATCGATCCATTTCTGAACCAATTTCAATAGTGGATTAGATCCACCTTGGTTACCCATTTGAGTCACCACTTTTTTATCTCTAGCCAATTGAGTAAGCAATCTTGCCTCTCTGATGTTGTGAGTCATTGGCTTTTGAACATAAACGTGTTTGCCTCTATCCATGGCGAATTTCGCAGCAGGACCGTGCACGTGATCTGGAGTAGAAATGGTCAATGCATCGATTTCAGGCATTTCTTCCAACATGATTCTGTAATCAGCATAAAGCTTGGCATCTGGGAAGTTTTCTACTGATCTTTTGGCAGTTCCAGAGAAATCAACGTCACAAAGCGCAACAACACGCTCTCTTCCACCTACAGAAGCAAGTTCGATATCGCTGGCACCTTTTCCACCAGCACCGATAGCTGCCAATAAAAGTTGATCAGAAGGTGCGGTATATCCCACTCCGCCTAAAACATTCCTTGGTACAATAAAAAATGAAGAAGCCAAAGCTGCATTTTTTATGAACTCCCTTCTGGACTGTCCAGAATTTGGTTTTTCAGAGTCTTTCATTGAATTGTTATTTGAGGTTATTAGTGTTTAAAAACTAGGATTTTGAATTTAGGGTATCAAAACCTGAATCCGAAATTTTACTATTTAAATGGTCAATTTTTCCCTTAAGATTTAGATTTCATAATTAATGACAATAAAAATCCTGTTAAGAAAATGCTACATGTGCCTAATACGATCGTCATATTGGTGTGAAGCGGGTTGGATAGTCCCTCTGGAAAACCCCATGTCACCCAAATGCCCGATAAACTAGCCCATGCTATCACTACTATTCCAACGAGCACAGCTACTACAGCATTGTTGCTTTTGCAATTTGGAACTATCATTCCCAGAAGGAACAATCCTAGCATACCACCGCTGAAAATAGAAGCCAGTGCCCACCAAGCATCCAACGCACTATCGACTCCATTGAATGCCAAACCAACCAAGATGGCAATTATTCCCATGAGAAAGGAAGAAGTCCTCAAGACTTTCATGTCCTTTTCTTGCGGAGCATTAGGTTTGATGTATTTTTTATAATGATCCGATAGGATCACGGTCGCAGAGCTATTGATACTGGTAGAAAGTGTACTCATGCCTGCGGCAAATATTGATGCGATTAAGAGCCCTGTAAGACCGACTGGTAATTCTTTGACAATAAAGTAAGGAAATACGCTGTCAGCCGCGATATTATCTGGAAGCAATCCTGGCTGCGACTGATAGAAGGAAAATAATGCTGTACCAATGAAAAAAAAGATTGCTGAAACCGGCACGTAAAGTAAACTTCCCATCCACGTGGACCGCTTAGCATCCCTGTCATTTTTAGCTGAGATATAGCGCTGAACATAACTTTGATCAATTCCGAAGTTTTGGAGATTGATGAATAGTCCATAAACCATAATCATCCAAAATGTGGAGGCAGTAAAATCAAAGTCAAAACTCCCCAAACTGAATTTGTCATTTTCTCTGGCGATCTCAAAAACGGTGGTGCTACCCCCTGGTATGTCTATGAAAATCAATAAAACACAGAGTAAAGCTCCTGCAATCAATATGATACCCTGAATGGCATCAGTCCAGATTACCGCCTCGATTCCTCCCATCATGGAGTAAATTACCACGCTCAATCCAGCCATAACGATCACCCATGGAATACTCCATCCAAACAATAAATGCATCGGCAAAGCCAATAGGTACATGATTGCGCCCATTCTAGCCAGTTGAGTCAAGAGGTAGCAAAGTGATGCGTAAATTCTAGCCCAAGGTCCAAATCTTTCCTCCAAGTAGAAATAGGCAGAGTCACTTTGAATTCTTCTATAGTGAGGAACAAAGTAATTGACAGCAATCCAAGCTGCAAAAGGAATGGAAAGACTGAAAACAAAGCCATTCCAATTAGATAAATAAGCATTTCCAGGAAGTGCTAGAAAGCTAATGCTACTGACGAAAGTGGCAAAAATGGACATCCCAATTGCCCAGGATGGGAGTTTGCCGCCACCAGTTGTAAAATCTTGGGCACTTCTATTTCTAAAGGAAAATGAAACTCCAAAACCTATAATACAGAGCATATAGACCAAAAAAACAATTAAATCTACTAAGGGGAGTTGTTCCATCATTCCTCTAGTAGTTTTTGAATTTTGGCTTTTATTTTATCAAACTTCTTATGGAAAGTCAGTTTTTCATCATCTGAAAAAGGTCTTTGTGGCGGGGATAATATTCCTCCGGAAAGGTGAGAAAGTTTCATGCATTCTTTCAATCCTTTCAAATACGAACTAGGATGGTCCACATGATTGTAAAGCTCTGCACTGAGCTCCAATATCATATTTTGAAATTCCTGAGCTTTCTCCAGGTCTCCTGCTTCAAAGTATTCAAAGCATTTGACATAAATCTGAGGAAAAACATTGGCGCCTCCGCTTACTCCACCTTGGAAACCTACTTTCAAGGAGTCGAGCAATCTTTCCTCAGGTCCAATCAAAAGTCCAAAGTCAGAGTGGTCTGCAAAAGCTTCTGACAGTGAATTCATATAATCCAGATTTCCCGTGCTGTCTTTCAATCCGACAATATTTGGATGCTTTGAAAGACTTTTCGCTGTTTCGATAGAAATCGGAGTTTTGGCATGAGATGGGATCGTATAAAGCATCAAAGGGAGCTCGCATCGGTTAGCCAAATCCCTAAAATACAACTCCAGATCTACCTGAGAAATATTCATATAAAATGGAGGGGCAGCCACTACTGCATTTGCGCCATAATTGGTGGCCATTTCTGCCAGCTCCAAACTATCACCCAAAGCACAGTCCGTGATCCCAACCAAAACAGGGATTCTATCATCCACTATTCTGCAGGTTTCTCTAATCAGTTGAATTTTTATTTTCTGAGAAAGGGAAGGTGACTCACCGGTAGTTCCTAGAATAAAAACGCCATGGACACCACCTTCAATGATGTGGTTGAGGATTTTTTCAAGAGAAAATACATCAAGTGTAAAATCTGGAAGGAGAGGAGTGACTAAAGGAGGTACAATCCCACGAAAAGAAAATCTGGTGCTCATAGAAATTATAGGCTGAGGTGAGCGTATTTGATTTTTTCACGGTTCCAAGTATAGGTCAAATGAACCGTCCCGTCTTTTGCCTGAATGATCGCCGGATAACTGAATTCCCCTTCTTTTTCATCTTCCAAAACCAAAAGTTCCTCCCAGGTGATTCCATCGCTAGAGCCCATAAGACTCAATTTTTGTCTTCCTTTTGGAATAGGATTACACAATAAAAGATGATATCCGCTATCCAAAGTGACAGCATCAATCCCGGAATTGTTGTGAACAATCCCTGTGGATTCCAGCTGACTCCAGGTCTCACCATTGTCAGGCGACCAAGCAGTGGCGATGACTCCTTCTTTGGTTCGGGTTAGTACTTGAAGGTGATTATTTGGATGGAAAAGTACTGTTGGCTGAATGGCATTGAATGGGCCATGGATTTCTTTTTTGGTCCAGTTTTTTAAAGCCGGATCAGAAATTTCCACATGAGAAGTCCAATTTCCGTTGATCTCAAAACTACTTGGATGAAGCAACATTCCATTGCTCAAGCCAACCGTTTTATTTTTGATAGGTCCCATATAACCGGGCATGATCTGAACTGGCTTGGACCATGTTTTCCCTCCGTCATTGGAGGTTTTATACAATCCCCACCATTCTCTAGGGTTCGGTCCTTCCTTATAAAACAAGATTACTTTCCCATCTTCCAATTGGTATAGAACCGGGTTCCATGTTGGGTTTCTGAAATCTTCATTTTCAATCCCATCTGCTACCTCAGCAGGAGTGGACCAAGATCCACCTTTCTTTAAAGCAGTATAGATGTTTACATCTGGGTGTCTTTCATATGTACCTCCAAACCACGAAGCCAATATCCCATCTTCTGTCTCAATCAAAGTTGAGGCATGGCAGGAGGGAAATGGAGCTGTTTCGTAAATGAATTCTGAGGTTAGAATTTTTGGAGTGGGCTTTTCTGGAAAAATCATAGCCCACAATAGAGTTGGAATACCAACGAGGTAAGTGAATAAATGCATGTTCAATTAGAGATAATAATATTCTAAACAAGGTCTTAAGCTACCAAAAAAGGAGGATTAATTAATTTTTCCGTCCCGTTGTTACCTGAATGGTTTTATTGTAGGATTTTGGCAGCAAACTCTAAAAATATACCCCAATCTTCCCATTTCAGACTATGCTTTCCTTCACGAATGTGATAACCAGCATTTTCCAGATGGATCGGCTTGCTAATTGATTCAAAATCAGTCTCAAAACTAGAGTTCTTTTGATAGATGTCAGTTTGAACTCTGCTTCCGATCTGAAGAGATAGATATTCTCCTTTTGGATCAGCCCATTGGTCTCCTTTGGCACTGGCGACATAAAGTGCTCTTGGGGCAATCAGACTCAATAACATGTGCTGGTCCAGAGGGAGGGATTCTTCATTGTTATTGTACTTTTTGAAATTCTCATTAAACCAATGAGGGAAAGAGGTGTTGATCACCTGAACAGTTTCTCCATATTTTCTTTTTGAAAGTGCGGCTCCTCCGCAACCGGATTCATTGGAGTAGGTAATAGCCCATCTTGGATCATTGGCTGAGGTCCAAAGAGCAGATTTCCCGGACCTTGAATGACCCACAATGGCGGATTTTTCTGAATCAATCTCGGGATGCTGAACAAAATAATCCATGGCTCTCATGGCTCCCCAACCCCAAGCTCCCAAGGCTTTGAGTCCATCAGGTTTTTCAATTTGTTCAGGGTAAAGATTTGAAATAATACCGTTATGATAAGTGTCTTTATTGTCAGGAGCGACAGTTTCGGCATGAAAGGAAGCTGTGGCATAGCCTCTTTTTACCAATTCTTCTACTGGCCAATATTCATCTTCTGATAATCTGCCATCAGGATATTTAGCTCTGTGATTAATCAATAGAATCACTGGAAAAGGTCCTTTACCTACTCTAGGAATAAACAGATTAATTCTCATGGTATGAGAGTTTCCGTTTCTCTCCACAGTGATATCCACTTCTTCCAGTTTTGCTAATTCAGGATAAGGGTTTAAGCTTTCTTGGGCCAACTTGAAGGAAATTTTGTCAAAATCTTTGGGGATTTCTCCATATACTTCTTGTTGAAAAAGTTGGAAAATCTCAGGTCTGCGAATGTCTTCCCATTCATCAGCAGATTGAATTATTTTTCCCGATTCACTGACAAACAAATCTGGCAAAGCCAAGGATGGTACCTTTGACTCATCATAGTTTGCTTTGATTTGTGAAAGAAGAGAAAAAGGAAGAAGAGACAATGCGATAATAGTTGTGAATTTCAAAAGGATTTTCATGAATTGAATTATTGTTCGGTTGCAGCTAAACGACTAGGTTCAAAGGCTTCATAAGGATAGGCTCTCGGAAGTACTTCGATTCCTGAGGTGACTTTCAGTGGTGTTTCTCCCGCAAAAGTCAATTCGACAAAATAGGCTCTATAGCCTTCCTCAGGTTCGGAGATATTGACTTTCAGTTCACCATTGGCCGGCATGGAAACTTCTTCAAAGACCCAATTTGGACCGAATTCATCAATTCTGAAATCTCTTGAAAGTGGATTCAATGCTGACCAGACTTTTACCGAAATCGGGGGAGAAGCAGGATCAGTATGAACGATAATCTGATCATCTGTGACTTGCCAATCATAAGTGGGTCTCGGTGAGTTGGTTAGGATAGATGAATAAAAAGATATCAAATTTGGGAAGGCATCCGAGTCACTCAAGTCATGTCCAAAGTTGGGTACGTATTGGACATGTTTTTCTCCTTTCAAATCATTCCAATAAAATTCCCAGCTATCAGGCTGGAAAAACTGATCTCCCGCTGCATTGATCAAAAGCTTTGGAATCTGGATACTGTCGATAAAAGAATAAGGTTCAGTCAATTCCAATAATCGATCAAATTCCGGTGTTCCCATCCATTCCATGACTCCTTCTCTCACATAATCATCAACTGCCGGAGCCCAAAAACCATAATTTTTCCAGTGATGAAGAAATGATGGCTCCAAATTCAGCATATCGATTACTACCGGTGCCATGGCTATGACTCTATAGTCTGTGGCTGCTGTGGTCCAAGTGGTCCAGCCTCTTTTAGAAGCCCCTGCAACAAAAAAGTTTTCAATGTCTTTATTGGCTCTGGTTTTTGCTACCTCTGTCACTGCATCCATGGCGAGCTTCACTGCCTTGGTCATCGGAAACCTTGCCAACCAAATCGCATCCTCATCTTTTGCTCCACCTTCTAAGAATTTTCTCCAACCATAAGAAATAATCGCATCCTCATACCTCTCTCCAAAGTCATCACCGGCAAATACCAAAGGCTGAAAGGGTACATTATGAATTTGAGCAACTACAGAATTGGTTTGGGTGGCGGCTGCCAAAATCAATTTGTCAGGTTTTTCAGGCATTTTGGAGTTTTTGCTACCTCCTCCAATCCACATCATAGCGGTATGATAAGGAGTTTCTTTAGGGATCACCATGGAAACCCAATGCCACCATTCTGTTTCATCCACCAAGTCAGGTGTCAACCAATTTTGAGAATACATTTTCAAGACTACATAATCATAGTCTCCTTGGTCTAAGGTATGGACTACCTCAAATCTGTAGGTAGAGTCCGGGCTTTGAACATAGGCTTCCAGAGGATTTGATGGTGCAGCTTTTTGACTTTCATTACCTTGATCCTTTTTAGTTTCACAAGAAAAAAATGCAATGGAAACAAATAGGAGTATTAAACCAATAGAATGATTTCTCATGATTTTTAGAAATTGGGTTTAAGGTTGATTAATAAAAATAAATATTGACTCTGGGTTGAATGAAAATCTGTTTTTAAGCAACTCAGAATACTCAACTTATCTAAAAAAGTAGGGATATTTTAGGATAAATCATTGAATGAGAGCGAAAAGTATTAAAATTGATTTTGCTCAAATCAATTCAATTTCTAATAATGAACGATTAGCATTTAATTACTTCCATTTCAATATTTTGAAAACTATCTGGTGGTAATTATCTCTTTCATAGAGGATCCCCAGATGGTTTTCATCTAGTTTTACCAAATCCGAATAGGCTGTCCAAGGTAATTTTTCGGAGTCTCCGGTATAGTCAACTGGTAGAATATGATCCCAGGTTTTTCCTTCGTCATAGGAGATTTTTACGGTTAGATAATTCCGTTCCTCTGTATCAGCGGCATTGGAATGTGCAAGGACAGTTTTTCCCTTTTCTACTCCAATATCCAAAATTGAGGCTTGACAAACCGGATCAGGAAGTTCATCCTCAAAATAGGTTTCATCCCAAGTTTCCCCACCATCTGAAGAAAATGCCAGGATTCTGCTCTTTCGATCACCTTTCTGGTTTCTGATACTCATGATCATGTTCCCATTGCTCAATTCAGCAGCGATGGACTCATTGGATCCGGGAATCTCTATGGATTCGGATAAACCAAAGGTCTTACCGTGGTCATCCGTGAAAAAACCATGTGCCTGGTATTCTGCGAAATGATCCTGTGGGTCTCCTTTGGAATGGTTTGCAGCAACAAAAATCCTTCCTTGATGCGGTCCATTTTTGAATTGAAAGGCATGACCGGGGGTATTGGCATAGTGCCTCCAATCTTCTGAATTTGTATAGTCAGGATTGAAATCAGGATTATTTGGTTTGTGGACCTGCTGTGTGATATTGATAGGTTCTTCCCAAGTTCTACCCAGATCAAATGACTTGAGCATCCATACCTCACGAACCCCCTTGTTCATCCTGACATCGTATTCATGATTGTTTCCGGTATTGTAAAAAAGGTAAACGACTCCATTTGGATATTGAGGATCAAAGAGGTCTACCACCGGTGCAGGATTGCCAGCTTGGAGCTTGTCATAGTCAACTAAAGTCTGAATCGGGGACCAAGTAAAACCACCGTCCAGACTGCGTTTCATGACCAAATTGACATCGCCGTAATCATCTGATCCATTGACTCTTCCTTCGGCAAATGCCAATAGATCTCCGGTTGGTAAACTGATGATTGCGGGGATTCTATAGATTGCATGACCTTCTTGGCCAGCTTCAAAGACTATAGTTTCTTGAGCAAAAAGTAAAAAACTTGAAAATAATAAAAGACAAAATAAAACAGGCTTCTTCACGATTCTAGGGTATTTTGGGATAATTTATTTCCCAAAATAATCAAATGAATCGGTTGAAAAAGCCTGTTCTTTAATTTATTGGTTTTCGAAATACCTCTTCAAAGTATATTCCGGTTGCCAGCCATCAGGTTTTCTTTTCAGCGTATCAGGGTCATAAGCCATGGGCTTGATCACATCTGCCGTCAATGCGACAGTGTCTTTGAAGCTTTTTTGCCATTTTTCCATCAGCTGAAACATCTCAGATTTTTTGTTTTGGTATTCAGGAAGTTCGGCCAGATTATGGATTTCCAGAGGATCTTGTTTTAAATCAAATAGTTGTGTATAATCTCTCTCAGGATAACGAATCAACTTATATCTTTTGTTTCTGACAGCTCTGACTGTATTTCTGTAGGAGGTAAAAAGCGCATCTCTTACACCATCTATTTCACCTTGGATCACCGGAACCAAACTTTTTCCATCCACATCCTGAGGCTTGGGAAGTCCCGCAAGATCTGCCAAAGTAGGATAGAGGTCATGGATATAAGCAAAAGCGTCCAATTCTTGATCCTGAGGAACTCCTGGACCCTTGATGATCATAGGCACTTTTGAGCTATGCTCATACAAGCTTTGCTTACCCAATAGACCATGGCTACCTACTGCCAATCCATTATCCGCTGCGTAAACGATGATCGTATTGTCATACTGTCCAGTTTCTCTCAATGTATTCAAGATCTTAGCGATTTGGGTATCCAAGTGAGA
Source organism: Algoriphagus sp. PAP.12 (assembly GCF_026652115.1). Taxonomy (GTDB): domain Bacteria; phylum Bacteroidota; class Bacteroidia; order Cytophagales; family Cyclobacteriaceae; genus Algoriphagus. Next base: position 91,719 of record NZ_JAPPSQ010000005.1, on the reverse strand, counting down.
AATCAACGCATAATAATCTGAAAGGATCATTTGGATCACTTCAGGTCTTCTGGGCCAGCCAGTCAGGTTTTCATCCCTTACTGTTAGTTGATCAAACTCAAATGGATGGTAAGGAAGGTAATTCCCCGGCAAAGGTAAGGAGCCGTCGGGGTAATGGTTGATATAATTCGCTTCTGGTGAATAGGGGTCATGAGGAACCGTAAAAGCAACATATGCAAAGAATGGCTGATCCGTTTTTCTTGCTCCGTGATCTTTAATGAAATTGATAGCTGCTTGGGCAAATTGCTCAGTAGAATATCCTTTTCGAGTAGGCTCTCCCAATTTTCCGTCAGGACCATAATCTCTTAAAGGAAGGTCATAGTGATTGGCCATGCCTCCCAAGTACACATTGTTTGCCTCTTGGAAGCTGGCTTCAAACATTTCTTTCTCATTATGCCATTTACCGGTTCCAAATGTCCTGTATCCTGCTTCTGCAAATTGCATGGTCATCGTATGCTGTCCCTTCAATTTGTCAAATACCTTGTAAAGGTTTTTACCGCTGAACAGCATAGCACGGCTTGCCATACAGATTGCTCCATGATTTCCTCCCATGACATAGGCGTTGGTAAAGCGACTGCCTTCTCTTGCAAGTTGGTCGATCGTAGGAGTTTGGATATAGGGATTGCCATAAATTCCGATCGCATCGGATCTCTGATCATCCGCAAATAGGAACAGAACGTTTGGTTTTTTCTTTTCCACAGGTTTGGTGTCTGTCAAAAGAAGGTTTATAGCAATAAATAGAGATTGAATTAAGAGATTCATTTTGAGAGGTAATCTTTATTGGTCTGAAAGCTTCAAGCCATACAGCTCGCAAGCCCTTTTTTGTTCTTTTTTGCCTTCCTCAGTAAGGTAAGGTTCGATAATTGAATAGATGGAATTGATCATTTCTCCTTTCTCAATGAATTTATAAGTTGCCATGACTTCACGTTGAGAAAGCCAGAAAGTGATGATCATACGGATCGTGTGCTCCAATCTCTCGATTGCTGTATTCTCCATTGGGACCATATAGCCATCTGTGATAAACTCCTTGAATAACTCGACGGTTGTTTGTCTTCTTTTGACAAAGGTTTCTTGAATGGTTTCAAATATGGTTGGGAAGGTCCTTGATACTTCCAGTACATCCAAGTTGAAAAACCTGTATTTATGTTGAAATTCTTCCAGATGAAGTAATAGGATGTGGAAGTGCTCCATTGAGCTAGTTCCAACTTTTCTTCCCCCGTAGGAGTCTGACATTTCCTTTCGCATTTTCTTATAAATTGCCTGGATGATGTCCTCTTTGGTTTTATAGTGGTAATCTAAATTCCCGTGACTGATCCCCATTTCGCTTGCAATGTGCCTGCTGGTTACATTTTGTACTCCCATTTCATTGTAGAGTTTGATGGCTTCGATCAGGATTCTGTCTTTGGTTTTGATTTTTTTGATTTCGGTCATTTGTAAGGTTTAGGTGGTGATCTGGTTTATTATTATTTAATTGATATAGTGGGTAAAATATCTATTTCTACTTTAATGTGTCAAAATAACGCTATTTGGAATCATTCCCAATTCAGTACAGCTGATCAAAGTAACAATGGGTATGAATTTTATTGGCTAAGCCTGATTTGACTAGGTTTTAAAATAAAAAAGGGGGTTAACAACCCCCTCCTTTGATAATTTTCATAACCAATCACTCTACGTTTAACTATGAGAAAGTTTCCTAGTTAAAAAGGTGGCTTAAAGATATATAAAATAGGTCTCATGCACTAGATTTGGTAAAAAATTTTATTTAAGCGGTCGAAAGTTTGTTGAAAAATTATCAAATCTAACCTTCATGTTTTAATTCGGTCTCTTGCCTTTTGGTTTACTTGCTTTTTTCAAATTGGATTACTTGACCGGGCTTGGTTAAGATTTTATAAATGAAGTACCCATCCTTAGCAGGTAATGGAGCTTCATTTTTTGAATGGTTTAGGAATTCACCTGGATCAATAGGTTGGAGAAAGATGTTATCACCTTCTTCGAGGAATTCAATAATCCCATTGAAATTTAATGGAGTCTTAGATCTGATAGGTAAAATCCCACCATTCATAGAGATAATTGTTCCTTGTTTGAGGACATTTGATTTCCATTGCAAACTAACTTCAAAACCTCCTCTTGCTTTCAACCCAGAGATTTTTCCAAATTTCCAATCCGTAGGTAGTGCTGGTAATATTTCAATTGCGCCATCGTGACTTTGGATCAGCATTTCAGCTATACCGGCGGTTGCTCCAAAATTCCCGTCTATTTGGAATGGTGGATGGGCATCGAATAAATTGGTATAGCTTCCGCTTTTTTGTGTCCCCTCGGACTCAACTAGTCTAAGTAAGTTGGTTAAAAGAGCTAATGCTTTATCCCCATTTTTAAGCCGAGCCCAAACATTGACTTTCCATCCCATGGACCAGCCTGTGGCCTCGTCACCCCTTCGGATCATTGATTTTTCAACAGACTTTACCAATTCAGGACTGAAAGTATCGGTGATTTGATTACCTGGATGAAAACCATACAAATGAGAAATGTGTCTGTGTGCAGGTTCTTTTTCTTCAAAATCAAATTGCCACTCCTGCAGCTGACCATATTTTCCAATCTGAAAGGGAAGAAGCATTGGAAGCTTTTCCTTGATTTCAGAAGTAAAACTATTTTGGACTCCCAAGAGCTCTGAGGCTTCCAAAAATCTGGTAAATGACTCTCTAATCAAGGCCATATCCATCGTGGGGCCAGGGCTTTGTGTGGAGGCTAGATTGTCATCATATAGAAATTGATTTTCTGGACTATGTCCGACTGGTGTTACCCAGTAGCCATTTTCATTCTGTATCATCCAATCATTGTAAAACTGGACAGATCCTTCCAAAAGTGGGTAAATCTCGTGTTGTAGGAAATCTTCATCTCCTGAGAAAAGATATCTTTCCCACATATGGCTCATCAGCCAGCCTGATACCATGGGCCAAAATGAACAAGCGCATAAATCCACTGGCTCCGCCTGTCTCCAGATCGACATGTTGTGATTTCCTGTCCAACCAGGACTTCCAAACATGTTTTGGGCAGTTTTTTCACCATTGACTGCCAATTCTTTGATCGCTTGAAATAAGGGTTCATGGCATTCTGAAAGATTGGTCAATTCCGCAGGCCAATAATTCATCTCCAAATTGATATTCATGGTATAGGCACTGGCCCAAGGCGGGATCACTTCCGCATTCCAGATTCCCTGAAGGTTCAACGGCTGGCCACCAGGTCTAGACCCCGAAATCATTAAATAGCGTCCAAATTGAAAATAGAGACTTACTAAAGATGGGTCTTTGCCATTTTCAAAAAATAAAAGTCGCTGGTCCGTTGGAAGGTCAGATTGCTTGGTCTTTTTGTCCAGTGAAAACTGAACTCGCTTATATAGATTCTGGTAATCTTCAATATGGGATTGATAAAGGTCCTCGTAGCTTTTGGATTTTATACTTTCCAAAATCTCCTTTGCTTTAGCTACTTCATCGATTCCTTCAAATGCTGGAGATTTATCAAATCCATTGTAACTGGTAGCAGAAGTAATCAGAAAAACGACCTCATCCGCGTCGGAGACTGAAATGGAAGTCTCATTAAATTTTACATTTCCGCCTTGATGTCGAGTCATTACCCTTGTGTCGAAAGCCATTCCCAAACCAAAAACATCTTCATCATAAAGGATATTTTGTGCATTTGGTTTTAAGGAACCATCCTTCTCAAATAATTCTGGGTATTTGTACTGATCACCAGCTGAGATCACCTGATCAAAGCTTCTTCTCAAAGCGATTCCAGGAGCTTTTCCCTGAAGAACCAATTGGGTTTTATCTTCAAAAACCTTCTCTGTCGGTTTGTGAGGAGTAGAGAGATGTAGGTTTAGGTTGATTTTGCCAGGTTGATCAGCTGAAATTTTTACTGCAATAAGGTGATCAGGATAGGAGGCGAAATATTCTCGTGTATAGGTCACACCATCTATTTGATAGTTGACATTTACCGTAGAGTTTTCCAGATCTAGACTTCTTTCATAGTTCTTGACCTCGCCTTGATGATCAAAATCCATCCAAATGTCACCCATAGGCTGAAAGCATTCCTGTGCTCTACCCAGCCAGTTTTTCTGAATGAATTCTTGAGCCTCCTTGTATTTGCCTTCATCCAGAAGTGCCTTGACTTCAGGGTAAGTTTTTCGAACTGAAATATTTTTGAATGTGTAGTCAGGGTCACCAGAATAGAGTGTTCCTTCATTCAGTTGGATTCTGTCCTGTTCGACTCCTCCGAATACCATTCCTCCCATGTAGCCGTTGCCAATTGGAATGGCTTCTGTCCAGGCTTTTGCAGGTTTTTCGTACCAGATTTTTTGATCGAGTTCTTCTTTTGAAAAAGTGATTGATTGATATCCTAGACTTTGTTGGCTAAAGCAAAAGAGTAAAAAACAGCCAAAAATATATTGTAAGAAGGAAGTAGGTGAAATAGGTTTCATTGGGTTGAATTTCGTTTCTCAACCCAATATATAAAACCCGGTTCGTTCTGAATAAATAAATAGAGCGAAAGCCCTATTTTATTTAGATGATTTTTTATGTCTTTTCAATTCAAGATTCCAAAAATGGGTGTAGTTCAATAACTCTAGCCAATTCGTCTTTCCCAGAAGCCGTCATCATGGGTTTTAGAATAGTGTAAATTGATTTAATCATGTCACCTCTATTTCTGTAATTATAAGTGGTCAACACTTCCCTTTGAGAAAGCCAAAATGAAACCATCATACGAATGGCATGTTCTACACGCGCTAGATCTTCGAGATCCATGGGATTTAAAAATCCTTCATCAATCAATTTTTTCAAATTGGCCAAAGAAGTCTTCTTTCTATCCTCAAGTGTTGATTGGATTATTTCATTGACTGATGGATAACATCTGGAAATTTCCAAAATGTCTAAGCTGATGAATTTGAACCGGTATTGAAACTCCTCCAAAAAGATCAATAGTCGGTGATAATGCTCCAATGAACTGTCCCCAGAGGTATTTTCAACATAGGAAGAATTCATTTCGGATCTCATTTCTTGATAAATGGCCAAAATCAATTCCTCTTTTGTCTTGTAGTGATAGTTGAGATTACCGTAGCTGATCCCAATTCCCAATGCTATATGTCTGCTCGTAATATTTTGGATTCCAAACTCATTAAATTGTTTGATTGCCTCTTCACGTATCTTTTCTTTCGTTTTAATCCCAGGTGATTTAGTCATTATCTAGAGTGTATTGGTATTTTTCAAATCGTGTATATACAAATATAATGCGGAGATTGAAAGATGAATGATGGCCTACACTCAAAATTTAGCCACGATAGGCAAGAAAGCTTAATTAACTAAGTGATTGATACTCTTAATTATATATTATTTAAAAAATAAGTAATTAGTTGTGTTCTTCTACCTTGAGAGGAATCTGCATATTAAATGAACTCCCGTCATTTTTGGGATTTACATTATCAATAGCGCCTGCAGAATAGAGAACTTGTGGAATTCCATCTTGAGAAAGTAAAAGTTGTGGTCTTTCCATCCGATCCATGGGCAGGATTTGACCATTTTTCAGTTGAACTTCCCGTTTCAAAAAAAGTGGGATATCTGATGGAGTCCACTCGATGCCATTCTTTGAATTCAATAGTGCCAAGGCTTTCTCTACTCCGCCAACTGCTCCGGTGAAATCCTTGACAATCGCAAAAAAGCTATCGTATTTGCTAGAGTACCAAACGTATGGATCTTCTGTGCTTGCCATACTTCCGTCGGGCATTTTTACATCGAAAATTGTTTCATCCCTTGGAGTAAAAGGGCCAAGCGGAGTGGGGCCGGTCGCCACACCATGAACCCCTTTCCAATAGGGTTCGTAGATGTTTCCTTTAAAGAAAAGCATGTATTCTTTGGTGTGAGGGTTATAGGTCACGGAAGGATTGACCACGATAAGATTGTCAGGTTTTGGTTTGGTTCCGTCTGGAGAAGGGAAGAGGACATTGGTAGACTTTACTCGAGTTCTTGGCGATAAAAGCGGATCATTGATTCTTTGAAAATTTCCAGCCAATAGGTCCTCGAAAGAATCAAATTCAAAGCCTCCTATTTGTTGAGACTGTTGTACTCGGGACCGCTTGTCCAACTCAGGTGCAGCTGCTTGTCCATGGTCTTTTCCTCCGATATAGTACAGGTAGTATTTTCCATTGAATTCCTTGAGATGAGGATTGTGGACCATTTGAGCATCCCAAGAACTGGTATCTCCGTCGTATCTTGTTCCTTTAAGAATGATCTTTTTGAATTCAAACTCTCGATCTGGAAAGTCTGAAACTGCATAGCCGATTTTTCCCTCCAAAACCCAGGAATTAGTGAATTTGTCAGTTCCGGGGCCGCTTTCCCATAATGCAAAAATCATGTGATATTTATTATCATTTCCTTTGACGACAGATCCGCCCCAGACGAAGTAGTCCTTTAGCTTCAAAATCGATGGTCCATCCAAAAATGAACTTTCATCTTCTTGTACTATTTCTGCCTGAATCGGAAGTGATTTGACTTGAAATTGAGCTCTGGCATAACCTGATATTAGGAAAAATGCCATTATAATTAAGCGTTGAATCATTTCAGGATTTTTGTAATCTATTCTAAAATCAATTGTAGGTTCTCCCCAAGTCATTTTGCCTTACTTCTTCGAGTTTGGCCTTCAAAATCTCCTTCATTTCATCCACAATAGGTTTGAAATGAGGGTTATCTACCAGATTGGTGTATTGTTTTGGATCTTGTTCCATGTCGAATAATTCCGTCCCGGCAGATCCATCTTCATTGTATTGGATATAAGCCCATCGATCCGTTCTTATCAAAAAGGTATTTCCGCCTTGAGTGACAGAGAATGCATAATTTCTGACTTCATGGTCTGGGTTTTCAAATACCGGAACCAAGCTTTTTCCCTGCAAGGTACTTTGCTCAGGAAGTCCGGCCATTTCCGCAAGGGTAGGATAAAGATCCAGAAGCTCCGCAAAAGAATTGCTTCTCACTGGGGCCAACCCTGGAGCTTTGACTATCAAAGGGACTTGGACAGATTCCTCATGCAAACTTACTTTCATCCAGAAATCATGTTCTCCCAAATGAAAGCCATGATCTGAGGTGAAGACAATAATGGTGTTGTCATCTAAACCTTCCTCATGAAGGGTTTGAAGGATCTTGCCAACCTGAGCATCCATGTAAGAGACAGAAGCATAATAGGCAGCAATCGCCTTTTGCTTGTGTACATAATTCATCTCCCCGTTCACGGTAGTCACATAGTTTATTCCTTTCTCTGGAATATCACTCCAATCATCTTTCACTACTGGAGGAGGGACGATTCCTTCCCAAGGGAAAGGGCTAAAGTAATTGGCAGGGGCAACAAATGGGACGTGAGGTCTCACCAATCCTATTGCTAGAAAAAATGGCTTTTCTTTATGCGCTTTGATCAGTTCTACGGCTTTTTTTGCTGTTTTTCCATCGGAATGGACCAAATCATCTCCATCAGCTTCTACAATGGTCATGACATTTCCGCCTTTTCTTTCGATGCTTCCATCTGGATTATTTTGTACCAGTTCAGCTTTACCTGGAGCGGTCCATTCCGGTCCCTGAGAATTGAATTTCTCTGTCCAGGATGCAGGATCATCTTGTCCATCCGAACCTTTCTCAATATCTCCTGGCACACCCATATGATATATTTTGCTCACTCGTGCGGTGTAATAGCCATTGTTTTTAAAATGCTGGGACATGGAAACTTTATCGGGACCCACATTTTCCCGACCACTAACATAGCCATAGGTTTCAGTGGCATTGGGATAATAGCCAAACATAAATGAAGCTCTGGACGGACCACAAACTGGATATTGAGTATAGGCTCTGTTGAAAACGACACCTTCGCTGGCTAGCTTGTCGATGTTAGGGGTGTGTGCCAGTTCATTGCCATAAGCACCCAAAGCGGTTGTCGTCAGATCATCTGAAATGATGAAAAGTACATTGGGCTTTTTTTCCTGAGCAAAGCTGTTGAATGAGAAAAGAACTAAAAAAAGAAAGGGAATCCGGTATTTCATTTATAGGGTATTTTATTCAGGGCTTTGTAAAGATCGAAGAAGGGATCTTTTAATATTTTCAAATCTATCAATTATAGGGCTTTTGGACTAAATAAAGCGAGAGAATTTTTTTACTTTGCTTATTCATTTCAACCAGAGCAACTGAAGGTACAAATACTTTGTCGCTTTCAATTTGCAATGGTCCTATAAATCAACCCGAAACCCTATGAACAAATCTATCCTGTTTGTAGCCTCTGTGATGATAACAGGGCTATTTTCTTGCCAGGAAAAGGTGGAAGAAAAAGAAAATTCCAGACCCAATATTGTTTTTATTATGTCTGATGACCACGCGTATCAGGCGATTTCTGCATACAGTGACAAACTGATCGAAACTCCCAATATTGATCGAATCGCAGAATTGGGGATGCTTTTCACCAATGCCTCTGTAACCAATTCCATTTGTGCCCCTTCTAGAGCGACTATTTTGACAGGAAAGCACTCTCACATTAATGGTAAAGTTGATAATCATTTTCCTTTTGATACGACGAATGTGACTTTTCCTCAATTGTTCCAAGATGCAGGCTATCAAACTGCTATGTTTGGAAAGCTTCACTTTGGAAACAATCCAAAAGGTTTTGATCAATTTAAAATCCTTCCGGGTCAGGGTAAATATTACAATCCGGATTTCATTACCAAAGACGAAGGAAATATTCAGGTTGAAGGTTATGTGACTGACATCATCACGGACATGACGTTGAATTGGCTGGAAAATGAAAGAAAGAAGGAAGATCCTTTTTTGCTTTTCTACCTGCATAAAGCTCCTCATAGAGAATGGCTTCCAGCAGGAAGACATGTGGCTGAGTTTACGCAGAGGACTTTTCCTGAGCCTCCTACTTTATTTGATGACTATTCCGGAAGAGGTCGTGCTGCACATGAAGCTGAGATGAATTTGCTGAAGGATATGCACTGGGGAGGAGATTCCAAGATTCCACCTGCAGTGATGGATGAATTGGGTATTGAGCCTACTTCTGGTTGGGATAAGGCTGCCTTCGAAGGGGAAGTTGGACGCATGAATCCAGAACAGAGAGCCGTTTGGGATGAATCCTACAATAAGATGATTGAAGAATTCAAGAAGGCATATCCCAACATGACCGAAGAGGACAAGATGAAATGGAGATACCAGCGCTATATGCAGGATTATTTGGGAACCATCAAAGCAGTTGATGAAAACGTTGGACGTGTTTTGGATTATTTGGAAGCGAACGACTTGATGGAAAATACGATCATTGTTTACACTTCCGACCAAGGATTTTACCTAGGAGAGCATGGCTGGTTTGACAAGCGATTTATTTACGATGAGTCATTCAAAACTCCATTACTAGTAGCCTGGCCTGGTAAAGTAAAAGCAGGGAGCAAAACAGATGAGATGGTTCAAAATCTGGATTTTGCTCAGACTTTCTTAGCAGCAGCAGGGATTGACGCTCCAAGCGATATGCAAGGAGAGAGCCTTCTTCCGCTATTGACAGGAGAGGGAGAATGGACTCGAGATGCAGTTTATTACCATTACTACGAGTATCCTTCTGTGCATATGGTAAAGCGACACTATGCGATTGTGACCAAGGAATACAAGTTGGTTCACTATTACTTTGATGCCGATGAGTGGGAGTTGATTGACCGAATCAACGATCCAATGGAGTTGAAAAATGTCTATGATGATCCTGCTTATGCGGAAGTTCAGGCAGAATTGCACAAAAAGCTGGATGGGTTGAGAGAAAAGTATGGAGACAACTCCGAGATCTCTCAAAAATACCTCAATGAATACCTGGATTATTTGCAGGAAAACAATTCCTACGCAGGAGGTAAAAACAAGGAATTATTGGATAAAATCTTTGAGGGCAGAGAGCTTTCCAATCAATAACATGCATTCATTTTTAAAAACTACTATGAATAAATACACATCTTTTTTGTTTGGGGGTCTGGCTTTGATTTCGGTCTTTTCCTGTGGACAAAAGGCTGAAGAAAAGGCCGAGGGAAGGCCCAATATCATCTTTATCATGTCTGATGATCATGCCTATCAGGCAATTTCAGCTTATGATAATACCTTGATAGAAACACCGAATATCGATCGGATTGCTGAAATGGGAATGTTATTTACCCAAGCCAGTGTAACCAATTCCATTTGCGCTCCCAGTCGTGCGACGATTTTGACAGGGAAGCATTCACACATGAATGGAAAAATCGATAATCTTTTTCCATTTGATACAACTAATGTGACATTCCCTCAGCTATTCCAAGATGCAGGGTATCAAACAGCCATGTTTGGAAAATTGCACTTTGGAAACAATCCAAAAGGATTTGATCAGTTTAAGATATTACCTGGTCAGGGATCTTATTATAATCCTGATTTCATTACCAAAAATGAAGGCGAAATCAAGGTGGAAGGGTATGTGACAGATATCATTACCGATATGACTCTTGATTGGTTGAGTAACGAAAGAAATCCAGAGGAGCCTTTTATGCTGATGTATTTGCATAAGGCACCTCACCGTGCTTGGTTAATGGCAGAGAGACATATGGATGAGTATACCAATAAGACATTTTCTCAGCCGGCGACGTTATTTGATGACTATTCCGGTAGGACCAAAGCAGCCGGTGAAGCGGAGATGAATATCTTCGATCATATGAGCTGGGGAGGTGATCATAAGATTTCTCCTGCGGTTATGGATGAAATTGGTCTACCAGAAATCGGAGGAGATAAAAGAAGGTATGAAAATTATACCGCTCGAATGAATCCAGAGCAAAAAGCCAATTTTGACAAGGCTTATAGCAAAATTGAAGAAGATCTAAAAAAAACGTATCCTTCCATGACTGATGAGGAAATCATGAGCTGGAAATACAATCGCTACATGCAGGATTACCTAGGGACGATCGCTTCGGTTGATGAGAATGTGGGACGTTTGTTGGATTATTTGGAAGCTAACGATATGATGGACAATACCATCATTGTCTACACTTCTGACCAGGGATTCTACTTGGGTGAGCATGGTTGGTTTGACAAGCGCTTTGTATATGATGAATCCTTCAAAACTCCTTTGTTGGTAGCTTGGCCAGGAAAAGTAAAGCCGGGAACCAGGTCTGATGCCTTGGTTCAAAATCTGGATTTTGCACAAACCTTCCTAGATGCGGCTGGGATCGAAGCTCCTTCGGATATGCAAGGGGAAAGCATGGTTCCACTTTTGACAGGTCATGAAGATCAATGGGATCGTGATGCTGTTTATTACCATTATTATGAATATCCTGCCGAGCACATGGTGAATAGACATTATGCGATAATCACACAGGACTATAAATTGATTCATTACTATTATGTGGAGGATGAATGGGAGTTAATCGACCGTAAAAAGGATCCATTGGAATTGAAAAACGTCTATGATGATCCTGCCTATGCAGAAATCAGAGCTGACCTTCATAAACATCTTGATGGGTTAAGAGAGAAATATCAGGATAGCCAGGAGTTAAGTGACAGTTTTATTCAAAGATATATGGAAAGAGGAGGAGATGATAGGGCCTTTGGTGTTCATAGACAGACCAAAGCGGAAATCTTTGAACGAAGAAGAAAAGTGGAGGAAGGTGTAAAATAGTCAGATCTTAGTTTTTGGAGGATAGACCATAAAAAACGCCACTTGGGCATAGGTGGCGTTTTTTTGTCATTGCGATCCTGCCTAGCGAAAGACAGGAAGGAACGACGAACCAATCTATTCCCCACAGATTAACTCAGAAATAAAGCACAGATTTTCACAGATCAATATCTTGGCAAAGATATATTTCCAGTGTATTTCGCGAAGCGTATTTCCTAAAAAAAAGACTGCCACGCTTCGTAAGCTCCGCTGGCAGTGACGATAAATCCCGTCATTGCGAACAAAGTGAAGCAATCTAGACTGCTTTGCTTCGCCCGCAATGACGGAAAACAAAATTTCAGCTTTCAGACTTTATCCTTCAGACTTACTTCCTCAACGTCTCCAAATAACTCACCAAATCCACCATTTCCTGATCAGAGAGTGGGAATTTAGGCATGAGGGATTCATCCAGTTGGGTTACGCTTTCTACCTGATCCAATTTGTAAATTTTCTGTTCACTGCTTCCGATCAATTTTACAATCAGATCATTTTCAGTTTTGGAATTTACGATGCATTGAAACTCGGTTCCATCTTTCATTTTTACCAATTGGGTTTCATATCCAAAGCCCATTCCTTCGGACGGATTGGCAATCGCATTGATCAGACCTTCCTTGGATAGTTTATCCCCGATTTCAGAAAGCCCCGGACCAAAATCAATCCCTTCATTTCCGATTTTATGACAAGCCAAGCAATAAGTGGAGGCAATGGTTTTTCCATTCGCAACATCTCCTTCCATTGTTAAAAGCTTAGGAACATCATACTCGCTGCCGCTTGAGCTGCCAAATTTCTTGGTTGCTTCCTCCCGGATATTTCCATTCCAGGAACCCATCAGGATTTTCTGAGCGATTGGTAAAAGATCAGCAGGGATTTTATCCTCTTGAGCCAAAGACCACAGATAAGGCTCGCTGTTATAGCCTCTGGCTTCTTCCATGGCGGCTGTTCGTTTGGCCTCGGATTGCTTGTCATCCAGATAGATCTTGGAAAGCAATTTGGCCATGGCTTCGTTATCTATGCTTCCAAACTTGCGGATTGCCAAGACAGCTCGGTCTTCATCCACATTGGCAAAGGCTTTTTCTATTGGAAGAGGTCCGTACAAGTTGAAGAAAGTCCAAGCGGCTGAGCCTGAAATTTGGCCGTTTTCAGATTCGTAGATCATTTTCTCCAGTCGGTCAGACTGATTGCTGATTTCATATTTCTGGACAATCTCCAAGAAGTCCTGATCATCCTCAATTTTGCCTGCCGTGGCCTTAGCTAATGCCAAAATCTGTCCATCTGGCCTTTTCGGATCAAAGGTCATTTGTCTCAAAATTATCACCTGATCTTCTTCGGAAGCGTTTGCCAAAAGAGCTTTCAAGGTCTTGTCTTTGGCAGCAGGATCTTGGAAATCCAAAGCCCGATAATAGCGGAGGTTGTTTCTGCCCGGTTGTGCCAAAATCAATTTGCCCAAAAGGTCAGCTGTTTGGGAAGAACGTGATCTCCATACCACATCCTTGGCAGCTTCGCTTTCCATCCAGTTTGGTGAAAAGCTTTCCAAATATGCAGGAAGATATTCATCCCAGAATCCTTCGGCAGCGATTCCCAAAGCTTCCAAATACCATCGGTCACCTGGTTCATAGCTTTCTGCTAGTTTTTGCCAAACAGCGGGTTGGGATTGGTAACGAATTGCCAGAGCAACCTCTCTTCTAACTTGAGCAGAAGGATCTCCAGCCATTCTGGAAAGGAATTCCACATTGTTCATATGGTTTTCTCTGTAGGCACGGACAGCAGCAACCCGGATATTTTCATCTGGATCTTCGGAAGCTGTTTGGATGTAATCATTTCCATTTGGAAGCTTGGTCAGCACCCAAAACGCCCTGGCTTTCATTCTTGGATCTCCTTCCGTATAAAGTGTTTCCAATGCGTCTTTGGCTTCATTTCCTTTGGCTACCAAAGCCATGAAAGCCTTAAAGTGGGTAGCACGATTCGGATTTTGAAGCAATTGAATCAAAGAGGAAACGGAAGAGTAATCAGGCTTGGAAACCTTGTAAGGGGTGTTTTTCGGAGAAAGACGATAAACTCTGCCTTTTTCCAAATCACCCACAGCATGTCCACCTACTCCTGGATCATACCAGTCAGAAACGAAAAGAGAACCGTCAGGAGCAACTGTTACATCAGAAGGTCTAAACCAATTGTCTCGTGCGTTTCCGTCCAATAAATTGAGGATTTTAGCATTGAAGCCGGCGCCATTTTGACTTACCGGATAGGAGCGAACGATATTGGGTCCTGCATCGGAGTGGATCATTTGGCCTTGGTATTCTTCAGGAAGCAATTTTCCTTCGTAAATCAGAATCCCTGTCGGTGAACCTGCATAGGTTTGTAGCAGGTTGGGAACTACCCCTGGGTCATTCAAATGCCAATGGCGAAGCGGAATAGAATCCTCCATATTGATCCTTCTGGATCTCCAATCAGCTCCGGTTATTTCATCTTTGAAACCGTAGTTTCCAAAATCCATCACATAATTGATCCGGGTGCCGCGGTTTCCATCATCATCGTTATCAGACTGCCACATTCGACCGTAGCTGTCCACTGCCAATTCGTAGTTATTTCTAAAGTTCCAACCTAGAATTTCCACTTCCGAATGATCCGGATTCATCCGGTAAACCATTCCTTCCCGATAAGGTTGAGTTTGGCTATTTACAGTTCTTCCAATCGGGTCCATGATCGGCGAACCATCTGCATTATGCAGGCCTTTTCCTTCATTTCCATAGTTGAAATAGATTTTTCCATCTGGACCAAATGTAAAAGCATGCATCCCATGATCATGCTGAACACCTCCCACACCTTCAAACAATATCTCTTTTTTTTCTGGCACATCATCTCCGTCAGCATCCGTGAAAACATAAACAAAAGGCGATACGGAGATATATACTTTATCCCCCAAAACTGCGATTCCCAAAGGAGCATTGATGTCTGAACCTTGATAAAATACTTTGGACTTGTCAGCTTTGCCATCTCCATCTGTGTCTTCTAGGATCAAGATTCGATCTCCTTCGGCGTGCGTTGGGTTTTTGGGGTTGAGATTGGTTCGGTAGTTGAATGCTTCAGTGATCCACACTCTGCCTCGGTCGTCAATATCCATATTGGTAGGATTGATAAGCATAGGTTCAGAGGCAAAAAGCTCCAATTCCAATCGCTCATCTTTGACCAAAATCCCATCAAGGGCATGCTCTGGGCTTCTTTTTTCCTCATCGCTAAGTTGAGAATATGCCTCGTCACTAAGTTGGACGGGGGCTTTTTCTGAGCAGGCAAAAAGTAGAGTGGAAAGAATTCCAGCTGCTAGTAATCGATTCTTCATTAGGTTGTTTTAGGTTTTAAGGTTTGTGGAAATTGGATAATAAATTAGGTTCAATTCTGATGAATTCCAATGTTGATTTTTTTATGGTGTTATTCCAGCAACGATTTTAGAACCTAGAGCCGAGATTCAAGCATATTGAGAGATTAGAGATTCCGAAATTTCACGGGAAAGATTTTTAAATGATTTGAGATACAAATTTGCATTGACAGCCCTGAATGGGCTGAAGCTGAATAGCCTTACCTGAGGTAGGCAGGCAAGGGTTTCGACCCCAGGAAAAATGTAAAAAAGTTCATTTCCCTCGGCCACGAAAATATTGTTAGGAGTAGCGGTTTATTGCCGAGGAGGTAATGAAAACCTAAAATGTAAAACCTTGATCAGGATTCTAATACCAACTCTTGATCCCCTTGCCAACTCTGGATTAAAGAAAAGACTGCACAAACATGCGCCAGATAGTATGTCGGCAGGATGGTGAAATTCAATCCATCATAGTCCAAAAACTCTTTAAAGGAAATCACGGTATCCGAAAAGAGAATCAAAAATATCCCAAAGACATAAGGCCATTTGACTAAGGCTTCACCATTCATTCCTAAAGCTGCTCCCATGGATAGACAAGAAACCAACAAATAAACCAATACTGCCACCTTCAAAACTGAATCATCTATCGTTGGAGCCAAGGTTAAAATATAAAAAGCCAGAAATGCCAATAAAATTACTCTCGTAATTTTCCCATTGATTCCCCCATTTATCCAAGCGTAAATAAGATATCCCAAATGAGCCAAGAAGTACAAGGCAATTCCTTGGACAAACATCGCGGAATCCTCCTTCATATTCGATAAAAACCAATCTCCGGCGATAGAAAAAGCAAAAGCCCCCACAATCAACCAGTTCTTATTTGAAGCCTTGGGTTTGCTGAAGAATAAAATAAGCAGAATCAAAATCCCAATTGCAGCAGTCCCCGATTTCAATAGAAAAGAAGAGATATTCAAAGCCAAAACCCCAAGCAATCCAGCTAGTACTAATAGCGCATATAGCCAGAAAGGGGAGAGGGATTTTGGGTTGGGCATTTTAGATTGGAAGTCTCTGTTTTTGAGTCTATTTCATTCTTTGCAGTATTTTCGGCGAAAAAAAAATATAATCAAAGGTTTCTTTAGGAATGATAAAACTTTGGGAATAGATTTTACCTTGGAGCTAATTCTATGTGGCTGTTTTATTCCTCTAAAATTGAAATCATTTCATCTGTTTTTTCCAATAGGGTCTTTTTTTGGTGGATGATGAATTCCTGCATGATTATCTTACCTGAAATCGAGGATAGAATGCCATTCATTAATTCGATGTCATTTTTATTTTTCCAATAAAATTCCAAAAAGTCACCTTTGATGAAAGCTGAATCAAACCTTGAATTTTCAGTTTGAAGATTAATTACATAGGGATCTCTGGAGTTTAAAAAAATCGCAACATTTTGATCCATAACTTTAAGCAGTCTGAGTTGATCCGAATTATGTTGTAAGATTTTAGATTTCAAATCTTCATTGAAGAATTCTATTTTTCCGGTACTTAATAAAGAAATGATTGTATTTCTATTCAGCTCATTGCTTGGGTCAAAATAGGGAGCATATTCGAATCTGGCTATTTGCTTCAAGGTATCCATTGTCGCCCCCGAATTTGATAATCTTTTGATGTAGTTTTTGAGAATGCTCAAATCCATTTGAATTGCCCCAATTTCATCTACCAATTGAACTTTATCATTCTTTAGGTCAGAAAGCAGAGAATGAATAGCTAATTCAGAAGATTTTTTATTTTTCTTGTTTTCGTTCGCATTGTTTATTTGAAGAGCTATCAAAATCCCGATGACGACCAGGATTATTTCACCGATTGCATAGACCAGGTATTTGGTGAATTTATTTTCCGAGAGTATACCTTGCCTGATTTTTCGAAAGAATTGGATCATGTTATCTGGTCTTTGAAAATGCTTTGATCGAACCGATTTAGAATTCCATTGAATTTATTCAATTCTTCTCATTTTTTTGGCAATTCTGAATATCCTAAGGAAAGTAAATTCCGGAGAATTTTTATACCCTGTACTAGGTGTTTTGAGGTTGTAAAGGTTTAGTAGTCATATTTTTATGTCATTTTCACCATAATCCAAGAAGCCACAAAAGCCTCCAAAAAACTTAAAGGGATGGCAATAGGTAAAATACTAAAAGGTAGAACTGCCATATTTCCTGTTACAACCCACATCAGAATAAATCCCATCCACCAGGAGAGAAGAGTGGTTTGAATCAGGGTGAATTTTCTGGAAATTGCAAAGATTCCAATGGCGAAAAATAAAGACCACAAACCCCAAATGGCACCATTAATTGGTTCAGATGGAAAGGTAAATCCCAAATTTAGGTAGTGTGAAACCCAGTGATCTTTGAGGAGGATTTCATTGCGAAAAAATTCTGAAATACTGATCCAGATGGTCGCCAAAAGTATGGGTAGAAGTTTGGTTTTGAGAAAGCTCATTTTGGTTGGATTTAAAACCGATATTACAATATAAGCTTATCTTATGTTTGACGTATTCCACTTTTTATTATCCTTTACCTCCTTTGCAATTGGTTTTGTTCTATTCAATAAATCTCCTGGCCGAGGGGAGGAGGTAGGTTTTTTGTCTACCCCGGGCTTATCCTCGTTCAGCCATTTTAGGGCTGACAATGGAAATAGGCATATAAAAGCTATAAGGGATCTCCAATCTATAAATTTCCAGTCTCTTATTGTTATAATCCTCTATTGTCTAACCTTGATTCTTGGTTCTCGGCTCTAGAATTTCAAATCCATTTCCTATGCTTTCTTCAAAATATTAAATGGCAGCATCAGGATGTTTTTGATTAGGTCAAAGGATAAATCTATAGCAAATCCCAAAAGCCTGAATGGCAATAGAAGCAACCAAATAATAGGGTAAAGAATGATGGCGAGGATGGCGATTGGCCAGCATAGGACCAATAGAATTAACCAAAGTAAGAAGTTAAGCATATCGAATTAAGCTCAATCTCAATGCCATCTGGATTTGAAGCTTGTGAGGGCTGTTTTTAGTGATTGGATTGTTCTTTTTCGGACAGTGAAATGTCCGTTGGGAGGCTTTTTAAAAGTTAAGTTGATTCATCTGTTTCAAAGAAATAGGCTTTGAGAAATACATTAGAAATATGCCTTCGGCGAAATATTTATTGAGTTGGAGTTCGTGAAATCTGTGCTTTTCTATGGGAAAAAGAGGAAAGACGCTTCGCAAATAACGATTGAAATACAGCTCAGCTGAAATAAAAAGGAATCAGTGAAAATCTGGGTCTTTTTCTGTGTTGATCTGTGGGAAATAGTGGAAATATGTTTCGCGAAATACAATAGAAATATAGCTCCGCTGAAATAAAAAAGAATCAGAGAATATCAGTGTCTTTTCTGTGCTTATTTGTGGGAAAAACTAATTCCCTTTCTCCAACTCCTTCACGATTTTTCCAAAAACTGGAGCCACTGCACTTCCTCTCCAGATACTGGAATAGTTTGCAGCCATAAAGAGATCTTTTTCTGGAATATAAACCACCTGCGTTCCCCAAAACCCGGAATGAGTAAAAGCATCCATTCCTTCAATTTTTACTTTGTACATCCCCATTTGATAATCCATATTGGCCTTCTTCTCATAGGTGACTGGCTCTAACATGATTTTCAAAGTCTCCGGATTTTCGAAAACTTTACCCTGGAATAAAGCCTGGAAGAAATCTACCAATTCCTCAGTGGTAGAAAGGAATCCTCCTCCTCCGTAGTAATCCATGGTCGGGCTGAATCCATAGGTGTCCATACCCTGAAAATATTGGTGAATTCGCTTTTCATCTGTCTTAGGGTCTTCCCTTTCGAAGTCTGTTCTTTTCAATCCCAACTCTTCCAAATTGAGGAGTTCTTTGATCCCGCCATCCAGATTTTTCCCGGTATACTTTTCAATGATATCTCCCAAAATCACATAGCCGGTATCCGAATAGCTAAACTGCTCTCCGGGAGGGCCGATTGGTTCTCCTTTGTCGACACACATCTGAAACTGCTCTGTTCTGGTCCATTCGTGATCCGGAGTTTTAAGGATGATGTCAAAGAACTCTGGGGCATGGGTATGATCGAAAAAGCCAGCTGCATGTCTTAAGGTCTGTCTGATTGTAATTTGATCCAGGTCATAATCCTGAGAAAGAATGGCAGTGTATTCCGGAGCTAGATGTTTGGATACTGGATCTTCCAAATCCAAAATCCCCATCTCCATCAGTCGAAGTATGCTGGCCGCCACATAGGTTTTGGTGACGCTGGCAATTCGGAAGGTTTGATCAGCTTCAAGAGGTTCTGCCGGTTCTATCAGGTCCAAGCCTGCAGCTCCAGACCAAGTAAGTTGATTGTCTCCAGATGCAATACTCACCAAAATTCCCGGGATTTTGGGATTGACTTCTTCATCTAAAATGGTTTGAAAATTCTGAGCTTGAACTTGAGTAAATAGGAATAGGCTGGAGAATAGAGCTACTATTTTTTTCATCTGGATTTAGGCTTTCTTTTCGCTAAAATAAGTTTTTAACCGGTCCATGGCGACTTGTAGTGTTTCATGATCCATTCCGGTGATTACCATGCGGAATAGACCTCTTTTTTGATGTCCAAAACCATTAGCAGGAGTGATTAGGATTCCAGTTTTTTCATAGATATCGAGCCAAATCTCTTCTTCTCCTTTTTCGGTTTTCTCTGTCAAGAATCTGGAAATATCCATCCACACAAACAAACTTCCATAAGAGGGACTGTAGTCAATTCCCATTTCTCTCAATGTTCGAATCACGATCAAATAAGATTGGGTAAGCTCCTTTGGATAGGCGCTGAAATAAGATTCTAGGAAGGCGTGATCAGCCATCACTTCTTGCATAATCCATTGGGTAAAATTGGAAATGGAGTGACCCATTCCTGCATTTCTATAAGCGCCCAAGAATTCTTGATTATGGGAATGAACCAAGCCAACTCGAAAACCTGAAATACCCAAATCTTTGGAAAATGAATACCAAAAATGAAGAAATGGACTCTGGTATTCAGCCATCAATTTTCCAAAAGAAACAAATTCAATCGGATCGGGATAATCTGCTTTGAGTTCGGGATGGGTAATGTCAATTTGAGAAAGCCCATAGATTTCATTGACAATCAAATGCACTTTATTTTGGATGCACCAATCAGCGATTTCTCTCAGTTGCTCTTCTGAATAGATTGCCCCAGTCGGATTGTCTGGTGTAGTTAGAATTAACATCTTAAACCTGCTTCCTGCTTCTTCAATTTCAGTCTTGGACTTTTCTAAGTTGTCAATAGAAATAGGTACACCATTTCTCAGTTCTGAAACCTCAGTATGGGTTTGGAGATCATATCTTTTTACACTTGGAACCACCCCGATGTCTCCTGTGTAAACTGGATAACTTGGTGCTGGAATCACAGCTGTATCTCCCGGATTTGCCAAAAGAAAAGCAGTCATCTCGATAACGGATGTTGCCCCACTTGAAAAAGCGATGCTTTCTGGATCCACTGGAGCCTTGAATAGAAATTTGGAAAGAAAACCGGCTGTTGCCTCCCGAAACGAAGGCGCGCCCGAAGGATCAGTATAGCTGGCAACCCATTCTGGAATATCATTTTCACGAGTGACTTTTTGGATTCTTTCTCTCAGCATTTCCCAACAAAGGTGATTTTCTGCCACATTCATGGGAAGGGCTCCTGTAGGGTTTTCTGTTGGGTGATAAAGGTTTTCCAAAGCTTCGAAATAGATTTTCATATCTACTCTAGCTGGAGTTTGAGTGGCAGTAAAGCCTTTATTTGAAAGGGAGGATGAATTCATAAGGAAATATATTCAGTTCAAAAGCTAGGGATAGCACAATTGAAATCCAATGAAAGTTCCTCTGTTTTCTATTGTATTGATTAGAAAAGCAGAAAACTGGCCCGACTTTTTATGTAAAATTCAGAGTGAAAAAAATGAAGATAAATTACCTTAGCAGCGCCAATTTTTATGAAAACCACCATGAGAACAAAAGAAGAAGTTTTTGCGAAAGCAGAGAAATTAATGGGAGAACTTGGTTTTGAGATCGTTAAGCAAGACCGAGAGCGCCCATGGGGAGGATTTCTGGTTTTGAATGAAGCTCAGGCAGCAGATTTTGCAAAAGAGTTCTTCCCAGAGGAAGATTTTGAAAGCCTTAAAATATCTGAGAAGCTAAGTCCCAAGATTTTATTGGTTGCTCCTCAGAAGCGATTGAGCTGGCAATACCATTTTCGAAGAGCAGAGATCTGGAGATGTATCGACGGAAAGGTGTCTGTTGCGACAAGTCTGACGGATGTGGAAAGTGAGGTCAAGGTGTTGGAAAAAGGGGACAAGATTAAGTTGCAGCAAGGAGAGAGACATAGATTGATAGGAATGGAAGATTGGGGAATGGTTGCAGAAATCTGGCAACATACCGACGCCTCCCAACCTTCAGATGAGGATGATATCGTTCGCCTTCAGGATGATTTTGGAAGGTAAAGGTCTCGCATATAGATAAAGATAAAAGCCTTAAAATCCCGGTTTTCATTTTCGATTTCCGGGATTTTTCACATTGTAATCTTGGCTCTTCTGAAAAATATATCCTTCCTCGGTAATCAGGGGTTTTTTGCCAGAAATGAGGTAAAGCATTTTGAAGCCAATTCAAAGGAAATTCCGGATACCTTTAACGTATTGCAAATTTATTTAGAGCTATTAAAAAATTCATGTTTACTTGAATATTACAGGTGCGGTGGGAAGAGCTGGCAGCAAGGAGTGCGGTTGGAGTGAGGTTGGAAGCTTTGCCAGATCTTGTCCTCGATATTAATCGGGATTTTGGTTCTTTTGTGTCAAGACAAAAGAACGATCAAAAAAGAAGGATTGGTTAATTTTTGCCAACCAGGATACTCAAGGCAAATACTACGTTATTACAAAGTGGAATTTTTAAGAATTCATGCTATGAAGGACTTTCCAGTTTTTAAACCCTATTCAACCCGTTTAGATAAAATAATGAGCTAAGCGGTCTTGCTTTTAACCTTCTTTTCCCTGAAATAATATTTTTCTAGTAATTTTCTGGGATGAAAAATACCCGATTTCTATTCCAACTAGTACTAGTTTGCTTTTGGGCGATTATTTCCCAAAGCAGCTTTGCCCAATCCTTTAAATGGGCTCCCGATGGAGAGTCCTTTTATCAATCAAACAAAAGTGGAATTGTCCAGCAAAATATCATGGACGAGTCCGAGTCATTGGTTATACCAGCTGAATTATTGGCTCCAGCAGGTGAGTCACCTTTGGCTGTTCGTGATTTTACTTTTTCTGAGGATGGTAAAAAGGTCCTCATTTATACCAACACCAAAAGAGTTTGGAGATTGGATACTCAAGGTGATTACTGGGTTTTGGATCTGGATTCCAAAAAACTTCAGCAAGTAGGAAAGAGACTTCCAGAGTCTTCTTTGCGTTTTGCAAAGCTTTCTCCTGATGCTGAAAAAGTGGCTTATGTCAGCGAATTCAATTTATATGTAGAAGATTTGAATTCTGGTGAAACCACTGCCTTGACTACTGATGGAACAAGAAAATTGATCAATGGAACTTTTGACTGGGCTTACGAAGAAGAATTTGCATGTAGAGACGGTTTCCAATGGAGCCCTGACGGAAAAAGGATCTCTTTCTGGCAGTTAGATGCAGAGAAGATCAAGGATTATGATATGATCAACTTCACTGATTCAGTGTATTCTGAAGTGATTCCTGTAGAATATCCAACTGTCGGTGAGGCACCTTCTCCAGCAAGAATTGGTGTGATCGAACTAGCCAATCAAAATTTGACTTGGTTGGCGATTCCTGGGGATCCTCAGCAGCATTATTTACCAAGAATGGAATGGAACTCTGATGATTTCCTATTGGTACAGCAGTTGAACCGAAAGCAAAATCATAGCAAGATTTTCGGTGTAGATGTGGTCAACAATGATGTGGAATTGATCTCTGAGGAGCGGGATGAGGCTTGGATCGATGTCCTTTCTACTTGGGAAAATGTCTATTCGTTGACTTACAGACATGAGTTCAAGTGGCTCAATGATAATAAGGAGTTCCTTTGGCTATCCGATAAAGATGGATGGAGACACCTCTACAGAATCGGATTGGACGGTAAGGAAACTTTGATTACCAAAGGTGATTTCGACGTGATGAATTTGGTGCACTTCGATGAAAAGAAAAATGTGGTTTATTTCCATGCGACACCAGAAAATGCAACTCAGAAGTATCTTTTCAGAACCAAATTAGATGGAAAAGGTGAAGTGGAAAGAGTGAGCCCAGCCAATCAGGAAGGAACTCATAATTATACCATTTCTCCAAGTGGAACATTGGCCATGCACCAGTTTCAAAGCCATACTGTCAAGCCAATGATGGAATGGATTTCCTTGCCAAAGCATCAACCTTTGGATAAGGAAAAAGGCATTGATGCGAATTTGGCTTCCAACCAAGTGGATTCAAATGTGGAGTTTTTCAAAGTTACTTTGGGAGACGGGACTGAGATGGATGGATGGATGGTCAAGCCGGCCGATTTTGATCCAAACCAAATCTATCCTGTTGTTTTCTTTGTTTATACGGAGCCTTGGGGAGCCAATGTAAAGGATACCTATGGAGTGGGGAATAACAGACTTTATACAGGGAATATGGCCGAAGATGGATATATCTATATCAGTTTGGATAACCGAGGAACGCCGGCACCAAAAGGTAGAGCTTGGAGAAAAAGCATTTACAGAAAAATTGGTCGCTTAAATATCTCTGACCAAGCGGAAGCTGCCAGGCAGATTGTTGCTTGGGATTTTGTAGATCCCGAAAGAGTAGGAGTGTGGGGTTGGTCAGGTGGTGGTTCTGCTACTTTGAATTTGATGTTCCAATATCCGGAAATCTATAAAACCGGTATTTCTATCGCCGCTGTTGCGAACCAGATGACCTACGATAATATTTATCAGGAACGTTACATGGGCTTGCCTCAGGAAAATCCGGAGGACTTCATTGCCGGATCTCCGATCACCCATGCTAAAAACCTGGAAGGAAATCTGCTTTATATCCATGGAACAGGTGATGACAATGTGCATTACAATAATGCCGAGATGTTGGTCAATGAATTGATCAAGCATGGCAAATTGTTTCAATTTATGCCTTATCCTAATCGTTCCCATTCCATTTCAGAAGGAGAAGGAACGAACGCTCACTTATCTAAGCTTTACACCGATTATTTGAGAAAGAATGTTCCTCCGGGTGGAAAGACGGTGAAGATTGAGGACAAATAACGATTTACGACTTACTATTTACGACTTTCAAGATGTTGAAAAGAATAATTAAAGCTACTGCCATTTTTGGGCTGACAGTGGCCTCTTCTATCCAATTATTTGCCCAGAGACCTATCACTTTTGCAGATACGCTTAGAGGAAGTATTACGCCTGCAAGGGCTTGGTGGGATCTGAATTATTACCATTTATCAGTGGAGGTTTTTCCGGAAACCCAATCCATCAAAGGAACCAATTTGGTTCGTTACCAAGTAGAGAAGCCAGGTGAGACCCTTCAAATCGATTTGCAGGAACCTATGAAAATCACGGCTGCAAGCCAAAACGGAGAGCCATTGAAGGTGGAAAAACTTGGTGCGGCTCATTTCATCACCTTGAGAAAGGAACAGAAAGCAGGGGAGATGAATGAAGTGTTGATTTCTTTTGAAGGAAAGCCTAAAGTAGCAGTTCGTCCGCCTTGGGATGGAGGAATTACCTGGCAAAAAGATACCAATGGAAAGGATTTTATCGCCAATTCCAATCAGGGAATCGGTTCGAGTATCTGGTGGCCAAGCAAAGATCACCCTGCAGATGAGGTAGACAGTATGCTGATTTCAGTGACAGTTCCGAAAGGCTTGATGGATGTGTCCAATGGTCGTCTGATCAATGTGAAAGAAAGCAAGACGACCACTACTTATGATTGGTTTGTCGATAATCCGATCAATGGCTACGGAGTTAATATCAGTATCGGAGACTATGTGCATTTCTCAGAGGGATTTGCTGGAGAAAAAGGAACTCTTTCTATGGATTATTATGTGCTTCGGGACAATTTGGAAAAGGCCAAAAGTCAGTTCAAAGATGCTCCAAGAATGATGGAGGCTTTCGAGCATTGGTTTGGGCCCTATCCATTTTATGAAGATGGATTTAAATTGGTAGAAGTTCCTTATTTGGGAATGGAACATCAGAGTTCTGTGACCTATGGAAACAAGTTCGCCAATGGTTATCTGGGAAGAGATTTGAGCGGAACCGGTTGGGGAATGAAATTCGATTTCATCATCATCCATGAGTCCGGTCATGAGTGGTTTGCCAATAATATCACCTACAAGGACGTGGCGGATATGTGGATACACGAAAGCTTCACCAATTACTCGGAAAGCTTGTTTTTGGATTATTTCTATGGGAAAGAAGCAGGTCAGGAATATGTGAGAGGAACCCGAGCAAATATCCTTAACCAAAGCCCAATAATCGGGATTTATGGAGTTAATAGAAGCGGTTCCGGGGATATGTATTACAAGGGTGGTAATATGCTAAATACTCTTCGTCAGATTCTGAATAACGATGAAAAATGGAGGGAGATTTTGAGAGGTTTGAATAAGGAATTTTACCATCAAACTGTGACTACCCAACAAGTAGAGGGCTATATTTCACATCAGGTGGGAATGGATCTGAAGCCTTTCTTTGATCAGTATTTGAGAGAAACGAGTATTCCTACATTTGAATTTTATTTCTCGGAGGATAACACCTTGAACTATCGATGGAACAATTGTATTCCATCCTTTGATATTCCAGTTGATATCAGTTTGGGAGGGGGAAATGTCCGCCTTCATCCAACCACAGAATGGAAGAAAATGGAGATTGAAGCTCCTTCAGAAGTACAGGTTGACCCAGATTATTATGTATCGACCTTGAAGATTAGGTAAATAAAAAGGCCCTGTTTATATCGATAAGCAGGGCCTATTTTTGTCAGGTTGAGCGGAATTGATGCCTCTTTCCGCATTTACAATTGATAGTTTAGGTCATTAAGTTGTTCCGGTTTGTAGTGACACAACCAGAGGGGTTTCTATTTATCGTCTTTCGACTTTGAATAAGCTTACGATATCAATGGATCCGAAATACTTTCTTTTCCATTTTCAATTCTTCCTGCAAAAGTCCATTCAAAGCCAGGTCCTTTAACAGTCAAATCATACCAGCCTTTCGAAGATTCGAAGTCAAGCGTAGTTTCTTGTTTTCTTGGATTGATTTTTTTGCCGGCTTCGTCTTTTCTATAGGCATTTTCCTTTAGCTGAATTGGAGCATTTCCTTGGATATCAGTAATCAGATTTGCTGTCCTAGATTTGCCAGCCGAATCAAATCCTGGTGTCAACATCATCTGTGCAGACCCGGATTTTCCACTGCCTTTTAGCTCACGATAAAAGCCATTCGGACCATAAACTCTCAGGTGATAATTTCCATTTTCAAAATCAGCCACAGGCCATTCATAAGTAAGAGTATCGCCAGCTTTCACTGCGAAATTCCAGTTCCGAGCCTCTTCCCATTGATCTGAATCATCACTTTTGAATTTTCCAGGTGCATACACTTGAACAGGTACTCCCCAAGCATCTTCTCCAAAAATCTTTTTGGAAGCTTCGAAAGTCATGGTGATGACCTGTTTTGCCGCATCAAAATCTCCAGTCACTCTCAAATCATAATTCAATGGATTGGAAGGGCGAGTACCCTTTTCCTGACTAGGCAAGATCCCTTCTTTTTTCAGCCTCTCTTCATTCCAATCAGGAGCTTCTGAAGGGGAGAAAGTCTTAAAATTATCAGGTAAATCCATGAACTGGGCTTTGTGGATTCGAGTCATCCATTCATTTCGATCCACTGGCTTCAGCTTTTCCAATGGCTCTCCGTTATAAGGCCTAAAGGCAGAAGTTAAGTCACCTGAAACCATTCTTCTCCAATCGGAAATGTTACTTTCTTTGACGGTTTTTCCTGTCTTCTTACTTAAGAAGTTTTCTAAAAACTGGATAGTAGATGTGATGTCGGAAACCTGAGAATTGACATAGCCGCCACGTGTCCATGGAGAAGCGACAATCAAAGGTACTCTGTATCCCAAGCCAACGGGACTGGTTCTGCACTCATCCTCATCGAATCCTGAAGCTTTTTCATCTTCGCTGTACACGTATTCCCCATCAGTACCTATCCCTTTTGATATCAATCCCTCGGCTGGGTTTTTAGGATCAGGAACAACGAAAGGAGGCTGGTGATCGAAATAACCGTCATTTTCATCGTAATTCAGAATGAAAATGGTCTTTTTCCATACCTCAGGATTTTTGGTTAGAATGTCTAAAGCTTCAGATACAAACCAGGCTCCATACCAAGGTGCACTTGGGTGATCGGAGAATTTTTGTGGGGCAACCAACCATGTCACAGCAGGGAGATTTCCCTCATTGACATCCTTTCTGAATTGGTAAAGAATATCTCCTTTTGGAACTTCTACTTCTCGCTCCTCACCATTCTCGGTGTATTTGATTTTTTCTATTTTTTGGAAATTCGGATCACCTGAATTTCTAGCAAATGCTTTGCGATGGAGGTTTTTCTCAAAGCCGCTTAGCTTTTCAAAATTGCTTGGGCTATAAGTTACCAAATACTCTTTGGCCATTGCCAGCTGAGCTTTCTTCTCCTCAATTTTCTTCAAGAAATCTGCTCCAGCATCCTGAGGTACTCCATGCTGTTCAAAGTCTGCAATTTCCTTTTCCAAAATCGGTTTTTGATATTCAAGGTATTCGTAGAATCCAGGACTGAATTTGACATGGAAATTAGAGAACCATTCTAAGTTATTGTCTGTGAAGTTTGCCAGTAAAGAAGAGTTTTCCACCAAAGAAGGTAAGCTGATTTCGTTTTGGTACACTTTCCAAGAAATACCCAACTCTTCCAGTCTTTCAGGGAAAGTTTTCCAGCTCGCTTCGTGCTCATAATTTACTTCGCCATTTCTTACTTTGGCTTTGGTGCCAGGTTCGCCATGCGTTTTACCTGTCCAGAAATAACTTCTATTGGTAGTAGTACCTGTCAGTGCAGCGCAGAAATGCTGATCAAAAACCGTGAAGGCATCAGCAAAAGCATAGTAAAAAGGAATGTCTTGGCGGGTATAATAGCCCATGGTTAATGGGACTTTTTTGAACTCTTCTCTTCCGGGTCTTTTGGCCTCAATCCAGCCATCATATTTCCCTTTATTTCTTGCGTCAACCTGGTTTTCCCAAGAGTGCGGAATATCCCGCATCCAAGTTGCTTTGGTGGCCTGGATATCTAGTCTAAAAGGGGCAAATCGGTTTCCTTCTTTGTCAGGCTGCATCCATACAGGGAATTTCTGAGGAATGGAAATCGCCCTCGGGTCATTATATCCTCTTACCCCACGGAGGGTTCCAAAACAATGGTCAAATGATCGGTTTTCTTGCATCAGCATAACTACATGCTCGGCATCTTCAAAAGTGGTTCCCGGGTCTGGGCTGATCGCTAAAGCTTTCTCAATGGAAGTCGGTAATATTTGCCACATTCCTGCTGCTCCAGTCAATAGAGCTGATTTTTTGAGGAATTCTCTCCTGGTTTTTTTCATGAGGTGAAAATAATGGGGTTGCTTGGAGTCTTGATTAAAAGTGAGGTTAAGATAATGTAAAGAAATGAGCATGGAAACCAATTAGGGCATATTGTCAAATTCTTCTCAAATACAATTTTTAGGGTAATTGCACTAATAATGTTTGAAGAAGCTTAGATTATTCTCCATATTCACATCCGATTTGAATACAAAAAGTACTAAAACCCCATGATTTTAAGCCCTAGATATTTTCTTTCCATTTTGGCTCTATTGCTGTTGAGTAATCCTATTCTTCATGCTCAGGACATTTCTCCTGTACCAGTCCCAACAGCATCCCAATTAGCTTGGCAGGATGCGGAGTTAGTCGCTGTGTTCCATTATGATTTACATGTTTTTGATGAAGAAAAATATGTACAAAGTAAAAACCGGATTACGCCAATTCCGGATTACAATATTTTCAATCCCGAGCAATTGGATACCGATCAATGGGTGAAGTCTGTCAAAGAAATGGGAGCCAAAATTGCCATTCTGACCGCGACCCATGAAACAGGTTTTGCCATCTATCAAAGTGATGTCAATCCTTATAGCATGAAAGCCTTGAAGTTTCAGGAGGGGAAAGGTGATATCGTTAAAGACTTTGTGGAGTCTTGTAGAAAGCAGGGGATTGAGCCGGGGATTTATATCGGAATTCGTTGGAATTCATTTATGGGAGTCCACGATTTCAAAGTTCAGGGAAATTCGGAATTTTCCAAAAACAGACAGGCCTATTACAATAAAATGTGTGAAGGCATGGTGGAGGAATTGACTTCCCGATATGGCGAATTGGCTATTATTTGGTTTGATGGGGGAGCTCATGGGCCTAAGCAAGGAGGACCTGATGTGCAAGGGATTGTAGAGCGGAACCAACCAAACGCACTATTTTACCATAACCTGGATCGGGCAGATATTCGTTGGGGAGGGAGTGAATCAGGGACTGTTCCTTATCCAAGTTGGGGGACATACCATACACCTTCTTGGTTTGCAAACCGAGGGGATTCCATCAATTTTCGACCGATCAAACATGGAGATCCGGATGGGCAATACTACATCCCTGCGATGAGTGACGCTCCTTTGAGAGGGTATAATGGAAGACATGAATGGTTTTGGGAACCTGAGGATGAGGATCATATTTATCCATTGGAAAACCTCATGAATATGTATTACAACAGTGTCGGCCATAATAGTACACTGATTTTAGGAATTACGCCGGATGACAGAGGCTTAGTTCCCGATGCTGATGTCCAAAGATTGAAAGAGTTTGGAGAGGAAATTCATCAACGGTTTGACAATCCATTGATTTCGGCTGTTCCTGATAAAAAAGGAACTTTGCAAAGCACTTCATCAAAAGCTCTTAAGATTAATGAAGTGGTATTGGAGGAAAATATTGAATTTGGAGAACGTGTTAGAAAGTTTGTGTTGGAAGGAAAAGTAAATGGGAAATGGGTGAATTTGTATGAAGGGACTTTGATCGGACATAAGCACATTGCCAAAATTCCTGAGGTTGAAATCAAAGCAGTTCGGTTGAAAGTTTTGGAGTCTAAAGGAGAGGTGAAGCTAAAATCTTTGAAGGCTTTCCTAAATTAAAATATTATTGTTAAGGTCTTTTAAAAGACAGAATCCCATGCGTCAACTCCTTTTAATCCCCCTATTTCTTTCTTTTTTCTCGTGTTCTCAAGAGGTGAAAATGGAAGAAAGAAAACCCAATGTCATTCTGATCAATGTGGATGATTTGGGATGGAGAGATTTGGGATATATGGGATCGAGTTATTACGAGACCCCGAATATTGATAGTTTGAGCAAAACAGGAGTGGTGTTTAATCAAGCCTACGCTGGAGCCTCCAATTGCGCCCCAAGTCGAGCTACGATGCTGACAGGGACAAATACACCGACCCATGGGATTTATACAGTAAGTCCTGCAGATCGAGGTAATCCCAAAACCATAAAACTCATTCCATCTCCTAATAATGATTCAATTGACCCAAAATCATACACTCTCGGTAATTTGTTTCGGGATCAAGGCTATATCACGGCCAGCATTGGGAAATGGCATGTTTCTGAAAATCCCATCAACTTCGGATTTGACCTCAATGTAGGTGGAAGTCACAGAGGGAACCCGGGAAGGGATGGGTATTTCAGCCCATTTAATGTGAGTCCAGTGGATTCAGTTGAGGATGGGGAGTTTTTGACAGATGTTTTGACTTCTGCGGCGATCGATTTTGTCGAAAAGAATCAAAAACGGCCATTTTTTCTTTATCTACCTTTTTATACTGTCCATACACCATTGATGGCCAAAGAGGAGGATATCGCCCGATTTGCTGCAAAAACTCCCGAGCCAGGAAGATCCAATCCGACATATGCAGCCATGATTTACAATATGGATCAGAATGTCGGAAGGCTATTATCCAAAGTCTCCGATTTGGGCTTAGCGGAAAACACAATAATTATTTTCACATCTGACAATGGTGGGATCCGGGCTGTCAGTTATCAAGATCCTTTAAGAGCAGGAAAGGGAAGTTATTATGAAGGAGGAATCCGAGTGCCCTTGATTGTATCTTGGGCTGGAAAGTTTTCTCACCAAAAAGTACAGATTCCGGTTTCTCAGATAGATTTCTTCCCTACGTTGCAAGATTTAATTGGAGCTGAAAAACCACTTTACCAGTTGGAAGGTGAAAGTTTTCTTCCTTTGTTGAAGGGAGAAAAGATGGATTCTCAAGACCTGTTTTGGCACTTTCCTATTTACTTAGAGGCATATAACCCCAAAGAAGATGGAGCTCGGGATCCGCTTTTTAGAACCAGACCAGGTTCGGTAATTCGGTCAGGAGACTGGAAGCTTCATCAGTATTTTGAAGATGGAGGGTTGGAACTTTATAATCTGAAAGAGGACATTTCAGAGACCACTAATTTGGCAGAGTCCAATCCTAAAAAAGTAGCTGAACTTTTAGGGAAATTGAATCAATGGAGAGAGCGAAATCACTCACCGGTTCCTACAGAAAGAAATTTGGAGTATGACTCCCTTTTTGAAAAATCTCAAATTGAGAAAGTGACACAAAACTTATAAAACCGGATTTGATAGGAATGTTTTGGTTTTTAAACTTTTAGTATGATAATCATTTAAAATTTCAGTCTTACTTTCAGTAAAATCTAACCTATTGAATGATGAAGCTTTTTAAAAATTCAATCCTTGGAGTAGTTCTTCCATTCCTATTGATTTCTTGTTATTCAAATACTCCGGTTGAGACTTTGTCTCCTGATCCTTTTGAAGATCTTAAGTGGATTGATTTGACTTATTCCTTTGATTCGACAACTCTTTATTGGCCAAATAATCCTGATGGTTTTCAGCACAGAGTGGATGCTGAAGGTATTACAGAATTAGGATATTATTATTCTTCTTACACTCTTTTGACTCCAGAGCATGGAGGGACTCATTTGGACTCCCCCATTCATTTTTATGAAAAAGGGGAGACCGTGGATGAGCTACCTCTTTCTAAATTGACTGGAAATGCAGTGGTGATTGATGTAAGTGAAAAAGCCTTGAATAATCGAGATTATTTGATTGATTCAGCTGCTGTATTGGAATGGGAGTCTATAAATGGCAAAATTCCAGAAAATACCATGGTACTATTCAGAACGGGCTATGGCCAGTTTTATCCTGATAGAGAAGGGTATTTTGGAACAGCTAAAACAGGGGTAGATGCTATTCCTGAATTGCATTTTCCGGGAATTCATCCTGAAACAGCTGAATGGCTTGCCAAAGCCAGAAAGGTAAAGGCTGTTGGATTGGATACTCCTAGTTTAGATTATGGACAGTCCAAGGATTTTGCTGCTCATCAGCGATTGATGGAAAATCAGATTCCAGGATTTGAGAACATGGCTAATTTGGATCAACTTCCAGCAACGGGCATTTATGTAGTAGCTCTACCTATGAAAATCAAAGGGGGAAGTGGAGGTCCGCTTCGCGTAATTGCGACTATCAGAGATTAATTAGATGCTGAATTTAATCTCACAACCATAATCCCGGATTGGGATCGGTTTCCTGCTAAATATTCATGAAGTGGAAGTTCTGAAATTTCCACTTCTTTGTTTTTGGAGCTGGCATGCATCAAGTGAATTCTTCCATCTTTTTCGAAAGCAAATCCCACATGAACCATATCCAGGTTATTCATGGAAGTGGTAATTGCGATTAGATCTCCAGATTGAATTTTGTTTTCAACCTGGCTGATTTGTGCTTTTGGAATGAAATAATAAGATCGGGTACGGATTCCTGCTTCAATATTTTTGAGCTGCTCTACATTTTCTTTTTGGCTGAGTTGGGGATAAAGCTGAGGATTTTCCGTCATAAAAGTAGGGTGGTTTTCATAAGGAACTCCTCCGATTTTTTGAGTCATGTCAGTGACGATCCCTTTCTTCTGGTTGCTATAAATCCAATCTGAAAAATAATGGAGGCGACTGATATAGCCGGTATTTTTACCTCCTCGATATCGAAGGTTTTCCAGTTCTTTTTCAAAAGCCTCAAAGGATAAATCTCCTGCCTCTTCGATAAGAGCTAAGGAAACCACCGATTCCAAAAATGTGGTGCAATCCACTCCTTGAAAATCAATTACTACCTGCTCTGGTCCAGGGATTTCGAGTGTTTTCTCCACATAGGGAGTTCCCATAAACCACTGTCCAATTTCCACGATTCGTTCATTGGGAGTCATGGACTTAGAATCAAGCTCTGTTAGTTTTTCTAAGGCGCTTTCAACCTTTTCTCGGCTTTCTAAGCTACAAACTGTTTGTGCCTGTAGGAGAATTGGGAAAAGGAGAGAAATGGATATCAGGAGCTTTTTCATATTTCCGTTAAATATAGGGAAATGAAAACGGATCTTTTCCTTACTTTATTTGCACCTCATCCGGATAAGCTACAGATTCTCCGGTAGCATTGATTGATGGCATTTGAGCCTGAGTCTCTTTTAAATATTTACCCAACTCTTTCGAAAGCTCTTTCGCCTTTTTTGGGTTTTGTGAAATCAGGTTTTGAGTCTCGGAAATGTCATTAGGGATATTATACAATTCAAAAGTCTGATCTACATGTTGATAAATCAGTTTCCAATCACCTTTGCGGATTATGCTGTATGGAGGTACATCGTAAGTATTTGGAAAGTGCCAGAATAGTGGTCTTTCCGAGTTAGTTTTCTTTCCTTCCAAAATCGGAACGAAGCTTTTTCCATCATCTGAATTTTTTTCTGGTTTAGGTGTTCCTGCCATTTCAAGGAAAGTTGGAAATATATCCTCGATGATGACATAATCATTGGTTTTACTTTTTTCCGGTACCACACCTGGCCATTTGACGATCATGGGGACGCGAATTCCTCCTTCATAAGGATCGATTTTATGACCTCGAAGTGGGAGATTTGGAGGAGTTTGACTTGGACTACCATTGTCAGACATAAATACCACTATCGTATTGTCCTCAACTCCCAAATTTCTAAGTTGGGACATGATATCTCCCAATGATTTGTCCATTCCTTCGAGCATGGATGCATAAGCCGCCTGAAATTCTCCCAATCCCTGATCAATGAATTTTTGGTAGAATCGAGGATCTTTTTCCCAAGGGGCGTGCACTGCATAGTGTGACATATAGAGATAGAATGGCTTGCCTTCTTTGACGGCATTTTCAATTTCTTGATTAGCCTCCAAAGTCAATGCTTCTGTCAGGAAAATATCTTGATCATAATACTTTTCCAATCCAGGTACGTCCCAGATTTTATCACCTTTTCTCCAGGTTGAGCTAAAATGCTTTTCGCTGAAATAGCTGCCTGGAGCACCTGCAGCATGTCCAGCTATGTTCACATCAAAGCCTAAATTCAATGGATCTTCTCCAGAAGTCTGATCAGCACCAAAATGAGCTTTTCCAACATGGATGGTCTTATATCCTTCATTTTTCAAAAGTTCAGGAAGCGTGATATGGTATACTGCCAGTTCTTCATTTGGATGTGCACTTAGGCCATTCAGGTTCCAGTTGGGTGAGGTGACGATCGGATGTTCAGGGTCTGGAGATTTTCCTTTTCTCAAAGTCCAATTGGTAACGCGATGTCTGGCTGGGTTCATCCCCGTGATCAAACTAACTCTTGAAGGGGAGCAAACAGCCGCCGCATAGGCTTGTGTGAATTTCATTCCCTCACTTGCCAAAATTTCCATGTTAGGAGTGTAGTATTCTCTGTTGAGTTTGGTGACTTCTTTGTAAAATGGAACAGAGGTATCCTGCCAACCCATATCATCCACAAAAAAGAAAACGATATTGGGTTTCTCCTTGCTTTGTGAAAAGCTGTTTATCTGAAAGGAAAAGGCTAAAATTAGGAGAGCTAGGGGGAATTTAGAACGCATAGGAGCTTTTTTAAGAGCTCTAATATAAATCTATTTAGGGTGTAATGATATCATAATTGGTCAAATGGACTAATTTGAATTTGAGTTTAATGCTTAATGGTTGTTTCTCCCCAATCCTTCTATCTTAGCAAATCAAAATTTAGAGATGGGCTTGTACCGTTGAGGCCCTTTACAATTCGATTTTATGAAGAAAATAGTCAATAGCCTTTTATTTAAAGTATTTGTTGCCATCGTTCTGGGGATTGTTTTTGGTTTGTATATGCCGGAATGGTTCAATCGGATCTTTGCTACTTTCAATGCCTTTTTCGGTCAATTTTTGAGTTTTGCAATTCCATTGATCATCATGGGATTGATCATGCCGGCGATCTCTGATTTGGGAAAGGAAGCCGGAAAAATGCTTTTGTTGACAGCAGCTATTGCCTATGGTTCTACCTTGTTTTCAGGGTTTATGACCTTTTTTACAGCATCTAATATTTTCCCGGGCCTATTGGCTGAGCATATCAATTCAACCACTGAAATAGCTGAAAATACGAAGGAGTTGACTCCGTTTTTCTCTATCGAAATTCCAGCTGTTATTGACGTGATGTCTGCTTTGGTTTTGGCATTTGTAATTGGATTGGGCTTGGCTTATCAAGAAAAATCCACTTTGAAATTGGTAGTGAGCGACTTTCAGACCATTATTATGCAGGTGATCGAGAAAGTAATTATTCCGCTTTTGCCTCTATTTATCCTCGGGATTTTTGCAAGCATGTCCTACAGTGGGGAAGTTTTCCAGATTTTATCCGTCTTCCTAAATATCATAGGTGTGATTTTCGGATTGCATATCCTTTTGCTGATTTTGCAGTATGTGATTGCTGGAACTATTGTCAAGAAAAATCCTGTAAAACTCCTGTTAAATATGCTTCCGGCTTACTTCACAGCTTTAGGAACCCAGTCTTCAGCGGCCACTATTCCAGTAACTTTGGAGCAAGCAGAAAAGAATGGGGTTTCTGAGAAAGTTGCTGGTTTTGTGATTCCACTTTGTGCGACTATCCATCTTTCTGGAAGTATCATGAAGATCACGGCTTGCGCGATGGCATTGATGATATTGAATGAAATGCCATTTGATTTTGCCATGTTCGCCGGCTTTATTTTTATGCTGGGAATAGCCATGGTGGCAGCACCTGGAGTGCCAGGAGGAGCAATTATGGCTGCCATTGGAGTGCTTCAGGCGATGTTGGGATTCAATGAAGAAATGATCGGTTTGATGATTGCCTTGTATATCGCGATGGATAGTTTTGGAACGGCCTGTAATGTAACAGGAGATGGTGCAATTGCTTTGGTGGTGGATAAGATTGCGGGAGAGGAAGCAGTTGTTAGTGGCCAGTGAAACAGTGGTCAGGAAGTCAGAAATATAAAGTTTGAAAGTTGAAAGGCGCTAGACTTTATTCAAAGTCCTAGGCTATTATTTCTCTAGATGAAAGATATTTAAGGGCAGCTTATAGGCAATTTCAAACATCCATCCATCAATCTTTGTCTCATCCTGAAAAGATCCGGACTCATTTTGATTTCCCCATTCATAGGAGAGGATTCGGTAGGGGTAAGGAGAAATCAAATAGTTCCCTTGAATAAGTAAAAAAGAGGATTTAAAAATTGAAAACTCTGTATGGATGCCAATCTTAAAAAAAGAGGGTATTGGCTTGTTTTTGATTTGATAATCGAAGGAAATCCCTTTTGATTCAAAGCTTTTTTCAAAAGGAATATTTTGACCATAGGTTGGTTTTTCGGTGGAAAAGACAATGATGTTTGCTGAAGAATGGACTCCAAAACGTATCCCTTTGTCCTTTTTTAGCGGAATATCGTATCGAATGCCTATTGGAAGGTAGAGGGAATTGAAGTTTAAATGGGTACGAAGCTTGTCATTTGGATTTCCTAGGAAATATACTTTCTCTGAATTATGCCAAATAAATCCTAGTCCTGTTTCAATAGATAAATTGTTTTTACGGAAACCGTAGGTAGAAGCTACTGCGCCATCCATTTCTCCATAAATGTCAAAAAAGATGTTTTCACCTGGAGTAGTATTGTGTTTTCGGATTCCAAATTGGAATAATAAATATGGCCCGTCTTCCCTGTTGTTTTTTAACCTCATTTCCCTTTTTTCTAAGGGAGTGAGTTTGTTAGCCATATAAGCAGCATGATCTTTTACTTGCGCAAATAATAAATTAGGCAATAGTAAAAGCCAGATTGTTAAAAATTTCATATTTCCTACCAATAAAAATATATTCAATAACGAAAAGTGTAGTCTTTTTATTTGAGTTGTTCCAGCATTTGAATGGTTAATCGGCCAAATCCGTATGAAAAACTGAAGAAAGCACCTTGTACAATTCAGGGTGCTTTTCTTTGAATAAGTGAGGCTGCTCAAAGAAATATTCGCTTGTCACAGCCAAAAACTCTTGCGGATTGGTGGCTCCATATACATTGATATCACTTTTTCCTTCCAGCATTTCCTCTGTGTTCTTTTTGATCAACTGCATCCAGGGAAGGATAGATTGATGTTTCATGAAAATGGCAGGAATCCCATCAACCTCTCCATCTTGCTTGTCAAAAAGGTGGACGAATTCATGGATTCCCACATTGTGTTTGTCGGTTTTATTTTCAAACCCTTGCCAAAGAGCTGGCTTGGAGAAAATCACCAAATTGCTCATCATGCCTCCGCTTCCTGCCATTCCGGTTACATTTCTATCACCTTCGGAAAAGTTGAAATCTTCCGAAAAGGTGTCTGGATACAAAAGAACTTCAACCAAAGTTTTGTATTCCCACTCCGGAAATCTGAAAATGGGGATTACGGCACTGCTGGCCACTAAAAGCCGGTCTTCGTCAGTCACTTCAGTTTTGATGCCGGTGATTTTGATCCGTTTCAGAAATCGTTGAATATCGCTTTCGAATACCAATCTGTCACTTTCAGATAATTCCTTGTAAAAATGGACTTCTTCCAAAAGGAATTTTCTCCAACCAGGAGGGAAGACCTCTGGAACATCCAAACCGCTTTTTTTGACTTTGGACCGATAAATCACCCAACCTAACATACTTAAAAGAAAAAGGGCAAAGAGGAGGGTAAAGGTATTCATGAGGGATTAACTAATTTCTCCAGCTAAATTAGTTATTCCAATGGAATTAATCCCTATTTCCCCATTTCGTGTCTGCTTGCGTTAGTTCGTTTCTCTCGAGCGGAGAAATAAAGCTTTGTGGAGACAGGGGACGAGGAAAAGCCCACATTGAAACCCTCCAAGGGTTCTGAGCCCTTGGAGGGTTGGATAGTAGAATGTGACGCCTGTTTCCGAGGGATAATCGAGATCTGGAAGGATAGGGACGAGGAGTTGGTTTGGATTAAGATTTTGAGGTAGCTGGGATTTTGTTGATTTCAATAAAATGCAAATCGTTTGAATTATATCCATGTTTCTTACTGGTTTTACTGGCTCATCTTTTAAAAAAATATATTTTTTTCCTCTTAGCTCCTTTTCTCCAGTGCTATTTTCTTTGAAAATCCCTCCATTATGAAAGGAGTTCCTAGTATGTCTTATTACATCAAATTCACTGAGAATCACTTTACTTTTGTTATCATCAAATTTTTCAATTATTTTCTTAATAACCCTTGAAATATACCTGTCCTCTTCTCCAAATATTTCATTGGATTTCTTCCTTAGGAAACTTTCATAAATATTCCAGATATTGAATAATTGCCCCAATGAATTGATTCTTATTTGTTCATGAAGAAATTCCAAGCTTACAATCTTGTAGTATTTTTCAGCATATGGTGCAGTATATAAATTTTCTTTTTTTGCCCCACCCAAAATAGCATGAGATAAATAGTCAAGGTATATTACTGACGTAATACGAAGTAAATTATGACAGAATTCATCTTGAAGATTTGAGTTTAAAACTTCATTCTGAAATTCTTCTATTTCGTGAATTGTTTCTTGAACTGTTGCCATAACTTCTTTCTAAAATTAGTCAAAATTTTGTGGTTAAATGACTTGACTGTCAAGGTGCAAATATTCTCCTAAGAAAAATTTGAAAGGTGGGGCTAAGACAAGTATCGACAAAGCGTATTCCGGAACGCTTGTCAAATTCTCATCACAAAAGTATTCATTATCAAACATGCCATCAAGAATCGAACTCTAGGCAACGTCTTGACAATATTATCGAGGATTATGAGCCGGCTCTCGAGGATTGCATTGATTTGGTTCAAAAAAGATATAAAAGGTTATTTTGAAAATAAAACCATTAAAAACGAAAAAAGCCACTCATTTCTGAGTGGCTTGTGCTCCCCCTCTTGGGCTCGAACCAAGGACCCCATGATTAACAGTCATGTGCTCTAACCAGCTGAGCTAAGGAGGAATTTTTTTCTTTCGTTAACCGCGTTTGTTTAACGTGATGCAAATGTAGAGGCATCTTTGATTTTTTCCAAACATGCGAACAAAAAATCTTTCTCTTTTTGCTCCCAGGCTACTTTTCCTTTTCTGAATCAGGGACTTATTTTTTTAAAATTTTTCTAAAAAAGTTGAGCTAATCGGATGTTGAAGCTCATTTTTCAATGATTCTTCTTAAAAGCCTCGGAAATTAGATCAAATACAAATCTCTGGAATTCTTTCGTCGTAGGGGTTTTTCAGTGGAGAATTGTTATTTTCAGTCCTTGTCATTTTTATTCCCTAACCTATCATCATGAACTCAAATTTTAACCGAAGATCGTTTTTAAAATATTCCTCACTAGCTGCCCTTGGAATGCAGTTTTTACCTTTTCAAGGACTTCGAGCAGCCCCCTCAGACCGCTTGAGAATAGCCCATATAGGTTTGGGAGGGATGGGATTGAACCATCTTCGCTGGTTTGCCAACTTGCCTGAAGCTGAGATTGTGGCTCTGTGCGATGTGGATACAGTCCGAACCGAGGAAGCTTTGGCGAAATTGAAGGAAATCCATCCAGATTCGAAGGCTCAGCTTTATCAGGATTTCAGGAGAGTGTTGGAACGGGATGATATAGATGCCGTGACCATTGCCACTCCCGATCACTGGCATGCCCAGATTGCTATTTTGGCATTTCAGGCAGGCAAAGATGTGTATGGAGAGAAACCTCTTTCATTTTCACAAAAAGAAGGTCTTTGGATGTTGAATTCTCAGAGGGATACAGGGAGAATATTTCAGATGGGAACACAAATCCATGCGGGAGACAATTACCATCGTGTTGCTGAGATCGTTCAATCTGGCGTTTTGGGCAAAATCAAAACTGTAAGACTTTGGAAGACAGGTGAACCACCTGTGATTGAAAAACTGAATTACCAGGCACCCCCTGCCAATTTGGATTGGGATATGTGGCTCGGACCTGCTCCTATGG
Source organism: Algoriphagus sp. PAP.12 (assembly GCF_026652115.1). GTDB lineage: Bacteria > Bacteroidota > Bacteroidia > Cytophagales > Cyclobacteriaceae > Algoriphagus. The sequence continues at coordinate 51,204 of NZ_JAPPSQ010000005.1, read as the reverse complement.
CAGATTATGCGCCTGAGAAATGCCATTTCACCTATCGCTATTTTATGGAATATTCAGGAGGCGTTTTCCAGGATTTTTGGTGTCATATTGCTGATATTGTTTGGTGGTCTTTGGGCCCTGAAGGACTCAAAAAGGTCAAAGCTGTGGGTGAGGAATCTGACGGTGTGGGAGATACTCCAAAATGGATTGATGTGGATATGAAGTTTAAAAACTTGGATCTCTTTTGGACATCAGAAAGACCTGATTTACCGGGTGAAATCGGGAAAAGTATCGGAGCTTATTTTGAAGGAAGTAAAGGGACTTTGATCTGTGACTACAGCAATCGAGAGATTCGAATCGACGGAAAAGTCATGGATGATATTCCGGAAATTCCCAAAACTATTATCCGGTCTCCGGGGCATCAGCAGAACTTTATCGATGCTGTAAAAGCGAGAACCCAACCGGAATCCAATTTGGAATATGCGCGTCAAATGGTCATGCCTATGCATTTGGCTATGATTTCATATAAGCTTCAAGAGGAATTGAAATGGAATGCAAAGAAAGAAGAATTCAAAAATAATGATGCGGCAAATCAATTGCTTTTTAGACCATATAGAGATAAATGGAATTTGATCGGAATCTAAACAATGCCCCGAAAAATCCATAAATTAGATAGGTAAACTTAAAATAATTCAAAATGCCTCAATATTCTATTAATATTAACGGTGAGCAAAAATCTATCGATGCTCCGGAGGATATGCCCATATTATGGGTTATCCGTGATCTGTTAGGGATGAAAGGGACCAAATTTGGCTGCGGGAAAGCTTTATGTGGTGCATGCACAGTTCATTTGGATGGTCAGGCCATTCGGTCTTGTTCAATGCCTGTTTCTGCCTTGGGTATTGGAAAAATCACCACAATTGAAGGCTTGTCAGATGAAGGAAATCATCCTGTTCAAAAAGCTTGGGTGGAGCATATTGTTCCTCAATGTGGCTATTGCCAATCAGGGCAAATTATGAATGCGGCTTCTTTGTTGAATCAAAATCCGAATCCAAGCGATGAAGAAATAGAACAGGCAATGTCTGGTAATTTGTGCCGATGTGGAACCTATAATCGCATCAAAGAAGCAATCAAAACTGCTTCCAATTCCTGATCTTCTACCTTAAACCCGAAAAATTATGTTTCCGCCTATACCCATTTTCAAAAATAAAGAAGTAGAAGACCGTAGCCAGGTTTTCAAAGCTTCACGAAGAGATTTCCTCAAGCTAGGTTCTTTGGCCGCTGGTGGATTACTCCTCGGAGTCAATTTTCAATGCTCCGGCCCCAAAGGTGAATTAGTCACTTTTGCGCCCAATGTTTACCTCAGCATCAATTCTGATAATGAAGTCACCATAATTGCCCATCGATCTGAAATGGGAACGGGAATTCGGACCTCTTTGCCTCAGATCGTTGCCGATGAGCTGGGAGCTGATTGGAGCAAAGTGAAGATCGTCCAAGCGGAAGGGGACGAGGAAAAATATGGGAATCAAAATACCGATGGCTCCTTTTCCGTCAGGATGTTTTATGAACCGATGCGAAAAGCAGGTGCCACCGGCCGAATCATGTTGATCAAAGCGGCAGCAACTGATTGGGGCGTGGAGCCTTCGGAATGTGATACTGCCGATGGGATGGTGATTCACTCGGGATCAGGAAAAAAAGTTCCTTTTGGAGAATTGGTTGCAAAACTGAAAGAGGCCCCATTGCCGGCAGAAGGAGAGCTTATTCTTCGGGATTTTTCAAATTATAAATTGATTGGAAAAGCCGTTCCGATTTATGATTTGAAGGATATTTCCCAAGGAAAAGCTGTTTTTGGAGCAGATGTGGATCTGCCCAATATGAAGGTTGCAGTGGTAAAACGCTGTCCTGTGATTGGTGGAAAAGTGATTTCTTTTGATGAAGAGAAAGCTTTGGCAGTGCCTGGCGTAGTACAGGTGGTGAAAATAGAAGGATCATATCCAACCGGTTTGGACAAAGCCTTGGAAGGTGTGGCTGTGATCGCAGACAATACTTGGTCTGCTATGAAAGGCAGAGATGCTTTGGAGGTAGAGTGGGATTTGGGAGTCAATAAAGATTACAGCTCTGCAAAGCAGATGGCAGAAATGCTGGAAAGTACCAAAAGTAACGGGAAGGTCAGAAGAAAAAGAGGTGATTTTGATGGAGCAAGAAGGTCAGCTTCCAAAGTGATTGAAAGAACCTACGAAGTTCCCTATTATGCCCATGCCACGATGGAGCCACCAACAGCTATTGCTGATGTGAAAGCCGATGGAAGCTGTGAGGTTTGGGCTCCTTCCCAACATCCTCAATGGGCTAGAGGTGCTGTAGCAACCGCTCTAGGAGTGGATGCTTCTCAAGTTACGGTGAATGTGACGCTCTTAGGTGGAGGTTTTGGTCGTAAATCCAAACCCGATTATGTAGTAGAAGCGGCTTTGCTTTCTAAGGCTGCAAAAACACCTGTTCGAGTTCAATGGACTCGAGAGGATGATATCCATTTTGATTGTTATCATTCATTGAGTGCCCAGCGAATCAGGGCTACTCTGGATGGATCAGGAAATCTGACAGGATGGAACCACCATACTGTGTTTCCAGCCATAGGTTCTTCCAGTGCTTTGACAGAAGTCCAGCCTTCAGACGGAGAAATGGGCTTAGGTTGTACTGACTTTCCTTTTGATGTGCCCAATATTCGGATTGAATCCCATGAGTCTACTGGGCATGTGAGAGTTGGCTGGCTTCGGTCGGTGAGTAATATCCATCATGCTTTTGCCATTCATTCTATGATAGATGAAATAGCAGAGGCTAGAGGAAAGGATCCTGTAGAGAATTATTATGAATTGATTGGTCCTGAACGGGATATTGATTTCCAATCAGAGATGGTCGATGGAGCCTATCCCAATTATGGGGAAAAGATTGAAGAGTATCCTTGGAATACAGGCAGAATGTTAAACGTAGTTAGGGAGTTAACAGAAAAATCGAATTATAAAGCGAAGAAAGAAGCAGGGAGAATCATGGGATTTGCAGCTCATAAAAGCTTTCTAACCTATGTGGCTTGTCTGGTGATTTTAGATAAAGATTCCAATGGAAATATTACTATCCCAGAGGTTCATTATGCAGTAGATTGTGGGGTTGGAGTGAATATTGACCGGATCAAATCACAGTTTGAAGGAGGTGCTCAATTCGCCATGAGTTTGGCGACTGCTTCTGAGGTAACCTTTGAAAATGGGGTAGCCCAACAAAGTAATTTTGATACCTATCCAATCATCAGGATGCCTGAATCTCCGAAAGAAATCCATGTTCACATAGTAGAGAGTTCCATCAAGCCGACCGGGGTAGGAGAGCCACCGGTTCCACCATTTATTCCTGCTTTGGCCAATGCCATATATCGTCTAAATGGAAAGCGGATTTATAAATTGCCTTTCAAGGTTTAATTAAAAGAATTAGAGTTTTGTAATGGTTCAAGTCTTCTGGCTTGAACCATTTTTTTATTGTTTTAAAATAGTTGATTTATTCACATATCTCTTAGCTTGGACTGTTTGAGAGACTGTTTTAATAGGTCGTTTCCTGTTAGCTTTAATTTTTAATTTCTTTCGAACAAACAAAAAACATGACAGGTTTTATTGATTATGTGACTTATGAAAGACCAAAAGTCACCAAAAGTCTTTTGCCTGAATTGGCTTGAAAATGCCTGCGGACATTTTCTGCCAGATTGGGTCAAACGCTAAAAATCGCCGGATTTCCGAACAAGTTCGGAACTAGCCGATTTTCTTTACGCTTTTTGACCTTAACTCGGGACCAGCCACTTCAAAGCAGATTCCAAATTATTCAAGTAATCTTTTAGAATTCCAGATCTTTTGAATTTTGCAAATAACTTAATTATTGTGGTGCTGTGGGCGTCGCAGCCGCGGGGCGTGCGTAGATATTGCGGGTGGAAGCTTAGCTGCGACTAGGCCTTTTCGTACTTTTGGGCCAGGCCAAAAGTACATTCAATGGTTTGAAATCCATGGTGATTGAATTAACATTTGGCATTAAAAATCTTTATAGTTTTAGGCCAGTGAAGAATTCAAATCACTAGATTAATTTGATTATACCCCTAAAATGGAAAGCGGTGGCCCCGTATCCCGACACATTTCGGGATCGGTCTTTTTTCACCTATTGGAAAAAGGAGAGAAAAGTAAAAAAAGGATCAGGATTAATTTTATATAAATCAATTACCAGAATGCGAATTGCATAGCCTTTTCCCTAATTTTAGTGCTTTGAGATCATGATGAAAAACAAACTGACTTCCCTTCTTTTCTTAATTACTTTTTCAATTGCTTCTGCCCAGGACTTTCCGATTTCAACAGAATATTTCGAAGAAGGTGTTCCTCAGGACACGATAAGAAATCCAATTTTGGAAGAGATCAGTGGGATAGCTTTTTCCAAGCTTCATCCCAACCTGATTTATGCTCAAACCGATAGTGGAGGAGAACCGGCAGTTTATCTTTTAGACTCTTTAGGAAATGAGTTGGGTAAAATTATGCTGAAAGGTGTGAAAAATAGGGATTGGGAAGATATAGCCGTGGCTGAAGGTCCAGATGGGAAGTGCTATATCTATGTTGCTGAAATTGGAGATAATGCAGCGGTTCATCCTTCTGTTTTTATTTATAAAATTCCAGAACCATTATCGATAAGGGAGATTTCCGAAGTAAAGCCAGAAATCATGGAGTTAGAATATCCTGGAGGCGCGAGAGATGCCGAGACGCTCCTAGTGGACAAACAGGATGGGAAGATTTACATCCTTTCCAAAAGAGACAAAAAAAACAATTTGTACAGTGTGAATTGGGACAAATTTGGAAAGGATAAAGCGATTGAATTGGACAAGGAGATTGAGTTACCGATTACTTCTTCTGTTGGAGGGGATATCTCTTTTCAGGCTGATCAGATATTGATTAAAAATTACTTAGCTATTTATTATTGGAAAAGAGCAAGTGGTCAAAGCATTGTTGAGGCATTGGAGGAAACTCCCATAAGCCTTCCTTATGTACCAGAGCCGCAAGGAGAGTCAATTGGTTTTTCACCTAATGGAAGGAGCTTTTTTACCTTGAGTGAAAAGAGATTCAATATCAATCCGGTTTTATATCGTTATTCATCCAAACATTAAATCATGCAGACAACTTCCAGGATTTTGATGGTTAGACCGGCGAATTTCGGCTTCAATTCCGAGACAGCTAAGAATAATTTTTATCAAAAAGCGGATGAAAGATCAGCTGAGGAAATCAGAAACTTGGCCAGGAATGAGTTTGATGGTTTTGTCAATTTATTGCGAGATCAAAGAGTCGAAGTAATGGTTGTGGAGGATACAGAAAGCCCGGTGAAAACTGATGCCGTCTTTCCCAATAATTGGTTTAGCACTCATCCAGACGGAAAGCTTATTTTATATCCTATGTTTTCCCCAAACAGAAGACTGGAAAGGAGGAAGGATATTGTTGAGAAGCTAATCAATGAAGGGTTTCAGGTAAATGAAATTCTTGATTTAAGTTTTTTTGAGCAAGATGATCAGTTTCTGGAGGGAACAGGGAGCATGGTCATGGATCATGATGCGAAGGTGATTTACGCTTGTTATGCAGAGAGAACCCATCCTTTTCCCTTGGAATATGTCGGAAAGCTTTTGGGGTATCAAATTATCGGATTTGAGGCACAACAGGAGATCGAGGGGAAGTTGAGTCCGATTTACCATACCAATGTGATGATGCATGTAGGGACAGATCTGGCAGTGGTTTGCTTGGAAAGTATTACAAAAGCCTCGGATCGGCTGAAAGTCCAGCAAAGTCTTACTTCATCTGGAAAAAAAGTTATTCCGATTACGGCTAAGCAAAAGTTCAATTTTGCCGGAAATATGCTGGAAGTAAGCAATGATGGTGGAGAAAAATTCACGGTTATGTCCCAAACGGCATATGATTCTTTGAATGTCGGGCAGATTCAAATCATAGAAAAATATACTACGATTATCAGTCCTCAAATTCCTACCATAGAAAAATTAGGTGGAGGAAGTGCTAGGTGTATGATTGCTGAAATCTTTTTGCCCAAGACTTCATAGCTTTCAACCCTTGGCTCGAATAGCCCAAGCCTCATTCAGAAGCTCATAAATGATTGAAACAGGAAAGTCTTCATTAGAATTCAGCTGAAAATGCTTCATTTTTGCTCGGTCACCAGATTCCAAAAGAGGGTTGGTTAGCGATATCCCATCAACAAAAAGGATATAAGGCTCTTGAGATTTTTTGTCTTTCCACAGGTAAAGCCAAGGTTTGGAGTCTAAAACAAAACAGGGCATTCCATACTTCACTGTTTCAGATACCTGTCTGTCAAACTCAAGAATGATACTTCTCAAGGCTAAAAAGCAGCTTTTTTGAGGTTCTGGTTGGATATCGAAAAATTCTTCAATGGATTTCATGAAATTCTTTAGCCTAAAACTATCAAAAAAAAGACCTTTGGGGAATTCAATCCTCAAAGGTCTTTAGAACAGTGATGGGATGTAAGTTAAATCCCTGTATAGTTAAATGGAGAGATTGCTTTTAGTTCACCTTTCAAAATATCCGAAATAGGAAGTCCATCGATGAAAGTCGCAATAGACTTTTGAGTGATTTTCTCATTGGTTCTGGTCAGGTCTTTCAATGCTTCATAAGGCTTAGGGAAACCTTCTCTTCTCAAGATGGTTTGGATTGCTTCAGCTACTACAGCCCAGTTTTCTTCCAAATCTGCATCAATCGCTGCTTGGTTCAATTCCAATTTGCCCAATCCTTTTTGAAGAGATTCCAAAGAAATCAACATATGAGCCAAAGGAACTCCGATCACTCTCAAAACGGTACTATCTGTCAAGTCGCGCTGAAGTCTTGAAATAGGAAGTTTTGCAGCCAAATGCTCCAACAAGGCATTTGCGATGCCCAAGTTACCTTCAGCATTTTCAAAATCAATCGGATTGACTTTATGAGGCATGGCAGATGAACCAATCTCACCAGCTTTGATTTTCTGCTTGAAGTAGTTCATGGATACATATTGCCATACATCTTTGGAAAGATCTAAAAGGACCGTGTTGATTCTTTTTAGGCCATCAAAAACAGCCGCTAAGTTATCGTAATGCTCAATTTGGGTGGTAGGATAGCTTCTTTCCAATCCTAGGTATTCTTCCACAAAAGTAAATGCGAATTCATTCCAGGCGATATCAGGATAAGCTACATTATGCGCATTCAAATTTCCTGTGGCTCCACCAAATTTGGCAGAGAAAGGAACTTGATTCAACAATTCAAACTGTTTTTCCAAACGAACGATGAACACTTCGATTTCTTTACCCAAGCGAGATGGAGAAGCAGGCTGACCGTGAGTTTTGGCTAGCATAGAAACGTCCTTCCAATCAGCTGCATAGATTTTCAACTTTCCGATCACTGCTTCCAAAGCTGGATAGATTACCTCTTCCAAACCTTCTTTAAGCATCAGAGGGGTGGAGGTATTATTGATATCCTGAGAAGTCAAACCGAAGTGGATAAACTCCTTGTATTGCTCCAATCCCAATCCATCAAACTTCTCTTTCAAGAAGTATTCAACTGCTTTGACATCGTGGTTGGTGACCTTTTCGGTTTCTTTGATCGTCTGAGCATCTTCCAAAGAAAAATTACCGACAATAGCTCTCAGATCCTGGAATAGATCTTTGTTGAAGTCCTTCAATTGAGGCAGAGGTAACTCACAAAGAGCTATGAAATATTCTACTTCGACATGGACCCGATATTTGATCAGGGCAAATTCTGAAAAGTAGGCTCTCAAAGGTGCCGTTTTTCCGGCGTATCTTCCATCTACGGAGCTGACAGCAGTCAGTGCATTTAATTCCATTTCTTAGGTTTTTTTCTGGTTTGGCTTCCAAAATTTTGAGCCGCAATTTAGCTCTTTGCTTCCAAAATAACTCCTGAGAATGAGAATAATCGTCCAATACCAAACATACTTCGTCAAAATCAGCTTTTCTTTTCGAATTTCTCAGAGATTAAGGCGATTATCATTTCTGAGCGATTAATTTTGCACCCGAATCATAGAATTATCATTTCGAATGTTCAATTTCTTTAAAAAGAAAAAGGAGGAGGTAAAAAGCAAAAACTCCTATATCCCCTTAAAGGTCCGTGAAGTTATCAGAGAAACTCCAGATACGGTCAGTATATATTTTGAGCAACCAGAACCCTTTTTGGAATACAAAGCAGGTCAATTTCTGACATTGGTAATGGATTTGGGAGGAAAGGAGCAAAGAAGATCCTATAGTCTTTGTACTTCTCCATTTGTGGATCCTTTTCCCGGAATCGCTGTCAAAAGGGTAGAGGGTGGTTTGTTTTCCAATCATCTGAATGACAATATTTTCCCCGGTAAGACCATCAATGTTCTAAAACCACTGGGTAAGTTTACAACTGATTTTCATTCCAAAAATCAGCGCCATTTCATCATGGTGGCAGGTGGTAGTGGAATCACTCCGATTATGGGGATCATGAAATCAGTTTTGGTGAATGAACCCAATTCAATCATCACCTTGATTTATTCAAGCAGAAATGAGGAGCAGATTATTTTCAAGGAGCAATTGGATATGCTTCAAAAAGGAAATCCTGACAGACTGAAAGTTATTCATAATCTGAGCCAACCATCTGGTGAATGGACAGGGCCTAAAGGCAGATTGAATAAGGATACTTTCAGAGAATTTGTGAGCAATGCGGAATATGAGCAGCGCTATGAAGAAATCTATTACCTCTGCGGTCCCGATGGAATCATGGAAACAGCAAAGTCTGTTTTGGAAGAAATAGGAGTACCTGAAGAAAGAATACATCACGAGAGTTTCTTTTCTGCTTCCGCTCATCAGGCGCATGAAGACGCCTTGGCTGGAATCAATAGTGGAATCTTGACCAGAGATGTGAAAATCCTTTTGGAAGGAGAGGAATTTGACGTAACCGTCACTCCTGACAAAACTGTTTTGGAAGCAGGCTTGGATTCAGGAATTAATATGCCGTATAGCTGTCAAAGTGGACTTTGTACTTCTTGCCGAGGAAGATTGCTAAGTGGAGAAGTGAAAATGGATGAAGATGCGGGCTTGAGCAAAAATGAATTGGCAGCCGGTTATGTACTTTGCTGTGTCTCCCGCCCGATGACAGATGATGTTAAAATTATCGTTGAGTAAAATTTGAATTTTGGATTTCGAACAAACAAGAAAAGCCTATAGAAGTCAAGAAATGTTGGTGCTGATCCTGATGGTGATCAGTTTGCCACTTTTTGGCTTTGTTTATCTCTATTACAATTCGGGTAATCTGGATTGGAATCTTCCTAAACTACCAGATTTGATTCATGGTTTACTGGTTGGAATAGGCGTAGGTTTATTGATCGGCCAATACCTAATTTTTCACAATAAGCTGAAGGTTGCGAAGTCAGCTGAGGAGCTTTTTTTGAAGTTGGATGTTTATATCAAGGCTACCAGAAAAAGGTTTTTGATCCTGTTTGCAATTTCCTTGATTAGCACGATAGGCTTGTTGTTTTTTAAGAGTGCCTTTTACATTGTCATATTTGCCGTGACCTTGCTTTTTTATTCCTTGGCAAAACCAACTCCGGACAGGATCAAGAGATTGCTTAAGCTGAATAAGGAGGATGCTGAAATCGTAAAAGACATCGCAAGACCTTCCTGATAAAAAAAATAGTCCCGGAAAATCCAGGACTATTTTTTTGAATAAAAAGACCTAAAAACGTCAATTATCAATGGTAATACCTCCAGAGGAGATATTGCCTTTGATGGTGTCGGAGGCTCCGTTGTCGATCTCCAATGTCTTTCCTGTGCTAATTCCTCCTACTTTTAGGTTACCGGAGGAAGCTTTCAATTCGAAATTATAGGCCTTCAAGTCAGAGTTGGTTTGAACTCTGAAATTGCCAGAGGTTCCTGAGAAAGAAGTGTTTGGTCCCAAGCCTGCATCTTCAGCTCTGATATTTCCCGATGTAAATCTCAATCTTCCCAATTGGCCAATGTGATACAATTTGGCATTTCCTGAAGTCAAATTGACGCTAAGTTCTCCATCCACATTTTCTGCAGTTAAAGACCCACTTGTAGATTGATAATCCAGATCTCCAGATACATTCTTAATGTCTGCATTTCCAGAAGTCAGTCCTGCGTCAATACTTCCTGTAACTCCATCTACATTTAGATTTCCTGAGGTAGCACCGATATTCAAATCTCCTCCAATTTTAGATGCAGTAATTTTGCCGGAGGTTACTTTTAATGTGGTTTCATCATTGGAAACCCTGTCCACTGTCAAGTTTCCTGAGCTGTTTTTGATTTCCAAATCCATGTTTTCAGGACCCGAAATCTTGATCCAGCCTTTGGATCTATTCGTATTCCAAGACATATTTCTGTTGCTTCTCTCGTAGGAGATTTTCAAAACATCTCCCAAAGTGACAAAAATGATATCCTGATTTTCATCCTCAGATTGAAGGTATGCCTCCACCTGAACATCTCCAGAGCTGCCGCCTTGGTAGCTGACATCCAGCCATCCGCCTTGAACTTCTATAGTTTTGATCCCTGGGTAGGATTTGTTGACGTCTACAAGGACGTTTTGAGCAAAGGCCATAGTCGAGAAAAAGACCAGTGCCAATGTGAAAGAAAGATTTGATAGTAATTTTTTCATAGTGATTTGTGTTAATTAACGCGAAGACCAAAACTCATAGCCTGCATTTCTGGGCCTAGGCCTGGTTGGAATAGATCATTTAGGTCATAATTAAGGAAGAAAGTCACATCGCCCACTCCGATTTCTCCTCGGAGGCCATAGCGGAAATTCTCAGCATACATATTGGATTTAGTATAGCTTTTTTGCTTGTCTCCATTAGTATCATCATAGACATATTTACCTCGGCCTCCCAATCGATATCCGGCATATCCACCAGCACCGACTCTAAAGTTTCCATTGTTGGTTCTGATGGTTGGTACAATAGTCAAGGTAGCATAGGAAGCAGAAATCTTGGATTTTGTAGGAGTGCCTTCAGGGCCATTTGGAAGCTCATCGAAGTTGACAAAGTCCAGTCCATCAGGATTTTTTACTGCAATGATACGCTCATCATCAAATTTGAAATTGTACCAGCTAACACCTAGAGTAGATCTTAAGTGAAAGTTTTTGCTAGGCTTCCAAGTTCCAACGGATTGAAGGGAAACAAACCAACTTCCCCAAGGTTTGACTTGTGGAGCCCCTTTGTCATTAGGGTAGATATTGATTCCAACCTCAGTTTCCAAGAAATTGTATTCAAACTTGGATGACCTTTTGTTGATGTGAACCTCATTGTTGGAATGATCTTCCTCCCATTCATAAACCTTGGTTCCGTCTTCATATTTGATGACTTTCCAGGATTTCCCAAAAACAGTATAGGATTTTTCTTTTCCTTCCACTTGACTACTGTCAGTAGATTGAGCCATTACTCCCAGGCTAAAAAGGGAGAAAAGGGCTAGTGCTAAGTTAAATTTTCTCATAGTGGTTTAGTAAAAATAGTAGAAGAAAGGGGGAGGTAATTCCCCCTTTATTTAAAATACAACTCCGAAAGTAATCGGGTTTAATTCAGGTCCTTTTTGATCTTGGAAAAGGCTGTTCATGTCGTAGGTGGTAAAGAAAGTTACTCTTCCGACTCCGATTTCACCGCGAAGACCATAGCGAAGATTTTCTAGGTAAAGACCGGTATCCTGCTTGTCTTTCTTTCTTCCAGAGCCTCCCAACTCACGGTAGACATATTTGGACTGACCTCCCAATCGATAGCCGACATAAGGTCCAGCTGCCAATCTCAAGCCTCTTCTACCATTGTCATTCATTTTTCCAAAGTCCAACTCAAGCATAGTCATCGCAGTGATATAGGATGCGGAGATTTTGCTTTTGAACCCATTGACATCATCTCTTTGGATAAACTCTACCATGTCTTCACCTCTTACTGCTTGGAAATCTCTGTTTTCAAACTTGAAGTTGTAGAACTGGAATCCAATTCCGAAGTCCCAATAAAATCCTTTTGATAGACGTTGAGCTGCCATCCAGTTCAATCCCAGGTTCCAGCTTCCCCAACCTTTGACAGCGTAAGGGTTATCCGAGGTAGGGAAACCTCCATCAGAACTTAGATAGTTATTGACGCCAAGGTCAATATTAAAGTAGGTTCTAAATGGTGGGTCAGAGTTCTTTTTCTTTCCTCCCGGCTCCACTTTTACCTTGGTGTTCGGTCCTGATTCATCCACATAGATTCTCATGTTTCCGATCTGAACTTCAGTCTCTGGACCGTCCTCTCTGACTTTTACCAATTCCTTGGAGCTTCCGTCTTTCATCTTTACCTCAACGATAGTGAGTTCTCCAGTTTCTTCGTTCTCTTCCAAATCCAATGATCTGATGATATCATTGATATTCATGGATTTTAGTTTTTCGAAGTCTTCTTTGCTATCCACAAGGATGACAACTTTTCCATTCTTCCCAAATTCAATGACCACAGAATCTTGATTGATTTGATGATCAATGGCAGGTGGCATTTCGTAGGCATAAGCCATCTGTACCAAAGCCATCAGGCAAAATAATAGCAGGTATCTTTTCATTTTAGTTTTCAAATAATGGGTTGGTGATTTCTTTATTATTCTTCGTCGGCCACTTTTTCTCTTTTGGCGGTCAGGTTATTGAATAGGTTGCTTTTGGCATCTTGTAGATTGGCAAAGCCTTCATCTACTTTCCCTAGAAAACCTTCGACCTGGTTTACCTTTTTACCGATTCCGGCGATCAGGTTTTTGTCCTCTTTGATTCCATTGGAGTAGATCGTCACTTTGTAGGCTGGTTCTTCCTCGGTCTTGGTTTCTACAGCTGCTACAGCTTGATTCAGATCCAATGGTTTCAATTCAGGAATTTCTTTTTCTACAATCAATGGTTCGATTGCTTTTTTCTTTTCCTCCTTCACAGGTTCCTCAATCGGAGACTCATTTTGAGCGATCAAGTTTTGAGGCGCTTTAAACTCTTCTTGCTTGATGACTTTCTGAGTGTTCTGTTTTTTTGCTGTTTCAATTTTTGGTTTAGTTTGAGGCTTTTCCTCGTTTTCGATTGATGGAGTATCTGTTTCGTTTTCTTGAACCTCAGAAGGGATTTCTACGGATTCACGGTTTTGCTCAGGTTCAACCAATTCAGTTTGTACAGATTCTGCTACCAGGTTTTCCTCAGGAATCATTTCGTCACTAGACCAGTAGCTAGTTCCTACTGAAAAGAGAATCAAAAGAACAGCAGCCGCAGCCCACCAATAAATTTTGGTGTTTGACTTTTCTTTTTCAGGGAGTTGGTTTTCCAAGCGTTCCCAAGCCAATTGACTTGGTTTTACTTGGTGATCTTCGAGTTTTTCTCGAAACATCCGATCCATACTTTCATTGTTCTTAGCCATTGATTCTCCTTTCTTTGAGTTGTATGCTGGCAATTTTTTCCTTCAAAACATTCCTAGCTCGATTCAATTGGGATTTGGAAGTACTCTCCGTGATCCCTAGGAGTTCGGCGATTTCTTGGTGTGCATACCCTTCAATCGCATAAAGGTTGAATACTGTTCGGTAGCCTACCGGAAGGCTTTCAACCATCTCCATCAAATCTGCCGTTTCCAAATCTGTAGATTCGTAGTGGTGATGCTCATATTCATGGTCATCATCCACATTTACCTCCATCATCAGATGACGATTGCTTCTCAATGTCATCAAAGATTGTGTGACGACGATTCGCTTCATCCATCCTTCGAAACTTCCTTTTGCTTGATATTGCGGAAGCTTGTCGAAGATTTTCATAAAGCTTTCTATCATCACATCCTCAGCATGCTCCCGGTCTTTTAGGTACCGGATGCAGATCGCCAAAAACTTCCCTGAATAGGAATCATACAGATGCCGCTGGGCTGACCGATCACCCTTGAGGCATGCTTTGATTAATCCTGATTCGTTTGAAAAGTTGGTTTTGCCGAACATTCTGCTGAGCTTTCAATTAGGTAGATGTGGGTTCGTTAAAAAACGTTGCATCCATACCCGAAAAAAAATATAATATTTTTTAAAAATAATTTAAACAACAGAAAATCAGTATTTTATAATTAAATTTTTAGAAAACAGCCTTGTAATTAATTATAATATCCAAGAGGTTCCATTCGTTTTCTTTGATTGTGATTGGCTGAATATAACCATCTCCATCAAAGATATTGGCGAACAGTCCATTCTCCTCTTGAGTGAAAACAGAATACCTCCCCGGTGCCAATTGAAGTTGATAGGAGCCATCTTCTTCCGTTTCGATGGTGGTTACCGGAGTCCCCGAGACCGAAGTGAATAGGCCATTTTCATTCTTGGTATCCGCGACATTGGTGAGGGGATAAATCAACAAAGTGCGTTTGACCCCAACACCTTTGGGATTTTTTTCTGTTTCAGAATCCTCATCGATGATGCCGGGCATTTGGTTGCCTTCCAACCAGGTGACTGTACCTGTTACTCCTTCTCCTTCAGGTTTCATTGGCTTACAATACATTAAAATCAGGGTGAAAAGAATAAAGAAAGTGGAGTATGTGAACTTTTTCATTTGAAAGAATTGGTTTAGATACCTTCAAATAGCACAAATGATTCCAAATAGTGAGGAATAACAGTGTTCCAGCCATATTCTTCATGAAGTTTTTGCGCAAGGACCTCAGCGCCTTTTCCTTCACCGTGGATTATAAATGTCTTTTTGGGTTTTTCACAGAAGCCATCTGCCCATTCCATCAATTCGGATTGATCAGCATGAGCTGATAAACCATCGATCTGATAGATTTTAGCTTTTACTGGCACATCCAACCCGTAGATTCTGACACTCGGTTCTCCCTCTATCAATCTTCTTCCACGAGTTCCTTCAGCTTGATATCCTACGAAAATCACCCCGTTCTTCTCATTTGGTAAATGATGGAAAAGATGATGAAGTACACGACCTCCGGTTGCCATTCCAGAAGCTGAAATGATGATAGCACGACCCCGATATTCATTCAGTGATTTAGATTGCTCCTGCTTTTGGAAATAATGCAGTTGACTATGGTTGAAAGGATGCTGTGCATTTTCTTCCAAAACAGCAGATAGTTGATGGTCTTTTGCATAGTCCAGATAAATCTTGGTGGCATTGATTGCCATTGGTGAATCTAGAAATATTGGAACTTTTGGAATCTTACCCTTTTCCATCAACTGGAATAAGTAATACATGATCAATTGGGTTCTTCCCACTGCAAATGAAGGAATGATGACCAATCCATCTCGGTCAAAAACATCCAGAATTGCAGTAGCTAGTTCATTTTCAGGTTTTACGGGTGGAGAAACCCGATCACCATAGGTGGATTCAATCCATAGGATATCAGCTCGAGGAATTAAGGTGGGAGGATATAAAACCGGGTCATGAAATCTTCCTAAATCCCCAGAGAATACAAGTTTCTTTTCTTGATGATCTCCTTTGATATTGATCTTGGTAACTGCTGCTCCTAAAATATGACCAGCATAATAATAAGTAACAGTAATATCGGGATGGATTTGAAAGGGTGTTTCAAAAGGTTGGGGCACTAAAAGAGGAAAAACTGCTTCTGCATCTTCCATCGTATACAAAGGCTGTGGATCGTCATGTCTTGAGTAGCCTTTCTTTTTGGCATATTCAGCTTCTTCTTCCTGAAGTTTCCCGGAGTCCAGTAAAAGGATTTTTGCCAATTCGGCACTTGCTTCGGTGCAATAAATTGGTCCTCTAAATCCTTGTTTTACTAGTCGAGGCAGGTATCCAATATGGTCCAAATGGGCATGCGTGATTACGATCGCTTCCATTTCATCCACCGGCATGGGGAATTTATCCCAGTTGCGTTCTCTCAAGTCTCGAGGGCCCTGGAAAAGCCCACAATCCACTAAGAATTCGAATTCTCCTAAATCAATCAAATACTTGGAACCGGTCACTGATCCAGCTCCCCCCAAAAATTTTACGGTAACATCCATGGTCTATTGTTTTGCCAGAAGTTACAAAAAAAGAGACTTCCATTTGGAAGCCTCTTGAATTTTTAGTCGATACTGTCCGGTTCTTGTTGGAACTTGACCCTGGAGAGACTATCTAATGTCTCCCGATTTTGTTTTTCCATCTCCTCATTGGCGATTCTTTCCTCTTCATCCATCTCTTTATTTTCATCAGAATCAGTCTTGCAAGTCAAGCAAACCAACCCCGCTTCATTGAATGTCCAAACAGTAGAAGAATTGACATCAGAAGATCTGTAACCATTTCTATAGATCGTGTTTCGGATGATTTCCAAAAGTGATCTTTCCATAATGAATGGCTTTTCATAAGGAACTTTCAATATCAGATTCAATTTTTGATCTCTGAACATATCCAGTTGACTGATGTCGAACCCTTCGTCAAAAGTCATCACTGAGTCCATCACAGAAACTGAGTAGTCAAAATTCTGGGCATTGTTCAAAGCTTCAGCTTTCGTTTTACCTCTGGAGAAGAAGTCTTTTTCCAAAACAACTGTGGAATCAGCAGTCCCTTCCAGTTTAAGACTGACATGGTTAAAGGTCGCTTCATCTCCAATTGGATTCAATCGAAGGACCATTACATTGCCTGTGGGTGCCAAAACTTCAGAGGTTTTGTGCCAGTTTTCTTCTTTGAATTGAGCTACGATTCTTGGGATTTGGAAAGCACAGATTCCGATGCATAGCAACCATACAGCGAAGGCCACCAAACCAAATCTATTTCCAACCAGATTCTTTTTACTCAATACACTCAAGCCAAGCATCAGGATGATGATCCCTGGAATGATCAACAAGAAGCTAGCACCAACTGCCAACCAGATAGGGACAATATTGGAGAATAGCTCGATTGGGAAATTGTCCATCAAAGCCTGATAGTCATCCGTCGTGAAAAACCCAAGATAAACAGCCAAAGTAACCAAAGGAGCGATTGTCAGGGCCATTCCGATCAGAAAGATGATCAGTCCGAAAATCACTCTGAGAACGGAAATGATAAATACGCCCAAAGGTCCCAAAGCCTTTCCGATTGCTTCAATTACCTGTCCCAAAACCCGAAAAGGTGCCATTAAGATTTTTCTAGTCTGTGATTCAGGTTTGGGAGGGTTAGGATTTAGGTTTTCTTTCAAAGTGGAGTCAATGTTATCCAAGGTGATCTCGCCGCCTTTCATGCGGATTCTCTCTGTGATGGAAGTCGCCACTGGAGTGATAATCCAAAGAATCAAATAAATCAAAACTCCGGATCCTCCTGCAAGTGTCAATGCGACAAATGCTAAACGAGTCCAGATTACCTCGATTCCGAAGTAGGCAGCTAGTCCACTTGCAACACCACCCAAGGCTTTGTCATCCGGGTTTCTGTACAATTTCTTGATGTCTTTGTCTTCCTCTACATCATAGGAAACAGGTAGGATGATCCACATGACGATGTAGGCGACGATCGCAAAGAATCCGAGTCCCAAGTTGAAACGGAAATTGTCCCAAGGGAAAATGTCAAATACATCGAAGTGGAAGTTCAAATTTCCGGAGAAAAGCAAAAGGATGGCAATCAATCTTGTCCAAAGTGGATCTATGGAAAAGTAATTTGCCAAACCAGCGCAAACACCACCAAGAATCTTTCTTGGCTCATTTCGCATGAGTTTTTTATAGCCTCGTTTATCAGAATCTGGAGGAGTCACATATTTGTAGAAATCCTCATTTTTAGCTTGAGTTTCTTCTTCTGGATCATCTACCAAGGTTTCTTCTACAGAAACGAAATCGGCGATAGTCCCCATCTTCTCAATGAGCTTATCGACATTTTCGGCAGAGATTACCTGCTTGTTATTTTTCAAATTGCTGAGGAAAATCTCGGCAATTCGATTTTCTATATCAGAGATGATCTCTTGATTGTCTTTATAGGAAGAGAAATGCTTATTGATGGCATCCAGGTACTTTCGGAGTGTGTCGTAACCGTCTTCCTCGATGTGGAAAAGGATTCCACTGATATTGATGCTTATGGTCTTTTTCATTGTCATTTCAGTTTGTCATCGACGTTCGCTTAGGCGAAATACTGCTCGATTCGATTTTCAATTCTTTGAGGTGATTTCAGTGGTTGAATTGACTAGGGATGTCCAGGTTTCGGAAAGAGTTCCAAGAAAGGATTTCCCATCTTCGGTGATGGAGTAGTATTTTCTAGGAGGTCCGGATTCGGATTCCACCCAGCGATATTCTACCAAGGCAGCAGATTTGAGCCGATTGAGTAGGGGATAGAGCGTTCCTTCTACTACGATCATTTGAGCTTGGGTTAGCTCTTCGATCAGGTCTGAAGTGTAGACCTCGCCTCTGGATATTATGTGCAAAACACAGAACTCCAGAAGTCCTTTTCGCATTTGAATTTGTGTGTTGGCGACGTTCATGATTCGTGGTTAATTTCATTTGGGAATCTTTCCCACTGTCATCTTTCAAAAGAAAAATGATACCAATCTTTTCCAAGCTACCTTGTATAACCTAATTCCTTGCGATAAATATGAGCTAGGTATAGTATAATTCTGAAAATTGTCAGTTTTAAGACGATAGGAGGGGTTTGTTGAAAATGGAATTTGTTTCAGAAAAATTTGAAAAAATAAATGTTACAGTTTCAATTTTAAATTAATGTTAAAAATGCGTACATAATTGTGTCCGATGGCGTACATGTTTGAGTAAATGTCAGTTTAATTTTTCCCTGTTTCCACAGGTAAAAAGAAATTGGTTATTTTGGACTTGTGAAAGCCCATTCTTGCTACCAAATATTTTTTTGCTGTCTATTCCTGACTTTTTTCTGTCAGGTGAAAAATGCGCAAAGTCAGGATCTGACTCCAAAATACTCCAATGAATTTTTAAGTATTGGGGTAGGTGCAAGAGCTTTAGGAATGGGAGGCGCTCAGGTGTCCGCTGCCCGCGACGTCACATCGGCCTATTGGAATCCGGCAGGCTTGATGGGCGTGCAACATAAATACGAAGGAATGCTGATGCATGCCGAGTACTTCGCCGGAATCGCCCAATACGATTATTTAGCTTTTACCACTCCTTTAAAAGGAGAAAGCCAAATCGCGGTTTCCTTGATTCGATTTGGAGTTGATGACATACCGGATACCAGATTTCTTTATGATGCCAATGGAGCTTTGAATTATAACAATATCCAGTTTTTCAATGCTGCTGATTATGCTTTGCTTTTGACTTATGCAAGGGACATTTCAGATCATTTTAAAGTTGGGGCCAATGCAAAGGTTATCCATAGGAATGTCGGCAAGTTTGCTTCGGCCTGGGGCTTTGGATTAGATCTTGGAGGAATGTATGTAAAAGAAAAACTAACAGTTGGCTTAATGCTCCGAGATATTACCACCACTTTTAATGCTTGGGCCCACAATGCAGAATTGGTAAGAGATATCTATTCCCAAACCAATAATGAAATTCCCGTTAACTCAGTTGAAATCACACTTCCTCGGGCAATCAGTAGCGTGACTTATAGTTTTGGACTGGGGGATAATTTTAGTCTTTTGACGGCTTTGGATCTAGATATGACCTTTGATGGAGAAAGAAATACCCTGATTTCAACTTCCACCCTTAGCGTGGATCCCAAATTCGGTTTAGAACTGGGATTCAAAAAGACAGCTTTCCTTCGTGGAGGAATGAGCAATTTCCAATACATCAAAGATTTCCAAGGAAAGGAGTCGCTAAATATGATGCCAAGTGCCGGATTGGGGATTTTCATCAATGAGAAGTTTCAGATTGATTATGCACTGTCTGACATAGGAAACGTGTCAGATACCCCTTATTCTCATATTTTTTCAGTAAAAGTTTCTGTAGAAAAATTGGAAGAAGATTTTAGAAAATTTAAAGGTTGGACAAAATGAGAAAAGCAGCTTTACTCATAATCCTTCTTTTATCCTCTGC
Source organism: Algoriphagus sp. PAP.12 (assembly GCF_026652115.1). Taxonomy (GTDB): domain Bacteria; phylum Bacteroidota; class Bacteroidia; order Cytophagales; family Cyclobacteriaceae; genus Algoriphagus. The sequence continues at coordinate 31,274 of NZ_JAPPSQ010000005.1, read as the reverse complement.
AGGAATTTTTGCCCAGCAGAGTCCTTGGTATTCTTACGATCAGGTTTACTATAAAATTCCCACTGCATCTGATGGAATTCACAGAGTCAGTCCAGAAGCTTTGCAAAGCGCTGGATTGAATACAAATTCTATTGATCCACGCAATTTCCGTTTATTCCATCGAGGAGAAGAAGTGGCTATACATGTCGAAGGAGAACAAGACGGAAGTTTTGATTCTGGAGATTTTATTGATTTCTACGGCCTGCGAAATGATGGGACACTTGACTCTTTATTGTACCAGGATATTCGTCCGCTTCCCAATCCATACTTTAATACCCATTCTGATTCAACGGCTTTCTTTCTGACTGTGTCGAGTAGTCCTGGAAAAAGGATGGCTATGAGAAATGCTCCTGCAGGAAACCTCGCTCAAATTCAATCCTACCAATCCGAAGAATTGAAGGTATTTAGCGAGCAATATTCGTTGGGGATTTATTATACACTTGGATTTCGAACCTCCAATTATGATACAGGTCAGGGATGGATGAGCTCGATTGTTTCCAAAGGTGCAACACGCCAGCTGCTTTTTGAAAATTTGGGAACTCCTGCGGATGGAGGAGATGCTTATTTGGAAATAGGATTGACTGGTAGATCTTATAATCAGCATCGGGTCAGAGTTTTGGCCGGAGCTAATAGTTCCAGCTTGAGGCAGATTTACGTTTCTACTTTTTCCCTTTTCGACAGTGATCAAATCCGAATTCCAATTTCTTCGACGGATTTCAATTCTGATGGAAGTATCATTATTGGCATCAATCCCAATGGGACAGAAAGTGCCGATAATGTTTCTGTGACTTATGCGAAAATCCACTATCAAAAGGCTAAAGCAAATGGAGACTTTGATTCTGAATTATTTATCGTTCCTGCAGGAAATCAGCGCTTGAGTCTTGGAAATATCTCTGGAGAATATACCGCATTGGAAATTTCCGATTACCGAAACCCTATTCAAGTCCAATTGGATCAAAGTGGAGGCAATCTGGCATTTTTGGCATCAGTTTCTGCTGGAGAAAGTAAAGTGTTTGTTGAAAATGAAAACTCAATCATCCAGGTTTCTGAAATTAAAAGCGTAAGATTCCGAGACTATCTTTCTCAGGCAGCCGATTTTATTTTGGTCGGGAGCAAAGCTTTGGAATTACCTTCCGCACAATTTGAAAACCCATTAAAATCCTATGCAGAGCATCGTGCTTCTTCAGTAGGAGGAGGATTTGATACCCTTACTTTGATCATGGAAGATATCTATGATCAGTTTGGGTACGGCGAAAGATCACCGACTGCTCTTTATGAATTTTTAAGGACCTATTATCCTGTTCACCATCCAACACATATGCTTTTGGCAGGTCGCGGATTGGCTATTTATGCTACAGCAAGATCAGGTGGAGTGAATTATTTCTACAGAAACAACCCTTCCATTTTCAACATTCATGATTTGGTTCCGGTAGGCGGATATCCGTTTTCTGACAACCAGTTTGTACTTAATCTGGATCCGGAAACTCCTGATTTCCCGGCTATGGCCGTTGGAAGGATTCCAGCGAAAAACTCCCAACAGCTGGAAGATTATTTCCTGAAAGCTGTAGAAAAGGATGCTCTCGGATTATCCGACCCTTGGCAAAAGGAATTATTACATTTGAGTGGAGGGAATTCTGAATTGGAATTGAACCGCTTTTTTGGTTTCCTCAATGGCTTCAAAGATATAGCAGAAGGGCCTTATTTGGGAGGGAATGTGACTACTTATCGAAAGCGCTCCAATTCCGTGATTGAAGTGATTGATATTTCAGGTGACTTGAATGAAGGTCGTTCTTTGGTGACATTTTTTGGTCATGGATCCCCTACGATCTTGGATATTGATATTGGATTTGCCTCTGACCCAACCATCAATTACCAAAACAAAGGAAAGTATCCGGTGATGCTCTTCAATGGTTGTGACTATGGAGAGGCTTTTGGAACAGCTTACACCCAAGGTGAAGATTGGGTGATCACTCCCGAAAAGGGTGCTTCCAATATTCTGGCAAATTCAGCTATTGGGGTAGATATCTATTTACGAAGGTATTCTGATTCATTTTATAATACGGCCTTTGCGGATAGCAGTATGATATACCGCTCTGTTGGAGAGGTTAAAATGATTGCTGAGAAAGATATGATCCAACAATATGGGACTAGTCCATTGAGTTTTTCCCATATGGAGCAAATGATCTTACTGGGGGATCCAGCCTTAAGGATGTTCCCTGCTGATAAGGCTGATTATTATGTGCAGGAGGAAGAAGCTGAAATTACAAGCTTCGACGATGTACCTATTTCAGCACTATCTGATTCATTAAAATTGAGTTTTGTTCTCCATAATATCGGGATTACGGATTCTGATTCTCTATCTTATTCGGTGAGGAGAGTTTTACCATCTGGAGAAGAAATATCTTATCCTGAAGTTAGAATTGCTTCTATCAATAGATTGGACAGTTTGGAGTTTACCATCCCAAACACAGGTTTAAATTCAGCTGGTGACAATACATTTTATGTGGATATCAATCCAGGTCGAGAATTGGAAGAAATGTCCTATTCCAATAATCAATTGATCCTTCGGGAGTTTATTCCTTTGAGTGGGACCTTAAATCTATCTCCTTTAGATTTTGGAATCGTAGATAATCGAAAAGTAGAACTGATCGCTCAAATCCCAGGTAAATTAGCTCAAGAAAGAGCGATTATAGTCCAATTGGATACAACTTCGAAATTCAATTCGGCTTTTAGAAAGGAAATGAGAATTACCTCCAAAGGTCTAGTCCGCTGGGAAGTTGATTTGTTGTCAGGATCGGATTCTGTCACCTATTTCTGGAGGTCTAAATATCAGGAGCCTTTAGCAGGCGAATCAGATGCTTGGACTAATTCAAGCTTTTCCTATATCCCGAATGGGCCTGAAGGTTGGACCCAGAGAACTTTTCAACAATTGGAAAAAAACCAATTGGGAAATCTGATCCCAAATGATACCAAGAGAGTTTTTGAGTATGAGAAAACCCATTTGGATGTGGAGGTTTTTACTGTGGGAGCATCAGTGGATACTTTGAGTTTCAGAAATACCCAATTCTACATCAATCAGATTCCATACATCATAGATAATGTGAACAATGCCAATAGTAGGCTTTGTCCGAATGGGTCTTTGGGTTTGGTGACTTTCCAGCAAAAGACTTTGCAGCCGTATTTGCCAGTTCCGGTTCCTGGCTTTGATATTTTGGATTCACGATCTTGTGGTGTTTCTCCTCAGCTAATTCAAAGTATCCAGAACTCTTGGATAATCAATCCTGCAAATACCATGTTGAGGGATTATACCGAGGGGGTTGAGGAAGGTGATTTCGTGGTTATTTTCTCTGTGGGAAATGTGAATTTCGATAGTTGGCCAGAAACGGCCTATCAATATTTGAAAGAGTTTGGAGCCAGTGAGGTAACCCTGCGTGCACTGAAAACAGGCGATCCGTATATCCTCTATGGTCAAAAAGGGATGAAACCGGGTGATGCATTGGAGATTGTAGGTAATTCGGATTTGGAAGTGCCGGAGAATCAACAAACCCTTTCTTTTGATACTCAGCTGGACGGATATATCACCAATGGCCTAATCCTGACTCCTCGAATAGGTCCTGCAAGTAACTGGGAACGATTCTTTCAAACTGTCAATGACAAGCCATGGATTGAAGAAGCCGGAAACACTTATTTTGACCTAATTGGAGTTCGTGAAAATGGTCAGGAGGATGTGCTTTTAGCAAATGAAAGTTCCGAGCAGATCGATCTGTCATTTGTCAGTTCTGAGACTTATCCATATTTAAGATTGCGCTATGCAATGAATGACGAGAATTCTACTGCTCCTGCGGATTTGGAAAGATGGCAAGTGAATTATTCAGGGGTGCCTGAAGGTGCTTTGGTTTTGAACTCTTCGAAAGAGCAAGTTTCTTTGATTGAAGGAGAGGAAGGAAGTTTAGCATACGAATTTGTCAATATTTCTACCATAGACTTTTTGGATTCTATTCAAGTGGATTGGAAGATTACTAATGTCACTAGTAAACAAGTAAAGAACTTTACCAAGAAATTTGCTGCGCTGAAAAGTGGAGAAAGTCTTAAAGACACGATAGTTTTCAATTCATTAGATAATATTGGGGAGTATACCATTGAGATTTTTGCTAATCCGAGGATTCAGGTGGAGCAGACTTTCCGAAATAACCAGTTGGAATTGGAGTCTTATTTCGTTGTTCAAGGAGATGATTCGCAGGCTTTGCTGGATGTGAATTTTGATGGGGTGTATATCATGGATGGAGATATCGTTTCTCCAAATGTCTTGATCAATGCCTTGCTGAAAAATGACCAATCGCTCCGATATAAAACAGATACTTTGGGATTGGAATTGTTCTTGAAACAAAACTGCGAGAGCTGTGAATTTGCTCGAGTGAATTTCTCTGATCCGAAATTGAATTGGACTCCTGCTTCAGATGAATCAGATTTCAGAGTTTCTTTCCAACCGGGACCTTTGGAAGATGGGATTTATACCTTGAGAGTTCAAAATGAAGACTCTCCAACTCCTTATGAGGTGACTTTTGAGGTGATCAATGAGTCTCAAATCACTAATTTCTACCCTTATCCAAATCCATTTAGTACAAGCGTTCGATTTGTATTTACCGTGACGGGTGCCTTCGTTCCTGATGAGATCAAGATTCAAATCATGACTGTTACAGGAAAGGTAGTTCGGGAGATTTTGCAAAATGAGTTAGGGCCTGTCAAAATCGGGAACAACATCACCGAATATGCCTGGGATGGGAAAGATGAGTTTGGTGATCAGTTGGCAAATGGCGTTTACATCTACCGGGTCTTAGTGAGGCAAAATGGTCAGTTTATGGAACATAGGCCGACCGCTGGAGATAAAGGCTTTAAGAAAGGCTATGGAAAAATGTATTTGTTGAAGTAATAGGATGTGAAATTCACTTTTCCTTTCCTGCCTTTTTCCAATTATACCAAATACCCCAAACACTCAATGCCAGAGAGAAAATCAAAAATCCGACTTGCATAGGGTCTTTCAGGTTTTCTCTGGCATTCAAAAAATCATTCGCCAGAATGCCCGCTAGAAAAGCTAAAACAGTTCTTGGGAGCATTCCAGGAACTCCATAAAGCAAGACTTTTCTCAAAGGGATTTGAAGAGAAGCAAATAGGAAATTGGAGATGGCGAAAGGAATGATAGGGCTGATTCTAATAAAGAAAATTAGCTTTCCTAAATTGCCTTTTCTTTGGTTGATTTCTGATTGCAGGTTTGGTGATTTCAAAATCAAAACCTCCAGAAAATCTGCATTAATGGCTTTTCCCAGAGAATATCCTATCACGTTTGCAATCGTATAAGCCACTAAAATGTCGAATAATCCTATCCAGCCCAAGACGAATCCCGAAAGTAAAGCGGTGAAGGTGGTGGGAAGAATAGCAAGCCCCATTACAAGAGCTGCGCATAGTATAAAAATTGAGTGTTCTATAAAGGTTTGAGGCTGAATTTGGGGAAAGAACTCATAATTTTTCAAAGCCAAAAGACTTCCAATTGCTGGAGCCACAGCTACCCATACCCAACTTAATGAAGCTATTGGATGCAAATGAAGGTACTCAGGAAAGAAGTTGAAAATGCTGCCCTTTTTTGTCATATTTGGCTGTTCGTCGGAGTGTTCCGGGGTGCAAGTATAAGGAAGTTTTTATTTCTAGAATCTTCCGTCCGCACAATAGACCAAATCAATTATTTATTCCATGAAATTCGGTACAAAAGCAATTCATGCAGGGGTGGAGCCAGATCCATCTACTGGAGCGATTATGACGCCCATTTATCAAACTTCTACTTATGTGCAGAAGTCACCAGGCGATCATTTGGGCTATGAATATTCGAGAACTCACAACCCAACGAGAACTGCTCTTCAAAATAGTCTGGCTGCACTGGAGAATGGAAAACATGGAATTTGTTTTTCATCTGGATTGGGTGCCATAGACGCTGTGATCAAATTATTTGGTCCGGGTGATGAAATCATCAGTACGAATGATTTGTATGGTGGCACCTATAGACTTTTCACCAAAGTCTTCGAAAAATATGGAATCAAATTCCATTTTGTTCCAATGGCAGACCCCAAGGCCGTAGAGGAAAAGATCAATGAAAATACCAAGATGATCTGGGCCGAGACACCAACCAATCCCATGATGAATATTGTGGATTTGAAGGCTCTTTCAAAAATCTCAAAAAAGCATAAAGTACTATTTGGGGTAGACAATACTTTTGCATCACCTTATTTACAAAACCCATTGGACTTAGGTGCTGACTTGGTTATGCATTCTGTGACCAAATACCTTGGAGGACACTCGGATGTAGTAATGGGAGCATTGATAGTGAATGATGATGAGCTTGCAAAACAACTGGTATTTATCCAAAATGCTTGCGGTGCCACTCCAGGGCCTCAAGATTGTTTCTTGGTATTAAGAGGGATCAAAACCCTTCATATCCGAATGGAAAGACATTCTCAAAATGGAAAAACAATCGCTGCTTATCTTAAAAACCACCCTAAAGTGGCAAATGTATATTGGCCGGGTTTTGAGGATCATCCGAATCATGAAATTGCCAAAAAGCAAATGAAAGACTACGGTGGAATGATTTCATTTACACTGGTAGGCAATAAAATGGAAGATGCTGTCAAAGTGATGGAGAGTTTCCAGTTGTTTGCTTTGGCGGAATCGCTGGGAGGGGTTGAGTCTCTTTGTGGGCATCCTGCGACTATGACCCATGCTAGTATTCCTAAGGAAGAACGGGAAAAAGTGGGTTTGGTGGACTCTTTGATCCGATTGAGTGTAGGGATTGAAGATGCGGAAGATCTGAAAAATGATCTGGCTAATGCTTTGTCAAAAATCTAATTAAGCAAGTATCTTTTGAAATAACTTTTGAGCCTGTTTTTCAACTTTGGAAGACAGGCTTTTCTTTTCTTCATGGAGTTCTTTGACCCATTCCACATATTTTTTGCCTACTTGCTCTTTGTCACTCAAGAAAAAAGTCAGTGATTGAAGTTCTAGATGATTAGCATACCAAACTTTCAGGTTCTCCTTCAATGCCTCCATTTCAGTATGGATTTGGTCAATAAAGATCGAATTGAAGCCTAGATGTAGTAGTAGGTTTTCGAGCATGATGATTTTCCTCAATCCTTCGAAAAGATCTTTGAAGGCTTTGCTGTCCATTCCCTTTCTTTTCTCCAATTGGAAAAATTCCAGTTCCTCTTGAATCAATTGATTGATCGCAGTATTGATCATCAGAGGTTTGATTCCTTTACTAGCTTGCTGGGATTTGGCAAGAAATTCATCCCAATGTTTGAGTGAGCTGCCGACGACCATATCAAAAGTTTCATTGTATAGACCTTTTTTATGCTTATCTAGGTAAGCTCCGTAAGTATTGTATGTGATTGAATGCTCCGTTTCTTTCTTTTTCAAACCTTTCTCAACAATCTTCAAATGATTGATCTTTTTGAGATTTTTCTCCAGTTTTTTGAAAGGGGAAAATAAGTCAAATTGAAGTCCCTCTTTCTCGAAATGGACTTTGGCAAGTAAATCTCCATAGACCTGAAGAAAATTCAGTTTTTGATAAAGCTCTATCGCCTTTTTGGATTTGATCTGCCGGCCCAATACCAAAAACAAATCCTTTGCTTCGGCGTGCTGTTGTTCGAAAACCTGAAATACCGGAGAAATTTTCACGAGCATAATTAGGAGATTCTTACCAATGTAGCACCATAGCCCCATTGATCTTTCTGCGTATCCTGAAAGTACTTAATATTTCCCATTTGACTCAAGCGCTTGTGGATTTCTTTTCTGAGAACGCCATTTCCCAGGCCATGGATAAAGGTAATTTCGTCCATTCCTGATTGAATTGCCTGGTCTAGTTTTCTTTCAAAAGTTTCCAATTGAATTCTCAATTTCTCAGAATTGCTCATTTTCGAATGATTTTCTACCAATTCCTCGATATGCAGATCAATGCTCCTTGCTGGTTTTTTGACAGGGGCTTCCTCTGGTTTAGGAGAAAGTTTTTGCAATTCTGAATTCAAAGTCCTAATGTCCAATTCCTGAGTGGAATTTTCCAAATGGAATAAATAAGCCGATTTATTCAAAAATGGAGCTTTGCTTAAATGCTTGAAGAATTGAGTTGCTTTGATTTTAATTTGTCGCTCAAAAGGCGGGATGGCTTTTTCCAATCGATTTTGAATAGGGATAAAACGAAGCAGAAAGCTTGGCCATTGATCCATTTCTTTCAGAAGTCGATCATCAAACTTTTTGGCTATTCCAGGTTTTACAGTTTCGGCCAAAAGTGTACGCTGATTGGAACCAAATACTTCAGATCCGTGAATCAAATATTCCTGGCGGCTATCGTTGATGATATACAGACTTAGGTTTTGATCATTGATGGGAACAAAAGCTAAGTAGATTCCCTGATCTTTGGGGGCAGAAATGGCAACAGGCGTTTCTGTTTTTTCTTCGATTTCGCTGATGGTTCCGAAGTGGGCTTTTTCAGCTTCTGAAATCACCACTGCCTCGGACTTCATGGCTGGGATAATGAATCCGTCCTCGATTTCAACTTCAATTCTTCCACTATTTGAAATTTTGCGGACGATCCCTTCTTCTTTTCCGTGGAGGAGACGGACTTTATCACCAATATTCATTAATCCAATGCTTGTTTGTACGTATCAATTGCTCTTTGTCTAGCAAATTTATGATCTACGATGGGTTTTGGGTAATCTTTTGTACCTAATTCTGGCAGCCATTTCCTGATATACTTCAATTCCTTATCAAATTTCTCAGTTTGAGACTCTGGATTGAATACACGGAAATAGGGCTGGGCATCTGTTCCTGTGCCTGCCGCCCATTGCCAACCGCCATTATTTGAAGCTAGTTCAAAATCCAAAAGTTTTTCTGCAAAATAGGCTTCTCCCCATCTCCAATCGATTAGTAGATGTTTGGTCAAAAAGGAAGCAACGATCATTCTGACACGATTATGCATGTATCCGGTTTTATTGAGTTCTCTCATCCCGGCATCTACGATTGGGTAGCCTGTTTTTCCTTCGCACCAAGCCTTAAATTCCTCCTCATTATTTCTCCAGGGGATTCTATCATAAGCCGGCTTGAAGGCCTTGTCAACCACCTCGGGACAAAAAGCCAAAATGGTCATGTAGAACTCCCTCCAGATCAATTCATTTAGGAAAGTATCGTTAAGAGAGGCCGTTTCCAGAGCTAATTTTCGGATAGAAATTGTTCCAAATCGGAGATGAATTCCCAATCTGCTTGTTCCTTTTTGGGCTGGAAAGTCTCGGGTTTGATTGTATTTGGTAATCAAATTTTTCTCCCAAGACTTTGAAGGAATTTTGATGTCTGAATTTTCAAAGCCTAAATCTTCGAGACTAGGTGCTTCGAAAGGAGAGGTCTGAAATAGATTTTTCCAATGGAAATAGGAGAGAAGTTCAATTTTCTGACTTTGGAATTTTTCTTTCCAAACTCGACTGTAAGGAGTGAAAACTTTGTAAAATTCACCTGATCCATTCAGGACTTCACCAGGTTCAAAAATTAGCTGATCTTTGAAGGTATAGAAATCTGCTCCTTTGTCTGTTAATAGTTTTTCAACAGCCAGATCTCTTTCCTTGGCATAGGGTTCATAATCCCGGTTAGTGTAGACAGATTGAATGTCGTAATGTTTTAATAATTCTTTATAAACCTCAAATGGCTTACCTATTTTAATCAGAATTGAACTTCCTTTTTCTTCTAATTCCTTGTTGAGAATTTTCAATTGATCATGGATGAATTCTACTCGTGCATCCTTTTTATTAGATAATTTATCCAGAATGTTGGAGTCGAAAATAAAAAGGGGGAGGACGTTTTCTTCTTGCTGAAGAGCGTAATATAATCCAGTATTGTCATCTAATCTTAGGTCCCTGCGAAACCAGAAAATTGAAATCTTTTGCATAAAAAGGCTTTTAGAGAAAAGCTTAAAAAAGTATGAATTGTTTAATCTTCCTCTTCTTTTAAGTACAAAAACTGCTCTTTGTTTTGTTTCAAAGAATCCAATCTTTCTTCGATCTTGTCTAGATTTATTGGTTTCCAGTTTTCGCTTCCATCCCGGTTGTACCTTAGATAATTGTCTGAATCCTCATATAATGGATCAGCTTTTTGTTTCTTTCTGGTGATTTTTTCGAAGAGTTCTGAAAAGGAATTGAAGGAGACGTTTTGAGAAACAGAAACCCCATAAGTTGCCACATTTTTGGAAAGTGAAAGAGAGGTAAATGTATTGAAATTGTTGCGGTTGAATATTCGGATTCTATAGACTCCGTCATCTGTCAAAAGGTATTCGGCTTGCCAATCTCCAATGATAGAAGCAGCATCTGCATTTCCAGTATTGTCAGTAAACCCACCGTCTCTTGATACCCGCAATCTCCCATCCAAGAAGGTATAAGCAACACTCAGCTGGAATGTTTCCAAAGCATTTTGATCCAAAGATGCCAGATCCACATTCACTTCCAAATTCTTATCCATTTGTCCAATAAATGAATTGAGTTGGGAAGAAATCAATTGACCCAAGCTGCTGGAAATCGTATTTACGCCTGCAAATTGCCCTTCTGGAGATAGTGAGCGAGTCATAATCACAGAGAAGACCTGTCGGTTCATTTCTTGCTCGTCATTCGCTATTCGTGACTGAAATGAAGAAATAGCTGTCTGGATATCCCCATTGTTGGGAAATTGGGAAAAATCAAATCCAAATGTAATATCAGGAGAAAGTAGTTCTCCATTTAAATTCATGATTACATCTACAGGATATCTTCTATTTGCAACACTACTTTGCTGGTCTTGAGTTGTACTTGTGGCCAATAGAGGTGCGACAGATACCGATTCGGTATATTTTGCTTTCAAATTCATGACTCCTTGATAGGGGTCACCGTACCAGGTTATTCTACCTCCCGGTTCTACATCAAATTTCTTTTTGAGAACATTATATAATGAGAAATCATAGGTTGCTTCTGTGATTTCATAGGATCCGGAGAGGGAGAAGTTTCCTTGAGTGTCTATACCCAAAGTCAAGACCCCTCTTCCTCTTCCGGAGATTTTTTCATCTGTGCGAGGATCAATGATTATTTCAGTGTAAGCATCTGGTGTCACATCCAAGACAAAATTCATTCTCACATTTTCGATATTGAGCCGGTTGATTTCATCGGCTAACTCTTGAATTCTGACTGTGTCCTGAATATTGATGAAGTGGATGTATTCTTCACTGACTTGATCATTGTTACTGCTCAAAGGAATATATATCCGAGTATTGGCTTCACTTGTAGCTCTTGCATTGATGTCCAAATTCGAAGTGGATCCAACAATGTCCAGAGTTCCTGTCACGAAAGCCAAACCATAGAATGTTTCGTTATCCCTTTTGGAAGTATTCAGAACCTGAAAATTGTTTAGTCGGGCATTGATGTCTAAAATAATATCCTCTAGTCCTTGGTATTTGAGGCCTCCAGAAAGGTTGGCTGTGTTTCCATTTAGGTCTTTTGCTACTAATTTGTCAAAACTAATTTCTCCTGGTTCGAAAATAAAGCTACCATCCAATACATAAGGCGTATTCAGGTAATTAACTCTTAACTTTCCTTGGTTAATATCTCCCTGCCCTAAAAGTTGGGGATTTCTCGAACTTCCTTTGAGTTGAATTTTACCAGTGATTTTACCTCCGAGATTGGAAATATAATTGGAAAGAAAGGGCTCAAAAATGGCTAATTCAGCATTATTTAAATTTCCATTAAGATCAAAAACCTGGTTTTTCAAATATAGATTTCCTCCTAGATTGATTGTTTTCTTACCATTTAATTCATTTTCCAGATTCAACACAAGTGAGCTGTCGTTCAGGTGTGCATTAGCAAGTAAGTTTCCAATAGGGATTTCATTAATGCGAAGAGAGTCCACCTTGATTTCGGATTGGATGTTTTTGGTCGACTGATCAGTATTAGAGAGGATCAGTTGTGCATTGATTCTGCCTTGATATTCTTGTGGAGTTAAGGTATTTAAGATATTGGCATTGACGTTTAGAACCGTAGCATAGAGTTGATCCTCTATATTATTTCCCAAGACCCCTTCAAAATCGATCACCTGTTTTTTAGACTGCAACACCACATTGTTGAAATTGATCCCTCCGGATTGAAGGAGTATTTCATTTTCTGGATCAAAATTCCATTCGTTACCTAATACAATCAATTGAGAGGGCTCAAATGAAAGGGCTGTTTGATCTGGTGAAAAGCGTGCTTCTGCTTTAATTCGGGCGCTGCTTTGTGTGGAGTCCTGATCCAATGCAAAGTCTAAGTTCAATGCGTCATTATTCCAAATTGCCTCAAAGCCGAAGTTGCTAAATTCCAGTGATGTGCCCAGATTTTGGTTCTTAGAAAAGATGTAAAATGAAGCCAAGATATCCTCGCTATTGATCAATTTCGAGGTGTTAAAATCTATATTGACATCTCTGGCAATATTGGATTGGTACTGAAGGGTGTCAATAGAGGTGAAAAAATTGAAAATGGTATTTTCAGCAGTTTGATAAAATGCTCCCTCGAGCAAAGTGTTTTTAGAAATATAATAATCGGGCTGAAATAACTGGACAATAGGATTGATGTCCAATAGTCTGATGTTCAGGTCTATTTTGTATTCCTGATTGAAATATTCTTCGATATCCGCAACAGGCTGCTCTTGCTTGAAAAGAATAGCTAAATATTGATTATAGAGTACAGGGAAATCTTTTGCCATTTGCTCAATTGCAAAATGTCCAGATGCCCCAGCTACCAAATAATCAGAATTGAGGGACATGGTACGAGTTCCACCTGCAAATAATGATTGAAAATAAAAATCGCCTACATCTAAAAATCTTCCATCGTAACCTAAAGCAAGATCTTTTACGCGCATGATTCCTGTCAAATCATCCACATTGATTCCTTTGGTATCCATTTGGAGCTCCCCAGAGATAAAGCTCATCTTCTCTGATAGGTTAAGGACGTCGAGGTTGGCTGTATCCAAAACGACATTAATATTGATGGCTTCCGAAGTATCCCTTAGATTGATGGTTCCGTTTCCATTTAATATTAGATTAGGGTCGTTGATAGCAAGGTGTCCTTCAAATAAGTCTAGTCCATACTTTGCATCAGTTTTGATGTTTTTGTAGTCGTATCCCTTGACTCCAATTTTGGAAATTACCGCATCTAATTCGATTAGGATATCCTCTCGGCTTTTTCCTTCTAAGTTTACATTTCCCTCGAGACTTACTTTTTGCAAGATTTCGGGTGAGTTGGTGATTTTTCCTAGATCAAGTTCCTTTATGGTAACATTGGAAACGACTTTATTAGATCCGTTTTTCTGCTCAAAGTTAACTCGGCCATTTACTTCTCCAATACTTGTGTTGAACTCTCCATTTGTATCAAATCTGCTTAGATACCCTGCGAAATCCGCGTTTAAACGTATGGTCCCAAATTTCAAGACCTCTACCTGGATAGAATCGGATAGGTAAGGGGCCATATCGATAGCGTCGATCGTGGAGTTTTGGAGCGAAAGATTGATGTAGGTCTCCTCAATGTCTGGAAGTCCATCTAATCTGAATGCTCCAAAAATTTCAGTTTTCTTGCCAATTCTTAGCAAAAACTCCTCAGATCTCAAGTCCGAAACTGGACCTTTTACAGCTCCTGTTAGGATGATTTCATCGTTGATATTGGGAAGAGTGGGTGCAAAAAACCTTAAGTCATCCAGACTCAAAATCGTCTCCTCCATATTTGCAATGACCACTACTTTCGTCAAAAAATCCGAGAATGAAGAGGTGCTCGCATATTCAAATCTCAAATAGTCTTTGATATGACTTTTGTTGGTGATCAGGTTTAATTTGTCAAACTCCAAGAAATCTGGAGCAAAGGTCAAGTTTGTCTTTAGCTCTTTAATATTTAATCCTGAACCCGACTCAATCCCTGAAAGGTGACCTATATTGATTTTTATTTCACTTCCATCTAAGGAAAAATCTGAAGCGCTTAAAGCAATATCTTTAAACCTCATTCGGTTGTAGTCTAAACCTTCTGTAATCGGTTCGGAGTTGAAATTGACCAAGGCGAATTGAGATCTTCGAAGATCGATTTGCCCAATTCCAAATGTTGAGCTTCCAGCCCCTCCACTTGAGCCAAATAGCTCTGAAAGCTCAGATATCCATAAATTGATATTCATGGAGGAGTCCCCTTTATGTGTCAATAAAAGAACTTTGGCACCTTCAAGTCTTACATTGTCCAATGAAGGTGTGCCCGGAGGTATTAAAGAACCCAATTGAAAATCAACCATTGCTTTTTCAGCAGCAATCATCGTACTGTCGTGATGATCTTTGATTTCTAAATTTGTAAGAGAGAGTGCATCCCACCAGTTGAGATCTATGTGACCAATTGTTGTGGTGAATTGGGAATCTTTATTCAGATAATTGGTTACTTTATCAATGGCCCAGTTTTGAACTGATGCCAATTGAAGCAACAAAGCAATACTTAAGAAGCTCAATAGCAGGCTAAAGATTACCCAAAGGAGTATTCGAAAAGCTTTGTGTAAAAAATCCGTAACTTTCGCGTTCTTTTCCAATGGATACTAAAGATATTTCTATACTAGCAATTGAGTCCTCGTGTGACGAAACCTCTGCCTCTATTATCTTAAATGGCAAAGTACTTAATAATATTGTGGCCACACAATCAGTCCACGAAAAATATGGGGGAGTTGTTCCCGAATTAGCATCAAGAGCTCATCAGGAAAATATTGTTCCGGTGGTATTTGAGGCTCTTTCTACCTCTGGATTGAAAAAGTCGGATCTTAATGCAATTGCTTTTACCCGTGGTCCCGGTCTGATGGGAGCCTTATTGGTTGGAGTGAGTTTTGCCAAATCATTGGCCTATTCTCTTCAGATTCCTTTGATCGAGGTGAACCATATGCAGGCTCACGTTTTGGCTCATTTTATTGAGGACCCAAAGCCTAAGTTTCCTTTCATTTGTCTGACTGTCAGCGGGGGACATACGCAATTGGTTTTGGTGAAAAGTCCTTTAGAAATGGAAGTCATTGGGGAGACTAGAGATGATGCTGTAGGGGAAGCCTTTGATAAAACTGCCAAGTTATTAGGTTTGCCATATCCAGGAGGGCCTTTAATTGACAAGTATGCGAAAGAAGGGAATCCAAAGGCGTTTCAGTTTCCCATAACAAGAATGCCAAATTTGGATTATTCTTTCAGTGGAATCAAAACAGCGGTTTTATATTTTCTTCGGGATCAAATCCATAGCAATCCGAATTATATAGAGGAGAATATTGCTGACCTTTGTGCCTCTGTCCAATATAGCTTGATTGAGATGCTTTTAATCAAATTGAAATTGGCAGTAAAACAGTATGGGGTAAAGGAAATTGCCATTGCTGGAGGAGTTTCTGCTAACTCAGGGCTTCGCGATACCTTGACTGATTTAGCGAAAAAGAGAGGGTGGAACCTGTACATTCCAAAATTCGAATACTGTACAGATAATGCAGCGATGATTGCCATGGCTGCACATTTCAAATACCAAGAGGGAGAATTTGCATCTATGGATGTTACT
The DNA here is from genome assembly GCF_026652115.1 of Algoriphagus sp. PAP.12. Lineage (GTDB taxonomy): Bacteria > Bacteroidota > Bacteroidia > Cytophagales > Cyclobacteriaceae > Algoriphagus. The sequence continues at coordinate 15,618 of NZ_JAPPSQ010000005.1, read as the reverse complement.
CCTTTGGCAAAAATGAAGATTTAAGTATGGCTACCAAAGTCAATAAGTTTGATAAAATCATCAATATCAAAAACAAGAAAGCAAGCTTTCAGTTTGAGTTTATAGATACCTATAAGGCTGGAATGGTTCTAAAAGGAACCGAGATCAAATCCATTCGTGAGGGAAAAGTTTCTCTAACTGAGTCCTTTTGTGTTTTCTTGGACGGAGAGCTTTATGTCCGTCAAATGCATATTGCTCCCTATTCAATGGCTTCAAGCTATAATCATGATGCTGTGAGAGATAGGAAATTGCTTTTGGGGAAAAAAGAACTCGAGAAACTGCAAACTAAGTCTCAAGAAAAGGGGCTAACTATCATTCCGGTTCGTATATTTATTAATGACCGAGGGATGGCCAAAATGGAAATCGCCTTGGGTAGAGGAAAAAAAGTCCATGATAAGAGACAGGATCTGAAGGAAAAAGATGCCAAAAGAGAACTCCAACGAATGGCCCTTAAATGATGCATTCGGCATTTGCCGACAAACGATATTACCAGTCTATAGAAAACCAACTGTAGACTCGGCTTTGGTGACCCAATTACTTTTTGGAGAATGTTATCAAGTTTTGGCTGTCACCGAAGACCGAACCTGGTATCGAATTTTTAATGAGGACTCAAGAATTGGAGGATGGATCTCTTCCAAATCTATCAAAGAGATCAATAGTCTCGATTATCAGAAATTTCTCAATCAAGACTATCAAATAGTCACCAGCCCCATAGCAGCAATAGAATATATGGGGACAAACGTGTATTTATTGCCGGGAAGTAGACTTCATTTTTCAGATTTGGAATTATTCAATTGGCAAGACCATATTGGCTTTACCGGGTCAGTGAGAAGCCATGCGATCAAAGCCGACCGAGATCAATTAGTAGATATTGCTTTAAAGTACGTCAATGCACCATGGCAGCCAGGGGGAAGAAGCATTTTTGGATTGGATGAGCAGTTAGGATTTGCATTAATTTATTCAATTGCCGGATATACTTGGAATTCAGTCTATTTACCGGGAAGAATCATTCCTATAAATCAGGTCAAGCCGGGAGATTTGATTATTTTTCATCAACAAAGTTCACATCAGGATCATTTTGGAATTTATCTGGGGATGGAAGAAGTCCTTTGGATGGATAATAAGATGAAAGTGTCTGATTTGAATGAGTGGGAAACGAATTTAAAAAACCAAAAGTCTGAGGAAGTGGTTTTTACTGCAAGATCAGTTTTCAAAAAGGATGGATAAACGAGTATTGGTATTGAACTTGGATCATTCTCCGGTAGCTGTGGTATCGGCACAGAAAGCTATTGTTCTTACCTTATTGGAGAAAGCAAATATCCTTTCCACCTATGAATTGCTGGAAATTAGGACGGTAAGCCGAACATTTTCCTATCCAGCTGTGATCAGATTAAATGAATATAAAAACATCCCCTTTCGCGGGGTTTTATTGAATCGAGTCAATCTTTTTAGAAGGGACAATGGTGAATGTCAATATTGCGGTAGCAGGAGACATTTAACCATAGATCATGTTATGCCCCGATCCAAAGGAGGCAAAACCTCTTGGACGAATTTGGTGACTGCCTGTAATCGATGCAATGTCAATAAAGGTGATAAAACTCCAGAGCAGGCAGGGATGAACTTAAAAGTACATCCTTTCAAGCCTTCATTATCATTCTTTTTGTCCCAGTATGCAGAAAGGCAAGCCAACGAATGGATTCCATTTTTGAATGTCAAAGTAGTCCAGTAGACCTGATTTTCTGGCAAAATAATTGCCTGTAAGCGGGTATGAATTTGATTAATATTCCAGCTCTAATTTTGTTTTTTTTCCTTCAGGGTTCACCCGTTCAGATGCAGGAGCTTCTTGGAAAATGGCAACTGGTTCATTTTGATGGTATTGATAGAATTAGGAATTCTCCCCAATTCAGAAGTGCAAATCCCACTGCTTTGGCAGATATGCAGGCTAAAATCAAAAACAGACTGGAAAATACTATTTATCAATTCGTAGAAAATGATTCTCTGCTTTTTACTGATTTCCAAAATCAGCGAATGATTCAAAAGAAAGCAAAATTGGAATTGAGTCCAGAAAACATCTTGACGATCAATAGCGATGGTCAAATTAGAAAAGCGAAAATAGTTGAAGTAACAGATTCCAAATTGGTCTTGGAACCAATCAGCGACTCCCCTGGAGCAGGTAAACTGACTTTCGAAAAGATAATTGAATAAAATTTTTGTAGCTCAAGCACCCTGATGAGTGAAAAAGCCAACTTGAGAAAGTTGGCTTTTATTTTAGTTCCAGCATCATTTGTTTTGGGAGTAATTGAAAACTCGTTCGATGCCAGATTGTTTTTCCGAAATTTTCAATCCCTGCCCGATGGATTTTGGTAGGATAACCAGCATTGGTTTCCCAGCCATAATGAGGGAAATCCAAAGCTAAACCCTCCATAAAGTTGTCTCTGTAAACTTTGGCAAGGATAGAGGCCGAAGCAATGCTGGCAAATTTCCCATCACCTTTGATGACACAGGTATAAGGGTAGTTGAGGTCCGATTTCCACCGATTTCCATCTATTAGCAGGTGTTCAGGTTCCACTTTTAATTGCTGAACGGCTCTTTTCATTGCCAAGAAGGAAGCGTTGAGGATATTGATTTGATCAATTTCCTCAACTGTAGCCTCTGCAATGGCCCAGGCTATCGCTGAGTTTTTGATTTCATCCACCAATTCTTCTCGCTGGGATTTTTTTAGCTTTTTGGAGTCATTAATCCAGGGATTGGAATAATCCTGAGGTAAAATCACCGCGGCAGCTACAACAGGCCCTGCCAGACATCCACGGCCAACCTCATCGCAACCGGCTTCAAGTCGGTTAGCTTCTAAATAGGGTAGTAGAGTTTGCATATGGATGGGGTTTTCTCTCTTTGTAGAATTTATGGATCATTTCGGCAACTAGTCCGGTCCAACCTGTCTGATGAGAGGCTCCTAAACCCTCTCCAGTATCCCCTTGGAAATACTCATAAAACAAAATGTAATCCTTGAAATGAGGGTCTGTTTGGAATTTTTCGTTGGTACCATTGAAAGGTCGATTTCCATTTTCATCACGCATGAAAATCCTGATACAACGTAAGGAAAGCTCTTTAGCTATTACATCCATGGTCATAAAATTGCCCGAACCTGTTGGGTATTCGATGCTGAAATCTCCACCGTAGTAAAAGTCAAACTTTTTCAGCGACTCGATAATTAAATAATTAATCGGGAACCAGATAGGTCCTCTCCAGTTGGAGTTACCTCCAAACATTCGGGTGTCGGATTCGCCAGGTGTATATTTGATGGAGAACGTATCTCCATTGATTTTCATCGTATAGGGTCTGCTTTCATAGTATTTTGAAAGCGACCTGATCCCATAGTCACTCAAAAATTCATCAGAGTCCAGCATTTTTTGCAATACTTTCTTCATTCGATGACCTCTAAGCAAAGAAAATAACCTTCTTTTCTCATATCCAGGTTGTATCCAACTGGAAACCAAAGCTGCCAATTTGGGCTTTTCACGCAGAAAGAAATCCAATCGCTTTTTGAATTCTGGTAGCTGATCAAAAAGCTCCTCACGGATCGGCTCGACTGCAAATAGCGGGATCAACCCAACAATGGATCTAACTTTCATTTTCTTTGGCTCTTTTCCCGGAACGTGGAAAATGTCATAGAAAAAGTTGTCCTCATCATCCCAAAGGGATATTTGCTCGGCAGATATGTTATTCATCGCTCCTGCGATATATAAGAAATGCTCTAAAAACTTCGTAGCTGTGAATTGATAGACTTTGTTGAATTCACAGAGATCCAATGAAATCCGGAGCATATTCAAGCAGAACATCGCCATCCAAGAAGTCGCATCAGCTTGCTCCAATTTCCCTTGGTAATATTGAGCATGACTTCGGTCAAACAAGGAAATATTATCCAATCCCAGGAAGCCACCTTCAAAGATGTTTTTTCCATCGGAGTCCTTTTGATTGACCCACCAGGTGAAGTTCAACATCAATTTATGCATGGCTCTTTCCAGGAATTCCTGATCACCTTTTCCGCCATTTGCTTTTTTATCAATCTGATAAACCCGTTGAACCGCGTAAGCATGGACGGGAGGGTTTACATCCGAAAAATTCCATTCATATGCTGGAATTTGTCCATTTGGATGCATGTACCACTCATTCAGGAGAAGCTGAAGTTGGTCTTTGGCAAATTCAGGATCAACCCTTGAAATTGGAATACAGTGAAATGCCAAATCCCATGCAGCGTACCAAGGGTATTCCCATTTATCCGGCATGGAAATGATGTCATAATTCTGAAGGTGTCTCCAATCATGATTTCGCCCTTGTTTCCGCTCTTTTGGGGGGCTGTAGCGGCCAGGATCTCCTTCAAGCCATCTTTCCACATCGTAGTAATAGAACTGCTTCGACCACATCATGCCTGCATAGGCTTGGCGTTGGATTGATTTTAGATCGGGGTCTGTTACTCTCTCCTGAAGTTGATTATAGAATTCATCAGCCTCTTTTTCTCTTTGTTGTAAGCAATGGTTACAGATTTCCAGGGGATGGTCTTCCAATTGGTGCTGTAGCCTCAATACTATTTCTGCTTTCTCACCTGGTTTGATATCGAGTTTATAAATAGCCGCAGCCTTGGTGCCAGTAAATGCTGGGTTAAGTTTGGAATCATCTCCATGGACCACAAAATCATTGATTCCGTCTTTCAGGAAATTTTTCTCATTTGGAATCCCATATAAGCGCTCTCTATTTGTTTCATTGTCACAAAAGCGGATGTCTGGAGCGCCATCAAATGTGATAGAATAATTTCCCGATTTAGGATTGAATGCCTTTACTTGATTGGATCGAACCAAGCTGAGTTTGGGAAGAAAGGGTTCGTGACCGGTGAACCAGGTTTTTCGAAACCATAAAGTCGGCATAACCCATAGCGGAGCAGTTTCCGGGCCTCTATTGTGGATAGTTACTTTGGCAATAATATCCTCTGCATCATGCTTTGCATATTCTATGAAAATGTCAAAGTAGCGATCATCATCAAATACCCCAGTATCTATCAGTTCGTATTCTCGATCAGTTTTACTTCTTCTCCCATTTTCATTGACTAATTGACCATAAGGATATTCCGCTTGAGGATACTTATAAAGCATCTTCATGTAGGAATGAGTAGGAGTGGAGTCTAGGTAGTAATAGATTTCCTTTACATCTTCTCCATGATTTCCCTGATTTCCAGTTAATCCAAAGAGTCTTTCCTTGATAAAAGGGTCTTTTCCATTCCAAAAAGCCCATGCAAGGCAAAGCTTTTGCTTGTAATCTGAGATTCCCCCGATACCTTCCTCACCCCATCTATAAGCTTTACTTCTGGCGTCATCGTGGGTGACATTTTCCCATGCAGCACCATCAGGACTATAGTCTTCCCTGACAGTACCCCATTGTCTTTCAGTTAAATAAGGTCCCCATTTTTTCCAATGTTTGGTGAAATCGCGGTCCTCTTGTAATCGTATATATTCAGCTAACATGTAGGTTCTGATTTGAGCAGTCTCGAAAATATAAGTTTTCGTTGCTTAAAGATCAAAATTAGGACTTCTCTTTCGTAAATCGCTGAATATGGTCGAATTCACCAATTTTTTGAACTAGGTCAAATTGATAAAGGATTTTTGGAAAAATGGAATGTAAAAGTACATATTCTACGAAGTAAGTAGTTCTCTAAGGCGGAAATTCATGAATTGTTGCATAGGATTTCAATTTTCCTCAAAAATCAAATTCTCTAAAAAATGTTAAAATTTTCATTCTACACTTGTAGAATTGCTTTTCTATTCTACATTTGTAGAAAGTAATTTGTAATCATGAAACTATCTAAAACTGAGGAAGAATTGATGAATCACCTTTGGGTTCTCAAGAAAGCATTTCAAAAAGAGCTGCTTGAAATGTATCCAGACCCAAAGCCTGCAGCAACTACGATCTCAACCTTGTTGAAAAGAATGCAGGACAAACAATTCGTTGCTTATAATACAGTTGGGAATATGAGACAGTATTTTCCATTGATCAGTAAGGAGAGTTATTTTTCAAAACATATCAATGGATTGATCAAGAACTTTTTTAATGATTCTCCGAGCCAGTTTGCATCTTTTTTTACAAAAAAAACTGATTTGACAAAAGAGGAATTGGAAGAGTTGAAATCGTTGATTGAAGAGAAGCTAGACCAAAAAAGCTGATGGAATATCTGTTGAAATCCATACTCTGTCTGATGGTCTTCTTGGCCATTCACCGGCTTTTGTTGCAGCGAGAGGTTTTTTATCAATTCAACAGATTTTATCTGTTGGGAGCTGTTCTATTTTCCTTTTTGATCCCTTTAAATACCATTGAGAAGGTCGAATTGGTGGAAAGAGAAGTTCCTGTCCTGAAGGAATCATTTGAATTCAAAGAGAATTTTATCCCAACTATTGAAACAGAATCAAACCTTGATACTACCTACCTAGAAAGTCAATCAGAATTCCCATGGGAAACACTAGTTTGGACCCTTTACGGCATGATTTCATTGGTTTTTTTGATTCGGTTTATCAAGAACATAAGTATTCTTTATGATCATGTAAGACGGAATCTGAAGGTGACTTATAAGGGGCAAATTCTGGTCTTGATGTCTCAACAAGTACTTCCATTTACCTTTTTCAAGTACATTTTTGTCAACCAGGATGAATTTGAGCGAAATGAGCTTTCTGATTCGGTTTTTGAGCATGAATTGGCCCATGTTGAAGGAAAACACAGTTGGGATATTTTATTAATTGAGTTACTGCTAATCCCATTTTGGTTTCATCCGGGATTGTATTGGGCTAAACAGAGTGTCACACTCAATCATGAATTTATAGCAGATCAATCAGCGCTGAAGAATTGGCCCCTCCATCAATATCAAAGTGAACTACTTCGGTATGCCACCTTCCAATCCCAGAATTCTTTGGTGAGCAATTTGAATTTTTCTTTAACCAAAAAACGACTAGAAATGATGAAAAAGAAAACTAAACCAACTATCCAAGTGATCAAGTTACTAGTTCTACTTCCTGTATTGGGAATGGTCATTTATGGATTTAGTGAGAAGAAAATAATCAAAGAAGACTATTTGCCTATTGAAAGTGCAACAGCATCGTCAAACGATCATAATGATCCTCTTTTTGTTATTCATGGCAATTCATCCTTTGATTTCGATGGTTTGGTTCACCCTATTGATGAATTAGCAAATGTGTTAGGAGAGAAAAATGACTTTAAATCCGTCAATCTAATTGTTGAGAGAGGTGTTTCTTCGGCAGATATTCACAAGTTTCAGGCTGTTTTGGAAGGGTTGGATATCAAGAAAATCAATTATGTAGAGGTTAATTCACATCAAGCTAGAGGAGAAGAGCAGAAAGCCATTGCTCAGAGAAAAGGCCACGCAGGTTCAGATGAGGATTTTTTTAGAAATGCCTATTTTGTAATAGAGGATAGTTTGATGAATTATACACCTAAGAGCTATTCTGAATTGACTGAAAAGCAAAAGATGAGATTGATGAGGCCTAAATTTAATGGAGACATGGCAAAATCACCTTCTTCTGAGCAATTCGAAAAATTCAAGAACAAGGATGCGTATGCAATATGGATTGATGGAAAAGTGATGCCTAATTCCGAATTGGACCAATACACATCAGCTGATTTTTACCATTTCTTCGATTCTTTTGTTTACCCCAATGCAAGATCAAAGAGATTCCCTCAAGAACATCAAGTGCATCTCTATAAGAAAGAGTATTATTTGAAAATTTATGGGCCAGATGCAGAGATGTTTAAGCCTTTGACTTCAAATGATACGATTACGCTGACTGCTCGAGGTGGCACTTGGCATAAGGATATTCAAAATTTCCCTGACCCAACTACCAAGTATTTGCAGGTATTAGCAAAGTATGAAAAGCTACGTGATGATGGAGTAACATATGCTTCAAAATCAGATCAGGAGAAGAGAGAATTAAATGAAATGTATCAGCAGCTGAAAGAAAAATATTTCTCTTCCAATTCTGGCTGGCAAAAAAGAGTTAAAAAACCAATTCCACCTCAGGGAAATTCTTAAGGTTGAATGTGAAAGTTTAAAGTATAATCTGATGGAATATTTATTGAAATCTGTGATTTGTCTGATGGTCTTCTTGGCTATTCACCGACTTTTGTTACAACGAGAAGTATTTTACCAATTCAACAGATTTTTTCTGTTGGGAGCAGTGCTATTTTCCTTTTTGATCCCCTTAAATACTATTGAAAATGTGGTTTTGGTGGAAAGGCAGGTTCCTGTCCTGGAGGAATCATTTGATTTTGAAGAGAATTTTATCCCAACTATTGAAACAGAATCAAACCTTGAAACAACTTACATAGAAAGCCAATCAGAATTTCCGTGGGAAACTCTAGTTTGGACCCTTTACGGCTTGATTTCATTGGTGTTTTTGATACGGTTTATCAAAAACATAAGTATCCTTTATGATCAGGTAAGGAGGAATCTCAAGGTGACCTATCGTGGTCAAACCTTGGTTCTACTTTCTCAGAAAGTCATTCCTTATACATTCTTTCAATACATTTTTGTTACGAGGGAGGAGTTTGAAAATGAGGAGATTTCCGATTCGGTAATTGAACATGAATTGGCGCATGTGAAAGGGAAACATAGCTGGGATATTTTATTTATAGAGCTATTGATGATCCCGTTTTGGTTCCATCCAGGATTGTATTGGGCCAAACAGAGTATTATGCTCAATCACGAATTTATTGCAGATCAATCGGCCCTGAAGAAATGGCCCCTCCATCAATATCAAAGTGAATTACTTCGGTATGCCACCTTTCAATCCCAGAATTCTTTGGTGAGCAATTTGAATTTTTCCTTAACTAAAAAACGACTAGAAATGATGAAAAAGAATACAAAACCAACTATCCAAGCGATCAAGCTACTAGTTCTAGTGCCAGTTTTGGGTATGGTGATTTATGGATTTAGTGAGAAGAAAAGCGTTGAGGTTGAGAAAGATTCAGAAACAGAGTCAAAGTCCAATGAAAATTCAGAGGAGCTTGATTTTCATCTGAACATAGGTGGTGGAATTAAGTATGAAGGGAAAGTTTATGCAATATCTGATTTAAAAGATCTCTTAAAAGACTCTGATAATACTGTGGTGATAAACCTTTCTGTAGATCCGGGAGTTCCGATGGGGCAATTGGCTGATTTTCAGACAAAATTAAGAGAGCTAGATGTGCGAAAAATCAAATATGTTAGCAATTCTGGGATTTGGCCACCATCCAATGAACGAATGAATGATCTAACTGAATACTTGAATGGACTTCAGGTTTATAAAGAAAGATTAGCAACCGGAGTTCACTATATCCAAAGATCTGCTGATGAACAAAAAGAAATTTTAAATGAGTTCTTGGATTTGGGGGGAAAGTATTTCAGACTTCCAATGGATTTACAGAGTAAGACTCAAAGGCCCAAACATCCATATGATCCATTTATTCGATTGGAAAAGGATGGAGAGGTGTATTTCAAAGAACCAGGAGATTTGACTGCAGAGGAAAAAGCAACACTTCCGGCTCCCCCTCCTCACGAAGGAATGGCAGATGAAACCTTATTGGAGGCATATAATGAATTGTTCTATTCTTATGAATTGAAAAGAAATGAAAAGCAGCATTTTATTTTCAAAAGTGAAAATCAGCAAGCTGATATCAAAGATCTTTATGATCAAGTCATGAATTCCTATATGTCCTTAGATTATTTGGCAAAGAGGAGAGTGACTCGTCCTACTTTACCTTCGGAACCTTATGTGAAGATCACCAGAAATGGAGTGGAAATGTTTAAGCTTCCTTCAGAACTTACCCCAGAGGAGAGAGCCGCAAATGGCTGTTAAATCTTAGCCAATTTCCAAAGCTGGAGAGGAGGTCTCCCAAGAAGTTTGCTCTTTGGTTAATAGATTTTGAAGTATTTCTCCCCAGGAATTTTGCCATTGGATAAATTCCTGGGGAGTTTTTGTTTGCTCCATAGCCTTATTTTCCAAAAGACTAAAATCAAAGCAAGATGATGTGATTCCGATTTTTCTATGTTGGATCTCCAAAGCATTGCATGCTTGCTCATATTGGCCTTCCACAGGGATCACCATAAGTTGTTTCCCCAAATACATGGCCTCGCACACCGATTCAAATCCAGCCGTACAGACCAGACTCTTGCAAGTTGCCATGTCTTGGAGAAAACTTTTATCATTGACTTGATGGAATGTTAGATTGGGAAGTGCCTGAACAGTTTCAGCAGCATCTTTTTTATCCCAATAAACCTTGATTCCTTGATCAGGAACCTGTTTTGCATACTCGATGACATCTTCTGCGTATCCTGGATTGACCATGTAGGTCAGTAAAAAATCTCCGGATGTAGGCTCGAGGAAATTGATCTCAGGCCTCAATAGTGGAGGAACTACCTGGGTTTTTCCTTCGGATTTTAATCTCTCAAATGACAATGCCAATTGGGTTTTTGCACCAAGAGAAGTGATTTGAGTATTGAGTTTAAAAAGAGACTTTTCCAATGATTTCCCTTCTGGAAAAAGGAATTCAGAATGGTTGACCAAATATTGATGTCCAATGACCCAATATTCAGCTTTGGGTCTAAAAATCAAATTGTAAAGTCCTCCCAATTGGTCGTAAAAATTGACAATAATGTCAGGTTGGTGGTTTTGTACGACTTGGTGGATTTGCCAAAGGCTTAGAAGGTATTTTGGCGTTTGAATCAAATTTTTGGTGATGGTTTTGCTCAGGCTGATTCGTTTTTCATTTTTGTCACAGACAAAGTTTGGACTCGGTATCCAATGGATGGGAGCGGAGATTTCCCTTTTGAAAAAGTCAGGAATCGCACGTCTCTTACTTTTTCCCAAAACAACTCCACAGACAGTGTGACCTTGAGTCCGGACTAATTTTGCAAAGGAAATTGCTTGGGTCATGTGCCCTCTTCCTTCCCCCTGAACTAAAAATAAAAATTTCATGATCTAAAAGCTGGTGGTTCGATTTGATCGTCATTGTTCCGATCAAAAGAAACCTGTTTCAACGGAATAATATCGGAATTTTTCTCGTTCTCTCCTTCGAAAAAGGATGAAATGTGCAGATTTTCAGAACTTTTGAAATCTATTTCATTATAATAGATCAATTGCCAGTTTCCTTTTTCATCTTCAGCCAATGCAGACATGGTCTCTACCCAATCCCCGGAATTGAGGTAATGGATTCCATCGATATAGCGATTTTCTGCTTTATGAATATGTCCGCAGATGATTCCGTCGCAGCCTTTTGCTTTTGCCATTTTCGCCAGTTCTTCCTCATACTGATCGATGTAGGAAACGGCAGATTTTACCTTGCCTTTGACATACTGGGAAAGAGAAAAGTAAGGTAATCCCCTCTTGAATCTGTAGTGATTGACTACCCTGTTGAGCCACAGCAAAAAGGTGTATCCAACATCTCCTATGTAGGCTATCCATCTTAGGTTTGTGGTGATGCTGTCAAAAACATCACCGTGAGTGATGAAGTATTTTTTGCCATGACTTTCATAAATCATGTCGGTTTGGATGGATAGATTTCCAATCTGAAGTGGGAGTATTTGATCTAAAAAGTCATCATGATTCCCTCTCAAATAGACCACGTTTGTTTTGTGGTTTTCTATCATTTTGATGATCCGATTGAAAAAGCGAGTGTGTTTTCTTTTCCAGCTACCTGATTTTTTAAGTTGCCAACCGTCTATGATGTCCCCATTGAGAATGAGGTTTTCACATCGATACTGTTTTAGGAAGCGGGCAATTTCTTTGGCTTTCGAACCTTTTGTGCCCAAATGGACATCTGAGATGATGATAGTTTTGAAATGTGTCTTCACTCTGTTGGTTTTAATCGAAAGGTATATCCTCAATATAAAACCATGATGTTTAGTTTGTTAAGTGATTGTCATGATTTCGAAATAATCTTTGGTGTAGATGAAGGATAGGTTAAGTAGATGTGAAATATCCTGTTGTGGAAATGATTGAAATTCACCGGGTATTATTCAAGCGGTAAAGCGTCATTAAGCCTCGTTTTTTAGTTTCGCTTAGAATATCAACTCAATAAACTATGCGAAAAATTTTACTCCTTTCCGGGTTCTTTGTTCTGGCTTTTTCTGCCTATTCACAGGAACCAGTTTACAAGGGGAACTATGAATTGGCGGCACGATTTTCACCTGAAAAAATGGAGAAAATGGTGTTTTCTACTTCCGTAAATCCCCATTGGATGAAGAAATCAGACCGATTTTGGTATGAATATGAGACGAGTGAAGGCAAAAACTGGTATGTGGTAGACCCTATTAGAAAATCAAAAACTGAGCTTTTTGATAGAGATAAACTTGCTGCCGAAATCACCAAGGCTGTCAAGGATCCTTATGATGGTCAGCATTTGAAATTGGATGATTTGAAACTCATGGATGATGAAAATACCATTCGATTCAAAGTGAAATCTACGGCTGATGTCCTGAAATCTGATTGGGATGAAATAAAGGCTAAAAACAAAAATGCGAAAGACTCTTTGGAGAAAAAAGTCCATACATTTCTCTATACTATCTCAACTCAGACTTTGACTGAGATTGAAACTGAAAAGGACCCAAAGCGTCTTTCTTGGGCTAATATTTCACCTGATTCCTCTAAGGTAGTTTATGGCAAAAACTACAATTTGTATTGGATGGATAAAGAGAATTTCTTGAAGGCTGTCAAAGATGAAAAAGATTCCACTATCGTTGAAAATCAATTGACAACAGATGGGGAAAAGGATTATGAATATGGCTGGGGAGGCCGCGGAGATGATAATGTGGAAGAGGAGAAGAAAAAAGATGATAGAAAGAGAGTCGGGGTTCTTTGGAGTACAGATTCCAAGCAGTTTGTCATGACAAGATCTGATTCAAGAGAGGTGAAGGACCTTTGGGTAATTCACAATACAAGGGATCCAAGACCTACTTTGGAGACTTACAAATACGCCATGCCGGGAGAAAAAGAGCAACCTCAATCAGAATTGCTTCATTTTTCATTCGAATCTATGGAACTGAACAAGCTTCCAGTTTCAACTTTCAAAGATCAGACGATATCTCTTTGGTCAACAACTCCTGCTGCCAATACAAGAGATGATGACTTCAGACCGGCTACTTGGTTGGGAGATTTGGACGAGTTTTATTTTGCTTTGACATCCAGGGATTTGAAAAAAGTAGATGTGGTAAGATGGAATCTAGTTACGAATGAAAAGGAGATTTTGATCGAGGAAAGAAGCAATACCTATATCGATTTTGACAAATTGGAATTGGTGGGGAATGATATGATCTGGTGGTCTGAAAGAGATGGATGGGCTCACCTTTACCTTTACGGAAAAGATGGCTCGATGAAGCGTCAATTGACCTCAGGACCTTATCATGTCAGTGGAACTGCTCGAGTGGATGAGAAAAACAGGAAAGTCTATTTCGTAGCCAACGGAAGGGAAAAAGGAGAAGATCCGTATTACGAGCACTTGTATTCTGTTAGTTTGGATGGGGGGGCTGTAAGCCTGCTGAATTCGGGGGATTTTACTCACGATATCAGCATCAATGACAATGCAAGTTATTTTGTAGATACCTATTCTAGAGTAAATACCACACCAGTTTCTATTTTGAAAGACAGAAGTGGCAACAAAGTAATGGATTTGGAAACCACCGATTTGAGCCAACTTTTTGCAGCAGGCTATCAATTCCCAGAGCCATTCAAATTCAAAGCTGATGATGGGATCACTGATTTGTATGGAGTGATCTACAAGCCTTTTGACTTTGACTCAACAAGAAAATATCCAATCATTGAGTATGTTTATCCAGGTCCGCAAACCGAAGCTGTGAACAAGGCTTTTGGCAGCAGATTGGACAGAACTGACCGTTTGGCACAGTTCGGCTTCGTAGTAATCACACTTGGGAACAGAGGAGGCCATCCGGCTCGATCCAAGTGGTATCACAATTATGGCTATGGAGACTTGAGAGATTATGGATTGGCTGATAAAAAGGCTGCCATTGAGCAATTGGCTGATAAATACGATTACATCGATAGAAACAAGGTGGGAATCCATGGTCACTCAGGAGGTGGATTTATGTCCACTGCAGCTATGTTGGTTTATCCTGATGTGTTCAAAGTGGCAGTTTCATCAGCAGGAAATCACGAAAACAACATCTACAACAGATGGTGGTCAGAGAAGCACCATGGTGTGAAAGAACAGATTTCACCTAAAGGTGATACAACCTTTGTTTATCAGATTGAAAAGAATCCTGACCTAGCGAAAAACTTGAAGGGAAGACTGATGCTTTCTACAGGTGGTGTTGATAACAACGTTCACCCAGCTAATACCATTCGTATGGCAGAGGCATTGATCAAAGCTGGAAAGAGATTTGATTTTGTGATGTTACCGGGACAGAGACACGGTTATGGTAATATGACAGAGTATTTCTTCTGGAGAATGGGAGACTATTTTGTGCAGCATCTATTGGGAGACAATACACCTCCACCAGTTGATATGGTAGAAATGCAGAGGGATAAACCCTTGACTAAATAAATGATTTTCAACAGCCCGATTTTATTCAGAATCGGGCTTTTTTACGCTATTTGACTGGAAGATTTGTTGTTATACGCTACTCTAAAATCGTTCTTTCAAAAGGTGAGAAATGTCATGGATTTTTTGGGTTTAAAAGGGACTTTTTGAGAACCGAAATGAGCCTCGGGATGTTTTCTAATCATAATAACCAATCAATTAAAACTATGTCATTGTTAGAAAATAAGGTGGCCTATATTTCAGGTGGAGGCTCAGGAATCGGAGAAGCTATTGCAAAAGCATATGCTAAAGAAGGAGCAAAAGTTGTGGTATCTGATATTAATTCCGACCACGGTCAAGCAGTCGTTGATTCCATTAAAAAAGATGGAGGAGAAGCTATTTTTATCAAAGCTGATTCCTCTAGCGCAGAGGATAATAAAAGAGTAGTAGAGGAAATCGTGAAAGCCTACGGAAGACTAGATGTCGCATGTAATAATGCCGGAATCGGTGGGCCAGCAGCTTTGACTGGAGAATATGATGTGAATGCCTGGGATAAAGTAATCGGGCTGAATTTAAATGGCGTTTTCTACGCTTGCCGCTATCAGTTGGAGCAAATGGTGAAGAACGGAGGAGGAAGTATTATTAATATTGCTTCTATACACGGAACAGTTGCCGCACCTATGAGTCCTGCTTATACAGCATCCAAACACGGTGTTGTCGGATTAACCAAAAATATTGCTGCCGAGTATGGTCAGTTGGGTGTTCGTTGTAACGCTGTGGGACCTGGGTACATTGCTACTCCGCTTCTAGATGCAAATCTCGACGATGATATGAAAAAGATGATTGCAGGTAAGTCTAGTATGAATCGTCTGGGTACTCCAGAAGAAATCGCAGATTTGGTAGTTTTCTTAGCCTCAGATAAATCATCCTTTACAACAGGATCTTATTTCATCGCTGATGGAGGATATACCGCTGTCTAATTTCAGCATAGTGAAACAAAAAAGACCCCAGGAT
>NZ_JAPPSQ010000049.1 GCF_026652115.1 Algoriphagus sp. PAP.12 | reverse complement strand
GGGAAAAAGTTCATTGACATATTGAGTAGAAACTGTAACAGAGTTTGTGATTAGAAATAATCATGAAAATGAAGTAGAGTAAGTGAATAAGGGCGCACGGGGGATGCCTAGGCTCTCAGAGGCGAAGAAGGACGTGATAAGCTGCGAAAAGCTACGGGGATCGGCCAATGCGAATTGATCCGTAGATATCCGAATGGGGCAACCCAATCCGTTAAGGATTATATCGTAAGATAGGCGAACGTGGGGAACTGAAACATCTAAGTACCCATAGGAGGAGAAAACAACAGTGATTCCGTGAGTAGTGGCGAGCGAAAGCGGAACAGCCCAAACCACATATGTTACGGCATATGTGGGGTTATAGGACCTGCAAAAAGAGAGACAAAGTGACTGGAATGGCATGGGAAGGCCAATCGTAGAGGGTGAGAATCCCGTACGGGAAGTTTTGTTGATTGGGCGGGTATCCTGAGTAGGCCGGGACCGGAGGAATCCCGGTTGAATTTGCCAGCACCATCTGGTAAGGCTAAATACTCCTGAGAGACCGATAGTGAACTAGTACCGTGAGGGAAAGGTGAAAAGTACTCCGAATAGGAGGGTGAAATAGAACCTGAAACCGTGCGCTTACAAGCGGTCGGAGCTACTGAGTGTAGTGACGGCGTGCCTTTTGCATAATGAGCCTACGAGTTACTCCTCTCTGGCAAGGGTAAGGCATTGAGTGCTGTACCCGGAGCGAAAGCGAGTCTGAAAGGGCGATTGAGTCGGAGGGGGTAGACGCGAAACTTAGTGATCTACCCATGGCCAGGTTGAAGTTGTGGTAACACACAATGGAGGACCGAACCGATAAGCGTTGAAAAGCTTCCGGATGAGCTGTGGGTAGGGGTGAAAGGCTAATCAAACTGAGAAATAGCTCGTACTCCCCGAAATGTTTTTAGGAACAGCGTCGGGAATTGTATGATGGAGGTAGAGCTACCGATAGGACTAGGGGGAGTCAAATCCTACCAAATCCTGACGAACTCCGAATGCCATTATACAGAACCGGCAGTGAGGGCTGGGGTGCTAAGGTCCCAGTCCGAGAGGGAAAGAACCCGGACCTTCCGCTAAGGTCCCCAAATCTAGATTAAGTTGAACAAAGGTGGTCCAGTTGCAGAGACAGCCAGGAGGTTAGCTTGGAAGCAGCTATTCCTTTAAAGAGTGCGTAACAGCTCACTGGTCGAGCGACAGGGCGTCGATAATAATCGGGCATCAAATCTAGTACCGAAGCGAAGGATTGATAGTAATATCAGTGGTAGGGGAGCATTCCAACGGCGGCGAAGCTGTGCTGTGAGGCATGGTGGAGCTTTTGGAAAAGCAAATGTAGGCATAAGTAACGATAAGGCGGGCGAGAAACCCGCCCACCGTAAGACCCAGGTTTCCTGATCAACGTTAATCGGATCAGGGTTAGTCGGGACCTAAGGCGAACCCGAAGGGGGTAGTCGATGGACAACGGGTTAATATTCCCGTACTATTCATACAGGTGATGGAGTGACGGAGTGATGAAAGATCCGCGCGGTGACGGAATACCGCGTTGAAGGTTGTAGGTATTGGACTGATAGTTAAATGCGTCAGTTTAGCCGAAGCTGATAGTACTGAGCGTCTACGGACAATCAGATAGTGATCCTAAGGGCTTCCAAGAAAAACTTCTAGCGTTAAGCGTATGAATACCCGTACCGCAAACCGACACAGGTGGTCGAGGAGAGTATCCTAAGGTGCTCGAGTGAATCATGGCTAAGGAACTCGGCAAAATAGCCCTGTAACTTCGGGAGAAGGGGCGCCTCTGGCGACAGAGGCCGCAGTGAAGAGGCCCAGGCGACTGTTTAACAAAAACACATGGCTTTGCGAAGTTTAAAGACGAAGTATAAGGCCTGACACCTGCCCGGTGCCGGAAGGTTAAGAGGGGATGTTATCGCAAGAGAAGCATTGAATCGAAGCCCCGGTAAACGGCGGCCGTAACTATAACGGTCCTAAGGTAGCGAAATTCCTTGTCGGGTAAGTTCCGACCTGCACGAATGGTGTAACGATCTGGGCACTGTCTCAGCCATGAGCTCGGTGAAATTGTAGTCACGGTGAAGATGCCGTGTACCCGCAACGGGACGGAAAGACCCCATGCACCTTTACTGCAGCTTAGCATTGGTACTGGATAAATGATGTGTAGGATAGGTGGGAGACTATGAAGCGGGTTCGCCAGGATCTGTGGAGTCACTGTTGAAATACCACCCTTTATTTATTTGGTATCTAACCCTGAATCAGGGGACATTGCTTGGTGGGTAGTTTGACTGGGGTGGTCGCCTCCAAAAGGATAACGGAGGCTTCCAAAGGTTCCCTCAGTACGCTTGGTAACCGTACGTGGAGTGCAATAGCATAAGGGAGCTTGACTGTAAGGCCGACAAGCCGAGCAGGGTGGAAACACGGGTATAGTGATCCGGCGGTTCTGAATGGAAGGGCCGTCGCTCAAAGGATAAAAGGTACGCTGGGGATAACAGGCTGATCTCCCCCAAGAGCTCATATCGACGGGGAGGTTTGGCACCTCGATGTCGGCTCGTCACATCCTGGGGCTGAAGAAGGTCCCAAGGGTTGGGCTGTTCGCCCATTAAAGTGGCACGCGAGCTGGGTTCAGAACGTCGTGAGACAGTTCGGTCCCTATCTGTTGCGGGCGTGGGAAGTTTGCGAGGACCTGACCTTAGTACGAGAGGACCGGGTTGGACTGACCGCTGGTGTACCGGTTGTGGTGCCAACTGCACTGCCGGGTAGCTACGTCGGGAAGAGATAAGCGCTGAAAGCATCTAAGTGCGAAACTCCCCTCAAGATGAGACTTCCATATAGGGCCCTCAGAGACGATGAGGTTGATAGGCTGCAGGTGTAAAGGCAGTAATGTCATAGCTGAGCAGTACTAATTGCCCGAAAGCTTACCTATGCTGTGTTACAGTTTCTACGATATATGTTAAAAAGCGTACCAAGTACGATGTACAGTGTACCAAGAACAATAAAATATTACATACCGAACAGGTATCAAGATTTAGGCGGCCTAGCGCAGGGGTCCCACCTCTTCCCATCCCGAACAGAGAAGTTAAGCCCTGCTGCGCCGATGGTACTGGGGTTACACCCGGGAGAGTAGGTCGCCGCCACATTATTCAAGCCTCAGCTAAACAGCTGAGGCTTTTGTGTTTTAGAGCC
>NZ_JAPPSQ010000048.1 GCF_026652115.1 Algoriphagus sp. PAP.12 | reverse complement strand
TTTGGGTTTTTAGGGTTGGTTTTCTCTATGTTTTTCTCCTACGCGCATGCGCAAAGTGTGGTGGAGTTGAGTCAATTTTTAGGCTCTTCGAAGGCAGGTGAATTAAACATAGATCAGGATTATCTATTTGGGAGAACTCCATATGGTTTGTTGACCTCTTCAAAAGAGAAATTTCCAGAGGGTCAAGGTCCCAGGAAAATCATTGCCGAAGGAAAAGCCATCAATAAATTAAATGGCTCTGATAAACGGTTCAGCAATGTTGAATTGGTCCAATGGAAAATTAATGAGCTTGATGAGAAAACGATTTCCGTTGACCCATCAAAATTCAACACCATGGAGAATTTGAAGGTGATTCTGATTCTCTCCTCAGTACCGTTATCCAAATCAGAAGTAGAACAAATGTTCTCAAGATTCACAGATTCTGATTTGACGATTCTCTATCAATACTCAGAACCTGTATAAAGCATTACCAGATCTTAATCCCATTTGTTATGGATCAGCAATACTCAATTTTTAGAAAATTATTCAGTGCACTTTTCGGATTTTTACTAATCTTCTTTTTGGGGGTTGGTAATTTTGCGTTTGCACAGAATCAAAATGTTAAACCCTTTACACAACGGGTAGGGACACCGGCCCCACCCAATAATATCTTCCGGATAAAAGGGGACTATACGATGATAGGAAATACCAATTTGACATTGGATTCCTACAGTGATAACTCAAACAATTCGAACAATGAAATGATCTATGTGGATATAGATGGCGATGGGAATACCCTTAATTCATCTTCATCCACACTGGTGCTTTCGCAGGAAAACGGAGCTGATCCGAACTGTTCCGAAATCCTTTATGCTGGACTTTATTGGTCCGGCAGATCGGATTACAGTACGGATTATATTTTCGATGTCGGAGGGGTTGATGATACAAACAGTTCCTTGGAACACAATGATGCAATTGGGAATGGAACCTCTTATTCAATGAGTATTTCCCGAGAAGGGACGAGCTCTAATGGTTATCCTGTTTACACTTTTTCAGGATCTGGGGATACCTACCGTTTTTATTTCACCAATTCATCCAATGGAGGAAGTGGCTATTTGTATTATACAATAAATGGAGGCTCTCCCATTTATCCATCTGGTCAGAATCGTGAAACAAACACACCGGGTAATGATCAAACCAGAGTTACTTTCAATCCAGTGGTATTTGTTGATGGAAACAGAACTATTTCTATCGATAGATTAACACGAGATGAAGATGCTGATGCGACTTTGAGTGATTTTCAGGATGGAAGTAATTATGCACGTGTAAACGTTACTGGGGCGGGAACAACCTTTGATAAGCGCCAGGTCAAATTAAAAGGACCGGGTGATGCCAACTATACTACTGTAAACGCAAGTAATTCCAATATTCTTTATCCTGGTTCTGACCAGGCTTACATGTTTGTGGGCTATACAGACATTACTCAATTCGTAAAAGATAGAGGAATTGGGGAATATACAGTGGCTGATATTGCTCTTTTGGAAGGGAATGGTGGTAGTACCGGATATTTTGGGCAATGGGGCATCGTGGTGATTTATGAAAACTCCAAAATGCCATGGAGAGACATTACCCTATTTGATGGGTATTCATTTGTACAGTCTCCAGGAAATGGGGCTTTGGCTGAGGGTATTTTACCAATTACTGGTTTTAATGCTGTCCAAAATGGACCTGTGAATGTGAAGCTAGGGGTGATGGCAGGTGAAGGTGATAGAGGAATCTCTGGTGACTTTCTTCAAATCGAACAAGGCGTCAATACTAATAATTGGCAAAGTCTTTCGCATCCCTTAAATACAACTGGAAACTTTTTCAATTCATCAATTTATACTCCGGTATTGAATGGATCCAATACATTGGTTGAGAATCCAAGAAGTCCCAATATCCTAAACAATACAGGGATTGATATTGCGATGTGGAATATTGACAATAGTGGGAATAGCATTATTGCAAATAGTCAAACTTCCACTCGATTTAAGTATGGAACCACGCAAGATTTGTATGCGATATATTTTGTTGCTTTTGCCGTAGATGCCTATATCCCAGATGTTACCGGACTTCAGATTTTGAATTCAATTGATGGAAATTCTCCAGGTCCAACACCAACTGTTTTGCCTGGTGGAGTATTGGAATACCAAGTTGAAATCCGAAATCAAGGTACTGAGGCGGTAAATGATGTACAGATTGTCATTCCATTGCCATATACAGCTTCATTTGAAGATGCTACTGATTTAATTAATTTTTCTCCAACAGGTGCGGTTGACCCATATTTTGATCCACTTTTGGGAGCGACAGGTTCTATAGTTTGGGACCTTGGTGACATTCCATTACCTTCTGATCCAGATGAAGTTTTGGCTGTATTGACTTATAGTATCAAAGTAACTGAAGATTGTTTTATTCTTTCAAATCCCAACTGTGAACCATATGTAAGTACCAATGGTACAATTTCTGGTACGGGAGCAGTTTCTCAAAGTGAATTTGAAGGTCTGCCGTTTATCCAAGGGTTTTTGGATGGAGCTTGCGAAGGTGAACCTATACAGGAAGCATTGATTGTTCCTATTAATGTGACCCCAGAGTGGATAGCAGCGAACTGTGAAGAAGAAGACCTTTTTAAAGATTTTTTCTTCTGTAATATCGATCCACAGGGATCCATACCAGTTTCTAATATTAGAGGTTCTTTTCCTCCAGGTACCAGATTCTTTGATGGACCTGATGCTCAGACTGCAACAGAGTTTACAGACAATAATCCATTCCCGGCTCAGGATGGAACTTACTATGCCATTCCTGCGAATTCTTCGGATTGTGTTTATGAATTTGATATTGTTGTTACGATTGTAAATACAACTCCGGATCTTCCAAGTGGAGATATCATTTATTGTGTGGGTGCGATAGCTCCTAATCTCAATACCTTGGTTCTTCCAAGCAATGCCGGCGCCCCGGATGAATACACGGTTTATTTTTATACTTCCGAAACAGGAGGTACAGCTTCTTTAGGGATTCCTATTAATACCACAACAGCAGGAACATTTACATACTGGGCAGCAGAAGGCCCTTCAACGTCTTGTATTGGTGAGAGGGTCGCAGTTGTAGTTGAAATTGAGGCATTGCCTACATTTACTGTCACAAATCCTTCAGCTGTATGCTCTCCTGAAACAGTAGATATTACTGGTTCGGTTTCAAATTCACCGGTTGACGCAGTTTTCACTTATTGGACTGATGCTACCGCCACAAATGATGAATTAACAGAATTGGAGGCAGGTGCTATTAGTGCTTCTGGAACTTACTATATTAAGGCAACAAGTCCTGCAGGATGTTACGTGATCGAGCCGGTTGTGGTGACCATCAATCCATTGCCAACATTC
>NZ_JAPPSQ010000047.1 GCF_026652115.1 Algoriphagus sp. PAP.12 | reverse complement strand
AACTAACCGGGCCTTCTTCCCAAAATCAAACAAGCTCAATAGATAATTCTACAACGCGAATTTGAACTCGTTATTGGAGTTTAGACGAAAAGAATTACATGTCATTCTTAGGCTCGAGCTTTATTATATTTTTCCTTGTAGGATTTCGGAGAGGTCCCAGTTACTTTTTTGAAAGCAACTCGGAAAGCTTTGGGATCAGTATACCCTATCTCCCACATCACTTCATTGATGTTTTTTCCGCTGCTTTCAAATTTCTTTTTAGCAGCTTCGATTTTCACTCGATGAATATATTCAAGCACCGTATTGTTAGTCGCTTTTTTAAACCTCCTTTCAAAGCTCCTCCTACCCAAAGAAACTTCTTGAGCCAATTCCTCAACAGTTAATTTCTCAGGGTATCTTTTTTCAATGATCAACTGGGCTTTTCTTATCTCTTCATCTGGGTGTTCTATTTGCCCATTAAAAATGGTAAAAGCAGATTGATCATTTCTCCCTATATCAATCGCAAAATATTTTGAAAGCAAAATAGCAGTTTCTCGGTCCACATATTTTTCGACAATATGAAGCAATAGATTCCAATAGGAATTAGCACCTCCACTGGAATAAATCCCCGCTTCCTCTGTGATAATTGCCCCATCCTGGATCAACACCTCCGGATACCTATTTTTAAAGTCCTGAATAAATCCCCAATGGGTCGAACACTTCTTCCCATCTACCAAGCCAGTCTCAGCCAATAGAAATGCTCCCAAACAAAGTGAAGCGATTTCAGCCCCTTTTTGCTGCTGATCCAGAATCCAAGGGATGAAAGCCTGATTGGTTTGAATAGAATAGTCAAGGTCCCCAAATAAAGGAGGAATTATCACCAAATCAGCTAATTCAGAGTTTTCAATTAATAAATCCGGCTGAATAGAAAACCCGGGACTCCCAGGGTCAACTTTGGTTTTGGCACCAACAAGTTGAATTTCGAATAGGGGATTTGCTCCTTTTTGAGTCAAAAACATGTTTACAGTTTGAAAACAATACTGAGAACCTGCTATAGCCTGAACAACAGCCTGTTCCAAAGCCAAAATATAAACCTTCTTCATTTTTTGAATGTAAGAAATTTGTCGTAAATCACCCACAAGTTGTCATATAGAGACAAAACACACATTTCATATTCACCTAAATTTGAATATTGAAAAATCAAAATTTTTAAAACCATGGACTCAAGACCTCAAATCACCATTTCCGCTTCAATCAAAGCACCTATCAATCAAGTTTGGGCTATATACAATGACCCGTACCATGTTACTCAATGGAATTTTGCCTCTCCAGATTGGTGTTGTCCTTCCTCCGAAATTGATCTAAGACCTGGTGGAAAATTCAGCAGCAGAATGGAGGCCAAAGATGGATCTATGGGATTTGATTTTTGGGGAGTTTATTCTGACATCAAAGTCAATGAATCCTTAGCTTATGAAATGGGAGATGGAAGAAAAGCTTCTTTGAAATTTGAGGACAAAGGAAATGAAACCCTTGTCACCACAGTTTTCGAAGCGGAAGAAACAAACCCAATAGATATGCAGCAAATGGGCTGGCAGGCCATTTTAAACAATTTCAAATCCCATGTAGAGTCTCTCCAATCTGAAATCTTACATTTTGAAATCTTAATCAAGGCAAAACCCAGGCAAGTATTCAAAACCATGCTGGACCTAGAATCTTATAAAGAATGGGCTTATGTTTTTTATCCCGGGTCTTATTTCGACGGTAGTTGGGAAAAAGGCTCCAAAATAAAGTTCATTGCAAAATCGGAAGACGGAACCCTAGGTGGAATGTTGGGAACTATAGCAGACCGAGTAAAGGACTACCATATTGCTATTAAATATATTGGACTAATCAATGACAGCAAGGAAATTACATCAGGAGATGATGTAGATAAAATGAGAGGGGCATTTGAAAACTATACGTTTGAAAATAAAGATGGGAACACACTCTTAATCGTCGATATGGGACCCGTTGGAGAATACAAATCTTACTTTGAAGAGACTTGGCCAAAAGCGCTCGAAAAATTGAAGGAAATTTGTGAACGCTAGTTATTTAAAACTCCTTTTCATTAAGGATTTTTTTAAACGCCTACCACATAATCACCGGTCTACTATCATCCGGTTCATTGTCTCTGAACAGGCTGAAGACTGCCGTGAACTCATGGATCTGGCCCGGTAGGTTGTAGGAATAGCCTCCCATCGGGAATTCATACACATAGCCGATCCTCACCCGCTTGGTCACCACACCCAACTGCATATTCGTAGCAAAGTCCAGCCTGTGGCCTCCTCCCACCCAGATCTTGTTCATCAACAAGACCTTCAGATTGAACTCTGTCAGATCAGGTAAGCCCTTCTGGCTTCTGTAGAAGGCATTCGTGATCACTGCCAAGTTCGGACTGATCGCCTCTCTAAAGCCTGCCTGGATCATCTTCGCTGCCGGATAGCCGTCCATAAACTCATCCCCAGAGGTGATCTTACCTCCGTTCACCCGATGCATTCCGTAGCTGACATAATATTTCGCATGGGTCAACGCAATCCCCAGATTGAAGTCCACCACGTTCATGTTTGAGAACTGACCGATGTACTGGCCCAAGGTCTGGTCATTCTGCTCCTCTGTTGTCAGGGAGTTACCATCCAGTCGGATACTCTGATAGCTCACCCCAGCTCCCAATCGCAAGTTATGCTTCTCGGTCAAGCGGATTCTAGAGGCGTAGTTCAACATCAGCTCGGTTTCCCGAAACGCTCCATAGGTATCATGAAGCAGGTTCAGGGATACCGCATTCTTGCCCGTCAGCTCTGGGTCTCTTTCCCCCGAAAGCTCCCCAAAGTCCAGCTCTGTGCTGAAAAAATAGGTCTTTGGGGCTCCCTCAAAGCCTGACCACTGATTTCTCACAAAGCCTCTCACAGTACTCCCCTCATAGCCTGTCAATCCCGGATTGAAGTAACTCTGGAAGTGACTGAAGTTGGATATGTATTTGGTCGACTGGGAATAGCCTATCTGGGAGGTTATTAAACCTATCAATATGATCAGTCCTGTAAAATATAATCGTCTCATGTCCGTCTTTTGAAAAATTTAATCTTGCTCTGATTTCTGATTCTGGAATATGGGGATGGGACTTGTGTCCCACCCCACTTTGCTTCTTTTTACTTTATTGCCTCAACAGGTTCAGTACACCTCTTCTTACCTCTCCGGTCTCTTCTACCTCGATCACCCAGTAGTAGGCTCCCACTCCCATCTCTTCTCCTTCAAAAGTGCCATCCCACTTCACATCCGGATCCTCGGTGTAGAACAGACGTCTGCCTCCTCGGTCGAAGATCTGGATTCTCGAGCCACTGTAGTAACGCAAGGCCGGTACTCCCCAGGTGTCGTTCACCCCATCAGCGTTCGGTGTGAAGGTGTTCACCACTTCCAAGTCACTCAGCGGAGTTCTCTCTCTGGTGATCAGGAAGGTTTTCTGGATCACATTGCCTCCTCGGTCTTCTACCTGAAGGACCACCTCAAACTGGGTCTCTCCTGCCCGCTGTTCCTGTGAACTCCAGAACAGGATGCCGTCG
The DNA here is from genome assembly GCF_026652115.1 of Algoriphagus sp. PAP.12. Taxonomy (GTDB): domain Bacteria; phylum Bacteroidota; class Bacteroidia; order Cytophagales; family Cyclobacteriaceae; genus Algoriphagus. The sequence goes on along the minus strand of NZ_JAPPSQ010000047.1, from coordinate 513 downwards.
ATCACCTCAAAGAGCTCATTGTCTCCCATGCCTTCCGGCAGGCTCAGCGTATGCTGATCATCCGTCGGGTCAACTACCGTGAAGTAGCCGATCTCCTGGAAGTACTCATCCGGTATACCGATGAAGCTGTTTTCGCTCAAGGTCACATCTGTCGGTGCCGGTTTGGCCAGTACCTCGATGCTCAACTCGGCCATCAGATCACCTGTATTGAAGATGCCCGGAATGGTGCTGATTGTTCCTGAATAGGCTGTCGTTCCGCTCATCAGTGGATCATAGCCTGTCAGATCCCAGGTCACCCCTACATTCACCATTTCTCCCAAGCCGGTGATCGCCAAGACTTCGGTTGGTAGGTTCAGGCTTGCCTCAGGAGTATTCCAGGCCACCTGGATGGATTGAGCTACCAATTCACTGATCGATCTCTCCTGGATATAGTCCGGTACGCCGTCCTCATCTGTATCCTTGGCATCATCCGGATCACTTGGATCGGTTCCCTGCTGCACTTCCACATAATCC
>NZ_JAPPSQ010000046.1 GCF_026652115.1 Algoriphagus sp. PAP.12 | reverse complement strand
AATGTAATAACCAGCTAAACTATAAAGGAAAAAGGGAGCAATTTGATTGCTCTCTTTTTAATTTTAATCTGCTGTTTTCGTACTGTCCGAAATGAGATTATTGATCTCTTTTAATTCCTTAGAGGTTAAATCTCGCCACTTACCTGTAGGAAGATCCAAGTGAACATTCATGATTCTAACCCGGATCAATTGTGTTACTGAATAACCTAGATATTCGCACATTCTACGAATTTGCCGATTCAATCCTTGAGTAAGAATAATTCTGAACTTTCTTTTACTTATTCGTTCAACCTTACATCTTTTAGTAACGGTGCCAAGTATTGGTATGCCAGAAGCCATTCTATTTACAAAACGATCATCAATAGGTTTGTCAACAGTAACGATGTACTCTTTTTCATGATTGTTTGCAGCTCTAAGAATCTTGTTGACGATATCTCCTTCACTTGTAAGAAATATCAGTCCTTCGCTGTCCTTGTCTAATCTCCCAATTGGGAATATTCTGTTACTGTGATTGATATAATCAATGATGTTGTTTTTTTCACCTTTAGTATCTGTCGTTGAGACAATTCCAACAGGTTTATTGAAAGCGATGTAGGTATGATCTTGAATAGGCTTGCCAACAGGTTTTCCATCTACTTCAACTTGGTCGTTAGGTCCTACTTTTGTCCCCAGTTCCGGTTTTTTACCATTGATGGTGATTCTTCCTTTTTCCAGGAGCTTATCTGCTTCTCGTCGAGAACAAAAACCTACCTCACTCAAATATTTGTTAATTCGTATATACTGATCCTGACTCATAAAAAAAGTGGATTAGGCTGACAAGTTACGCCAACTAATCCACTCAATAAAATGGAAAGAAAGAATAGAGCTTATTCCCCTGATGTCGATGTCTTTTCTGGTGATTTTGCCAAAAGCTTACTTTCTTGGCCAGTTTGAATTGTTGCTAATGTCTTTAGAACAATTGATTTGGTAGACTCAAAGGCAATTTTGTTTTCTTGAGATATAGGTTCAGAAGGTGGTAGTTTCTCTCTTAGCCAATCTTCTTGTTTGCCAAACTTCCAAAATCTAAAACACAAATGTGGACCGGTAGCTAGGCCTGTACTGCCCACGTATCCAATTACTTGGCCTTGTTTTACCCTTGTTCCTGGCTTGATCCCTTTCCCAATCTTAGACATATGCAGATATTGGGTAGTATAGGTTCCATTATGTTTGATTTTTACATAGTTACCATTTGCAGAGGTGTATTTGGCATCCGTAACTGTTCCATCTCCTACAGCTCTGATTTCAGTACCGGTTGGCGCAGCATAATCCGTTCCGAGATGAGCTTTGTATCGTTTTTGTACTGGATGAAATCTTCTTTTACTATAACGGGAGCTGATTCTTGAATACTTCAATGGGTCTCTCAAGAACGCCTTTTTTAGGCTATTCCCATCTTGATCAAAAAAGTTTACTTCCCCGTTTTGCTCAAAGGGGATGGCATGAAATTCTTCACCCCTGTGTTGGAAATATGCGGATTTGATATCCCCCATGCCGATTACCTCTCCGTCTATCATTTTTACATCATAGACTACCTTAAATTCGTCTCCAGCCTGCAAAGCACCAAAGTCCACAGACCAACCATATAAGTCGGCAAATTGATCAATGACGTCATACCCAACTTCTTGCTTGAGCATTTCTGTTGAAAGGTTGCTGTTTTTTAGAATCGTACCTCCAACCTCTTTCTGAATATATTCTACTGGCTTCTCGGCTTTGTAAATGTCTAAGCTATCCAAGTCAAAAACCACATACTCAGATGGATTTGGTTCATAAATGAAAAATCTTGCTTGAACACTATCAGAAGGGGTTAGAACAGTAAATTTCTTGTTGGTTGCAATTCCTCTGACATCGAAAACTTCTTTTGACTTTTTGGCTATCTCATCAATGATTTGATAAGGCACATTAAATGGGCTAAGGATAGTCGCTAAAGTCTGATTTCTACTGACCTTTCCTTCGACAATATTTAAACCGGTAACATTAATTCCATAAAGAAAAATCTCCTTAGATTTTTCAATAGCAGTGCTATCAAAAGCAATCTCTTCTTCAATGATTACGGGTTGAGGTTTTGGTGAAAACTGGAGCCAGGCAGCTATTGCAATTGCAGCACACAATGCAACTAAACCTATCCTTTTTGTTGTCATAGTTAGGCGAGAAATTTGACTAGATTTGAATTAACCTTCAAGCAAGGGAAAATAGGCCTTAAAAGCAAATTTTTGAAGGTTTTCAGCTTCAAAACGATACGCAATTTCTGTTCCTGATTTTAAGCTTTTTAATCCAATCTCTATAAAATAATTTTTAGGTACTATATCTAAACGCTACAAAGTTTATTTCCATATTCAATTTCCAAGTTTTTATTCTAATCAAAACAAAAGAATGATGGCTTACTCTCCGTCATTTATTTATCTTTGACGCTCCAAAAAATTATTACTCGATTATGCTGAGATCGCATTCCTGTGGTGAATTACGCCTCGAAAACGTCAATCAAGAAGTCAAATTAGCTGGCTGGGTTCAGCGTGTAAGAAATAAAGGTGGACTTATCTGGGTCGATTTGAGGGACCGATATGGGGTTACTCAGTTGATTTTTGAAGAAGGAAGTACTGATAAAGCTCTATTGGAAAAAGCTGCGCAATTAGGCCGTGAATTTGTAGTTCAGGCATCAGGGGTGGTTATTGAGCGTACTTCCAAAAATGACAAAATCCCAACTGGATCAATTGAAGTGAAAGTGGCAGAACTTACTGTTTTGAATCCTGCGAAGGTTCCCCCATTTATCATAGAAGATGAAACAGATGGCGGTGATGATCTTAGAATGAAGTATAGATACCTGGATTTGAGAAGAGGGGTTGTCCGCGAAAAGCTTCAGTTGAGACATCGTATGATGCAGGAGACTAGAAAATACATGGATGCTGAGGATTTCATTGAAGTAGAAACTCCTGTTTTGATCAAATCTACACCTGAAGGTGCCCGCGATTTTGTGGTGCCTAGCAGAGTCAATCCGGGTGAATTTTATGCTTTGCCTCAATCTCCTCAAACCTTTAAGCAATTGCTAATGGTTTCTGGTTTTGATAGGTATTTTCAAATCGTCAAGTGTTTTAGAGATGAGGACTTGAGAGCAGATAGACAGCCTGAATTCACTCAGATAGACTGTGAAATGTCTTTTGTTGAGCAAGAAGATATTTTGAGCACATTCGAAGGGTTAACCAAGCATCTCTTCAGAGAGGTGAAAGGAGTCGAGTTGGAAGAAGTAAAGAGAATGACCTTTGCTGATGCCATGAAATATTATGGTAATGACAAGCCTGACGTTCGTTTCGATATGAAATTTGTCGAGCTGAATGAAGTGGCTCAAGGCAAAGGTTTCGGAATTTTTGATAGCGCTGAGTTGGTAGTGGGGATTTGCCCAAAAGGAGCAGCAGAATATACCAGAAAGCAATTGGACGCTTTGACAGAATGGGTGAAAAGACCTCAAATCGGAGCAAAAGGTTTGGTATATGTAAAATATAACGCTGACGGAAGTCTAAAATCTACTGTAGATAAATTCTTTGATCAGGAAGCTCTTGGTGCTTGGGCCGAAAAATTCGGGGCTGAGCCAGGAGATCTCATGCTTGTTTTGAGTGGCGATACCAAAACTGTAAGAAAACAACTTTCTGAACTTCGCTTAAAAATGGGTGAGGATTTAGGACTGCGTGATAGATCTGTTTTCAAACCACTTTGGGTGGTTGATTTCCCATTATTTGAATGGGATGATGAGACCAATAGATTCCACGCAATGCACCATCCTTTTACCTCTCCAAAGAAAGAAGATATCGCCTTGCTGGAGACAGATCCAGGAGCAGTTCGTGCCAATGCTTATGACTTGGTCATCAATGGCGTTGAAATTGGAGGAGGATCTATCCGAATTCATGATAAAGCGACACAAAAATTGATGTTTAAACATCTTGGTTTTACAGATGAGGAGGCACAAAAGCAATTTGGTTTCTTAATGGAAGCATTCGAATACGGAGCTCCACCACATGGCGGAATTGCATTTGGATTTGATAGACTATGCGCAATATTCGGCGGATCTGATTCTATTAGAGATTATATAGCCTTCCCTAAAAACAACTCAGGTAGGGATGTGATGATTGATTCACCAAGCACTATTGCGGACGATCAATTGGAGGAACTCTCCATCAAAGTTGATTTGAAAAGTTAAATGAAAGCTGCCTTCGGGCAGCT
>NZ_JAPPSQ010000045.1 GCF_026652115.1 Algoriphagus sp. PAP.12 | reverse complement strand
ATTTTTTTACGATTTGCATCTGCGGCCTTCATTGCCTCTTCCAATCTCTGTTGGAATTTAGATTTTTTCTTATTCGCATTTTTTACTTTGGACTCTTCTACTTTCTGACGGATTTTGTCGTCATCTACAAAAAGCTTAATAATTGCTTGTTGACCAAATGTTACCATGTTGGAAACAAAGTAGTAGAAACTTAAGCCCGCAGGATAGGAGTTCAATACAAACATGAACATTACTGGCATTACATATCCCAAGTTTTTCATAGGACCTGTTGCTGTTGTCAACTGATTGTTGAAATGTGTGTAAATAATCTGCGACACAGTCATCAACAAAGTAAACAAACTGACATGGGACCCATAGAAAGGAATGGTGAATGGAAGCTTGATAAATTCATCATAAGTTGACAAATCAGAAGCCCATAGGAATGATTCCTGTCTAAGTTCTACTGCATTTGGAAAAAAGAAGAACATGGCAAACAAGAAAGGCATTTGCAATACCATCGGAAGACAGCCTGAGATAGGAGATACACCCAATTTGGAGAAGAGCTTCATTTGCTCTTGCTGCATCTTAGTAGGATCATCACCGTATTGCTCTTTCAACTCATCTATTTCTGGCTTGATGACACGCATTTTCGCCATTCCGATGTAAGACTTGTAGGTCAGAGGTGATAAAGCCAACTTAATGATCAATACGATCAGGATAATGATGACTCCGTAATTATTGAAGAACTTCTGTAAGAATTGGAATAGGTTTACAATAATGTATTTGTTGACCCAGCTTACAAAGAAGTATCCCATGTCGACATTCTTCTCAAAGCCTTCAGTAACCTTCTTTAGGGTTTTGTATTTATCAGGGCCGAAATAAAACTTGACATTTGCAGAACCATCGGTGATAGGTACCTTCAAATTAGCAGTCATATTTCTGACAGAAGAACTATCTGCAGGAGTATTTTGACTCAATGTGACATTTTGAAAGTCAGTAGAGGCTATGATCCCCGCTGTGAAGAATCTTTGGCTAAAACCAACCCATTTTACTGGCTCAGCAATAGTCTCTGCTTCTGGATCATTTCCTACGCCTAGATTTTCATAAGATTCAGAGCTAGTGAAATAATTTACCTCAGTCTTTCTTCTAGATTCGGCTATATCTCTTTCTACTCTTTTTACTTGATCTTCCCAGTTTAATTCTAGGGACTGAGAGGTGAATACTCCATTAAAGCGATCAATAGTGAAGTCTTTTTCTACTACATAACTTCCGTCTGTAACAGAGAAAGTTTGAGTCAAGGTGCCACTTTCTGTTCCAGACTTTAGAGTTAAAGTAGTTACAGCTAGGCCTTCCTCATTTTGACTTGAAGTAATCTCATGGGTAAAATAAAAGTCTGATAAGGAAACTGGGCCATTTGATGTTTCAAGGGAAAAATCCATGTTGGAGGATTTTTCATCAAATAGATAAAGAGGTTCCTTTTGCCAGGTTTCATATTCCTTAAGGTGTACTTTTTTTACTTGGCCACCTTTGGAAGAGATGAAAACTTGGATTTTATCATTTTCCAAAGTCACCAATTCTTCAGTCCCCTGAGTCATTGTGGCCAAAACTCCGTATTTCGCAATTTTATTTGCGTCAATTGTAGAATCGTTTGCAGCCTGCACAGCTGGAGTTAATTCTTTCGATTGGGTGGGTTCTGGAGTTTCAGTTAATACAGGTGTTTCGGTCTCAACTGGAGGTGTTTCCGGACTACTTGCGAAGAAAATGGAATACACCAAAATAACCGCAGCAAATAGGATTAAGCCTGTTGCTTGATTTCTATCCATAATTTAACTTTCTCTGAAATATTCAGAGTTTTTAATTTTTATTTCAATTTTTTGTCAATTGCCGCTTGTATGAACTTTACAAACAAAGGCTGTGGGTTCAATACGGTACTCTTATATTCTGGATGGAATTGTACGCCGACAAACCAAGGATGGTTTTTGATTTCAACGATTTCCACCAAGCCTGTTTCAGGGTTTTTGCCGGTTGCAATCATTCCTGCTTCCTCGATCTCTTTTAAGAAATCATTGTTGAACTCATAACGATGACGATGTCTCTCTTGGATTTTGGTCTTTCCATACGCGCTATATGCTTTACTTGAGCGTTTGAGCTCGCAAGTATAAGAACCTAGTCTCATAGTTCCACCCATTTGATCGATTCTCTTCTGTTCTTCCATCAAAGCTATTACAGGATGAGCAGTTTCTGGATTCATTTCAGTACTGTTGGCATCTTTGAGATTCAATACATTTCTAGCGAATTCAATTACAGCTACTTGCATACCCAGACAAATTCCGAAGAAAGGAATGTTGTTTTCACGAGCATACTTTACAGTTTCGATTTTTCCTTCGAAACCTCTCTCACCAAACCCTGGTGCTACAAGGATTCCATCAAGCTCATTCAACTTTTGTTTCAGGTTGTCATTATGGATTTCTTCAGAAGAGATGAGTTTCAAATTGACATGACATTCAATGGAAGCGCCAGCGTGAACAAATGACTCAATGATTGATTTGTAAGAATCGGGAAGTGAAACGTATTTACCAATCAGTCCAATGGTCACTTCTTGTGTAGGATTTTTTAGCTTGCCAAGGAAGTCTTTCCAATTTTCCAACTCTGTATTGTGCTTGGAGGAAAGCTTCAATTTTGTCATTACTCTTTCGTCCAGTTTTTCCTTTTTCATCAGTAAAGGAACATCATAGATCGTCTCAGCATCCATAGCCTCGATAACGCTATTAAGTTGCACGTTACAGAATAATGCTAGTTTTTTCTTTACATCTTGTGGTAGGTGATGCTCGGTTCTACAAACAAGAATATCCGGTTGAATACCCGCTTCAAGCAATTGCTTGACAGAATGCTGAGTTGGTTTTGTTTTAAGCTCTTTAGCTGCCTTTAAATAAGGAATCAAGGTCAAGTGAATAACCAAGAAGTTATTCGGACCTAAATCCCATCTTGCTTGACGTACAGCCTCGATAAAAGGTAAAGACTCGATATCACCGACACATCCACCGATTTCAGTGATTACGACATCGTATTTACCTTCTTCGCCCAACTTGTAAAAGTTGGATTTGATTTCGTCTGTAATATGAGGGATTACCTGAATTGTTTTTCCAAGAAATTCCCCTTTTCGTTCTTTGGTGATTACATTATTGTAGATTCTTCCCGTAGTGATGTTATTACTTTGGGAGGTTGGGATGTTGAGAAATCTCTCATAGTGTCCTAAGTCAAGATCAGTTTCAGCACCATCGTCCGTAACGTAGCATTCGCCATGTTCATAAGGATTCAGAGTACCTGGATCGATGTTGAGGTAGGGGTCAAATTTTTGGATAGTTACAGAGAAACCTCTGGATTGAAGTAGTTTGCCAAGAGATGCGGCAATGATACCTTTTCCGAGTGAAGATGTAACTCCTCCGGTAATAAAGATGTATTTTGTGGATGAGGCCATAAGAATGGTGAAGAATGATATTTGGATGGATTCTTATGGGGCTCAAAATTAAGAAAATTATCCGAGACCTTTTTGAGAATTTTCGTTTATCCTCAATTTTTCATTTTCCATTTCCGCCTGATCACTCAGCGCTAACAATAAATGGATTGTTTATTTTGATCAAAAACCTTATCCCAAATAAACGAGGCGGGACCACTTGTATACCTACATTAGAAAATGGTAAAGTAATAAGAGAGAGTAATTAATTAAAAAAGTATGGGTTTTGGTTCAGGATTTTCAATAAAATAGAGAAAGATATTTTTTACGTTCTGAAAAAATATTTCCAAACACTTTTGTTGTTCTTTAAAATATATATATTGCACCCTACTTTTGATTACATTACTTTAAATTAATTTATTATGAGAGACCTAATTAAGGAAGCTATTGCAGATCTCAAAAAGAGTGAAGGTTTTATTTATAAAACTGCAGAAGGTAAAAAAATAGATTTGCATGAAGCTGCCGCTCGCGGTATCGCTGTGACTCCAGTCAATCCAAAGGATGATGTTATTAAAAAACTGGAAGCAGCTGGTTTGTTTCTTACAGATGGTAAATTTCTTAGTGACTTTAATGAATTGGTTTCTCTAATTAGTGGAGGTTCAGTTGCAAAGACCTCAAAGAGACGTACATTTACAGACGGTGAGAAGAGTAAGATCATCTCCGAATGGAAAAAAGTTGAAGCTGCTGGAAATAAGACTAAGGCTGCCTTTGCTCGTGAAATTGGAATTGGATACCAAACTTTTATTAATTGGTTAAGAAGTTAAATTATATTGACTAGTCCTGAATAGTCGATACAGTTTTACAATAATAAAATAATTAGATAGCATCGAGTTGATTCTCGGTGCTATTTTTAGTTTTATAAGTTCTTATTTTGATTTTTTCTTA
>NZ_JAPPSQ010000044.1 GCF_026652115.1 Algoriphagus sp. PAP.12 | reverse complement strand
CTGGCGCAATAGGTTAAGGGTCCGTTATCGGAGTAGCTGAGCGCAGTTGGAGCTGCCGGATTGACAGTGATGGATCCACTAACATTTTCAATCCCAGTTCCATCACACGTCCCTCCGGAAGCGATAATATTAAAACTGACATCTGCAGTTGGAATCCCTGTGATCGAAAGGCTGCTAGTCCCATCTCCAGTGACTGTGAGTCCATTTAATGTCCCAGAAACCGAAATTGTCCCAGAATCAACTGTAAAACTAATGGTTGATATGGGGGTTCCATCACATATGGTTTGATTATCAGATCCAACAGCGGACGTTAATGAAATATTACAGGCAAAAATTCTGTCTGTCGTTTTATCAAATTTTTCTAGCTTACTAAAGCTATTGACGGAGGAATTTGAATTTACACTGTTATTTAAAAAAATATTTCCTGTCCCTTTTTCAAAAAGAAAAAGGAACAGGGGAAAAAAAACTATGTGTTTTAGGTAAGTTAATATTTGCATAAACAACGAAAAAACTGTTGTAAAAATACGTTTTATCGTATTTTGAAATGATTCTCAAGAAAATTTTTATAGTATGTTGGGTATTTATGTTGAACTAATAATGGGTTTGTATATAGGAGTTAGTTTTTTTTAAATTTATAAATCAATTTTTGATATTCAAAAATCCAAAAAAAATAGCTGTTACGTTTTGGTAACAGCTATTTTGTATAAGATTAATTGATAAATATCAACTGTTCATGCTGATCAAAAATTCGGCATTGTCTCGCGTTCCTTTCATTCGCTGAAGTAGGAATTCCATAGATTCCTGAGAGGTCATATCGCTCATCAGTTTTCTTAGGATCCATACTCTTTGCATTTCTTCTTTGTCCATCAATAGGTCTTCCCTTCTGGTACCAGAGCTCAAGACATCGATAGACGGATAGATTCTTCTGTTAGCCAATTTTCTGTCCAATGCAAGTTCCATGTTACCAGTACCTTTGAATTCTTCAAAGATTACTTCATCCATTTTGGAACCAGTTTCTACCAATGCAGTAGCGATGATAGTCAAAGAACCTCCATTTTCTACATTTCTAGCTGCACCGAAGAATCTTTTTGGTTTGTGTAGGGCATTTGCATCGACACCACCAGAAAGGATTTTTCCTGAACTTGGCACTACGGTGTTATGAGCTCTAGCCAGACGAGTGATAGAGTCAAGCAAAATTACCACATCGTGTCCTACTTCTACCATTCTTTTTGCTTTTTCCAAAACAATATTGGCAACCTTCACATGTCTGTCTGCCTGCTCGTCAAAAGTAGATGAAACCACTTCCGCTCTTACAGATCTCGCCATATCAGTAACCTCTTCAGGACGCTCATCGATCAAAAGAATCATTAAGTGAACTTCCGGGTGGTTCTTGGTGATGGCATTAGCGATTTGCTGTAGTAGTACCGTCTTACCAGTTTTTGGTTGAGCGACGATCATGCCACGCTGTCCTTTACCTATAGGAGCAAACAAATCCACAACTCTCGTTGACATTTTGTCCGGAGTAGTAGTCAAGTTTAACCTCTCCTCCGGGAAAAGCGGCGTCAGATATTCAAATGGTACACGATCTCTGATTTCGTCAGTTGTCTTACCATTGACAGTTTCGATTTTAAGTAAAGCAAAATACTTTTCACCTTCTTTTGGAGGACGAATCGACCCTTTGATGTGATCTCCGGTTTTCAGACCGAAAAGTTTGATTTGGCTTGGAGATACATATATATCATCTGGAGAAGCCAAATAGTTATAATCTAGAGATCTAAGGAATCCATAACCCTCCTGCATGATTTCCAAAACTCCTTCGTTTTCAATCACACCGTCAAATTCCTTTGCGCTAACATAGGTTTTCTTTCGGTTGCTTTGAACAGTTTCGGCAGCTGGGGTCATAACCTCATCCTGAGACTTGAAGTTCTTTCTTCTTGGTAATTCTACTTCTTGTTCAGGTTTTGCTTCTACTTTAGTAGGCTTTTCTTCCTGAGTTTTAGGGGTAGATTCTTCGGAAGCTTTATCTACATTGACCTCTTCAAAAACTCTTCTTCTTGGTCTAAAAGTCTTGCCTTCTTCGGCAGGTTTTTCTGTAGGTGCCTGCTTTTTAGCTGGCTCTTCAGATTTTGCTGGTACTGCTTCCTTTTTTGCTTTAGGAGCAGGTTTTGGTTTTTTTTCAGGCTCTTTAGAATTTTTTTCTTCCTGAGGTGCTTCAGTCACGTTTTGCCTTTTAAACTTAGGCTTATACTCAGGTTCTTCTTTTGGAGTGGATTTTTCAGCTATTTTCTCTACTGCTTTTGGAGATTCAGCTTGTTGACTTTCTGCCATGGATGGCTTCTTTTTGGGGAGGGCCTGCTCGGGGGTGATGGCTTGCTGATCTAAGATCGCATAGACAAGTTCGTCTTTTTTGAGAGATTTGTGGTTTTTGACACCCAATTCCTCAGCGATTTCCTTCAGTTCAGATAAAAGCCTGATTCTGAGTTCTTCTATGTTGTACATAAAGAGGGTATGAAATGTGTATTATGAGTAAAATACGAAATAGGAATCGTGGATGATTTTCTGAGCAAAAATGGTCTGCAGGAAAAACTCAAACCAAAGTGGGATGGTTTGTTCATTCACGGTGATGCCACAATATTAAGTTATCCATGCCTAATTCGCAAATTTTTGAGTCTTCGCTGAATAATATTTAATGGGTTTTTTATTAATTCATTAATTGTCGCAAAATACCTATTGATTTCCAAGGGGTTACACTATCGAGTTGCTCTCTATAAAAATCCAAGAAATAGTCCAAAAGCTGCCTTCTTAAGTGGATTCCTGGTCTAAAATTGCAACTGTAACTATCAGACAAGAGGTTTTCTATATATTCTTTGATTATCGGAATTTCTTCAGCTTTGAATGGGAGAGAGCGGCTTTCTTCGAAAAACTCTTCAGGTTGGTCAGGCCCAAACCCTAAATATCGAGCTTTGTGGACTAAAAAAGCTAAGGGGAAATGCTTTAACTCAGTGCCTTTTTGATCCAGGTGGATTAGACTTTCTTTCAAGAAGTCAAAAAGCCATTCATTCTGGTAATTGTCGTACAGAGATTTTCCAGCCACTTCTGCCATAAACATTGTGATACCTGATCTGCTAAAATCAAACGGGATCAATTGGTACGGAAAACCAATTTTAGCTTCTGAAATCCGCTGTAGTCCTCCTTTTTCTTTTTCATAGACAACCAGATCCAAAATGGTCATAGGTTGATATAAAGCTGCTTTGGATTTGGCTCCCTGACTTCTGACTCCATTGACAATATAGGATTTCAAGCCAAGTTCTCTTGTGAAAATCCTAACAATGATACTGGTATCTTTATATCGAATAGAACTTAAAACAATGCCTTCAGTCTTTTTAAGCATGAATCAGGTAGGATAGGTTCTACTTTTTGTCTTCGTAAAAGCATTTTCTGCAACGAGCTTCGTATGCATCTTTTTCTCCAAGCATGACTTTTTGTTTGGAATCAGAAAGTCTGAAGGAAAAGGCTGCCAAATCACCACACTTCATGCAAATAGCATGAACTTTCGTTACATATTCTGCGATAGCCATCAGTTTGGGCATGGGCTCAAAAGGCATTCCTTCAAAGTCCATATCTAAGCCAGCTAGGATTACTCTTTTACCTTTATTTGCCAATTTTTGAGCAACAGATACGATTTGCTCATCAAAAAACTGAACTTCATCGATTCCGACTACATCACAATCCCCACTCAAAAGCAAAATATCATCAGCAAAATTTACTGGAGTCGAGCGAATTGAAGTTTCGTTGTGTGACACAACATCTTCTTCGTGATATCTTTTATCTACACTTGGCTTAAAGATCTCTACCTTCTGTCTCGCTATTTTTGCACGATTCAATCTACGGATTAATTCTTCTGTTTTTCCCGAAAACATAGAACCACAAATCACCTCGATTTGGCCTTTTCTTTCTGGGGTTTTATGTCGTTCTATGGATGGTTCAAAAAACATCTTACTCGCTATATTCTATATGCGGGAATTTATTAATTTCTGCAACTCTGACTTTTATCTCGCCTTTTTCTAAAACCGCTTGGCAAGATAAGCGTTCATTGGATTGTAGACGGTTTTGATTTTTGTAAAAAAGTTCGCGTTCATTAGGCTCACTTAGATTTTCCATGCCGGCGCAAACTATAATCTTACAAGAGGTGCATCTTCCTTTTTTACCACAGGCGTGCATCCAATCGGTACCGTTTTCATGAATTAATTCGATAACTTTACGATGTGATGCTTCAGAATTAATTGAAAGATTAAATAGGTTTTCAATGACTATTCTTGGCATTTGTTCGTTGACTTTTGTAAACATCACCTTGCAATGACAGTTCAAATTAACAGCAATTATTTAGAAAAATATTCAGAAGAGTTCGCTAGCATAGTTTGCGATCGATATTATTCCGGAAAACAATTTATTACAGGTCAGGATATCATCCAGTTAACTAGCTCAATTCAAGTCAACTTTTTTATCATCAAGAGACTTTTTGAATTGTGGCAGGAAGAATTGACCAAGCTGAATAGCAACCCATACTTCGATTACAGAGACATTAGTGTTCATGAAGCTCTGACTCAGTTTATGAATGTGCTTTCTCGTAGAATCAAGGTAGAAAGAGGCAGTTTTGAACCTTTGGTTTCCTATGCGGTATCTCAAGCCATTCAGGTTGCTACCGACCCGGTCGCTTATTATCAGAAAGAAATCGATAAAGCTCCTGCAGGTAAGATAAATGAATATCTCAAAGAGAATAAAAAGTATTATAAATGGCATGACAAGGTAGTTTCTTTCCTTATTGACAAAGCTGGATTTGGGCATGATGAATCTGCTTATAAAAGAGCCATAGCGGCAAATTATCAAGCTATTTCTGATAATTTGGAATCTGTCAATTTGTTGATTGCTACTTTGGGAGATGTGAAAGCTTTTAATCTAGATGCTTACATCGAAAATGAGTCCAAGCCACCTGTCACTCCCGATCCAACTCCGGTTTCAAATGACCAAGGATCATTTTTTGATTCTGTGGAAGAAAGCCCAGCGGCTGAATCTCCGAAGCAGGAATATAAACCAGAACTAAAACCAGAACCTGTTGCGGCTGATTTGCCTCCTTCATCCTCCTATTCCAATGGACCAATCAATGCTCAAGAGCTCAGGGCACGATTTTCAGTGGAAACTTATCGAGGAATGAAGGGGGTAATTGGCGAACTTTCAGAAAGCTTAGCTATCAATCAGAGATTTATGTTTACCAAAGAGCTTTTTGATGGTAATGCTGACCTTTTGGGACATGCACTTAAGTCAATCGATGAATGCCGGTCATTTGAGGAATCAATTGACTTAGTTAATAAACGATATGTGAATGAGTTGAATTGGGAACCTAATACGGAGCCGGTTCAGGAGTTTTTACAACTTGTATATCGAAAGTTTGCAGATTAAAATTAAGCCTCTTCGGAGGC
>NZ_JAPPSQ010000043.1 GCF_026652115.1 Algoriphagus sp. PAP.12 | reverse complement strand
GAAAGATGGACAAGCAAGAGAAGTCCGAAAACCAAGATTCTTTTATCAATGGTGAAACCCAAATTATGGTGGCCACCTCTGCTTTCGGAATGGGTGTTGATAAAAAAGATGTGGGTATGGTGATTCATTATGAAATTTCTGATTCACTTGAAAACTATATTCAGGAGGCAGGCAGAGCCGGTAGAGATGAAAGTATTGTTGCTGACTGCTTTGTGCTATTCAACGAAGAAGACTTAAGTAAACATTTCATTCTCCTGAATCAAACCAAGCTTTCAATCAAAGAAATACAACAGGTTTGGAGTGCTATCAAATACATCACTAAGTTTCGTTCAAAAGTTTCTAACTCGGCTTTGGAGATTGCAAGAAAGGCAGGTTGGGACGATAATGTAATAGATATTGAAACCAGGGTGACAACCGCTATTGCAGCCCTGGAAGATGCCGGCTATTTGAAACGGGGGCAGAATATGCCGAGGATTTTTGCCAATAGTATCCTTTCAAAGAATGCTCAAGAAGCGATTGATAAAATCAATGCTTCAGAAAGATTCGAAGAAAATCAGAAAGAAAAAGGAATCAGGATCATCAAGAAACTTTTCTCAAGCAAAAGCAGAAAGCAGTCCAATGAAGATCCTGCTGAATCAAGAATTGATTACATCAGCGATCATTTAGGGATCGTGAAAGAAGAGGTGATCAACATTGTCAATCTTTTGCGTGAGGAAATGATTTTGGCTGATGCAAAGGATTTGACTGCCTTTATCAAAAAGGGAGAAAACAAAAATCGTTCACTTCAAATTGTTCAATCATTTGCTAAAATTGAAAATTTCCTACTCACTGTTATTGAAGAACAGGAAAAGACATTTCACATCAAAGAGTTAAATGAGGAAGCTGAACAGAATGATTGTAATGATGTAACACCCAATAAGATTAAAACGGTTGTCAATTTTTGGGCTATCAAGAATTGGATAAAGCGACAAAATCTTCCCTACTCAAAAAACCATATCGCAGCTATCTCTCTTTACCCCAAACTTTTGCTGAAGGAGAAATTAGAGAAGCGGCACGAGCTGGCTCAATTCATTATTGAATTTCTTCATCAGAAATATAATTTGAATGTAGTCAAAGAGAAAGTTGAAAAAGATGAAGTGTTAGTAGAGTTTTCAGTCCATGAGTTAAAAACGGCGTATGAAAACCATCGTAGTCTTTTCAAACTAGAAATAGAAATAGAGGATATCGAAGAAACTCTCTTTTATCTTTCCAGGATTGAGGCAATCAAAATTGAAGGTGGATTTCTTGTCGTTTATAACAGGCTAACCATTGAAAGGGTAGAGGAAGATAATAAGAAACGCTACAAGGTAGAAGATTACCAAAAACTGAATCAGTTTTACGAAACCAAAGTGCAGCAAATTCATATTGTGGGCGAGTATGCGAAGAAAATGATCAGCGACTACAAAGATGCCTTACAATTTGTCGAAGATTATTTTCAGCTCAATTATCAATCGTTCCTGAATAAATATTTCAAAGGTGAACGCCAAATCGAAATCAAACGCAACTTAACTCCTGCCAAGTTCAACCAACTTTTCGGAGAGCTTTCTCCCACGCAATTGAAAATCATAAAGGACAAGGATAATCAGCATATTGTGGTAGCTGCTGGTCCAGGGAGTGGTAAGACGAGGGTACTGGTTCACAAATTAGCTTCCTTACTTTTAATGGAAGATGTAAAACATGAGCAGTTGCTGATGGTAACATTTTCAAGGGCTGCCGCTACTGAATTTAAAAAGCGATTACTCAAACTGATTGGCAATGCGGCAAATTTCATAGAAATAAAGACCTTTCATTCCTATTGTTTTGACTTATTGGGAAAGGTTGGCAGCTTGGAGAAGTCCGGTGAAATATTGAGGAAAACTGTTGAAAAGATCAAAAGAGGAGATGTCGAGGCGAGTCGAATTACAAAAACTGTATTAGTTATTGATGAGGCTCAGGATATGGATAAAGATGAGTTCAAGTTGATCAATGCCTTGATGGAGCAAAATGAAGACATGCGAGTGATTGCAGTAGGGGATGATGACCAGAATATATATGAGTTCAGAGGAGCAAATTCAAAATACCTGGAACAGTTTGTATCTGTGAATAAGGCCATAAAGCATGAGCTGGTTGAAAATTACAGAAGCAAGAGAAATCTGGTCGATTATACTAATCAGTTTGTAAAGCAGATTCAGCATAGATTGAAAATCACTCCTATATTTTCAAAGCAAACCGACAATGGTAAGATAAAACTGGTTCGTTATCAAAGTGGCAATCTCATTACCCCTCTTGTTCATGACATTCTCAGAACTGATCTCAGCGGGACTACTTGTGTACTTACAAAGACGAATGAAGAAGCACTTCAAATCACGGGGCTACTTTTGAAAAATAATATGCAAGCGAAGCTAGTACAAACAAATGATGGGTTTAGCTTGTACAACCTATTGGAAGTCCGGTTCTTTTTAGATCAATTGAATCTCTCCGATGATATTTTCATTATCTGGGATGATGCCTGGGAAAATGCCAAACGGCTATTAATTGACAAATTTCGCAGTAGCAACAAGTTGGAAATCTGCTTGAATATCATCAAGGATTTTGAAGCCACTCATCCCAAAAAGAAATACAAATCTGATTTGGAAGTATTCATTCGAGAATCGAAGCTTGAGGATTTTTTCGATGAAAAGGGAGAAACAATTTTCGTTTCAACCATTCATAAAGCCAAAGGGAAGGAGTTTGATAATGTTTTCCTGATGCTTGAAAATTATAAAGCTGGGACCGAGGAAGCCAAAAGGCTGCTGTATGTTGCCATGACAAGAGCAAAACAGAACTTGACAATACATCTCAATAGCAACTTTCTGGACCATCTTTCTGCAGAGAACCTGGAAAAAATTGAGGATAGAGAAATTTACCAGCCTTCCAAAGAGCTGGTTATGCACCTGAACCATAAGGATGTGAATCTGGGGTATTTTGAATTTGTGCAACACCGTATTAAAAACATCTTCCCAGGAGATTCACTTTTATTAGCAGAAAATGGATGTACTAATTCCAATGGAGATTTGGTATTGAAGTTTGCTAAAAAATTCACGGAAACCATTGAATTGAGATTACAAAATGGCTATGAACTGAAAAGTGTGAAGGTGAATTTTATTGTGTATTGGTTGAAAGAGGGTGGTGAACATGAAGTGAAAGTGATCTTACCGGAACTTTACTTTGAGAAACAACGAGTTGAGAAATAAAAGCGGGATGACCAATATTAAAGTTAGAAAGCACCATTGAAAGGAAATGCCATTTTGATTGCTCAGTAATTCTATGAGGCCATAGCCAACATCCTTTATAAAGGTGCGCCAGGAGAGATTTGGTTCCAAGTTTGAGTTTGTTGCTTGCAATAAGCTCTAATAATTAATTGAAATCATGAGCTTTGAGGTGAGCTGGAAAGCAAAGCCAAAAATGTTATTTCGAATTTTAAAAAAATGACAGAATTTCAGATCAATGACCCCAGTTTAGAGTCTCAATGGAGATCTTTAATTCTGTTTGGGAAAAATTCAGCGACCTATAAATTCGCCTTTGCTAAGAGTTTATTAGAGTTGGTAAAGAATGAATCTACTTCAATTTCATTAAAAGAATTGGCCAGGCCATTTTCTCGAAATATTACAGAACATTTAAAGCAAACTGACAAACAAGGAAATTCAAGTTCTAGCAAATTTCTAAACTATTGCCGAGATTATAATTTTGGGATTATTGATGAAGATCAACTGTTGATTCAAACAGAAAGATTGGGTTTTATAAATGTTGTTGACGCCTTTCAGAACGTTAATGGAGGTCAAATTCCAAACTTGTTTTTCGAAAAGGACTATTCTAACGGGAATAAAAGAATTGTTATTACTGATGATTTGCTGAGACTTAAGGATAGTTTTCACTTTCAGAATTTTGAAAATGAAACCGAGGCTAGATGGAAGTTGGTTGAAACAGCATGGAACCTGCGAATCAATCCAAACCTTCTAGAGGTTAAATATGACGAATCCTCTTCTCTATTTTTTCTAGAAAATGATTTAATGAAAAGGGTTGATATAACCTCTGTGAGAGATTCCCTAAACGGATACCAAAAAGGAAAGTGCTTTTATAGTTTTATGGACATCTCCATTATTCAAGGTAGTCCTGATATATGTCATGTCGACCACTTTCTTCCTCACAAGAATAAGCAGGTGCATGCAAATGATGGAGCTAATATAAATGGTGTCTGGAATTTAGTCTTAAGCCATTCGTCGATGAATAGCATGAAGGAAAAAGGGGCAAAAGTTCCAGATCGTAAATTCTTAAACAGACTATTTAATCGAAATGAATTTTATATTAGCAGTAAACACCCACTAGCTGAAACAATTATTAATCAAACAGGAAGAACAAAAGTGTTGAGAAGAGCTTTTTTGGAAAAGCAATATAATCTCGCATTAGAAAATTCGATTGTTACATGGTCACCGATTGAAGAATTAGAAGGAACGTTTTAATGAGTGTATTTTCAAAAATATCAGATGACAATAAGATTTATTCTGGGGAGCATTTCTTTATGATTTATGACCGATATCCTGTGTCTCCAGGTCACATGCTGATCATTTCAAATGAAGAAAAGTTGGATTATTTCACTTTGGATAAAAATGAGCAAAGTGAATTGAGTTATTTAATTGAAAAGGCAAAGGAAATAATTGAAAGAGATTACAGACCTGATGGCTATAATATAGGGATGAATTGTGGAGTAGCAGCTGGACAAACAGTTATGCATTTTCACTGTCATGTGATTCCTAGGTATTTAGGAGACATGAAAGATCCTAGGGGTGGTATCAGGCACTGCCTAGTGGGGAAAGGATATTATGAAGTTTAATTGAGGATTTTTGCCTTCTCGAGTCTTTAAAAACAATTTTAAGCTAACATTTACTCAACCGCCCCCAATCTACTGAAGGGATTTTAATAAAAGTTGAAGAATTAAAAGTAAGTGGTGGAGTATCCGAATCTTAAAGGAAATTAGCGATTCATCGTTTGGTTCAAAAAGAATTCTGGGTTGAATGGTTAAGTCCACAAAACTTTCGCTTGAAGAGCAAAAGAAAATAGTCCCTGCCTCTTTTTTGGATGTAGAAGGTAAGTACAAAGAAAATCTATTAGGTGAAACGGTTATTGAAGGAAAGTTGAACAGCTCTTCAACAATTGCCAAATATAAAGATGCGGTAGTCAATGTAAATTTCTATACGAAAACTGATACCTATCTAAGTAGCGAAGAATTTGTTGTTTATGAATTTGTGAATCCAGGAAGTGAAGTGGATTTTAAAATAAAGACAAAAGCACCAAAGGGATATGATAAACTATCATTAGAAATTATAGAAGCCAAATCTGTTGATTAAAGGATCGCTAAAAAGGATTTCAACTTTTAATCTTTGTATCCGCCCGAGCAACTGCATCTTTACTTATCCTGATTTATTGCTAGGGAAAGTTTATAGTTTTTCGGTAGGAGTTCTTTTATTTTTTGGATGTTGGTTTCCATGATATGGTCAAAGACAAATTTGAGCCACTGTTGAGGATTAACCTCCTCGATCTTGCACATGGCAAAGAACGAGTAAATCATTGCTGCCCGCTGTGCTGCATCATGGGACCCTGCGAACAGGTAGTTTTTCCGACCTAAAGCCGTTGGGCGAATTTTATTTTCACAGGCGTTATTG
>NZ_JAPPSQ010000042.1 GCF_026652115.1 Algoriphagus sp. PAP.12 | reverse complement strand
TTGTATTTTAAAAGAATAGCTGTAATCTCGCTGGGTCCGTTTAACATACTGGGAATCACTCTTCTTTTTCATAACATTACTTTTTGTGTAACGCTATTTCAGGACGGGACATATATAGCAAATAAAAAAAAAGGTGTTTATAAACACCTTTTTTTTTATTTCAACTCAATTAACTTATTCCTTATTATTATAAACGCAAAACTTAGGATAATAAAAGAAATCACAGATTGCGCCATTATATTGGTTTTAAATATAGTGGGAATGGAAATAGACGGTAATTGGATGTTAATTGCTGGTAATTTTAGATTGTTTGAGATATATAATATATCAGTCCAAGTGGTTTCTGTTGGAGCCTGAAAAATAGAAATTAGTAGTATTATTATAAATATAAGTCCAAAAACAAGCCATGATTTCCTAGAAATTATTGGTTTGTAGCTAGTTAGGATTGATTTTTTGTCCAGTTGATCTAATACTGAGAGCAAGAAACCTGAATCTACTTCCTCAGGACCTGCCTCTTGTATTAATCTGAATAGAGGGTCTCTGGTTTTATCTATGTTCTCCTTCATAATGTCCTAATTGCTTCTTTATGATGAGTTTTGTTTAGTTCTTTTAAAAGATTCTTTCTTCCGCGGTGGAGCAATATTTTGATATTTGATTCGGTGAAGTCAGTTATCTCTTCAATTTCTTTAATTGATTGTTCGTCAAGATAATATAATGTCAAGATTGCAGACTCAGCGGGCTTTAAATTATTCAAAGCTAATTGTATGATAGTTTTTCGATCGTTTTCTTCCAATAATTCAAGGCCAGATTGGTAATCCATATATTCTGTATGATCTTCTTGAAAATCCTCTAGTGATACAAAATGCTTCTTGTTTTTTCTAAGCCGCCCTAGAGACTCATGATAAACGATTTTATACAGCCAGGTTTTGAAGGCTGATTTTTCCTGAAATTTATGAATACTGTGAAATATCTTGATAAATGAATCCTGTGCTGCTTCTTTTGCATCCTCTGGGTTTTTGAGAATTCGAAGTGCAAGTGTATAGGCATAGGATTGGTGTTTTTGGACCAGTGACCCAAAGGCTTTTCTATCTCCTTTTTTTATAGCAAGTATGTACTCAGAGTCTGCTTTATACTTCATTCTATACTTGGATGCATCCTTGAAAGAAAAAGTTACAGATTTTTTTTACGGAAAGTTGTAACCTTTTAGGAAACCCAAACATCCAACTAGAAAAACTAACCTAAAAAAATATGGCTTCAGAAATTTTAATCCCATTTATTGTCTTCTCATGTCTCTTTGGTATCGTATATCTTTACCTTACTACAAGAAATAAAGAAAGGATGGCGCTAATCGAAAAAGGCGCAGATGCATCCCTATTTAACTCTGGAAAGAAATTCGGCTTTGGAGAAGTAGTTTTGAATTTTGCATTCCTAGCAATAGGTATTGGAGTAGGGGTTTTGGTAGGAGCTCTATTGGAACAAGGTGGTATGGATTCAGATGTGTCATTCCCTGCATGTATTTTTATTTTTGCTGGCCTCGGTCTAGTTACCAGTTTTTTTGTCAATAGAAAGCTTTCAAAAAGTGAATAATTTTTTGTGAAAAAACATCAAATAGACCTCTTCCAATCGAAGAGGTCTTTTGTTTTCTGACCACTCTCAATAATCTGATTATTTTTGTGAAAAATTAATTTATCACATTGGACCAATCTTTATTCGTTAAGCAATTTCGTGATCAAGGTTCCCTATCAATCAAGGAGGGGAATGGGATTACGATTACTTTATTGAAGCCTGAAAACTGGACTCCCGAAAAAGGCAATGACTGGGTTTATTTGCTTTTTGATTTGTTTCAAATTAGAACCATTTCTGAGCAATTTTCAGAGGTTTCACTTGATATAGTGGAGTACGCCTCTAAACCGACAATTTATTCTAGTCCAGCAAATTCTAGAGTCCCTGAAAGCCTTCCTGTAAATGGAAATATTCGGTTTTCATTGATTCGGGATAATGAGTGGAATAAGTTATTGTTTCAGATTTCCCAACCGGTTTTGGTAAAAATGAATTCTAAAACAAAGGCCGATGTGGAAACTAAAAAGTATTTCCCCCTTTTCGGTCCAAATGTCAAGGAGTTTTATTTGGGACCAGAAGGAGATGTAAAAATCATCAAAGGATGAATTTCAAAAAGGAACTGGATCAAGTTGAAGTTTTTGCAAAGGTTGCAAAAGCTGCAAATAACCTTGGACTAGAAACATATGTGGTTGGTGGGTTTGTAAGAGATTTGATCTTAGGTAGACCGTGCAAAGATTTTGATTTCACCTGTGTAGGAAGTGGTATTGCCTTGGCAGAAGAGGTGGTAAATCAATTTGATTTTCATGTTCCGTTGTCAGTTTTTAAAAACTTTGGAACTGCAATGCTCAAGTTGGAAGAGGCAGAGCTTGAATTTGTGGGAGCACGCAAAGAATCATACCGTTCTGATAGCCGGAAGCCTATCGTGGAAGATGGGACTTTACAGGAGGATTTGGAACGAAGAGATTTCACCATCAATGCAATGGCCATTTCACTTAATTCTAAGAACTATGGTGACTTGCTTGATCCATTTGATGGTTTGGCGGACCTGAAAAAAAAGAATATCAAAACTCCGTTAGATCCAGATGTGACATTTTCAGACGATCCTTTGAGAATGTTAAGAGCAGTTAGATTTGCCAGTCAGTTGGGTTTCGATATTGATGCCGATACCTTTTATGCAATCAGCAAAAATGCACCGCGCCTTCAAATTATTTCGGGAGAGAGGATCATCACTGAACTCAATAAGATCATTCTAAGTGAAAAGCCTTCTTATGGATTTAAGTTGCTTTTTGCAAGCAAACTTCTTCATGAGTTTTTCCCAGAGATGGTTGAGTTACAGGGGGTAGATTCTGTAGACGATAAATCTCACAAGGATAATTTCTATCATACCCTTCAAGTCTTGGATAATGTTTCAGAAGTAAGTGGTGACCTTTGGCTGCGGTGGGCGGCAATCTTGCATGATATTGCTAAGCCCGCGACAAAGCGGTTTAACAAAAAAGTTGGATGGACTTTTCACGGGCATGAAGATAAGGGTGCACGAATGACTCCTGGCATCTTTAAAAGACTGAAATTACCGATGGATGATCGTATGAAGTTTGTTCAGAAATTGGTTAGGCTTCATTTGAGGCCAATAGCATTGGTAAAAGATGAAGTGACAGATTCTGCGCTAAGAAGGCTATTATTTGATGCTGGAGATGCGATTGATGATTTGATGAAGCTTTGTAGAGCCGATGTCACATCTAAGAATAATAAGAAAGTAAAGCGCTATCTAGAAAACTTTGACAAAGTCGAAAGGAAGCTTCAGGAAGTAGAAGAAAAAGATCAGGTTAGAAATTTCCAGCCTCCTATCAGTGGTGAAGAAATCATGGAAACTTTCGGATTGAAGCCTTCAAAAGTGGTAGGGGAGATAAAAGAAGAAATTAAAGAAGCTATATTGGAGGGCAAAATTCAAAATAACCCTGAGGAAGCAATAGAACTAATGGCCGAAATAGCTAAAATTAAAGGCTTAACTCCTCAAACAAAATCAGAAAATTAATATTAAATAAAAAATGAAACGAGTATTACTAATGCTGGTAATAGCCATGGCAGGCTATGGATTGAAAGCTCAAACCAACGATTCTATCCCAAGATTGGATCCAAAGACTAAAAATGTATTGAACATTCAAAACCAAGCAGCTTTTCAGCTGGCGATGAGATATAATGATGCTCAATCAGCAAAAGCGCAATTATATCAATTGATTGTAAGGAACCCGGAGAATTTGAGGTTCCAAGAGGCTTTGGCTTCCTTGTATTTTGAGTCAGGGGAGACTATGTCTGCAGCTCTTACAGCTTTGGATATCCTTGAAATCAATGATAAGAATATCGCTGCTTTGGAGATTGCTGCATATTCTTTGGAGGCTGTAGGTGCGCTAGATAGATCTTTACCTCATTTTGAAAGTTTATACTTATTAACTGGGGATAATTTCAGTTTGTATAAGTCTGGTTTCATCCAATATTCTTTGAAGAGATATGAAGAAGCCTTGAACTCTGTGAATATGCTGATCAAAAACGCAAAAGTTGATGAGAAAATAGGTTTCCCTAAGAGTCAGACTGAAACTCAAGAGATCTCGATGAAGGCGGCTGCTTTGAATTTGAAAGGAATGATTTATTTGGATCAGGGATCTAAAACTGAAGCAAAAACAGCGTTTGAAGAAGCTGTGCAATTAGCTCCAGAATTTGAATTAGCTAAAGAGAATTTGCAGAAAGCACAATAAACAATGAAACCGGCGAAAGCCGGTTTTTTTATATAAATAATAAATATGCTAATGTGGTAGTGGCTAAAGCTAAGAGAAAGCTTAAAGCTAAAATTTTAGCATAGTTGGTTACGACAGCTTTTGATTTGGTTCCTTGAATAGGAACCATTTCACTTTTGGGATGAATCACTTGTTGAATGATTGCTACTGTGCCTAGGAAATAAATCCCTAAAATCAATAAAAAACTCGCCACTGCTTCCATAATTGCGAAAGTACCTGAATCAGAATAGAATGCCTATAATGAAATCAAAACTTAACGATTTGATAATGAACGAAAAAAAGCGACCTGATCAGGTCGCTTTTTTTATTGAAGTGGAATTGTTGATTAATGATGTGCGATTGGATAGCTAACTCCAAAAGGAGCATTGTTCACTGTGCCATCACTATGAATGGTTCCCAAGAGTAACAAACCAGCAACATGTGGAGATGCCATAGATGTTCCATTATAGCTTGCATATCCTCCGGGTACAGTTGAAAGTATTCCGACGCCTGGTGCTGCATAATCAATTGGAGGGTTTCCATAATTAGAAAAAGATGCCCAGATGTCGCCTTCTTTAAATGCTGCAACGGTATAAATATTGTTTCCATTTGCACTAGCAGGAGATTTAGTATTGGCGTCTGTGCTTTCATTTCCTGCAGCTAGGGCTACTTGAATGCCTGCGGATCCTAATGAAATTACTGCATCATTTACAGCTTGGGAGAATCCACCTCCTAGACTCATATTTGCCACATCTCCATTAGAACCATGGCTTGTTACCCAGTTTATTCCTGCAATAACTCCAGAATACGATCCGCTGCCTCGACTATTTAGAACCTTTACAGGTATAACAGTAGCACCAGGGGCCACTCCAATTACTCCTACCTCATTATCTTTAGCAGCGATGGTTCCTGAAACGTGAGTTCCATGTCCGTTTCCATCTACTAGTATATCCGCGTCTTTTCCACTAGTAAATGCATTAAATCCTAAACTGGCATCTACATTTAGGTCTTCGTGACTTGAGTCAATTCCAGAATCGATGATAAATGCCTTGCCACCTCCATTATAAGCTGCACCACCTCCTACACGAGTAATTCCCCAAGGAGTTTCTTGACTGGTCGAGCCTCCTCCTCCTTTGGGGCCTTTTCCATCTGGTGGAGCTAATGCAAAGAATCTGTCATTTTCAATGTATTTGATAGATGGGTCTTTGGAAAGGTCTGCAAGTTGCTCGTCAGTTAAAGCAGCTGAGAAGCCTTCTATAGAACTACCGTAAACATATTCAATGCTCTCTGCTGAAATTCTGTATTTAGCTAACAAGTCTGAACTAACTTTTCTCATCGCCTCGGTATCCGCTGCATAATTCTTAGTCTTTCTGAAATTGATATTAGTTGGGTTCAGTCTTACGATATACTTACCAGGAATGATATCGCCATTTTGATACTTGACGTATTCTACTACATCATCATTTTGAATGGATGGGTTGTCATCTTGTGGTTGACATGCAAATGTCATAGCACCCAGAGCAATTGCTCCGTAGATTGTGGGTTTTCTCCAAAGTTGTTTCATTGGTTTTTGGTTGATTGGTTAAAATTAAATCTAGGCTTAATGGTGTTTTCTAAAAATAAACGGTAATAATATGGTGTAAAAAGTTATAAAACCAAAATCTAATGATCAAAAAAAAATAAAAAAAGAGGCTGTCTCAAAACAAGAGTTAAAAAAGAGAGACAGCCGATTTTAGCCAATAGAGGTCGATTTTCATAAATCGACCTCTATTTTTTTTGACTACAGGTCAGTTTAGCTCTAGATACTTTGCTTTGAAGGAGTTGATAGAATATGAGTGATCTGGAGGGCTCTGACCTTGAAAGCAGCCCAAACCACTTCTTATCCTGCCATTTTTGCCAGGTTGTGGGCAATGGCAATCAATCCGGTTTCAATGGCTACTTTTTCGACTCCTCTTAACATAAACCTAGCCCTTCCTTTGTTGTGTTTGAAGTCTGCAAATACCGGTTCCACATCGGTGGCCCGTTGCCTTTTCTTCTGGATTCCCTGCTCAGAGGTGAGTCGTTGTCTTGCCTTGTTTTTTTGTTGCTGTAGTCTGGTGTTTACCTTGAGAGTCTTGTTACCGATCCCAGGTCTACAAGTAGCAGCCAGTGGGCAG
>NZ_JAPPSQ010000041.1 GCF_026652115.1 Algoriphagus sp. PAP.12 | reverse complement strand
TTCCCAATGATCCACTTTATGTCTTTCCAATTCCTGATGTAGAAATCCAGCGGAGCGGGATTGCTCAGAATAATAGGAAGTAATCTGAGAGTTAAGAGGTGGATCTAAGGAATTCGTATTCCGCCTAAAATCCAAAATGGGTATAAAAAAAGGGGAATCCTTAATGGCTTCTTTGGCCTATTGTTTATCCTCCTCTTATTCTTTTCGAGTCTCTATTGAAAGCAATTTTTTGGGGTATTGATCAGGCCAATTTCTATACCCTGCTTTCTCTTTGTTAAGTTGAATTTTCAAACCTTTAAATTAATTAAGTTTTAATCTTTACCGATTTAATCAATAGTTGCATGATCCGAACCTTCAAATGAATACCAAGTTCTAAGCTTGTTGATTGTTCCTCATTTTACTAAGACCCATATAATTATGGCAGAACAATCAGGTGTAATTACACTCGATGGAAAAGTCGGGATACTTTCTTTTTATTAAGGCAAAGACGCCTTTTTAGCTCGCGAAAAAAGGAGGGGGGAGCAAAAATAGAGATATGAATGATTCAAGGATTGCCAAGACCGGAAGCAGGGCGAGGTCCAAGGGACTATTTTCTCCCAAATTATAGTGACTATTTCTCCTCCAGAGGAGGAATATCTCAATAGTCTGAGGCTAGTATATTTCAAGAGCGAAGCGACTTTTTCTCTCCATCTGAAGGATGGCTTATCTCACGACCGTAGAGAGTTTTATCTCACCACTATGGCGCTATATCTTTTCATTTAAAAATATGAGTCTAATCACAGAAATAAAGGAGTTGACATTAGACCACATACCGCCTTTCTTCCTAATCTTGAAAAAAGTTTAGGTTGATTTTGGCTGCAATTGGAAATACTATTATCTCAGCATCCTGCTTTGTTCCTGAAGTAGTCCAGGCTTGTGCTGGTCGTGCGATAACGGCTGAGATCATCTTTGTAACCATTTGGTAATTAACTGTGGTTGAAGAAAGATTGGAAGAGAAACTGATTTCCTCCTCTGTTCAAAAGATAATTTCTGACTTTAAACCCAGGTAGAATCTCTGCCGAGGTTTTATTCTTTTATCCTAAGCTAGGTCTACAACATATCCTATGCCTTTCTGTTTACAGGTCGGTCTTTCCAAACCACAAGAGAATCATTTTTTTTGACTGAAAGTCCGTTTAAATGGAATTCTAATCTTCTTCTAGTACTTCAAATACCAGTCAAAATACTTTTCCAAGATATTTTCCTTTTCAGCCCTGATAAAATTCAAGAAAGCAGTGCTTACCGGAGATAGCTTCTTGCCTTTTAGCCAAACAAGTCTCCACTCAGTTTGGATCGGTAAGCCTTCGGTAGGAAGAATATGAATTTGCTTATTCATCAATTCATTTCGCATACCGATCAATGGCATGACCGAAAGTCCCAATCCTGCCAATACTGCCTGCTTTACAGCTTCATTTGAAGTTAGTTCCATCCGCTTTCTCTGTTTGCCCTCATGGGTTTCAAAATACTCTTCCATTGCAATTCTAGTGGCTGAACCTTCTTCTCTGTAAATCAGTTGTTTATCTTCATTTCTGATGGGGCCACTTCCCATGAAATACAACTTGTTTTCCAATAAAATTTCTTCCTCAATATTCAGATTTTCAGGTACTACGGATACCAGTGCAAAATCAATTTCATTTTTTTTAAGACTTTCTATCACCTTGGTTTTGTTGGTGACATCCAATATCAAATCTATCCCTTCATGAAGGGCCATAAAGTCACTTAGAAAATAGGGAATTACATACTTGCCAGTAGATGCAGATGAAATGCTCAATTTTCCTGTCAATATCCCCTGAAAGGCATGGGTTTGATAATTGATATTTTCCAATTCTTGGATTACACGCTCTGCTATTATTGCGATTTCTTTTCCGAAATCAGTCACATATAGCTGACGGCCAACTACTTCTGTTAATGGGATTTCAAATTGATCCTGAAAATTTTTGAGCTGAATGGAAACAGCCGGTTGAGTCATGAAAAGCTCTTCTGATGCTTTAGTTATACTCTGATTTTGAACCACCTTCAGAAATACTTTGAGTTGATGAATTGTGTAATTCATAAAAATTATTTATGTATTCCATATTAAATATAAATAAAAATTTATGAATCGATTTGATAAAATTTGCAGCGAACCAAAAAACAAACGATGGAAACACTATCAGTACTCAATTCCGAAGAACAAACAATCCAATCCAGTTATGACCTGGTAAAAGGGGTATTTACCCATGAGGAGGCCGCTGAGATTGTGGAAGATCTTTTCCTCAAAAAAATCAATTTCAACAAGCAAAAAAACTTCAGGCGATTCATTCAAATGGGACTAGAGTCAACTGAAATAAAAGAAAGGATTCACGAATTAAAAAAGGCCTACAAACAGGCTGAAAAACAAATCCAAAAAGCAAAGGAAGAAGGGAAGCAACTGTGCATTAGTTCTAGCATCATTATCAATATCCAATAATCAAAAGGTCAACATGGAGGAGAAAATAATTTCGATGATCACCTTACTATCCCCAGTACTATTTGCATTAATCGCCATAGGTTCCCGATTCCAATCGGGAGGAAAAATTCCCCAAATCATTCAATCCATCAGGATTGCAAGTTTTGTGAGTATAATTATCGCCCTTTCAGCTAGTCTTTGGGTTTATTATTTTGGTGCTTTTGAATCACCATTGATTGGGATTAAAGAAATCGGTTTTAGCATCCGGTTGGATGCTCTCAGTCTTTTGATGCTGAGCATGATTTCCATCTTGGGAGCTGTAATTATCAATTTTAGCTTTAATTACTTAGATGGAGATCCCCGGCAAGGAATATTTCTGGGAAGATTGGCTGCGACCTTAGCATCAGTCCAACTTCTAGTTATTTCAGGAAATATTGGTGTCTTGTTTATCTCTTGGGTTATGACAAGTATGACACTTCACCGGCTGTTACTTTTCTACCCTGAGCGGGTAAGAGCCCAGGTAGCAGCAAAAAAGAAATTTGTTTTGGCCCGATTAGGAGATGTCTCACTTTTTCTCGCCTTTTCATTCATATATCTAGAATTTGGTACAGGAAACTTGGGAGAAATCTTCTCAACGATCCAGAATGCTGAGTCAATAGCAGGTAATTCTGCAAGCCTAGAATTATCAGCGCTCTTTTTGGCTATAGCGGCGATCTTGAAATCAGCTCTGTTCCCAACACATGGATGGTTAGTCGAGGTAATGGAAACGCCAACTCCAGTATCAGCCTTATTACATGCCGGTCTATTGAATGCAGGTCCGTTCTTAATCATTCGAATGTCATTTCTTATGGAGGCAAGCAGTATCGCTCCCCTTGTTTTAATGATTATGGGAGGTTTTACAGCTCTTTTTGCTTCCATAGTTTATCTGACCCAACCTTCAGTAAAAACTGCATTGGGGTATTCAAGTATTGGTCATATGGGTTTTAGTCTTATGGTATGTGGCCTGGGGGTTTATTCGGCTGCAATGCTCCATTTAGTGGCACATTCTTTTTATAAAGCCCACTCTTTTCTATCCTCAGGGAGTGCCATTGAAGCTCTTCAGGGTCAAAAAATGATCAGAATTCCGAAAAAGGTCAGCCTAAATTCCATGATTATATCTTTCCTACTTTCAAGTTTTACATTCTTGGGAATTGGGCTTGTATGGGGAGTTGAATTTGAAAATGAATTAGGACTAGTAGTCTTAAGTGGCATCATAGTTTTAGGCCTGGCTAAGTTATTCAATTCGGCAATTTCCATGAATTGGAACCCCGATCTTTTCTTGAAAGCTTTCCTGATTTCTTTCACGGTTTCAATGGCCTTTTTTGGCCTAGAGCGAGGATTCCACTTTCTCCTTCAAAACCAAATCCCTGCGTTAACAAATCCTAGTGCAGGGAAATTAATGATCGGGACGGTTCTTCTTCTGCTATTTGGAATTAGCATCATTATTCAGATGCTTTCTTCAAATATTCATTTCAGCTCATATTATCGGGCTTGGGGAGTTCATTTTAAAAATGGGTTATATGCCAATATCTGGTTTGATCGACTGCTTGATTCCTTGTCAATAATCCAAGAATCGAGTCTGGAAACCCTTCCTGAACAAGAAGCCGAAAAAGTCAAATCAGAAAAGGAAAGTAGGCTCCAAGAGCAATGGGCTTAAAAATACCTTCATTAATCAATCCAACTCAAAAATCAAATTTATGACGATTAAGACTCAGGAGGTAAAGCCTCTACCTTTAAGTAAGATGCTGGAAGAAGTTTGTGAAAAAATCGCTCCAGTGTGGTCTCTGGATAATTTTGTAGCCGTTAATCCATATTTGGGACTTACTGACCAAAAGTTTGAGTCAGTGGCACAAAAGCTTTCCAAGCTGGGAGGTGTACAAATGACCTTGCCAATTTCCTTTTACCGAGAAAAACTCAAAGAAGGCTTTATTTCCAAGAAAGACATCCATTCAGCTTTTCTGAAACAATCAGCCAATCAGAGTGATTTCGATACATTTCTCCAAGAAATAGAAAATTCTCATTCTGAAAATAAAATAGAAAAAGGTTTGCCACTTTTGGTGGATGTGGCCAGAAATGTTTCTGATAAAGATTGGCCTCGATTTTATAAAGATAGAATCACGAGTTGGGCCTCAAGTTATTTTGATACTGGGCAGGCAACTTGGAATACTTCTAAGGCAGATACTGGGATTTTTCAGGCATGGAAGAAAGAAGCTGAGTGCGATTTTAGTCCTGAAATAGCAGGACTAAAAGAGTTTAGAAAAAAAGTAAAAGCTCTCCCCAACGATTACCTATGGGCAATTGAGTACGCTAGTGAGCAATTAGGAATTTCGGAGGATGTTATGCCTCAATATTTACATAGACTTCTCCTCAATATGGGAGGATGGTCTGCCTTTGCTGCACGATTGGATTGGGAAGAAAAAATTCATTCCAAAAAGGGTAAGGCTTTAGAAGAATTGGTAGCTGTGCTGATTTCTTGGGAAGCTTGCTTACTTCAATGTATGGATGGACCTGAGCTTCGAGTAATGTGGTCTTTGGCACAGGATCAATACCTGGATTTTATCCAAGAGAGGGAAAGCAATAAAGACCTTCTGAAAAAGTTGATTCTGCAGGAAGCCTTTGAGCAGGCTACTCAACGAGAACTGATCAATAAAATCAATAATACAGGAGAAAAGGAATCTTATTCTAATAAAAGACCCGATGCACAAGCTGTCTTTTGCATAGATGTTCGCTCAGAAATTTTCCGTAGAAATCTGGAGCATATCAACCCCTCAATAGAGACAATAGGCTTTGCTGGTTTTTTTGGATTTCCAATCAATTTTGTTCCGCTGGGTCATGAGAAAAGGGAAGCACAATGCCCGGCATTGATTCCGGCTGGACCGACAGTTTTTGAGGATTTGCCAGACAAATTTCAAAATAAAACAGCGGTGGAAAATCGGATTCATACCAATGAGCTTAATCAACTTTGGAAAAGTTTTAAATCCGGAGCTGTCAGTTGTTTCAGCTTTGTGAGCCCTTTGGGACTTTCTTACCTGCCTAAATTGCTGACAGATTCTTTGGGCTGGACCCGCCCTGTTCCTCACCCAGATTCTATTGGGTTGAGTAAGAAAGAACAATTGGAAAAAAGGATTAATCTAAATGAAAACTCTCCAAACCTGAGTGAAATTATTCCTTTGGATCAAAAGATTCAAATGGCAAAAAATGCACTGAGAGCCATGACATTGGATGAGCGTTTTTCAAGATTGGTCCTAATAGTAGGACATGGTTCATCGACGGTCAATAACCCACATGCGAGTGGACTAGACTGTGGTGCATGTGGAGGTCATTCTGGAGAGGCGAATGCTAAAGTGGCTGCTCTTGTTCTCAATGATACTGAAGTTCGGATAGGCTTGAAAAAGGAGCAGATATTTATACCTGAGGACATGGTCTTTCTTGCCTGTCTCCATGACACAACAACTGATAAATTGAGGATTTTCAGGGAAGATGAAATTCCTTCAAGTCATATTCCAGAATATAAGAGGCTGAAAGAAAGCCTTGGGCAAGCAGAAAGGGCAGCCAGAGCCGAAAGGGCCATTCGAATGAACATTAATGGAAATGTAGATGAATCAATTCTAAAGAGAAGTAAAGACTGGTCTCAAGTTAGACCCGAATGGGGCTTGGCAGGATGTACATCATTTATAATAGCTCCGCGATTCCACACCAAGAATATCAATTTGGGAGGTAAATCCTTCCTGCATTCCTACAACCCTGAAAAGGACAAGGAATTCAAAATACTAGAACAAATTATGACTGCCCCAATGGTGGTGACAAGCTGGATCAATTTGCAGTATTTTGCTTCTACAGTGGATAACAGTGTCTATGGATCAGGAAACAAAACCTTGCACAACGTCACAGCGGGAATCGGAGTGTTGGAGGGATATTCAGGGGACTTGAGAGTAGGTTTACCCTTGCAATCTGTCCATGATGGGCAAAAAAATCAGCATGATCCCAGTAAACTCCATGTAGTGATTCAGGCACCAATTGAAGCGATCAATTCGATTTTGAAAAAGCATGAATCGATAAGGAATCTTAGCGACAATGGTTGGGTGCATTTATTGACAATGAATTCGCAAGGAAAGGTGTCTTATCGATATCTAGGAGATTTTGAATGGGAGTTAGTTTAAGTTGATTAATTTAATATGTGTATCCTCATCAATGCACGTATGGGTGAACTGACGCAATAATCAATCGTTCGAATAATTTATCTCCGAAGTACCTGCGATTCAGTTTGTAAACGAATTCATTCAGGTAGTTCTGC
>NZ_JAPPSQ010000040.1 GCF_026652115.1 Algoriphagus sp. PAP.12 | reverse complement strand
GTTTCCAACCAGGCGACCGCGAGTGGTCAGTTTGGCCAGAACACTCCTGTGACTGACGATTCGGGAGCGGACTTCACGACGGATGCACCGACTGAGTTTGAGTTATGTCAGAAAGCTGGTATCGCCATCATTAAATCAGCTGAAGTTGATTCTGAGGATGATTGCTATGACACCGGAGATATTGTGACCTACACTTTCGTAGTGACTAATACAGGTAATGTAACCTTGGAAAATGTGACTATAGATGAGACCTATCACTTCACAGGAACAGGAACATTGGGTGCTGTCACTTTCGTAAGCAGCAGCATGGGAAGTGCCGAGGGTACCTTGTTGCCAAATGAGACAGCTACCTACACTGTAGAATATGAGATTACTCAAGAAGATACCAATACAAGATACATTGACAATCAGGCTGAAGTCACTGCTACTTATGGTGATGGAATGACTGTTGATGATCTATCTGGTGAAACAAATGCTGATGATGAGGTGACTCAAGTAGATCTTTGTCAGCAGCCAAATATCGCCATTGTGAAATCAGCTGAAGTAATTTCTGAAGATGACTGCTATGATACAGGAGATATAGTAATCTATACTTTCGTAGTGACCAACACAGGTAATGTTACTTTGGAGAATGTAACTATCGATGAGACGTATCACTTCACAGGAACAGGAACATTGGGAGCTGTCACCTTTGTGAGCAGCAGCATGAATAGTGCAGAAGGTACATTGTTGCCAAATGAGACTGCTACATACACTGCTGAATATGAGATTACTCAGGAGGATACGGATACCAGATTTATCAATAATCAGGCAGAAGTAACAGGTTATTATTTATTAGCCTTCTCCAATGAGTTCTTTGTAACTGATCTTTCCGGTGACTCAGTGGATGCTGATAACGAAACTCAGGTAGACCTTTGCCAGCAGCCAGACCTATCTATAGTGAAATCTTTGGTTTCCAATGATGATCAAGTAGATGGCCAAGTGACTTATGATATCACCGTGACTAATACAGGAAATGTAACCTTGTATGATATCTATGTGGTTGATGATAAGGCAGGCTTGATGGAAATTATTCCAGTATTGGCTCCAGACGCTTCCGCAAGCTTCGAAGCTTCAGTAACCATAAGTCAGGAAATGATTGAAGAAGGTTGCTTCTACAACACTGCATATGCTGAAATCAGAGAAGTAATTGATGAGCAACAACAACCTGGTGAAGGAAGTGTTGTGGATTATAGAGTGGTATTGAGAGATGATTCTAATGAAGTAGAGGTTTGCTTCACACAAACTCCAGAAATTAAGATTACAAAAACCGCATCTTATGATGATGGTGGTGATTGTAGCAATGTTGGAGAGGAGATTCTATACACCTTCGTGGTGACTAATACAGGAAATGTGACTTTGAGCTCTGTGACTGTTTCTGAATCTAGCTTCAGTGGAACTGGTACAATTAGCCCAGCTTATGTATCCAGTACCATGGGAAGTGGAGAAGGAACTTTGAAACCAGGTGAATCAGCAACTTATACAGCGACTTATGCACTTGAACAGTCTGATATTGATGCAGGGTTCGTTAGCAATCAAGCTGAAGGTTCTGGAGTGTTTGGAAATCAGAACGTAAATGATCTCTCTGATCAAACTATTGAAGGTGACTCACCAACTGTTGTAGAATTGTGTCAGACGCCAGATATCAAGGTTACAAAAACCGCATCTTATGATGATGGTGGAGATTGCAGTGATGCAGGAGAAGAGATTCTTTATACGTTCACTGTAACGAATACAGGTAATGTAACCTTGAGCTCTGTGATGGTTTCAGAATCCAGCTTCAGTGGAACTGGAACACTAAGCCCGGCTTATGTATCGAGTACTATGGGAAGTGGAGAAGGAACCTTGAAGCCAGGTGAGTCTGCAACTTATACAGCGACTTATGCAATACAACAATCTGATATTGATGCAGGGTTTGTAAGCAATCAGGCAGAAGCTTCAGGTACCGGAGCAGAACAAACTGTAACTGACTTGTCAGATACAACTATTGAAGGTGATGCACCAACAATTGTTGAATTGTGTCAGAATCCAGAAATTGACATCCAGAAAGTAGCAGGTGTTGCATCTGTAGATGCTGTTGGAGATGAAATTCCATACACCTTGACTGTGACCAATACAGGAAACATGACCTTGAGCAATGTGACTGTAATGGATCCATTGACAGGATTGAATCAGAACATCGGTTCAATGGCTCCGGGTCAGGTTGTAAATATCCCAACCTCCTACATCGTTACTCTTGCAGACATAAATAACGGCTTGATCGAAAACGTGGCAACTACTTCAGGATTTGGAGGAGAGACTCAGGTAACAGATCAGGATGATGCAGTGGTTGAGGCAATTCAATTGCCATCCATTGACATTGAGAAAGTAGCAGGTGTTGCATCGGTAGAAGCGGTTGGAGATGAGATTCCATATACCTTGACAGTGACCAACACAGGAAACATGACCTTGAGTGGAGTAACTGTTGAGGATCCATTGACAGGACTGAATCAGAATATCGGTTCAATGACTCCTGGTCAGGTAGTGAATATCCAGACTTCCTATATCGTTACTCAGACTGATATAGATAATGGATTGATCGAAAACGTGGCTTCCACTTCAGGATTTGGAGGAGAGACTCAGGTGACAGATCAGGATAACGCAGTGGTTGAGGCTGTTCAGACTCCATCTATTGATATTGTGAAAGTGACTGCTGTTACATCTGTAGATGCAGTTGGAGATGAGATCGAATACACCTTGACTGTTACCAATACAGGAAACATGACCTTGAGTGATGTAACTGTAATGGATCCATTGACAGGTTTGGATCAAAATATCGGATCGATGGTTCCGGGTCAGGTGGTTGAGATTACCACGACCTACGAGGTAACTCAGGCAGATTTGGATAACGGTCTGATAGAAAACGTGGCAACTGTTACAGGAATGGGTGGAGACACTCAAGTGACTGATCAGGATGAAGCAGTGGTTGAAGCTGAAAGACTACCAAATATCTCCTTGACCAAGGAAGTTGATTTGGAATCTGTCAGCAGAGAAGGTGTTGTTCTGAATTATACCTTAGTGGTGACCAACACTGGTAATGTGACTCTATCCAGTGGAGACTTGAGGGATCCGAAAACAGGAATGACTGTACCGGGAATCACCTTGGCACCAGGGGAATCCAAGACTTTCACGACTACCTATACCGTGACCTTGGAAGACTTGTTGAGTGGTGAACCAATCTTGAACATTGCGAATGTTCAGGCGATTGATCCACAGAGCCAGAAGACTGTTAGAGCTGAAGCACAGGCTACAGTAAATGTGAATCTGGAGCCAGGTATCAGTATCGAGAAGACATCTGATGTATCAGTGGCCACAAACACCGGAGATGTTATTACCTATACCTTAGTTGTAACCAATACAGGAGATGCTCCATTGGTGAACGTGGTGGTAAGTGATCCATTAACAGGCTTTGAAGAAACCATTGCGCTGTTGCTTCCTGGAGGAACCAGAGAATACACGACCACTTATACCGTGACCGAAGAAGATCTGGCCGAAGGTGGTGAATTGGTAAATACTGCAACAGTGAAGGGTACAGCACCTGGAGGCAGCACAGTAGAGGATGATGATTCGGCTGTGGTAGGCATGGCTCCAGAAATCATCGCCAACGATGATGACTTCGGAACCCACTTTGTGAGCTTCGGAGGAAGATTGGGCAATATTTTGGAGAATGACCTACTTGATGGTAAGCGTCCTGATCCAGCTGATGTTGACTTCGAATTTGTAGAGTTGGATGGTGTGATTGGTTTGTTGATCGATGAAGATGGTGAAATGAATCTAATCCCAGGTGTAAATCCAGAAGGTGAATATACTTTGAGATACATCCTTAGAGAGGCAGGAAATCCTGATAATAATGACGATGCTTATGTAGTATTCAGATTGGTGAATGACAATGTCAATTTGAGTATCACCAAAGAGGCGATGTCAGAGGAAGTGTTCGAAGGAGAGGAGTTTGAATACGAAATCACAGTCAGCAACATCGGAGGATTTGATGCCAGAAATGTGGTGATCACCGATGACTTGCCAAACGGAGTGACTTATCTGAGCAACCGTGTAGAAAGTAACATTGCTAACGTGGATGTTGAGACTTCAGTTGATGGCAGCAGAATCCAGTGGACGATGGCTCTGTTCCCGGCTGATGCGACGATCACTTTCAGAATCCGCGTGAAAGCCGGAGCTGCCGGTTCGGTGACCAACGTAGTCATCGTGGGAGCAGATGAAGAAGATACAGATGAAACAGACAATCAGGATAGTGCGGTAACATTGATCAAGCCATTCCATATTCCGAATGTGATCACTCCGAACAATGACGGGACAAACGATGCCTTCGAGATCCAGGGATTGGATAAGTTTGTCAGCAATTCTATTACGATTGTGAATAGATATGGTGATCATGTTTTAGAACAGGAAAACTATAAAAACGACTGGGATGCTCCTGGGCAGGTAGCAGGAACCTACTTCTATGTATTGATAGCAATAGATAGCCAAGGTAGCGAACATGTGTTCAAAGGATGGATTCAGGTTGTTAAGGAAGATTAATCAAGAAGCGTTATGAAAAATACTTTTAAAATCATTGGAATGACCCTAATGGTGGCCTTATTGGCCACCGGAGGGACTTTTGGACAGCAGCTCCCGCAGTTCAGCCAATATATATTCAATGGACTCCATGTGAATCCTGGATATGCTGGATACAAAGGAGAACCTTATCTGCAGTCAACTTATAGAACGCAGTGGATCCGGTTCCCGGGTTCTCCGGAGACCTTTACGGTGACGGCGGACCTAAGTGCCAATGAAGGGACCATGGGATTCGGTATTTCGCTATTGGGAGACCGTATAGGACCTACTCGAACTAATTCAGCTTTGCTGACCTATGCTTACCGAATCCAGACCGGGCAAAAAAGCTTCTTGGGATTGGGGGTTAGTGCAGGTTTATCCGAGTACGGAATTGATGGAACGGAGCTGGATCCCAATGATCCTGATGATCCCAATATCCCTGCCGGCTTGGTGAATATCTTCACACCAAACATGAACACGGGCCTGTTCTTTCATAACGACAAGTTCTATGCGGGTTTCAGTGTTTACAATATGATCGGGAAGAAAGCGCTGGAAAGAGAAGACATTACCTTGGCCTATCATGACTTCCACTATTACCTGACAATGGGAGCCTTGTTTGATTTAGGATCTACGGTGAAGTTTAAGCCTAGTTTCTTGATTAAAGAGGTAAAAGGAGCACCGACCAATTATGATCTGAATGCGATGTTCTTGTTGGGAGAGCGGCTTTGGTTGGGCGGTTCCTACCGATCCAATATGAAGATCTGGAATGACAATCTTCCGGAGAATCTATCCAATAGAAACTCTTTTGCGCTGATCACCGAGATTTTTGCAACAGAGAGAATACGGATTGGCTATGCATATGACCATAACCTGAACGTATTGCAAGACTACAGAACGAATTCCCATGAATTGTCTGTAGGATTTTACATGACCCCGAGAAAAGCAGTAATGAAAAACCAAAGATGGTTCTGATTATGAAAAAGACATTGACGATACTAAGCATTTCAGCTACCTTATTTTTGGGAATTGTTGGAGGGGCCGAGGCGCAGAAGTCCAAAGTTCGGTACGCAGATGAACAGATGACACTGATGAATTATCAGCATGCGATCGAGATCTACGAAGCGGCTTATGCGAAGAAGCCGAACTATGCCACTGCCAAAAAGACGGCTGAGGCCTATGACCAGGTCCGCAACTATGACAAAAGCTATGAATGGTGGAAAAACACTGTGGGCTATGAAGATGCCGAAACTTCTGATTTTCTAAATTACCTTTCTGCTGCACAAAAATCTGCCCACTTAGATGAAGTGGAGAGTGAGTTGACAGCCAAAGGAGTAAATGTGGATTCCCTTCAAACCAGTCTGGAGACCTTTATAAACACCAAAACCAAAAAGAAAGTAAAACTTGAGAATGCAGAAGAACTGAATTCGGATGGTTCCGACTTTGTACTGACAGAAGATGCGAACGGTAACAAATACTTTGTGTCTGACCGCGGAGCGACCTTCACCCAGAAGATGCCGGGAATCCGCATTGACGGAAGAAACAAATTCTTCAGCGAGGAAGGCAATGACTATACCGGCCGCCAGTACTTCTCGGTCTACAAGCAGAATGAAGACGGAGAGATTTCTGAGATCATTTCCAATATTCCGGGAACCTACAACTTCTCAGATCCAAGCTATGCTAAGGAAGCGGGCGTGTTGTTCTACTCTGTGACCAGAGATATCAAGAAAGTAAAGAAGGACCGAGACATCACAGTACAACCGGAAATCTATTACAGTAATGTGACTCCGGAAGGCACGCTGGAAGGCTTTATGCCAGTTCCGTTCAACGATTCGATCGGTTATTCGGTCATGAATCCTTTTGTGGATGAATCGGCCAAGAGACTTTATTTTGCTTCAGATATGCCTGGAGGAATGGGAGGTTATGATATCTACTATTCCGAATACGACGATGAGATGAACTTTAGTACCCCGGTGAATCTGGGAGCCCCTGTTAATACAGAAGGTAACGAAACCCATCCTTTCCAAAAAGACAAGCAGTTCTACTTCTCTTCTACCGGCCACCCGAGAGTGGGAGGCATGGATGTGTATGTAGCTGATATCTCAGGAGGAATGGTAAGTAATGTGCAGAACATGGGCATGCCGATCAACTCGATTGCAGATGACTTTGGCTACAGAGAGCTGGAAGACGGAGAAATTTACTTGGCCTCCAACCGTAAAGGAGGTATGGGACTGGATGACCTGTACACGATCGAAGAGATGTACAAACAGTTCCTGGCCAGAGTAATCGACTGCGAGGGCTTGGTGATCACGGACAGCTACATGGCTACCCTGAGAGACAATACCCAGAACGGGAACGTACAGACGCAGCGAAACGGCAAAGGAGAGCTGTCAGCGGAACTTGAGCCGGAGAGTGACTTCTCACTGAAGATTACCAAACCGGGCTACTTCCCCATAACTGATGAGAGCATCACTACTAAAGGCTTTGAAGGAGATACTGTGAAGAGAGAATACAAACTGTCTCCGATCCCTTATCAGTTGCCGGTGTTTGTGGACATCGTGTATTATGACTTGGACAAATATGTGATCAGAGAGGATGCGAAAGAAGCATTGGACAAGATCGCCGATATCATGAAGAAATACAGCTTCCTGGACTTATTGGTAGCTTCCCACACCGACTCCAGAGCATCGGATGAATACAATATCACGCTTTCCAATAACAGAGCGACAGCGGTGACCGAATACCTAGCGCAGTATAACATCTCTGCAGACAGAGTGAGACTGGAATGGTTCGGAGAGTCGCAGTTAGTCAATGACTGTGGTAACGGAGTTCCTTGTTCAGAGGCGAACCATCAGTTGAATAGAAGATCGGAATTGGTATTGGAAGCCTTTCCTGATCCGACAAAACAGTATGAAATCCCAGAAGAGCTGAAAGATCAGGACTTCTGTAATCCGGAAGACATCTTTGAATTGTTACAGGATGAAATCAACGACATCCCGACAATCTATTTTGACTTTGACAAGTCGATGTTGAGATCGGTACACAAGAAGGAACTGGAAAGAGTTGCGATCATGCTGAAGCGGATGCCGAATCTGATGCTGTATATCGAAGGTCACACAGACCAGAGAGGCAGTGAGGAATATAACCAGACATTGTCAGAGAGAAGAGCCGATGTG
Source organism: Algoriphagus sp. PAP.12 (assembly GCF_026652115.1). Classification (GTDB taxonomy): domain Bacteria; phylum Bacteroidota; class Bacteroidia; order Cytophagales; family Cyclobacteriaceae; genus Algoriphagus. The sequence continues at coordinate 194 of NZ_JAPPSQ010000040.1, read as the reverse complement.
GTGAAGGACTACCTGACCAACAGAGGAGTACCTGGAGAGAGAATGGAAGAGAAGTGGTTTGGCAAAACCCATCCGATCAATGACTGCAACGAGCTGACCTGTACCGATGCGATGCATCAGCTGAACAGAAGAACAGAGCTCCGAGTGGGAAAATCATCTTTTACCTACACAGGAAGACAGAAGAAGGTGGATAC